>NZ_JAAHGH010000078.1 GCF_010672525.1 Okeania sp. SIO2B3 | reverse complement strand
GTCAAGAAGAAGAAACATACAACATCGTAGCAGCTCACGGCTACTTCGGTCGTTTAATCTTCCAATATGCGTCATTCAACAACAGCCGTTCCTTACACTTCTTCTTAGGAGCATGGCCAGTAGTAGGAATTTGGTTCACCGCTCTAGGTGTATCCACAATGGCCTTCAACTTGAATGGTTTCAACTTCAACCAGTCCATCATCGACTCCAGTGGTCGTGTAGTAAATACCTGGGCAGACATCATCAACCGTGCGAACTTAGGTATGGAAGTAATGCACGAGCGTAATGCTCACAACTTCCCATTAGATTTAGCTGCTGTAGAAGCTCCTTCTATCAATGGTTAATTTCTAAGTTAGCTTTAGTTAGCTAATCTAAACGCTCTCCAATTTTATTGGGGGGCGTTTTTTGTTTTCAATATAATTTTATCTATAGCGTTACGCGCTAGGGAATAGGGAATAGTAAACTGTTAAAGGGTTTTAGGGTTGAGAAATGTCCTAACCTTAATGCGTAGCGCTATATCATATCAAAATAATCAGGATTTTAAGCTATTGATTGTGAGGTTATTTTTAAATGTACTGCTATACCAAATTTATTAATAATGAAAAAAACAGACATTATTGTTGCTCTGATAGGTTTTGCTGGAAGTATATTAGCTAGTATATTAGCTGCTTTTATCCCAATGTTAAGTTCGGATAGTTCAGATGATAATAATTCACCTTCCTCAGAGAAAAATCTACCAGAGAAAAATATTCAAAGTCCGAATCTTTCCTTTTTTTGCGGCTCATATAAAACTCCAGAAGGAGAAAATGTTCCAGCTACAATAATACGTTCATCCTCTAAAGCAGATGTTCCAATGTTTTTTTGGAAGGATACTTCTTGGGGGCCAAAATGGGACCCACAGACTCGTTGCCAAGAGGTTTCTAGGAGGTTACAAATATATTATAATAATGGGATTATTGATTATATTTTTTCTGGGAGTTTAAATAATTATCCGACTCTCTGTGTTAGTAAAGAAATTAAAGATTCTCAGTGTAACGATCAAAACTTACTAATAACGTTAAAGTCTGGAGAAAATGTTGATGATGTTTTACAGGAAGTTATTGCTTTTCGACATTCTGGAGGTCTTACAGTAGAGCGTGATGGTGGCTCTTATATAAGAGTGTTTGAATATTGGCAGAATGCTCCAACTACTAATGGTAGTCCTTCTGAGTCAAGATTCTAAAGAACTAAAAGAACTTTTTGATGTAAAGTTTTCTCTCCTCATAAAAGGATAGTCAATGCGTCTGTGAAGCATATTTTTTTAGGTGAAAAATTAGTTAAAAATATGCTTCGTTTCAACCATTATCTCTGAGTTCGTGCTAATTTATCTGCTGCATCACCGATAAATTCAACTTTGCCTACAAATTTACAAACAGAGCGGGTACTAACTACCACTATCGTATCAAAAGAGCCATCAGATTTTATCTCAAAAGGTGAATTTGAATTAGCAACCAGGTTCCATGGACCCCACATATTTCTCTCTTCACTAAAAGAACTAGCACTAAGCAAAACTAAATTTTGATCGTCGAGATTGAGCTTATGTTTTGACCCATCAGCTTCAGTCAATGCAAGAGTGAAACCATTGGGAGTTGATTCGAGAGTTGCAGACAATAAGTCTCGCGAATTTTCACCCACACCACCTCCGCGAGCGTATGATCTACCACATGACAAATAGCCAACAACTTGCTTAACAGATCTAGATGCAGAAGCTTTCGGAGATTCTCCTAAACCAGTCAGGGTAAATGCTGACCAGTCAACTGGATCGGAACGCTTCCCTTTTGCGTTTAACATAGCTTGACGTAGAGCTTTTGCTTGATCAGAGGTATTTTTCAAGTTCTGATAAAAGTCAATCATTAGTTCTCTTGTAGAGCGATCAGGTACTGACCACAAAGAAGAAACAACCGTAGGTACTCCTCCAATCAGAAACGGACGAGTTAATCCCAAGTTTCCTTCCACAGTTTCTGTTCCTAACCCGGTATTGCAAGCACTTAAAACTGCCATCTCTGCCATAAATCGATTTGAATAAAGATCGCGAGTATCTAATACTCCAGAAGTCATGACAAGACCAGCTCTACTATCACCAATATTAAGAAAACCATGAGTCGCAAAGTGTAAAATTCGCGAGTTAAATAGCTTGCTTTGAACTCTCTCAATAGAAGCATCTCTACCAATAAGAGGGGTTGTACCATAAAGTTTAGCAATTTCTCTGGCTTCAACCTCAGCAGAAGGTAGTTGAGCTGGTACTTTAATTACTCCAAGAGAACCAATGGACACTTCTGACATCTTTGGATTACCGACAATTAAGTAATCATTGCCTACTCTTTTTGCACTAGCAGCTCTTTCTGTAATAAATTTTAGAGCTTGGATCGAGGGAGCTATTCGTATAGTATGCTGATCGATTAAATACTTATTATCAGATGATATGAGTGATGCAAAGGGAACGCGATGTAAACCTCGATAGGGAATAAAGACAATATGTTCATCAGGATTAGTAGGTAAGGTATTTTGTATGGGTTCAATCAGCACTTGATATAATTTTTTTAATAGAGAAGTTTGATTGCTGTCGCGATTTTTTATTGCTAAAAGGGTATCTTTTGTGAGATTTGATAAAGCAACAGTTTGTCCTGTAGTTTCCCGATCTTTTAATTCAATTTTTGTCAATGAGTTGAATGTATTTGTCAGCACCAAACCAGAACTTATCCCAATTAACGCAGCAACTCCTATCCTTCTATGATTTGGGGAAAGTATAGTAAAAGCTCCTATACTAACTAATACTATAGCGCCATATATAAATATAGTTGAATTGACAGCGCCGTATACAAATCTAGTTGATTTGATATTATTAAATTCTGAGCTAGAGTTAGATTGGTTCAAGACCGATGAAACATCAACTTCTCGAAAGTTAAGCTTACCATTTGGCTGGATTACCCAAATTAAGACTTTATTTTCTCTTGCTTGAAATTTATCGTAGTCATATATAGGTAAATCTGGGATGGAGTAAAGAACGAGTGTTGCTTTTTGGTCTTTGGCAAAAACTTGCATTTCCTGAAAAGATAAAACATCTGGAATATCTCTGGATAAACCTTCAAGACTAAAAATATAGGAAAGTGAACGGGAGCGATCGGCATACTCTAAAGCTTTTCCATATTCTTTATCATTTGTCAGCAGCAATTGTTGAGTAGTATAGAGAGGTGTACCAATTTCTTGAAGAGCAATTACATCTGCCTTATCGACTTGCTCCTTAGATACTTTCTCTAAATCTTTGATACTATCATCAAGTAATTTTTTGGCATCATTAGTTTGACCTTTCATTGCCATAATCAAGGCAAGTCTAGAACGATTGCCAACGAAACTATAAGTTCGGGCTATAGAAGCTGGAGATAAAGAACCACCAGGTAAAGTTGCTAATCCCCCAGCTAGGAAAGAATAGACACGGCCAGTTTGATGATCGTTATTATGTTTAGTATAAATTGAATTTGCTTCTAAGTACAGATTCATAGCTTTATCCCAATCTTCTGTGGCAAAATATATATCTCCCAGAATATTTAATGCCGGATAAATTATATTCTTTGTATTCCAAGAAATGTCTTTAGAGGATTCACGATTAGCTTGTTTATCTTTTTTCTTGGCTACCTTAATAATGTCAGTAAAAAAATCTTTGGCTCCAGAATAATCTTTGAGTGCAAAATATATTTCCTTCAAATTTCGCAACATGAATCCTGCTGTAGAATAATAACGACGGGGAGGTTGAGAAATTTTTTCTAGTAGCGCTTGTTGACAAGCAAGTAATAGTTTTTTAAGAGAATTATTATCTAGATGCTGATAATGCTCAATATGGAAAGGCCACACAACGCAAATGTCGTCTTGACTATATGATGTAGCTAAATCAAAATATTGCTGACAAAAATTAGTAGTATTATTATTAGCTGTTTCTAGCATTAGCTGTGTTTCACACATTTTCCCTAGAAGTTTCTCTCTACAAGAAACAGATTCATCTTCACCATTCCCATTTGCTGGCACACATTCACCAACATAGTCAAAATTTTTACTATTTGTAACTTCACTAGAACTACCATAACTTAGTAATGGTTTTCCTGCCGATTTTTCGGCTAATTCAAGTTGCTTAAGTGTAGCCTCTTGCTTCTTTAATTCTTCTTTTACAACATCTTGAGGTTCAGGTAACTTTTCAATGTAAGTCAGACCTTTCCCATAAGGTTCGCGAGAATGAGCAATAGAAGATTGACTCAAGGTAGCAAGAGTAAGCAAAAGCAATTTCAGGGAAATTAATAAATATGATTTCATAATTTCTATTAATTCAATAGTATTTGCTATTTTTAATTAATTCGTGTACCACAAAACTATTCTTTCTAAGATATTCAGGACTTACGGACGGACACGCTTATCCAGTGAGGGCGTTAGCGGAGCTTTGCGGAGAGCGAATGCGCACCTACAGATGGTGTTTTCAAGATTAATTTGCGTAAGTCCTGACATTATATTAGGGTAGCTTCACCCCTCAAGTCCAAGCACGGAAGAAAGTATTTTCTTGCCAAACACTGGCTGTTTTTTGCTCGATCGCTCCCATGTCCTGTTGAGTTAACTGCTGAAATGTTTGGGCGACCCTAACATTAGACTGCAACATTTCCACAGACTCTGTCGCTACGATACAACAATGTACACCTTCTAAGGACAATACATATCCCATCGCTTCCTGCATATTCAATACCCCTGGTCGGAGTAACTTGCCGTAAGCAGGTATTTTCATTCCAATAACACCTACATTTTTTTGTTGCGCAACAGGTAACACAGTAGGAGCAAATGGTCGGGGATGATGTTTGTCAGCAGCATTAATAGTAACCAGAGTAGTGTCAAATGGATAGCGACGTAGTCCTTCAGCGATAACATCAGGTTCGTGATGACCTGTAATTCCTGAAAATTTGACTATACCTTGTTCTTTTGCTTCTTCCATTGCTTTGATAGCACCTTGGGAACTGAATATTTCATCCAAAGTTTCTGTAAATGAAACATGGTGTAACTGCCACGAGTCGAGATAATCTGTATTTAACCGTTTTAGCGATCGCTCTAATTCCCGCCATGCTCCGTCGCGGTCGCGTTTTCCTGTCTTACTTGCCAAAAATATATCTTTTCGATAAGCAGGTAACACTTTCCCTAAATGTTCTTCACTTGCACCATAACTAGCAGCAGTATCAAAATATCTAATTCCTAGAGACAGAGCAGTTTCAATTATTGCGACTGACTTTTTTTTGCTTCCACTCTTATCTAGGGGTGTTTTTCCTGCTCCACCTAAACCTAACAATGGTACTTTTACACCCGTTTTACCTAATACTCGTTCTGGCATTGTGGATGTGGTGGGTAGCTCTTTAGCAGATGCTACTTTGGTCTGAGATTTTTTATTGACAGCAGCACAACCTACTATACTACCTGTAGCAGCAATGCTTGTCATTATAAAGTTACGTCGAGTCGTTTTTTTTGTCATAGTTATCTATAAGTTTTTGTTGTTTATTCTATTATACTAATTGTCTTTTCCCAATTGTAAGCATTCAGCTATTAGCAGTCAGCTAGAGTGCAACAAGATTCTCTCATATAGGACAGTGTTTACAGCACTTTTCAAATTGATGAACCACATCGCCATAACCAAAACCCAGTAGGGACGTTGCATGCAACGTCCCTACTGTGGTCTACTGAAATGAAAACCGCTGTAAATTAATATAGACTTTAAGGGTAAGGAAGCCAACTTTTATAGTAAGACAATTAATAAAGCTTTTATAGTAAACTAAAAGCAATAGCTGATGGCTAATAGCTGACGGCTGAATGCTTATTCCAAATTTAACAATTATTTTAGAAATTCAACTCCATAAATAAGTCTGTTACTGGTAATATAAAGCCTGGTAAAATATCTTCTCCATCTAAATTATCAGCAACTTGTAATAATTTATCTGGTTGTGGTTTATGGTAGACTAAAACTGATTTTTTATCAGGATTAATTACCCAAACTAACCGACAGTTATTTTCAAAGTATTCAACAATTTTTTGATGTAGTTCCTCAAATGTATTATTGGGATAAATTACCTCTACTGCTAAATCGGGAGCACCTTGAAAATAACCTTTAGGTAATCGCTTTGTAAGCATTAAGCCGTCAGCTCTCAGCCATCAGCTATTGCTTCTTTTTAGTTTTAGATAAAAGCTTTACTAATTGAATAAGAATTAAATTTCACTACAAAAGCCGCCTTTAAATCTATATATTAAAATCCTCTTATAAAAGCTGAGAGCTGACAGCTAATAGCTGAATGCTTACATCGCTTTAATCCTAATAAACGGTCTTGGGAAACAAAAGAAATATCTGGAGAACGTTTATTACCCGATTTGAAAGTAAAGGCTGTACTAGAATCGCAAGTTACACCTAATTTTTTAGGACGAGCATATAATTCTATTACGCCACATAGATAAGCAGTAATATTACCATGTTCCATTCCCGAATTTCCCATATCAACAACTTCTCCATTAATTAATTCATAATGACTGCCATCTTCTGATAATTCCTGAAATTCTTGGTCAGTTAATATTTTATTTTCGGTTGCTATATTCATAAATTTATTCTGCTATTTTGTGATAGTTATTTGTAATAATTGAATTGAGTAATTCAATATTTTATCAAATTAGCCCAATTACATTTTATATGATATCAAATCTGCTTGCTACGGTTCTCGTCAAGCCCCCGCGCATCCCCAATTTTTGGGGGAATTTTAGAGTTTTATTCCCCCCCAAAATTGGGGGGTTAGGGGGGCTTGCATCATACCCAGAATCAGCAACGCCTAGAATTTACCGTCAGGAGGGGCAAACGGCCGTTTGCCCCTACAATATTGATTCTTATTACTAAATACTAAATAATACTAACAGTACTTACGCAAAGGCACTACATAAGGTGACTCGCTCAGTTACGAAGTGCGCTAACACACCCTACCAATAGCGCTTATAGGTAAGTCTTAACTAAAGAAAAGCGGATTTGATATGCCACTCTATTTTTAATTAATAGCAAATGTTTAAATTTTCTCTCAAACAAATTACCGAAAAATTCAGGTATAAAGCCTCTCCAATCCTCTTATTTATAAGAAAAGGTAATTCTAAATTATTAATTCTTAATTCTAAATTCTTGAAAATTACTTTTCTTTTAGTATTTCTCAATCCATTAATAGCACTTAGTCAGGAAACTGCTACAACAATTTGTCCCTCTGAATTAAGTAATCGGATTGATACTGTAATTAATCGCCCAATTTTTAATCGTTCTCGGTGGGGAATTTTAGTCGAAACTTTATTGAAAAAAACTACAGTTTATAACCAGGATGCTGAATATTATTTCATTCCTGCTTCTACGGCTAAACTATTAACAACAGCAGCAGTATTACAAAAACTTCGCCCTCAATTTAGAATTAGAACTTCAGTTTATGGTGATGGGAATGGCAATATATATGTTGTGGGTAGAGGCGACCCTAGTTTAACAGAAACTCAACTGCAAAGTTTGGCTCAACAATTAAAGGAACAGGGGATAGAAAATATTAATCAATTAATTGCGGATGATAGTTATTTTGAAGGAACAGGAGTTAATCCTAATTGGGAATGGGAAGATGTTCAGGCTGGTTATGGCGCACCAATTAATAGTTTAATTCTGAATCAAAATTCTATAGATTTAATTTTGTCGCCTCAAAGTTTAGGTCAACCTTTACAAGTTACTTTTGTTAATTCTGTTGAAGGTCAAAAATGGCAGATTGAAAATAATTCGGTGACTGTAGAGAAGAATGAAAAAGAATTTGTTGAGGTAGGAAGAGATTTTATTCAGCCAATAATTAGGATATCTGGGCAACTAAGAATTGGTTCAGCATCGGAACCTGTTTATGTGGCGGTTGTGGAACCTGTGGATAATTTTTTAAATAAATTTAGCCGAGTTTTAACAACAACAGGAATTAAGGTTTCTCAAGTAGTAAAAAAATCACAAATTACCTCTAATATCAATTTGACTGAATTAGCTTTTGTGGAGTCTCCAACATTAGCGGAATTAGTAGAAGAAGTTAATAGAAAAAGTAATAATGTTTATGCAGAATCTTTGTTACGACAAATGGGAGTTAGGAGTAGATTAATTCCTAGGAAAAAATCTAATAATCAGACTTTAGCAAAAAGTTTGGAGGAGGTAAAAGTCATTTTAACTAGATTAGGAGTTACTCCCAATAGTTTTGTTTTAAATGATGGTTCTGGTTTGTCTCGTCATAATTTAGTTAGCCCGGAAGCTTTGGTACAAACTCTCAGAATAATGGCTAATTCTCCTTGGGCAAATATTTATAGAAATTCTTTACCTGTGGCTGGTGTAAGTGGTACATTGAGTAGACGTTTTAGAAATAGTTTTGCCGAGGGAAATGTACAAGCAAAAACAGGAACAATTAGTGGAGTTTCTGGTTTAGCAGGATATATTCAGCCTGCTAATTTTGAGCCTTTAGTATTTAGTATTATTGTCAATCAGTCTGATTTAGAAACTAAACATTTGAGAAGTGCTATTGATGAAATTGTTTTGTTATTAACTCAGTTAAATAGTTGTGGTTAAAAGAAGTGCAAAAATAGAAGTCATATCATGTCCGGTAGCATCGGTATTGTAAGCGTGAAGGTAAGGAAGACCGAAGTTGGAAGAAGGAAGAAGCTTTAAGAGAAGGAAAAACCATTAATGGCGCTAGATATTTCCCCAACTTTATACACGCTCCGATACCAACGGACATGATATCAGATTTATTTGTTTCCCATCAATTATTTATTGTATGTTTCTGATAAACCTGACTTTTGAGCATTGAAACTCACTTAAATATTCAGGGGTTGCTGATTAAATCTAAAAGCATTGACAGATAAAGACAAGTGCCTTTTTGGGGCCTTTAAAAAGTACCTTATTTTAGGCGCATAGTTGGGCAGAACAATCTTGGGATAATTCTTACTCCTACCTCCTTGCTCCCGGCCCATTTCTCCTGTCTCCTGTCTCCTACCCCTACTAAAAGACTAGTGAAGCGCAAACCTTATTTAAGAGCGATTACAACTTAGAAGAACCAGACGGACATCTATCAACAGATTCAAAATCATCCGGTGCTGTTGACGAGGGTTTGTCAGTTTCACAAATCATTGTTTGTGTACGGCTATCTTTAAGGTAGACTATGCCAGAATAACTTTTTAATTGTTCATCTTTGGCATTAGCAGTAGATATGACATAAGGACCAGAATTAATTCTGCTAATATCGTATGAATAATTTACAGTTTCTGACTTGATGCCTAATCCTAAATCAGAGATGTTATCTGAAAATTCACCGTTTTGTGCATAATAAGCTTGTTGCCCTTTATTGATTGCACTAATATACACTCTTGCCTCTGATTGTTTGGCTTTAATTGCCTGATTTAGAAACGAGGGTAAAGCGATGACACTTAACACAAATATTAACCCAATAAAACCAACTACAATTCCAGCAATAATTCCACCTGCTTTTGATGGTTGCCTCTGATAAACTACAGTACCTGCTATCATGTCATGGAGAGCTTGCTTTTTCTTCGTAAATGCTGCCATGATATAACCAATCATCAGAAGTATAGAGGAAAGCCACTTGGCAAAATATCTAGCAGTTGCTCTACCAAAGGTGAGGCGGTTATCATTTTGATCGGTAACAACTAACCCTATTGCCATTTTGCCTAGAGTTGCTTGTTTAGCAGAACTTTCCATAATGGCATAGTATAGCCAATTCCAAATAATACTCAGGAAAAAACCCAGGACGCTGGCATCTTCGCTAGTGCCACCAGCAAGTCCGTAGAAAACTCCTAATAAACCACCAAGAAGACTGCCGCCGATAGATAAAATAACTCCATCTATGAAAGCGGCTGCAAATCTATTCCAGAAACCACCATATTCTGTTGTTGACATTTTTTGCCTCCTAATTTTTTTCGATTACTATAGCGCTACGCTTTTTTCTACTGCTATAAATTATATTGTATAAGTTTATCGATCTAATTTAGCAATCAAGCAATCAAATTGAGAACTTATTTGGTAATGATAATTTTTATAGGACTTATATCATGTCCGGATAATAGCGTGATCAAAAAACCTTCTCCCTTTGAACCAATATTCCCTTCTGTCCTCAGCATAGCAGCATAGCTGCCTTCCTTCCAGCAAAGTCTAATAACCGGAAATGATATAAGTCCTATTTTAGCTAAAATGAACAATCTAGAGAATATTTTGCGACGTTGCTGAATTGAAGTATGAATGTGCGATTGTTTGGTTCTGGTCAACCCCCCGCGCATCCCCCGCGCATTGGGGGACTTTGATAGTTTTATTCCCCCCAATGGGTGGGGGGCTAGGGGGGCTTGCATCATACCCAGAATCAGCAACGCCTATTTTGCATATCTATGAAATATCAAAACCACTATTTGATATTGATATCTAGGTCCAGTTTCCTCATCAGATAAATTGACCAAAATTGCCCTGCTCTGATACGATATATTAATATTGTAATCATCTTGTTTTAGAGGTTATTAAAATGTTAGGAGAAGAAAAAATAGCACTAACATTAAAAATTAATGGAGTGCCACATCATCTAAATATAGAACCTCGCGTGACTTTATTAGATGCACTGCGAGAATATCTAGGTTTAACAGGGACGAAAAAAGGATGCGACCGCGGAGAATGCGGAGCTTGCACAGTATTAATCGATGGAAAACGAATTAATGCTTGTATGACCCTGGCAGTAATGCAAATGGGAAAGTCAATTATTACTATTGAGGGTTTAGCAGAAGAAAATGGAGAACTCCACCCAATGCAAACAGCTTTCATTGACCATGATGCTTTTCAATGTGGTTATTGTACTCCTGGTCAAATAGTTTCTGCAGTAGGTTTACTAGCAGAAGCACAACCAAAGTCAGACCGAGAAATTCGGGAGGGTATGAGCGGCAACCTTTGTCGTTGTGGTGCTTATCATCATATCGTTGCAGCAGTTCGTGAAGTAGTGGAGAAAACAGAAAATGCAGCCATTTAGTTATGCCAGAGTTAATGAAGAAAATACGGCCATAACCACAGTATCTGAGGATGAGACTATATCTTTTATTGCTGGTGGTACAGACTTGATAGGTTTAATTAAAGATGGCGTACAAACACCAAAGCAAGTTGTAGATATCAACCCTCTACCTTTAGAATCAGTGGAAGTCGATGCTGACAACAACCTCCGCATCGGTGCTTTGGCAAAATTGAGCGATGTTGCCCGTTATTCCACAGTGAAAAATTCCTATCCTGTCATTTCAGAAGCAATATTAGAAAGTGCTTCTCCTCAACTGCGGAATATGGCAACAGTAGGAGGAAATTTATTACAACGGGTGCGCTGTAGTTATTTCCGTGACCCGGTTTTTCCCTGCAACCGTCGTCTTCCAGGTACGAGTTGCCCTGCTGTGGAAGGTTACAATAGAATGCACGCTATTTTAGGTACGAGCGAACATTGCATTGCCACTCATCCTTCAGACTTGGCAGTAGCATTAGTTGCTTTAGATGCGATGGTTTGCATTCAGGGTAAAACTGGACAACGCCGAGTGCCGATAAATGATTTTTATCTTTTACCCGGAGATACACCCCACCAAGAAAATGTTTTAGAGCATGGAGAATTAATAATTGCCGTGGAAGTGCCTATTGTTTCCTGGTTTAGTAATTCCCACTATCTCAAAGTACGCGATCGCGCCAATTATGAATTTGCCCTAGTTTCTGTAGCTCTTGCTCTGGAAGTTGAGCAAAATATTATCAAGTCTGCGCGACTAGCATTAGGAGGAGTTGGTACAAAACCTTGGCGTTCCAAGGAAGCAGAAACAGCATTAGAAGGGAAACCGATAAATGAAGCAACTTTTTCTACTGCAGCAGAAGCAGCTTTGGCACAAGCAAAACCACAACAATATAACCAGTTCAAAATTGAACTAGCTAAACATAGCATTATTCGTGCGCTGTCAACTGTATTACTTAGGAGTCAGCCCACCCCTAACCCTTCCCAGGAGGGGAACTCAGGAGTCAGGAGTCAGGAGGGAAGAAAGAATAAGAAACAGGAGTAGAAGGAGAAAGTTTTTTGTTGAACTGGCGCACAATTTTCCTATCTCCTGGGTCGAAGCTGCGTTAAGGTCATAAAGGGCGCAAACGTTAACGGTTTTGCTTCGCGAAGCGCAAAAAAAAACTAACTATTACGAACCTATTTTCAGTAAATGAAACAGGAGTCAGGAGTCAGGAGGGTTAGTAACTGTTGGCTAAAATAGCGACCTTATCCATTGGTGAAGTTTTTGTTGGTGCTAAGTCTTTAAAAAAGTTAGAAGCAAAACTTTCTCGGTTGCAATATCTGAACCGACATAAAACTAAGTTCTCTAGCAATTGGAAGAAGGCTCAACTCAAGATAGCTAAACTACATAGGAAAATAGCTAATATCAGAAAGGATACATTGCACAAGCTAACTACTTACTTGGCTAAAAACCACAGCCAGATAGTAATAGAAGACTTAAATGTATCAGGAATGATGGCAAATCACAAGCTAGCTCAGGCTGTTGGCGACATGGGTTTTTATGAATTCAGAAGACAGTTAGAGTAAAAGTGTGAGTTATATGGTTCTAAGTTAATCATTGTTGATAGATGGTTTCCTAGTTCTAAAACTTGCAGTAGGTGTGGAACTGTTAAAGAGTCTCTGTCTTTATCGGAGCGTGTATTCAACTGTGAACACTGCAATTTTAGCTGTGATTGCTCCGCAACGCTAGCGCGAATGAGACTTAAATGTAGCTATGGCGGTCAGTTTGACCGTGACAGCTTGTGGACTGGATAACGCCGACGTTGCCAGATTGAAGCAAGAATAGAACAGATTATTTATAGAAAATCATAGATTTATATAGATAATCATAGGTTTCTAAGAACGGAAGAAACAATAAGGAACCCCCAGTAGAAGGAGAAAGTTTTTTGTTGAACTGGCGCACAACGCCTCCTGTCGGAATGCTACCGCAAAGGTTAATGCTTTTGCTTCGCGAAACGCCAAAAAAAACTAACTATTACGAACTATTTAAGTAAACACGAAACATGAATAAAGTTATCGGAAAACCCATCAACCGTGTAGACGGAAAACTTAAAGTTACAGGTGGCGCACGTTATACCGCTGATATGCCAGTTGAAAATTTGACTTACGGCGTATTAATAGAAAGCACCATTGCTAAAGGCAAAATTACCAAGCTCGAAACTACTGCAGCAGAAACCGCCCCCGGAGTATTGGCAGTCATTACCTACCGCAACGTTCCCAAATTTAATCAAATTACTTTTTTTCCTGGTGGGCAAAGTCTTCCCATTCTCCAGGACGAGAGTATCTATTATCAAGGACAGCACATTGGGATAGTAGTGGCAAAAACTTTAGAGCAAGCTCAATATGCAGCTACCTTGGTTAAAGTCGAATATAAAATTGAACAACCAATTATAGATATAGATACAGCACTCCAACAGGGATATAAACCAGAAAGAATTTTTCTGGGGATGCTACCCGCTCATTCCTTCTGGGGCGACATTAACTCTGGGCGTTCCCAAGCAGAGGTATTAGTCGAACAAACCTACAGCACCCCCATAGAAAATCATAACCCCATAGAAACTTCAGGAACTCTAGCAATTTGGGAAGATGACCACCTCACCCTCTACGATACAACTCAAGCAGTTTCTTTAACACAAGAAACGATCGCCAAAGTATTCGAGATACCTCCAGAAAACATCCGAGTTATTTGTCAATATCTCGGTGGTGGATTCGGTTGTAAAGCACTTATTTGGCCTCACACTATCCTAACTGCACTGGCAGCGCGTTATGTTCAGCATCCCGTTAAACTAGCACTCACCCGCGCCCAGATGTATACTTCTGTGGGATACCGCCCCCCGACTCGCCAACATCTGACCCTTGGTGCAACTAAAGATGGGAAACTTACACTCATCAAACATATTGGCGAAAACATCACCTCATCCTTTGAGGAATTTACCGAAGCTGTGACAATGGCAACAAATATGATATATGCCTGCCCTAACCTGGACACCAACTACAATCTTGGTTCTATCAATGCTGGTACTCCCACTTTTATGCGGGCACCGGGGGAAGCAGCAGGAATGTTTGCCTTAGAGTCAGCAATGGATGAACTTAGTTACGCTTTAGAATTAGACCCCATCGAACTCCGGGTGCGCAACCATGCAGATGTAGACCCTGCTACTGGGCATCCATGGTCCAGTAAATCTCTGAAAGAATGTTATCAGCAAGGAGCAGAAATATTTGGTTGGAAACACCGCAACCCTAAACCCGGTTCTATGAGTAACGGCGATCGTCTCATTGGTTGGGGAATGGCAAGCGCGACTTTTCCAGCAAATACTTGGCCTGCCACTGCTAAGGTAACTATATATAATAGTGGGAAAATTTTAGTCGAAAGTGCAACCCACGACTTAGGTACCGGAACTTACACTGTGATGACTCAAGTGGCAGCAGAGGTTTTAGGGGTATCTCTAGAACAGGTGGAATTTAAACTCGGTGACACAAATTTACCTAATGCTCCACTAACAGGAAATTCGACTACAGCAAGTAGTGTGGGTTCGGCAGTACAAGCAGCAGCAATGAATGCTCGGAATAAAATATTAGAGATAGCAATTTCTGACTCAAACTCTCCACTGTATCAAGCAAAACCAGAGGAGATAATTTTTGATTCCGGGAAATTATTGTTGCAAAATAATCCTACCGTGGGAGAAAGTTATCAGGAAATTCTGACTCGTCATGGTGGGGAAAATATTGAAGCGGTTGGTGATAACGCACCGAAACAGAAACAACAAGAATATGCTAAACATTCTTTTGGGGCAGTTTTTGTGGAAGTGCAAGTAGACCGACTTTTGGGAGAAGTGCGGGTGAAGCGGTGTGTTGGTGTCTACGGTGCTGGACGTATTCTCAATGCTAAGACTGCTCGTAGTCAAATGATAGGCGGTATTACTTGGGGTATTGGTATGGCGTTGATGGAACATACGGTAATGTCTCCTCACTACGGACGTATTCTCAATCATAATCTTTCTGATTATTTGATACCCGTGCAGCTAGATGTGCCTGATATTCAGGTGCAGTTTGTAGAGGAGGAAGATCCTTATGTGAATGCTTTGGGTACTAAGGGTATTGGGGAACTTTCTATAGTGGGAGTTGCAGCAGCGATCGCTAATGCTGTTTATCATGCCACAGGTAAGCGTATTCGAGATTTGCCTATTACTCCAGATAAGTTATTAGAATAAGGTTAAAGGGAGGAGGGAGGAGTCAGGAGTCAGTCCTCAGGAGTCAGGAGGGAAAAAGAAGGAAGAAGTGGTGGTGCATTGCATTATTTTTTCACGAGGTACAGCAGTGGGAGCATCTTGCTCCCGTGCCAAGCATCCCTTGTTCCTTGTATAACATTACTATGCAGAACTACCAGACAGGGAAATGTTTTTCTCACTGTTCTCTGTTACCTACTATAATTTTCACTTGAAAAACTGAAAGTAAATAAATTATGATACACAAATCATCAACTGCTTTTACTTTTACCGAAAAATTGTGGTTTAAAGCCTCCCCTTTTAAGGAAAAGAAAAATTTTCCTTAAGCGTCAATCCTCTCCTTTAAAAGAAGAGGTAATTATTAATAATTAATAATTAATTGTTGAACTTACTTCCTTTGTTATCTTTGGTGTTTTCATGTTACCAATTATTCCACCTCCGAAAGGGTTCAGAATATTTTATTTGCCTAAAAGCGACCTCCTATTAGTTTACCGTCCAAACGGTATGACATACTTACTTATATTCTCAGTTATCTGCTTTTTCATATGGATACTATTTTGTTTTTTTATTGCTACATTGCTAATAACTTCATTTATCCTGACTCAAGATTATTTGATTAGTATTTTGACTTTTCTATTTTTTTTCATCCCTTTAGTTTTGTATTTTTTTGCTGCTAAAATATTTAATCAAGTCTATATAATTTTATATTTTTTTCTAGGCAAATTAAGTTTTAAATTTAGATTTAATTGCTTAATTTTTACCAAAAATATAGGTGTTTTAACAAATGAAAGACAAGAAATTAAACGGTCAAAAATTCAATATGTACAACAAGTTAAAACTAGCGGTTTCAAAGGAAATAGATTTGCATCATGGGGCTTATTAATCAAAACAGCAAATCGAGAGTATAATCTTCTTTCCTATCAATCTTATGACAAAACTAAATGGCTAGGTAATATTATTGCCGCATGGGCTAAAGTCAAGTACCTGCAATTATCGAAGGAGTCAGGAGTTAGAAGTAAGAGTTAATTAAAACAATAACAGAAGGCAGAAGGAAGAAGGAAGAAGGAAGAACCGAAGTTTAAAAAATCTTACTTTGTCTGAGTTTTAAGCTTTTGATCTATCCTAACTTTTCCCTCAACTGATATACTTGGAGTCTGCTGGAATTTATCAAAAATATCAAATAATATCAAGTCTTATTAATTAGCCATAATAAAAATGTTTTCTATGATAAATTTCTCCCTGTTCCCTGTTCCCTAAATGTTTTATTAATGAAAGAATTACAAGATATTATTGCAACTTACACCAAACTCAAACACTCTAATGAAACCTTCGCCCTCGCTACTATTGTCAAAGTTGCGGGTTCCACATATCGCCGAGCTGGGGCACGAATGTTGATGACTGCAAAAGGAGAAATGGTCGGTTCCCTCAGTGGTGGTTGTCTCGAAGGTGATGTTTTGGAACAAGGACAAGAGGTAATGAGTTCCGGTAAGTATCGCCTTGTTACCTATGACACAACCTCAGAAGCAGATATTATCTGGGGTTTGGGGATGGGTTGTCAGGGAATAGTTGATATATTCATCGAACCTCTATCCGGTGAAAAGGGAATAGACTTAATGTCATTTTTTGCTGACTGTCTTCAGCATAGGCAACCAGGAGTTTTAGTTACTGTGTTTAGAAGTCAAGCTGCGGAGCAATATCATTTGATGTTATCGACCGATGGTAATTTTACTACTAAAATAACTGATAATTCCCTAGTTCAACTATTAGTAGATCGTGCCAAAACAGCTCAGAGTTCTGGTAAGTCATTTCAAATATCTATTAATAATATAGAAGCCTTTATTGAGGTCATTCATCCACCCCTACCTCTAGTAATATTTGGTGCTGGTCACGATGCCATACCTGTAACATCTTTTGCCAAACAATTAGGATGGTATGTCACAGTATTAGACTGTCGCCCTGCTTATGCCACATCTGCTAGATTTCCAGCAGCAAATTCTATAGTTATTTCTGAATATGAAAAACTACCAAAATCGGTAATTTTAGATGAAAAAACTGTAGTAGTTGTAATGACTCATAACTATCTCTATGATTTGACAATTCTCAAAAATATTTTACCTTTACCTTTACGTTATTTAGGAATACTAGGACCCCGCAGAAGAACCGAAAAATTATTAGCAGAAATTCCCATAGACGAGCAATACAAAAAACGTTTATATACTCCAGTTGGTCTAGATATTGGTGCTGATAATCCACAAGAAATTGCTTTAGCTATTATTGCAGAAATTCAAGCAGTAATTTCTAACCGTTCGGCAGGTTTTTTACGTCATCGTAACTTACCAATTCATAGTCAAAATAATGAATAAATCTATAGGAATTATAATTTTAGCTGCTGGTGCATCAACCCGTTTAGGTCAACCCAAACAATTGTTGATTTATAAAGGGAATAGTTTGATTTTCAATACTGTTGAAATTGCTGTTAATTCTAGTTGTTCGCCAATTATTGTAGTGCTTGGTGCTTATGCCGATCTAATACTTCCTGAAATTAGTAATTTTCCAGTAAAAATAGTCGAAAATTCTGATTGGCAAGCAGGAATGAATACTTCGATTAAAGCTGGTATTAATACTTTGCAAACTACTCAAGAAATTATAGAAGCAGTAATAATAATGGTTTGCGACCAGCCTTTTTTATCTACTAATTTAATCCACAAAATGATTGATATCTATTATTTAAAATCAAATCTAATAGTTGCTTCTGAGTATGCTGGAGTTTTAGGAGTTCCGGCTTTATTTAGTTCTAGCCTTTTTCCAGAAATGCTCAACTTAAAAACAGATAAAGGTGCGAAACAAATAATTAATAAATATTCACGCCAAGTTGCAACAGTTAATTTTCCTAGAGGAGAAATAGATATTGATACTTTTACTGATTATGAATCTCTAACAAGGGAGTAGGGGAGTAGGGGAGAGTAGGGAACCCACCCCTAACCCCTCCCAGGAGGGGAATATCGAGAAAGATTTGGCAATGGCGCTTGTGATGGAACATTTTTTTATACCAAACTCGAGCGGATTTGATATAATTAGAATTTGCTGAAAAAGTCTTTTAGTAGAGACAGGAGTTAGGAGTAAAAATTGTCCCTTGATTTTTATGCCCAACTATGAGCGTAAAATACTAACTTTTTGAGCGTTTTAGACTGAAACAGGCGCACTTTTTAAAGGCCCCAAAAAGGCACTTGTCTTTATATGTCAATGCTGTTAGATTTAATCAGCAAGCCCTAATTACTCTATTTTTCCTAAAGGATTCTTATTTCTTCCCTCTTCCTTCTTCCTTATCGTTACAATACCGATACTACCGAATTTTATATTATATTATTTGTCAAATTATTCACTCAAATTCGGATAATTATGAATACTCAAAACCATCTTCGTAACCTCCAACATCAAACAATTCTTGAACGGGCTAAACATCCACAAAACAGAGGAAAAACCAACCCTATAGACCGCTATCAAATAGGAGATAACCCCTTATGTGGCGATCGCATTGAACTGACAATAAAATTCAGTCAAACAAAGCAAATTATAGAAGATATAAAATTTCAAGGAAAAGGTTGTGCCTTAACCATTGCTTCCGCAGATTTAATGGCAGAAATATTGTTAGGAAAAACTAGAGAAGAAGCATTAGAAATAACAGCACAATTTCGTCAAATGCTCAAAGGAGAAATTAGTCTTTCCGATAATTTACCAAAACTGAATATATTTCAAGGAGTTGCTCAATTTCCCATCAGAATTAAATGTGTGTTACTAAGCTGGCACACCCTGAAAACAGCATTAGAATCACCAAATTAAAGCATTCAGCAGTTCAGAAATCAGCGGTCAGCTTTTTTTACAACTGTTTGCTACAAATAGCTAGGCTATTTATTAGGAGTCAGGAGTCAGAATGAATAGCTTTTAGCCAATTTTTTAGGTCGTAATTTATCTTTTTAGTTAAAAGAACATTTTCTGTAGATTCTTTTCATTGCCCTTATTATTAATAACATTATTTTTTTTAATCCCAAATTGAAATGAAGCTGCATAGAATAATATTTAAAGCATAATTGACCATAGGTAAGCGTAGATAAATATAGATCGATTTAATGAATTTCATCATTCTATGCAACCTCATATAAAACTGGTATAAATCGGTATTATTCTGAAAATTACTAAAATGTGCTTGAATACAATGTAAGCATTTCCTACGGAATGCTGCGCAAACAACTATTAGCTGTTAGCTATCAGCAACAAGACTCTCTCCTTTAAGGACAGTGTTTAAATTGACAACTGACTTTAAAGGCAAGGGAACCAATTTTTGTAGTAAGACAATTAATAAAGCTTTTATCCTAAATTAAAAGCAATAGCTGATAGCTGATGGCTGACGGCTGAATACTTACAATAGAATAGCAATTAAATCTAGTAATAAACATATATGGCCACCAGATTAATTAAACTAGAAGATGGGATTTTAGTTGAAGCAGAAGTTCCAGATAACGAAGCTCAACCAATTTCTACTAATGTTCTTAAACAAGTTAAATCTAGTTTTGCTAAAGTTAAACCTATATTAATAAACATTAGTCGTCCAATTACTGAGGCTTGGCAAGAAATTAACAAAGATTTGGAAATTGAACAAGCTGAAGTGGAAGTGGGTTTGAATTTTGAGGGGGGAGGTAATTTATATATTACAAAAGAAAAAGTTAGTACAAATTTCAAAGTTAAATTAGTGCTGAAACCGAAAAAATCATACCAAATCTGCCTTGAAAAGTAGATTAAAAAGCTAAGAATAATTAAATCAATAAAGAGCTATATTGACTACTTGAGGAATTTATTTATCTGCAATTTTTACTCTAGTCAGAGAATGAATAACTTAGAATTATCTATTGTTTTAATTACCAGTACTATTGACAAATAAAGCAAATGTTATTGGTACTGGGTTTCCTGTTAATCGGGAGCAAAATCATACTGATTTTCTAACTTGTTTCCATGTTGTTGAAAATGTGGGTGAAAAAGAGAATGTATTAGTAAATAATACTCTTTCGCCATGACAAGATGAAAGTTAATATCATTGCCACATTAGAAAAGTGATTAATAGCAAATATTTCCCCATAAATCTGTCTAATTTGATTACTTTACCTAATTTACTTAGGGATATGATGAATGATGTTAACATACCACGCCTAACTGTAGACTCGTCGCGGAGCAAAATGTGCCTCTGACTTCCAGAGAAAAGTATTAACTAGCTATTAGATTTTCCGTTCCGGAATGCTGCGCAAACAGCATTTAGCTAGCCTCTTGCAGAGAAACTGCGTTAACAGCTAAAAATCCAAGAGTTAGGCGTCCCTCACTATATTTGAAAAATTAGTGGTGCGCCTTTGATGGTGGATTAAAATCCCCATTATACACCTTGAGAAGCTGTTAACAAAGTTCCTCCGCAGGAGGCTAGCTGACCGCTGACCGCTGACCGCTGACTGCTATTTCAACTGTTATTGTGCTAGAAATGGGGAAAATGAAAAAAGATATATTAACAAAACAAGCCTGGTTTTCCAATGTCCAAAAAGATTTATTAGCAGGCGCTGTAGTCGCCTTAGCCTTAATTCCTGAAGCCATTGGTTTTTCTATTATTGCTGGTGTCGATCCGAAAGTAGGGTTGTATGCCTCATTTTGTATTGCTATTGTGACAGCTTTTTTAGGTGGGCGACCAGGAATGATTTCCGCAGCAACCGGAGCTATGGCGTTGCTGATGACAAGCTTAGTTAAAGATTATGGTTTAAATTATCTATTCGCAACCACTATTCTCACAGGTATCCTGCAAATTTTTCTAGGATGGATTAAGTTAGGAAATCAAATGAGATTTGTTCCTAGAGCAGTAATGTTAGGATTTGTCAATGCTCTGGCAATATTAATTTTTGATGCTCAACTAACTCAATTTGAAGATGCTTCTATCTGGGTTTATATAATGGTAGCAGCAGGATTAGTCATTATTTACGGGTTGCCTCGCATCACTAAAGCAATACCTTCTCCTTTAGTTGCTATTGTTGTCATCACTGGGTTCGCACTAACTACGGGATTAGACATACCCACTGTAGGAGACATGGGAACATTGCCCGATACTCTACCCAGTTTTGCCCTACCAATAGTACCGCTCAACTTTGAAACCCTTGATATTATTTTGCCTTATGCTTTAGCACTTTCTTTAGTGGGGTTACTAGAATCATTCTTAACAGCTAATGTTATTGATGACCTCACCGATACTTCTAGCGATAAAAATCAGGAAGCAGTAGGACAAGGAATTGCTAATATTGTCGCCGGATGTTTTGGTGGAATGGCTGGATGTGCGATGATCGGTCAGTCTATGATTAATATTGGGTCTGGTGGAAGGACGCGACTCTCGTCTCTGAGTGCAGGTATTTTTCTGTTTGTTTGTATTATTCTGCTAAATGATTGGGTAGCACGTATTCCAATGGCGGCCTTGGTTGCAGTGATGATTATGGTCTCTATCAGTACCTTCCATTGGGATTCTATTCGCAATCTTCGTCGAGTTCCCAAGAGTGAAACAGCAGTGATGATGACAACTGTGTTTATGACAGTTTTGACTCATAACTTAGCTATTGGAGTAGTTGTTGGAGTAGCGTTGAGTGCAATTTTCTTCAGTCGTAAAATTGCTGCGTTGATTTTCGTTGACTCTTATTTAAAAGAAAATGGTGTTGAACGTATTTACAGCGTTAATGGTCAAATCTTTTTTGTTTCTGTGGAAAATTTTCTCAATACCTTTGATTTTCGCGAACATCTGGAGTCTGTAACTATTGACCTAACTCATGCTCATTTATGGGATCAATCTGCTGTAGATGCAGTAGATAAAGTTGTACTACGTTTTCGCAGACGGGGTATTAAAGTACATTTAATTGGGTTGAATGAGGCGAGTGCAACTTTATTAGACCGTTTGACTACTCATTCTAGTAAACAAACAATTTTTAAAGAGGGACGGGTTATTCATTAGACAGGACTTACGCAAATTGACTTTTAAACCACCATCTGTAGGGGCGAATGGCATTCGCCCTTGCTATATATTATATATAGTATTCGCCCTCGCTATCTAATATCATGTCCGGTAGCATCGGTCTTGTATAGTAAAGGTAGGCAACAGCTCATCTGGCAACAGCTCATCTGGCAGGAATACTTAAGAGCAAGAAAAAAAACTTAGATATTCACTCTTGAGTTTACACAAACGATACCAGCGGACATGATATCAACCCTGATCGAGATATTATTCTATGCAGCTTCATATTAATTTGGTATAACTTGTATTCTATTCCCTATTCTCTGTTCCCTGTTCCCTAAAACTAACAGGACTTATGCACCGACACTAAATCCAGTGAGGGCGAATGCCATTTCCTAAGGTCATGCTCCGCAAACGCCCCTACAGATGATCTTTTCAAGGTAAATTTGCGTAAGTCCTGAGCAAGAAATTCGCTGCCTCATCAGCATGGGAATTCCTATAATTGCCATATTATCCTCAATATGATAGGGTGAAAAAAACTCCGATCAAAATAGCTATATTTTTACATCAAAACTAATGGAAATAAGAATTGCTATATTTGGTGCAGGTCGTTGGGGAACTCACCTAATTCGTAACTTCTGCAATCATCCTCAATCTCGTGTTGTCGCCATAGTAGACCCTAACCTAGAACAGTTACAAGCAGTTCAAAAACGCTTGCAATTGGACCAAAATATCGTATTATTAGAAGATTGGACAAAAGCTTTAGAGTTACCAGGAATAGAAGCAGTGGCGATCGCTACTCCTGCTTCCACTCACTACGAAATTATTAGTGCTGCTCTCAAAAAAAGCTATCATGTTCTTTCGGAAAAACCTTTGACTCTTGAATATTCAGAGTCAGTGGAATTATGCAAATTAGCCGAACAACAACAACGTCAACTTTTTATCGATCATACTTATTTATTTAATCCAGTTGTCCAAAGTGGTCAAGCTATTGTAGCAGAAGGTAAATTAGGAGAGTTACGCTATGGGTATGCTACACGCACTCATATTGAACCTGTTCGTCCAGATGTAGATGCTCTCTGGGATTTAGCAATTCACGATATCTGTATTTTGAACAATTGGCTCCATCAAAAACCTGTGGAGGTACAAGCAAATGGTACGGTTTGGCTACCTCAACAACCCCCACAATCAGATTTAGTGATGGCTAAACTAACTTATCCTAGTGGTTTTCAAGCTTTTTTACATTTATGTTGGCTAAATCCTGATAAACAACGTCGTTTAGGAGTAGTAGGTACTGAAGGAACATTGATTTTCGATGAAATGTCTACAGATGCACCTTTAGTTATTCAGCATGGTCATTTAGAAGAACAAAATAATCGCTGGAAAGCAGTAGATGTCAGTCGGGAAGTTTTAGCGATCGCCAAAGCTGAACCTTTAGGCCAAGTATGCAATGAATTTTTAAATTGTATTCGTCAGAATACTGCTTCACAAATTTCTTCTGGTTGGGTGGGTGCTGAATTAGTGGGAATCTTATGTGCTTTAAATGATTCTCTTGAGCAAGGAGGAAAAGTAATACCAGTTTAATAAATGTTTGCTAAATTTTTTTGAGTAGGGGAGTAGGGGAGTGAGGTAGTAGGGGAGAAGTAAACATTAGAATAATTAATAAGCTACTGGCGTGCTAATTATCAAAAATGTCATTCTGCCTGTGTTAATTACTTAATAATTAAAGTTTCACCTAAGTTAAGCATTCTTTTTTCACGCTTAGTATTATACCAGTTTAATAAATGTTTGCTACAAATATTTATTAAGTTAATAATTTTTTGCTGTTTTATACCAAATTAATATGAAGCTGCATAGAATAAGATATTAATTAGGGCTTGCTGATTAAATATCAAAGTATTGACATATAAAGAGTTTAGCCTTTTTGGAGCCTTGAAAAAGTCCCTGGTATCACGTCTAAAACGCTCATGCTAGGAGCGTATTTTAGGCGCATAGTTGGGCAGAAAAATCATTCTTACAATTGTTACTGCTACTTCCTCGCTCCCGAGCCATTTCTCCCCTCCTAGGAGCAGGGCTAATTCTTTGTCGTAGCGAGAATATTCATCAGAAATACATTTAATTGTGCAAATATACAAATCTCCCCATCTCCCCTGGGCTAATTATTTGTCGTAGCGAGAATATTTACAACCCTATATTTTTTTGAGTTCCTGTGCTTCCCCCTCTTCCCCCTCTCCCCCCTCTCCCCCCTCTTCCTTTTTTCTAGGCGTGACAATAAATAGACCCTGCCTCCTGGGAGGGGCTAGGGGTGGGTTGTCTCCTGTCTCCTGTCTCCTGTCTCCTAGCCCTACTAAAAGACTAGTGAAGCGCAAACCCTAATTAGAGTTGACTGTAGATCGAGATAGACAAGTTAATAAATTTGATAATTCTGTACCACTTCAGATAAAATTGGTATAAGATCCAACACCTACGACCTACGACCTAACACCTAATTCTGTGCAGCCGATAAAATTGGTATTAATAATTCATTCTTCTTTCTGCAATGTTTAATTCACTCTGAGAATTTAATTGAATTTCATTTTGAATACTTTGTTTTTCCTTGATTGGTATAATAATATCAACTGTAGTTCCTCGGTCTATTCCCTCACTATAGAGACTAATACTGCCATTCATCATTTCCATCAGACCGCGAGAAATAGCTAATCCTAATCCATTTCCTCCAAACTTACGAGTTTTTGTACCATCTACCATCACAAAAGGCTGAAATAATTTATCTTGTTGTTCTGGACTAATACCAATTCCCGTATCTTCAATCTTAACTAAAACCTGATTTTCTTTCCTACCATAATTATCAGATAAATTATTTGTATTTCCAGCAAAATTTGAGCTATTGTTTTCTTGGCTAATATAAATATTAATACTGCCTTTTTCCGTAAACTTAATTGCATTACTTATAACATTTTTAAACACCTGCTTCAACTTTTCTTGGTCAGCGTTAACAATTATTAGTTGTTCAGGAATATTTAGTTTTAATAATAAAGATTTTTGTGCAATATCTTGTCTAAATGAATCTATTGTTTCGTGTAATAATTTACCAATATCGACATCTGTAAAATAGATTGATAAAGTTCCTGAATCAATTCTACGAATATCTAAGATATCATCAATAATTCTTAGTAAATGAATAGCAGAATCATTAGCTTGTTTCAAAAACTCCATTTCTTCTTCTTTCGTGTCACAAAATCCATCATAAATCAATTGAATAGAGCCAATAATTCCATTGAGAGGAGTTCTTAATTCATGTGAAATATTAGCCAAAAATTCACTTTTTAACTGGTTAGCAACTTGAGCTTCTTTAGAAGTTACTTCTAATTTATCTGCCCACCTTTTAAGTCTATATACCATACTCTCTAATGCAATTGCTAATTGATGAAATTCACGAATTCTTCGACTTCTAGGTACTTTATTGGGAGAGTCTAAATCATTGACAGCAAGAGCATAATCTCTCAGTTTTTCCAAAGGACGAGCTAAATCACGAGCCAAATAAATAGTTGCTATAACACTAGCAGCAACTAAGCCAAAAATCATAATAATTAGAACTTTTTGAACTTCTCTAAGACCGGATAAAGCAAAGTCTATAGGTGTAATAGCTAAAACAATCCATTTTCGAGCGTCATCACGGTCTACAGGACTAGAAGTTGGTGCATATCCTACTAAAAATTCATCATCTGCTGATAATTTGAGTCCCAATAATTCAGGTAATATCTTTTTAAATTCATCAATAAATTCTCTCAGAGGACTACTCTTATTATTTTTTGAAACATCTATTTCTTCAAAAGAGAATATGTGGAGAAAATCTTTTCTACCTTCCTGTGCATTTCTGATAATACTTTTGAGTCTTTCTGCATCTGGTCCATCAGAAATATTACCCCCTACTCTATCAGGATTTGGACTAGCTAATATTGTACCTTGATAGTCAATCACTACAGTTGAACCAGTCAGTGAACCTCTTCTGCGATTTGTTTGCATTGGTAAATCTGACTTAATGCTTAAAGCATAACGCAATTGTCTTTCACTACCTTCAGCAACATACACTGGTACACTCAAACCTAAGCTAACTTGTTTTTTCTGAGTAACCGTATTATCACTTGAGAAACTATCTGAGTTGAACTGTTCTGGCCATATATAATTTATTTTAACATTAGATATCTCTTTAACTAGCTGTCTCTGCTGCGGAGGCCACATACTTAGCGATGGAGAATTTATTGATTGATCATCACAAGTATTAGCTATAATCTCAGAAGTTTGTAAGTTACTCAATTGAACGCATCTTACCTGAGTTGGTAACATTTGGTATAACTGCTCAACATATTTTTGATACTCTTGAGTTTGACCAGATTGAAATACATAACTTTCGCTAGCATTAACTAGATTAGATTCTAAAGATTTAGCCCATTGTTGAATATCTTCGGCCTTTCTGTCTGCGCTTTCTGTCAGATTTTGACGAGCAGTGTCTAGAAGTGTAGAACGTGCTTTTCTGTAGATAACATACTGCCCCAGTATTAATACGGGTACAGTAATTAGTAAAATTCGCGACAGCAGAATCCTACGAAAGGAGGATTGAACTTGCTTCATCATAAGATTTTTTACTTAAGCTGCAACTTGCAACAATTTTGACAATTATTTGTGTTTTGACTTCTGAGAATCTCCGAAAACTATAATTATTGTCTATGAATATAGAATTTATCAGAATTCAGTTAATTTGATTTGAGTTTTTTATTTATTAACTCTTCCATGGTATACCGCATTTGATAATATTGCCTAGACAATATAAAGTTCTAAACTCAAAAACCTGTGATATTCTGCCATTAATACAAATTTACTTTCATCGCATAACTACTTACATTTCAAGTTATATATGCTAGAACTTGTTAATGGATTTTTTTTATATGTAGTTATACTTATTATAAAATATCTCTTTGTTAGCTACCATACAGTAAAACTGAGAAGTCAATAAAGAAGAATCAAATAAAGAGAAACAATGAGAACAGGTAGGTACAAAATAAGATTTGAGCGCGTACCTCTAGAAATAGAATTTTAATTTATTTTTTGTATAATTGCTTGTTGATAATTAATCTTAATACTCTGGTAAACATCATTTTTTTGTTAACTTTAAATCCCTTGTTTATAAAATTATATTTTTACAAGTATTTTGATAAATTATTCAATACATATATTTGATACTCATTATTTTTAATATCCTTAAAAACATCTCTAAAAATTTAAAACTCAACAACTCAACAAACTGTACTTATGAATATAGGAATCTGGGTCTTAGGAGACCAAATCAATATTAATCAAGCAGCTCTTCAAAGTTGTACTGAAAAAGATAACATTTTTGTGATTATTATTGAATCCTTAGAATATATCCAAGTTAGACCATATCATCAGCAAAAATTGGTATTAATTTGGTCAGCCATGCGTCATTTTGCTGTTGAGTTGCTTCAAGCAGGTTGGCAAGTTACACACACAAAATCCACAGATTTTGAAACACCACTTAAACACTGGATAGAAACTAATCAAATTACTGAATTACGGGTAATTAAACCCAATGATAAACCTTTTATTGAAGTCATTAAAAATCTCCAAATTCCCTGCGATATTAAAATAATTCCTAATAATTTGTTTATTTGGCATGAAACAGAATTTCAAGCATGGGCTAGAAATAGAAAACGCTTATTAATGGAAGATTTTTATCGAGAAGGACGTAAACGTTTGAAAATTTTAATGAATCAAAATAAACCTGTAGGAGAAAAATGGAATTTTGACAAAGAAAACCGTAAATACCCCAAAGGCAAATTAAATACACCAAAAAATTTATGGTTTAAACCAGATGAAATTACTAGAGAAGTTATTAATAAAGTTAAAAATTTGAATTTTACTAAATATGGAGAAATAGAGTCTTTTCGTTGGGCGGTAACTCGTCAACAAGCACTGCAAGTACTAGACAATTTTATTCAAAATAGTTTGCCTAATTTTGGTGATTATCAAGATGCTATGGTAACAGGAGAAGAAACCTTATGGCATTCTCTGCTTTCTCCCTATATTAATCTTGGTTTGTTACATCCTTTAGAAGTAATTAAAAAAGTAGAGTCAGCTTATCAAAATCAACAATTAAAACTAAATAGTGTAGAAGGTTTTATTCGGCAAATTTTAGGTTGGCGAGAATATATGCGAGGTGTTTATTTGCTCATGGATGATGAATATTCTCAGTCTAATTGGTTTAACCATAATCAACCACTTCCAGAGTTTTTCTGGGATGCTAATAAAACAGATATGAATTGTTTACATCAAGTTCTAATTCAAGTACAAAATACAGGTTATGCTCATCATATTCAGCGTTTAATGGTATTGAGTAATTTTGCTTTAATTTCTGGTATTTCTCCTCAAGAGGTAGAAAATTGGTTTCATGCTGCATTTATTGATGCTTATGATTGGGTTATGCAAACTAATGTCCTGGGAATGGGATTATTTGCTGATGGAGGTATCCTGGCATCAAAACCTTATGCTGCTTCTGCAAATTACATCAACAAAATGAGCGATTATTGTAAAGACTGTGTTTACAACTGGAAACTTCGAGTTACACCACCTCAACACAAGGGTAATAATTCACCAGCTTGTCCATTTAATTATTTCTATTGGGATTTTCTGGCCAGACATCGGGATAAACTTAAATCCCAGGGTCGTATGAACTTTGTGTTAGCTAACTTAGATAAAATGGATTCTGAAGAATTAGAAAACATTCATCTCAAAGCAGAAAAATGGCATTCTCAAAAGACTTCTTGCAGAAGTCAGGGAATAGGGAATAGGGAATAACGAAGTCAGAAGTCCCCAAGTCAGAAGCGAGTGTGTAATTCTGAGGTCCCCTCAGAATGTAAGACACACTTCATTTCAGTCAGAAGTTATTTTTGTAACGGAGATTTGAGCAACTCTCCAAAAATATTTCGCTTTAAAAGGTGGGGTTGCGCGACCCAATTATTTTGATAAAAGCTTTCTATAGCAAGGAACGAGTTGGTTAGGACTTATATTGATGATGAACCTGATACAGGGATAAGCTTTTGCCAATGTTCCCTGTTCCCTGTTCCCTGCTATATATGACTTTTGACTTTTAAAATTTGACTTTAGCAAAGAGTTCAGAATTCTTATTTTTTGCCATAATTTTCCACATAGATTCCACAGCATTTCCACAAGCAAGTTTAATGTTTTCCACAGATTAAACAGGGTTTTCCACAGGCCTCAACGACATCATCATACTCTTGCAACTGAATTGGGGATTTTGTTCAGTGGGGAGTAAACAGCTTCATATTAGTCGATTTTTATAAAGTTTTATAACAAAAAGTGACCCTAAATACTGATTATTTCGTAAATCTTTTATTTGTTGAAAGTCTGCTGTAACATTTCTCTACATTGACAACCATACCCCTCCTTAGTACACAATAGTGCGACATTAGTAGTTCAAAGTCAGTGGCTTGTGGCCATAACTAGGGACTATGAAGAAGAAAAAATATACAGAGAATCTTACTTAAACATGAACCTAAGCGTTAGTATTCTGGCCGAAATTCCTGAAGCACTCCATGAATCTCTTAAAACCTACTTAGAAACCCACCCTGACTGGGATCAAGACCGTGTATTTTCAGCAGCTTTGTCACTATTCTTGTTACAGAATGGAGATAGCAGTACACCAGAAACATCTCTTTGTTATCGGCAAGCTGCTAGAGTTTACCTAGAAACTCTTTTCCAACATCATGTATAAGCAGCATTTGGTGGTACAGATATTGAACCTATCTTTGCTGCTCATACTAATGTATTCTAAATTACTAAATTTTTATATGTATGGATTAAGCTCTGCTTCAGAGCAGAGCTATTTCAAAGTTCGATACTAGAAAATAATTTTGAAATAAGAATGTAAGCATTCCGCAAGAAATGCTTACATCAGAAGGAAGATGAAATAAGTTTGCACTATTTTCAACTAATGCAAATCTGAAACATTTTTTCCACTACCTTAATTAAATCAGAATTGAGCTAAAAGCATCACACTTTGAAACTAAAGTAGTTTACATGACCAAGCTAGGCTTGAATACTAAATAGTAGAACTAAATTTTTAGGAAAAATAATGACTGAAGTTTTAGATGTCTTAGTTGTTGGCGCAGGTATTAGTGGGTTAACTTTAGCCCATGCACTGACAAAATTAAGTAATAATTCCCCCTTAAAGATTTTAGTTGCTGAAAGCCAAAATCGAGTGGGGGGAAATATCACAACAGTTTCTTTAGGAGACTTTCTTTGGGAAGAAGGGCCAAATAGTTTTTCTCCCACACCAGAATTGTTAAAGTTGGCTGTAGATGTTGGCCTAAAACAGGAGCTAGTTTTTGCCGATCGCAAACTTCCTCGCTATGTTTATTGGAATGGACAATTATTACCAGTGCCCATGAGTCCAACAACTATGCTACAGTCTAAGTTACTGAGTGATGGTGGTAAGCTACGCGCCTTGGTTGGTGCTTTGGGTTTTGTATCACCTGCTATTGGCGATCTGTCAGAGCAAGGAGGAGAAGAAACTGTATCTCAATTTTTCCAGAGACATCTTGGTCCTGAAGTAATGCAGCGACTGGTGGAACCTTTCGTTTCTGGTGTTTATGCAGGAGACCCTGGTCAACTGAGTGCTACTGCTGCTTTTGCTAAAGTGGCTCGAATGGCTAACTTAGGTGGTGGACTTGTAGCTGGTGCTTTGCTGTCTGCCAAAAAAAATCGTAAGTTCAAGGTTGCTCCCGACCCTAATATTCCTAAAACTAAAACTGGAGAATTGGGTTCTTTTCGAGGTGGTTTGGAGGCATTACCAAAAGCGATCGCCTCTTCTTTAGGAGAAGCAGTTAAATTAAATTGGCATCTTACTGGTATTCGCAGGACTGAGCAACAAACTTATATAGCAGAATTTTCTACTCCTAATGGTACTGAGCAAATAGAAACTCGTACTATTTCCCTTTCCACTCCTGCTTATGTTTGTGCAGAATTATTCAAAACTTTGCAGCCTGAAATTGCTTCTATCTTCAATGAGTTTTATTATCCTACTGTTGCCTGTGTAGTCTTGGCATATCCTGATACTTCTATCAAGGTTAAGATAGATGGCTTTGGTAATTTGATTCCTAGAAGTCAAGGTATCCGGACTCTTGGTACTATTTGGTCTTCTACTTTATTTTCTGGTAGGACACCTCCAGGATGGCAAATTTTTACTAATTTTATTGGGGGTGCAACAGACCCGGAAATTGCGAACTTAGATAGTGAAGCAATAGTGCAGCAGGTACATCAAGACCTTTGTCAAACTCTGTTAAAACAGGATGCTGAACAACCAAAAGTTCTCGCTGTGCATTTATGGTCTCGTGCTATTCCTCAATATAATTTAGGCCATAATTCTAAATTGGAGCGGATTAATAATGGCTTAAAATCTTTGCCTGGTTTATATCTGTGCAGTAATTATACTGGTGGTATAGCTTTGGGAGATTGTGTTCGCCGTGGCACAGAAGTAGCTACTGAGATTTATCAAGGTTTGCATACTTGATATTTTAGAGTTTGATAGGACTCAGAAGTCAGGAGTTAGGAGTCAGGAGTCAGGAGGAAATCAAGAAGGAATAGAAAAAGTAAAGTTTTCGGTCTATAATTAAGCAGACATGATATCAGTAGGAAAAATCGGTATTGCTGAAATGTAATGGTCAGCCAGTGAAGGTAAAATTGAAAAACTGATGTTTTGCGTTGATATTTAATCAGAAGTTATATTGTGTTCGTTAGAAAAGTTATATTCAGGATCGTAGTTTTGCTCTAGCCCTACTTAAATTTGGCGGTAGGGCATCCCGTCAGTAGTAAAGCTGATCGAGTAACCGAAGCAATAGCTGGTGTTGATAACAAGCCCACACTGAATCAAAGATTACAGTGTGGGAGTATGTCACCTTTGGTAATATTATTTGTTCAAATCGATCTTTATTCCTTGACTGAATTTATGTATGATTATCGAAATCAAATATCAAGCTTATAGCCAATACCTCTAACAGTTTTGATCTTTGGAGAATTGTCATTATTATTCTCTAGCTTTTTGCGTATTTGGCCAATATGCACGTCAACGACTCGCTCATCTCCCATATATTCATAATCCCAAACTTCTTGGATTAAATCCGACCGCTTCCAAGCACGGCCAGGTTTACCTGCTAGACAGTGTAATATATCAAATTCCAAGGCCGTCAAAGCAATTAATTCTCCATTAATTTTAACCTCTCTACTCTGAGGGTCAATTGTCAGATTTCCTAATTGTAGACCTTCTGGCTGTGAGCTAGAAACTAATCTCTGACGTCTTAATATCGCTCCGACACGAGCGCCTAATTCTACTAAACCAAAAGGTTTTGTAATATAATCATCGGCACCCTCTTTAAAACCGTATAATATACTATCCTCATCTGCAAGACTGGTTAGCATTAGCACAAATACATTTGTATTACTTTGCATTTTTTTGCAAAGTTGAAACCCTGTGGTATCAGGTAAGTTTACATCTAATACTACTAGGTCTGGTGAAAATTTATTGAATAATTCTATAGCTGTTTTACCATCTCCAGCAGACTCTACTTGATAGTTTTGTTGGCTCAAATACCGATGAATTAAAGTTCGGATGGCTGGGTCGTCATCAACCGCAAGGATCTTTACAGGGGCCATGACATAAATATCAGGATAAACTAAGTACGATATAATTAAATTGCTTTCCTCAATTAAGAATTAGCAATATTCTTACAAAAAAGTGGAAAAGTTGTTCTATTTTCAAACTAAGGTATGGTTTTAATAATTGCCTATAATTAAATCTAAACAATCAGTTAAAACCTAAATTAGTTTATTATAGTCATTTATTTCATCTAAATCAGGAACAAAGCTTAAATTTTTTTCTTGAGGCAATTGTTTTAGATAAGTTGAAATTTGGTTAATAGTTAGGTATTAACTCTAGTAATAGTAATAGCACAACTCAACTACTAATACCTATAACTAAAATATGTCTAGACTATTCTATCATAGCGAAAGTAACTTACTTAAACTAAGTAGGTCGGTGTTAAAATTTGTCGCTATGTAACAAAATGTAAATTCACCGTCAAATCCACTATAGGTGGTGGCTTGGAGTTAGTTTACAAAATTTAATATAGTTAGGCTTTTTCATGCGTACCTATTTAATTCTCAGTCTGAGTTGATAACAATGATCGACTAACCTGTAGATCTCATCCCTCAACAGTAATAATACTATAACTTATGTTTTTTTGGCTACAACATACCTAAAATTTTAGGTAACAAATCCCTAGGGATCTTGGTAAGAGCTAAATTTTGCCCTTGTATTCCATACTTATTGTAAAATATACGAATAGTTCTGACAATATGATTCACAGTAGTTTCCTTTCCTTCTACTGTGTCAATATTAGTTTGTTGCCAACCAGTATAAGCCAGTAAGTGATAATCTAAAGCTGATTCTAAATTACTCATTTGACTATCTTTGTCTGATGTGATTTTGCCTTCTATAACTATTTGATAATAAGCAAGTCCAATATTATTATAAGTGGCCAATAAATCAAAAGTAAGCTGAGAAGGAGAAAAATGTTGAGCTATACTAACCGCTTGGGAATAAGCAGCGATCGCTTGATGGAAAAGTTGATTTCGTATTTGATGTTCCTCAAATTGCTTGGCCAAGTGCCAATAAGTAGTACCTAAGTTATTTTTTGTCGCAGCACAAGCAAGGGGAGCAATTTCTGGGGTTCGATATTTTAAAGCTTCTAAATAAGCATCAACAGCTTTTAACATCAAAGTTTCTGATGGCTGTTGTTGAAATTGAGCTAAATTCCAATAAGCTATGCCTAAGTTATTTTGAATCATGGCATAGTTGAGAGGTTCAATTTCTGGTGTAAAGTAATCAATAGCTTCACCATAAGCTGAAATTGCTCCTTGCAAATGGGCAACTGCTTGAGTATGTTGAGCCAAATTCCAATAAGCTGCACCTAAATTATTTAAGGTCGAAGCATAATCTTGAGTATAAGTCACTGTATCTAAATACAAGATTGCTTCTTGATAGGCCATAGCTGATTTTTCCCAATTATTTTCTGCTTCTTGATAATTAGCTAAATCTCCATAAGCTAGACCTAAGTTTTTTTGTAATCTAGCATAAGTCTCTTTCTGAGATGGGTTAATCTCACCTATGGCCATTTGATATAAAATAATACTTCGCTCTAAATAAACTAATGAATCAGACTTACTAGATTTGATTTGACGAGATAACATCCAGTAAAGAGTGGCAAGATCGTTGAAAATGTCAAGAACGGGAATTTGGGATGGAGAAAATTGGCTCATATTTCCTGCATCTTGAAATGTCCAGTCAATTACCATTTCATAAGCACGAATGGCAATAATTAGACTTTGTTCTGATATTTCCCCTGCTAAGACGCGATCGCGATGAAAGTCCCCTAAAGCTTGATAAGCTATGGCTAGTTCTGGAGATGGATATTTGGACTTGTTTAAATCTTGAATCTGTTTGAGTATTTGAAACTGTTGTTTTTCTAGGGATGTTTTTTCTTCACCAGACTTTCTAGAAATTTCTGACCATACTAAATTTGCTAGTTCAACTAATTCCCACTTCGGCAGTGGCGTATTCTCCGGTTCTTGGTCAAGGCCAATGGGTAACTCTGGTAATTTTTGTGGAGCGGGGGGGAGAAGATGAACTGTCAGATTTTTTGATTCAACATCAATAGTAGTGTAAGACTTTTGTTCTAATGCCATTAATGGTCTTACAGTATTGATGGAAGGTGGGCTAATTTTTGGAGATAAGAAAGATTTAGAGGTTTGTTGATTTAGCAATGATGATTTATTTTTTCTAGGAGCTATTGGGGTGGGGTCTCCTTCAAATTCAAATATTCCTGTGTGCCAATGCCAAAATTCTGGGGCGGACTGTTTGATACTATTGAGCCAAGGTCGGTTAATCCATAGTAATATACTGGATTCTAGGATAGATAGATTTGTTTCTATTTTTTTCAGATTACTAATAAATGACCATTGAACTGTTGAAGGTTGTTTGGTTAAGCTTTCTACCCCAATAATTTGAAATCCTAATATTTGATATTCTTGTGTTTTTTGATATTCTGGATTTTCGGTAAACCATTGATTAATTTGAGTTACTGGATTAGGATTATTTAGATTTAAGTTGAGAGTAACAAATAAAATATTTTTATTGTTATTTTGCGTTTTTTCTGTGTAGTCGATAGTACTGGTTAAATCTACTTCTAAGTTTTCTACTAAGCTGTTTCTTAGTTGTTGATTATCGCATACAGCTATAAAAATTTGGCGACGTAGATTTAATGATAGAGCTTGTTTCAAGCGTTGATAGATTTGCCAGTTCAATTGAGAAATTGTTGTGGACCCAATGTCTATCACAGTTCTATTAGGGGGGTAAATGAATGTAAATGATTTTGACTTATATCCTAGTGCAGGATGGCGGAAATAACTGACCAGTTACAAAATCCTAAAACAATTACAAATCAAAAATGATTGACTGTCTTGGGTGCGTCTTACATTCTGAGGGGACCTCAGAATTACGCACTCGCTTTTAACTTCCGCGTAGGGACACTAGCTATTTGTAGCAAAAATTTATTAATTTGGTGTTATGCCAATTTTATATGAGGTTGCACCACAGAATTATGAAATTTATTAACTTGTCTATATCGAGCTATACTCAATTTTGATTAATATATTATTCTCTGCAACTTCATTATTAGTTTGATATTAATTCAATAATTATAAAATATAAATAATTGGAGATTATTAAGTATGAAGGAAGGAGATAATAAATCTGGTTTAAATTTTAAATTTCTATTGATTAGAGGTTATTAATAGACATCTCCATCAAAGAGGCAGTAGGCAGTAGAGAACCCACCCCTAGCCCCTCCCCCTCCCAGGAGTGGAAATAATTGATAATTTCTGTGTGATAATTGATTTTCTTTTTTATTATCGGAGATGTCTAATGGGTAAGTCAAAGCCCAAAAAATATTTTTATGAGTTTAGCGAACCCAAAATTTATTAAGTTTTCAATAACTTTCCATGCTTTTATTCTCTATCTTGTATTTTTTGTTTTTAGATAAAATCCGGTTGAATTGGAGTGATATGGTTTCCTTTTCTATCATTAAGTAACTAAACAAAATTATTTACCTATTCTAATGCTATGAGATATTGAAAATTCCAATAATTCAGCTTATATAGATGTGTAATTAATTTTGTATACTTGCTTATACCTTGATTATCATTGATGCTAAATTTTTCAATTTCCTCAAGCTAAGTCAGGAATAATTTTTCTGGGAAGTTCCACCAATTTGAAAAAATAATGTTACAAATAATTTGAGTATTTTAACTCCCCCGGCGGGAAGTCCCGCGCTCTCCCGTAGGGGAGCGTCGTATGGGAAAGCCGGGCGTTATGTGTGTGGTTCGTCCTGATTTTCTATATACTTCTTTAGCACTGAAACACTGACGCCA
>NZ_JAAHGH010000077.1 GCF_010672525.1 Okeania sp. SIO2B3 | reverse complement strand
AGTTCTGCTGTGATCCACTGTTCCATTGACTGACTTTTGGTTAAACTCTGAGTTTTTATAAATGAGAATACACAATCCCTAGATTTTGTCAAACCTTATGTTAAGAAAGATGTGGGTAATGGATAGCTTGGAAAGGGGGAGGGGAAGACAGGAGAAAAGGGAATGAGCGAGGAGTTAGGAGCGGGCGTTTTGTCCCAAGATTGTTCTGCCCAACTATGCGCCTAAAATACGCTCCATGCATGAGCGTGAAGAGCTGAAACAGGCGCACTTTTTTCGATCCCAAAAAGGCACTTACCTTTATCTGTCAATACTTTTAGATTTAATCAGCAAGCCCTAATTATACACTTGATGAAATCAACTGTTGAGATATTTTCTAGCAGAGGAAGCAAAATTTACAGAGATATTTTGCTGATCTTAATTATATTAATCTACAGCACATTGAAAAACTAATAATTATGAAATTAGCTACAGCATTTATTTCTACTACAGACTATTTTGAAAGGGAAAAAACCAATCCCATTTGCCATGAATATTTCGACGGTGAAATTTTCCCTATGTCTGGTGGCAACGAAGAGTATAATCGTATTGCATTAAATATAGCTAGTTTTTTACGTTTGAATTTACACGGAAGTGGATATAAAACATTTATTGCAGAGATGAAAGTTAAGATCGCTATTTCTGAATAGTTCGGATATTTTTTACTGGCGTTGCTGAATTAAGGTATGATTTGGGAAAAGAGCGATCGCGCTCACTATAAAATAATTTATATTATTTGAAGTTTGGAGTTGGCACATCTCTAAATTTTAGAAGCGTGAATTAATAATTGAATAGAATATTTGAGCATTTCTTCAGACTTAGAATAGCAAAGAGTTTGACGATGTAACCTTGCTAAATAATGTCTTAATAAGCGTATTTTCACCAACAAAATCGAACCATGTATGTTTTACTAATAATTTGATCTCCATCGTTGCTAGTGTCTTAATTCCTAAATCTACACCTACAACTTCTGTAGTTTTTGGTGTTGAAGTCGGAGTAAATTCATAGCTGCAACTTAAATACCATTCACCTGCTTGTCTACTAATAGTTATTTTTTGAGTTGTTGCTTCAATCGGTTCATAAGTTTTGACCTAACCAATAAAAGGTAATTTATGATTCCATCCGTTTAATTCTATTGGCTTTCCAGAATTATCAATTGTGAATGAATCAGACTTACCTTTCTTCTTAAATCTTGGGTATTTACCTAACCCTTGAAAAACCTTTTAAATGCTTCACCCAAGTTAATAAAAGCATATTGATAAACTTTAGACGATAAGTTTTTCATCCAAGGATAAAGTGGTTTTGTGTGATTGGTAAAAACCTCTCTGAGCTTACGGGCGTTTGGTTTATGGCCATCTGTGTAAGCTGCATTCCATAAACTTAAACCCCAGTTGTAGCACCATCTACTATAACCTGCGTGTTGTGCCATCGCCCGTTTTTTGTTGATTATTTAATTTGAGTTTGGTTCTGATGGATTTCATGGAGATTGAGGGCAGCCTATCTAAATGGTATGTTTAGATACTTATTATATCGTTATTCGTTAATTAAGTCAATGCTCTCCTCTTCCACCAAAGAAGTAAATCGGCGATAAAAACGCCTAAATTACCAAAGTTGAGCAAGTTTGCAAGAGTATATATTGGTTTCTCAAACAGAAATGAAGGTAGAAATTTATCGTCCATCAGAAGTTGGTTGTTGGTTTAGAGAAAGTTTAGGAAAGGAAGATTGTTTAAAGTTGAAGTCAGTGGGATTAACTTTCACAATGGCTAATATTTATGAAGAGGTTTTGACTGGAGAATAAGGGTTATTATATAAAGAGGAATTATCACTTATAGTCGCTAATGTGAAAAATTCGATCAAAGAGTATTAACTATACTTCCATATTGCAGTGTAGCTATAGAAATTTTTATAAAATTGAGAGAGTCTCTATCAACTTAATAATTAAAACCAGATTTGTCATATTATTTCACCACATAACTATAACAATCTCAACTAAATTATATCAGAATAATTAACTACTCTAGATTCGCGATTATAATTCTAGTAAATCTATAAAAATAATTGAATACGATCCGGAAAGCCACTCTCTAGAATGGGAAAATAGAATGTAATTAGGCTCACAATAGAGGCACAAAAACATTAAAAATGATTAACTTTCAACCACAGCCAATAGAAGCAAAATTAAGTAAAGATCAATTCATGCCACCATATTTTCCTATCTACATAGTTTTAGATGAAAATCTGCCATATTATCAGAATTTTGCTGCTTGGTTAGAAGCTAAAATTGTCATTCCTGATTTAACTATCCCTATCAATGAAACTTTGCCATTTGTGCTAGAAGCGTTGCAAATAACTTTGGAAACTGAAGGTAACCCTCAAAAAATTTACCCTCTAATTGTAGAAAATATTGATTTATTAGAACCTCATTTAATATACATTTTACGCAAATGGGCGAAGCAAGTTTTTCCTCACATTTGTCAAAATAGAGCAACTACAATTGCTAGCGCATTAGTAAACTTTGGTCGGATTATTTGGGCAGTACCAGATGGAGACTCTGATGTTAACTTAGAAATTGCTTTAGCTTGCTGCGAGTTAGCTTTGGAAGTATTTAATTTGAATGATTTCCCCTATGAATGGGCAATAGTTAATAACAATCTAGCTGTAATTTATCAAACTCGCTGTTATGGAAATTCTACCCATAATCTAATTAAATCTTTTGAACATTATCTACAGGCAAAATTAGTATTTCCAGAGCAAAATCTACCTCAAAAATGGACTGATTTCAGTTAGTATTAGTAAGCTATTCAGGATTTAAACTATATATAGCAGTTTTATTTTAGTTGTGAGATATCCTATATTTTTAGGGAATAGGGAAGAGTAAACAGGGAATATAAAATCTCAATACTTCTTAGCTTATAGCAATTTTATGTGAGGCTGCACAGAATTATGAAATTTATTAACTCGTCTGTCTTAATCTACAGTAAACTCTAATTAAAATATTATTCTATACAACCTATTTGATAGCTATATAATTATGGTAGTCAAGTCTTTTAGCGCATCAATTTTGAGGAAAAATTATCTGAAGGAGTGTTGAATTTTTTGTATTATTTCTCCCCACATCTTGCCTCTTCCCTCCTGTCTCCTGTCTCCTGTCTCCTGTCTCCTGTCTTTTGTACCTCACGCTTTTTGGGAATTGCTATATAACAACGTTGAAACTTCTTTCCTTAGGCCTGGATGTTTGCTGACTCTGCTACTCCAATAAGTCCAGTCTCCATCTAATGGTAATTTATTACCTCTCGGTGTTTTACATCATGTTGTATGAACTTGAAAGGCTAGGTATACCTGCTTTTAGACAGATTTTTACTAGCCAACGAGTCCCACGATAGAAGATGTCCCTTTGACTCAAAAGATAAGTTCCGATCTAATAAATGATATAAAAGCTATTGATTCTGTACGTCGCCAATCCGACGGCTCCCCTACCTGTATGTTGCCAAACTCACAGATCCTCTACCTGGGTCCTATAAAAAGTCTAACTATTTGTAGCAAATATTTATCACCCTTGACATTAGCCATTACCCATTAGCGAACTGAATTTTACTTGCTATCAAGAAAAGAAAACTTAGAAAAACTCAACTCATTAACTTTATTCCAATTAAAAACTTGCTCTCTAAATTTTTTCCACTGCTGATAAACTTCCTTAAAACTCCCATCTTGACTAGCACTTTCCTCATAAAATTCAAAAGCAGCCTTCTGAGCAGCTTGCATAATTTCTGGACTAAAAGCTCTCAACTGAACACTTTTTTCAATCAATCTAGCTAAAGCCTCACGATTCAAAGCATCATATTGAGCTAACATATTCAAATTAGCCTCATAAGCAGCAGTCTGAAAAATTTCCTGATATTCCCTTGGTAAGTTTTTCCAAGCATCCAAATTAACCAATAAATCTAAAGTTGGACCAGGTTCCCACCAGCCAGGATAATAATAATATTTTGCTGCTCTATATAAACCCAACTTTTCATCATCATAAGGTCCGCTAAATTCAGCCGCATCAATAGCTCCTCTTTCTAAAGCTAAATAAACTTCCCCACCAGGTAGCACCTGTACATTTACTCCCAACTTACTCATCACATCGCCCCCTAAACCAGGAATACGCATTTTTAAACCATTAAGATCGGCTAAAGTATTAATCTCTCCCCTAAACCAACCACCCATTTGCGCTCCAGTATTACCAGCAGGAAAGTTGATAATATTAAACTGAGCATAAACATTTTGGATAGCTTCTAGACCCCCACCATGATATAGCCAAGCATTTTGTTGTTGAGCAGTAAAGCCAAAAGGAACAGAAGTAGCAAACACCAGAGCAGGATTTTTACCTTTATAGTAATAACTAGGAGTATGACCACACTGTACAGTTCCCTGTTGCACAGCATCCAAAACTTCCAACCCTCCGACTATTTCACCCGCTTGATAAGGAGTAATAGTAAATCTGCCATTGGTCAAAGCTGCTACGCGATCGCAAATCTTCTGCACTCCACCAAACAAAGTCTCAAGAGATTTTGGCCAACTCGTTGTCATTCTCCATTTTATATGTTGTGGTTCAGTTTGACTCAATGCAGGTAAAGCAATAGCACTTGTAGCAGCAACAGTAGTATAACTAATTAGGTTTCGACGTTTCATTATTTATCTATTTTATGTGTTATTTGTTTATAGCAACCACTAGAGCGGTTAAGACATTCTCGCTCCTCTCAAATTTAGTCACCGCAAAAATTTTACTTATAACTTCTGACTTCTAACTTCACTTTAGGGAGTTACCGAATAATTAATAATTAATAATTAATAATTAATAATTAATAATTAATAATTAAATAATTCGCGCCTTGAAGCCTCCCCTTTTAAGGGGAAAAAAAAAGAAAATATTCCTTATATTCAATTCCGTAACGGTTTTAACCAGAGGTAATTATCAATTATCCATTATCAATTAATGAAATGATCTCCGGATAAGAGCGTAATCAAAAGTTTTTTGATTTCTTCTTCTTTCTTCCCTCCTGACTCCTGACTCCTTCGTCATTTATTTATAACTGTTCAACCGGACATGATATTATTGAACGAAAATTGAGCAAAACTCAACTCATTAACTTTATTCCAATTAAAAACTTGCTCTCTAAATTTTTTCCACTGTTGATAAACCTCCTTAAAACTACCATCTTTGCTAGCATTTTCCTCATAAATCTCAAAAGCAGCCTTCTGAGCAGCTTCCATAATTTCTGGGGTAAAAGCCCTTAATTGGACACCTTTTTCAATCAATCTCGGCAACGCTTTACCATTCAAAACATCATATTGAGCCAACATATTCAAATTAACTTCATAAGCAGCAGTCTGAAAAATTTCCTGATATTCTTTTGGTAACTTATTCCAAACATCCAAATTAACTAATACATCTAAAGTCAGACCAGGTTCCCACCAGCCAGGATAATAATAATATTTTGCAGCCTTATATAAACCCAATTTCTCATCATCATAAGGCCCAGTAAATTCAGCCGCATCTATAGCTCCTCTTTCTAAAGCTAAATAAACTTCTCCACCAGGTAACACCTGCACATTTACTCCCAATTTACTCATCACATCTCCTCCCAAACCAGGAATGCGCATTTTTAAACCATTGAGGTCAGCCAAACTATTAATTTCTTGCCTAAACCAACCACCCATTTGTGCCCCTATGCCACCTGCAGGGAAGTTAATCGCATTAAAATCAGCATAAATTTTTTGCATTGCTTCTAGACCCCCTCGATGATATAGCCAAGCATTCTGTTGTTGGGTAGTAAAACCAAATGGAACAGTAGTTGCAAATGCTAAGGCAGGATTTTTGCCTTTATAGTAAAAACTACTTGTATGACCACATTGTACGGTGCCTTGTTGTACAGCATCTAAAACTTCCAATCCTCCGACTATTTCACCAGCTTGATAAGGAGTAATAGTAAATCTGCCATTGGTCAAAGCTGCTACGCGATCGCAAATCCTCTGCGCTCCACCAAACAAGGTATCGAGAGATTTCGGCCAACTCGTCGTCATTCTCCATTTTATTTGTTGGGGTTCGGTTTGACTCAATGCAGGTAAAGCAACTGCACTTGTAGCAGCAACAGTAGCATAACTAATTAGGTTTCGACGTTTCATTATTTATTTATGTCTTATAGCAAGGAACATGGAATAGGTATGGAGGGAACAGTGGGAAAAACACTTCCGTTGTCTAAGATTCATCATCAGTAATTGTCAAGAGCCAATTCTTTCTTAACTAGGGTTTGCGCTCATAAAGTCTTTTTGCTGAGGCAGGGAATAGGGAATAGGGAATAGGGAATAGTTAAGAGTCAGGAGTTTAGGGGAGTTATAGAGGAAGTCCTTGAAATAATGGTTTCTTGATTTGTCTGCCTCGCGTACTCCAAAATACTCATTTTTTCAACTCTATATAACCGAAAAGCTGGTACTTTTTCCAGACCTAAAATTGCTCAAACCAATATCAGTCAATACTTTGATATTTAATTAGCAAACCCTAACTATATTTATTTATAGCAATCGCTAGAGTAGTTAAGACATTCTCGCTCCTCTCAAATTTAGTCAGTGGTGGTAATTCTAACTTCTAACTTCTGAATTCTGACTTCACTTTAGTGAATTATTGAACGTAAACTGAGCAAAACTCAATTCATTAATAGCATTCCATTTATAAATCTGTTCTCGGAACTTTTTCCACTGTTCGTAGACTTCTTTAAAGGTTGCATCCTGACTAGCTTTCTCTTCATAAAATTCAAAAGCTGCTGTTTGTGCTGCTTGTAAAATTTCTTGACTGTAAGGACGTAACTCAGTACCCTTTGCAATTAATTCTGCTAGTGCTGCCCCATTTAAAGCGTCATATTTAGCTAACATATTTATATTCGCTTGATATGTAGCTGTCTTAAAAGCTTCCTGATATTCTTTTGGCAACTGATTCCATTCATCCAGATTAACTTGCACCTCAAAAGTCGGACCAGGTTCCCACCAACCAGGATAATAATAGTATTTCGCAGCATTATTCAAACCTAATTTCTGGTCATCATAAGGACCTACCCATTCAGCAGCATCAATAGCACCCCGCTCTAAAGCCAGATAAATTTCACCACCAGGAATAACTTGAGTATTTACTCCTAATTTTTTCATTACCTCCCCACCGAAACCAGGGATACGCATTGTTAAACCTTTCAGGTCGTTAACAGTATTAATCTCTCGCTTAAACCAACCCCCCATCTGTACTCCACTATTACCTGCGGGGAAACTAATAATATTAAAGTCAGAATAAAGCTTGTGCATTATTTCTAGCCCTCCACCATGATAATACCAGGCATTTTGTTGTTGGGCAGTTAAGCCAAACGGAACAGTTGTGCCAAATGCAAGGGCTGGATTTTTGCCAACATAATAGTAGCTAGCAGTATGGCCACATTGTACTGTACCTTGTTGGACAGTCTCTAAAACTTCTAACCCTCCCACTATCTCGCCTGCGGAATAGGGTGTAATTTCAAATTTGCCATTGGTCATTGCTGCGACGCGATCGCACAGGGTTTGTGCCCCACCAAAAATTGTATCTAGGGAGCGAGGCCAACTCGTGGTCATTCTCCATTTTATAGAGGGTAAGCTATTGTCGGTAGAGGTAGTTTGAGTAGTGGTTTGACTACAAGCTGCCAAAGTTGCAACACTTGCAGCACCTGCAACATGGTTAATAAGTTTTCTTCGTTTCATTAGATTTTTATAGTTAGTATTTCAAATTTTTCTGTATTTTTAAGCACATTTTATTGAAAATAGCACGTTTATATTACCATAGCCTTTCACAAATATCTAAATCTATATCTATATCTATATAGAGGTCAAGACTTACGCAGAGACTGTACATAATAGCTAGGGCGAATGGTATTCGCCCCTACAAATGGTGGTGAAAAAGTCAATTTTCGTAAGTCCTAGAGATATTTAGAGCTTCAAGATTTTTGAGCTGCAAATACTATATGTAGTGTACCAGGATAGTTTAAATCAGTCTTATGTAGTGTTTTGTGTAATATTATGTTTGGGTCCTTAATTAGATTCAATAGACCTCTCCGGAAAAGAGGGAGTAGGGGGAAAGAATTGATAATTTCTGTAGACCCTGGTTTCTGGTAAAATCATGGGATTAGTGAATCGCATTTTACAAAATCTCATTGATAATGGAACAAAATCACAAATCAACAGTAGTAATTACGGGTGCATCGTCAGGGGTGGGTTTACACGCAGCGAAAGCTCTAGCGAAAACAGGTCAATGGTATGTAGTGATGGCTTGTCGAGACCTCTCCAAAGCAGAAAAAGTTGCCCAAGAAGTAGGTATGGCAAAAGATAGCTACACTGTTATGCACCTAGATTTGGCTAGTCTAGATAGTGTACGACGGTTTGTGAATACTTTCAGAGAAAGTGGTAGGTCTTTAGAAGCTTTGGTTTGCAACGCTGCGGTATATTTGCCTCTATTAAAAGAACCGATGCGTAGTCCAGATGGGTATGAGTTGAGTGTGGCGACAAATCATCTGGGACATTTTCTCCTATGTAACATTATGTTAGAGGATTTGAAACAGTCTCCTGCTGCGGATAAAAGATTGGTAATTTTGGGAACTGTGACAGCTAATCCGAAAGAGTTGGGAGGAAAGATTCCAATTCCAGCACCTCCAGATTTGGGAAATCTTCAGGGTTTTGAAGCAGGTTTCAAAGCTCCTATTTCTATGATTAATGGCAAAAAGTTTAAGTCTGGAAAGGCTTATAAAGATAGTAAACTCTGTAATGTCTTGACAATGCGGGAGTTACATCGGCGTTATCACGAGTCAACGGGGATTGTTTTTAGTTCTCTATATCCTGGATGTGTGGCAGATACGCCTCTATTCCGAAATCATTATCCTTTGTTCCAGAAAATTTTCCCGCTATTCCAGAAAAATATTACTGGGGGATATGTTTCTCAAGATTTGGCAGGAGAAAGGGTTGCTGCTTTAGTTAAAGATCCTGAGTATAAGGAGTCTGGAATGTATTGGAGTTGGGGAAATCGCCAAAAGAAAGATCGTCAATCTTTTGTGCAAGAAGTTTCTGATGAAGCGAGTGATGATGATAAAGCGATTAAGCTTTGGGAATTAAGTTCAAAGTTGGTAGGGTTGGCTTAGTTTTTTAATTGAGATAGTAATAATTCCCGCGTTCTCTTAATCAGAGAGCGTAGGGATTTTTGTTAACCAGAAATTAGCAAAATCTATAACCGACCAAGAAGATTTTTACGAGTTTCGAGAACAGCAAAGTTGACAGATACAGCCAGCTTTTGCAAGCAAATTTATCAGTATTTCGCCTACCTTATACTGGCGAAAACAAATACTTTATTTAATTGAACTTCTAGCTAAAAATAATGATGAAAAATTATTGATAAATATAGATTACAGAGCGATAAAAATTTCACTTTGCCTCTGTGTCATTATCTATTCAAAATTTTACTGATCAAGACGATCCTATTTTAATAATTTGGCACTTTGTTGTAAGAAACCCTAAAACTTCAATTTTTCTTCTAGATAATTTTATTTGATAACGAATAATTCGATCACCTTAAGCTCAATTTTTTTATTAGTAATCAGTCAACAAAGAGATAAAATTATATCTTCACTAATATGCATTTTTACCTTGATACTTTCGATGATGCCTAAATTATCTTGATCGAATAAACTTAGCTTTATTTTAAGCAACTTGATATCTATAGAGTCAAATTTAGTTATCTTTGTAATAGTCTTTTCATGGTTTAGAGTGTTTAAGAATCAATTTAATTATTTATTATAGAGAAAGTTGAAATAATTTTTCTATTCCTGTTGCCAATCATTGATTTTTCTGCTAAATTCAAGATTAGCTAGTCTAAGTATTTTATAATTTCAATATATAATTTAAAACCCTAACGTTATAGTTATGACTGTCTCATTAGTTAGTACTACACAAGCAGCTTTTCTACTAAATATTTCAACAGGTAGATTGCGGTTTTTGCTGAATAAAGGTCGTGTTATCGGCGCTCGAAAAGTCAAAAGATTTTGGCATATTCCTCTCAACCATCGCGGAATGCCAGAGATTACACCAGGTCGTCGTGGTCCTGAAGGTAGTTGGAATAAACTTCAACGCAAAGCTAAGACTATTGTTCATGTTCTGCGAAAGACTATTGACTACAACCGAGACAATGGAACTTCTCATCCAGTGGTTGCGGTGAAAGTCGGAGATAAAAAGGCTTATTGCCATGCCCTGAAAATTAACGGACCTTGCCAAATTGTTTATGAACCGCATAACCCGAACAAAAGTCAAGCCGGGGGAGCTCGTCTGTGGATTGAAGTAGATCCAGAACATATAGTAGAACGAAAATATTTTGTTAATGGAGATTATGGTCCGCCACCGGAAGTAGTTCAGCAGCGTGCAAAAACTAAGAAATCAAAAAGTAAGAAGAAAAATTCTAAAAACAAAGGAAAGAATAAAACCAGTTAGCTAGATAGTCAGCCTGGAAATAGAGAATTTCAATAGCAGTTTATGGGTACTGTTCTATTTTTTGTTGTCTATAAATCGTCACTTGTCCAGCCTATTAACTCAGAAAATTGAGCATCTATTTAGCGATCGCTGTTACTAGATACGATTTACCGCAAAGAAAATGTTATCGCTTACGCAGAATATTGTTGTGAATAGTTCAAAGATAACTGATAAAGACATAAGTATCCTAAAATTTTTGTAATAGGTATAAGTATTTGAATGTTAGTAAAAGACAACATTAAGTTACTATTTTCTGTTTTTGTAATATCTTTAAACTTTACTTTTCCCATCTTGTTATGGTATATTTCAGTATCTTCACTCATAGTACAACAGAAAATATCTATAAATAATAGAGATTGTTTGAGATGTGCATTGTAATATGAAACTAAATCAATTTCATCTTCATTGAAGATACCTATTTTGTTAAAAGCAATATCATAACTTTTATCCTCAATTAAATTTGATTTGTAAACTTCAATATATTCTCTACCTTCTGTGATTATGCGATCTTCTGTTCTTATGCTAGGCAAATCAATTTCAGGAAAAACTTGTCCTAAAATATTGATATGAGACTCTATACCTTTTATAAATAGTATAGTAAATTCCCTTTTTTCTTTTCTATCAGTTAAATACCTAAGCAAAGTATTAACTAGAAATATACCTCCTGCTGTTGCTAAAGCAGTTACTAATGGAAAATTAATTATATTCTGATATGTTTCAAGAAACCTGTTTATATTATCAACATTTACTAATATTATTTCAAAAATAAACATTAAAAATATACAAGAGATACTAGAAATTACCATCCCCAACGAATTTTTTCTAAACACAAAATATGCTAAAACTATTAATCCAAAAAAAAGGCCAGTCATTGCAGGGATAATATCTTGCAGTTGAGCGATCATAATCTTATCTATATTAAAAACTTTAGTTTCTCTAGAAATCAGACCGTATTACGTTAAACCAAATTCCATCATATAAAATCATTATCAAAAATTTCCATAAAAAAAGGTGGGGAAAACCCACCCTAAAATTAACAACAATTATAGCAGTCGCTATTATTACTAGAATATTTTCAAACTTAGTAATAGCAAAAATTTAACTTCTAACTTCTGACTTCTGACTTCTGACTTCAACTAAGCACCAACAGATTCTTTTGCAGCATACATAACTTCCAAAGAAATCTGCTCAAAACCACGTTCTCTGGCAAACTTTTCTGTATTTCGCTTCACCTTACCCCGGACAAAACCAGGCACTTTATTCAATTCTGCCTTTGCTTCCTTCGTCCAATTCAAATCAGAATCAGCAGAAATACTCTTAGTAATAACCTCCTTAGTATCATGCCCGCCAAATATTTCTAACAGATGATCTTCCATTCCTAAAGTAAAGGAGTTGTAAACCAAATCGGCAATTTGATTAGTTCCCTCATAACCCATAAATGGTTTATAACCAATGGGAAAATTCTGAATATGAATCGGTGCCGCAATTACACCACAAGGAATATTCAACCTTTTACCAACATGACGCTCCATTTGTGTGCCAAAAATTGCCGCAGGTTCCACACGAGCGATCGCATCCCCAATCTCTCCATTATCTTCAGTAATTAAAACTTCATCGCAATATTCACTTACCTGTTCCCGGAACCAGTCAGCATCATATTTACAATAAGTACCTGCCCAAACTACATGAATACCCATTTCCCGCGCCAAAATTTTTGTCAGAGCAGCAGCATGAGTATTATCCCCAAATACCACTACTTTTTTACCAGTTAAATTTTGACAGTCAATGGAACGAGAAAACCAAGCTGCTTGAGAAACGTGCAAAGTTTGATTATCAATAAATTCTTCATAGTCAACATTGGCACCTTGAGCATTAACTACCTGCTGAATTTTACGAATACAACGAGCAGTTTCCACTACACCCATAGGAGTAATGTCAATATAAGGAGTTCCAAACTCAGACTCTAAATATTTGGCTGCCATTATCCCCAGTTCGCGATAGGGTGTGAGATTAAACCAAGCGCGAGGTAGATTTTTTAAGTTGTGAACCGAAGCACTTTCGGGAATTACTTCATTAACTTCGATACCTAAATCTGCCATTAAGCGTTTTAATTCAGTGCAGTCATGTTGGTTATGGAAACCCAGGGTAGAAACACCAATGATATTAACAGAAGGTTTTTCAGTTTTCCCTTCTGGAAGTTCCCCTTTCTTTTTCGCCTTCTCAATATAATATTTAACGATTTGCTGCAAAGTGCTGTCCGCTGCTTGGAGTTCGTTAACGCGGTAATGGTTAACATCTGCCAGCATTACATCACCTTTGGCATCTATTTGAGCGCGTTCGACAAAATTTTCTAGGTCTTCTTGCAAAATGCTGGAGGTACAGGTAGGAGTAAGAACAATTAAATCTGGAGTTTCTTCGTTATCTTTACGGATGATATTATCTACTACTTTTTCTTGAGAACCCCGCGCCAATACATTACGGTCAACTACACTGGTGGTGACTGGTGTATAATTACGTTCTCTTTCTAACATAGAGCGCATGACATTGAAATAGTCGTCACCGAGAGGAGCGTGCATGATGGCGTGAACGTTTTTGAAGGAACTGGCAACACGCAATGTGCCAATGTGAGCAGGACCTGCATACATCCAGTAGGCTAATTTCATCTAAATTTTCTCCGTTTTGTTGTTAATAATTATGGATTTGTTTGTTAGTTTGATTTTCTCAGATTTTGATGTCTTTTACCTATCAAATTTAGTCACAGCAAGAATTTAACTTCTGACTTCAGCTATAGTTTGCCACTAAAGCAATAAAATTTTGTTTTATTTAAGTATTCTTAATTTTTAGGTTAATTTCTGTTAATTACGGACAGAAAAGGTTGACAATTATTTGATATGGGTATACCAAAAGAGCGACCGCTAATTTTGAGTATGCGATCGCCCTCCACAAAAATATTAATTAGGGTTTGCTGATTAAATCTCAAAGTATTGACTGATATTGGTAAGTGCCTTTTTCAGAACTGAAAAAGTACCTAGTGTTTGGTTATTGTTGTCTCAAAATGGTAAAGTTTTGATCCTGACAATACCGAAAATTTGACCGTAGCAGATCGTTTAAACTGTTCCCTGTTCCCTGTTCCCTGTTCCCTATCGTCACCATCAGACTTTTTCAGCAAGCCCTAATTAATAATTTTTTCAGGAATATAATTTAACTATAGCAATCAGGAATCAGTTGTGAGAATTTAGATGTTCCTTAAAAGTATAGAATATAGCAATTATTATATTCATAATGATACATTTTTTTCTTATTCTCTGTTCTCTGTTCCCTGTTCCCTAAAAGTTTTCAATATCTCACAACTCAAATCATATTGCAATAGAAACTAATGCTTGAAATCGTGGATCGAAAGAAAGATTTTCACAATCTGGGTCTTCTTTTACCCAGTCTTTTACTTCCGGTTCTAAATTAATAGCTTGTTCCAAACTTTTAAGAGCCTGGTCAATCTTATTTTGTAAAGCATAACAGCAAACTTTGTTGTATAAAAGCCACCCATCATCTGGTATACATTCTATAGCTTTATCAAAGCAAATCATCGCTTCATCATATTCGTCAAAATTTATCAAAGCCCATCCTTTATCTTCCCAAAGAGGTGCTAAATCATCTCTATCTCTCAAAGCTTTACCTTCTTTCACAGATGTCTCGTACCATTCAAGAGCTTGATTGTGGCATTCAATTGCAGCTTCATATTTTTCTAAAGCACTGAGAGTTAATCCTTTATTTCTTAACCCTGTATAAGTATCAAAAGAATCCTCTGGTTGCTCCAATGCTTGTTCATACATAGCAAGAGCTTCTTCATATCTTTCTAAACCTAAAAGGGCACTACCTCTAGTATTAATTGGAACAAATTGATTAAAGTAGTCTGGCTCTAGTTCAAATGCTTTGTCTAAAGCAGCAAGTCCTTCCTCAAAATTGCCATCTTCTGTTTCTTCTAGAGCTTTTTGTAGTAACTCTTCAGCTTCATTGGACATATTTATCGAGCCTCTATAAATAAAACGGATTTTTCCAGCAGCTTCTCACAAATAAAGAGATGATTTTCTGTCCTGTAATTATTCTTAATATTTTCTAGAGTTCAAAAATAACATAAAATATAATCAAATTACCATTAACTTAGTATAGATGTTTCAAACTATTATGGTAGTAAAAACATTCAATTTGTAAATACTTTTGATAAATCAGTTTTAATTAGAGGCATTGCTGAATTAAGGAATGACAGTAGGTTTATAGGGAATAGGGAACAGTTAATATTAACAAGTAGTTCAAAGCATCCAAAATACAAAATCCAAAATACAAAATTATCAAATCATACCCAGAATCAGCAACGCCCAATTAGAGAAATTTAAAGTAGGAAGATAATAAAGCAATTATCCCACTGTTATTAGTCTACTTACAGAAGATTTTAAACTATGTCAACCTTTTGAAACTTATCATGGAATAGCAGGTTCCGATCTTCTGTTTCTTGTTCAAATCGCAATTTCTATAAATGATGCTAAACGAAGGAAAGTTACAAATTAGTTGAGCGCTAATTAGAATTAGCACTGCTGCATTCTTCTTAGTTTGGTCGATTGAAAAAATTATTTATCCTGAAGTAACTCAAAGAATATTTCAGAAATTTTACTTCTTAAGTATTTATAATTCTATGTCTGTAGGGATAGGAATTATTCAAACTTTAATTACTCTCATTTTTCTAGTAGGATTATTCAAAACTTTTTCCTATGGAGCGTTGTTAAGAATGCACCTTGTTTCTGTACTTTCTACCTACAAACAATTATTTAATCCTTATGCACCAGGAAATCACTTATTTTGGGCTGCTGTACCTGTACTAGCAGCAATAATTGCCTTATTTATATTACGAAATGAAGATCGATTATTAACATTAAATCGTTATCTATAGCATGGAATAGGGAACATCAGGAAAAACATTTCCCTGTCTAAAGATTATTATCAGTCTATTTACTAACCTAGTAGAGAATATTCCGTTCTGTTAAATACTGAATAAATAAGGAAGTAGGAAGCAGGGAAAATACAGAAATTTACTGTTGAAGCTAAAGGTTCGGTTTTTTCCAGATTGCTTTAAACGGACATGATATAACTATTTGTGTCTCGCAAATATTCCTATATTTAGCTATGTTCAGACTTTAACAGACATCTCCAATAAGAAAAAATAAAATCAATTATCATAGATAAATTATCAATTATTTCCCCCTAGTCCCTACTCCCTCTTTTCTGGAGATGTTTATTATACTACTGCAATACAGTCAATTTCTACAAGTACATCTTTGGGTAAACGAGCAACTTCTACACAAGCGCGAGTGGGAGCGTTTTCAGGGTCGAAGTATTTGGCGTAGACGCTGTTAACTGTGACAAAGTCGTTCATATCTTTGAGGAAAACAGTGGTTTTGACAACATTTGACCAAGTAGCTCCTGCTGCGGTGAGGATAGCTTCCAGGTTTGTCATTACTTGTTCTGTTTGTTTGGTTACGTCGTCGGTGTAGACTATTTGATTGATTCTAGTGTCGATCGCTATTTGACCGGATATGAAAATCATTTGACCTGTGGCAGCGATCGCTTGATTATATGGGCCAACTGGTTCTGGTGCTTTGTCGGTTTTGATTATTTTGCGGGTTGTAGTAGGTGTTATTGTTTCTGTTTTTTGTTGGTTATCAATTGGTGTTTCTGCTTTGGTAAATTTTTCATCATTGGGCATTATGGTATCAGTAAAGTCTGCATCTTTTATTTTCCATCCATAAGTTTTAGCACCAGATAAATTTGCTTTACTAAGATTAGCTCCTTCTAAGTCTGCTCCTATCAAGTTTGCTCCTTGTAAATTTGCCCTTTCTAAATTAGCTTCTCTCAAAGAAGCTTTATTAAAGTTTGTATTAGTAAAGTCTGACTTTTTCAAATTTGCATTATCTAAATTTAGTATGACTAAAATTAGCATTTGGAAAATCTCCTTTACTCAAGTCTGCTTCTTGAAGTTCTGCTCTAGTAAAATTTGAATTTTCACCTTTTACATAGACTAGATTTGCATTTTTTAAAGATGAATTGCTAAAGTTTGTTTGTATAACTTCAGTATAGCTTAAATTTATTCTATCCAAGTATGCCTCTGACAAATTTGCACAGGAAATATTTGCTTTATATAAATTTGCTTTAGTGAGGTCAGCTCCTGATAACTTTGCATTGTTTAACTTAGCTTCTGTTAGATTTGTTTGACTTAAATCTGCTTTTAATAAGTCTGTTCCAAGGAAATTTACTCCAGTTAAATCTTTTCCTTCAAGGTCTATTCCCATGAGTTTTTTTGACTTGAAGTCTCTTTCTCCTGCTTCATATTTTTCTAGAATTTCTTTAGCATCCATAATTTACCTCTTGATTAACTTTTTCCTATTTTACCACGATTGACATTTAATAATTTATCGATCAATTAATTTACTATCTAGAAGGTATGGAGAAAATAATTTTTAAAATGATATTAGAATATCCAATATTAGTATTTGCAATGGGTTACGGTGGATAGAAATTTTATTGGCCGATATGTTTAAATTTTTCCCGCCTTTTTCCTACGGAATACTTTTGATGTCGCGCAGTATTAACACAGTTGTGCCCCAGCAAAACCTACCCTGCAAAAGAGGCACAAATTGAATATTTTATCGATAAAATTTCTCTAAATTATATTTATATAAATAAAATCATTAATCTCTCGTTTCAAGAATTTATAATTTAGAATGCGCGAATTTATAATTACCTCTTTTTGAAAACGGATAGGATTGACGAACAGGAAAAATTTTATTTATTATCCCTTTAAAAAGGGAGGCTTTAAACCACAATATTTCGATAACATATTTTTCAAATTCACCTCAAAATTCAACTACTAACTAACAGCAAAAATAACTTGATTAATTGTCATAATTATAGTTTTATTGTAAGCATTTCCTGCGGACTGCTGCGCAAACAGATATTAGCGGTCAGCTATTCCGTTTGTCATGCTGCGCAAACAGCTTTTTAATAGACATCTCCTCCATTCATAGGGAGTAAAGGTAGGGAGTAGGGGGAAAGAATTGATAATTGCTGTGCGATAATTGATTTGATTTGTTATGATTGGAGATGTCTAATGAATAAAGCAAGCATTCATTTAATTTCTACTACATTCTCAACCAGAGATTCGTACTCTAAAGCTTTGATAAAATTGCTTTTTTCTCCTTTAAAGGTAATAAAGCTGTTTGCGTAGCATTCCGTAGGAATAGCTGATAGCTGACTGCTGTTTGCGCAGCATTCCGCAGGAAATGCTGAGGTTTTATTAACATTTTTTTACTTTGGTAGAACAGAAATTGAGTAGCAAGTCATTAAAAATCCAGACATTTAAAATTTTAATAAAAACAATTGTGCAGTATTACCAATACCACATCACTATATAATATTATAGATGTAAATATCGATAAAAATTAACCACTATGAAATTGCCAAAAATTACTACTATTACCCTGTTAATAATTGCCGGATTAACTACGCCAATTCTAGCAGAAAATGTCAATGATATCCGAAAATTTTTAGACAACCCATCAGCAGTTTGTCAAGGATGCAACCTCAGTGGAGCTGACCTTAGTAATATCAGACGACGAGGTGCAAAACTTAGACAAGCTAACTTAACAAATGCCGACTTAAGCAAAAGTAATTTTAGTGCTTCTTACTTTACTTGTGCTGACTTAGCTGATGCTAACCTGCAAAATACTAACCTCCAATGGTCTAATTTAGTGGATGCTAATCTCCGTGGAGTTGACCTCAGAGGTGCTGACCTCAGCAAGACTGATTTAAGTGGTGCTATTTTCGAGGGTGCTTTAACAGAAGGAGTAATATTAGAAGGAGCAAAAATGCCTGATGGAGCCACTATTTATGATGGCCGTGGTTTAGAATCATTTGAACCTAGACCAATTTTATCTCAAGCACGAGTTCAATGTCTGGGAGACCAAAAATAGTCTTATATCATTTCTCAAAAATTTTTCAACTTGGCTATTGAGTAGGGGAGTGGGGGAGAATTCATTAATGGATAATGGATAATTGATAATTGATAATTACCTCGGGTTTTAACCGTTACGGAATTGAATATAAGGAAATATTATTTCTCTTTTCCCCTTAAAAGGGGAGGCTTTAAACCATAATTATTTGATTATTAATTATTAATTATTAATTATTCGGTAAACATAAGAATAATTACAGCAAATTGCAGGTATATGAGGTACAAATATAAATCGTAAAGTTTTTGTAGTGCGGGCATCTTGCCCGCGACTGGTGTACCTCACTAATATAAAATACGCTGTAACATTAACTTAGTTGAAATTAGCAAAAAAATTCCATGCACATAAGTTAATTACTTAATAACTGAAGTGTTGCCTAAGTAGAGAATTAATACATAAAAATTGGTATTAAATTTTGAATTTCGGTTGAATAATAAAATCCCAAACTCTCGATATAATATAACTTCAAGTTATGATTAATTAGTTTGGAATTATATCGTAAGCATTCAGCGGTCAGCTATAAGTTATTAGCTCATTATCGCACCGAAGGAGGAATTAGTCTCCAAGGAGTGAAATATGTTTTCTTCCGCATTCCCCACCGAAAGAAAAAGGTTATATGACCCCAAAATTAATGGCTTAATGCTTACATAAATGATAATTATTAATTGTTGAATATTATCTAAAAATATGTCTATTTATACCTCAAAATCTGCCAATCATTTTGTAGTTAATTACAATGATATTACCACAGCAGCTAATCGTTTATCTTCGGTAGCTCATCGCACGCCTGTAATAACTTCAACAACTGTAAATAAACTAACTAACTGTCAAGTATTTTTCAAGTGTGAAAATTTTCAACGTACAGGTTCATTTAAATTTAGAGGAGCTTACAACGCTCTATCTCAACTATCAGAAATTCAAAAAAAATCGGGGGTATTAACCTATTCTTCGGGAAATCATGCTCAAGCGATCGCCTTATCAGGAAAATTATTAAATATTCCCACAACTATAGTTATGCCCGACAACGCTCCACAAGTAAAAAAAACAGCTACTCGTGGTTATGGAGCAGAGATAATTTTCTATGATGTAAATGAAATAAATAGAGAAAAATTAGCTCAAAAAATTGCTCAAGAAAAAGGTTCGGTTATTATTCCTCCTTATGATAATTATGATATTATTGCCGGACAAGGTACAACGGCTTTAGAATTAATTGAAGAAGTAGGAAATTTAGATTTACTATTAGTATGTTGTGGTGGGGGAGGTTTACTTTCCGGTTGCGCGATCGCTGCTAAAAATTTATTACAAAACTGTCGAGTTATTGGCGTGGAACCGAAAAATGCGGATGATGCAACTCGGTCTTTTTACTCTAAAACGCTACAAACTATATCTAATCCCAATACTATTGCTGATGGTGCTAGAACACCTTATTTAGGAAAGTTAAATTTCCCATTAATTTTGAATTATGTTGATGATATGGTGACAGTTTCAGAGGAAGAAATTTTAAGAACAATGTATTTTTTGTGGGAGAGAATGAAATTAGTAATAGAACCTACAGGAACATTGGCAGCAGCAGCTTTATTAGAAGGTATTGTTAAAGTTTCTGGTGTGAGAGTAGGGGTAATTATTAGTGGAGGAAATGTAGATTTAAAACAGATGGGAGAATTGTTTAATAGGATTTAGGTTATAGGGTGTCAGAGAAAACAAATTTATGAGGTACACCCCGAAGCTGGCAAGATGCCCGCACTAAAATATTTTCATTATTCATCTTGTACATCATTTGCCCGAAATATGCTGTAAATCATTAATTTTTGCTACTATATTATTAGTTTTTGTTGCTATTTCGCGTATATTTGCGTGAAATGATCACAAAATTAATATGTCAATTATGTCAGGGACGTAAAATTACAGCGGATTCCACCAAGCGTGAAGTTACACCCCTCGCGGCCAAGACGCCCGCACTTGCATTCATTTACAGGAATTACGCTGAGACTTTACATATAGCGACAAAGAATACTATTTACCCCTACAGATAGTGGTTTAAAAGTAAATTTGCGTAAGTCCTGATATACTTGGAATATGCTGTATATTTGGATATCTTAGGTAACAATAAAAGATATCTGTTACTGGTAACTAGACTTTATTGGAGGTAAATTATGGGCATTAATTATGACGTTCCATATTTTAATCAAGAGAATAACGATATTGAGGGTTGGCGATCGTGTGGCGCTACAAGTACTGCAATGTGTCTAAAATACTTTGGGGTTCCTGATTTAGGACCTATGCCACAGTATGAAGATGATGTTAAACAACGTTTTGATAGACTGGGAATATCACATACGACTCCAGGTGGAATTAGGAGGTTAATAGAGGGTTTAGGATTGAGAAATAATCTCACAATGACAGGAAGTCTTTCAGATATTACTAGCGCCCTAGATTCTGGAGAAATCTGTATATTACATGGTTTTTGGACAACCCCTGGTCATATTTTAGTCATACGTGGTTACGATGACAGTGGTAATTTTTTTGTAAATGATCCAGCAGGAGAATGGTTTTACGAAGGCTATCGTTATAATTCACAATACATAGAAGATAACAAAGGTGAAAATCAGCGATACAGTCGGAGACTAATATCCTGTGCTGGAAATGCCTACTCTTTGCGCCAAGCTCTAAATTTTTATGATACTTGGGGCAATAATGAGATCGAATCTACTGCAACAATGTGGCTCCATAGAATTTCTAGATAGATCCAGGTGTGTCAAATTAGAAAGTCTCTAAAAATGGCGTTAGTAATTGGTAAGATGATTTCGTGGTAAGGGTGACACCCTTTGCCTACTCTGGTTAGGTATTCGCAGCTATCACAGGAGGATTACCCTTAAAGTTTCATCTCTTAATTTACCAACGCCAAACTTTCTCCTTCTATTCCTCTTTCTTCTTTCTTTCCTCCTGACTCCTCAGTAATTAAGATTAATATCATACCCGCGCTTTACCAACCCCTAAAAATTCGGTGTTGTCAGAAAAGAAGATAATTGAGAGAATGATAAAGTGTACTATTCAATTACAGCGGTTTTCATTTCAGTAGACCACAGTAGGGGCGAATGGCATTTGCGTTCCGCAAAGCTCCGAATGCCGCCCTTACAGGGTTTTCGTTATGACGATGTGGTTTATCAATCTGAAAAGCGCTGTAAAGAAAAAGGCAATTTTGCTATAATTTACCTTTTCATCTGACAACGCCAAAATTTCCTCTAATTTCAACAACAATATTCCACAAGTAGGTCTGATTTACGGGTAAGCATTAATAGCTTATAGCCTTGAATGTTCAGTCAAAAATCAAAAAAAAGTTAGTCAAGCTTCTTCCTTTTTCCCTCTTCTTTCTTCCTTCAAGTTAAATTCTCGGTCTCATGCCATAATAACGATACTGCAAATAATCTCGGAGAATACGGTCGTGGTCAAAACAGAGGTTTTGGGGAATTTGCCAAGATTCAAACAAAGCTAAATTTTTGGCATCATCAGCTGCTTTTGCTTCTCCAGTGGCAGTGGCAATAAACACAACACTCATGGTATGTTGACGGGGGTCGCGACTAGGGTCAGAATAAACATAAAATTGTTCAATTAATTCTACTTCTAAACTCGTCTCTTCCTTTGCTTCTCGTTGCGCTGCAGTTTCGACAGATTCTCCATAGTCAACAAACCCACCAGGAATTGCCCAACCAAAAGGTTCGTTTTGGCGTTCGATTAGTACAATAGGTCGCCCCGGTCGGTTAGTTAATTCAATAATAATGTCAACGGTTGGAGTAGGGTTACGATATGTCATGTTAATTTTTGAGAAACAATCATTTTGAATTTTATCTGCCTAAATACCAATTGCCAAGGAAATTTATGTTGAAATTAGACACTTAATAATGTTAAAAACTTAGTTATATACTTGATTGTTATAGTCTAATTAGTATTAGAACAATTTCTAAAAATAATGTTATTTTTATTAAAAATTTCAGTTATTAAGTAATAATGGTTAATTAGTCAGAACTTACGCATAACTACCACATATAGTTAACGGCCGTTAACACCTAAAAATGGTGTATAATTTCTGATGCGTGCGTAAGTCCTCTTAATGTTTTTAGCAATTATTTATATATCGCTCCTACTCCCTACTCCCTGCTCTTAAGAAAATGTAGCAAAAATGCATGAAATTTGATATTTAGATAAAAAAATGTTACAAAACTGTGATTTATAGGCAAAAGGGAGCAATGATTTATAGCAAAGATTTATCCAAATGGTATACTACATAAGTATAAAGAAGAGGAATTAGGACCTTGCACTCAAGACATTCACAAAAAATAATAAAATAAATAGTGCTAGGTACATAGAAATAAATTTCTCTTCTCCTAATGACAAAAGAGAAAGACTTTTTTTCAATTCTAGGAGGTATTTCTATGTCTACTCTGATCTATACTGAGCAAAAAAAATCTCAGCATATTAAACCAAAGAAGCATTTAAAAAAAAGAGCAAAAATCAAAGCTATAAAAAGTGAAGAAAATTTAGTTGATGAATATTGTCACAAATCAGAGCCTGAATCTTTTCATGATTTACTGATTCGATTTATTTATGGATTTATCGTTCCTCTGTAATTATTGAGATTTTTCTTGAGCAAATTTCTTGCTCTTTTGACTAACCAGAATAATTTTCCCCACCTTTCTTTGAAGCTAATATCATGTCCGGTAGCATCGGTATTGTAAGTGCGAAGCTAAGGAAGAGGGAAGAGGGAAGAAGGAGGAAGGCTTAAGAGCAAGAAAAAACTTAAATTTCCTGTAGATATTTACCCTTGGGTCTACACAAACAATACCAACGGACATGACATGATATAAGAGCTGATTTGTAAAGTATAGCGCTACGCAAATATGGCGCGGACATTTCTCTATTCCCTTTTTCCTGCTCTTAGGAGCCATGTAAGAATAAGTTGTACAAATTTTATCTGGGATAAATTGTGAAATATAGCTTCCATCAAAAAACTGTTCAAGTTATTTTTACACAGCCACTTATTCTTTGATTAAGTCAATCTCCTGAGAAAATATTGCCATCTTTTTTTGTTAAATCCGAATTTAACCTAAAATTATTAACGATTTACAGGCATCCCAGTAATATAATAATAAAATTTATTTTTTAGCTAAACTTGTAATTTAGATAATTATGCGAACCTATTATTGCGGCCAACTAAATAGTAATAATATTGAAGAAACTGTAAACCTCTGTGGATGGGTAGACCGTCGTCGGGATCATGGGGGGGTAATTTTTTTAGATTTGCGCGATCGCACAGGAATTGTCCAAATTGTTAGTGACCCAGAGCGGACTCCTGACTCATATCAAATAGCTGGAGATATTCGCAATGAATATGTTGTGCAAATTACAGGTAGAGTTAGTCGTCGTCCGGAAGAATCTCTCAACCCCAAACTTCCTACTGGGGAAATAGAAATTTACGCTGATGATATTCAACTGTTGAATAGTTTAGGGAAACAATTACCATTTCAAGTTTCCACTGCAGAAACAGAATCTGTCCGGGAAGAGTTGCGACTCAAATATCGGTATTTAGATTTGAGAAGGGAGCGCATGACCCACAATTTGCAACTGCGCCATGAAGTTATCAAAGCGATCCGTCGTTTCCTGGAAGATCAAGAAAATTTTATAGAAATCGAAACACCAATTCTCACTCGCTCTACTCCAGAAGGTGCGCGGGATTATCTTGTTCCTAGTCGCGTTCATGCAGGAGAATGGTTTGCTCTACCTCAGTCTCCCCAATTATTCAAACAAATGTTAATGGTTTCCGGTTTCGATCGTTACTATCAAATCGCTCGTTGTTTTCGGGATGAAGATTTGCGAGCGGATAGACAGCCAGAGTTTACTCAGTTAGATATGGAAATGAGTTTCATGTCTCAGGAGGAAATTATCCAATTAAATGAGAAGTTGGTGGGATATATTTTTGAGAAAGTTAAAGGTGTAGATTTACCTCTACCATTTCCTCGTTTGACTTATGCAGAAGCAATGGATCGTTACGGCAGCGATAAACCAGATATTCGGTTTGGCTTAGAATTGGTAAATGTCTCCGACTTAGTGAAAGATTCTGGTTTCAAAGTATTTTCTGGAGCGGTTGCTGCTGGTGGGATAGTGAAAGTGTTGCCTATTCCTGGAGGTAACGATGCTATCTCCAATGTAAGAATTAAACCTGGTGGTGATTTGTTTAAAGAAGCGAGTGAAGCAGGAGCTAAAGGTTTGGCTTATATTCGTGTCAAAGAGAAAGGCAAAATAGATACTATTGGAGCTATCAAAGATAACCTCACCGACGAACAAAAACAGGAGTTGTTAGAACGCACGGGAGCAAAACCAGGTCATTTGCTATTATTCGCTGCGGATGATGCAAATACTGTCAACAAAACTTTAGATCGTTTGCGCTTAGTGGTAGGTGAGGAATTGGGATTAATTGACCGCGATAAAATTAGTCTATTGTGGGTGACAGATTTTCCTATGTTTGAATGGAATCAGGATGAAAAACGTTTGGAAGCTTTGCACCACCCATTTACTGCACCTCACCCAGATGATATTAATGACTTAAAAACAGCACGAGCGCAGGCTTATGATTTGGTTTTTAATGGTTATGAAATCGGCGGTGGTAGTTTGCGGATATATCAACGGGATGTGCAGGAGAAAGTGTTTGAGGCTATTGGTTTATCTGATAAAGAAGCTGATAGTAAGTTCGGCTTTTTGTTGGAAGCTTTTGAATATGGCACTCCCCCTCATGGCGGTATTGCTTATGGTTTAGATAGGTTGGTGATGTTGTTAGCTGGTGAAGAGTCAATTCGAGATGTAATTGCATTTCCGAAGACTCAGCAGGCTAAATGTTTGTTGACAAATGCACCGTCTGAAGTTGATAAAAAGCAATTGAAAGAATTACACGTTAGTTCGATTTCTAAACCAAAGTCTTAGGTTTTTTTTGGGGAAATTTCCTGTAGGGGCGAATGGCTATTCGCCCTTACGTTTATTGTCATAATTAATCAAACTATTCCCGATCAAAATTTAACTCTGTTTGGGTATAGGTTGTGTATTTCTAGTGGTTTTACTGTCGTTTGAAAGACGTAAAGCTTACTACCATATTTTCCTTTGATACTAGGAACAGGAACCATTAGAGATAGCATAGGTTAATCTTGATAAATTTTAATTTTACTTTAGTAATTATACAAGTTTTTCCTGACAGTGATACAATAAACTTAAATTCACCATATTTAAGCGAAAGTTCGAGTTATATTTTTTTTAATTTGGTTTATTGACGTAAAAATTTATATAACTTAGTTTCTTGCGATTAAGAAATAGGGAAGATATAGTTGTTTATCGTTAAAAGTTCATTCAATATATCCTCCCTTGTCACTATTTTTGTCTAGCGCACCTGGTAGCAAACCAAGCAGGTAGAAAAATGTTCTGATCTCCCCATCTCCCTATCCCCCCATCTCCCCATCTCCTCCTCTATTTTTAAATAGATACCACTCAGGGGTTCTATAGATCAACTTTGAGAAAAATACAGTCATGGTAAGTTTGGCTTTTCTGTGTAGAACCAGATTTATCAGAGTTTGGGCAATATAAGGCAGGATGATGAGAAAACATGGGAAGCCTTTGGTGGTAAAGTGGGATGGCGTCAAGGAGGCAAATGGTTGGTCTCCTGGAACCTGAATTATAGTCTAGATAAACGATATTACAGGGGACATCTCCCTCATTTGCGAGACTTTAGAAAATCGGGGTTGGTGGATCAAGCTATGACATCTTATCTGATTGAGGCCCATAAATCCTCAAAATTTAAAATTTCAAGATTATTCAAAAAAATCCTTGACAAATTCCTGGATATAAGTGTTATTATATTAACTGTTGAGGAATTGGGGCGTCGCCAAGCGGTAAGGCAGCTGGTTTTGGTCCAGCCATTCGGAGGTTCGAATCCTTCCGCCCCAGTAAAAAAACTATCATAAATTGGCCTTGCATAAATGCGGGATGATTTTAGATAGTTTTGTGGAAGTGGAATGGGCATCTTGCCCTTTCCCGTTACCCGTTCCTGATATTTTCACCGCAGGCAGTCGAAGCAAAGGGCGCGGACATATCAAAAGCTTAAAACTCAGACAACACCAGATTTTTCCTTTTTCTTTTAAAGAGGTAAAGGTACAGGACTTACGCAGAGACTCTACATATAGCGAGAGCGAATACTATTTACCCCTACAAATGGTGCTTTAAAAGTCAATTTGCGTAAGTCCTGAGGTATTTTAAAGGCTATTGGTCTGTTTGAGTCTACTAACACTTAATCAGGACTTACACATTTTTCCGACAAGACTACTTTAGATATCATAGTGCTATAGTTTTTATCTACTGGAATGACACATCTAATTTTGTGCGCGACGATGATTGGGTTGGGAGTGGGTTCATCTAATTTGTTAAGACTCATTAATTTAACGTGGACCCCCTACCCAATGCAACATTTTAGGTGTGTCACGCCACTACTATATGCTGAAGCAAGAGGCTTGAAATGTGGAATATTGAATCTATCCTACTAAAAGGGGAGGCTTTATATCATGTTCTCTCTCCAGGGGAGCTACGAATTGCGGAGAATTACTTATAGTAAAGTTTTTGTTTGTAGTTTTGCTCTAGCCCTTAAAATACTTAGTATTATTGCTCAAGCAAAACTACGCAGCCCTATGATAACTGTTCTACCGATAGCGTAGCTCCCGTAGAAGGGGCACATGATACAAAATTTTTCGTTAAATAGACAATATATCTGAGTAGTAGATATAGAAGTTATTATATTAATTAGATACAGTATTTTTTCTATTCCTTATTACTTTGACTATTTTTCAAAATTTGAGAAATTATTCTATACAAAATTTAATATTTGTTGTTATTATAGAACCAGATTGTACAGCATATTTTTCTAATTGTCTCCACACTTCAATCTTAAACCGAACTACCTCCCTATCTCTCCCAACTATATAATAATATCATGTCCGGATAATCAGTGATAAAAAACTTTCTTCCTTCTAGCCTTTTCTTCCCTTCTGCCCTCAGCATAGCTGCCCTTTGCCTTCCTCGCTCCAAAATATAAGTATTAAACCGAATTTAATATTAATACTCATCCATCGATATAAAGTTAAAAATTAAATCTATAAATTCTGGCAAATTGATAAATATCTTGTTTTGAATAAATATTGAAATACTTTATGATATAATCAACAATAATTGCCTAAAATAGTGCTTTGGGAAACTAGGGTTAGATGGAAAAAGAGTGTAACTATTATGAAGTTCTAGGAATATCAAAAAATGCTTCCACAGAACAGATTAAAAAAGCTTATCATAGCCTAGCACGTCAGTATCATCCTGATGTAAATCCAGGGGATATAAATGCAGCAGAAAAATTCAAAGAAATCAACTCAATGTATGAAATTCTTTCTGACCCATTGAAGCGATCGCAATACGATAAAACAGTAGGGGAAGCCAAAGAACTATATAAACAAGGAGTTGCAAAAAGTCAGCTTGGAGATTATCAAAGTGCAATAGCAGATTACACAAAAGCACTGGAAATTAATCCTAATTGGGCAGAAGTTTTATATCATAGAGGATTTGCTAGTTATAAACTGCAAGATTACCGGAGTGCCGATCTTGATTATACAAAGGCATTATTTTTAGACCCATACTTAGTAGAAGTTTATTATTATCGTGGTCTATGTCGTATGAAATTAAGATACATTCAAGCTGGTATGGAAGACTATAGTAAAGCACTAGAAATAAATCCCAATTTTGCTCACGTTTATTATCAACGTGGTTTAGTTTATCTAGAGTTGCAAGAACATCGTCTAGCAATAATTGATTTTAAAAAAGCTGCTCAACTTTTTACAGATCAAGGGGACAAAGCTAATTCTCAAAGAGCGCTAGAAGCTATCAAAAATTTACACCATTTTTCATGGTTAGAAATACTAGAAATATTTCAGACAACTTTTCAGGATGCTTGGATAGCAGTAAAAATTTTTCTTCCTAATCCCATAGGAGGTTTATTACCAGCTTTTACTCAGTTAGAACACAAAAGAGCATTTAACGTTGCAGTTTTATTTGGCATAATATTTGAAATTTGCTTTGTAGTAGGAACTAATCTAATTTTACAGAGATTAGATAAAGCAAATCATACAGAATTTTTATTATTAATAATTATCGGTATTATTCCCTTCGTAAATTTGACAGTTACAAGTGGTTTTGCCAGACTTATATTCAAAGTTGATGGTAGTTTAACAGGCGATTTATTTATAGCAGGTGCATCACTATTACCTCTAGGTTTGATGGTGCTAGTTAGTGGGGTTTTAAATAATTGGGTAATTAGTATTATTTTAGCTATTTTTGCTTTGTGTTATACAATTTTAACTATGTATAGTGGTTGCCAAAAAATTTCTAATATTTCTGAAGAAAAATCAGCTATAACAGTACCTATTATGTTGCTACTGACTGGGTTGCCATTTGCTTTAATTAACTAAAAGGTAGGAGTCAGGAGTCAGGAGAATTATAGAAACCATTTGGTATCTTTGTCTGCAATAAAATTTTTGAGTTACGAGTCGGCAATGGAATAGAGTAGAGGCTTTTTTTGGCAGGAATAGAGATTCAAAAATGCTCCCTTGCTCCCTTACTCTCCTGCTTTTAAGATTAGAGTTAGATTTTTCCCATTATTAAATCTTTTCGTCTATCCCTCCTAGGGTGGAAAATCGCCCATATTTTCATTTTATGAAGCTCAGGAAAAAATCGGCACGTCAAAGGATATAAGGTTCCATCCTCCCTCAAATTGTGATAGAATAATGTTTAGATGGAGTTATTCGTCTATACGTATGACTTTTTATTCAACTTAACTTGATTACCAAGAGACAGTCAAAGATTGAGGAATTTTTCCCAGAAACAGTACCAAAAATCTTTTCATCTTGTATAGCTTCCCCTAAACGGTTAGTTTTTTCCTCATCAAATCTTTCCATCTATCCTTCCTAGGGTGGAAAATCGCCCATATTTTCATTTTATGAAGCTTATAAAAAATCGGCGCGTCAAAGGATATATAGCAATGTGCGCTGGCATCTTTACATACTACAGCCCAAAGACTAATGTAACATGAGGGGTAGCTGTATGGCCGGCATTTTTCATAAATTACGCGATCGCGCCTTCCTCAAAATCACATACTACAGTCCAAAGACTAATGTAACATGGAGGGGTAGCTGTATGGCCGGCATTTTTCATGAATTACGCGATCGCGTCTTCTATTCCTATAGAATTTAGTCGCTCAAGGAAGCGATCGCTGAAAAAATCGGCGTTGCTGAATTGAAGTATGAATGCGCGATTGTTTGGTTCTCGCCTTCCCCCCCGCGCATCCCCCGCGCATTGGGGGACTTTTAGAGTTTTATTCCCCCCGCGCATTGGGGGGCTAGGGGGGCTTGCATCATACCCGGAATCAGCAACGCCAAAAAATCATAGGGTTAGCGAAGCTTGACGTCAGCAATCGCTCTATTCTCCATGGGCTATATATAGTGTATTTGCCTAAGTCCTGTGTCTGTTAAATCACGCATCAAACGCGCGAGTCTATCAAACTTTAAGGTAGGCGCGATCGCATGGTTTGTGAAAAATATCTTGTCATGTAGCAGAGCTTTGTACTATGTTAAATACAATAGTAGTATGTAAATACACCAGCGCTCATTGCTATAAGGTTCCATCCTCCCCCAAATTGTGATACGATCATGTTTAGATGGAGTCGTTTGTCTATATTTATGACTTTTTATTCAACCAAAGATAGTATAGGATGACTATTCATTCAGCTATAAGATCCACTATCTTCGAGTAGCTCCTGAATATACCGTACCTCTGTGAGCATCCAAAGTCAAAATCGTGCCATCGCGAACCACACTGGTAGCATTCTTCACCCCCACAATAACTGGCAACCCCAAACGTAAACCAATAATTGCTGCATGACTGGTAATACTATCCTCTTCCGTCACTACTCCTGCCGCTTTTTGCATTACCTCCACAAATTCAGCATCTGTGTGATTAACTACCAAAATTTCTCCAGGGTTAAAATCTCGGACTTCTTTTACACTATGAGCAACACGAGCGCGACCACTAGCATATCCCTGACCAATACCAGTACCTTGACCTAGCACTGCAGTCACCACCTCAACCTTAACCAGGTCTGTTGAACCTGCCACACCTTGAATTGTACCTGCAGTCATTACCACTAAATCTCCATCAAATAATAACTCCTTCTCCTGAGCAACACTGATTGCAGATTGAAAAGTCTGACCAGCAGAAGCTAAGTCTAACACCAGTAATGGCTTTATTCCCCAAACCAGTTGTAACTGTCTAGCAACATCTACATGAGGGGTTACTGCCAAGATAGGAGTTTTTGGTCGAAACTTAGAAACATTTCGCGCTGTTGCACCTGTTTTAGTCAGAGTCATAATAGCTGCAGCATCTATATTTTCGGCAATTTGACCCACAGCTTGGCTAATTGCATTAGGAATTGAATGACCCGTATCATTCATACTAGAAACGTTGCAAGTGATAATTTCCTGCTCAATGCGTTTAGCGATCGTTGCCATTGTTGCCACCGCTTCCACAGGATAATTACCTACTGCTGTCTCATTAGATAACATTACTGCATCCGTACCATCGATAATTGCATTTGCCACATCAGAAATTTCAGCACGGGTAGCACGGGGGTTATTCGCCATACTATCTAACATTTGAGTAGCAGTAATTACCGGAATTCCCATTCGGTTAGATGTTGATATCAGTCGCTTTTGCAAAAGTGGCACCTCTTCTGCTGGCAACTCCACACCTAAGTCACCACGAGCAACCATTACCCCATTACACAAAGCCAAAATTTCTTCCATTTGTTCGATCGCTTCGTGTTTTTCGATTTTTGCCACCACAGGAACCTTTTTTCCCGCATTAGCAATTAATTGTTTAATCTCTAAAACATCTTGGGGGTTACGCACAAAACTTAATGCTACCCAGTCTACTCCTTGGTCAAGACCAAACATTAAGTCTTTTCGGTCTTTGTCTGTCAGTGCTTTAATTGAAAGATAAACCCCAGGAAAATTCACACCTTTATTATTGGAAAGAGTACCACCAACTACAACCCGACAATGTAGTTGCTTCCGTGGTTTGTCTACTTTTTCCACCAACATTTCTACTTTGCCATCATCAAGAAGAATTTTTGCTCCTTCTGGCACTTCATCTGCGAGAAGTTCATAAGTTACAGAAGACATTTCTTGAGTTCCAGCCATTAAGTTACTGGTCAAAATAAATGGATCTCCCCGTTCTAGAGATATTGAACCATTTTCAAATTTTCCTAATCTAATTTTTGGTCCCTGAAGGTCTTGCAAGATGGCTACAGGTTGATTTAGTTCAAAAGAAGTTTGTCTAATTAATCGAATACTACGTTGGTGATCTTCATGGGTTCCATGAGAAAAGTTAAGTCGCAGGGTTGTTGCACCAGCTTTGATTAACTCCCGAAGTACATCAGGTTTAGTAGTAGATGGGCCAATAGTTGCTACAATTTTAGTTCGACGTAAGCCATTTTGCAGTTGCATAATTTCAAAGTTTTAATAGTAATAGGTAAAGTGGTATGCTTGATTTTTAATTATTTCTGAATATTGACTACTCCCCGGAGGTCAGTCACGGGGATTCTAAGTAGATACTACGCAACACGGATTTATCGGTGTTGCTCCGTTTCTTCTTAGCTGACCAAAGATATATTCTTTGGGGACAAGTCAAAGTAACCCTATACAGTCTCCTTAAGTCTAAACTTAACTTTCTGCTTACTTTTGCAATTATATTTGCAGCCCCGTTACAGTCTGTATTAATTAACCAATTATTACTACTTCTATACAAACGACGCTTCTTGATGCAGTCGCTCATGGGGGGAACCCCCAAGACCGCGCTGCATCGCTTTATTCTTTTTCCTGACGGTTTCCAATCATTGGCCCGTAGGGTCGGTGCTTCCTTGCTCGGAACCTGAGTCCGAGCACCAGCACCGAGTTTCTCACCATAATTAGGTAGACAGTCACCATCTAAAAATGAAGCAATACTTGTATAGCTTTCTTCTGTTTCTATAAATATTATTCCATATTCAATACACAATTGAGCTATTCTCTGTTTGAGTCTAGCTGTCGGAATGGGTACAAATTCTGAATTACTTTTTTTTCCTAATTTTATTTGATTTTTCTGACCTTTATTCCAACCAAATACAATTGTACCAATAGAATTTTTTAAACAATGATTAATTACTATCCTGGCTGCTTTATTCATACCCAAATCGCATTTGACGGTTACGTTTTTCTGTAATGGCAGCTAGTTTATTGGACCAAAATCCTTGAGGTTGATTTTCTTTAATGGTTGATACTTGTTTGTTGTACCAACCCACCCCTTTAGTTCCCCTCCCGGGAGGGGATAGGGGTGGGTGTTTACCATCTACAACCCGCGCTAGTACCCACATTCGATACACAGGTCAACCAATTATTTACACCGTGGTCTATTCCTAAGACATTTTCTCGATTTAATTGAGGTTTAACTACGATTTCTTTTTCATAGACAAATTCCCAGTAAAAACATCTATTTCTTGGTAATATCCTTAGTTCTTTAAGAGTAGAGAATGCTCTTATACTAGGCATGGGAATTAAAAAGCTATCTACTCCAAACCAGCGCTTACAAGTATTACCTAGTGGGGCTCTAATTTGATTACCTTTAAGTTTTAATGCTGGAGCAGGATAACTAACTGTAGCCATTCCCCCTTTTTTTCTGTAGTTAGGAATCCTTGGTCTGTCTGATATTTTTCCTGAACTATAGGCAATAATAAGACCATAATAAGATCTAAATGATTCAGCTACAGTTCTCAATATTTGTTGTGCTGCAAGAGAGATGTAAAACTTTATAGTGATTGTTCTTTTTGTAGACTAATTCCTGCGTCATACTTACCCAGAATTTTGTAAGACTTAAAATATAATTGTCTGGCATAATATATTCCCATGTTAGTTAGCTTGTGAGACTGTTCGCATAAGAATGTTAAAATGGGGATTAATTCAGGATTTTTATCTACTAAAACTTGCTGACAACAATACATTGGAAACGGGGGGGCTGAAAAGTTGTTGTAGATAGTAATAGCACAGGACAACTTTAGTTGTCTAGTCTCAACGATTCCCTTGTTTTCATCCCCCAGTTAAAACACGGGGGCCTTCAACGTCACTTTTCAGTAATTACCTTACATACATACAGTGTTGAAACGACAAATTATATTTCTTTAATTAATAATTAAAGAAAATTGATTCACTCTGGGACAAAGTCACAATAGTGCCTAATTTATTTATGACTATACTACTGGGCGAGATCGATATCTTAGACTACCATACTCAAAGGATGTCAATGCAACTATTAATAATTACTTTTTACTCTTAAAATTATTTAGTGAGCAACAATCTGTATTTTTTATAATTTAAGTTTTAGGATCGGAGTCTCTGTTATGGGGATCGCGATTAACTTTATTTAATTTCTCCCATAACCAGTAATTCTAATTATCTTATTTAGATTAATATTATTTAATATATCTTTACAAAATTTTGCCTATATCGTATGGTAATAAAAAAAGTCTTAATTAATATAGAGGAGTGCAAATCAAAATGTTGGAGGCAGGGCTGCAAACGACAGTCCCAAGAGAGTTACTAAGCCCCTCTGGAGGCTTAAATACTAACTTACTCATGTTTTTGAGTGCTATAGGAATAATAATTTCCTCAACCTGCGGTTACTGGTACTGGGACTTACCAGGCTGGTGTTGTTTCTTGATGAATGTTCTAGCCTTACATATGGCAGGGACAGTAATTCACGATGCGTCCCATAATTCAGCCCATAAAGACCGCTTAGTTAATGCTATTTTAGGTCACGGCAGTGCATTGATGTTAGGTTTTGCTTTCCCAGTATTTACAAGAGTACATCTACAGCATCATGCCCATGTTAACGACCCAGAAAATGACCCAGATCATTTTGTTTCTACTGGTGGCCCATTATGGCTAATTGCAGCCCGCTTCTTTTACCATGAAATCTTCTTTTTTAAAAGACGACTTTGGCGGAAATTTGAACTATGGGAATGGTTTTTTAGCCGTTTAGTAGTATTCACAATGATAGGTGTGTCCATATATTTTGGGTTTCTGGATTATATTTTAAATTATTGGTTTTCTCCTGCTTTAGTTGTTGGTTTAGCTCTAGGGTTATTTTTTGATTATTTACCTCATCGTCCTTTTCAGGAACGCGATCGCTGGCACAATGCTAGAGTTTATCCAAGTGGCTTTCTCAATATTCTGATTTGTGGACAGAACTATCATTTAATTCATCATTTATGGCCTTCTATACCTTGGTATAATTACAAACCTGCTTATGAAGTTATGAAGCCGTTATTAGATGTTAAGGGTTCCCCTCAATCTTTAGGATTATTGCAAGGAAAAAATTTTTGGAGCTTTCTGTATGATGTTTTTTTAGGAATTAGGTTTCATAAGCACCAGCAAGTTCAACCCCAGGAAAAGGGGGAATTAACATTAGAAAAAATTGAGTATCATCAATAATTTTTTGAAGTAATCAAATAATGTTTTTGTTAGTTACTATGATTTATTTTTCCAATATTTCTTTCTTTTTTTCTTTTAGATAGCCAGAATTTTTTTGATGATTACTGATGGCTTCTAAATACCATTAGGTATGGAAGCCAATCATCAAGAATAGAGAAAAATTTGAAAGTTAACTAATATCTTTTAAATACATATTATATCATGTTCGCTTGAATACTTACACTTTGGATTCAGGAAGGCAGAGGGCAGCTATGCTGAGGGCAGAAGGGAAGAAAAGGTTAAAAAGAAAGGCAGCTATGCTGAGGGCAGAAGGGAAGAAAAGGTTAAAAGGGATAAAGTTTTTTTATAACTGATTATCCGAACATGATATTATCAGAAGAATACCATAACTACTAATTTTTTTTATCGGTATTTAGCTGCTAGAAGAATAATTTGATCGACATCAAAATTCTTCTATTTTTCTAGGAAATATAATGAACAAAAATGTAATTATCAGATTATTGATTTTATTAATTTTCTGGCGCTGGAATATTTATAGGATTATGGTTGATACTGCAAAATAACTCGCCTTCTGAACAAGCGAAAATATTAGAAACAGTCTATAAAAAAGGGAATTATATTGAAGCAGGAATTTGGTTCATTTTTTCAGGTGCTTTTCCTATATCAGCGATGAAAAATAGCTCTATAATTAGATTACATAGAATAGTAGCAACATTCACATTTTTGCTGTTTGGCTGATCCGATATTGTGGAAGTACAAACTGGAGCTTGGTGGCATCCTTGGTGCTTATTTGTTTGGAAAAGTTTATGTGTTTTATCTATTTTTTGTTTGCTGATATTTTTTGTAAAAATTGGATATAAATAACTTTATAGATAGAGGCGATCTGATAATTAGGATAATTAGGAACAAAGAAGAAAAGTGATAAATTTAAGTGGAAAAATTATTTTAATTACAGCTGCATCCACTGGTATTGGTGCTGCAACAGCGCAAACTCTAGCTAAGGCAGGAGGCTAATGTTATTTTACATTCAGGAAGCAGAAGCGATCGCCACTCAAATTGGTCAAGATAAATGTTATTGATTAAAAGCAGACTTAGCATAAAAAAATGCTGCTATAAAATTGTGGGTTAAAGCGATCGCATGGCAAAGAGAATTTCCGACCACTGGTATTGAAACCATTCATTCTGACTCCTAACTCCTGACTCCTGACTGCTAATAAAAAGCTTAGTCATTTGTAACAAACATTTATCAAATTGGTATTATAGCAGTTCTATCTGGCGTGTTTACACATTATTTTTTACACCTTTTCTAGAATCACTTTGAACTATAATACCATTTTGAAAAAAGAATGTGTTCGAATAATAAGCATGAGAAAAAGCTCACGGGGTGACAAGCTAGTTGAAAGGTATATATAGAAATGGATTTGCGTTCTGGAGCTGAAGAATACTTCAACAGAAAGGGAACGCTGGCTTGAGAATAGATGGGGGTGTAGTGCGATAGCTTCGCTGTGCCTCCGGCAATCGCGACGCGTTCGCACTACACCTCACTCCCGCCTTGAACAATAGTTCAAGTAAACTGCTAAATAATATTATTAAACAACTTAAAAATCACTTTTCTTAGATGTTTGACAATATTTTTGCCCCCCCTTGACCATGGTTGATTTTTTTCGTCTCAATCCAAAATATACCTGATGTTTTTGATATTGTTTCAGCCAATGTGATCGGAAAATACTGTGGAATTCTCTAT
>NZ_JAAHGH010000076.1 GCF_010672525.1 Okeania sp. SIO2B3 | reverse complement strand
ATATCATTACCAAAAGGTTTAATAGTTTCTTGTCAAGCTCCCACTGACTCCCCTTTACATCACCCAGAAGTTATTGCAGCTATGGCACAAGCATCTATAAATCAGGGAGCTTCAGCAGTGAGAATAGATACACCATCCCATATTCGAGCAGTACGACAGAGAGTTACTCAACCAATAATTGGTTTGTGGAAGCAACAAATACCAGAATTTGAAGTTTATATTACGCCTCAATTTTCAGATGCAGAAGCGATCGCTAAGGCCGGAGCAGATATTATTGCTGTTGATGCTACTGCCAGAAAACGTCCGGGAGGAGAAACTTTAGCAACATTAATTACTCGTATTCATAATGAATTAGGAAAACCAGTAATGGCCGATGTAGATACTATAGAAGCAGCACAACTAGCTGTAGAAGTAGGTGCGGATTTTGTTGCTACTACTTTGTATGGTTATACTGAGCAAACAATCACAAAATCTCCTCCTGGTTTTGAGTTGTTAAAACAGATAGTAGAAAACTTAGAAGTAGCAGTAATTTGTGAAGGAGGTATTGCTTCTCCGACAATGGCAAAAAAAGCCATGAATTTAGGAGCTGATGCTGTTGTTGTCGGGACAGATATTACAGGAATTGATAGTAAAGTCAAAGCTTACAAAATTGAGATTATTTCTTAAGTGGGGGAGTAGAGGAGTAGGGGAGTAGGGGAGTGAGGGAGTGGGGTAGTTGAGGAGTAATAAATATCAGAATCATAGACCTCTCCAAAAATCCAAAATAAAATCAATTTTTATCCATAAATTATCAACTATATCATGTCCGCTGGTATTGTTTGTGTAAACCCAAGGGTGAATATCTACAAAAAATTTAAGTTTTTTTGGACTTTTAAGTCTTCTGTTCTAGATAACTAAAGCCTTCTTCCTTCTTCCTTCTTCCTTACCTTTACAATACCGATGCTACCGGACTTGATATTACCGAATAATTAATAATTAATAATTAAATAATTCGTGCCTTGAAGCCGACCCTTTTAAGGGAAAAAAAAGCGGTCGAGGGATGGCGAGGTTTCCTCGCCATATCCAATCGACCAAGAAAAGAAAATATTCCTGATATTCAATTCCGTAACGGTTTTAACCAGAGGTAATTATCAATTATCCATTATCCATTACCCATTAATGAATTATCCCTATTAGACATCTCCAAAAATCCAAAATAAAATCAATTTTTATCCATAAATTATCAATTATTCTTCCCTATTCCCTCTTTTGGAGGAGATGTCTATTGCTCATTCCCTATTCCCTATTCACTCTTTTCTAAAGATGACTAATATAGAACCCATTTGATATCTATATAATTATGGTAGTCAAGTCTTTTCGCCCATCAATTTTGAAGAAAAATCATCTGAAGGAGTGTTGAATTTTTTGTATTATTTCTCCCCACATCTTCCCTCTTACCTCTTACCAAATAATTAATAATTAATAATTAAATAATTAAATAATTCACGCCTTGAAACCTCCCCTTTTAAGGGGAAAAAAGCGGTCGTTTGCTTCGCAACGCTGACGCGTTTCGCGTCAGCGGAACGGAGTTCTATCTTCGGAGCTTCCCGTAGGGTGGGATGGCGCAATTCGGAGCGGCTCTGTCAAGAGCGGGTCTCGGAGCTTGCCGACCATCGACCAAGAGAAGAAATAATATTTCCTGATATTCAATTCCATAAAGGTTTTAACCCGAGGTAATTATCAATTATCAATTAATGAACTCCTGTCTCCTGACTCCTTGCTAAATTTATGAAGATACGATCGGGGGTTCTATACAATCAGATCAAACCCGGATGATCAATTATTGTATCGCGGAAGAGTCAATCCTCCCTTGTTATTTGTAACTATTCAACCGGACATGATACTAGCGATCTAGGAGAGAAAGAAAAATCTTGCTTTGTCTGATTTTTAAGCTTTTGATATGTCAAATAAAGTAATGGCGACTGCTATAACTATTCATTTTTAACTCATGGCAAAATGTGGTGTTCTATACCACGAACTATAATCTGAAAATATATAATTAAGTAGGATAGTAATTAACCACTATAGACCACTCCGATAATTAATCTCAAACCTTGGTAATGCCTGGGCAAAAACTCAGTTTTTACCAATTTAAAGATACATCTACTGAAAGTGGTTAATATTCCGGATAAAAAGCAGGGTGTAAAGAAGAGGAGAATAAAATACTTATGCAATAATAATGACTCAAGATATTAGTTTATATTCTAAATTTCCTTACGTTGCCAGAAATGCTGCGCAACAAATTGTATCGAAACGTAGTCGCTTAGTGCAAGCATTAACAATGATGCTAATAATTACCAGCTTAATTGGCATCAATGCTTATCGTGTAGTACAACTACAATTAATTCAGGGAGAGTATAACCGCGAACGTGCAGAAAACAACCGCATTCGTCTAGTACCAGTGGCAGCGAGTCGTGGCACAATTTACGACCGCAAAGGTAAAATCTTAGCGAGTAACCAGCTATCTCGCTCCGTATATTTGTGGCCTCAAGAATACTCAGCTACAGAATGGTCACAGGTGGCAACTGAATTAAGTTCAATTTTAAACATTTCCGCCAGCGATATTATCAACAAGTTAGAAGAGGTTGGTTATGATTCACCCCTAGCAGTTAGAATCCTTTCTAATCTCGATCCTACTACCTTCATAGCATTAGCAGAAAAAGCTGGTGAAACACCAGGGTTAGAAGTGCGTACCGAAAATATCCGCCACTATCCTAATGGAAGTTTAGCAGCTCATCTGATTGGATACACTGGCGAAGCAACCAAAGAAGAATTGACATCTAACCCCAAATACCCAATGGGGATGATTGTTGGTAAAATGGGAATAGAAAGTACCGCAAATTCCACCTTGGAGGGAGTTTGGGGTAATCGTTTGATTGAAGTTGACGCTAAAGGTAACGAAATTCAGGAACTGGGAGTCCAAAATCCGACTTCAGGCAAACCAGTGAAATTAACTATCGATCTTGATATTCAAAAAGCAGCAGAAAAAGCCCTCGGAAACCGTCGGGGTGCTGCAGTTGCCATCAATCCCAAAACAGGGGAAATCTTAGCAATGGCAAGCGGACCTACATTTGACCCTAGCCTATTTACTGGTAAGATGACAACCTCAGAATGGCAACGTCTGCAAGGTGCAACTAAGCCTTTTTTGAATCGTGCCCTCCAGGGTTATCCCCCAGGAAGCACTTTCAAACCTGTTACTTCTGTTGCCGGACTACAGTCTGGTAAGTATTCTCCTAATTCTAGAGTGAGAACTTATAATTCTGTCACTATTGGTGGCATCACTTTTAATGAACATAGTGGAGGTTATGGGTTAATTGGTTTTAGGGATGCTTTAGCCTACAGTAGCAATACATTTTTCTATCAAATGGCTGTGAAGATTGGCCCGGAAGCAATTTCTAAGTGGGGCCGAGAGTTAGGTATTGGTGGCAGTATTGACTTAAAACTATTGGGGATAGATGGTAATCATGGTCAAATTCCCACTCCTAAACAAAAAGAAGAGATTTATGGAGAACCTTGGCATATTGCTGATATTGTGACTATGGGTATAGGTCAAGGTTTGGTGTTGGTAACTCCTTTAGAATCATCAGTGATGGTCAGCACGATCGCTAATGGTGGGTATCGAGTGCAACCTCATTTATTGGCATCTCAAACTGGGACCGCAGCTACTAAATCAATTAAAACTGGTCTGAAATCTTCAACTATTAATACAGTGCGCGAAGGATTAATTGATGTGGTGAGGAAGGGTACTGGTCGCAGGTTGAACGATGGTACTATCCCACTATCTGGAGGAAAGACTGGCACGGTGGAACTTCCAGGACAAGCAGATAATGCGATGTATATTGGGTTTGCACCTGCTTATAATCCTGAAATTGCTGTAGCTATTGCAGTTGAGGAGGGTGGTTACGGTTCGGTAGGTGCGGCACCAATTGCTAAAGCTATTTTTGATGCTTATTTTGCTAATAAGTAGGCAGTAGGCAGTAGGGGAGTGGGGGAGCTTATACCGTTTCACGGAAGTCAAAAGTTAAAAGTTAAAAGTAAGATTTAATAGGCAGAAAACTTTGACGTTTCAATAGTTTCAACGGATTATTTGACATTATAACTTTGAAACTATTTGTGACATTCTTAAATAGGACTTACGCAAGGGCACTATGTATAGAGTTAAATAACTATTGGACAATAGTTTTGAACGCTATATATACCGTATCTGCGTAAGTCCTATTAAAGTGAAATGGTATTACAAAGGAATGTTTTTAACAAAGGGGTGAGCGATCGCTTTTATTCAGTATAAAATCTCAACAAAAATGTGCTTTTTTATACAAAAAATCGCTAAAAACTTCCCCATCTCCCCAGACTCCTCCCTCTTCTCTGTTCCCTCTTTTCTGAAGATGTCTATTTAGTATAATTTTAGACTTATTGTCAGAAAAGTAATACTTTTATACCAGTTTACTTTAGAGATATCACAAATAGTTTCAAATCTTAGATTTGAAATAATTTCCTGAAATTACTGTAGTGTCAAAGTTTTGTAGCTATGTCAAACCTAACTTTTGACTTTTGACTTTTGACTTTTGACTTTTATGAAATAGTGCTAGTTTAAAGTATATTCATATATTTGATAGTGAGGTTTATGGAGTTTTATCTGGTCAACCCTTGGATAACTAACATTTGTTGGGTTCTCGGTTCTATATTATTTGTGGAACTGGTGCGAGATATTTATCATGTGGTTTCTCATGTTTGGTCGCCTTTATATAAATGGCATGGTTGGCATCATCGTGTTTTCCGTCCAGACTTGACTTCAGTTAGTACAGAGATTTATCAAAAAGCTACTTGGTATCACGATGTGCCAGAATCTCTGGTAATGTTGACTTTTAGTCTGTTACTCTGGGCATTAGCTTTTGTTTGGATACCTTCTTATCATTGGGCTACTTTAGCAGGTGTTGTTTATACTTTAAGTTTCTTTTTTCCGGCGATCGCTCGTGCTATTGGTATTCCTAATGCTGACCAACTTACAGACCTAAATCATCTTCCTGGTGCATTCTCAGAGCCTCCAACTAATTGGTTTGTCAACCGTCCTTATCATTGGCGACACCACTTTGATAATCAAAATGCTTATTTTTGTGGCACTCTGAGTCTGGTAGATAAACTTATGGGAACAGCTCTTTCTCTCAAAGGTAAAACTATTGCTGTTACAGGTGCTTCTGGAAGTTTGGGGCGATCGCTTCTGCTACATCTTCACAAAGCAGGTGCAAAAGTAATTGCCCTTACTTCTGGGAATCAAACTATTACCTTGAATATAGATGGTGAAGAGTTGGAAATTAATACTATAAATTGGCAAGTAAGTCAAGAAAATAATTTAGCAGATTTGTTTGAGAAAGTAGATATTTTAGTATTAAATCACGGCATTAATGTACATGGAGAAAAGACAGCAGAGGCGATCGCTAAATCTTACGAAATAAACACATTTTCTAGCTGGCGAATGTTAGAAATATTCATCAAAACTGTAAGAACAAATTCTGATATTGCTTGTAAGGAAGTCTGGGTTAACACATCAGAAGCAGAAGTTTCTCCAGCTTTTAGTCCTCTATATGAACTCACAAAAAGAACTCTTGGAGATTTAGTTACTTTACGAAAATTAGATGCTCCCTGTGTGATTCGGAAATTAATATTAGGTCCGTTTAAAAGTAATCTTAATCCCATTGGAATAATGTCTGCTGATTGGGTAGCAAAACAGATAGTAAAATTAGCAAAAGCAGATGTTAGAACAATTATTGTTACAATTAATCCTTTAACTTTTGTAGCAATTCCTATCAAAGAATTTTTGGTTTCTACTTACTTTAAATTATTTACTTCTAAATAGGTTTTGCTGAAAAAGTCTTATGGGTGAGGGTAGGAGAAAGGAGACAGGAGACAACCCACCCCTAACCTCTCCGAGGAGGGGAAGACAGGAGAAATGGGAATTATAGAGGAGGTAGTTGGAAAAATTATCCCTTGATTTGTCTGCCATAATCCTCCCAAAATACTAGCATGCATGAGTTTTTTCCACTGAAAACAAGCGCACTTTTTTAGATCAAAAAATGCTACAACCAATATCAGTCAATACTTTGAGATTTAATCGGTAAGCCCTAAATAAATTTAGTAGGGGGTTTGGTCTTCAAACCATTCTGTAAAATGTAGGGTTTTGGTATCCAAAGCCTTCCATTTATTCTTGAAAATAGTTGTTTTTTATTCCTTTATAAAATCACTAATTATGGCTTGCTGAATAAAGCGAAAAGTATTTACCTCTAAAGGTTTTAGCCTTTTTAAATATCAAAAAATGCGAGGTCTTAGATGCCTCAGGTTCAAAAATTTAGGATTTTGCTCAAGAGTTTGGGCAGCAAAATCAAGGGAAGATTCTTCCTACTATCTCCTCTATAATTCCCCGTTCCTCCTGACTCCTGAGGACTGACTCCTACCCTTACCAAAAGACTTCCATAAACAAACCCTAATTACCCGAAAAATGATATTAAGCATTTAAAATTTGTTCTGCTGTTAAAGACAATTCTGGAAAAGTCAAAGACACAATTTTTTCATTACTTCTAAACTGAGTCATGTTATATTGACTTTCTTGATTTAAAATATAAACAAATACACTCGGAAATTTCGGCTTTCCCAAATATTTTCTCCCACCAATAGCTAAATAATCAACAATCCAATACTCTAAAATTCCCAAAGGTTGATATTCCTCAAATTTATCAACATAATCATCTTCCCAATTAGTAGAAACGACTTCTACAGCTCATTGAATTAGTTCGTCTAAAGCAGCATAAGTAGCACGGTTAACACGCCAAACATCCCGATTAATTATACTTACATCAGGCTTTCTTCCTTGTTCAATTTTATCTACAGTTAAAGTTTTAATTACCGCTGTATTTTTCACCACATAATTTAGGTTCAGACTTTTATTTTTTTCTTTAAAAGAATCAGCGATAAAGTCTGCCACATCATCATGGTTTCTTGTCGCCCTCATTTCCACAATTTCTCCATTCACCAATTCATAAAACTTACCATCATCAGGATAATTCTCTATAAATTGGTCAAAAGTTAATCTTTGTTTTGTTATTGTGTCCATAGCACTTTGTAGGTTGGATTGACGTTAAGGAAACCCAACAATACATTGTCTAGGTTATGCTTTTCATGTCGTACAGCGAAACACAAATATCTTGCGGAGCAACCTAACTTACAGTATTATAAATAATTATCCAAATTATTAGTGTACTATTAATACTTAGATATTGTTATGGCAAAAAAATTCCTGTTTGTGTAGCATTTTCTTGGAAAGATCGGTGATGCCATAAAAATAGCTGTTTGTGCAACATTCCGCAGAAAGACCCTTAGCTATTAAGTATTTATACCTTTTTGAAGTCAAATCTTCTATTTGTATATATTTGTTTGAGGCTATTTTATTACTGTGTTTTTTGTAATTACCACTATTCGGATGAAATACCATTGATAAAAGATATTCTGACTAATTTTAGTTCAAAATATACAATTCAATACAGGGAATTTTTTGAAGCTAACTTTCTATTATGGACCCTATTACTATAGCACTAATAATTATTGGATCATTTCTTGCTGGTGCAGGAGGGATATATGGAATACTTGAGTGGAAACATATTTTAATTGAACTAAAGGGTAAAAAACTTGCTGTTTTAGGAGCGAAAGGAACTGGTAAAACAACATTATTAAATTATGTTATTAAAGGTATATTAAGTGAAGGATATCATCAGACTAAGTATGCAAAACCAACTGATGAAAGACGTTTTATACTTGATAAAAATACATGGATTTCACTCAAAAAAAGCACTGATTTAGGTGGAGATACATCTTTCCGCACTGAGTGGCAATCTCTTTTTGAGGACTCTGATTTAGTTTTTTATCTAGTTAGAGCCGATCTTCTAATTAAAAATGACCAATATACACAGAGTCGTGTTGAAAAAGATCTAGGTTTTATTCAAAGTTGGTGGCAAAGTTATGACTCTAAAAACAAAAAAAAATTCTTCAATAAAAAGAAAAAAAAATTGTTAATTATTTGCACTTTTTGTGATGAGGTCGATCAACTCCAAAGAGGTATACCTCGCATGATAGGCAATGATGAGCTTCGTAAAATTTTTCCACTTCTACATAAATATAGTACAGGAATCAAAGTTGTTTTGGGTAGCCTTTTAACCAATGGAAATAAAAAGTTCCGATGGCAAAACCAAATTTTCTGGTAATCTTGATACTTCTTATGGTGGGGGTAATACTGAAGTTGAAAGTAATGCTTGGAAGAAAATGCAAAAAGCAATAATGATTGAAGAAGAATACGATCCGTCAGAGCCAAATATTGAAGAAGCTAGAAGTTACTTGATGGAAAATCAATGGCTCAGTGATTCTCATATGAAAGGTCTTATTTTTAAAAGAGAAAAAGGAATTAAAATCAAAAAACATAAATTTGTACTAAGTCTCACTGAAGAATCTCAGAAAAATCTAAAAGTAGCGTTTTCTTTAAACCTTCCCAAAAACCCAAGTATTCCAATAGTTGGAAAATTGAACGCCAATCTTGAGCAAACAAAAAGAGAGACATTTGATTTCTCCCTAAAAATTAATGTAGAGTTTTGGTAATAAGAGTAGGTCTAGTTATAAAAATGATAATTCCATATTTACCTTTTATAGAAACCTACTCAAACAAAAAAAATTTTAATAATTTAACCATCATTAATCCCATCATCCATCTGAGATAACATTGTCTGTATTTCAATATTCGACTCCTCAACTTCCATTTCTATGGAATCAAAAGTAGGCTGTACAACAAAAGGTAAAGCTGCTCCTATCAATCCTCTTTTAATCCTTTCTGGAGTCTCTGAAAATAAAACAAATAAAGGATAAACTTCTTCCGTTTCTTGAGAATAAATATGTTTATAATCTTGAGGCATTACCCATTCATATTCTTTATCCAGTAAAATCTGAGTTTGTCGCCAACGACTAATAAGATCGGAAAAGTCTTCTTGAGGTCTATAAATAAAAATAAAAATTTCTGCTCCTGTCTTAACCTTCCACTCAGGGTCACACATAAAAATTCCTAGATCGCAAGGCAAATTAACAGTTTTTCCTGACTCATTACCCTGTTTTCTTAACCGAATAATAGGTAGAGGAATAACAACTAAACTGTCTTCTGGACGACGCATACTGGGAAGCATTTCTAAGTATGGTCTATGTTGTTTAAGTAGTGCAATTGTTGCTTGTGAATTACTATATTCTGCTAGTAATGCTTCGTAATCTGATTTTTTTATAACCATAATAATTTTAATATTTTCTTATATTTAATATCATGTCCGGTAGCATCGGTATTAGACCTCTCCAGAAAAGAGGGAGACGTTGCATGCAACCTCCGTACAGAGTAGGGGAAAATAATTGATAATTTCTGCGTGATAATTGATTTTATTTTTGGGCGTTGCTGATGCGTGGGTATGATTTGTATTTTTTGGTAGTTGCTAAACTATTGAATAACAAATATTTGAGATTGTTCAATTTTTATTTTCATACCTTGATTCAGCAACACCTATTTTTGATGATCACGCCTATGTCTATTGTAAGTGCAAAGGTAGGAAACAGGGGACAGGCAAAAAAGCTTAAGAAAGAACAAGAAAAAAACTTAAATTACCTGTAGATATTCACGCTAACTTTTACACAAATGATACCAAAAGACATGATATAACTTATAATTTTCTACTATTTAAAATAGAGCTAATTTATCTATAAAATTAGGATAGGAGTAGGGAATACAAGTTGTTATAGTAGTCGAAGGAAAGGGTGCAGAAGTTGAAAAGTTTAAAACTCAGACAACGTAAGATTTTTCCAACTTTGGTCTTTCCTTCTTCCTTCTGCCTTCTTCAATTCACTCTACAATTCTTCAAATACCTTAAACATAGGTAAATACATAGAAAGCAAAATCGAACCAACCATTGCACCAATAACAACAATCATCAAAGGTTCCAACATACTTGTCAAAGACTTAACAGCTTCCTCAACTTCTTGTTCATAAAAAGCTCCCACCTTCATCAACATCGCATCCAACTCACCAGTTTCCTCTCCAATAGCCATCATTTGAACTGCCAAAGAAGGAAAAACTTTCTTTTCTTGCAGAGCTAAACTAATCATTCCGCCACTTTGAATTTCTTGTCTTGCATACTCAACAGACTCAGCGATCGCCGCATTTCCTGCCACATTTCTCACAATTTCTAGAGACTTCAACATTGGTACACCGGAGCGAGTCAAAGTACCAAAAATCATACAAAAACGAGCCACTGCCGACTTCTCAATAATATCTCCAAAAATAGGAAGTTTCAGAAATATTTTGTCAAAAAATAACCTACCTTGCTCTGTTTTATAAACCATTGTATAAACAACGTAAATAAAAATAACTGTGCCTATTGCTGTTACTTGAGGAATTGGAGGCCAAGTTCTACAAAAAGCACTAATACTTAACATAAAAACAGTAAAAGCAGGCAACTCAGTACCAATTTGTTCAAAAATTGCGGCAAAGGTTGGTAATAGAAAAGTTGTCATCCCAAAAAATACTGCCAAAGCAATAAACATAACAGTTTTTGGATAAGACATAGCAGAATTAATTTCACTCAAAGTCTTAGCATTTTTCTCCAACATAACTGCCAGACGTTCTAGCACTTCATCAAGGACACCACCCACTTCTCCAGCAGCTACCATACTCAGAAATAACTCATCAAAACAAGCCGGATGTTTCCTCATTGCTTCTGACAATTCAGTACCTTCTTCTACCTCTGCACTAATCATTTTCAGAGCATATTTAATCTTATAATTAGAGCTTTGTTCTTGTAATACTTTAAGACACCTAACCATCGGCACACCTGCATTAAACATCGCAGCAAATTGACGTGCAAAAATAGCTAAATCTTTAACAGTAATTGTAGCAAGAGCGACGTTTAATTTTTCTTCAAATACTTTTAATTGTTCCTCTAATCCACCTTTAGATTTTTTACTGGCTAAATTGCTAGTCATAGTTTAGTTTCCTCATTTATTTAATCTTGAATAAGTTACTATTAGACATCTTCACCAAGATAGGGAGTAAGGAGTACGAAGTAGGGGGGAAATATAGCGTTTCCCAAGGTAGTGAGGTACAGTTTCTTGTTGTCTTTTTATTCCCTGTTTCCTGTTCCCTGTTCCCTCAAGCCTAAAATGTTGTACCTCACGTTTTTGGGAATTACTATAATTGATGTATATAGTGCAATAATTGATTTAATTTTTTATTATTGAAGATGTCTTTTAGGTTGGGTTGCGTTGTTTGAAATTGCTGTTGAAAAAGTTTTTAATTACTATGCATTCCGTAGGAAAAAGCAGAGCTTCCCGTAGGGTGGGATGGCGAGGAAACCTGCGCCATATCCAATCGACCAAGAGAAGAAAATTTTTGTCAATCCTATCCGTTTGAAAGGAGAGGTAATTGTTAATTATTAATTATTAATTATTAATTATTAATTATTAATTATTTAAACAATATCTAACGACGAGCCTTAGCTTTTTCTACCTTCCCTTTAGGTTCTGGACCAATCAAAGCTGCTAACTCATCTGGCTTTACTGCTTTAGCCATCACATTCTCCCAAGTAGCCTTTCCTTCTTTATATAGATCGGCAAGAGCCATTTCCATAGTCTGCATACCTAACTTCTTGCCCATCTGAATTTGAGAATAAAGTTGAGCATTTTTAGATTCCCGGATTAAATTAGCGATCGCCGGAGTATTAATCATAATTTCCTGAGCAGCACAGCGACCTCCACCAACTTTTTTCACCAAGTTTTGGCTACAAATACAAACAATAGAATTAGCCAACTGCGCCCTAATTTGAGGTTGTTGTTCTGGTGGAAAAACATCCAACATCCGGTCCACCGTACCAGAAGCCGAATTAGTGTGCAAAGTCCCAAATACCAAGTGACCCGTTTCTGCTGCAGTACTAGCCAAAGCAATAGTTTCCAAGTCCCGCATTTCTCCCACCAGAATAATATCCGGGTCTTGACGAAGTGCTCCTTTCAAAGCATTAGAAAAACTTTTTGTATCTTCTCCCTTTTGCCGTTGATGAAACAAACTCTTAACGTTAGGAAAAACATATTCAATGGGGTCCTCAACAGTGAGAATATGTTCAGCACGGGTACGGTTAATCAAATCTAGCAAAGCCGCCATAGTAGTTGTTTTTCCAGATCCAGTCTGTCCTGTCACTAGAAACATCCCTCTAGGTCGCTCAGTCATCTCCCGTAAAATCATCGGTACCCCAAGCTTATCAACATTAGGAATTTGAGAAGCCAAAGCACGCATACAAGCTGCCCAACTACCCCGCTCCCGATAAACATTTAAACGGAAACGAGCCAACCCCTTAACACCATAAGCACTGTCAAGTTCCCAATTTTGCTCCAAGTGCTTACGCTGCATATTGTTGAGCATTTGAAAAATCAGATTTTGCACTTCCAGTGGGTCAAGATTTTCTCCAAACTGTGGCTGAGGCGTAAGTTGGCCACTAATTCTAAAAAAAACTGGAGCGCGAGCTTGGATATGTACATCTGAACCGCCCTGCTCTACAAGGGACTCCAAAACATCCTCAATCATAAAAGACATAATTTAAATCTCCTGAAAAACGTTGTATTTGCTATACTTAAAAAAATTAACAGCTTTCTCCTGACGGAGACGCTGCGCGTTACATGTCGCGGAGCGAAACGACTGAAAGTCAGTAGTCAGGAGGACCGAGTCAGTAGAATTTTTTGGCTTTGCTCATCGGAGCTGGCTACTAGCTGGAAGCCTTATGAGGTATAAATCCCCACCTTTGCACAGTGCCTAAAATTGTTTGGGGTTTGTAGACACAAAGTGGCGTGTCGAAGACTATTCCCATTAAATTTATTTTGTCTCCTGTCTCCTGTCTTCCCCTCCTGGGAGGGGTTAGGGGTGGGTTGTCTCCTGTCTCCTTCTTCTACTACTCAAAGCGGGGTGTCATACAATAAGGACAATCTCGCCATTCTGCCTCTAACTCAGCACCACAAGACTTACAAACTAGATTTTGTTTAGCTTGGCGCTTCATTTCTGCCTCCAAACCAGAGTCAGTAAATGTTACCCGCTCCACCTCTTCAAAAGTGGTATAACCTTGTCGGACCAAATTCAAACTATATTGCAGTAAAGTAGTCATTCCTTCTTCAACTGCTACCTCCTTAATTTGTTCTGTAGGTGCTCTTTGAGTAATGAGAGTTTGTAGTTGCTCTGTAGACTTCATAAATTCATAAACACCCACACGACCTTTGTAACCTAGACCATTACATTTTTTACAAAGTTGGTCAGTTTCTGCCAATACTCTGCGGTCTTCCACTGGTATAGTGTTTGCTTTATAAAAAGTGGCATCTTCCTCCTGAGAAGGAACTAAACCATAGCGAGTCAACTCCTTAGCATCAGGTGTATAGGGAATTCGGCATTGACTACAAACCCGACGCATTAGACGTTGTGCCAAAACGCCCAACAAAGCAGCAGAGACCATAAAAGACTCAACTCCCATTTCATCAAGTCGAGCGATCGCTCCTGCTGCATCATTAGTATGTAGGGTTGTTAAAACTAAGTGTCCAGTTAATGCCGCCTCAATAGCTGTCTTAGCTGTTTCCTTATCCCGTGTTTCACCCACCAGTAGAACATCAGGGTCTTGTCGCAGAAACGCCCGGAGGATATTAGCAAAAGTCAAGTCTTTTTCCCGAATTACCTGACACTGAGTAATTCCAGGCAAAGCATATTCAATTGGGTCTTCTGCAGTACTAATATTAATCCCTGGGTCATTTCGTTCCGCCAAAATAGAATATAGAGAAGTAGACTTACCAGAACCTGTTGGCCCTGTTACCAAGATTAATCCAAATGGACGACTAGCAGTTTCTCTCACTAAATTCAGAGTCTCCTGGTCTGTAATTAACTTATCCAACCCTAGTTGGGTACTAGAGCTGTCCAAAATCCGCAAAACAATCTTTTCACCATAGCGACTAGGCAAACTATTTACCCGGAAGTCAATAGTACGTCCCTTAAATACCTTACGGATACGACCGTCTTGAGCTTGACGTCGTTCAGCGATGTCTAAGTTAGCGATAATTTTGAAGCGGGAAGTAATAGCTGGGATAACTTTTTTCGGAAACCTAAAATATTCTTGCAATACCCCATCTTTACGCATCCGAATTCTGATAAACTCCTCTTGGGGTTCCACATGAATATCAGATACCCCCTCACTCAGAGCTTTCACTAAAATTACATTAACAGCCTTAATCACAGGAGCATCTTCAGCTTCAGAGATGCTTTGTGCTATGTCCTCTACCCCCGTTTCATCATCAGCTTCTTCTAATTCAGGAGTTTCAAAAAATCCTGACTCCAGCTCTAACTCTTTTTCTTCTGCCTTTTTCGCAGCAACAGCATCCTTTTTAGTTTGTTCGTCTAAGTAGTAGTTAATTAGGTGTTGATAATCTTCTGGAGTAATTACCAGACGCTGTAAAGTTAATCCACGATGTCTGAGAATTTTATTTTTCAGTTCATCTAAAGCTTGGAGGTTATCTGGTTCGGCCATTGCCACCATGACAAAGGGTTCCTGTTTTTCGTATTCATTCAGCAAATCTGATGGCAGTGAATCTCCAGTAAACTTTTCTAGTTCCTCAACGAATGTACCTTGTGAGCCAATGCTTTGAGTCAAAACTTTTAACATTTGGTTTTGATCTATTTTACCAGCTTGGACTAACTGATTGGCCAAATGAGTTTCATGGCTAAATAGTGGTACCATCCGGTTACGACGACAAGTTTCTATAGGAATTACTTTGTCGATTAGATAAGATACTTGTTGTGGTGGAATTTGAGTAATTTCTGGGTCAAAGGCAGCTACACCATAGAAAATCATTAGTTCAAATAGCTGCTGCTTTTTATAATGCCTCAGTAATTCAGCAGGTAAAGGTTGTCCTGTTAGAGCTTCCAGTAGCTCTGTCAAAGATTTACCTGTTTTACGGCTTTCAACTTGACATTTTTGGAATTGTTCAATGTTGACATAGCCTGCCTGAACCAGTTTGTGCCCAAAAGGAGAAAGATTACTAAGGGCAACTATAGCGGTGCGTGAATTCCGTGAAGAGGTTGGGGCCATGGCTGATAAATTAAGTTCTCCTAAATCTAAGTATTCCCTAAGTTTTTGATAAAATTTACACCAGCTTAACAAGTTGTTAACTGAGTTTACTGATTAAGTATTTCCGTTTTTATGGTTTAATTAGGGATAGTCTACATCCTACAAAACTCCCAAATAAAAACTAAGGCCAGTAATTACCATACTACTCTAGAAATCTTAGTAACTTATCTATTGTAGGGGTTTGGAGGAGCGATCGGTCCCGCGTTGTACATAAAATGTTAACGTCGGGATACATTAATTCCCCCAAGCTAACTAATTAGAACAGCTCAACCCTGGTCATTTCAGTTATCAGTGTCGGCGATAAGAGCGAAAATTAAATAGCCTCAAAAGTTAAGGATCTGAGTTCAATAGGGTGAAATTCCTGGACTGACACGCTACCTCTAGAAACATAAGAACCTACGTCCAAGCCTCTGTATTATGACCAAGCAGAAATTGAATCAGGGAGATTATCATGCAAAGAGGAAAACAGGATTTACGCACGAGGTAGGAAAAACTAGGATTGAAAATTGCTTTCCTATCGGTCGCAATGACGAAAATACGTTGTACTGCGTAAGTCTTAGATCAGAAAAAGCAGCTCTCTTATGCTTTTAGCTATGGGATAGAGAAGCCAGTACGCCCTTGCGGGTCCCCCGACTTGAAGCAACTGGCGTGGTTTTGTAGTGCCTCCTCCGGAGGAGCTGCGCTAACACGAGCGTCAGGTTAATACTGGCAAAATTAAGGATATGTCATATTTGACTATATTTTTATCTCAACGTTGGTTGAAGACCCGCGCTCTCCCGTTTTGCGCTTCGCATAACTGCGTTAACGGCTGTCGCCGACATGGAAAGCGGAGCATTCCGTCAGGAAAAGGCGGAGCAAGTGTGGCAGCTATTAGGGGAGCGTCGGGATGGGAAAACCAATAAATTTTGAGGCGCATGTCAATAGTATGTTATACTTAAAATTTGGCTGCTGGGCTAGCAGTGTCAGTCTGTGGAGCGCGCCTTTAGACCGAAAAGAGGCTCGACCTTGGAGGCTGGTGCATTTTTAGCGCAGCTCCTCTGCAAGAGGCAGCAGAAAGACCTAAGAGCGCGATGGTCAGGAATCCCACGCTGTCACGCAAGTGCAGCGTCGGGAGGATTTCAAGAACTATAATCTGAAACTATAAGTTAATAAATGTCCAGGGACACAATATTTGCGAAAAACATCAGGCCATAGAACAAGGAAAGCCTATTATTTATTTTTGATATCTCAGGAAGTACTTCAGAGTGACTGAGATAGTGTTGCAATCTATGTTAATTTAAAGAATAGCCTAACTATTATATAATAAACTAATCCTAACGGTTTATCGGTTCAAGAACCTTAACATTTGCTATTTTAAAATTCTGTCAAAAAGTCTTTGTCTTTAGTATAACCCAGTTATCACTAGGGAATAACTGTGATTTTATTTGTGACACAGACTTAATTAGTAATTTAAGCCAATTTTTAGCAAAGAAATTAGTTAGGTATTTGGCTAAATAATTATGTAACCTATAATTTCTATAAGCCACTGTATTTACTAATAAAATACAAGCTTCTAAGCTTGGCGCTAAAAACCTGATTACTAATAAGTTAATAAAGTAGCCATAATCATATAGCGCAGTTAAAAATCAGTGTTTCCATAGTGCTTTTTTACCCTGGTAAATCAGATGAAAAAAAAGCAAAATCAAAAGCAGTAACAACGGTCAGTATTCAGGAGAAAATTAAATGGTAGGAGAGATACCATCAGCAGAAACAACAAATCAAGAAATACATGAAAATATGGAAGTGGTTGAGGCAAACCCAGAATTAGACTCATCTCAAAAACTTGAAAATATTGAGGAAGTATCTGAAGATAATGCTTCTGTAAAGACAGAGCAAGAAAGCTTCGATCAAATGTCACAGAATATAGTCCTTTTAAAAGAGGCAAATGAATCTCTGCAAACTCAGGTAGAAACTACCAAAGTTCAGCTAGAAGAAAAAGATACTCAATACAAAAGACTAGCAGCAGACTTTGAGAACTTCCGTAAACGTACACAAAAAGAAAAAGAAGAACTAGATGTACAAGTGAAGTGCTCCACAATCATCGAATTATTACCAGTAATTGACAATTTTGATCGTGCTCGTTCTCAGATTAAACCAGCTAATGATGGAGAAATGAATATCCACAAAAGCTATCAGACTGTCTATAAGCAAATGGTAGAAACTCTGAAACGACTGGGAGTTTCTCCTATGCGGCCAGAAGGTCAAGAGTTTGACCCAAATCTACATGAGGCAGTAATGCGAGAAGCAACAACAGAATATCCAGAAGGAACTGTTACAGAAGAGTTAGTCCGGGGATATACTCTAGGAGACCGTGTCCTCCGACACGCTATGGTAAAAGTAGCGACAGCTCCAGAACCTGAAGAGTCTACAGAAGAAGCTCAAACTGATGCAGAAGGTTAAATAGCATTTCCACATTTTTGTTTAATGGCCACACTTAATAAGTTGTATTCAGACTATTCAGAATCAGCTCAAAGAAAATACAGGCTTCAATAATTAATAATTAATAATTAATAATTAATTATGACCTCTCCTTGAAAACGGATAGAATTGACTAAAAGGAAAATTTTTTCTTTTTTAAAGGAGAGGCTTTAAAGCTTAATTATTCGGTAAATAATGTCAATCTAATATTTTACCAAGATTACTAGAGCTGTTCTGAATACAACTTAACTAAAAAAAACTCAAAATAATTTTGACGATAAGAACGCCGAAGCACTATGGGAAAAGTCATTGGCATTGATTTAGGGACCACTAATAGTTGTGTGGCCGTCTTAGAAGGGGGCAAACCAATTGTAATTTCCAACTCAGAAGGTGGGCGTACAACACCAAGTATTGTGGGATTTGCGAAAGGGAACGAACGCTTAATAGGCCAACTAGCCAAGAGACAATCATTAACCAATGCAGTAAATACAGTTTACAGTATCAAAAGATTTATTGGCAGAAGATGGGACGATACAGAAGAAGAGCGCTCCCGAGTTCCATATACCTGTGTTAAAGGTAAAGATAATACTGTAGATGTCCAGATAAGAGGTAAGAATTATACACCTCAAGAAATTTCAGCAATGATTCTGCAAAAAATGAAGCAGGATGCTGAAAAATATTTAGGAGAATCTGTGACTAAAGCAGTAATTACAGTACCAGCTTACTTTACAGATGCACAAAGACAAGCGACAAAAGATGCAGGGACAATTGCTGGTCTAGAAGTGCTGCGAATTATCAATGAACCAACTGCTGCTTCTTTGTCTTATGGGTTAGATAAGCAAGACCAAGACCAGACTATTTTGGTATTTGACCTTGGGGGTGGGACTTTTGATGTTTCGATTTTACAGTTAGGAGATGGCGTATTTGAAGTTAAGGCAACTTCCGGTAATAACCATCTAGGAGGAGATGATTTTGATAATTATGTGGTCCGTTGGTTAGTAGAGGAGTTTAGAAACCGGGAAGGGACAGACTTATCAGCAGATAGAATGGCGCTACAAAGACTACGAGAAGCAGCAGAAAAGGCAAAAATAGAACTATCTTCTGCCCAGATTACCAATATAAATTTACCATTTATCACCGCTGACGAAACAGGGCCAAAACACTTGGAGACCCAATTAACTCGTGCTCAATTTGAAAAATTAATACAAAGTCTGACTAAAAGTACGATTAAACCAGTGGAACAAGCTCTGAAAGATGCTGGTATGTCACCAGAAAAGATAGACAAAATTATTCTTGTGGGAGGTTCTACCAGAATACCAGCAGTTCAAGCAGCAATAAGTAATTATTTTAAGGTTCAAACTCCTGATACTTCCGTTAACCCAGATGAAGCTGTGGCATCGGGAGCAGCAATTCAAGCTGGTATTTTAGGTGGTGAAGTTAAAGACCTTTTGCTATTAGATGTGATTCCTTTGTCCCTGGGGTTAGAAACTTTGGGAGGAATATATACCAAGGTGATAGAAAGGAATACTACAATTCCTACCAGTCGCTCTCAGATGTATTCTACTGCTGTGGATGGACAAACTTCTGTAGAAATTCATGTCCTTCAAGGCGAGCGGGCAATGGTTAAAGATAATAAAAGTCTAGGTAAGTTTTTACTGAAAGGAATTCCTCCAGCTCCTAGAGGGATACCTCAAATAGAAGTTAACTTTGATATTGATGCTAATGGTATTCTGAAAGTTAAGGCTTTAGACCTGGGTACGGGTAGAGAACAAAGTATTGAAATTAGTAATACAGGCGGTCTGAATGAAGCAGAAATTCAACGAATGCAAAAAGAAGCAGAAATTTATGCAGAACAAGATATTCAACAACAAAAATTAGCAGAATTGAGAAATCAGGCAGATACTCTTCTATATAATTACGAAGCAACTATCAAAGAACATGGTGATTTTATTGATGAAGAGTTAGCAACAGAACTTGAAGAAAGCTATGGACAGTTGAAGGAAGTTTTGGTTAACTCAGAAAGTAAAAATAATTATGACCAGTTAAATCAACAAATTGAAGAGTTCAGGAAAAAGCTTTTTGCTTTAGGTGAAACTTTATATGACCAAAGTGGGGGTGAAAAGATAGAGTCACCAGAAAAAGAGAAAATTCCTCAGCTTCCTGTAGATTCAGAAATTACAGAAGAAGAAACCTTAGAGGAAGAAACTTTGGAGCAAGAAACTAATACACCAATTGATAGTAATCCTACTAAAAATGAGGCCACTTCAGTTAAGATTGAAGAATCAACTGAAGAGCCTGAGAGTGAATTTGGAAAAAATCCATTTCTTTAGTAATAATGTAGTAATTAGGTGGATTAGTATTTTTATTTGCTAAAAAATTTTAGAGGTCTTCAAGACTCAAGTTTACTTGAAGTATTATGGAAATGTGGATGAAATTTTTGATATAATAATATAATATAATGTACTACTTGCAGCTAACTCTAGCTTTAAAGGTGCATTGACTAGATTTTAGCTAAACCGTCGAGAAGCCTCACACCATAATTTTAAATTTAGTGTCAGATGAATCGGCAGTACATGAATGGGATTCGACGTCCTATTCATTTACAAATTTTATCTCAACGTTGGTTGAAGACCCGCGCTCTCCCGTTTCGGCTGTCGCCGACATGAAAGGCGGAGCAAGTGCGGCAGCTATTAGGGGAGCGTCGCATGGGAAAACCAATAAATTTTGCGGCGCATGCCAATAGTGTGTTAGTCTTAAAATTTGGTTGCTGGGCTAGCAGTGTCAGTCTGTGGAGCGACCGTAAGACCAGAAAGAGGGAAGGGCCTCGGAGGTAGGTGCGTTAGAAGCAGAAAGTCCTGAGCCGCGAGGTTTAGGAATCCCGCGTTGTCGCGCCATGCGCAACGTCGGGAGGATGTTAAGTTAAAGTAGTACCGAGCTGGGAAGCGCGAGTTAACAACCACCAGTGATGAACTATGAAAATCAAATAGGATATGGGGTTGTATCCCAGAAATCCTAGTAATCCGTTGGGAGTGTAAAATCTGATTGCGGAGCTAGGTGCGTAGCTTTTCGCTCTGCAAAAAGGGCGGCGGGGCATCCCGTCCTTAAAACTCGTGGAGTCCGATGCAATGGCAGGACTGCGAAGCGAGAAGCCCACACTATACCTTATGGTTAGTATGGGAGTATGTCACGAGGCTCAAAGCATTTTAAATGTCCGCATTGCGGCCACTCAATGCCGAGAGATTGGAATGGCGCTTTGGGAATTTTTCTCAAAGCATTGCGCGATACCGCCTACGTTGATGGTTCTGCCATTACGTTTCTATGAACGGTTTTCCCGACTTTTACCGGGAATTGCCGGGCTTGATGTATCTATAATGGGTACTTCAAAGATAAAAGTTCAAAAGTATACTTATTAACACTAATTCTAGGCAATCAGCTCTATGGCCAGCGATTATTATGACATTCTAGGTGTTTCTCGTACAGCAGATAAAGAGGAACTAAAGCGTGCTTACCGTCGCTTGGCTCGTAAGTACCACCCAGACGTGAACAAAGAGCCAGGAGCAGAAGAACGCTTTAAAGAAATAAATCGTGCTTACGAAGTTCTCTCAGACCAAGAAATGAAAGCTCGTTACGACCGCTTTGGGGAAGCAGGAGTATCAGGAGCAGGAGCACAAGGTTTCTCCACAGATTTTTCAGACAGCTTCGCTGATATATTTGAAAGCTTTTTCAGTGGATTTTCTGGAGGAATGGGGACACAAGGGCGTAGGCGTACAGGTCCAGTTAGAGGTGATGACCTACGCATAGACCTGAATCTGGATTTCCACGAAGCTGTATTTGGCGGGGATAAAGAACTAACAATCAAACATTTAGAGGTTTGTGAAACTTGCAATGGCTCGGGTGCTAAACCAGGCACAAAACCAAAAACTTGTTCTACTTGTGGAGGAACTGGTCAAGTACGCCGGGCAACAAGAACTCCTTTCGGTAGTTTCACTCAAGTTTCAGTTTGTCCTTCGTGTAATGGTACTGGGCAAATAATAGAAGAAAAGTGCCCAACTTGTGGTGGTCGTGGACAAAATGAAGTTACAAAAAAAATAAAAATTACTATCCCAGGAGGGGTAGACAATGGTACTCAGCTACGAGTATCTAAAGAAGGAGATTCAGGTAAGATGGGTGGACCACCTGGAGACTTATATGTTTTCTTGGGGGTCAAAAAAGACTCAGAGTTTAGAAGAGATGGAATTAATATTCTATCTGAAATAAAAATTAGTTATTTACAAGCAATTTTGGGCTGTAGTCTGGAGATAAATACAGTTGATGGTAAAGCAGAATTAACAATTCCAGCAGGTACTCAACCAAATACTGTTCTAACTTTAGAAGATAAAGGAGTACCGAGATTGGGTAATTCTGTAAGTCGTGGCGATCATCTCATTACAATAGCAATAGATATTCCCACAAAAATTACTACAGAAGAACGTGAATTGCTGGAAAAGCTGGCAAGTATTAAGGGCGATCGTATTGGGAAAGGTGGCATAGAAGGATTTTTAGGAAACTTATTTCACTAAAAATGATCTAAAGAAGGAAGAAGGAAAAAGGAAGAAAAAATGGATGGGGACTCAAACCCCAAGCAATTGTAAACACCCCCGTTGAGGGTGGGGTATTAAACCCAAGATCAAAAAATAATAATTTATCCTGCCCTGAGTCATTAGTTAAGCTTAGTCTGTTTAATTCATGTATGGGAACCCCGCGCTGTCTCTTAGAGCAGCGTCGGGAGTGTGTCAATTGCTTCCGAATTTTTCACAGTTTGTTAAGACTAACTATTAAATACTAAAAGAAAAGATTGGAGAGATAATATTAAATTATGGATTCTCAACCTCAAATCCAGCAGCAAAAAATACCAGATGCCCAAATAGATTTGCGAGGTACTCCCTGTCCAATTAATTTTGTTAAGACAAAACTGTACTTAGAAAAAATGATGCCTGGACAAATTTTGGAAGTTTGGCTAGACCCAGGAGAACCCATAGAGCAAGTACCTGATAGTTTGATTGTAGAAGGTTATCAAATAGAAGAAATAAGCGATCGCTCTGAATATTTTATCCTGAAGGTATGTCGCCCGGAAACGGTTGCATGAGTTGTTCTGAAGAGGGTGCTATCTTAGAAGCAAATAATGATTTGGTAGGGACAGTTGTCGCAGTCCAAGCAAATTTTTACCAGGTTAAGCTCGATAGAAAAGATAATTTGGTAAAAAAAACAACAGAAAATTTTACTCAACTCCTGTGTACCCGCAGATCGCGATTGAAGAAAATTGGCCAGAAAGTAATGGTGGGCGATCGCGTGGTCGTAGAAGATCCTGACTGGACAGGTGGACGAGGAGCTGTTGCTGAGGTTTTGCCCAGAACAACAGAACTAGATCGTCCTCCTGTAGCTAATGCAAATCAGGTCATGTTAGTTTTTGCTATGGCAGAACCAGATTTAGATCCTGTTGCTTTGACGAGATTTTTAGTAAAGGCAGAGTCAACAGGTTTAGATGTATGTTTATGTTTGAATAAATGCGATCTTGTCACACCAGAGCAAATAGAGAGATGGCGCAATAAAATTTCTCAGTGGGGTTACGATCCATTTTTTATTAGTGTGGAAACAGATGTAGGTTTGGGGGTAGCAAAAGATAGTTCGCCTTCTCTGTGGGAAAAACTGAAAAATAAAATTACAGTAATTTCTGGTCCCTCTGGGGTTGGGAAGTCAAGTTTAATTAACTATTTGATTCCTGATGTTAATTTAAGAGTCGCTGCAGTATCAGGAAAGTTGTCGCGAGGACGACATACTACTCGTCACGTTGAATTATTTGAGCTACCGACTGGTGGTTTATTAGCAGATACGCCTGGTTTTAATCAACCACAGTTAGAGTGCGAACCTTTGGAGTTGGGGTATTTGTTTCCAGAAGTGCGACGGTATTTAGAAGAAGGAAGTTGTCAATTTAGTGACTGTTTGCATCGGGATGAACCTAACTGTGTGGTTAGGGGTCATTGGGATAGGTATGAATATTATTTGATGTTTTTAGAAGAGACGATCGCGCATCAAGAAGCTTTGCAACAAAAACCTGATGTTGAGTCAAACTGGAAGGCAAAAATGAAGTCAGGTGGGGAGCAAAAGTTGGAACCGAAGTTAGCTAGTAAAAAGTATCGGCGTTCTTCGAGAAGATTACAGCATCAGCAGTTACAAGATTTGTGTGAGGAATTTGATGAATTTTAGAAAAGAGGGAGTAGGGGTTAATAATTAATAATTAATAATTAATTATTAATTATTAATTATTAGGGCTTGCGTTTTTTCTTGTTTCTCCTTTAAAGGAGAGGCTTTAATTATTCGGTAAATATATGAGAAACTAAAAAGACGTTGCTGAATTGAAGTATGAATGCGCGATTCTTTGGTTCTGTTCAAGCCCCCTAAATCCCCCAAAATTGGGGGACTTTTAGAGTTTTATCCCCCCCAATTTTGGGGGGCTAGGGGGGCAAAATCATACCCAGAATTAGCAACGCCACTAAGAAAAATATCAAAAATTATATCCGATGAGTGTTGTTATATCAAACGAAATATTAGAAAAAATTGAGATGTCGGAAGGGCAACTGCAAATAGAAAGAGCAGTTATGTTATTTCAACAGGAACGTTTTACCCTTGCACAAGCTGCTCGTTTTGCTTGTTTGAATCACTTAGCATTTCAAAAGTTACTTGCCAGTCGTCAAATTCCTTTGCATTACGGTATGGAAGAATTGATGGAAGATTTCTATAATTTACAAGAATCAGAGGAAAATGATAGTAGTCAGTGACACATCACCTATTAGTAATTTAGCTACAGTTGGGCAGCTAGATTTACTTAAACAAATATATGGTGAAGTGGTTATACCAGAAACTGTTTATCAGGAAATAATTAATGCTGGTGCTACAGAACCAGCTACCCTAGCAATACAAAGCTTGAAGTCGATTAAGAAAGGTTCTGTTAATAATTTAACTATGGTTATGAGTCTACAAACCAAGCTAGATCCAGGAGAAGCAGAAGCCATTGTTTTAGCATTGGAATTAAAGGCTGATTTATTAATAGTTGACGAACGCAAAGGTAGAAAATAGGCTACTAAATTGGGAATCCCAATAACAGGAACATTAGGAGTTTTATTGAAGGCTAAACAGTTAGGGGTAATTTCATCAATTAAACCTATATTAAATGATTTAATTAATAGTGGTTTTTGGGTAATAACTGATATTTATCAACAAGTTTTAGCACTTGTGGGAGAAGGAGAATAAGTATTAACAGGAAAAAAACTGATTGAATAATAGACTGAGGAAAGTCGAAGTTAAAAAGGTTGAATTACATCAGGTTAACTTGAGCAATTCTAATTTTTCTAAATCAATTTTTTCTGAACCTTTAGGCAGTATTCTTTGCGTGGCATTTAGTTCTGATGGCAAACTTTGGGCAAGCGGAGATGCGGATAAAAATATTTATATTTGGCGAGTAGCGGACGGTCAATTTATCACTAATTGTTTAGGTCATACTAATTGGGTAAGGTCTCTTGTTTTTCATCCTCAAAAACCAATTTTAATTAGTAGCAGTAATGACTGCACTGTGAAATTGTGGAATATTGATACAGGTGAATGTCTAGCTACATTAGAAGGGCACATTGGTCACGTTTGGTCTATTGCTTTGAGTCCAGATGGTAATACTTTAGCTAGTGCTAGTGATGACCTCACTGTTAAGCTCTGGAATGTCAGTACAAGAGAATGTCTGCATACTTTAGCAGAATATACCGAGCAAATTAGAGCGATGGAATTTAGTCCTAATAGTAATCTGATAGCAACTGGTGGGGATGAATGTACAATTAAACTCTGGGATGTTTCCAGTGGTGAGTTGTGGCAAAGTTTAACAGGACATGAAAATAGTATCCGTTCTGTTGCTTTTAGTGCTGACGGGTCGATGCTTGCAAGTGGTAGCGAAGATGAGACTATTAGATTGTGGAATACTCAAACAGGTAGCTGCATTAAGACCCTGAAAGCAAAACGCCTCTATGAAGGAATGAATATTACTGGCGCGACAGGTTTGACAGAGGGTCAAAAAGAGACTCTGCTAGCATTGGGAGCGATCATGTAATGAAGTCAGAAGTTAACCCACCCCTAACCCCTCCCAGGAGGGGAAGTAGGGGAGTGGGGGAGTGGGGGAGTGGGGGAGTGGGGGAGTGCGGGAGTAGGGGAGTAGGGGAGTAGGGGAGTAGGGGAGTGAGTAGGGACGCCCTTATGCAACGTCCGTACAGGGAGAGGTAAAAATAAGAATAATTAACAATAACTGGTTAATAATTATCAAAAAAATATTCAGTCTGTGTTAATTACTTAATAATTGAAGTGTCACTTAAATATAGCATTCTTTTTTCAAATTGGTATAATAATCGCTCAACACGTTATTGAATTCTAATAATTACTTACAGCACTTTTGAGGATAGTGAGGTACAGCTATAAGACTATTTATTCCTATATTCCCTGTTGCCTGTTGCCAGATGAGCTGTTGCCTAGAGCAATAAAACTTTGTACCTCATCAACTAGAAAACTGCTGTAATTCATTGAAATCTTACATATAGTACTCGAAGGAACAGTTAGGACAGTTCAAAAATTTAAAACTCAGATTAAGTATGACTTTTCCTTCTTCCTTCTTCCTTCTTTATACTGACTGTGTAATTGGAATTTCCATGACAAACTCTGCTCCCTCACCAGGGGTAGAAATACAACTCAACTTTCCCTTGTGTTTTTCCACAATAATTTGATAACTAATAGATAAACCTAAACCAGTACCTTTCCCTGCCGGTTTAGTAGTAAAAAATCGTTCAAATAAACGCTTCTTAACTTCCTCATTCATACCTAAACCATTATCTATAATCCTTACTGTAACTTTGTCTAATGTGGCTTCTGTTTTAATTGTAATAATAGGAGTTTTATCTAGGCAACTAGAATTATCATAAGCCTCTTCTAAAGCATCAATAGCATTACCAATTAAATTCATAAATACCTGATTAATCATACCCACATAACATTCTACTAAAGGCAATTCTCCATACTCTTTATGAATTTTAATTTCAGGTTTTTTTCCACGGCCTTTAAAACGATTTTGGAGAATTACTAAAGTACCATTAATACCATCATGAAAACTCATTAGAGTTTTTTTCACATCATCTTTACGAGAGAAATTGCGCAGAGAACTCACAATATCACGAATTCTTTCTGCCCCTATTTGCATTGCTGATATTACTTTGGGTAAATCATGCCTCATAAAATCTAGATCTATCTCCTCAAATTCTTTTTTAATGTAATCTGGTGGGTCTGTACAATATTCTTCATAAAGATTTAGTAAATTAATCATGTCTTGAACATAATGATTCAAATGCACTATATTTCCATAAACAGAAGTTATAGGATTCTTGATTTCGTGAGCAATTCCTGCTATTAATTGACCTAAGCTAGACATCTTTTCACTATTAGTTAAAGTCGTCTCCGCTTCATTCAGTTCTTGCAAAGTATTTTCTAATTTTTGCTTTTGTTTTCTTAACTCATTTCGAGATTGCTTTAGCGCTGCTTCTGCTTTTTTACTCTCAGTAATATCTGTAATAAAACCTTCTAAAGCAATTAATTTTCCTGACTCTGAAAATACTCCTATTCCCTGTTCCCAAACCCATTTAATTGTTCCAGTTTTAGTAGTAATTCGATAAACTACTTGATAATGTCTATTTTCCTGTATAGCAAACCGTATAGCATTCCATAAACGTTGTCGATCTTCTCGGTGAATTAATTGTGATAAAAATATTTTCTGTGAACCAAAAAAATCTTTGACTCGGTAACCAGTTAATGAATAGCAACCTTTACTGACAAATTCCACACTTCGATGTAGATCGTTGCGAAAACGATAGGCCATGCCTGGTAAATTACTCACTAAAGTAGCTAATTTTCTTTGACTTTCATATAAAGCTTCTTCTGCACGTTTGCGTTCAGTAATATCTGTAATAACTGCTAACAAACAAAGTTCATGACCAATATCAATAATTTCTGCAGATAACAACCATACTCTAATTGCACCAGATTTAACTCTAAACTCATATTCCTGATTTTTCACAACTCCTTGCTGTTGTAAATTCTGCATAAATTCGGTTCTTGCTTCTGGATATACCCATATCTTCAACTCTTCTGCGGTAAAACCGATTATTTCTTCACGGCAATAACCCATTATCTCCAAAAACCCATCATTTACTTCGATAAACCGCCCATTCTCAAAAGTAGTAATACTGATCGGGTTGGGACTACAACTAAATGCTTTTGAGAACTTTTCCTCCGATAACCGTAACTTTACTTCTACTTGTTGACGTTCAGATATCTCTTTCTGTAATCGCTCAACTACCTCCTGTAGTTCAACTGTTCGTTTTTCTACCCACTTTTCTAACTCCTCATTTGCCTTCTTTAGTGTCTCTTGCGCTAACACCCGATGGCTAATATCTAAAACTACTGCTTGCCAACCACTTCTACCATCAAACTTCATAGAACTTAAGAAAACTTCTGCCGGAAATTCAGAACCATCTAAACGTTTATATCGCCAATTAAAACGAACTATGCCTCTGTGTAATGCTATTTCTAAATAATGTTGAAATATCATACTTGAATCTTCTTTTTCAGACTGTTTTAGAGGACTTAACTCCCAAGGTTGTTTTCCACGCAATTCTGATTTATTAGTACAGCCAAATAATTTTAAAGCAGCAAAGTTACAATCAATACAACCTAGTTCATTTATAAATAAAACTGCATCTTGAGTGGATTCATATAAATCGCGAAACTTTTTTTCTGAAGCTTGTAGAGTAGCAATTAATCCTGTTTGGATAGCTATAGCTTGTTTATTCTCAGTAATATCTCTTGTCACTTGAGAAAAACCACGTAATTGTTGGTTATGATCATACAAAGCCGTCGTAATTACATTAGCCCAGAATTGCTTTTTGTTTTGCCTCAAACAGATTTTTTCAATCGCAAATTTCCCTTTTTCTCTAGCAATTTTTAATTCTTGTTCTGGTAAGTTATTTTTCAGGTCTTTTTGAGTATAAAAAGTAGATAAATGTCTACCAATAATTTGCTCGGATTGATATTGATAAATACGCTCTGCTCCAGGATTCCAGCTTACTACATATCCATCTGAATCCAAAATAAATAAGGCATAATCTTGAACACTTTCTATTAATAATCTTTGTCTTTCTTCGCTCTCTTGCAAAGCGACTTCTGTCTGTTTACGTCTGGTAATATCTTCAACAAATCCTTCATAATATAAACATTTTTCCTGCTTATCGCGAACTACCCAGGCATTTTCAGCAATCCAAATTATTGTACCATCTCTGCGATAAATCTGGGATTCAAATTCGGAAACTTCTCCTTTTTCTCGTAAAATATCAACAAATTCGTCACGTCGCTGAGAATCTACATAAAGTTGATTTTTAATATCTGCTAAGGCAGCAATCATTTCTGTAGAAGAGTCATAACCATAGATGCGAGCTAGTGTAGCATTAGCGCTAATGTAACGTCCTTCAAGTGTTGTTTGATAAATTCCTACAACTTTATTCTCAAATATACTGTGATATTTATCTTCCATTTTCTGTAATGTCTCCAGGCTTTTCTGACTATTAATCATTCAATTTTCCCGTTCCAGATTTATCCTTGTATGTAACTATTTTTACCTACTGAAGAAGTTTATTATTGAATCAATGCACCCTTTTAGTTATTATATATTTTGACATATTTATAACTTTTTGGCTTAAATATGTGACCATTATCTTAAAAATCAAATTACTACAGAGTAAAGTTGGAAATAAGTGCATTTGACTTTTGGCTTTTTTTTATAGACTTATGTTTAATTGTGTAAAATATTCTTTTCAAAGATATATATATCAAGATAAACGTAAGATAATTAGATAGTGGAAAAATGTATATTTACTTTTAGGTATGACTGGTACTATTTCTCAAAATCAACAAGGTACATCAATGATTAAATCTTCTACTAATGAATGGCCGAGCTTATTACAACAGTTACTTGATGGCCAATCTTTATCTTCATCTCAAGCATCGAATTTAATGCAAGGATGGCTGCAAGAAGAAATTCCACCTGTTCTATCAGGAGCAATTTTAGCTGCCCTGCAAGCTAAAGGTGTATCTGCGGAAGAATTAGCAGGTATGGCAAAAGTATTACAGTCTTTATCCTTGACAAAAGAAGATGGCGATCGCTCTGTTCCCATCACCAACTCCAAATATCCAGTTATTGATACTTGTGGTACTGGTGGAGATGGAGCTTCAACATTCAATATTTCTACTGCTGTTGCTTTTGTCGTAGCTGCGGCCGGAGTGCCAGTAGCTAAACATGGAAACCGTTCTGCTTCTGGTAAAGTTGGTTCTGCTGATGTATTGGAAGCATTGGGAATACGTTTGAGCGCTCCCACCGAAAAAGTAATATCCGCAGTATCGGAAGTAGGCGTAACTTTTCTGTTTGCACCAGGTTGGCACCCAGCAATGAAATCTGTAGTTCCTCTACGTCGCACTTTAAAAGTACGAACTGTGTTTAATCTTTTAGGTCCTTTAGTTAACCCTTTACGTCCTCAAGGTCAAGTCATCGGAGTGTTTAATTCTCATCTAGTAGAAACTATAGCTCAAGCTTTAGGAATATTAGGGGTAGGATCGGCGATCGTTCTCCACGGTAGAGAAAAACTAGATGAAGCTGGTTTGGGCGACATTACCGACCTAGCTATTTTATCTAATGGAGAGGTACGAATGACAACCGTTAACCCCCAAGATTTAGGATTAAATTTTGCTCCCATAAGTGCCTTACAGGGAGGAGAGGTAGAAAAAAATGCTGAAATTTTGCAGAATGTTCTCCAAGGTAAGGGCACTTCTGCACAGACAGATGTAGTTGCTCTGAATAGTTCTCTGGCACTACAAGTAGCAGGTGTTGTACCACTAGAAGCTCATGCAGAAGGTATTGCTAAAGCTAAAGATATTCTCCAGAGTGGGGCAGCTTGGTTGAAATTAGAGCAGTTAGTTAAGTTCTTAAATCATTAGACATCTCAAGAGAACAGGGAACAGGGAACAGGGAACAGGGAACAGGGAAGAATAATTGATAATTTATGGATAAGAATTGATTTGATTTTTGATTTTTGGAGATATCTATTAGACATCTCTTTTCTACTATACCCCAATCTCCTGTTCTTCCTAAATCTTGAATATTCTATACTTTGAAACAGCCCTGCCTCTTCCCACACTTCCCATACTTCCCACACTTCCCACTCCCCCACTATCTACCTCAACAAAAAGACTTTCCATAAGCAAACCCTAACTATTAGAACGTGCCCGCAACTCTACTACATTTTCCTTAATTGTCATATCATAACTACCAAAAAAGTTTTGTCCTAGCAAACCCTTTTCTTTATCTGCTGGAGCAACAGCAACATTAAACTGGTTAATTGTTAAACCTCCAGCAGAAATAGAACTGACGATACCAACTCCTAGTTCTACATTTTTACCATCAGCTAAAGTAAAAGTTCTTTGCTCAAAAGGCAAAACGTTCAAAGCTGTTGCCATTTCTTGAGTAATTAAAGTAGAACTAGCACCAGTATCTAGGATCATTTCATAAGTTTGATTACCATTAAAAGTAACATCAATTACAGGAGTACCACCCCGACGACTTTTAATCGGAATTTCGTATATTCCTTCTGTGGTACTAGAAGTTGATACCTCTTCTGGTAACTCTTCTGGAAACAAACCACAAACTGATATTGTTAAGTCTCTCCTATTTCCAAATTCATCAAGCAGAAAACATCCTGGATATTCTTGGGCGATCGCACCTGCAGTATAACCAAGACCAAATCCTGTTATAGAAAGTAATGTTGTCAGCAATATTGATGGTATTTGCCCAAATATTGTTTTGACCTGTTGTTTTTTTTCAGTCTCTGATTTCATCTGCTTTACTTGACTTTTATTATTAGATTTGTGCAGTGAATAATTTTCGATCATAATTACTAAATTTTTTAATAATTTTAACTATTTATCTACTGTAATATTTAAAGGCTTAAGTTAATTTTATCTTATTTGAATAGTGAGTGTAATCTGTACTTATTACTACTACATTTTTTGTTAACTTAAATATACTCTCTATAACCTAAGTAGATATTCAGCCTATCTTTAAATACTAATTAATTTAGAGGAATTAAAATGTCAATCTCAGCTCAACCTGCATTACTGGTACTAGCAGATGGAACTACTTACCAAGGCTTTTCTTTTGGTGCCCCTGGAACCACTATTGGAGAAGTGGTATTTAATACAGGAATGACTGGTTATCAGGAAGTTCTCACAGACCCAAGTTATTGTGGGCAAATTGTTACTTTCACTTACCCAGAGTTGGGAAATACAGGGGTCAATCCTGAAGATGAAGAGTCCAATGAGCCACAAATAAAGGGTGCGATCGCTCGTAATATTTGTCCACGTCCTAGTAACTGGCGCTCTACTCAGTCTTTGTCAGAGTATCTTCAAGAACATAAAATTCCTGGGATTTATGGTATAGATACCCGTGCTTTGACCAAAAAAATTCGGACTTTAGGGGCAATGAATGGGGCAATTTCTACAGAAATTCTAGACCCAACTGAATTGCTACAACAAGTTCAGTCTGCACCTAGTATGGCAGGATTGAATTTAGTTCAAGAAGTAACAACTAAAGAAGTTTATCAATGGTCTGAACCTACTAATGCAGCTTGGGAGTTTAATACTTCTGTTTCTGGTTACAGTGGAGAACAGTATACAGTAGTGGCCATTGACTTTGGAGTGAAAAAAAATATCCTCAGACGTTTAGCTAGCTATGGTTGTCGAGTTGTAGTTGTTCCTGCTAATACGCCACCAGAAGAAATTCTCAAGTATAACCCTGATGGTATTTTCCTTTCCAATGGTCCAGGAGACCCAGCTGCTGTTAACGAAGGTATTGAGACTACTAAAGAATTACTCAAATCATCTAAACCTGTTTTTGGCATTTGTATGGGACACCAAGTTCTCGGTCTTGCTTTGGGAGCCGACACTTTCAAATTAAAGTTTGGCCACCGTGGTCTCAATCAGCCAGCAGGTTTGCAGCAACAAGTGGAGATTACAAGTCAAAATCATGGATTTGCAATTAATCCAGATTCTTTAGCGACTGAGGTAGAAATTACACATCTTAACTTGAATGACCAAACTGTTGCCGGTTTACGACATAAATCTTTACCTTTGTTCTCAGTACAATACCACCCTGAAGCCAGCCCCGGTCCCCACGATGCTGATTACTTATTTGAACGTTTTGTCCAGGTAATGCAAGATGAGCGGAAAGCTAAAACCTCAAAATAAAAGTAGGATTTTGCCTGCAAATTTTGTGTATTCCTTACTTACATGAGGATTTACGCAGTACCTCTACATATAGTGTATTATTTGGTGATTATTGCGGAATTAACCAATATATTTAGTGCAGTTGTGTAAGTCCTGCTAAATTATACAATTTTTGCATTATTTGTCTTTCAAAATTAAGTTATCTGTAGGAGTAGACAAATTTTACAAAAAAAAGTATAATCTATGTTCGACTTATACAAAATCAAGCTAGGAGGGTGTTATTCCTGAGCCTAAGCCATTAGCCCTGACTGTTAGCCTGAGATGCACTCATGAAGAGAGGGATAACTACCAGCTATTCCGCCTAACAGGGTTACTAGATGCCTTCTCAGAAGGTACTTTTAACAAAACACTGAAGACAAAAATCGATCAAGGGCCAAAAAATATTATTTTGGATTTGTCCAAAATAGACTTTGTTGATAGCTCTGGGTTAGGAGCACTCGTACAACTGGTAAAGCATACCAAACAATATGAAGAAGGTACGTTGCAAATAATCTCCAATGCCCGTGTAAATCAAACTGTTAAATTGGTTCGTTTAGAGAAATTTTTGTCCTTACGGTCTTCATTAGATGAAGCTATAGAGAATGTCAAGAAATCTTGACAAGGCCAGGCAATGACCGACTGTTGAATATAGCTATAAATGCTATCTCCCGTCAAAAAAACAAAGGGCTAGACGGGAGTTGGTCAAGCCTGATCGAGTTAACGCGCGTCAGAAGTCAGAAGTTGTTTTTGTAACGGGAATTTGAGCAAGCCTCTAAAAACATTTCACCTGAAAAAGCTGGGTGGCGCGACTCAATTATTTTGGTATTTATCAAAATTATGAGAAAAAAATTGGTACTTAGAATAATTGTAAGTATGGGAAAAAATGAGAAACATTGTGACAACAAAATTTGGCCTGTATTGGTAAATTGAAACCTAAACTTAAGTTACGATCGATATTGAATCGAATAGAAAGGCTGGGCTAACGAGGAGAACGATCGGTTTGCAACATTTAAACCTTGTCGCGCTAACACCAACAGAAATTCAAAAAACTACACCCTCATCTTGGGCATATCTGGGGGATGCTATTTATGAATTGTTTATTCGGAGCTACTACTTAATACCAGCCAAGCGATCGCGGTCTTATCATCAACTGGTGGTAGCCCAAGTTAGGGCAGAAAGTCAAGCTCATCATTTACATAATTTAAAACCTCATCTTACCAGTTTAGAGTTAGATATTCTGAAGCGAGGGCGCAACGCTGCTTTTCGGAAACCTAAAAGATTAGACCCAGAAGTTTATCAACAGGCTACCAGTTTAGAAGCTTTAATTGGGTACTTATATTTAACAGATCCTCAACGATTAAATCAATTACTAGGCTACATAGAATTAGATTAAAGGTTAAAAAGGTTAATTTCACAGGGGACTTAAACTCTATTAGACATCTCCAAAAACAAGTAAGTAGGGAGTAGTGGTTAGGGACGTTCCATGCAAAGTCCGTAGGTCGTAGAAGGAAAGAATTGATTTATCTAATGCAATAATTGATTTGATTTTTTATTATTGGAGATGTCTATTAAAAATTAGTATTTAAAGTAGTTTTTACTCCCTACTTAACAGATGTTAAATTAATTTTGCATTTGCACAGATACTTAATATTACCGAGGGTCTTCTGGTATAGGCCCCTCTTTCAATTACAAATAAAACTAGATTTGATATAAGCTATGCCTATAAAACCTTCAAAATTTAACTATCAAGACAAACCCCAAAAACAGAAATCAATTAAACTCAAAAGTAAGCAGTCAAACAACGATCGTTCAGAGAATACAAGCGAAGATGACGATCTAATCTATGGACGACATACTGTACAAGCAGCTCTCAAAAGTGAGCGTTCCTTAAACCGCATCTGGGTTATTCCGCCACTAAGATACGATCCTAGATTTCATACATTGCTCAATGAGGCTAAAGCCAGAGGTACGATCATAGATGAAGTAGACGATAGACGCCTAGATCAAATTACCCACAGAAAAAATCATCAGGGTATTGCTGCTCAAATATCTCCTTACGAATACAAAGAGCTTGACGAACTAATTTCTCAAGCTAAATCTAAAACCGAGCAACCTATATTGCTAGTAGCTGATGGTCTCAACGATCCCCATAATTTAGGAGCCATTATTAGAACGGCAGAAGCTATGGGAGTACAAGGTTTAATTATTCCACAAAGACGAGCAGTAGGAATAACTTCGACTGTAACAAAAGTTGCCGCAGGAGCTTTGGAAAATTTTCCGGTAGCTAGAGTGATTAATTTGAGTCGCGCTTTGGAAGAATTGAAGAAAGAGGGATTTTGGATATATGGTACTGTCGCTGACAATGGGGAGCTTATTCATACCGTAAAGTTTACAGGAGCTATTGTTTTAGTTATTGGTAGTGAAGCAGAGGGTTTAAGCCTTCTCATCCAAAAAAATTGTGATGCCTTAGTATCTATACCAATGTCAGGAAATACACCTAGTCTCAATGTATCAGTAGCAACTGGTATGGCCCTTTATGAGATCCATAGACAACGCTGGTCAAAAAGTTTGCGTATGTAGTGAAAAATATAAAAATATAATTGAAAAAATAGAAATTGCGTAGTATAACAAAATAGAGAGGAAAACTATAGCTTAACATGGGTAAAACAGTTTTCTATAAGCTACTTCGTTACTACCAACGAGATAGATTTTGAAACTCCCGGTTCACTATAATAAACACTCTTGATAATTTGTATCGTTTAGTTATCGATTCAAATTTTTCCTGATAGTTTGTTTAGAACTTTTGCTAGTAAAGTCACAAATATTGGTAAATGTGAGAATCAGTAACTTCAAAAGCAACTACTAATACAACGATAATTAACATAGTATGAAAGAAACATTGGTAAACTTACTAAACTTCTCTGGTCTTGATTGGTGGGTTAAAATTTTTACTGCTAACCCTCATTGCACTTATTATTTTGGACCTTTTTTGAAATATGAAGAAGCAAAAGCTGCTGAGGATGGCTATATAGAAGATTTACAAAATGAAGGTTCTCAGGGTATTGAGGTGTCTATTGAGCAGTCTAAACCTATGGAGTTAACTATTTATGATGAATTGGAAAATAGTAGGGATACAAGAGTAGTAAGTTCTGGTTTTAGTCCCCAAACCTTATCCTTTTAAATTATCAAATTTGAAGATAAATGGTGTTGCTGAATAATAGTATAACATTGAAGTCATTAGTCGATAAAAGTTATAGATACTAAATTACTATTTGTTTGATAGTAGATAGAAAGATAGTAAAGCTGATTAATAACTCTTGATTTACTTTGATTTCAGCCTTCATATCTATTTTCAGCAATGCCGATAAATTATTATTAGGAAATTATCAATTTTTTTGAGTTTTGACTTTTAATTGATTTGTACAAGAATTTCTAATCTGTTTGGTGAAGTTGCATCCATTTTTTAATATCTGTTAGCACTTGCTGAGGAATTTCCCAAGGAAAAAGATGAGCGGTGTTAGGATAGCATTGCCAATGTGCATGATTGAGATGTAGAGCTGTTTCTTGACTCGACTCAGGAGTAATATGGCGATCGCTATCTCCAGCTAAGACTAAGCAAGGACATTGAATTTGGGGCAGATAGCTCAATTTGTTATAGCCACTTCTTAAAGCTTGATTTAATGCTCGAGTGGCAAATTTAGAAGTTTGTAAATAGGCAGGGACGGCTTCTTTTGCTAAATATTTATAGGTGGCAGGCGTGTGTTGTTGAATTAGATATCTAAATAGCGATCGCTTGCCAAAAGTATCAATATTCCATTGCCATCCAGGCATAAACCAATTTATAATCCCCGCTAAACCAGTATAAAGATTATCCTGCCAAGTAATGGGTGGATGATTACCTCTAGGTCGTGCTGCGGTACCTATTAAAATTAGACCTGCAACTTTCTCTGGGTTTTTTAGAGCTAACTCCATCGCAATAATTCCACCTAACGACCATCCTAAGATCAAATATTTGGGTATCTGAAGTTGATCTAGCAGTGTTTCTAAATCTACTAAATGTTGAGTAATCTCAAAGTCTTTTTTCGTATAACTTTTGCCATAACCTCTTAAGTCAGGAGCAATAGTTTGAAAGTTTTGGCAGAGGGAATTAGTAAAGACTGACATACATTCCCCTGAACCTGGATGTCCGTGGAGGCAAAGAATGGGAAAACCTTCTCCTTTGACTTGAAAATTTAGCGGTAATGATGAGACCATAATTATATTTTCTGTAATATTGTCTTTATTAAGTATTTCTGGAACCCATTATATTTGCTATTCCCAAAATAAATTTATCTCAATGTTGGTTGAAGAGGTCATTGACTATCCCCATCCACTTTTTCCTTCTTCTTTTTTCCTTCTTCTTTTTTCGGCGTTGCTGATTATGGGTATTATTTTGCCCCCCTAGCCCCCCAAAATTGGGGGGAATAAAACTCTAAAATTCGCCCCAAATTGGGGGATGCGCGGGGGCTTGACCAGAACCAAAAAATCACACATTCATACTTCAATTCAGCAACGCCCTTTTTTCCTTCTTCCTTCTTCTTCCTTCCTAAGTATTAATATCTGTTATGAAGTCAAACCAAAATCAAATGACAGAAAAGCAAAAAATGCTAAACGGGCAATATTATCATGCCTTCGATCAAGACCTACTAAAAGATAGACAAAGAGCTAAAGGTTTATGTCAAAAATTGAATAGTATTCCAGATGCTAGTCAAGAAGAAAGGGTCAAAATTATCAAAGATTTATTCCAAACCGATCGAAATTGTTGGATAGAATCTCCTTTTAGATGTGACTATGGGTATAACATCCAAATTGGGGATAATTTTTATGCTAACTTTGGTTGTGTTATTCTTGACTGCAATATTGTGAAAATTGGTAGTAATGTAAAGTTAGGTCCTAATGTACAAATTTATACTGCTACTCATCCAATAAACGTTACAGAAAGAATGGCAGGTAAAGAAATGGCTTATCCCATTGAAATAGGGGATAATGTTTGGATCGGAGGCAGTTGTATCATTCTTCCTGGTTTAAAGATTGGAAATAATACAGTTATTGGGGCTGGAAGCGTGGTGACGAAAGATATTTCTGAAAATGTTGTTGCAGTGGGGAACCCCTGTCACGTAATCAAAGAAATTGAATGAGAAAAAGTTTCTAAGTATACACAATATTTACCGAAAAGCGACGTTGAAAGCCCCCGTGTTTTAACCTATCCCTTATAAGGAACTCCTGAAACCCTTGTAGGAAGAGGGGGAAGAGGGGGAAGAGGGGGAAGAGGGGGAAGAGGGGGAAGAGGGGGAAGAGGGGGAAGAGGGGGAAGAGGGGGAAGTAAGAATTTTGTCTACAGTCCTCACACTTGCGTGTATTTTTCAATACAATTTTCTCC
>NZ_JAAHGH010000075.1 GCF_010672525.1 Okeania sp. SIO2B3 | reverse complement strand
TGTTTGGGAGACTGTGCAACTAGCAGATTTAGCACAGACTAAAAAACTTTTCCCTGAGTATAAGTCTATGCACTCTCAGGTGTTGCAAGATGTTATTCAGCGTGTACAAACAACAATGGATAACTATACCTTACCCGCTCAAAACGGTAAAACCAGTGGTAGACCTAAATTTAAAGGTCGGCATTATTATAATTCTTTCAGTTATCCTCAGTTATCAAATGCCAATGTAGTCAAAAATGCCAACGGTCGTTTTTGTATAAATCTACCAAAGATTGGTTTAGTTCCCTTTGTCTACAATCGTTCAATACCAATAGGATTCAAGGTTAAAACAGGTACAGTAGTACGGGAGGCAGACGGATGGTATATCAGCTTAACGATAGAAGATCAAGCTGTACCTTTGAGGCGTGCAGAAATTCAACCCACCGAAGATAACTCATGCATGTATTGATTTGGGATTATTGCACTATGCTGTTACCAGTGATGGAGAATTTATCGAAGTTCCTAAGTTTTTTAGGTTCTCTGAAAATAGATTATCTAAACTTCAGGTAAGATTAGCTAAAAAACATGCATGATTCTAAGCCTTGGAAGATTCTCAAGGGTAAAATAGCGGTAGTGCATCAGTTGATAGCTAGACAACGGTTAGATTGGCAATTCAAACTAGCTTATCATTTGTTGAGTGATTGTCAGATAATATTTTTAGAAGACCTACAGATAGCTTCTTTAGTTAGGCGAACCGAAGCTAAATTAGGTGATCATGGTCAGTTTTTGCCCAATGGTCAATCGGCCAAGTCAGGATTAAATAAGTCTCTACAAGATGCAGCTTTTGGTCAGTTTGTTCAGGTTTTAGAGTATGTTGCCTGGAAACTTGGCAAAAAAATTATCACGCGTAGACCCAAAAGGCACATCTCAATATTGTTGGGAATGCTTGAATAAAGTCTCTAAAAGCTTATCAGAGCGTTGGCATTCATGCCCCAGATGTGGACAGGAATTAGATAGGGATTATAACTCAGCACTCCTAATACAAAAAATAGGATTGTTGTCAATACAGGAGGAGGACATCACTTCTGTTAAAACTGCGGTCAGGGCTTATCTGGCTGAAGAATCCCGCGCTCTCCCGTAGGGGAGCGTCGGGAGTATGTCAATGGCCTGTTAAAGAGCTTTTGAGGTTATTTAGAACAGTTTTACTAACTTCTCGTTCAAAACCTACTGGAGTGACACAGCTAAAATAGTGTGTTAGATGGGGAGATGGGGAGATGGGGAGGCTTGAAGTTTGGATATAATTAGGGTTTGCTTATGGAAGTCTTTTAGTAGAGGTAGGAGACAGGAGACAACCAACCCCTAACCCCTCCGGTGGAGGGGAAGACAGGAGACAGGAGAAATGGGAATTTACAGGAGGTAGGAGCGGGCGTTTTGTCCCTTAATTTTTCTGACCAAAATCCGCTCCTAATTGAACAATTACCACTTAAAACCTCGAACTTTTTGATACTTAAAAAGGCACTTACCTTTATCTATAAAGACTTTTAGATTTAATCAGCAGAGCAATAATGATAAAAATATACTGTATAACCGGATTCTATATAATAGAAAAAAACTGGGTATTAAAAGAGAAATCTGATTTGAAAACTCAGATTATAAACGTCAATTTATCACATAACAAAGTACCAAAAACATCAGTGGATGGTTCACTATTTAGACTCTATAAATCATCATAATTTAACTGATACGGGAGCAAAATTAAATTGAATAAATTAAGCATAAATACTTGATCGAATCAGATAATTAGCCAGCATCATTTCCTACTGACTACTGAATATTTGCTCTTTACAGTAAGCTTTTAAGTGCGGAATTCAGGTGAAAAAATCAGAGAAAATAGATGATAAAATATGAACCAAAAAGTCTCAATAAAGTGATGGTTGAAATTCAAAAAAAATTGGAAATTGAGGTAAGCAAAAAGGCAATAATCAAGAATTATCAAAAAGCTATAGCAGTGTGCGCTGGTATATTTACAAATTGCAGGAGGTCTCCAATAGCTAAAAGTCTTATATGATTCCAACGGAGATGCTGCGCAAACGGCAATTTATTTCCCCTACTACCTGTTGCCTGCGCACAGCGCTATAAAATATGAAATGAAAAATAATTAAGAGAAGAATTAATAAGAATTCTAATGAATAGGAATAATCAGAAAAAATAACTTTGACAACTGTAAGCATTCAGCTATTAGCAGTCAGCTAGCCTCCTAGGTCGGAACTGCGTTAACAGCAACAAGACTCTCTCATATAGGATAGTGTTTAAATTAATATAGACTTTAAGGGCAAGGGAGCCAACTTTTGTAATAAGAGGTAATAAGAAAATTAATAAAGCTTTTATCGTCAACTAAAAGTAATAGCTGAAGTTCGCAGTTCCGACCATAGGAGGCTAGCTGATAGCTGACGGCTGAATGCTTACTGACAACTTTTCAAAGCTAAATAATTAATTTCCTGGGATTTAATCAAATGTAAGAAATCGGAAATAAAGAGAAAATATTATTTAACCAAAAATTAATAAAGTGCGTCTATACTAAAAATCAGTATCAAGAAAAGAATGCGATGATTGGTCCTAGTTCTGATGGTTTTTCTTATTTATTAGATAACGACCCTAATAACTTTATTGTACCTGTAAATTTACTGACTCCATACCCAGAAGGTCTACAAGCTCTAGATGGCAATGATACAGTAATAGGCTCATCCAATCCTGAACTAATTAATGGTAATAAAGGCAACGATAACATATTTGGTGGGGAAGGTTCTGATACTTTACGAGGAGGTAGAGATAATGATTTGATTTATGCTAACCAAGGTAACGATTTAATTTTTGGAGATTTAGGTAACGATACAATTTATGGAGAAATTGGTAACGATACAATTTTTGGGGGTAAAGAAAACGATCTTTTATTAGGTGAAGATGGTAACGATCTAATTGCTGGAGATTTAGGAAAAGATACGTTAATTGGAGGAGTTGGCAATGACACATTTGTGCTGCGAGAACCTCAAAATAATAATATAGATACGGCAGATATTATTGATGATTTTGATGCTAATTTTGACAGCATTAAAATACCAGAAAATTTAACAGAAAATGACATCTTATTAACAGCAGATTCTTTATCGGGGGATACATTAATTCAGGTTCAGACAAATGGTTTAATCTTAGCAAGAATTAAAGCAATATCTGACACACAACTTGTGGAAAGTCGCTTAATTTTTGGGGATAGTATAAGTATAAATGAAGTTCCACAAACAGCTAGTTCTATACAGTCAAGCTTTAACAGTACTTTTGGATATGGTTTAGTTGATGCCTCAGCAGCAGTGGCCAGTGCTATTGGAGTGGCCCCTTTTCCAGATCTTCCAGATATTGGCGGAAATCAGTGGGGACTAGATTTAGTCAAAGCACCAGAAGTTTGGAATCAAGGTTTTCAGGGAGAAGGCATTGTAGTAGCTGTCATTGATAGTGGTGTAGATAATACCCATCCTGAATTAACAGGCCAAATGTGGAACAATAGTGGTGAGATTCCCAATAATGGTATTGACGATGATGACAATGGTTACATAGATGATACCTGGGGTTGGGATTTTGTCAATAATGACAATGACCCAAGGGATGAAGAAAGTCATGGAACTCATATCGCAGGTACAATTGCTGCTAAGAGAGATGGAGTAGGAACAACTGGAGTAGCTCCAAATGCTAAAATTATGTCTCTTCGGGTACTAAATGATCAAGGAGTCGGTAGAGTTAGCGATGGAATATCGGCCATTCTCTATGCTGTTGAGAATGGAGCAGATGTAATTAACTTTAGTTCTGGTGGGAGAAATTTAGTTAGGAACGAACTTGATGCTATTCGTTATGCCGCCGATAGAGGTGTTGTATTTGTGTCTGCCGCAGGTAATGATAGTTTAAGCAGTCCTGATTATCCAGCAAGATTAGCTAATGAATATGGAATTGCAGTTGGGTCAGTAGATCGAAATGCTAAGTTTTCTTCTTTTTCTAATAAAGCTGGAGGTGAATTGGATTATGTCGTGGCCCCAGGAGGAGATGGTTTTCCTGAAGATGCAGGAGATATTTATGGACCTGTAGCTCCTTCAATAACAGGTAATTTATATAGTTTCTTTGCTGGTACTTCTATGGCAACACCCCATGTTGCAGGTGTCGCAGCTTTAATTAAACAAGCTAATCCTAGTTTATCTGCTGAGGCAATTGAGAATATAATTATTGATACTGCTAATTCTACGACTGTTAGTGTTTGACCTATAAGTCGTTGAATAATTATGTATGCCAGATGTAGAAAATCACATTAGAACTCTGCGGAAAAGAGTAAGTAGGGCAGTAGGGGCGAACGGCCATTTGCTGGCGCATAACTATCGTTAACGTCCGTACAGGAGTAGGGAGTAGGGGGAAAGAATTGATGATTTTTGCGCGATAATTGATTTTATTTTTGATTATCACGCCTATGTCTATTATAAAACTACACAAATAGGACGCGGGCATTCTTCTATTTTCTATAGAACCCATTTGGAATATTAGCCCGCGGTAGGGGTTGCTGGCAAAAAGGAGTCATAACTCAGATAGAGTCACCGTTGGTAGGGCGAGGTACAAAATTCAGGACCTCGAAAAATATAATAAGGGAAAAAGGTGGAAATTTGCCCCCAGATTCACCATCTCCCCATTTCCCGATATTTACAGCGCTTTTCACTCTTGATGAACCACATCTTCACACATCAAACCTTCTAGGGACGTTCCATGGAAAGTCTCTACTGTGGTCTACCCATGTGGTCTACCCAAATGAAAACCGCTGTAAGAACATCAATAGACATCCCCAATAATCAAATCAATTATTGCACTCTGATTCATCAATTCTTTCCCCCCTACTCCCTAGTCCCTCTTTTGGAGAGATGCCTACATAGATACTAAATGTGTTCTATAGATACTTCGATATTTTTCAGGGTAAAAATAGCTCAAACCTATACAGGTCAAGAGAAATATATCAATAGGCTAAAAATAGCTCTTGGCGTAGCATGACCGAGGAAAACCTAGATAGATCGACAAGCAAGCTAATTTTACCTTAAATGATTGCTATGTAAGCTTTTGAGGCTATTTTTCAGATGTGTTTGACTACAGTCTCCCTATTCTCAACTCCCTACTCCCCGATCGCTCAAATTTATAGCGCTGTGCGCAGGCAAAAGGCAACAGGCAACAGGCAACAGGCAACAGCTCATCTGGGGGAATAAATTGCCGTTTGCGCAGCATCTCCGTTGGAATAATACAAGATTTTAACTATTTGGCCCCTACTGCAATTTGTAAATATACCAGCGCTCATTGCTATATTGTCTTAACTAAAGAACGTACTGCTATACTGTCATGTTGCAATAGATTGAACTTGCAATTTTGACTACTGACTATTTATAATTTTCGATTGACTGGTGGTATAGCCTTCTATTAAAAATATGACGATAGGATAGGTATCTCAAATATGGGACTATCATAATCATCATAGTTAATCTTGAGATTAAAACAAATCTTTAGTTTGTATAAAATTGATCAATAGAGGCACGGAAGTATCTTAAGCGAGAGGGAAATAATTGTCCTTTTTCAAAATTAGTCATCTTTTTCGTAACTAAATTTGCCCTCTATTTCGCTATAAGCTTTATGATCAGGACTGTGTGTGGTGTGAAGTGAAGGAGTAAGATGACTGCCGATAGCCAATTCATCTCTGGCAAGGTAATTAGAGGGTTTACAGGACGAAGTTTTCAACCTTTCCTCCCCAGAGATAGACAAAACAGTCGATTTCTAGAGGGCCTAGAGGTAGGATGTTATAAACGATTATTTGATATCCTGTTTTCTCTGTCGGTTCTCATATTGTTTGCCCCCGTTTATCTGTTTATAGCTTTACTAATTGTTTTTAGCTCACCAGGATCTGTTTTTTATGTTCAAGAAAGAGTGGGTAAAAATCGAAAGCTTTTCCGTTGTTTGAAGTTTAGAACTATGGTGAAAAATGCAGATGAGATGTTAGGAGAAATTATGGAAACATCTCCTCATCTGCGCCAAGAATTTCAAGAAAGTTTTAAATTAAAACATGACCCTAGAATTACATGGATAGGTAAATTTCTTAGGGTGACGAGTTTAGATGAATTTCCCCAATTTTGGAATGTTTTGAAAGGTGATATGAGCGTAGTAGGGCCGAGGCCATTAGTGGTTGAAGAACTACCAAAATACGGTCATCACATGGATAAAATTCTTACCATCAAACCGGGAATTACAGGTTTATGGCAAGTTTCTGGTCGAAATGATATTCCCTATCCTAAGAGAGTTCAAATCGACCTTTTTTATGTAAACTTCAGAAATTTTTGGATAGATATATGGATCATGTTTAAAACAATTGGTATTGTTGTTTTCCCCAAAAACAACGGAGCTTACTAAGGCTGATTATTAATGACTAAGTGATTGAAAATCAACTGAAGTTATTACTGGGTTAGAGGTTGATAGTATTTTTCCAACTATTATATTTCTAACCCCAATTGATAAGTTTAAATAAAATTTTTTTAGTTGCTTCAGAGAAATAGTATTTTTCAAGGAGTCAAGTTGATGAATATTAACTCAAAACTCTTGGTTATGATCACAATTTTAGGTTAGTCTAGACATCTGGGAATGCTAGAGGTTATAACCCTACTATTAAGCAAAAAAATAAATATATATTTATTGCTTTTGCACTGTAGCCATTGAACTAATTATTATGGACATTCCCATGGCAATTTATTACCTTGTAAATATTAACTCCAATGACTGAAAAGAAACGAGCGCTAATTACTGGTATTACAGGTCAAGATGGTTCATACTTGAGCGAATTTTTGTTAGATAAGGACTATGAGGTTCATGGTATTATTAGACGTAGTTCTAGCTTCAATACAAGTAGAATAGACCATATATATCAAGACCCTCATAATCCTCATGTTAGTTTATTTCTCCATTATGGAGATTTAACTGATGGAACTACTATACGTCGCATTCTTGAAGAAGTTAGACCAGTAGAAATATATAATTTGGGCGCCCAGTCCCATGTGAGAGTGAGTTTCGATTCTCCAGAGTATACTGTAGATACTGTAGCAATGGGCGCTCTACGTTTACTCGAAGCAATTCGAGATTACCAATATCGTACTGGAATTGAAGTCCGTTTTTATCAAGCTGGTTCTTCTGAAATGTTTGGTAAAGTTCAGGAAGTACCCCAGAAAGAAACTACGCCTTTTTATCCTCGTAGTCCTTATTCTTGTGCTAAAGTTTATGCCCATTGGCAAACACTAAATTACAGAGAATCATACAATCTCTTTGCTTGTAATGGCATATTGTTTAACCATGAAAGTCCACGTCGGGGGGAAACTTTTGTAACTCGCAAAATTACTCGTGCTGTAGCTAGAATTGTTGCAGGTAAACAGAAGAAACTCTATCTTGGTAATCTGGATTCTAAGCGAGATTGGGGATATGCAAAGGATTATGTCCGAGCTATGTGGATGATGTTACAACAGGAGCAACCTGATGATTATGTGATTGCTACTAATGAAACTCATTCTATTAAGGAATTTCTAGAAATAGCATTTACTCATGTTAATCTAAACTGGCAAGATTATGTAGAGTTTGACCCTCGTTATTTACGTCCTGCAGAGGTAGATTTATTGATTGGTGATTGTACAAAAGCAAAAGAAAAATTGGGTTGGCAACCATCAGTTACGTTTACAGAGTTGGTACATTTGATGGTTGATTCTGATATTAAAGCTTTGGAACAATCTAGTATGGTTGGTAGTGGGTTTGATTAAAATTTTTGACCTAAATTACGATAGTTAAACTGTTGAAGTCAATCCTTAATTATTCTAAAGTGATAGTTCTTTAGCTGATTTTTTTTTGCATTATCTAAATACAAGTAGGCAAAAAACTTGATGCTTGAAAATTAGCTGCTCAAGTGAAAAAAATTATGGGGTGTATCTATAAAGTAAATCTGAGTTAAAGTAGTTAATAATTATAGATAAACATCCCTAATTAAAACAATAGGAATGCACTCAAAAGTTTAGCCCGCTAATTAATTAGGATGACAGAAAATTACACTACTTGGAAGAATGACTTTTAATGCTTTTAAGTTGATGTGAAATGAAACCAGGTATTTGATATAAGATACTGAATTGCCTTTAGGAATTATAGATAGTTTGATATCTCTGAATATTAGGGATGTAATCAACTTTGACGTTACCAATAAGGTTCTGATAAGCTGCAAAAATATTTCATACAAACCCTAAATTTTCAGGAAAATATGACAAATTAAATTGAACTACTATAAATGTCAAAAGACTGGCAAACTTGATAATAGAAAATAAGCAAGATATAAATTACATTCCTCTACTTTCAAATAGGGGATTTTTACTATGACTTCAATATCAGTCTAATTTCTGAGAGATAATATTGCATCGCTTGTTTTTCTGAACTGACTGATTCTAATTCCCTAGACCTTAGACTTAATGTCTGATGAATATCAATCTCGGAGATTTTTTATGACTAAATTAGAGTTAGAAAACAAAAAAATTCTGGTGACAGGTGGATCGGGTTTTCTGGGACGCCAAGTTGTAGATCAACTTCATCAAGCAGGAGCTAATCCTAATCAGATTACTATACCGCGATCGCGTGATTATGACCTTTGTAATTTAGAAGCTTGCCAAAAAGTAGTTGATGGACAAGATATTGTAATTCATCTTGCTGCTCATGTAGGTGGTATTGGTTTGAATAAAGAAAAACCTGCTGAGTTATTTTATGACAATCTAATGATGGGGGTTCAATTAATTGATTCTGCTTATAAAGCAGGTGTAGAAAAATTTGTTTGTGTGGGTACAATATGCGCTTATCCTAAATTTACTCCGGTTCCTTTTAAAGAAGAAGACCTTTGGATTGGTTATCCAGAAGAAACTAATGCTCCTTATGGTATTGCCAAGAAAGCTCTTTTAGTTCAATTGGAAGCTTATCGTCAACAATACGGTTTTAATGGAGTTTATCTACTACCTGTTAATTTATATGGACCTGAAGATAATTTTAATCCAAAGAGTTCCCATGTTATTCCTGCTTTGATTAGGAAAGTGCATGAAGCACAACTTAGAGGAGATAAAGAATTACCTGTTTGGGGTGATGGTAGTCCTAGTCGTGAATTTTTATACTCTACAGATGCGGCAAGGGGAATTGTTTTGGCAACTCAATTTTATAATGAATCTGAACCTATTAATTTAGGAACTAATTATGAAGTAAAGATTCGCGATTTAGTAGAGTTAATTTGTGATTTAATGGAATTTCAAGGAGAAATAATTTGGGAGACTGATAAACCAAATGGTCAACCTAGAAGATGTTTGGATACACAAAAAGCAAAAGAAAAGTTTGGTTTTATTGCTAATGTAGATTTTAAGCAAGGACTGAAGAATACAATAGAATGGTATCGAAAAAATGCTGACTAAGTTTAAATGATATCGATTTTATCTGTTAGAATTAGTTGATATAAGGTTAGGCTGGAAGGAAATTATCTTTCAGCTTTTATATCATCAAAAACTTTTCTGGGTAAAATTTACTATAGATTTCTGAAAAAGATCGGGAAATATAATGTTGTAAGTAATCCAGCATTGATCTAAGTAAAATTAAATCTAGTTTATAGCTTTTATCAGTGGGATGAGATAAAAAATAGGGATGTAGATGACAAAAAATAGGCAATAGATTGAATATATCTCATTTAATCAAACACTGTTTTGAACGGTAGACTAAAATAGCAGTTTTTGAATTGTACTAAAATACATTTTTCAAAGCTCAATAGTTATAAAGCCATAGAATTTTGTAATTTAATTAAAGTTATTTAGAGTTTGAGTAACTTTGATTACAGTTGTTGCTTGATAACTAAAAAAAACTGGTAAACCCTTGTCATGTAAAGATTTTAACTATCTGTTGTCAAAAACTCATAAAATTACTGCTGTATCTTAATTTGAGCGATTTTTTCAATCTATCTATATATTGAGATATTAGTGACAAATCTATTATATAAGATTGTACCAATTTAAAAAAAGAATGCTACAAAAAAAAGGCTAGAAGTTCTGCCTAAAAATAAATCATCCAATCCTATAAGCCAAATATTTCGATTGTTTTTCCTTTTTTCTGATTTGTTTATCCCAACTTCGGTCTTCCCTCTTTCTTATTCCTTGTTGATAATATTGGTAACAAACACTTATCAAGCTTGGTATTACATCTAAAGATAATTACTATAATAATCTATATTATACTCACTACGGAATAATTATGAAAAATTTAACATTATCAAAAAAAAATATAGCGTTTCTCAAGTTACTGAGGTGCAGTTGTTTTACTTCTTTTATATTCCCTGTTTCCCGAATTACAACTCCCTACTCCCTAAAACAAACGAATGCGCGTACCTCACGCTTTTTGGGAACTACTATATTCTAAAACAAACCATAATATTTACTAGATATTATATTGAATAAGTATACTCGCATAATAAAAAAATTATAATCAAGCATTAGAAATAAGCTGAGAGAAATGGTCAATAAAAATCTCCTGGAAAAGATTAGTAAACTCCTAGCTCTTGCCAATTCACCTAATGAACATGAAGCTGCATTAGCTGCTGAAAAAGCAGCAGAATTATTAGCTCAACATAATTTATCCGTAGCGGACTTAGGACAAGAGAAAGATGAAGATATTACTAAGGGTATTATTGATAAAACAGGTCGTTATGTAACCTGGAAAATGTGGATTTTAGCAGGAATTGCTCATGCTAATGGATGTCAAGCAATGCGTTCAACTTACACTGGTGAAATGAGATTAGTAGGAACAGGAACTAATATTACAGTTTCTAAGTCCCTTTATGAATATTTAACTGCTGTAGTTGACAGTTTAGCAAAACAACATAGGGGTAAAGGAAGAACTTTTATTAATGCTTTTCGAGTTGGTTGTGCAACTAGATTAAGACAAAGATTAGAGCACAGACGAAAATACATGGAGGAAAAAGGTATCGCTGGTAGTGACGATAAAAATTCGGCATCTGCTATAGTTGTACGTTCAATGTTTGAAAAATATTCTTTAGCTATTCAAGCATATTTAAAGCAAGAAGGTGTAAAATGTAAAATTCAGAAATCGACTGCCGTTAATAGTGATTTAGGTTTTTCTTTTGGGTATGTTGCTGGGGAAAAAATTAATTTGAATTATTTGAATCACAAATTATACAAAGGCAAAATTCATCAAACAGTCAACTATTAATAATTAACAATTACTTCTCCTGAAAATGGATAAGATTGGCGAGCATAAATTTTTGAATTTATTTGTTCTTGAAATAAGAAGCTTGAAACCTTAATTATTTGGTAAGTAGTACATCAGCTATTAATCATTAGTTTTTTGACATCTTAAACTGTCTGATTTTAAGGGGTGGTTGCTCCACTAGAGTTGAGATTAGATAATATCCTTAAATAAAAGCTTAAAGAGCCTTGATATTAGACGATGTAAGTGTTAAAGTTTATGAGAGAATATTTTAAGTAGATGGAGAAGATGGCTAAAACAACAACAGAAAAATTAAATACTTCAGAACAATCAAATACTCCACTGACTGGTAAAGCATTGTTGAAGAAAGTAAAAGAACTCTCGCACAAGTCAAAGAAAGATACTGCTATTGCTTGCGGATATTATTCAACTACAAAAGATAAGCAGAAACGAGTAAATCTTGCTAAATTCTACGATGCAGTTTTACAGGCAAAGGGGCTAAATCTAGATGATAACAATGTTAAAGATGGAAGAGGGCGTGCTGCTACTTACCGTGCTTGTGTTCATAGAAATGGACAGTTAGTAATAGGCGCTAACTATACACAAGAAATGGGATTAAAACCAGGGGATGAATTTATTATCCAGTTAGGGCATAAACATATTCATCTTAGGCAGATTAATCTAGAAGTAGAAAAAGAAGATGAAAATAATGAGGAAGAATAGATAAATTTTGTAATAATCGTAATGGTCTCTAAAATCTGCGATTATCATCATCTAGATATTCCAAAATGCTGCAAAAAACTAGAGTCATCTACAGTATTTGAAACCTAGTTTTTGGCAGCAAATAGAATTTGAAGGAAAAGTTGACAAGTTTGAGTATTTTTATCTTCAAAAATAAAATATTAATGAACTTATTTTTAACTTTTTCAGGTAGAATTTTTATCGGTTTTAAGTAAGTTAAGAGCGATTAGAAAAAACAGAGTTCTCTTAGGATTGAAACTGTTATTTACTCTCATTTATTAAGATAGTAATGATGAGATAATCTAATTAAATTAGGTGTACAATGGAAAACAATTGAGTTTCTTTACATCTATTTAAAAGTTAAGTGGGTAAAAATAACAAAAATAGGGTTGAATTTACTTCGAGATTTAGGTGGAAATATCTGAAATAATCCCGATCAGAAGTAGAGGCAATAGTTATCAACTATAGTATTGCTTTGGAGAAATGGGCGTTGGTGATTTGAGGTATGATATCATGTCCGGATCACAGCGCGATAGAACTCCGTGACCTTTACGCCACCAAAAAACTTTCTCCTTCTACTCGGGGTTTCTTCTTCTTTCTTCCCTCCTGACTCGGTCCTTTCCCTCCCCTCCTGGGAGGGGTTAGGGGTGGGTTGACTCCTAAAGAATTAAGATGAATATCATACACGCGCTTTACCAACGCCGAGAAATGTTATAAGTTACCTTAGATAAAATTGAATAATTATTAAAAATAATCATAAATATAGCAATCCTATTTAACTTGTAATATTTTCGTGGTAGTGGCGAAAGTCAGGATTCATAATTTTAAAGGTTTTCAGTTCAAATTAGCTATTATAAAAATTGTCACAACCAATGCGCGGATTGCTATAGTATAAATATAATTATCTTAACGAGGTGGCAAATTATGGAATAATATTACCAAAAATTAGTTTAGAGTTTGACTCAAAAAACCTAATATTAATAATACTAGCAATTCTCAAATTAAAAATCCAATTCAATCAAAAATCATTCGTCACTGTGCAACGCCATCTTCACCAATTAATAAAAATGGTTATAGTTATATTAAATCATAGTTAAGCAAAATCTTATAATACTTCAAATTACTAAAAAATCCTTCTAAACTAAAAATCTGTTTTGTAATTATTGAAACTCACTACAAAGATTACAATTACAATATAATTGCTATATAAAATTACGGCGTTGCTGAATAAATGTATGATTTCATAGGAGTCAGGAGGAATGAGTCATTAGTTATAAAGAAGTTTTTCGGAGACTAAATAGGAGGAAATAGCTATAATTTGCACTATTATTTTGGCTGAAAATTTACCCAAAGTTGAATTTCATACCTCAAATCAGCAACGCCAAAATTACTTATAATTTGAATGAATATTTAAAAATCAGCAATAAAATAATTACGGCAAAAATTAATCAAAAAATTATGTCCTTAACAGAACAAGTCCTCTCGCAAATTCCGGGAACTCCTCTACAAGGTCTGCGGAAAGCTGACCAGGTTTGGCAAAACCTTCGAGAAGACAATATCTCTATTCCTACTACTGTCAGAAAAGAAACTCAATTATTAAACACTTTAGACTGGGATGTAGTAATTTGTGGTGGAACTCTGGGTATACTTATTGGAGCAACCTTAGCAAAAAAAGGTTGGCGGGTAGCTCTGTTAGAACGAGGTATCCTCAAAGGTAGAAAACAAGAATGGAATATATCCCGCAAAGAACTAGAAACATTTATAGAATTAGACCTTCTCTCCTCAGAAGAATTAGAAACAGCGATCGCCACTGAATATAACCCTGCCCGAATTAGCTTTCCAGAGAGCAAGGACATTTGGATAAAAGATGTCCTAAATATTGGTGTAGATCCAGTTTACCTCCTAGAAACTCTCAAACAGCGTTTCCTTGAAGCAGGTGGTCAACTATTTGAAAATACAGCTTACGAAGCAGTAACCATTCATCCAGATGGGATAAATATCCAGGTTAGTAATGGCCAATCATTCAAAGCTCGACTGCTCCTAGATGCAATGGGGCATTTTTCTCCTATTGTGAAACAAGCACGCCAAGGCAAAAAACCTGATGCGGTCTGTTTAGTAGTTGGTACCTGTGCCACTGGATACCCGAAAAACGATACAGGAGACATTTTTGCCTCATTCACTCCTATACAAAACCAATGTCAATACTTTTGGGAAGCATTTCCTGCTAGAGATGGACGAACTACTTATCTATTTACCTATTTAGATGCTCATCCAGATAGAATTTCCCTAGAATCATTCTTTGAAGAATATCTCCGCCTATTACCTGAATATCAAAAAGTGGAGCTTAGTCAACTTACATTCCAACGTGCCCTGTTTGGTTTTTTTCCTTGTTATCGTCAAAGTCCTCTTCAAACTCCTTGGAATCGTATTTTGCCAGTGGGAGATAGTAGCGGGAGTCAGTCTCCTCTTAGTTTTGGCGGTTTTGGAGCTATGGTACGTCACTTGAAACGTCTAACCGGGGGTATTGATGAAGCTCTCCAAACTGACAATCTTTCTTCAAATGCTTTAGCACTTTTGCAACCTTATCAGCCCAGTATATCAGTCACTTGGTTGTTTCAACGTTCTATGAGTGTAGGGGTAGACCAAAAAGTTGAACCAAATCAAATTAATCAACTATTGGCAGGTGTATTTCAGGTAATGGATAGATTAGGGGAATTTGTACTTATACCTTTTCTGCAAGATGTCGTGCAGTTTCCTGCTTTAGCACAAACTTTATTTATGACTTCTTTAAAGCAACCAGGTTTAGTCATTAAAATTATTCCTCAAGTTGGCATCGGAAATTTATTAGATTGGATGAGACATTATTTTAATTTGGGAATTTTTAGTTTATTATATCCTATAGGAGATAAGATGGGGCTTCTGGTGACAAAAATTCCTCTGGCGCAATATTATTATTATCGTCGTTGGATTGAACAATGGCGGTATGGTTCTGGTGGAGATTATAGCTGAAGTCAGAAGTTAGAGGTTAGAAGTTACTGAATAATTAATAATTAATAATTAATAATTAATAATTAATAGACATCTCCAAAAATCAAAAATAAAATCAATTATCATACAGAACTTGTCAGTTCTTTCCTCCTCTATACCTATTCCCTCTTTTCTGGAGATGTCTAATAATTAGGGTTTGCGGAAAAAGTCTTATGGGTAAGGGTAGGAGACAGGAGACAGGAGAAATGGGAATGAGCGAGGAAGTAGGAGTAAGAATTTTCCCTTGATTTTTCTGCCCAACTCTGGCCTAAAATGCTAATTTTTTGAACCATTACGACCTAAAAGCTTGGACTTTTTCTAACTAAAAAATGCTAAAACTTTTATCTGTCAATGCTTTTAGATTTAATCAGCAAGGCCTAATTAAATAATTCAGGTTTAAACAGGAATTTCTCACCGTTTGCTCAGTTGACTAGCCTAAGTTAAGGATGTTGATTCTGCAATCCCAAAATCCTTTTGAGAAAAAGTTAAATGAAACGTCGATATTTTGTCCTGTCTTTAGTTAGTTTCGGGTTGGTCATAGGGTGTGCTTCCCTACAAACAAAAGATTTCCCTCAGTCATCAGTGGAACTATCCACCGATCCTGTGTCGCCTGCTATTGCCGTATCGTCCAACAAGGCTGATGAATCTCAAGTTGCCAATGTCACAGAGCCGATTTTTGCGGAAAACGGAGTTGCCATTCGAGGTGCTGACCCAGTTGCGTATTTTCAAGTAGGTAAACCTGTCCAAGGAAATAAACAATTTACTCACAATTGGATGGGAGTCAACTGGTTGTTTTCCAGTGCCAAAAATCGCGACTTGTTTGCAGCAAGCCCAGAAAAATATGCTCCCCAGTATGGAGGTTTCTGTGCTTTTGCTGTTGCCAATGGATACACAGCTCCTATCGTTCCAGAAGCCTGGAGCATTGTCGGAGGGAGGCTATATCTCAATTTTAGTTTAGGGGTTCGCGATCGCTGGGAACGCGATATTCCAGGCAATATTGCCCGCGCCAATGAAAACTGGCCTGCTGCGGCTGCCAACTTTCGGGGGTGAGGGGTGAAGCTCTAGTGTCGTTACACGGAAGTTAAAAAAAGTCATACCTTTAAAAGCGAGTGCTAATTGGCGAGGTTTCCTACGGCGCTTTTAAAGTGCGGAAATAGTTCCGCACACAGCCTCTCCAGAATGTAATACGTACTCAAGACAGTCAGTCATTTTTGATTTATAATTGTTTTAGGATTTTGTAACTGGTCAGTTATTTCTGCCATCCTTCTCTAGCATTTTACCTAAATAACACGGGAGCATGAAAGCCATCGTCTTTTAAGCGATAGATGAAAGGCGAGGAGTCGGATTTTAATCTTCGGTATTTTATTTTACTGAAAAGCGACATTGAAGCTCCCGGTGTTTGAATCGGGACATGAAAACAAGGGAATCGTTGAGACTAGACAACTAAAGTTTTCCTCCGTTACTATGATCAACAATAACTTTTCGGTCCGCCCGTTTCCAATGTACTCTTGTCAGCAAGTTTTAGTTGCTCAAAATTCTGAATTAATTGCTATCTTAACATTCTTATGTGAACAGTCTCACAAGCTAACTAACATGGGAATATATTATAGCCGGCAATTATTTTTTAAGTCTCACAAAACTCTAGGTAAATATGACTTGGAAAAGGTCTACAAAAAGAACAATCACTATAAAGTCTTACATTCTCAAGCAGCACAACAAATATTGAGAACTGTAGCTGAATCATTTCGTTCTTATTATTGTCTAATAAAAGCCTATAGTGAAGGAAAAGTATCAGACAGAGCAAGGATTCCTAACTATAGAACCCCTGATCGTATCTTTTCTGGAAATACAAAAGTTTCAGGAAAGCCGTTTTAAGGAGTCTAAAAACTATAAGAGTTCAGGAAACCGAAAAATTGTGAAAAATGACTGCCAGAATCATAAAACCCAGATGGGTATTGGACTTGTAATTTGTTAAATAGATCCCAAATGGCTTCTATAGAAAAAAAGGGGGAATGGCTACAGTTAGTTACCCTAAGCAAGCATTAAAACTTAAAGATAATCAAATTAGAATACCACTAGGGAATACCTGTAACCGCTGGTTTGGAATAGATTGTTTTTATATTCCTATGCCGAGTAATCTCAATTTTGCTTCTCTTAAAGAACTGAGAATATTACCGAGAAACAAATGTTTTTCTTGGGAATTTGTCTATGAAAAAGAAATAGTAGTTAAACCTCTATTAAATCAAGAAAATGTATTAGGAATTGACCATGGTGTAAATAATTGGTTGACCTGTGTATCGAATGTGGGTACAAGCTTAATTATAGATGGTAAACACCCACCCCTATCCCCTCCCGGGAGGGGAACTAAAGGGGTGGGTTTGTACAACAAAAAGATATCAACTATTAAAGAAAATAAACCGACTGGATTTTGGTCAAATAAACTAGCTGCCATTACAGAAAAGCGTAACCGCCAAATGCGTGACGGTATAAATAAAGCAGCCAGAATAGTCATTAATCATTGCGCACGAAAATTCTATTGGTACAATTGTTTTTGGTTGGAATAAAGGTCAGAAAAATCAAATAGAATTAGGAAAGAAAAGTCATTCAGAATTTGTACCAATTCCCACAGCTAGACTCAAAGAAAGAATAGCTCAGTTGTGTGATGAATATGGAATAATACTGATAGAAACTGAAGAAAGTTATACTTGTAGGGGCGAATGGCATTCGCCCCTTCATTTTTAGATGGTGACTATCTGCCTATTTATGGTGAGAAACCCAATGATTGGAAACCGTCAGGGAAAAGAATAAAGCGTGGTTTGTATAGAAGTAGTAATAATTGGTTAATTAATGCAGACTGTAACGGGGCTGCAAATATAATCACAAAAGTAAGCCGCAAAGCTGTAGGGGCGAACGGCCGTTTGCTTCGCATAACTATCGTTAACGCCCCTACTTAAGCCGACTGTGTAGGGGCACTTTGACTTGTCCCCAGAGAATATATCTTTGGTCAGCTAAGAAAAAACGAAGCAACACGGATTTAGCCTGTTGCGTATTATCTGCTTAGAATCCCCGCGACTTTAGTCTGGGGAGTAGTCAAAAAGAGCATTATTTGGAGTATTTATACATCTTTATTGAAATAGTATAATTTTTCTTAAAACCTGCCCAGACAGAGATATTTAAACATCAAAATAATAGTCTAATACCAATTTGATAAATGTTTGCTACAAATAGCTAGGATATTTATTAGAATTTCCGTTTGTCATGCTCCGCAAACATAATCCAGAATTCAGGAGTCAGAATGAATGGATTTAATACCAGTTTTCAGGTCGTAAATTATCTTTTTTGTCAAAGATAAATTTCCTACAAAATCTTTTTATTACACTTATTATTTGTAACATTCTTTTTTCAAATTGGTATAAGAATATTATATATTTGTCGTAACCAAAATACAAAAAGCAAAATGAATGACTTGCAAAAATTAAATTTTGAACTTTCTTCACTTATCTCCGAAAAAACACGAATAGAAAATTAGATATGGCATAAAGAAGCAAGCAAAGATACAGTATGGATTAATGAAAATTCTTATGAAAAAAATCAGAATATAGATCGAGAAATAAATCTTATGAAAGGAGGACTTAATCAGGTTGAGCGAGAAATTGACAGATGTAAAAAACTGATTAAAGAAGCTGAACTTAAAGAAGAAGAAAGGCGAGAACAAAAAAGGCAAGAGCAAAAGCTAGAACAAGCAAAAAGACGAGAACAAGAAACAGTAAATATATTAAATAAAAGAGCAGAAGATAGAAAAATAACCTCAAAAAATCTGACTATAGGCGAAATTTGGGAAAGAATAACGTTAACGATGACTTGGCAAGTAAAAGCTTTTTTCATCCTTTTATTTGTTTATATTCTAACAGGGTTTATTTATGCATTTATGCAATCTCCTGACATCGTAGCTACATTTCCCAGTATTATTATAAGTCTTTCAGAAAATTTGTTCTTTATTTCATTGTTCGTTTTCGTACTATACCTATTTTATTTTTTCTTCTACTCGGCAATAAATCTAATAAAAGCAGTTGTAGCAACAGTGGTTTTGTGTGGAATATCTTTTTGGGTGTCAATTACATTATTAGTACCACTAGATTCAATAAATTCTTCAGTTCTTAATTTCTTGGGGAATAACCCTCAAATATTTTCTCAAAGGATTATAACTGGAATAGTTTTTGTTAGCGTAACAAGATTTTTTTATATTCTAGGGAAAAATAAAAACACAAGAAATAGCAGATTTTTTTGGGCTATAGTTACACATATACCTATGATTTTGATAATGTGTTGCTTTACGGGTATTTACAGCTCTTTTTATCAAGAAGAAAGTTCTGCTGATGTTCTTTCTATGCTTCACATGGCAATATTTATCTATTATTTTCACATCAACACGATAACTTTTGTCATGTGTTACTTAGATAACTATTCTATTTTTGATATTCCAGAGGATATTTTACGTTTTTATACGATAATTGGAGGTTCTTATGGTACTGGAGTTGCAATGTCAAATATAAATTACAAAAAATATGACGACGCATTCAAACGAACTTACATAATAATTGTCGTCATACAACTGTTATTTCTGATAATGTTTTATCTTATATAATTTATAATTGGTCTGCTTCTTAAAAATTTCATATTTAATAAAGTCAAGAACAAATATGGATTTAATATTACAGGGTGCTTTATATCAGTTAATATACAACTGTGACAGGCAAGATGCCTGTGCTATAAATACATTACTTGTTAATTAAAATCTCAACAACTTTATTTAACTCCACAGAATGAGAAGCCTTAAAAAGAACCCGATCGCCTGGTTGTAAAAACTCCTGCAAATGTGTTGCTAATTTCTGATGAACATCGTTAGAACTAATATTTTCTACCTCTATAAACTGCAAACCAGCAGCACCAATAGCCATTGCCTGTGCTTCTTCAAAATCTGCCAAAATAAATAAACCATCAATATTCAAATCTCGCACAACATTACCAACTTGTTGATGAAACAAAACTGATTTATCTCCTAACTCTTTCATAGTTCCTAACACAGCAACATGACGTTTTCCCGGAGTTTCAACTAACAAATTTAGAGCAGCAATCATCGACTCTAATCCAGCATTATAAGTTTCATCTAAAATTAGAATATCATTATCTAAATTGTATCTTTTTGCCCTACCTTCTGGCAATTGAACCGATAAATTATTAATCAAAGGTTGGAAGAGATTTTTAGTAGAAATACTTTGACCATGAATTACCTTAAATACAGCCAATGCTGCCAAATAATTAGAAGCATTATGAAGTCCTGGCAAAGGTAAAGGTAAATCCACACCTGCAACATTTATAGTTTGAGAATCAATTAATTTTCCTTGTAAATCACCTCCTTGTAAACCATAAGTAAAAGTTTCTCCTGACCAAAACTTAGCAGCAGTTTCCATTAAGCGTCGGTTATCATAATTCAAAATAGCAATACTATTAGAAGACATTTCTGCAAGTAATTCACACTTAGATTCAGCGATCGCTTCAACAGAACCCAAACGACCAATATGAGCAGTACCAACATTAGTAATTAAGCCAATTGTCGGATTGGCAATATGTGTTAATTCTGCTATTTCCCCTGGTCCTCGCATTGCCATTTCCACCACAGCATAATGATCATCAGAGGAAAGTCTTAGTAGAGTTTTAGGCACACCTATTTCATTATTATAGTTAGCTTCAGTTTTCAGAACTTGACCCTGAGTAGCCAAGACTTTAGCAATTAATTCCTTAGTAGTAGTTTTACCCACTGAACCTGTGACCGCAATTACAGGAATGGCAAACCTATCTCGCCACCAACGAGCAATTTTTTGGTAAGCTTCTAAAGTATTTTCTACTTGTAATATAGGTACGCTATTTGACTGTTGTGTAGCTCTATTATTTAAGGTATATTCTTCCTCAACAATGACGCAAGAAGCACCTTTTTCCATTGCCTGCTTCACAAATTTATGGCCATCAAACTTTTCACCTCGTAATGCCACAAATCCTTCACCAGATTGTAAGTTACGAGTGTCTGTATTAATGCCTGTAATTAATATTTTTTCCGGAATCTGAAAATTTGTAACTGTTGTAGCAGTCAAGATTTCAGTTAATTGAGATAAGGTAATCTGACAGACCATAACTATTGGCAGTCCTACTCAAATATGTGTAATAATTATATTAGAGTATTTATTATTTTTGAAGTCAATTTATTTTTTGGGAGCTAACTGAACAATCAGGAAAAAATAAAAAGTATAAATAATTCTCAAGGGAAAAAATTTTTTTTAAGTTTGGTAAATTTTGTCATAATTTAGAGCTGATATCAGACAAAATAACCAAAACTTTGTCTAGCAAGGATTAAGAAAATTTAGACTATCTTATGTAGATGACAATCAGTAACGAAAAATTTGTATAGAGTTGGAAGTAGCTGCTACCGATAAATCAGTATAATCAAAATTGACCCATGAAGGAGAGTTTTTAATAAAGCAAAATCTTTACTGAAACTTCACACAAATTCAGTAAATTTTGAAGATAATTAAAATTATGAGTATTAATCAACTGTAGAGTACCGATGTTAGATATACAATAATTTAAGGGGTTTTAATACTGAGTTATATATAAAAATGATACCTAGTATAGTAAAGTAAATATCAACCTAAAATTTGGAATTAAATATAAAGTTTTATACAAACTTTATAGATGCTAATTAATCGTCTGACTAGCCCTGGAAGATAAAAATCTTAAAGTAGGTAGGAGGTATATAAAATGAAAAATCTTATGGACGAATATAACAAATACAAATCTCAAGATGAACAAGATATCTATAACCATTTTATCCAATTGATAGACCTAGAGTCTTCAACAGAAGTAATTGAAAGATTTAGAATATTATTTATTAATGGTTCTGGATATCCGGACAGAGAAATATCTCAAGCACTAGACAGAATTACAGCATTGCCAGAAATTGAAGAAGATTTTAATTTTATCTTAAATCGCTGCTGTCATATAGTTATTAACAGAAAACAACCTTACAACTATAAAAAGGATGTTTTAGTAGAATTAATGAAGCTTTTTGATCAAGTCGAAAATCAACAAACGCGTCGCCACTACTATGGTTCTCGTAATAGTAAAAAATTATTAGAACTGGTTAAGGCATTTACAAGAAGCGAGCAATTTCTATCCTTAAAACGCTTAACAGAATTAATTAACCAAGAAACAGTAAATTGTAGAAACACTAATAGTGCTCTAGCTCAACCTTTAAGAACTCTAATTCCACGCTATCCTTACCTATACCAACATTGTTTAGTTACCCCAGACAGCAGTTATGAACATCAACAAGTTATCAGAAAAATTCAACGACAGAAACAGAGAAAATTTGAAATAGACTTATCCAAATATGTAACTCATAAAATTAGACAGAGAGTAGTAACCAATGCCTCTGAAAGAGGAACTTCCCTTTCAAACTTGACAGCATCTAGTTGGCAAGGCATCAACAATATTCAAAATCCTACTCTTTTGAGCGATCGGGAAGTATTATCAGCAATTAAACAATTTGTAGGTAAAATAGAAAATGGTAATAACTATCGAGATAATGCAAAAAGTTTTCTAACCCATGTTAGACAACCTCAATCCTATGGTTCTTTTAAAGAAACCTTCTATGAATACTTAAGTACATCTTTTGATGTAGATTCCAAATCTATTAAGCATCAGTTTCAAGATAAACTATATAAGCAGCTAAAAAATACTATGTCTCACAGTAATGACAAACAGTTTAATGACTTTTTGCTGATGAGAACTTGTAATCAAATGTTAGGATTTCTAATTGTAGAAAGCACCCAAAAACCACAACACTTTCTATTTCTCAATCTAATGGCTAACCTGGGTCCAATAACAACAATTGGCCTCCTACTGAAAATCGTTTTGGTCTGCTATAGAGTAAAACCATACTTAGAAAAACGATTTTCTATACTATTTAACCATTACGAATCACATACTAGAGAAACAGTTATGTGGTTAGTGAAAGCTCTAGAAAATATGCACGTTGCCTTAAGTACTAACTTTGGTAGGGTTGATTTATCTTTCATTCGTTAGAAGATTTTAAATAAGCAATCAGCAATCAGTAGTCAGCAGTCAGCAGTAAATGTTTAGAAAGAGATTTCAATTCCTCCACGCACCTTCCGATTTATAGAAACCATTTCAACCGGGGGGGTACTAAAAACTGTTAAAGCTTCCGAAATTATAGGATAAGTGAGGTTAATATCAGGAATAATATTCTGATGTTAAAACAAAGCTCAGAGTAAAGTTTTCCAATATCATTGATCTGGTGGACTTATACTTGATGTACATATATAAAATAAATCAAAAATATATTAAACATTAAAAGATTAAATATGTTGCTTAATTAGCGATCGTATTATAAATAATAAATAATAAGATAATCCCTTAGCTTGTAGCTGTGGGTAGCTAAATACTAATACTAAGCATAGGTTCAGTAAAGACGAAAAGAAGAAGTAATGACCCAAGTGTTACTAGGTGAAAACGAAGGTATAGAGTCGGCCCTCCGGCGATTCAAGCGTCAGGTTTCGAGAGCAGGTATCCTTGCAGATGTAAAACAACGTCGGTACTTTGACAATTCTCAGGAAAAACGAAAGAGAAAGGCGGTAGCAGCACGACGTCAAAAACGATTTTATTAAAGCAAAAAATTTACTTTATAGGCTAATTATAGTTTAGATAATTTAGTATAGAAGTTTTGTAGCTATCGTAAAAGTTATTAAAACTCTAATTGTCCTAGAGCGCGAATATTATAGAAGTGTTGAAAGAAATTTTATAGAGCTTTAGCAAGTATTTTACTATGTTAGTAATATCTAAATAAATTACCATAAATTTAGACTAAATTAGACTCTAGCAGTTTTCACAAATGTAGATTACAGTAAAAGTTATAGATATGCCGAAAGTTTAATAAGTTGCAGAAATAGTTATATTTTATAGTGAATGAAAGCAACTATATATATTAAGTAATAGCTAGGATGTTTCTCAATTTTTCTTGAACATTGAAATAGCGGTCAGCTATCAGCTTCTCAAAGTGTATAATGGGGGATTAAAACCACCATAAAAGCGCACCATGGGCTTTTTCAAATAAGCAAGCGTGGGGGACTTAAACCCTTGGGTTTTTAGCGCTCTAGCTAAATGCTGGCAAGTGGAGCATGACTTAAGGAAAAGCTAATAGCTTGTTAAATAAAGTTACTCTTTATGAAGAGCAACTAAATCACTAGAAATCTCCGAATAAAGATATCGACTTTTTGCCCATAATAGTAGAGAACAGGAAACAGGGAAGATATTTCTAGGTAAACGGTACGGAAAATAATTTTGTGAGTAACTTATACTTCTCTTGACTTATGCTAAATAAAGGGCAAATTTATTTCCTGGAGATATCTACTAAATGTTGAGCCTTAGCGATCGCTTTTATCCTACCGCTAAAACAATTTATAATTCAAAACGTAAGACGGAAAATAAGACTTATAATACAAAAATGCAGAATAAATATTCATAGATTATCTGAGTAGTCAATCCCAATTAATTGGCTATTTATAGGTAGAAAAAGTTATTTTTATTGAAGTTATTCTACAAAACTAGAATAGGGCATTAGTTATTAAATGAAAACCATCCAAACATGAATCTAGATCAAGAACTAGACAATACAATACTAAGCTTTGCAGATATTCAAGCAGAACTTAACATTCGCAACGCTAAAGATGTTTTAAAAGAAATCGTAGATAACATAGATTTAACTCCTGAAGAAAGAACAGGATTAGACTCAGAAATTTCTGGTTTAGAATCAATGTTAGAAAAACTAGAAAAAGCTTCTATACATATTGCCGTATTCGGTATGGTAGGAAGAGGTAAATCTTCAGTTCTCAATGCTTTGTTAGGTGAAAAAGTATTTGAAACAGGTCCAATTCACGGTGTTACTAAAATTACAGAAATCAAGCAATGGGAATTAGGGACAGAGAACTTAGAAGAAACAGAATCCTCATCTGAGACCTCTCTAGTTTCTTATAGAATATCCCAAATTGAACTTATTGATACTCCCGGTATTGATGAAGTAGATGGAGAAACTCGGGAATTGATGGCCCGACAGGTGGCAAAACAGGCAGACTTACTTTTGTTTATTGTGGCAGGAGATATTACCCAAGTAGAATATGAAGCTCTTTCCCAATTACGAGATGCTGGTAAACCAATTTTGTTGGTATTTAATAAAATAGACCAGTATCCAGAAGCAGATAGATTAGCTATATACAATAAAATTCGAGATGAGCGAGTCCGTGAGCTACTATCTCCCAACGAAATAGTCATGGCAGCAGCTTACCCACTTGTAGCTAAGGCATTACGACAACCCGACGGTAATATTGTGGTCAAGATGGAACGAGGAGAACCCCAGATCGAAGATTTAAAGCTAAAAATATTAGAAATTTTAGACCAAGAAGGTAAATCTCTGGTAGCTCTCAATAGTATGCTCTACGCTGATAATGTCAACGAGCAATTGGTACGCCGGAAAATAGAAATTCGCGAACAAAGTGCTAATCAAGTAATCTGGAAAGCTGTAATGGCCAAAGCAATGGCGATCGCTCTTAATCCTATAACTGTGGTAGATATTCTCAGTGGAGCTGTAATTGACATAGCTATGATATTGACTTTATCAAAGTTGTATGGAATTCAAATGAGCCAAAGTGGAGCAATAGATTTACTGCAAAAGATAGCTATTAGTATGGGTGGCATTACAGCTAGTGAATTACTGGCAAATCTAGGATTAAGTTCTGTGAAAGGATTATTGGGTTTAGCAGCACCTGCTACTGCTGGGTTGTCTTTAGCGCCTTATTTATCTGTAGCAGTGACTCAAGCAGCAGTGGCCGGTTTATCATCTTATGGAATTGGACAAGTAACCAAAACTTATCTTGCTAATGGTGCATCTTGGGGAGAAGAAGGTCCAAAAGCTGTAGTGAGTCATATTTTAGAATCTCTGGATGAAACTTCAATTATGGGTCGAATTAAGGAAGAGTTAATTAATAAGTTGAAAATCAAAGATTTCAGTCAAAATCAATAACAGCAAAGTTAATAGAGATTAATTAATCAAAAAATCTGATTGATTGGTAGTAAGATAATTTATCAATTCAGAAGATTAAGATTAGTAATTTTCAGTAAATTCATAGTAGATGATTGATTAAGAGCTGATTTATAAAGTAAATATTTAAGAGGCTGAATTTCTTACAGGGCAAAGGTTTTGCCGATTATTGGCCAGCAAACCAGAAATTCCTGAGACCTAGATAGCATAAGAGTTTTCCTGCGGAATGCTGCGCAAACAGCTCAGTTTATAAATCAGCTCTAACAGGAACTATGATTCTATTTGTTATTCCAATTTATTGTGAGTTTCTGTACAAGGAATGTCCTCAAAAAGATATTAAAGTCGTGAATAAAAACACCAAATAGAAATACATCTTTAATCAGATGCTAATCAGATGCTGTTAAATTAATATACGGCTTTGCAGATACTTCAGGATAATTTCCTACCTAAATTGAATTAGACACATCTTAATACCAGAAAATACCAAGTAATTAGAGGAAAAGAATCTGATGCCTAATTAGGGCTTGCTGATTAAATCTCAAAGCTTTTATAGATAAAGGTTTTAGCATTTTTAGTTCTTGAAAAAATACCTTGTTTTTAGCTCCAATCGCTCAAAAAGGAAGAACCTATCCCACTATTTTTAACAAACTTATTTCTTTAAGTAAAATGTGTTTAAAAAGCTTAATTTTTGGTTTTTAACTCTCAAAATATTTAGGGTTTTTAGCAAAAATATTATTAGTGGGATAGGTTCAACGCATTTTGGGCATTTCGAGGAGAAGAACAATCTTGGGAAGATTCTTCCTCCTACCTCTTCTATAATTCCCATTCCTCCTGAATTCAGCAATCGGTGAATTCACCGATTCTCCCCTGACAAAAAGACTTTTGAGCGCAAACCCTAATTAAGAAATACCAATTTGATAAATGTTTGCTACATTTTCGCATTGCGGGGGAGTAGGGGAGTAAGGGAGTAGTGGAGAGGTAAAAATAAGAATAATTAACAATAACTGGCTAATAATTCTCAAAAAAAATATTCAGTCTGTGTTAATTACTTAATAATTGAAGTGTCACTTAAATACAGCATTCTTTTTTAAAATTGGTAAAACATAAATAAAATAAAGTAATTTTACCAAAAAGCTCGCACTTTTTCAAGGCGTAAAAATACTAAAGTCTTTATCTGTCAGTGCTTTAATAGTTAATCAGCCAGCCTTATTCTAGATATTTTCTAGCTACTTAAAGGCTAAGGTTTTTTCTTTGATTTTCTCGAACACTTTTTCTGAGAAGATTTTTGATCTTTTTCTTTCCTTTTTCTTTTAAACTTTTGCCTCTGCTCGATAACTTCCGGAGGCGGACCATAATCTCCTCTTGAAAAATAAATTTGTTCTACTTGATGTTGTGGCTCAACTTCAATCCACAGACGGGCACCGCCTGCCTGATTTCTGTTAGGCTGATGTGGCTGATAGACTATTTGGCAAGGTCCGTTAATTTTTAGGGCGTGGCAATAATTTTTTTTTTCTCCCACTTTTACAGCAATTGCGGGATGAGAAGTTTTATTATCTCGGTTATAGTCAATAGTTTTTCGTAGAACATGGATAAAGGTATTGCCTGTACGTTCAGCCTTATTCCAAGTTCCTTCAGGACCTCGACGACCAGGTGTAATTTCTGGCACTCCTCTACTATTAAGAGGAATCATCCACAATCTTTTGACTTTGTAGGCTCCTAAAACTCTGTTTTGTTGGAGTAGTATCCGCAGCCTACCTGTAGATATATTGAGTAAAAATGCTGCTTCTGTTGTACGAACTTCTGTACTCATAAAAACTAGATCGTTTTAGTAATAGACTAAGAAATAACTTGTGAGTAAGTGAACTGAAACGCACCTCGATATTATTATATCATGAGAAATCCGATTACTATAGGCCACATATCTTATTTAAGAAAAGCTTGATATATATATAGTTATAGATTGTCTGACTTGTTTGTGGTCTAGCTAAACTGGATTTAGTATGATTACTGTTTTAAGGATTAAACCTATCTATAAAAATAAAGATTTTTCACAAATGAAAATAATAATTATTTATTGAAATTACTTTTTTTTTGCAGTTTGTTACAAAATATGGATAGGATTTTCTGAAAATTCACCGTATTTTCTCTAATTACTAAATGAATAACTTTTGCTTATAATGTAATCGAATAATTCTAAGTAAAAATCATTTTATTCTAGAGTAATTTTGACTATGAAAAAGTTATTAGCAACATCTTTCTTAGCACTCGGAACAATTATATTGGGCTGCAACACTGCTTATTGCGCAAACTTGTAAATCAGTTATTTATTCAGCAAAACAACGTATTTCTAACATACAAAGTAAGATTATTATAGACCCTTGGAGTTCACGACATGGTCTTATCTTATAATCAAATGACTGAATTAGCAGATGCTTTGAAATATGCTAGAACTATTTATTTATATCCTCAATGTCACGAAGCAATAAAGCGGACATATCTTCAAGAAGCAATTGATAGTGGAGAAAGAGTTCTAAATGCTCGTCCAACTTACCAACCAACTACTCCTCCTGAAATCTATGTGGTGCCTGGGAGATAAATTCTTTTGCCATAAGAATGCGTCATGCTTACAGATGGGAAAGTAGGAGAAGTAAAGAGTCTGCGGAACAAATTCTACAAGGTTATCAGTTGTCTATGAATTTTTGGGATGATTGATTAAATATTTTTGTGACTTTGTAGATATAGTTCAACTTTAAACTTAGGGAGAACGGGTTATAGAATTGTTGAACTTCCCATTCTCCCAAATCAAGAATTGTGGTAGAACTTTTAATGAATATTAATTCTTATTTTTGAACTGCTCTAACCATTCTTGAATCTTAGAAGAAGCAATATCTCTTCCTCCCAAACCAAAAGCTAAAGCAATAGCTACTGCCATTGCTCCCATGAAAAGTCCAAAAGCTAGATTCACAATACTCGGAGCAATTCCCATTTGTTGCAAGGCCATAGCCGAGACTAATACAATAATCCCAATTCGAGCTAACTGGCCCAAAAGTCGAGCTTGAGCATTACCAGAACTGCTGATTAAATTATAAGCAAGGTTAGCCAAGTACAGACCTATAGCCAATACAACTAAACCATAAAGAACCCGACCTGCAATATAAATTACAACATTGACAATTAAGGTCAGAGCCTCCAATTCCATAATCTGGGTAGCTGAAACTGTGGCAAAAAGGATAATGCCCACAAAAGCTACAATACCAGCAATTTCAGAAGGAGTCCGTGCAGTAGATTTAGCCCCAGGAGTACCAGGTTCACCCTGAATTACAGTAGCATTTGGGTCAGAAGCTGGTCGTGTAGATGGCGGGGTTGAACTCAAACCAAGCCAATTGAACAGGTTATTGAAACCAATGCTAGTCAGAAGACTGGTAACTAAATCGTTAACAAATCTACCAACAAAATAAGCAACTACCAAAATCACAGCAGCAGCAAAGATTTTCGGGATAAACGTCAGAATATCATTGAGCATCGCCACTGCTGGAGTAGTAATGGCCTCAATATCCAGAGCGCTTAGAGCAGCGATCGCTACAGGAATCAAAATCAATACATAAACTACTGTGCCAATAATTGAAGAAAGATTTTGACTGCCAGTGGTTTGACTCATACCAAACCTACTACCCATTTGGTCTACACCTGTAGCAGCCAGAAGATTAGTAACAACTTTCTTAACTACAGTAGCAAGTAACCAACCTACTCCAGCTAGAATAACAGCCTTGAGGATTCTGGGAAGAGATTGCAAGATTTGGTCAACCATGTTCTGAACAGGTTGTAGCGCAATCTGTAGTTGTAAAGCTTCCAGGATTACAGGCAAGAATAGCAAGAAAATCAACCAATAGATAGCATTAGCAATAGTATCGCTAATTTCGACTTGATTTTCTGTTTGTCCATCACTAACTTGCTGGTTGAGACGGTCATCTAAACCAAATGTCTTCAGTCCTCTGCTAACTGCTAATTTAGCTATAGTTGCCACTAACCAGGCAATACCTAGCCAAATTAGGGCCGCCGCCACATTAGGTAAGAAGCTAGTTATTTCGGTCAGGAAGGCATTGAGAGGTTCAGAAACTGCCGTGAGGTTGAGCTTATCGAAGAAAGCTATCAGAACAAAGATCATGATGATCCAGAAAATCAAAGAGGAGATCCATTTCTCCACGGGTAGGTTCTGAGCTTGTTCCGGACTACCTGTTACCCAACCAGCAATTTTGTTATCGATATTTGTCTTTTTGAATATTTTTCCAACTATGCCGGAAATAATCGAAGCCACTATCCAGCCAATTGCTAGAATTGCAATTGCTCCAATTGTGTCCCAAATTCTGATTTGATTTATATTTTGGGACAATTGATTTAAGGGATTTGCTTCAGTTTGTGCCAAAATATTTGAGGCTAACATTAAATTAGCCTGAATTGGCTCACTGATTGATTGTGTAATAATTTGCCAAGTGCCATTCATGGTTTTCTTGGGTTAATGTGACCTTTAAATTAGCAACCTAATGAGATTACCAATATATGCCTTATAGCTTGAAGGTAACTATGTCATTTAGTCAAGTTTTTGAGCAATCTATTTTAATTCGTGCCAGTGCCACTATCGTAGAGGATTGTATTACGAATAACATTCTCATGCACAAGTGGTTAAATCCAATGTTACGTTGTGAACCTGTGGGCAAATGGGATACTTTTGTGGGAAGTCGTAGTAGATTTATCATAAATATTCCTTTTATACATCCCTCTCTAGATAGTGTTGTGGCAGAACGAGAACCTGGTTTAATTGTCTGGGAATTTAAGGGCTTTTTTCGAGGTCGCGATCGCTGGGAATGTCAACCAGAAGCTGAAGGTACTTGTTTATTAAATCGTTTTGAATTTGAGATACCTAATCCTGTAATTAAATTCGGTTTTAATAAGTTTGCTGCTTCATGGACAAAGGCAGATATGGAAGCTCAACTACGACGTTTGAAGAGAGTAGCAGAAGAACAATACTATAAATAGGGTTTGCTGAATAAGTCTTTTGGTCAAGGGAGTCCTCAGCAGTCAGGAGAAATAATTATAGAAAAGATAGTAGGAAGAATCGTCCCTTGATTTTTCTGCCCAACTCTTGACTAAATTCCTAAATTTTTGAACCATTACCACCTAAAACCTCGCACTTTTACTTTTTTCTACTTAAAAAGGCTAAAACCCATATCAGTCAATGTTTTAAGATTTAATCAGCAAGCCCTAAATAAATAGATAATTTAGGTGCAGTTACTTCTTATTTTTCATCTGCACCTGAATCATTTATTCAAGCAGTTAAAATAAAAAAAACCGCCTTAAGTTACTTATCTTTAGTGTTTCAAAACTGGAAACTTTCTACAAGAAAAGGAAGAATAAAAGTCAAGTCCTTATTTTCAATTTTCTCTTAATTGCCTGGGCAGATATTGGGTTTCATTCCTTAAATTTTCTGACAAAAAATTGGTTTTCAACAATTAATAATTAGGGTTTGCGTATGGAAAGTCTTTTTGCTGGGGTAGGAGACAGGAGACAACCCACCCGCGGGCCCCTCCGGTGGAGGAGAGAAATGGGAATGAGCGAGGAGGTAGGAGTTAAGAATTGTCTCTTAATTTTTCTGTCATAATCATCCCAAAATACTAGCTTTATGCAGCTCTTGCCACCGAAAAGTTGGTACTTTTTTCAACTCTAAAACGCTAAAACCAATATCAGTCAATACTTTTAGAATTAATCAGCAAGCCCTCATTAATTATTATAACAGTCACCATTGCTGTATTTGACGTATCAAAAGCTGAAAATTCAGACAACACCAAATTTTTCATTCTGCCTTCTTACTTCTTACTTCTTACTTCTTACTTCTTACTTCTTACTTCTTACTTCTTACTTCTTACTTTTTACTTCTTACTTTTTACTTCTTCCTTCTTCCTTCCATGGAGACTACTCACAGAATAATTTTTGTACCTGTGGCTGGGCTTTGAGAAAATCTAGTCCTCTTTTCGCCAAATCAATAGTCTCTACAAAAAATGTTTCAATACCTTTAGCATCAATCACAATTTTATCTGTCCATTTAAACTCTTGCACCATTTCTAAAAATGATATTTCTCCATCACTAATCATTCGATTAACTGTATCAATAATATCGTTAGTTACTTGAGATACATTACTATCTGGAGCAAAATAACGACTAAATTCTTCCACACCAAGTTTGCCATAACGCGATTCTAATAATGTATTGACAAAGTCAGCTTCAACCTCTAATTTGTAATTTAAAATTTCCCGAACTGTATCAATATTTTCCTGAGTAGCATTTGCAGTTAAAAATAGTGACTTTAATTGCTCAGACTGTTCTCCTGTCTCAGCAAAAGTTACTAGATCGGCAATAGCTATAGGTATATTCAAACCGTCATAGGTAATTTTAATTTCATCTATAGCATCTGCTGGTTGAGCGGTAAAAATTAAAACACTACTAATAATTGCCAAAAATCCTGCAAAAAAAAGGTAGAAAAATTTTGATATTCCTTGCCTAAAATCACCAAACTTTTTGGATTTATTGTTCGACTCCCCTGAATTAAAAATATTTTTCATTCTGCTATTCCTCAAAAATTAATAACTACATTTATTCAATGTATTTTTACTCTTGTATATAAGGTCTGAAATATGAGAAATGGGGTTCCCCAAATATTTCATATTCAGTTATAAATCTTGACTCATACTAGCCAGTAATTGTCTAATTATCTCTGCATCTTCTGCTTGAGGAAGATTTACTAGATAACTCTCTAAATCTTGACGAGCTTCTGCCCAAAAGTTTAACTGGTAATATAATACGCCTCGGTCTCGCTTTTCTACAATTGCATCTGGAAATAATAATAAAATCCGGTCGATAGCTGCAATAGCTTTTAACCCCTCATTTCGGTTCAAATAAATTCCTTTCAGATTTGTCAACATTCGTGCTAAAAATTGTTTTTTACTTACCTTTGCCAGAAACTGAGGTTGTAGCTCTACCCCTCGACCATAAATAGTGGCCAATCTTTCTTGACAATCTTGAGGAAAAAGAATTTCACCTCGATTAAAAGCATCTACATATATACCAGCTTCTTCAAAATCAGGTCGAATTAAAAAATGTCCTGGCATTCCAATACCAACCATCGGAAAGTTAATTCTATTAGCAATTTCTAGATAAACTAGGGATAAAGTAATTGGAATACCAGTACGTCTTTCTATTACTTGATTCAGAAAACTATTCTGTGGATCGTAATAGTCAATTGTATTTCCAGCAAAACCTAAATCATCATAGAGATAGTTATTAATAGTTTTAATAATTTGTAGAGGGTAAAGTGTTTCTGGTAGTTTTTCTCGGACTTCATCTGCCATGGTATCTAGAGCATTCAGATATTCATCGGGGTCAAATTCTGGTTCATATTCTAAAGCTAAATAAAGAGCAGCTTTAGCTAAATCTATTTTTTCATCAGGTTGATTAATTTCTGAATAAAATAACTGTCGATATTGGGAATAATTCATATTAGACCTAATTATAATTAAAATTATTTTTGACTTGGAAATGTAGGTTATAATTTTATCCTACATCATCTATAGGACGACCTAATTATGAAATCGTCACTTGATATAAACTTACCTGAAGAATTAGAACCTTACCATGAAGCGATCGCTAATAGCATTAAACCTTATTTAAAAATTGATATTCAACCTAATTCTACGCAATGGTGGCAAAGTAAATTTGGAGGACTTACCTATTTACCTCGAACAATTGATTATCCAACTAATAAAAAGGGTGAATATTTAAAATTGTTAGCCCAACTTAACTTTTCAAAAATACCTCAGTTAGAGAATTTTCCCGCTCAAGGAATTTTACAATTTTATATTGATGCTCACGATATATATGGTTTAGATTATAGCGATCAAACTAATCAAGATGGCTTCAGAATTATATATTTTGATCAAATTGTCGAAGACGTTAATAATTTAGTAACAGATTTTGATTTTTTAGAAGAGTATCAGGAAACTACTTTTGGTAGTCCTGTAGAGGGTGAGTTTAGCTTAAGTTTTATCCATTCTTATGCACCCATAAATATATTGGATGGAGCTTTCGGTCGGCATTTTCCTAATTTTAATCGTGATTTCCTAGATATTTACGACGAATGGTATTGTCAGTGTTTGTTGATTGATGAAAGTGTGCATCAGGTAGGAGGTAATCCTTCTTTTATTCAAGGATATCTTCGTTATTGCTATCCTGAACATGAGGATTATATTTTGTTATTACAAATTAATTCAGATTATGATGATGAAATACATAATATCTGTTGGGGAGATGTAGGAATTGGTAATTTTTTCATTAAACCGTCTCAATTAAAAGTGTTAGATTTTTCTCAAGTTCTTTATAATTGGGGTTGTCATTAAAAACGAATAAAAAAGAAGGAATAAGGAAAAATAAATAAAGAAAATAGATAAATCTATAGACAGTTAAATATTTTTTTGTGGCAGTTCTGTAAATTACAACTTCTTGCTTTGGATTTGGAAACCAAACCCCTACGAAAAATATTAAAACTTCCTTCTTCCTTTGATTTTGGAAACCAAAATTCTACAAAAAAATATTACAAATTTCTGATTTATTCTGCGCTATTGCGGTGGGTTGGGAAACCAAACCCCTAGGATAAAATGTTCCTTATTTCTTTCCTTTTTCCTTCTTCCTTAATTCGACGAAAAAAATATTACAAATTTCTGGTTTATTCTGCGTTATTGCGGTGTGTTGGGAAGGTAAAGCCCTAGGATAAAATGTTCCTTATTTCTTTCCTTTTTCCTTCTTCCTTAATTCTACAAAAAAATATTACAAATTTCTGATTTATTTTGCGCTATTGCGGTGTGTTGGGAAGGTAAAGCCCTAGGATAAAATGTTCCTTATTTCTTTCCTTCTTCCTTCTTCCCTCTTCCTTCTTCCTTCAAATTCCATGACTTTTTCCAATTACCCAATGTCGCCGAAAGAAACGAGCTAAAGCTGATTCTTCTAAAGATAAATAAATTGGTCTGCCATGAGGACAAGTACGAGGGTTACGAGTAAGTCGCCATTGATTTAATAAACTTTGCATTTCTGGCAAGCTTAAAGGAGTTCCATTTCTAATAGCACTACGACAAGAAGTAGCTACTTTAGCAGATTCTAAATCACCACCATTACTCAATTCAATTAAAGCTTCAGCACAGTCATTTCTTTTAGCTAAAATTGCTGGAGCAGTACGAGCTGCCCAAAGAAAATCTCCAAAAATTTCTACTTCTATATTTAAGCGTTGAAGTTGTTCTATTTGACCAGAAGATAAATTATGCAAAATAATTGGTGGCTCTAAAGAAACTATTTCCCAAGCATCACATAAATTTTCATATAAAACTCTTTCATGGGCAATATGTTGCTCAATCAACCAAATGCCACTCGGATGTTCAGCCACTATATAAGTATTATGTAATTGAGCGATCGCCTTAAGTTCTATCAATCCGAATTCTTGATTTTTTTCTGCTGTATTATCTGGAGAAATTTGTATCGACCGACGAGTTTGATAATTCCCTGTATTTTCAGATACTTTTAATATTTTTTCCACCCTTTCTGACAAAGGAAATTCTGGCATTACTTCCATACTAAATTGTAATGCCTTAGCAATTACTAGCTCGATTTGTTGTTGCCAAAAACTGAGATTATGAAGATAAACTTCTGTTTTTGCCGGATGACGATTCCAATTTATTTGATGAGGAAAAATTTGGAAATGAATAAAACATATAGGATAGCGATCGCGAGGGCAAGTCCGCGCCAAAGAACTAATAATTTTTTGTTCTAATTCTGGTACTTTTACCACTCTTCCATTAATAGCAACTTTCACCCAATCTGGTCGTCTCCGATGACATCTATCAGGCAAACCCAATACTAATTCTAATGATTGTCTATCCAAAAATTGAGAATCTTGATATTGGGAAAAATTTGATGTTTTGAGATTTAATTCTTCTGCTTCTTGCTCATCAATTTCTTGTTGAATATATTGCAAATCACTCAATCTTACTGTTGATAAAATTTGAGGTAAAATTTGTTTTGCCGTAGCACCAGGACTAATTTGTATCCATAATTTACTACCCTGCCAAACTTGCCAAGTAACATCAGGATAACAAAGCGCTATTTGCTGAATAACTAATTGTATACCTCGCATTTGTTGTGCGGGAGAAGGCATTCCTTGACGACGTACCGGCCATTTTCCAAACAGATTAGAAACTTTAACAATAGTACCTGGAGCAATGGCAACTCTTTCAACTTCAACAGCCTTTCCTTGCTCGTTATAAACAACACGCCAACCTTCATTTTCATTCTCTAAAAGAGGCGACTTAGGACGACTTAATATTTCCAAAGTTGAGAGATTAGCTAAACTATGAAGTGCCTCTCCACGAAATCCCAGACTGGTAATTTTTGTTAGGTCTTGAAGATTAGTAATTTTGCTCGTACTATGAGGATTAGCCGCTTGTTTTAAATTAGCTAAATTCATACCCATACCATTGTCAGAAATTTGCACTCGCCACTGTTCAGAAATAATAGAAATTATGATGCGAGTTGCACCAGCATCAAGAGAATTTTCTACTAATTCTCGTACTACTGCTGCTAAAGAATCAATAACTTCTCCAGCGGCAATTAAATTGACAACTTCTTTAGGTAAGGTTTGAATTTTAGATTGCATTTGCAGACACAGATTTGGCCACGGATGTACGGATTAGTCCATTCACGAAGGAAGAAGGAAGAAGGAAAAAGAATACACGTTTAAAAATGTGGGATTGAAAACAAGAACGCAGTATTCCAAGACACGTAGTGCGATGTAATACATAATTTGTTTTAAGTGGGCTTTATACCAACAACTAAAGTTTTTAATTATACTCATACCAACTTCTATCTTCCTCCTAACTTCTTCCTTCTTTGTAAGAAAAATAGTCATAATGTCAGCCCGCGATTATTATCATAATACTGTCAAATGCAGACACAGATTTGGTCACGGATGTACGGATTAGTCCAGTAAGGAAAATAGTCATAATGTCAGCCCGCGATTATTATCATAATACTGTCAAATGCAGACACAGATTTGGTCACGGATGTACAGATTAGTCCAGTAAGGAAAATAGTCATAATTCCAGTCTGCGATTAGGTATACCTCATCAGCAAATTGTACTTGCTTTCAAAACAATTGAGTGACGTAAAATTACTGATTTTGCTGTTTATTAATAGATATCTTCAGAAAACAAAAAATAGGTAGAAGTAATTGATAACTTATAGATAATAATTGATATTATTTTTTACTTTTGAAAAGGTCAATCTAAAGGAGGATGCCAACCAAAAGCTACCCAACGTTTTCTAACAGCAACTATAACTGGATTATTAGTTCTTAAAGCTATAATTGTGGCTCTACCAACAGCGGTTATACCTTCCATTTTTGTCCCATAATAACTCCATTGAAAATGGTGCAACCATTCCTGTTGACGTGGATTGAATAAAAATACTTTTTCTCCAGTCAAAGGATCGATAACTTCAATTATATTACCTTTGAATTCATTGCAGCTTTGACAAGCTAAACAAACATTTTCAAAGCTTGTTTTCCCACCTTTTGAAATGGGGTAAATGTGGTCGTATGTCATACGAATGCCACTATTTATTTCGCTGGTTAAGCAATAACAACAAGAGTGGCGATCGCTTTCTGATATCCTAACTCTTAGACTTTCGGAAATGTAAGAAGACATAATTCTTGATTGTTCATAGATTAATTGAGATGACAGTTTCTAAATCTAACGAGAATGCACTTTATATCCCCGCCAGTGAAGTAACGCTGCTGCCTGTGCTTTTCTCAACATAAATAAATCTGCTTCCCACCGCATCTTGCTTAACTCTAATTGTTCCTTTTCTGTTAATTCTCTACTAGAATTAGCCTCAAGTAAACTATTGTATTGTTTCATCTCTGCTGCTGTTTTTTTGCTGCTGGTAATACGCCACAAACTATCATCATCCAGTCTATCTAATCCAGCAATATCCACTTGGAATTCCTCTGGAATATCATCATAACCAGGAGGAATTCCTACCTTTAAAGTATGAATTACTATATCTTCAAGGGAGCATTTCATTCCTCTGGCAGTGTTCGCCAAACGTTGATAAATTTCTTCTGGAATTTCTAAAGTAACTGTTTGTTTTTGCATTTTTATTGTTTGAATAGGATGAATTCAATAATTAATAATTAAGTAAGCATTCAGCCGTCAGCTATTAGCCATCAGCTATTAATTTTAGGGAAGGTAAAAGCAACCTTTGAAATTGAGAAAGAATAAAAAGTTGCTGACAACGTCCCCTGGCTAAACCCTAGAAGTAATTATTTATTACTAATTGCTGTTAACGTAGTTCCTCCGGAGGAGGCTAGCTGACTGCTAATAGCTGTTTGCGCAGCATTCCGCAGGAAATACTTACATAATTAATTATTACCTCTTCTTAAAAACGGATAGGATTTAAACCTTAATTATTTGGTAAGGGTAGGAGTCAAAATGAATGG
>NZ_JAAHGH010000074.1 GCF_010672525.1 Okeania sp. SIO2B3 | reverse complement strand
ATGAGTTTCATGTCTATAACCCCGCTACGATTGCAACAACTGCTAAGACGTCTACCGTGTCTTTCCAAAAGCTGCTGAATTTATCCGAAGACTGGTCAGGCACATAAACAGTATCGCCCGCGCGCAATACCGGAATTTTGTAGGTATCTGGATTACGCATAAATTCGTCTAAATCAAAAGTACGAGCCTCCTCAGCGCAGCAAAGGTGATTGACTACCACGATTTTGTCACTCTTCCCCCTCTTCCCCCTCTTCCCCCTCTTCCCCCTCTTCCCCCTCTTCTCCCTCTTCCCCCTCCTCCCCCTCTCCCCACCCTCCTACAAGGGTTTCAGGAGTTCCTTATAAGGGATAGCTGGGAGGGGCAGGGGTGGGTTGTCTCCTGACTCCTTCTTCGGTTGCTACATTTTGTTGTGCGGAATGTAGGCTTAAACATCACTTTTTCGTAGAGTCATAGCCCATAAGAAGACAATTCATATCAGAAGTATGAAATTTATTTTGATTATCTCTATGTATTGCTGATTTTTGGGAATTTTTGCAATATTTACGATTTGAAATTGAGTCTCTTTAAAAGCATCAACTGTAGTTTGAATTGAAGTCTAATAAAATATTATAAATTATCGCCAAATTTTGCATAAATTATCATCAATGACTAAGTTTTTAATCCCTTTTCAGAGTGATGGGAAATGGGGGTATAAAGATCGAACTGGAAAGGTTGTAATTCCGCCAAAATTAGAAACAGCAAGTGAGTTTTCTTTAGGAGTAGCAAAAGTCAAGATTAATAATCAAATTCAATATATTGACTCTAATGGAAAATTTCTGGATGTTAATCAACCACAATAACCCAAAAATTATCATGATGAAGTAACTGATCGTACTGAAGAATTAATACGCTTTAAAGTCAACGATCTGCATGGTTATAAAAATAGAGAAGGAAAAGAGATAATACCTCCTACTTATGTAGCAGCTTGGCAATTTTCTGAAGGTTTAGCACTTGTAAAACGAGACAAAAAGTGGGGTTATTTAACGAAGTCAGAAGTCAGAAGTCAGAAGTCAGAAGTTATTTTTGTAACGGGGATTTAAGCCCCGCTCCAAAAATATTACGCCTTAAAAGGCGGGGTTGCGCGACCCATATTATTTTGATAAACTATAAGGGAAAAATTGTTATTGATTTTATCTATGATTTTGCCGATAGTTTTAGTCAAGGAATAGCAAGGTTCAACAATGAATAATGAATAATGAATAATGAATAATTACCTCTTCTTTTCAAGGAGAGGATTGACTAATCATGAAAATTTTTCTTTATTATCCCCTTAAAAGGGGAGGCTTTAAACCACAATTTTTCGGTAAGGCTAGAAAAAAATATGGTTATATCAATAATTGTGGAGAGGAAGTTATGCCAATTTGTTATGACGAATTAGGAAGGTTTAATGGAGAACTAGCATTTTTTAAGCAAGGAAAAAAGAGGGGATATATTAATAAAAGGGGAGAAGTAGTTGAAACACCTACTAATCAAGATTTACCAAAGCAAAAACAAGTCAGCCTAAAATGTAAAAATGCCAAAGCAGAGCAAAGTACAATAACAAAAAAACAACTGGAAAATACAAACTATTCACGCAGCAGAAAAACACGCAAAAGAAGTAGCAGCAAAGTCAATAATTAAAATATAGTGCTTCTCGGATTCATGAGTTACACTTGTTTTTCTTCTTTTCTATTTCCTATTCCCAGTTAAAATATTCCCAGTTAAGGTTTTCCCTAAAACCCATAACTTTGTACCTCACAAATATAATAATTGCTATATTAACTAGATAAACTGACCTTTTTACAGCTAAATTAAAATTATGATTTTTTTGATTCAGGAGATGGTATGGCGCTGTGCGCAGGCAACAGGCAACAGGCAACAGGCAACCCACCCCTAACCCCTCCCAGGAGGGGAATAAAAAAACAGATAATATAAGACTTTTAGCTATTTAGCCCCTCCTGCAATTTGTAAATATACCAGCGCTCATTGCTATTTTATACTCCCAGATTTATTTCTGCTTCCTGCCTTATAAATCACATTCCCCATATCAATTTGCCAGATAAAAAAAAATCTTATAAAATCGGTGAATTACCAAATATTTAGACTCTGCAAATCATTATAATAAATCAAGCATAAACACTTAATTTATTCTGGCAATTAGCAATAAATATTCACCTCTCAATACTGACTACTAAGTAGGTGAACATAAATAAATGCAATATTAAAGAGGGCTGGTTTTTAGAACTCATCGCGCTTAATTCAAAGCTTTCGGTTAAACCCACCCCTACAATTTTTTTTAACGTTTAATTAGGGGGTTGCACATTATGGAATGATATTGCCAAAAATTAGTTGATAATTTGACTCGAAAAAACCTAATATTAATCATTCTGGCAATTCTCAAATCCAAAATTATGTTCATCAAAAATGTCAAATCATTCGTCACTGTGCAACGCCTTAATTAGACCTACTTACTTACTGACTACTTATCCTTTATACTACGTTTTGAACTGCGAAATGTAGGTGATAAATATGTTTCAAACAACTCGTCGTCGTTTAGCAATTTGGTACACCACAGTAACAGCTATTTTATTACTAATATTTGTCACAGGATTTTATATCTATTTCCGAAATACTTTGATCGAACGTATCGACGATACTTTACTTCATGTCGTAGAAGTAGTAGAGCGATCGCTAGTCATCGAATCTTTTCCCACTAAAAATAGTAAAAAATTTCGTGTTAACCTCGAAGCTAGCTTTCGAGATAATGCCAATACCGTAGAAGATGACCATATCGACCTTGAATGGTTTAGCTCCACAGGAGAACTAATTTGGTCAACCTTTTCTGCTCCCCTAAATATTCCCATACATTCCAACCGCACTGGAGAAACAGTACGAATAACTCCTCACTTGGAAAAAATTGAAACATTACAACAACCAATAGATAATAATTTACTACTACGACAGATAACAGATAGAGTAGAAGTCGATCGCCAAGTCTTAGGATATTTGCGAGTCAGTCATCCTTGGTTTGAAGTGACAAAACCAATTCGCCAATTAATGCTAGACCTAAGTATCATCACCTGTTTAGTCATAATTTCAGTAGGAGCAATAGGTTGGTTACTTTCTGGGTTAGCAATACAACCAGTACGGGAGTCTTATCAACATCTGAAAAAATTTACTGCTGATGCTTCCCACGAACTTCGCAACCCCATAGCAATGATTCAAACTAATGTACAAGTTGCTTTAGCAGACAGAGAGTTAGCATCATCCGAACATCAACAACAACTACAAGTTATCGAACGTTTGACTCGTCGGTTAGGAAAACTGGTAGATGATTTACTATTTTTGGCACGTCAAGATAGTGGAATAGTGCAGTCGCAGTTTTCATCAGTACCTTTAGATGCTTTATTGATAGAAGTAGTAGAAGAACAACAAGCGATCGCCACTGCCCAAGATATAAATCTAGAATTAAAAATTTCCCTGCCCGATATTATTGAGAAGGTAGATAAAAATCAAGACAAATTTTCAACCATCAAAAATCTTGTATCTGAGGAAGACATTACACTCATAGGAGATTGGGATCAACTAGCCAGGTTATTTACAAATCTAATTAGTAATGCAATTCAACATACCCCATCTGGTGGTCAGATAGTAGTAGAGTTGCAGCATCTTCCTAAAGTCAAAAAAGCAACATTAAGGACTCAGAAAAGGGAACTAGACAATAGCTCTGAAAGTAGTGGAGTAATTTTCAGAGGTTGTCAAAACCTTAAATATAAAAATGACTGCCTTCAAATAACAGTCAAAGATAATGGTATTGGTATTCCAATTGATACATTATCACGATTATTCGATCGCTTTTATCGAGTAGACCCTGCTCGTTCACATCATGGTACAGTTGGGTCAGGTTTAGGGTTAGCGATCGCCCTAGCTATTATAGAAAATCATTATGGCCAAATATCCATAGAGAGTCATCCTCAAGTTGGTACTATGGCCACAGTTACTTTACCGATAAATCAGAGTCAGATCAAATCTGGTTGAATACTTATTATATATTTGGTGAGGAGCAGGGTAGTAGGGGCGAATGGCATTCGCCCCTACTCCCGGGCGAATGGCATTCGCCCGGGAGTAGGGAACCCACCCCTAACCCCTCCCAGGAGGGGAAGAGGGGAGATTGAAGTAATTCTAGAATTGTCAACATATATTATATAACCGGATTCTATATCAGATTAATATATAAGAACGGTTAACTTATCTAGTGTAGTATTATTTAAGGATTTTTTTTGGCAGTGGTGTCATCTGAAAACCCGATCTACATCTAATAGTTCCATACCTTATGAGTTTTGGTCTTATCTGTTTGCGCAGCATGACCTAGGAAACTGTATTGACTGATAACTGATAACTGATAACTGATAACTGAAATGACCTCTGATTCAAATTCTCAGGAGATTATGATTCAATACCTTTCTAAACTTGTTGAAAAAACTCCGATCGTTAGTACCATTTGTAGCAGTTTAATGATGGGACTAATTACAGTTGCTCTAGCTGGAGGGCCTCCACCTGGTACTACTAAGCCACCTACTCAACCTTCAAGAAAAGAACCTGCTGAAGTTGAAGAGAATACTGAACCTCGTCGTCGTCAACCTCCTGCTAGTCAGCCATCTGGCGGTCAAGAAAAACCAGTAGAGTCCGAACCAGAGAGAAGTGAGCCTCGTCGCCGTCAACCCCCTAATGTAGGAAACCCTGGTGGCCAGCAACAAGAGATTAATCAAATACCACCACAATTTCCTGAACCTGCGGGTAGAGTTACGCCTGTGGAAGGTCTCATTACTCTGAGATTGATTAATCAAACGGATGCCGTAATTAGATATCAGGTAATTGGTGGCCGACATAGGACTCTAGGAGAAAGGTCAGTAGTAGAAATATATGAATTGCCAGTCCCATTAACGTTAACCTATCAACGTCCTGATGGAGGGTTATTATTAGTAAGTCCTCGGGGTATTTCTCCTAGAGTATTAGAGGTGAGGTTTAATTCCACAGAAAATTTTGATTTAGATACTAAGTCACTCAATATTACTGGGACAGGAGGAGTATTTTTGAACTAGCGCCGCTATGTGGAAGTTAAAAGTCAAAAGTATTGATTTGTAATTGTTTTAGCCTACCCACACGCACTTCAAGAGCGTATCATTAAAAGTAGTATATAAATCCGTAGCTTGGTAGGTATTTATCATCAGCAAATCATCTCAATTACTTTTTTATTAGATCAAATTCCGAGTAAATAGTTGAGCATAAATACTTACTCGATTGTGTACTCAATCACGGCAGCTATGATTTTCTGATAAAATTCTGTCTGCAGTATTCCCCTCCTGGGAGGGGGAGGGGCGAGGGGTGGGTTGTCTCCTGACTCCTGATTCTATACTATATTTTGTGGTGCGGAATGTGGGTTTTAGGATTTTGGTTCTTTTGAAACTTGGAGAAACTGATTTATACTCGTACTAACCTGTTCCATATCATCATTAAAATAGATGGCTTTAATATCCTCTGGTAAATTATTATCTAGATGATGGTATCCCTGCTGCAACAAAGATTTTATTTCCTGAGATGAAATAGTTTCTCCTTCAGCTTGGAGATATGCTGCAATTCTTGTTTCACTCCAGTGGAAAGTCTCAGACATTAACAGAATCAAACGGAGTAGTGCTTCTAACTGGTCCAATACTTGCCTAACATAGCACCATAAAGGTGGTGGAGCTACCTGTAAAGAATAACGAATTGATTCTACAGGAGGAATTTCTACTTCGTTAAGACTAATGGCTGTAACATTTATTAACCAATTCTGGAGAGTAGTATTTTCATTGCTTGGATCTGCCCCCTCTCGTAAATCTAGGCCACGCAGTTCATAAAATATATGTTGCCAAGTTTGGGCAAATAAATAATCTGCTTGAACGGGGGAGCGCACGGAATGTTGAATTAAAGTTTGGACAATCATACCATAGCGACAAAAAATTGTTACGAAGTATTTTCCTTGGTCTGGATAGTTTTGAAATAAGGTCAATAGTTCCTGGTCACTATGATGGAATAGTGATTTAACTATAGGGTGATTAGATTCAGGAAATGTGTAAGTAGGCTCTGCTTTTAACATAAAGTATAAAAAATTTAGATTATTGAATATTCGGTCTAACCATTATTAATTCTAAGAGGTTGTCTGAGAAGTCCCATTTGCTACATCCAAGCCCCCGCGCATCCCCCAATTTTGGGGGACTAGAGCAAGCAAATTGACTCTTGTCCCCCCCCATTTTGGGGGGCTAGGGGGGCAAAATTCAGTATCAAAAAACTTTTCAGATATTCTCTCAAATAAGGCAATTAAAATGATTAAGCTATTAATAATTTAAGCGTTGGTGACATCTCCCACACTAAGCTGGCGCTATAGTGTGGGCTTCTCGTTTCGCAGCCCCGGTATTCCGTCGGGCACGCGCGTGCTTTAAGGACGGAATGCCCTACCGCCCTATTTTTTATATTTATCGCTGCATTTCCTAGGTCATGCTGCGCAAACAAGTCGCGGTCTATGACAACACCGCAATGCGGGCAAGAATGAGTTCGTATGTTTAATTCTTTAGGAACTTTTTTTCCACAGTTTGAGCAATCTTGGCTGGTATTTTTTGGATTCACTGCTATGGTTTTCTGTCCAGCATTTCCAGCTTTGACAGTCAAAATAGACAGGAATTGTCTCCATCCAGCATCGTTAATTGATTTACTCAAACGGGTTCTTGCTAGCCCTTTAATATTTAAGTTTTCGTGGGCTATAACTTCAGCTTTTGATAACAATTCATTGGCTGTTTTGAAGTGAAAGTCTTTACGTTTATCAGCAACCTTTTTATGTTGTTTGGCAACAGCTTTGGCAGCTTTTAACCACCTTTTACTTCCTTTTTTCTTTCGAGATAAACGTTTCTTTTGAGTCTTTAATCGCTGCTGAGATTTTCGATAGTATTGAGGGATGGGAACAGATTCTCCTTCACTTGTTACTAAGAATTTCTTCAGCCCCATATCGATTCCCAGAGTGTTTTTTAATGTAGGTTCCACATTTTTACAAGTTAAAGCTGGAACTGATTTTTCTTCTAGGGATAAAGTCACATAATAACCATCTGCTTTACGACTAATAGTTACTGTTTTAATTTGAAAACCATCAGGTAACGGCCGATGTTGAATCAACTTGATATTGCCGATTTTGGGCAAGTTTATCTTGTTTTCTTGAATGCAGTCAAGTTTTATTTGAGGATAAGTAAAACTGCGATAACGTCCTTTTCCCTTAAACCTTGGTTTTCCTAATTTCTGTCCATTTTTGTCTGCTTTCAACCATCTATCAAAGGCAAGTTTTACTCGTTTTATGCAATCTTGCAAAACCTGAGAATGAATTAGCTTGTAGGAAGGAAACTTGTCTTTGGTATTGACCAAATCTCGTTTTTGAGAGTAATAATCTGGATGATCTCTTAGTTGAGGAATTGGTATCACCAAGGGGCAAGCGTTAACTGGACAACGGTTTTCTGACCACCATGAGAATCTTTCACTCAAACGATAGTTGTACTGCCGACGCAACAATTCCAACCACATTTCTATTACTGCGGTTTGTTCTTTGTTGGGCCTTAATTTATATTGGTAGGCAGTGCGCATGGTGGAAAATTTCCGGGGTGATAGCAAGATAATAATACAAGTTTTTCAACCAGGGCAAAAGCTTCTGCTGGGATGTTGGCCAGTTGAATAGATATTACAGAAGTTAAAATTCAGGACATAGAAAGGAGTTTTTTTCCTAATTATTTAGAGTGGTAATATAAAATCCCGTTATACAGTATATATTTATAATTCTATCCACACTTAAATATTAAATCAGACCATCTCCGCGTCTCCGCGTCTCCGTTTCCCCGCGTCCTACCGCCACCAACCAATTTTTTCAGCAGACCCTAATATATTCTGTCCATGGCCCTATGTCCTCCCCACTGTTCAACAATTTTATCGTCATATTCATCAGAAATTGCTAAAACTGCTTTTACAGATGCTTCTAATTCTGGTTTATCGCAAGTAGAACCGACTATTGTATGTTCAAATATAATGCTATTATTTTCATCTATACCAAAAGCACCAAACCGCATTTTACTATTTTCTTGCAGTAAAAATTTCATCAAATCTGCTTTTAAATCTACATTTGTCACCACATAGGAGCGAGTATTAATTATTGCCTCATTATCTCCCCAAGCAAAAACAGATACTTCAACTAAGGCAGAACCCATAAATAAAGTAATGCCTGGTAAGTCTTGTCTCACACAGGGAAATTTATCAAATAATTCTCTCATCCAGAGAGATACTTTGTTGTAGCAAACTTCTTGTACATTCGTCTCAAATTTCATTCTTTTTCTCCAAAAGCTTTACGGCGTTGCTGAATTAGTGTATAATGTTAGTTTTAATTACTTAGGAGTCAGGAGTCAACCCACCCCTCGCCCCTCCCCCTCCCAGGAGGGGAAGTCAGGAGTCAGGAGGGAAGAAAGAAAAAAAAGAAAGAGGAGTAGAAGGAGAAAGTTTTTTGTTTGCTGGCGCACAACGCACGTTAATCTGTAAGCAGAACGGAGTTCTATCCCACTCTTACCCGGACATGATATCATATCTCAACTCACCAACGCTAAAAATATAATTATTATACTATCAGGGCTTACGCAAATTGACTTTGAAACCACTATTTGTAGGGGTAAATAGTATTTTTTATCGCTATATGTAGAGTATTTGCGTAAGTCCTGACTATTTTTGAAGTTTGAGATAAAATAGACTATAAGTTGACTATTTTCGTAAGGATATAATTATGAGTGAAATATTAACACCTAATTTAGTAGCCCAAATTCTCACTGTACTTGGATCGGTGGGTTTTTTATTCCTGGCAATTCAAGCACTGCAATTACTAAAACAATAATAGACATCTGGTAAAAATCAAAAATAAAATCAATTATTATCCATAAATTATCAATTATTCCCCTCCCAGGATGGGTTAGGGGTGGGTTCCCTGTTCCCTGTTCCCTGTCCCCTATTTCCTATTCCCTCTTTTGGAGGAGATGTCTAATGAAATTGATATATTGATTTCTCTCGGACGATCGCAGTAATTTTTGCTCAAAAACAATTTGTTTTTAGATTAAAGAGCGATCGCTCTTTAATAGAGTTGTCGCTAAATAGATAGAAAAAATCACTCAAATTAAGACACAGTAATAATTCCAGACGTTTTAATATTAAAACGTCTAAAATCCTTACATGATCAGGGTTTACCAGTTTTTTATAGTTATAAAGCGACAAGTCTAATAATTCTATAATTACTTCAACCTCTCCTACTCCCCCACTCCCCTATTCCCTATAACATTCTAATTTTAAAAAGTGTACCCTCCCAGAAGCTTCACCAACAATAATTTTTACTCCATCTTCTGCCACAGCGCAACATTCCAAAGAACTCTCTCCTGTAAAATGAGCGATCGCCTGTCGCTTTTCTAAGTCCCAAACTTTGAGAGTATGATCGTCAGATGCAGAAATCACTTGCTTACCATTTGGTGTTACTGCAACAGAACTTACCCAGTCACTATGACCGCTCAAACTAAATAGTTCCTCTGCCGTTTCTAAACACCAAACTTTAATAGTCTTGTCAAAAGACCCAGAAATTACTCGCTTACCATCTGGGGTTACTGCCAAAGCTTTTACCCACCCATTATGACCGACTAAAGTAGAAACTTCTTCTCCAGTTTCCAAGCTCCAAACTTTAATAGTCTTGTCAAAAGACCCAGAAATTACTTGCTTACCATCTGGCGTTACTGTCACTGAACTTACCCAGTCAGTATGTCCTATCAGAGTAGCAACCTCCTTTAAAGTTTCTAAACTCCAGACTTTTACAGTTTGGTCAGATAAACAGGCGATCGCTCGTTTACCCTCTGGTGTAACTGCCACAGCAAAAATACATCTAGTATTACCTTCTATACTCAACAATTCCTGTGCTGTTTCCCAACTCCAAACTTTGAGAGTATTATCATCAGAAGCTGAAATAATACGTTTGTCTGGTAATGCTGCTACGGAATTAACTCGATCAGTATGACCTTTAAGAGTACAAACTGATTTTGTTGTGTTTAAATTCCAGATCTTAATTGTGTTATCCCAAGATGCTGATGCTGCTTGTATATCTGGTAGCGCTACTGCTGCATTCACCCTATTAGTATGTCCGATCGGAGGTGGTAATTCTACAGAAGTATCAAGACTCCAAACTTTGAGAGTAAAATCATCAGAACCAGAAATTATACGTCCATCTGGTAAAACTGCAACTGCATATACAGAGTCAGCATGACCTTTGAGAGCAAATAACTCTTCTCCTGTCTGGAGACTCCAAACTTTGAGAGTATTGTCAGAAGCAGCAGAAATAATTCCCTTACTATCTGGAGCTACTGCTACTGCATTTATACCTTTAGCGTGACCTTTGAATGTCAAAGTAGTTTTTTGACTGTGCAAATTCCAAACTTTTATTGTGTTGTCAGAAGAACCGGAAATTACTTGTCCTTCTGGAAGTTTCGCCACAGTTCTCACACCACCCGTATGACCACTCAGTGTTAATAATTCTTCTCCTGTCTGGATATTCCAAATTTTGATAGTGCGATCGGATGAGCCTGAAATAATTTCTCGACCGGATAATACCGCCAACGAATTGACCCAACCTTTATGACCTGTGAGGGTAATTTCTTCTTTTTGTGTTTCAATATTCCAGACTTTAATCGTATTATCTGAAGAACCGGAAACTACTCTACCATCTGGTAATACTGCCACTGCTCTTACTCCTCTTGTATGACCAGTGAGAGTGAGAAATTCTTTAGTTGTTTCTAGGTTCCAAATTTTGATGCTGAAGTCATCTGACCCGGAAACAACCCATTTATCATTTAATAATGCTATAGCTCTAATTCTTGCCTTGTGACCAGTTAAGGTTGCTATTTCTTTCCCTGTTTCCAGGTTCCAAACTTTGAGAGTATTGTCAGCAGAACCAGAAATTATCAATCCGGCTGGGGTGACAGCTACTGCATTTACCCAGCCAGTATGACCGATGAAAGTACGTAGTAGTCTACCTCCAGGAGGTGTGAGACTTGGTGCCATTGGTCTTAACCAGGACGATCTATTCCAAGATTTTGCTTGTTGTAGCATTTCCTGAATTTCTGGTATTTCAAAAGATAGCAGTCGCCCCCACAGTTGTCCTGGTAGTTGCGTTTTATCTTCCACAAGGATATGAGATGATAGTTCAATTGCCCCTTGAATTAATTTTAGAGTTTTAACTTTTTCACTTGAAGTCCATACATTAGAATGCATGGCTTCCTCATAATCATTTAATAGATATTCTACTCCGAATAAATATAGTCTTGATTCGATAAAATCAAAATCTGTGAGTAAGCGATGCAATTGCTCTGTATCAGATTCACTCACGAGAAAACCTGGTAAAGTTTCTAAAAGATAGTATTGATCTTCTAGGGGCATTTGAGCTAAATTTTCTCTAAACTCACCCATTTCAATTTCCTTGTTATACTGATTTAAGCTAATAGGTATTTGTGCAAAATTAATTTAACTCCTTTAAGCAGGGAGTAGGGAATAAAAATATACTTGTGTGCTTGAGCAGCAGATATAAAAATAATTTTGCCCACCTATTTAATATGACCATCAAATATACAATTAATTTAGCTTTAGTACTTATACATTTTATACTTTTATAATATTGGGAATCAGGATTAAGGTAGAACAGCAGTGCTTAGAGTAACGTACAGGAGTCAGGAAGGAACAGAAGAATAAAGTCAAAGACTTGGGTATATTAATTATCCAGATTTGATCTTACAATTGCTTCTTAAGTTTTAAACAAGAATCAAATTAGCCGAATATAAGCAATTTTGTCTCGATATTCGTCCTCAAAAGATGCCCCTGCAATAGCTATTAAATCTTCAATAACCCGACCGAAGTTAGACGTTCCAACTTCCACTTCAATACCTTCGCCACAAAAGCTGGAGGATGACGGTCAAATTCAGCTTGAGCTTTATTCGTATAGTCCAACCAATTTTCTAAATATTGTCCTACCGTTTCGCGATCGCGCAAATATAGCGCTGTGCGCAGGCAACAGGCAACAGGCAACAGGCAACAGGAGGAATAAAAAACCGATATTGTAAGACTTTTAGCTATTGGACAGTTCTTGTAATTTGTAAATATGCCAGTGCACATTGCTATAAGACAAAATTGTTGCATAAACTTGTTCCAAGCTAACAGTATGAAATAGTTCGGCAATTTCTTCTGCCGTCCTACTGTCAACAACGTATTCGTAAAGAATATGCTCGATACCGATCCGTTCTCCAAATTATCTGCTCCTAGCATCCCCTAGCAATTCAACCTGAAAGTCGTCGAAAACATATACAAAGATTTTTAATCTTAAAAAAATTAAGTTTACCTATATTTCGGTTCCCTTTGGTCAAGATTATGATAGATAAACTGCTTTGATCACCATCAGAATTAGTTTTGGTTTTAGACAGAACCCAGTGGCAAAATATCAATATATTAATGATAAGTGTAGTGTGTAAAAAAAGAGCATTACCTATATACTGGAAGATTTTAAGTCATAAAGGTGCAAGTAATCTCACAGAAAAACAAGCAGTAATTCGCCCTATGTTAATATTGTTGAAGAAATATCAACGAATTTTAGTAGGAGATAGAGAGTTTTGCGCTCCGCAAAGCTCCGCTAACATAATATTCATTGATCATATTGGTTGAAAAATTATCGTCAAAAACATCTATATTTTGCATTTAGACAAAGAAAAACAACTCAAATCAAGGGTGGTACTAAGTATTATCAAGTACAACAATTAAAAGTAAATGTCGGCTCAAAAAAATTATTATTAAATCAAAAAATAACTCAAATCAAGCAAGTTTGCCTCCGAAATTTATTGATATATAAAAAGCGCCAAAGAAACCAGAAAAATATATTAGAAACCTGGTACATTATTAGTAATTTATCTTCCGATACAGAAAATTAATAAAGTATATAGTCAAAGAATGGGAATTGAGGCCATGTTCAAAGATTGTCAAAGTGGAGGTTACAATCTTGAAGGTGCAAAAGCAAATGAAACTAGATTAAATAATTTAATTTTACTGATAGCTATTTCTTACACAATTAGTTAATTTAAAGGGGAAAAATCAAAAATAAAGGGATTAAAAAATATATATAAAGAAGGAATGAAAGAGGCAGGATAGAGAGAATAAACAGTAGCTTTTGGCTTGGATTATCTGGCATTTCTTGGACATTATCTGATGATTTCATCCAAGAATGGGTAGAAAACTTAATGAGGTGAAATCCTCATAAATCACCCTATTATCGAAAAGGAATTAAAGCGATGTTAAAGATTAATACGCTGTACAATATTTGATTTTTTATGATTAATTAAAATTAATAAGAGTGACTTTTTTTCTAATATTGTTGGCGATTTTACTTGAACTGTTATTCAATACGGATGGGGGGTGTGGTGCGCTACAGAGTAACGCAAAGCTCCGCGAACGCACCACACCCCCCATCTATTCTCAAGCCAGCGTTCCCTTGATGTTGAAGTATTCTTCAGTTTCAAAACGCAAAATTTTCTCTAAATATAGCTTTCAACTAGCTTGTCACCCCGTGAGCCGTTCCACAATTCACCATCCGGTGATTTTCACAGAGCACTATAATTTCCTTCCAGTAATACTGTAACATTATTGCGGAACCACTCAATGGCCGCAACTGTCATAGTCAAAGCAGCTTTGCGTAATTCATAACTCTCAGCGTAAAACTTATCATTGAGTGGCGGAGCGACAAGTTTCTGATTCTGTGGCGAATGACGATCGCTCTCAGAAGATTTCAAGTTCTCTGGATATTTGTATTGAGTTTTCATTTAAAAAATCAGGTAAGGATTTAGAATTTCGCTAATTTTGTCTTTCTAGTCAGTCAGCAGTTGTGCAGAGGCAACAGCTCCGGAAGGCAACAGGGGGAGCGTTGGTAAAGCGCGGGTATGATATTAATCTTAATTATTTAGGAGTTAGGAGGGAAGAAAGAAGAAGAAAGAGTAGCAGAAATAGAAAGTTTTTTGTTCGTGCTCTTATCCGGACATAATATCATACCTCAAATCACCAACGCCACAGGGGGAATAAAAAGCAATATAAGATTTTAGCTATTGGACACCTCCTGTATATTTGTACATAAGCCAGCGCAGATTGCTATATCATTGAAAATTGGTTTTTCCAACCCGCAGAAAGGTTCCATGGAACGTCTTTACATTCTAGACAATTTAGCGGACTGATACAAAAAAATAGTGGAGCAGACAAAGTTACCTACCCCACTATAACTAAATTAATTTAGTGATGAATTTAGTATCTTCTTTGATTAGGCTTGTGTACGATGAAGCTCAATACTTGACACTGCTTCACGTTATCAAAACCCATCACGCGAATAAAGCAATCAGGATTTTCAGAACGGCAAGCATCGATCTCACTTAAAACTTCTTGAACTGTTTTAGCATGGAATAGAGGTAACTTCCACAAAGTCCAGTAGTGCATTTCTGGTGCAGAAGACTCACTAAATTCTACACCAGCGATGAAACCCTGATCCAAAATGTACTCAAGTTGCTGACTAATTTGTTGAGCACTCAGAGGAGGCAAATAGGAAAGGGTTTCGTAACGACGCTCTTTTGGTAATGTTCTCATTGATTTTTTTACTGTTGAATAAATGTGCAAGGAAGCTGAATTTTAAATCAATCAAGATTTTATATCTCAGCCCCCCGGTCTCTCCGTGGAGGAATTTTTAACCGCAAATTTTCGTGGCTAATCTGTTTGTTGCTCTGGATCTAAACTAGGGTCTGCTATTTCCAGTTGCGTTATCTTTTCCAGATACCGACGGCGATGTTCCATATTATCTTTTTGAATGCCACTGCGAAGCATCTCTGGTAAATACTCAGCTACTTCCTCTGCTAAATGCTCTCGAACGGTCATCACTCTAAATGCTAATTCTTTATTTTCTTGGAACAACTCTTGTAGATAAGCTTCTCCATCTTGAATTTTGCCTGTTGAGGAAAAACCACTTAACCAAATTGCTAAGGGAGGGTTTGTCTCTCGTAACTGAGCAGTTACAGTCCGCACAGCTTGATAGGTCAGGTAGCTCGTCAGTACCTTTGCAGTATCTTTCGCAACTTTTTTAATATCCATTTTTGACCCCAGCCTGAATATTGTTGTTAGACTTTAGATTTTAGATTGAGGATCGATCAAATCCTTAGCTGACAAGTGTGACATATCTATTTCATAATTGCCATCTAAAATCTAAAATCTCACATCTCAAAAACAGACTTAGAGGGTATCCATTGCCTCGAACTCGAACTTGATTTCTTTCCATAGTTCGCAAGCAACGGCCAAGTCAGGAGACCACTTAGCAGCTTCACGAATTACATCGCCACCTTCTTTGAATAGGTTACGACCTTCGTTACGAGCTTGGATACAAGCTTCTAGAGCTACACGGTTAGCAGTTGCACCAGGAGCATTACCCCAAGGGTGGCCCAAAGTACCACCACCGAATTGTAAGCAAGAATCATCACCAAAGATTTCAACCAGAGCTGGCATATGCCAAACGTGGATACCACCAGAAGCAACTGGCATTACACCAGGCATGGATGCCCAATCTTGAGTGAAGTAAATACCACGTTCGCGGTCTTGCTCGATGTGGTCTTCACGCATTAGGTCAACAAAGCCCATAGTGATACCTTTTTCACCTTCGAGCTTACCAACAACAGTACCAGAGTGTAGGTGGTCTCCACCAGACATTCTCAAGCACTTAGCCAACACGCGGAAGTGAATACCGTGAGCTTTCTGACGGTCAATTACAGCGTGCATTGCACGGTGGATGTGTAATAACACACCGTTACGACGACACCACTTGGCCAAAGTTGTATTTGCAGTAAATCCACCAGTTAGGTAGTCGTGCATGATGATTGGAGTGCCAATTTCCTTAGCAAACTCAGCACGCTCCATCATTTGTTCAACGGTGGGGGCAGTTACGTTGAGGTAGTGGCCCTTAATTTCACCAGTTTCAGCTTGGGCCTTTTCAATAGCTTCTTGTACAAACAGGAAGCGATCGCGCCAACGCATGAAAGGCTGAGAGTTAATATTTTCGTCATCCTTTGTGAAGTCTAAACCACCGCGCAAGCATTCATAAACTGCTCTACCGTAGTTCTTAGCAGATAGACCCAACTTAGGCTTAATAGTACAACCTAATAGAGGACGACCATACTTATTTAATTTGTCACGTTCTACAGTAATACCGTGAGGAGGACCTTCAAAAGTCTTGAGATAAGCTACTGGAATCCGCATATCTTCCAGACGTAGCGCTCGTAATGCTTTGAAACCAAATACGTTACCTACAATAGAGGTCAACATATTAGTTACAGAACCTTCCTCAAATAAATCTAGAGGATAGGCCACATAGCAAATGTATTGATTATCTTCACCAGGAACTGATTCAATATCATAGCAACGACCTTTGTAGCGATCGAGGTCAGTCAACAAGTCAGTCCATACTGTTGTCCAAGTACCAGTAGAAGATTCAGCAGCTACCGCAGCACCAGCTTCTTCTGGAGGAACTCCAGGCTGAGGAGTCATACGGAAGGCTGCCAGAACATCTGTATCTTTTGGTATGTAATCAGGGGTGTAATAAGTTAGTTTATAGTCTTTTACTCCAGCCTGATACCCAGACTTAGACTGAGTTTGTGTTTTAGCGTAACTCATATATTCTTTCCTAAGAATCTATTCACTTCTTTCTGCTATACAGCATACTATTTTAGATAATATCAAGAATTAGAACTTTTCTACTTTAAAGATTATTTTTTTATTAATAACTTTTTTTAATCTATTTGTTACATTTGTTAATTTTCAAATAATAGTCATTGCCAATAAATCAAGTGAATAATTGCTCATTGACAAAAAAACACAGATATGCAACATAAAAATAATCTTAATTATCCAAGATTAAATATTGAACAAGTACAGGGGATCGTTATTTCAGTTATCAGTTATCAGTTATCAGTTATCAGTAAACAAATGATAGATTCACCAAAAGTGTAAGATTATAGTAGCTAACTGATCGGGAAAATTTGACTCTAATTTTATGTAGTAATTATTAGTAGTATCAAAATAATATAATTACTTTTTCTAGAAAAAATAAGTATTTAATACCAGAAAAAATCGGTAAATTAATTTTTCAACAGCGCTAATTATTCAGCACCTTTCTATCGATAACTACTACCATGATCGAAGTTAAGCAATCTACATTTAACTTGCATTTTTGTCCGCAAAATAAAAATAGTTAGACCTAGTTACAACTGATAACTGATAACTGATAACTGATAACTGAAATGACCTGTTACCTGTTGCCTGCTATATATGTGTGAAAATGTAAAAATATAAATAATTTTCCCATTGTCCTCAATCTATACCTAACTCGTAGATGACTGTACATCAGTCTGTTTTATCAAAAGTCCACTGTATCAACCCCCATTGTCTAAGTCCAATCCAGGCATGGGGAAATAACTTTTGTCAAAGTTGTGGAACCCCACTTCTACTTAACGATCGCTATATTCCCCTGCGAAAATTAAGCGCTGGTGGATTTGCGAAAATCTACATTATTTGGGACCAAAAAACTCAAACCGAACGTATTCTGAAAGTATTATTGGAAAGCTCTCCCAAAGCACTCGAACTATTCGACCAAGAAGCGTGGATACTTGCCAGTATGCGTCATTCAGGTATTCCTAGAGTCGAAACAGGAGACTATTTTCATCTACGCAAGCGAAATCGTCAGCCAGCAGTGGGCCACTCTAGTCAATGGTTTCTCCCATGCCTGGTCATGGAAAAAATTGATGGTTGTACCCTAGAAGAAATTCTGGAACAATATCCCCAAGGATGTCCAGATTTCTATGTAATCAATTGGCTTTCCCAAGCTGTAGAAATTTTATGGGAATTACACCGCCGGAAAATTATTCACAGGGACATCAAACCTTCTAATTTAATGTTGCGGGAAATCCAACCTTCAACTTTGACAAAATCTTCTTTATCCTATTCTTTTCATCATCAACGAAAAAAAAGAGGTCAACTGGTCATAATTGACTTCGGTGGGGTGAAACAAATTAGTGATTATAGAATCCAACCTAGAGAAACTGTAGCAAAACGCAGCACAACTAGATTAGTATCTCCTGGATATAGCCCTCCAGAACAAATTAATGGAAGTGAAATAGGCCCATTTACAGATTTTTATGCTTTGGGCCGTACTTGCATTCATTTACTAACTGGTCAATATCCAGCAGAATTGGAAGATCCTCTAACAGGTAAGCTAAAGTGGCGTCAACTTAAGCCAGTTCATCCAGCTTTGGCTAACTTACTTGATGATATGGTGAGCTTAGATGCGGCCCAACGACCAGCAACAGCAGCAGAAGTGCAAGTCCGTTTAGCTAAAATTTATCGACGGCAAAAGAGGTCTCTGAGAATATATTCCTTAGCTACATTAGCTACAACTGTTAAAAATTTATTAATAGCTCAGTTGAAAAATCTCAGTGAGAATATTAATAGGTTATTTTTTACCCTATCTAAAATTTTTCATCAAATAGTTTCAGCTTGTGTAGATACAATTTGGGAAATGGTATTGGGGGCAGTTGGGGGGAGCATTGGGGCAACATTCGGATTAATTTTTGCTTATTGGTCAGGAATAGGCGATCGCCTCGCTAGTATATTTACGAATCTGATTTTTCTTGTGTGGGATGTTCCCCTAAATATTGGTCCGGAAATACTTGTCTTTGGTTTAGCTGGTTTGGGAACGGGAGTTGGTTTAACGGATGTGGGAGGTTTAGGTCAACGTCGTCGTTATGGGTTGGCTGCATTTCTGGGAATTATTGGTTACATTTTGGGTGGGTTATGTTGGCAATTTTCTCAAGTTGGCAGTAGTGTCTATACGACAAAAGAAGATTTAATTATCCTAGAAATTATGGGTAAATTATCTGTGGGGGTAGCTACTGGTGTTATTACTCTAGGACTTGGTTTAAGAAAGCATAATTTTATTTATGCTTTGATAGTTGCTAGTTTGACGGCGATAGTTTTTTTTGGTTTGGAGCAATTAAATAATTTTCCAGATTTATTTTTACAGTTTAGTGTTGTTAATCAAAATCAACCTGATTTACAGGAATTTTTTGCAAGTATAACTTTTTTCAGTTTGTTAGGTTGCATTGGTGGTTTTTGTTTGGGTGTGAGTCATTATGTGATCGTTCCTATTTTACGGTGGTTAGGTTTAAGATAAGTAGAGCTTGCGTGTTAATACTGGCTTAAAAGATACTCAATTAACCTTGATGAAGCACGAAAGGTAGTTCCTTTAAGAGCAGCAATAGTTTTGGGAAAATCTACTAAATTTTGTTGGGCAGCTCGATCCAAAACACCAAGTAATCCAGTTACCCTCAATCCTTTATTGCGGGCAACCTTTCTGCCTAAAGTCTCATCAATGAGAATTAAATTTGCTCTTTCCTGAAGTGCTAAAATAATAGCTGCTTTTTCTCCTGCATCAAGCGACTCTAAATCCTTGTCCACAGGAACAGTCACGTCTTGAATTATTAACCATTGGGGAGGTTTTTCAATCCAATTTTTGACAGCAATAGGCGATCGCTCGTCTGATAATTCTTGTTGAACTATTCGAGGAATTAGAACTTGACCGTAAAGTTGAGGCAGCAGTTTAATTTCACCAATAAGTAGTAAATAACAAATTGGCGAGGTATCTGACACAACAATCATAACCTCTTTAATTTCCCTTCTTTTTCTAGTTGTTCGTGGGTTTGGCGATCGGCAATAAAATCTTCTTCATCGTAATCTAAATCGACTCCTTTAGCTTTCAGAAATTTATCAGCTTCTAAAATAGTAGAGAAACCTAATAGTTCTCGTAATTTACCACTACTAATAGAACCTTCGCGATAAGCTTCTACTACAATTATTTCCATTAATTTACGTTCTAAATTGCCCCATTTTTCCTTTAAAGAAAATGCTAGTTCGTCTGGCAACACAATCTGAATTTGCTGCATGAGTACCTCCTTTAGTTATTAACTAATTATACCATTTATAGATTCTTTTCAAACTATTCTATCAGACCATAAAAAAGCGATCGCTCATAAAATATGGTTTGTTTGGGAACGAGCGATCGCTATTGTTTAAGAGTTGGGAGATGAGGGAGCGATCGCCTTTCGTTAACCAATACGTTATCGTGTGGAATTTTCAAGGTATTTCGTAAAATTAAAAGTTTTGGTATTCCCTAGAAACTTGTTCCCACAGTATGTTGTTACATCTACCTTGTAACTTCCAGGACGGAAATACTTGTTGGGAATATAGAGAGTCAAATTATTGTCTTTACTATCTTCGTACCTAGGGCGAAAATCCTTGCTGCTTGATAATTGACCATCTCTTGTTCGATAGCCCAGGATATTGCTTCTTACCTTTATGCCATTTTTATAGTAGAAGTAAGCAATGGCTGTGCAACTATAGTTTTTGATGTTGGCAGTGTCAAAGTCAAGAACCATTTTTATGTTTTTCCCTGATGAACTGCTGACATTATGGTAAATGTCTAGATCTGTTATATTTACTCTTGGCTGACTTTCCGATCCATTAAAAGCATTCAAGGCTATTCCTCCCAAGATTGCCCATCCGATTACCCAAGACCAAAAATTTGATTTTTTCCCTGCTCTTTCAATGTCTGATAGCGCTTTACGGTAGTTCTGCTCGCTCGGATTTCTACGAACGCTTTCTGTTCCCTCTTGCAGCGCTCTCATAATATTGTTTATTCTCTGCCGATCACCCATTTTATCATCTCCATGGCATTTGTTTATCTAAAAGTTTTCTTTACAACACTCATGCAATACTTGAATGGCTTTGGTAGCTAAACGCCGATCGTAAAGATGGGGGTTTTTTTGAATGTGATTAATTGCCTCAGAATAAACAGTCAAAGCATTCATTACCCGCCTTACTCTAAATTGATAGTAAATACGGAAAACTTCATAGCCAATTGTAATTGGTAAGAAGCCACTCCGTGTAGAAGGGGTTAAACTAGCTGAATCAGAAATTGCCTGTACAATTGCTGATGTAACTAATAGCGGACGTTCGCTAGAAGACAATGAATTTGGCTCGTCAATAGTTAATTCTGCCCCATTTCCCAAGTCAATAGTTCTTGTTCCCATACTTTTGCTGATTATATTTTATAAGTTTCTAAAGTCTCCAGTCAATTTATTAATAGCCAAATCGGCTAAATCTGGATCTAACATTCCTCTTTCTTTTTTATACTTAATCCAGGTAATTGCTTCGTTATAAACCTGCAATGCTGTGATAACACGCATAACTTTAATTGAATATTTCAGCTCGTAATATTTTCTACCAATTTTTAATGTAGCCTTGCAGATGCCACCCAGAATTCCCGCACCAATATCGAAACCTAGGGGAATTCCATGCTCAACTATTGCTAAAGCTGCCTGTGATACCTGAGATGGTGTCATTGCTGCCTCTGGCAATCCTTCGATCATAACTTCAATATTTTCCCCTATTTGTTCGGTGGTAACTGTCATTGTCTAAAATCCTCCATTCAAAAAGTGTTTTAATTTTTTTAAAGTTCTGAAATTTACTATCTATCATTGTCAGTTTTCTTGTGAATCTCTTTGATTTAAGTCCGTTACCGACTGCACTTCATTCCAAGCAGATTGCTTGATATGATTAGCTGCTAGTTCTGCCAACTCCGAGTCATAGACTCCTTCTCTAGCTCCGGCATTTATGGCATCAAAAGCCTCTTTATAAATTTCTAGCGCAGTTATAACTCGAATAGCATCTAGGGAGAAGAAAACCTCATATAATTCATTGTTGAAATTTAATTTAGCTTGACCCTGATAAATATTTTCTCCTTTGTTATATCCCCGCTGAGGTAAGCGGGATAAAGTATTACGTATTAAGCTTTCCAATACTGCTTTACGCTTTTCTTTGGGTAAGTCAGATGGCAATCCTTTTACTGTTAATTGAACATCATCAGACACCTTGATGACTTCTGGTTTATGAACCACTTGCTCATCTTTTGATATCTCAAAGATAAATATGTCGTTGTTACCATCAAAACTTTCTTGAAGTTTTTTATCCAGTTTTCTAGCTGCTAACTTACGACCGTATGAGATGCCATCTTGCCGACAAACAATCTGATTATTTTTATCTAAAAATACTTGCCCCAATATTTGCTCTTCAGGTAGTTCTTGACGAATAATTGCTCCTTTTTTGACAGCAGAATTGGGTGGCAGTTCGCTCTGGAAATAACTAATAGCCTCATCAAAGGTTATCATTTCCTTGACTTTTGCTACTTGCATATCTGGCGACAATTCCTCGAACTGAGCTAATAGTCGTTTTGCTTCATCAGGAGTTATTTTCTGATCTTCCTTAGAAGAGTCTTTAGAAAACAAATTCAACAAATTCCAACTCATTGCATAATTTCCATGTTTAATGCTTTGAATCAACTACAAATCCTAAATATAGGATTCCGAAATTTTCTATTCCTAAATATTTAATTTCTACATCTTCTATTAAGTCACATATATCTCTATTTTGCCTACTTGAAAAAATGTGATTTAGTAGCAAATAGTAAATTTTTTGGAAGTTATTTAGTGTAAAACTGTGGGGTTTAGTTGCTTTAGTGGAAAAAAGTGTGATACAGTCAGATGAAATCTAACAAAACGATAATTTTATCTGTGGATATGGATGTTCAGACGTTAGTTGAATTAACGGATAATTTGTTATTCACCAAAACTGGAAAACATTTAGATTCTCTGCAAAGAGTAATTTTACAAAGCACCCTGGAAGGTAAAAAATACCCGGAAATAGCGGAAAATAGCCATTCCAAGTACAATCATGTTAAACGAGTTGGTAGTGAATTATGGCAACTTTTAGAGGATGTTTTAAAAGAGGAAGATATTAAACAATCTAATGCTCGTTCCATATTAGAAAATTTCTACTTTTCACATATTTCAAATACAGCTAATGACTGGGTAAATGTTAACAATAATCATATAAATATCTGTCGGGAAAACAAACAATCTCCCTCCCCTAAGAACAAATCTTCCCCCACTCCCACTGACCAAAATCAAAACAACACTAACCCAGAAAATCATGATTTATCTGAAGCACCAGATTTATATTCTTTGTGCGATCGCCACACTGAACTTACCACTCTCAAACAATGGATAAACGAAAACCACACTCGCATCATTACCATATTAGGATTAGCTGGCATCGGCAAAAGCGTACTTGCTTTACAATTAATTGAACAAATAAAAGATAAATTTGATTATATAATCTGGCGCAATATTGATAACTACCCCACTTTAGAATCTCTCCAAACAAGCATTATTAATTTTTTATCTCCACCTGATTCTTCTTCCCAAAAAACAGCAGATTTTTCTCCTGCAAAAACTACCAATAATCAATTAATAAATTACCTCCGTAAATATCGTTGCTTACTAATTTTTGATAACCTACAAGAAATTTTTGCCAGTGGAGAATTAGCAGGCACTTACCTGCCAGACCATGAAAATTATGGCAAACTTTTTAAACAAATAGCCACATCATCCCACCAAAGTTGTTTATTACTCCTGAGTCAGGAAGAGCCAAAAATAGAACTAGGAAATCATTACTGTCATACTTTAAAAATTTATGGTTTTTTGGAAGCGTGCAAAATGCTTTTACAAGAGAGAAATTTAACAGATGAAGATAGATGGTTAGAGTTAATTAATCTCTATGGTGGAAATCCTTTATGGTTAAATATAATTGCCGATGCTGTTGAAGATTTATGTGATGGAAATGTAGCTCAATTTTTATCTTGCTCAACCCTATATTTAGGAGATTTAGAACCAATATTAGAGAGGATTTTTCAGCGTTTATCAGAGTTGGAAAAACAAGTAATATTTTGGATAGCTAATCAAGAAACAGCAGTTGATATTTCTATTACTCCCGCAGATTTTCCACACTCCCACTCAGATTTATGGAAAGGAATACAATCATTAAAAAGACGTTGTTTAGTAGAAAAATTGAGAGAAACAGAAGGTTTGTTTGAGGGCGAATGCCATTCGCCCCTACATATATGGAAAGAAACACAATCATTAAAAAGACGTTGTTTAGTAGAAAAAGTGATGGAAACAGAAGGTTCGTTTTTTACAATTCAACCTGTAATTAAATCTTTTGGCAAAATGTTATTAGCATCGGAGCAATGAACGAAGGCAGAAGGAACTATTGTATGAGGTTTCTGACCCCAAGCAATTGAGATACAGATATTGAGGGAATCTTTCTAGTGCGAGCATCTTGCTCGCAAGGCGCACCTCACGCCTGATGAAATTTGCTCCATGAATTGATTTACAGCACTTCCCGCTGCCCTTGAGGTACTTATGTTTATGGTTTTAGGGAACAGGCAACAGCTCATATCAAATCCGGTAGCATCGGTGTTATTCAGTATTTAAACAGAAGAGTCAATATTGTAGGGGCGTTTTGCTGTCGCATAACTCCGTTAACGCTCCGCGACATATAAAGCGGCAGCTCTACGTTAGCAAATGGCATTCGCTCCTAACCATTGTACGACGACGACAGAATTATATTACTCCGAAGCCAACAGATTTGATATCATCTGGCAACAGGGAATGGGGAATAGACAAAAAATATTCCCGAGGGTTAGCTGTACCTGATTAGTACGGAATCTGCTGTAATATAAACCAGGAGTTACGCACGGACACGCTTATCAAGTGAGGGCGAAGGACACGCTTATCAAGTGAGGGCGAAGGACACGCTTATCAAGTGAGGGCGAAGGACACGCTTATCAAGTGAGGGCGAAGGACACGCTTATCAAGTGAGGGCGAATGCCATTCGCCCCTACATAGGTGTTTTCAAGGTTAATTTGTGTAAGTCCTGTTAATATAAACTATACTTTTCTTGCTATAACTTTTAACTTAATTAAAATGACAGTTACCACAAAACAACTAATTCAATGGAAACAAAAAGGTCGTCCCATAGTAGCTTTAACGGCCTATGATTATGCGATCGCTCAAATTTTAGACCAAGCAGGAGTAGATTTAATTTTGGTGGGAGATTCTCTGGCAATGGTAGCATTAGGCTATGATACAACTCTACCAGTTACTCTTGAGGAAATGATTCATCATGCTAAAGCGGTACGTCGAGGTGTTAAGCAAGCTTTAATAGTAGTAGATTTACCATTTTTAACTTATCAAGAAAGTATTCAACAAGCTATACATTCCGCAGGGAGAATACTCAAAGAAACAGGCGCTCAAGCTGTAAAATTAGAAGGTGGAAATGAGGCGATCGCTCAAACGATAAGTAAATTAACATCAGTAGGTATTCCGGTTATGGGTCATATTGGTCTAACTCCCCAATCTGTTCATCAATTTGGAGGTTATCGCAAACAAGGCAAAACTCCCGATGCTAGGGCGCGTATTTTAGCAGAAGCTGTCGCTTTGGAAGAAGCTGGTGCTTTTGCCATGATTTTAGAACATATTGGAGCAGATTTAGCCAAAGAGATTACTGAAAAAGTTTCTATTCCTACTATTGGTATTGGTGCAGGTGTCTATTGTGATGGTCAGGTATTAGTCATTAATGATGTTTTAGGCATTTCTGATTGGCAGCCACCCTTTGCTAAATCTTATGCTAACTTGCGAGAAAATATTACTCAAGCAGTGAAAGAATATAGTTGGGAAGTTAGGGAGAGAAAATTTCCTCAACTACCATCTTGAAGAAGGCAGAAGGCAGGAGGCAGAAGGCAGGAGGTCTAATTGCTTATGGATAGTTAACGACCGTTGACCAAAAAATAAGGTCTCAAACCTCCCCTTTCAAGGGAGTGTCAAAGTTTTGAGTCCCAAAAATATTACCTTTAACCAAAAAATAAGGTCTATAGCCTCCTCTTTCAAGGGGATGAAAAAAAATAAGGTTCAATATTTCAAGCCTCTGACTTTAACTAGAGGTACTGATAACTGATAACTGATAACTGAAATGACTTTTGACTTCTGTGAAACGGTATTAGTTCAATTTTAAAGCACTCACAGGTACTTCATCCCAAGATTCAACAGTTCGCAGTATAGCTTTCCATCCTTGTTCCTTTTGATTCTCAGTTAAATTATTTTGAAAAGACTCATGGCATTCTTGGGCCTGTTGTCGATCGCCACAAGCAATACAAGAGTAGATAATACCAGATGGATCTATCTGTTCATTTACCCAAATAGTCATAGTTAATAGCCTCATTAAAAGTTAACAAAATTATATAGCAGGGAACAGGGAATAGTGGCAAAAGCTTTTCTCTATCTCAGCTTCATCATCAACATAAGTCCTCACTAACTTGTTCCTTGCTATAAACTCATTAAACAAAGAAAATTCTGAACTTTAGAGAATTCAGAATTTTCGGTTGGCACTAAATTTCTAATATTAAATGGGATTAAATTCAACCTGAATCTTATCTTTTCTTTTGCGGGTTTAATACCTCACCGTCATTTCAGTTATCAGTTAGCCTCCTATGGTCGGAACTGCGTTAACAGTTATCAGTTATCAGTACCTCATTTTTTTCATCCCCTTTAAAGGAGAGGCGATTGACCTTATTTTTTGGTCAACAGGGATGCTTAAAATTGTTTGGGGTTTGAATCGATAGGTAATTTTCCCTCCTGCCTCCTGCCTCCTGCCTCCTGCCTCCTGCCTTCTGCCTCCTGCCTTCTGCCTTATTCAAAATTGCTGTCCAGATAAGATGCTAAATTGTTGAGAGAATTACCTGTAACACGGCATATACGCCATTCATCTAAAATTGATGCACCAATACGTTGATAAAATCCAATTGCTGGTTTATTCCAATCTAAAACACTCCACTCTAAACGTCCACAATTTCGAGATACTGCTAACTGTGCAACATAACTTACCAATTGCTTCCCAATACCCCGCCCTCGATACTCCGGTAAAACAAATAAATCTTCTATATAAATTCCCGGTTGAGTAAGAAAAGTTGAATAGTTATGAAAGAAAAGAGAAAAACCTACAGGTTGGCCAGCAAATTCAGCAATAATAGCTTCAGCATAGGGACGATCGCCAAATAAATCAGCTTTTAAGGAAGCAACACTACCTGTAACAGCATGGGATAATTTCTCGTACTCAGCTAGGGCTTTAATTAACTCAAATATTACAGGTACATCTGCTGGCGTAGCACTACGCAATTTTAGTTCATCTAAAGACATAATTTAATCGCTATTACAACTATTACCGAAAAATTGCGGTTGAAAGCCTCCTCTTTTAAGAGGATAAAAAGAAAAATTTTCCTTTGAGTCAATTCTCTTCTTTTAAAGGAGAGGTAATTCTAAATTCGCGCATTCTAAATTCTTAATTCTTGAAATTTTATTAAAATCGATTTAACCATTCTTTTAAGCGTTCAGCTACTTGAGGACGACGTAATTTCCGCATGGCCTTAGCTTGAATTTGCCTTACTCGTTCCCGGGAGAGATTAATCATGCGACTCACTTCATCTAAAGTATGAGGTTCTCCTGTGAGTAAACCATACCGGAGAGTAATTACATCCTGTTCGCGATCGCTTAATACATGATTTAAGACTTCCAAGATATCCTGGCGCATCATCATATCATTCATTTGCGCTTCGGGAGTGCTATTTTCATTATCTTCTAAGAAGTCTAGGAGCTCGCTATTTTCGTCAGTACCTAAACGATGATTTAGAGAAAGGGTTTTCCGGCGAATTTGTTGGAGGTTACGCAGTTGTTGGTGAGAAATTTCTAGTGCTTGAGCAATTTCGGCATCACTGGGGATACGATTTAACTTCCTTCGTAAGTCGCGGTAAACTCGTTTCAGTTTGTTAATTTGTTCAACTACATGAACTGGTAAACGAATAGTACGCCCTTGATTAGCAATAGTGCGAGTTATTCCTTGACGTATCCACCAATAGGCATAAGTAGAGAATTTGTAACCTTTCTCTGGGTCAAATTTTTCTGTGGCACGGTTTAGTCCTAATGCTCCTTCTTGAATCAAGTCTAGAAAGGGTACTCCTCGGTTGAGATAGCGTTTGGCAATGGAAACTACTAGACGGAGGTTAGAGCTAATCATTCGGCGTTTGGCAGCACGACACTTATGTAGGCGATGAGATAGTTGTGCTTCTGTTAAACCTGCTGCTGCTGCTATTTCGCCTTTTGTAGGCTTTCGTCCTAAGTCATCTGTTAGTTTTTCTGGCAGTTGTTCAAAGATAAGTAATTCTTGGATCAACCTGGCTAATTCTACTTCTTCTTTTTGGCTGAGAAGAGGATAGCGAGACATTTGCTTAAATAATGCTCCTACTGCATCATCTATGTCTTGTGAATTTTCTGATAATGGGAGAGTTACAGCCTGTATATTCATACTAGAGTCCTCCTGATATTGATCTTCTTCATGTAGTGATTCGGCAATCATCAAACTCATTTGTTGCATTTGAGCTGCCATTTCCGGGTTATTAGTGGGAGCTGGAAATTCGACTTTATGCTTACCTGAATTCTCTGTAAGTAGAATTTTCATGGTTTTTTTTCCTTATTATATAGTTTTTTGCCTGTAAATGGTTGATGAAGCGTAGAGGAACTGTAATTTTATACTATGAATCCTTAATTATTACTTAACAATGAACTCAGTATTAAAGTTTTTTGTTAAGATATTAAGAATAGCATATTGCATACTTTTTGTCAATAAATAGCTAAAAGCGATCGCAAATCTTTATGAGACCGGACTTCCTGAGATTCATAGCAGGGAACAGTGGGAAAATTTCCCCTGATTCGGATTGTTATCTGCACAAGTTAATCTACTTATCTATTGCTATATCTACAAGAGTTTATATACCTAATAATTAGTTAACATTAAGTTATCTGTTTCTGTACTGATAACAATATACATTTCAAAGCTTTAGTATTTAATTAGCTGTATTAATCAATACAAAGCAGCTAGTTTATTTCTAAGCTTATTTAATAATAATTAAAATAACTCTAATTATAATAATTTGTAACAAGATTGACTGCTTCTTCAAATTATGTATGCTGTATTTATTCAATTAAATAGAAGGCGATGCGATCGCATCGCAGATGAAATAATTAAGTAGTCAAGGCAAATTATTTTTATGTTTATTACTTAAGTATATTTTTTGTTCTGTCTTTTTGTACGCATTTCTTTCCTTGGAACCATCCCTGATGTGGAGTTGCAGCGCTGCTTTCTAATGTCAAAAATAAAATGAGTAGAGAGCGATCGCGAATCTTATGTGATTTCTAAATTATAGAGCTTTTGTAAGCACCTAAACCTAAACAAAATTATTTATAGCACTACGCAAATAGGGCGCGGACATTTATAAATGCTCAAACGAGCGTCAGATATTACTTTTAACTTTTGACTTTTGACTTTTGACTTGCGCGTAGCACTATACCTAACCTAATTTGATACAAAGCATACAGTATAAGGGATTAATTCCGAAAAAGTGTGTAATTAATTTTGTGTACCTGCTTAGATCAGGCGATCGCTAGCTTTTTTCTTCCTAAAAATTCCTGACAGATATATGAAAACTGGATGTGGTATAACTTGTTGGAGTAGTCGTGAACAAAAAGATTGAGAGTGTTGGTCCAGTTATTATTGGAGGTGTTAGTCGTGCTGGTAAGTCTCGACTCGCTAATCTCGTTTTTCAACAAACCCGATGTACTGTTGTGCATTTAGACTCATTTTTAAATGCTGTTCGCAATAACTATCCTGCTCCCATACTTACTCCTAGAGAGAAGAAGATATTTCAAGATTATTGTGATACGGTATTGGTGAAAGCTATTCGTAATATGGGTAAAGAATTTAACTATCTTCGCGTTTATGAGTCTTCATTCATCTCACCTAAACTCATTATCCAACGTCTTTGGTATATCAAACCCATTACTTTATTTTTGGGATATCCAAATACTGAACCTGAAAGTAAACTTAGTGAGATTCGCAAAGCAGCACTTGACGATCCTTACTGTTGGTCTCATCAAATGGAAGATTTAGAATTACTAGAAACCGTGAAAAGTTTTATTTCATTGAGTCAAGCGATCGAAAAAGACTGTGTTAAATATGGTTTTCCATTCTTTGATGTTTCAGATAATTGGCATGGCATTATGGAGCTAGCTCTTATTCATATATTGATTTGTATTGATTACAAAACTCATCTCAATCTGGATAAAGAATTATTTTAAAACTATTGCGAGTCTAATGTAATGTAACAGAATGAAACTATTTCAATGTCTGAGAGATTAATTTACTGCTTTATTTAATATTAGCAATAGCAGAAAAAAACTAAGATTTTAAATAATAGGAAAAATATCTTTAATTTAATACTTTTAATATTCCAGATTCTATTTGGAAGATAGTTTCATTAATTCTTTGGATATCTTCAGAAATAAGCAGTGGATTAGATACTAGAAAAGATAATAGTTTTTGTCTATCGCTTTGAGTGATTATACCTTTTATCGAAATAGAGTCAAGAGTTTTTCTTAATGAGGCTTGTTGTTTCTGAAGTAAACTCTCAGAGCCTTGTATCTTGTTCATATTCTACTTAACTTAATTTGAAATTTTTAACTTTAATTTAAGCTTATGACTAATAACTTATTAGCAGCATCACCCAATTGAGTGAATTAAAATTCACCCAGTTGGGAAACTATCAAATTATCAAAATTGCTCTAAATCTTGCTATAATTAAATGTTTTACTTCTCATACAATAATGGCTATCCTCAAAAATAGGTCTACAGGTTCTAGGAATAGAGCAAATGCTTGGGAAGAGAACCATCTCTGGACCATATATGGCCTGTTCATTAATTGATAATGGATAATGGATAATTGATAATTACCTCTGGTTAAAACCGTTACGGAATTGAATATAAGGAATATTTTCTTTTCTTGGTCTCATGGATATGGCGCAGGTTTCCTCGCCATCCCACCCTACGGGAAGCTGCGCTACGACCGCTTTTTTTCCCCTTAAAAGGGGAGGCTTCAAGGCGCGAATTATTTAATTATTAATTATTAATTATTCGGTAATTAGGGCTGGCTGATTAATTCTAAAATTATTGACATATAAAGGTTTTAGCGTTTTATAGTTGAAAAAAGTGCGCCTGTTTTCGGTAGAAAAAGCTCATGCATGCTATTATCTGAGGATGATTATGGCAGAAAAATTGAGAGACAAAACGCCCGCTCCTACCTCTTCGCTACCGACCCTTTTCTCCTGTCTTCCCCTCCTGGGAGGGGGAGGGGCGATGGGTGGCTTGTCTCCTGTCTCCTGTCTCCTACAAAGAGCAAAAAGACTTTCCATACGCAAACCCTAATTAGTTGAAGTGGACTCAGTGTTGGCGTAGTCTTGCGGAACGCAAACCAAGAATTTTGGTCTCAGGAGAATCTCTGTGACCGAACTATGTCAATAATTGAGTGCTAACATAGCAGCAAAATGTAATCTTTAAGTTTGGAAGATTTGAAGATGAGACTCAAAATCTTTTCTGCTATTTTAGTTTTCAGTACAGTTTGCCCTGTTGTTCCAGCCATTGCTGAAGATATCCAACATACACAAAAGTTATTATCTAGTAAACAATGTCCAAATTGTGAATTAAGTGGTGCTGGCCTGGTATTAGCTAATCTTCAAGGAGCTAATCTCAAAGGGGCCAATTTGAGTGGAGCAAATCTCAGTCGTGCTAATTTGACTGGGGCAGATTTAAGTGGTGCTAATTTAACTGGTACAAGTTTATTTGGTGCGAATTTAACTGGGGCGAATTTAACTGGGGCGAATTTGGCTGGTACTGATCTGAGAAGTGCTTATTTAACTGGTGCTAATTTAAGTGATGTTGACCTCAAAAATGCTTTTTTGTTGGGTGCTGTGGGAATGCCATCTAATGTTGGTGAAGCTGAAGATTTTTATCGGTTAGGAATTGCTGAAGCAAAAGCCGGACATTATAAAGATGCTGTTAGATATTATAACCAAGCTATTAGTTTGAAATCTGATTTAGCTGCTGCTTATTTTGCTAGAAGTATGGCTCTTGCAGATTTGGGAAATCTTGAAGCGGCTCTTGCAGATGCAGAAAAATCTCGCGAGATTTTTATTTCTAAAGGTAGTAAAGAGGGTGAAGAATTATCACAATATTTGGTTGAAGTTATTGATCTACGTTTAAATCCTCCTGAACAAAAAAAGCCTAATCAATTTGTACACGCTATTGGTTCTTTACTTCCTTCTTTATTAAGGTTGGCATTTTAGTTATTTTTGTTTTTTGTTTAACAAAGTTATCTGATATTGACAAGTAAAAGTACAACCTTTTTAATTTCATAAAGACATTCCATAAGTATAGAAACTATTTAGGGAAAATTCTTATTTTACTATTCCCATACCTCCTTAACGCACTACCTAATATTAGTGGTTGATATAACTTAGGATTATAAAATATAGGACTTGTGTTACAGTATACATTAAGCCTGAAAGCCCTCTGGCGATGGCTTTTACCCGAACTGACAAAAACGTCTAAGGCAGGCGAGTGCCTATGGATGTTAAAGAAAAATTTCTGTTTGTTAGAAGAGGGTTAGTTCTGAACTACGAATTGGTACTGTTACACATATAAAAATCCTGCTTATGACCAATACACGCTTCTTAAATACGGCAGAAAAGCAAATTAACTTTCTAATAATAGTAATTGGAGTTCTGCTTATTATTATTGCAGTCATCTCCTCAGTAAACGATGCTCTTGAAACAATTTTTAGTTCAGTTGGAGGTGTATTGATTGGTACAGGTATCACTGGTTCTATTAATCAAAACCCCTTGCAGAAAGTTGGTGATTCATTTGAGAGGCTTGAAAAAAATGTAAAAAATACTCTTCAAATAAATAAGGAAGAGATAACTAAATACATTGAAAATTTATCCAAAGAACAAACTAAATTAATTAAATATTTTCAAGAAAAGGTTAGAATTTCTTGTGACGATAGAGATAAAAATCGCCTAGACAGTATTGATAAAAAGGAGCAGTATTATCGCTACTTTCAAACTTTGAATTCTGATGGTAACTGGGAATGGAGAATGAAACCACTAAGTTTTCATCTATCTGATGACGGTAAGAGAGTAAATGCTAGTATTGGGTACAAACATAATTTCTACTTTTATAATATCCAAGCAAGTTATATTGGAAAACATTTTGTCCTTTTTGCTGAGGAAAGTTCTGGGCTGTCCAAAGACAATCCCATGATTGAAATTTATCCAGAAATAAACTTTGGAAAAGAACAGACTTTTTCAGGTATATCTATTCGATATCCATGGGACAGACCTAACAATCCTTTAATTACTCTATCTATATTAAGTGAGTCTAAAATTTTAGAAGAACACTGGGAAGAGGATAACCAAGGATATTGGATTATCAAAGATACTAATAGGGATAAAACTATAAAAGAAATGGGGGAAAGATGGGATAGTAATATGAAAGATATCCAGACTTCTTTCAAGCGTTTAATATGATTATCAAACTAAATTTTTTCTTATGTGCAAACTCCCATTCTAGCGGAATATACACTATTTATAATCTCCAAAACTTGGTCAGCATTAGAAGCTGCATACATTAGCTTAATGGCAGAATTATTGATCACCGTTTTCTCTTTATTCTTCACTTCAACACCACTGTACGCTCTTTTATGATGATTACTCGTACTATTATTGAGGTCAAAGAACTCTTTATTATCCTGATGTATTTGCTTCACTACTCCTAATTTGACATCTAGGAGTTTGGCTTTCTTAATATCGGGCATATATTCAGAAATACCTAGAATGATATCCTCTCCTATTTGTTTTCGTTCCTCATCACAGATAAATTCATCCTCATTGAAAATACGTTTTTCATTTTCTTGAGGAGATTTAGAGGTAGATACAAAATAGTTAGTTTTTGGAGCATAAGTAATTTTAGCTGTGCCATCACCCATGTTTGAAAACATAGCAAAGGGACCTATACAGAAAAAGGTAGAGGGATGTGAGAAAAGTTTTTCAGGTAGTTGAATAGTTACCAAAATTTTGATTCTATTCGTAACAGCAGATGTTTTTATTCCCGAACATTCATTAATTTTTTCAATGTTTTGCCAAGCACAAATAACAACAAAATCTGACGAAGCACTTTGCTTTTCACCGTAAATATCTAGATAGCATACTTCATGTTTATCAGATTGGTGACTATCACTAATATTAATTACATCTGCATGATTTAAAGTATCAATTAATATCTTTGATTCTAATTTAAACTTAAGAATTTTTTTGAATTTTGACCAATTTAAAAGCATTTCCTTGGTTCTTAACAATAAGGATATGCGACTAAAATTTATAGAATCATAGCTATCTATCCTGAGTTTTTCATAAAACTCATAAGGATGACCATAAAATTCGGTGAGAAAATTAAATTCAGGTTGTCTAATAACTTCTCTGTAGCGCTCCTTCAAGCATCCAATCAAATCTAAAACTTGATTTGGAGGTATAAGTGAATTATTAACAATTGCATAAAGACCAAAGTGCCAATTATCATTGACACTTCCTCTGATAAAACAATCAGGAAAGTAATTCTTAAATTTTTTGATAAATTCGAGAGTTTTATATAGGTTATACTCAGCAGTAGGATAATTAGCAAGATAGTGAATTCCCAAGCTCATCCGACCTGGTGTAACATTGCTAGTTCCCTCAAGAACATCATGCTTTTTTTCAAGAAGTAGTACGTGGTAACCTGCTTCAGCAAGAGTTAAGGCAGTACAAATACCAGCAATTCCAGCTCCTACTACGATGACATCATAAGCTTTTGCTCTTATGCCGTGCAATTTCTTAGGCATATTTAATAAGTATAAATAAAGTTAAGAATAACAATAAAAACTTGATTCTGGAAAAAGGTAGAATTAATTGGTTCTCAGTTGCAACAATAGCTACAGAGTAAAGATTGGCATCTGAAGAATAAAGATGCTTAGTTCCGTGATTATTTATGAGTTTTTACTTACTTAATACTTAACTTATCAAAACTTACAGAAATTTTCGTTTATATTAAACATAGTAGGGGGGTTTTATCGAACGTCCCTTTAAAAGTTTTTGCTTTTACCCTAAGCTCAATCTTTCTAAACATTACTATCAGGTAAACAGTTACATCTTAAATTTACCTCAATAAAAATCAAAAATATCAGCAGTTAAATTCAGAATTTCCAGTTAAACAAAACAGTAAAGTTCTACATTGACTGGCATAACTTTAATCTGCATTTCAAAATTTATTTTTGTATAAACTGGAAAATTTAAACATAACGTTATTTAACTAACCTCTTCCTGGTAAAAAACTACCACTAAGTTTTTTAATTGCCCGGTTAGCAATATCTGCATAACGCAACTCTCCACACAGAATTTTACTCATTACTTCGGTAGCTGCGGGTAGTTTAACTCCCACTTTATAAGCTACTTTAGGAAACCGATAAAATGCTCCTGCTAAACGACCGGCCCAAACCATATCTGCACCCCATTCTTCATTTATTACCTGAGTATATTTCTTCAGAGCATCCCCATTACCTCCTAAAGCTTCATCTATAGCTTCAGCTGCTTTGACACCACTGAAAATTGAAGGGCGAATTCCTTCCGCAGATAAAGGGTCTAATATACTTGCTGCTTCTCCTGCCAATACTGCATTTTCTGTGTGGAGATTTTTATCTCCATCCCATAGAGAAATAGGATGTTCTAATAACTCATTTTGATTTGCACTTAAACCAATTTTCTGTGCATATTCCATCAAATCTTTGGATAAATTTTTGGGTTCCCCACCTCTAAAAGTAGCAATATTAATTGAGCAAGAATCTGCTTTCGGGAAACTCCAAATATTGCCATTTTTAACTGAGCCAAATTCAAAATTAACTTGTTGATTTTGGTCTTTTAATGCTGCTTCAAAAACCAAACTTTGTCGTTTTTTTGATTCTTTGAAACCCAACCATTTAGCCATTGGGCCTTTTGCTCCATCAGCCGCAATTAAATAACGACCTGTAACAGGTTCTCCGTTTGTTTTAACTTCCCAACGATCGCTTTTAAATTCAATACCTGTAACTTCTGTTTTTTCTCTTAACTCTGCACCTTCTGCTTGAGCTTTTTGGATCAGGAAATGATCAAAAATATCCCGTTTAACCATCCACATTGCAGAAGGTAAATTTGCTTCTACGGGGTCTTCTAATTTCCATGTATAGCGAATTTTCTTGACCTTGAGAGAAATTGCTGGAGTCAAATCAAAGTCGAACCACTGGGCAATAGCTGGAGATACCCCACCACCACAAGCTTTAATTCTAGGTAAAGATTCCTTTTCTATGACTAAAACAGAACGTCCTTTTTTAGCCAAATGATAAGCTGCTGTACCTCCTGCTGGGCCTGCTCCTACAATTATACAATCAAACATTTTTTTCAACTTTGATAACTAAATTTTTGATAATTCGTCGAATGGGAAAAAGTTAATTAAGCGTGGACTTATGGTAGATATACTATTGGTTTTTGTCAAACTATCTATAGAACCTACTGCATTAAAGTCACAAAGACTCCATCATACCTAATATTTTTTTAACATACTCGATTTTTAATGTCTTGTCTAATTGCATAGATAACCAAGATTTACGCATTTTTCCGACAAAAAAACTATATATACCATAGTGCTATAGTTTTTACCTACTATATATAGTGCCTTTGCCTAAGTCCTGATCGCATTAAATTAAGTTCTAGGTTGTAGGCCGTCTGCAACAACAGTTTGCCAAGTGGCTCATCAGTTCTAAAGGAGAGAAGTTAATCTCAATGCAACTTCACATAAAATGAGTATTACTCCTAATAACGAGAGTTTAGTGTATTAAAGTTCAAAAATTGCGCAAGTCCTACTAGAAATTACAATTATTCAACTGGATTTTGTTTAGTTTCCTCAAGTCATAATGTCAAATAGATGGTAGGCAATAATAATTTACTAATTTACTTATCAGATACTAAGTGAAAAAAGTTTATTTAATACCTACCACCTACTAAGAATTAATTTTTTTTGACTTCTAACTTTTACTTACTCATGTTTTCAACAGTTTTTTAAACTGTGGTAATATCTTTTTCTTTAGCAGCTAATAACTCATCTATTTTGGCGATGTATTTATCTGTCTTCTTTTGAATTTTGTCTTGCAAATCTCGTGATTCATCTTTAGAAATATCGCTCTTTTTTTCCTGTTTGCGAACTGAATCTACAGCATCACGACGAATATTACGGACAGAAACTTTCCCTTCTTCAGCAAGTTTAGCTGCTAACTTAACCATTTCCTGACGACGTTCGCTGGTGAGTGGAGGAATATTTAGCCGTACAATAGAACCGTCATTATTGGGAGTTAAACCAACATCTGACATATTAATTGCTTTTTCAATTAAGCCCAGACTACTTTTATCAAAAGGTTGAATAGTAATGGTACTAGCATCTGGAATGCCAATATTTGCCATAGATTTAAGTGGAGTTGGAACTCCATAATATTCAACTATTACTCTGTCTAAAAGAGAAGCATTTGCTCTTCCAGTTCTAATCGTGTTGAAGGAACTTTGAGTAGCTTCAACAGCTTTTTTCATTTTCTTTTCAGCTTCTTCTATATTCATTCATCAAAACCTCTCACAATAGTTCCAATTTTTTCTCCCATAACGGCTTTACGAATATTACCCGTAACCGAAAGATTAAATACAATAATTGGGATATTATTTTCTTTGCAAAGAGCGATCGCTGTACTGTCCATTACCCGTAAGTCTTGTCTTAATACTTCCCCATAAGTTAGGGACTCATATAGTTTGGCCTGTGGATTCTTTTCTGGATCAGAATCATAGACCCCATCAACTTTAGTGGCTTTATAAATTACCTCTGCGTCAATTTCTGCTGCTCTGAGAGCGGCAGTAGTATCAGTGGTAAAAAATGGATTACCAGAACCTGCGCCAAAAACTACCACTCGGCCTTTTTCCAGATGACGAATGGCTCGACGACGAATGTAAGGTTCGGCTACTTCTTGCATAGCGATCGCTGTTTGGACTCTTGTCGGTACTCCTGCTTGTTCGAGGGCATCTTGTAAGGTAATGGCATTCATCACAGTGGCAATCATACCAACATAATCTGCTGTTGCTCGGTCCATTCCTTTTGAGGCTGCTTTTACACCTCTAAAAATATTACCGCCCCCAACAACAATTGCCATTTGAATTCCTGTGGCCACTACTTCGGCCACTTCTTGAGCAATTCCTTGGACTACTGCCGGATCTATGCCATAGCCCAGACTTCCCATCAAGGATTCGCCGCTCAATTTCAGCAAAACCCGTTGATAAACTGTCCCCATACTGTGAGTCTTTTCTCAACTAAAGTTGCTTCCACAATACGATACCAGTCGATCGGCTTTTTTCCACTATTTTATTCTTGATAATAAATTTATAAGAAGTTACATAGAATAATAGACTTCTCCAGAAAATAGGGAGTAGGGAGTAGGGAGTAGGGAATAGGGAGAAATAATTGATGAATTAGAGTGCGATAATTGATTTGATTTTTTTATTATTAGATGTGTCTAATATAGCAATCACCGAATCAGATGTGAGAATTGAGGTGTTTCTTTGAAGCATAGAATATAGCAGTTATCTTATTCTTATGTACTCGTTTTTTTCTTCTTCCCTATTCCCTATTCCCTAGCGCTATAAATTTCATAATTCTTGGCAGATTCATATAAATTTTCTGTGGGAGTGAAACTATCAACAGTTGGAAATTACCGAATAATTAAGGTTTAAAACCTCTCCTTTAAAGGAGAAACAAGCGGTCGTTTTGCTGGCGCATAACTACGTTAACGCTACGCGACATGTTTGCGGAGCATTCCGTCAGGAAAAAGCGCAGCTTTCCCGTAGGGTGGGATGGCGAGGTCTCGGAGCCATATCCAATCGACCAAGAGAGAAAAAATTTTCATGATTAGTCAATCCTCTTCTTTTAAAGGAGAGGTAATTATTAATTATTAATT
>NZ_JAAHGH010000073.1 GCF_010672525.1 Okeania sp. SIO2B3 | reverse complement strand
GCTTAATTAATTGATAATTGATAATTGATAATTACCTCTGCTTAAAACCGTTACGGAATTGAATATAAGGAAATATTATTTATTCTCTTGGTCCATTGGATATGGCGCAGTTTTAGGAGCTATCCCACCCTTCGGGAAGCTGCGCTTTTTCCTGACGGAATGCTCCGCAAACATGTCGCGTAGCGTTAACGGAGTTGTGCGCCAGCAAAACGACCGCTTTTTTCCCCTTAAAAGGGTCGGCTTCAAGGCGCGAATTATTTAATTATTAATTATTTGGTAATACCTAGCCATGGGTAATTGATGATTACTCCAGATAATTTATATAGCAGAAGGAAGAAGGAAAAATCTTACGTTGTCTAAGTTTTAAGCTTTTTATCTGTCCTCATCTTTCCTTAAATTCCTATACTAATTATCTCTTAAAGTTGCATCTATAATTTAGGTACTCCGTAAGCATTCAGCCGTCAGCTATTAGCTATCAGCTATTAATGTTGGGAAAGGTAAAAGCAACCTTTGAAATTGAGTTTGAATAAAAAGTTACTGTCAAAGTCTCCGGACTCAATCTGACAAGTAATTATTCATTATTAATTGCTGATAGCTGACTGCTGATAGCTGAATGCTTACATATTAGCTATAATCAAATCACAAAATAAATTGTTAATTTAGATGAAATATATATGTCAAATCTCACAATCAAAGACTTAGAAATATTGCAAGGTACTCTGAATCAAGCAGGTTTAGATTATCAATTAGAATTAGACGAAGGAAAAATATTAGTTATGGGTCCATCAGATATTGTTTCTAGTGAAATTGGCGTTCGCTTAATAGCCTCTCTTTCTAACTGGGTTTATCCACGTCGTCTCGGACGCTTGTTTGATTCTAGTGCTGGTTTTATTATTTCAGATACTAATTTAAAAGTACCCGATGTTTCCTTTGTTCGTGCCCAACGTCTGAAAAAAATTGAAGTAGCACTAAAACCTAAAACTGTACTCAATTTAGTATTAAAGGAATTAATACTATCAATAGTAAGTTTGATTCTATACTCTGTATAGTTATATATTAATATGATATTATTATGTTCAGTATTATTTTCGCTTTTAGGAGGTTTTTTCATGCCTGAGAATCAATCAAAACAGTCTTTATCTAAATTAGGAAGTGGTCAATAATAACAGTCCACCTGAAGATATACCACCAACTCTTAGTAATCAATCACAACAGTCTTTATCTAAACTAAAAAGTGGTTGGGTTAATAATAAAAGCGCACCTGAAAATCCACCAGCAACTCCTCGCTATCAAAGAACAAAAGCTATATATGATAGTCAATTCAAGCAGAAAACAATTTACATGAATGACAGTCTAGATAATCAATTACATTACATGAATGACAGTCTAGGTAATCAATCAAAACAGTATTTGTCTGAATTAGAAAGTGGTTGGGTTAATAATAAAAGCGCACCTGAAAATCCACCAGCAACTCCTCGCTATCAAAGAATAGAAGCTATATATGATAGTCAAGATAGTTAACAGATAATAGTATATAAACATTCTAATTTATACAATTCAAATAAGCTTCCAGAGAATTCATTTTCTATACAGCATACTTAATAATTTAGATAGGCAAAATTGTTTGTATATTTTTTGTTTCCTGTTCTCTGTTTTCTTGTCACTCTCCAAAATTTGCTGCTTGCAATTCCTATTCCGTTGCGATCGCCCGATTCAGATGTTGTCCTTAACTTATCTGCTGCTTTTAATGAGATTTATGATGAGGCAGCTTATGATTTATCTATAAATTACACGGAAGCACCACCCCCACCTATTTTGTCTGAGGTAGAAAAGCAGTGGGTAGAAAATTTATTCGGCAATTGATATTTGTTGGATTTAGTTTCCTCAACTCTACCTACAAATAATAATTGGCTACATTTGTCTTCTTTCGCTCGCTTACCATAAAATTGCCAATTTATCAATCAGCCAAAAAATCAGGAGAGAAAAATTAGTCATTCATCCCAGAGAAATTTAGAGTATTTGCCTCTAAAAATAACGAAATAATAGGTATTTGCAGCTTAAAAATTACTTTAAGCAATAATTGTCCTTTGGATTTTGCTGTAGTATATACCATCATACAATCAAGAGCAAGGGCTAAAAATATTGAAATTTCGTTAACTACTTCAGACAAATTTTTTGCTTTTTTGTCATCAAGCCCTGACAAACTTAAAAATTTTTAAACTAAAAGACCAAAACTTAAACAATAACTTATTTATTCAGAGGCAGAAAAATCAAGGAATAATTAGGGTTTGCTGAAAAAGTATTTTTTAAGGAGTAGGGGAGTGGAGGAGTAGGGGAGTAGGGGAGTAGGGCAGGGCTATTTCATTCTCGATAGACACGGGGACGCACCAGACACGGAGACACAGGGATGAAGGCTTTGAATTTATGATTAAAAGTTGACTTTTCACCATTTTAGTCAGAGCAAAAGGGGCACTTATTGGCTGAAAAAATAGAATTTATAGAGGAGGTAGTCAAATATATTTGTAAGAGTGATTTTTCTGTAATTATTCTGCCTTTTATGCTAACTTTTTGAGGGTTTTGGTCTGAAAATCTGGCACTTTTTTCAACTCAAAAAATGCTTTAACTTTGTAAGCATTTCCTCCGGAATGCTTACTTAACCTTTATCTATCAATGCTTTAAGATTAGATCGGTAAGCCTTAATTATTTCTACTAAGAACACATAGTTAATCTAACCAAAAGTACAATAGCAATAACAATATAGATTATGATTTTTTGCTGCCTAGTTTTTCCACCTCGAAAAAGAAAATCTCTCAAAGCTGTAAAATCATAATTCTGACTTTTACTTGGCGGAATGTGGGTTTAAACCGAATGAATTAACTGTCAATTATCCATTGGTAAAAAACTTGTTGCATGGTAAATGGTAATAAGCAAAAATTTCTCAATTCTTCTTCCTTCTTCCTTCTTACTTCTTCCTTAAATACGCACTCTACAAAATTTGCTAAATTCTTCTTTCTTCTTCCTTCTTCCTTCTTCCTTCTTCCTTAATTTCTAGCACTTCACAAATCTGCTTATCTACATAATCATCATCGACATTTCGAGTTATTAATTCTGCCAAAATTCCTAAAGATATTAATTGTACGGACAGAATAATACACAAAATTCCAAATAAAAATAAAGGGCGAGTACCTATAGGTCGAATTTCCATAAACCAAAGTACAGTCAAATAACCTAAAGATGTCATTCCCAAAGCACCGAATAATAATCCTAAACTTCCAAATAAATGACCTGGTTTATGTAAATAATGAGTAGTTGCTAAAACAGTTAATAAATCAAGAAATCCACGGGTATAACGTTCTAAACCATATTTAGATTTTCCCTGTTTCCGTTGATGATGCCGCACTGTTACTTCAGAAATTTTAAATCCTAAACTATGGGCTAATACTGGAATATATCTATGTAATTCTCCATAGACTTTGATGCAGTTTAATACCTCTTTTTTATAAGCTTTTAAGCCACAATTAAAATCGTGTAATTTTACACCAGTTAAAATTGATGTTACTCCATTAAATAATTTCGAGGGTAATGTTTTAGAAAAAGGGTCGTTACGATGTTTTCGCCATCCAGAAACTAAATCGTATCCTGACTCTAACTTTTCCAAAAATTTAGGTACTTCTGCCGGGTCATCTTGTAAATCTGCGTCTAGAGTAAAGATAATATTTCCTGTAGCTTTTTTAAATCCAGCAGATAAGGCGGAAGATTTACCAAAGTTTCTTCTTAATCTAATTCCTTTAATTTTCTGGGGATGTTTTTTGATTAATTCATTAATTTCTATCCAAGACAAGTCGTTACTACCATCATCTACAAAAATTATTTCATAACTATTAATTTCAGCTAAATTCATTACATCTAAAATTCGCTCAAACAAGGGTTTGATTGTGGCTTCTTCGTTATAAACTGGAATGACAAAACTGAGGTATGTACTATTCAAGGTTCAATTCTGATTATCAAAACTATATTGATTGGTTAGAGCTACCGAATCTAGGCAATTTTTTAATTTAACATAAGTTGTTAAAGGATTTCCCATTCACGGAAGTCAAAAGTTAAAAGTCAGATTTTATCGGCTTAAAACTTTGATTAGACAGTAATTTCAGGCAGTTATTTCACATCTAAAGTTGGTTAAAGCTATCCAATCTTGACGGTTTTTCAATTTTACACAAGCTGCTAAAACATTGTTGGTTGAGCCTTGGATATTTTGTTGATTTTCTTGAGTTTTCAATGAGTAACTTTTGACTTGAATATATCCTTTCGAGGCGGATAATTTATATTCATTTCCTCATAATTCTGCTAAATCTACAGGAGGAAAATCTAATATTCCAAAACCTTTGATAGTTTTTTCTTGATTGAGAATAGCAGCACATTTCATTTAATTCCCAGAATCACAAAATTCAGGTATTTAAGATTCTAAGTTTAATTCTAGTTCTCAATATTATGTTGATTGGTTAAAATTATCAAATACTGAGGATTTTTTAATTTCAAATAGTCTGTTAAAACATTGTTGGTTGAGCCTTGGATATTTTGTTGATTTTCTTTAATTTTCAATGGGTAACTTTTGATTTTAATATATCCCTTTCGAGGAAGATAATTCATATTCAGCTCCGAATAATTCTGCTAAATCGGCAGGAGGAAAATTTGACATTCCAAATAATTCTGCTACATCAGCAGGAGGAAAATTTGACATTTCAAAACCTTTGACAATTTTTTGTGGATTGAGAATAGCAAGACATTTCATTGAATTCCCAGAATCACAAAATTGAGGTATTTCTGCTACATCAGCAGGAGGAAAATTTGAGATTCTAAAACCTTTAACTACATTTTCTTGATTCAGAATAGCAATACATTTAATCTAAACATTCTCTTTACTTTTGACTTCTAACTTTTGACTTTTAACTTCCGCGCAGTGGCACTAGGTTCAATTCAAATTATCAAAACTATGTTGATTGGTTAAAGCTATCCAATCTTGACGATTTTTCAATTTCACATAAGCTTTTAAAACATCGTTGGTTGAGGCTTGAATATATCCTTTCCAGCCAGATAATTCATATTCAGCTCCTAATAATTCTGCCACATCAGCACGAGGAAAACCTGACATCCCAAAACCTTTAACTACATTTTCTTGATTCAGAATAGCAATACATTTAATCTGAACATTCTCTTTACTTTTGACTTCTAAATTTTGACTTTGAACTTGACTTACCCATCCATTTACTCTAGCTGTAGTAGAAGAAAATTCAGTCACAGTGTCAAAATATCCCTGTAAATTTTCTGGTGGTTTTGCCGTTAATAAATCTGAGTTAATTTTTTCATCCAAATTTGCACAAAAATTATCCTTTTTTATATTTCGATTAAAAGGTACTAGACCATCAGCTTTTAAAGCATCTACTAAACCTAAAAAAGCAGCAGGTCGGTTGCCTACTTTTTCTTTAATTAAAACCGGGTCGGAAATGCCAATTTGTAAGGATAATCCTACTAAAGGTTGATAAGTTGCGCGATGAGCAATTTCTCTAAAAGTTTCCGTACCTACTCGATACATTAATATAGTTAAAATCGTCAAAACTGCCACTAATGGCATAACAAAATACCACTGTTTTTTGAGAGTAGGTTGCTGTTGTTGGAGCAATAAAAAAATTAAGATAATTAGACTTAACCAAAATAGAGAAGGTAGAGTAGCATAACGAGAAGCGATCGCTTGTTCGACTCCAAATCCAGAACGACTAACTGCTGCCATTAAAGCAGTGCCTAAAGTATAAGTTATTATTGATAACCAGGGTAACCAGTCTTGAGGATAAGATGAAAATAACCAATAAGTAAAAAATATTCCTGTCAAAATTAATCCGAACCAACCTATTGTTGAAGCTACGGGGATATTATGAGTAAAAATTGCTCCTAGATAAACAGGAATATAGGCAATTATATTAATTATATTTAGTTTAGACAAAGAGGGATGATGAGAGGGCGTTGTGTAAGTGAGGAAATAAATTCCTATTACTAAAATTGAAAAAATAATATAAGAGATAGTAAATCTTTTCGGCAGTTTAAATAAAATAGCAACGGCAGATAATATCGGCCAAATACCCAAAGCTGTACTATAACTAATACATCCTAAAATTCCCAAACTGATACTGGCAATTAGCCATTTATTTTGTGGAGATTCTACCAATTTATTTACACAAAAAATTGAGGCAATAACAAATAAATTAGCAATTACCCAATGTACGCCACTATATCCGCGCATCCAATTATGAGCAGCAGCAGGAGTAAAGTTAAAAATGGAGATAAATAGAATTAATAATAAAAGTATCGTCCGATATTTTTTCAGGGTATTAGGTACTAATGTCGTTAATAAAATTCCCTGAATACAAGCCAGGAAAAATGTAGCTAGACATAACCCAATATTGGAACCTTTAGTAACAACAATATTTAGAGCATAAATTATGGCAGGAATTAAGACAAAGTGTTCGTTTGCCCGAAACATCCAGTCAAAAATATTCGTGGAAAATCCATCTATAGAATAGATATTTTGAATCATCCACCAATAGTCAAAATTTAGCAATTCCCCTGCTTTAGATATCATAAAAAGTATATAGAAGGCAGGGAGTAAAATTGTTATGGTGGCGATAATGAGAAAAGTAAGTTCTGACTTTTTTTTGACTAACATAAATCGGAAGACAAGATACGAATTTTGGCACGGATGTACAGATTAATTTGAAATAGGTTAATCTTTACTGGGCTACTTATAGTAACTTCAAATAAAAATGAAATACTTTTTCCGCTGAAAGTTTTTCAAGGCAAAAAACCCTTGTCTCAAACTAAACTGAAATGACTGTAGTAATTTCATTTTAGTTGCGTAAAAAATTGGTTTCTTTTAGGCAACAGGTCATTTCAGTTATCAGTTCTCAGTACCTCTGCAATAAGGAGGCAAGAAAATACGGAATTCTCTTTTCTCTTGGTCGATGGTCGGACAGCGCAGGTTTCGGAGCCATCCCACCCAACGGGTGCGCTCCGAAGATAGAACTCCGTTCCGCTGTCGCGTTTCGCGTCAGCGTTGCGTTACGCCAGTTTTGCGAAGCAAAAGCAAACGACCGCTTTTTATCCCCTTAAAAGGGGAGACTTTAGACTACGATTTTTCCGTAAGAAGGTTTGCAGGATTTTTTACTGTTAGTAAATAACTAATACCAGTTTGATATGAGGTTGCATAGAATGATGAAATTCATTAAATCGATCTATATTTATCTACGCTTACCTATGGTAAATTATGCTTTAAATATTATTCTATGCAGCTTCATTTCAATTTGGTATAACTTTTGTTTCACATCTCATTTGAAAAAGCGATATATAATACCACTTTGAAAAAAGAATGCTACAAAAAGATGGATGCTTAAAAAGAGCTGCTTCAATTTATTTAAGACAGGTATCTCTATCATTTTTCCCTTTTTTTTTCAATATTTACTCCAACTTTGGTCTTCCTTCTTCTGTCTTCCTTGCTGATACTAATCATTTGTAAAAAACATTTATCAAATTTGTATAAAAGGTAAGCATTCATCTAGTGCAGGATGGCGGAAATAACTGACCAGTTACAAAATCCTAAAACAATTACAAATCAAAAATGATTGACTGTCAGATATGCGTCTTACATTCTGGAGGGGCTGTGTGCGGAATTACTTCCGCACAGTAGGCGCCGTGTAGGAAACCTCGCCAATTACGCACTCGCTTTTAACTTCCACGTAGCGACACTAGCTCGCGCTCAACTATTAGCTGTTTCAAATAAATATACACTCTCAGGTCAAGGTCAGTTTTTTTTCCAATACTTTTAATTTTACTTAAATATATCAATACTAATTTCCGAGCTAAAGGCAATAAATTAATAGCTAATAGTTGATGGCTGTTTGCGCAGCATTCTGCAGGAAATGCTTACATAAGAAATAAGGTTTCAAGCTTCCCTTTTAAGGAAATAAAAAGTGGTCGTTCGCGACAGCGGAACGGAGTTCTATCTTCGGAGCGCACCCGTTGGGTGGGATGGCTCCGAAACCTGCCATATCCAATCGACCAAGAGAAAAGAAAATTCCGCATTTCAAGCCTTCTGTTTAAGCTGGAGACACTGATAACATTTCGCTGAAATGACCTCACATAAATTTTAAAATTGCCTCAATTAAAGTCTCTGGTTGTTGTAGGAAAAACATATGACCGCCTGGAAATTCATGTAAAGCAAAATTACCAACAGTATGCTTTTCCCATTCAGACAATTGTTGTAAATTTACTGCTGTGTCATTTATACCTCTAAAAGCAACAATAGGAAATTCAAAAGGTGCTTCAAGAGAATAAATATATTTCTCATTAAGAGTAAAGTCTGCTCGTAAAATAGGTAAAAATAATTCCATCAGGTCTTGGTTTTCCAAGACTGCTTCAGGGGTACCACCGTATTCACGCAAAGTCGAAATTAAAGTCTGATTAGATGCTTGATGAAGTTGGTTATCAATAGGAATGTGAGGAGCGCGACGACCGGAAATAAACATATATTTAGGGGTCGGTAATTTTTTTGCTCGTAATTTACGGGCAACTTCAAAACAAATTAACCCACCAAGACTATGACCGAAAAACACAAAGGGATATTCTGTGAGAAAGGGTTGCAAATCTTTAGTTAGGGAAGAAAGTAGGTCATCCCATTTAGTAATTAAAGTTTCTTTTATCCGAGTTTCTCTTCCTGGTAATTGTATGGCACAAACCTCAATATTAGATGGCAAATGTTTTCCCCAGAGGCGAAATAAGGAAGCACCAGATGCAGAAGAATGAAAACAAAATAGACGTAGTTTAGGATGAGAAGAAGGTTGAAAAATTTTGATCCAAGGAGAAGTTGTTGTGGTTTTATTCATAAATAAATAGATATCTCTAGAAAAGAGAGAGTAGGGGGAAAGAATTGATAAGTAAGAGTGCGATAATTGATTTTATTTTTGATGATCACGCCTATGTCTAATAGATAATCATCTATCCTTAAAAAAACAGGGTTAACTATAACAATAGACAGATAAGTATTTGATTTATACCTAGCATAATATTTAAACAGAGAAATGTTTTTCCTACTGTTTCCAGCTCCAGTATTTTCTGAGAAAAGAGGGAGTAAGTTGTAGGGAAGTTGCATGGAACGTCCCTACAGAGTAGAGGGAAAGAATTGATAAATAAGAGTGCAATAATTTATTTGATTTTTGATGATCACGCCTATGTCTAATACCATTTCTCAAAAACTTTTCTACATTTTGTTGAGCAGGGGACCCACCCCTAACCCCTCCCAGAAGGGGAGTGGGGGAGTGGGGGAGTGGGGGAGAAGCAAACATAAGAATAATTAACAGGTAAGGCATGCTAAAATTAGCATGCATTGTGCTAACTGCTTGTGCTGATTAGTTAATAACTGAAGTACTGCCCAAGTATAGCAATAATGCATGGGAATTGGTATAATAGATAATTATCTATCCTTAAAAAAGAGGGTTAACTATAGCAATAGACAGATAGGTATTTGACTTATACCATTCGCGATCTTTAGACAGGGAAATGTTTTTCCTACTGTTTCCAGCTATAAAAGGATTTTTTTGATTTTTTATCCTCAATGTGTAGAAGCTTTAAATTTTAATTATTCAGTAAAATTCAGGTCAAAAAAAAGCTGAATACTAATTACTCACATAGTAGCCAACTGCTTCAACATTTGCCTCAAACCATCCCGCCAATATGGAGAATATTTTCCCAAAATTTGGGAAATTTTGCCACTATTCAAAACTGAAAAAGCAGGTCGTTTTGCTGGAGTTGGATATTCGGCAGTAGTAATAGGAATTACCTGTTTAACCTCCAAAGGAAAACCCAGTTGTTTTGCTTCCTCAAAAATAGTCATGGCAAAATCGTACCAACTAATAGCTCCACTATTTGTATAGTGATAAGTTCCATAGGTTTCTGAATTAAGATGAGGAATAATTTGAGCGATCGCTTCTGCTAAGTCTCCGGTCCAAGTTGGACAACCTACCTGGTCGTAAACTACTCTCAATTCTTCCCTATCTTTACCTACCCGCAACATGGTTTTGACAAAGTTACCTTTACCATAAACCCCGTAAACCCAAGCTGTTCTAATAATAATATGGTTAGCTTCTGTTTCCCGAATTGCCTTTTCTCCGGCTAATTTAGATTTGCCGTAGATACCGAGGGGGTTGGTAGGGTCAGTTTCTGTGTAGGGTCTACTTTGACTCCCATCAAAAACGTAGTCCGTGGAAATGTGGATTAAGGTTGCCCCCAATTTTTTGGCTTCGGTTGCCATAATTCCTGGGGCAATACTATTTACTGCATGGGCTAATTCTGGTTCATTTTCAGATTTGTCAACTGCGGTATAAGCAGCAGCATTGACAATAATTTCTGGTTTAACTTGGCTAATTATTTGAGAGATGGCATTGGAGTCTGCCAGGTCTAAGTTTTCTCGCCCCACTGCGGTTACTTCCCCAATATTTGTCAGGAGGGGTTGTAGTTGGTGGCCAAGTTGTCCGTTAATGCCTGTTAATAAGATTTTCATTTGTGATTTTCCAATAATATTTTGATTTAATTTTTGTTTTTCTATTTGGCACTACTCCAACCTTCAATTGAAGCCATTAATATATTAACTGCTGGATGGTCTATTAATTCTTTGAATGTTTCTTGTCCTCCTGCTTTTAATGCTGTAATTATTCGAGATTTCAGGGAGGGATTTTTTTCTATTTCTTGAACTGCTTGGTTAGCAATTTCTAAGTTATTGGTGGGATTTGAGGAATAGTCTGTTTTAGATAGTTGTTCTAATAATTGTTGAATTTCTTTTGCTGCTTCTGCTAATGTTTGTTTTTGTTCGGTGGTTAAATAGTTATTCTGGTTAATATTAGACGTTTCTATTTTTCCTTCTCCTCCAACAACACTATTGATGTAACTTCCTCCAGCAATTTTAATATCGTTACTTTTTTCAGTCATATTAAATCTCCTTAATTGACTATTAACAAAAATATTAGTGCCGTTTATCTGATATTCGGTAGTTTTTTGTTGAACTATTTTTTCGGAATTTTTATCTAAGTATTCTATTAGGTCGCTAAATCTGATTTTTATGGCTTCATATTTATTGTTCTCCTCTGTTTGTTTAACTATTTGTTCTAAAGTCGAAAATATTTTTCTAAAATAATTACCTGATACTTCTTGAATAGGTATTATCAGTTTTTCTAGACCAGATATTTCCGTTAAGGGTGGTAATAAGACTAAACAAGGTAATTGTTCGGGAAGGATATCTAGTTGTCTAGCTATATCGTAAGATTCGTTTCTATTAAATGGTTTAGTTTCAAATAACCATCTACTTAAAGAAAATTTTTTATACAACTCTGAATAAAGAATTGACTTCCAATATTTTCTGAGTGAGTCAAGGTTAGGTTGAGGTTTTTCTAAGATGTATATTTTACTCCAGTCTCCAGTTAATTTGTAAAATTCCTGAAAGTTATCTCTTGTATAATTAACTATCTCTTTGTCTACATCTGTATATAAGAAAATTCCCTTCAGTAGTTTTGACGAATCATTCTTTATATTTTGGTCAGTCGTTAAAATATCTCTAAATATGTCATCCTTATTTAAGGAAGAACAGAAAGTGTCATTGTTACCTTTGTCATCTTGATCGATCAGATTGATCAGATTGAAAATCACGCTCACACTAATTGGATCTAGCATAATAATTACCTCAAATTAAGCCATACAACCAAATATAATAGAACTCTTTTGCTTTACAAAATATGCCAGATTCATATTCATAATTTTACTCTTTTTATTTTGCCTTTAACTAGATAGATAAGCAAAATAAAGCATTCTATTAAAAATCACTTCAGCTAGAAAGTTTGCCGAAATATTCTCAAAACTCAGAACTGAGAATTGAGAATTTGACAAGTTGAGAATTTGCCGATTTTCATTCTGCCTTTGAGTAAGTGGATAGGCAAAATTTCACCCTCTCTGGAAAATAACCTCAGCTAGAAAGTTTGCCGAAATTTTCTCAATTCCCAATTTGGAGTTTTGAGTATTTTACAGTTTGAGAATTTGCCGATTTTCATTCTGCCTTTGAGTAAGTGGATAGGCAAAATTTCACCCTCTCTGGAAAATAACCTCAGCTAGAAAGTTTGCCGAAATTTTCTCAATTCCCAATTTGGAGTTTTGAGTATTTTACAGTTTGATAATTTGGCGATTTTGATTCTTTCTTTGAAGTAAGTAGATAAGAAAAATTTCACTCTCTCTAAAAAATTACTTCAGCTAGAAAGTTGACATAAATCTTGATAATTCTCAATTCCGAGTTTTGAGTATTTGACAGTTTGAGAATTTGCCGATTTTGATTCTGCCTTTGGGTAAGTAGATAGAGAAAATTTCACCCTCTCTAAAAAATCACTTCTGCTAGAAAGTTTGCCGAAATCTTCTCAATTCCGAGTTTTGAGTATTTGACAGTTTGAGAATTTGCCGATTTTGATTCTGCCTTTGAGTAAGTAGATAGACAAAATTTCACCCTCTCTGAAAAATCACTTCAACTAGAAAGTTTGCCGAAATCTATTTAATTTCCAATTCTTAGTTTTGAGTCTTTTACAGCTTGAGAATTTACCGATGAACAAAATATTTTATTTAGTATTCAAACCTCTGGGTGAGCGCCAGAGGTACTGATAACTGATAACTGATAATTGATAACTGAAATAACTCCTTCTTAAAACAAATCAGCATCTTTTAAAGTTGTACCAGCTTCATCTTTTTTAGATAATTTCACTTCAATTCCTTCCAGAGGCCAAATAATACCAATTTCTGGATCGTTCCAAATAATTGAACGTTCGTATTCTGGCGCGTAATAGTCGGTAGTCTTATACAAAACATCCGCAGTTTCAGAAACTACTAAAAAACCATGGGCAAAACCAGGAGGCACCCAAAGTTGTCGTTTATTTTCTGCATTTAAAAGATAACCTACCCACTTACCAAAATTAGGAGAATTTTTCCGAATATCTACAGCAACATCGAATATTTCTCCTACAACTGCTCTTAATAATTTACCTTGAGCTTGTTGAATTTGATAATGTAAACCTCGCAATACTCCTTTGCTAGAACGAGAGTGATTATCTTGCACAAATTCCAGATTTACTCCTGTTTTTTCTGAAAAATTGCGTTGATTAAAACTTTCCATAAAAAAGCCACGTTCGTCTCCAAAAACTTTTGGCTCTATCAGCAATACTTCTGGAATTTCTGTTTGAATTACATTCATTTATATAACCTCAATTTATTTAATAGGTGTTAGGTTTTAGTTGTTAGGTTTTAGTTGTTAGGTTTTAGGTTTTAGGTTTTAGGTTGTAGGTTTTAGAGTGAAAATATAGCAACCGCCAAAGCGGTTAGGAAATATCAAAAGCTTAAAATTAAGACAACGCAAGATTTTTCCTTCTATCCTAGATAACTAAAACCTTCTTCCTCCTTCCTTCTGCTATATTCACAGTTAAAAATTCCATAGATATATAACTTTATTTTGTCTGTTTTGTCAACATTTTTTTCCCTCATACCAACAGTGAAAAAAGAATGCTTAACTTAGGCGACATTTAAATTATTAAGTAATTAACACAGACCCATGGAACTTTTTTGATAATTAGCACCCCAGTTATTGTTAATTATTCTCAGGACTTACGCAAAGGCACTATTTATAGAGTCCAAATACTATTGGACAATAGTTTTGAGCGCTATATATGGCGTATCTGCGTAAGTCCTAATTCTGATGTTTACTTCTCCCCCGCTCCCTTACTCCCCTACTCCCTTACTTCCCTACTCCCCCGCTCCCCTACTCCCCTACTCCCCTACTCCCCTACTCCCCCGCTTTCTACTTTTTCTTTCCCCAAGCTTCTAATTCTCCTATCCACAGAGAAAAAACTAATTTATGGAGATTTAGAGTTCGAGCAATTCTCAGTAAAAAGGAGAATAATATTGGCTGATAATATTTGAGTCGATCGAGTATATATTCCACACTCATAGAATTATTAGTTGGCTTTGATTCTACATCAGAAAATCCTGTTTTTTCCAAGGCAAATTTCATCGTATCAAGAGAGAAATAAGTCAGATGTTCTGTTGGTTTATAGTGATACCATAAAGCACCTAATAACTTTTCCCAAAATCCTCCCACATTCGGAGTAGTAATAAAAATCCATCCTCCAGGTTTCAAAAGTTGATAAGCTGCTGTTAGTTGAGCAATAGGATCTGTCGTATGTTCAATCATATCTTGCAACATAATCAAATCAAAATAATTAGGTTCAAAACTATGATTAAACAAATCTCCTTGACAGACAGATAAACCACGACTTTTAGCAAATTTTACTGCATATTCTGATACTTCTAAACCTTGAGGATTATCCCATCCTAAATCTTTTGCTTGTTCCAAACAATCACCTAAAGCACAACCTACATCTAATAATAAACCTTGACCAGAAAGTTTTTTCTCAGCCTTCAATAAACGCTGTCGAAAAGTATGACTATTAATTTTCATACCTTGGAAATAATTAGAATATCCTCCTTTAGGAAAATCGTTATTATAGTAATCTTCTTGATAGATATCAGTGGGATTTTTTGGTGGATTGTTATCCCATACCATACCACATTCAGAACATTTAGCTAATAGATAGTCATCCCCTGCTTTGTAGTAGTTAAATTTATCTGTATGACATAAGGGGCAATTATTCTTTTGCATAATATTGCATAATATTTGATTAAAATTACTTCTGTTAAAATTACATCTAGATAAATATATTATCTGGGATTAAAATCCTAGACTCATAGCTGAAGCCCTTTTAAGGGACTAAAAATACTGAGTTTACCTCTATTAGGATATATTACCTGGGATTAAAATCCCAGGCTCATAGCTCAATTCCCTTAAAAGGTAATAAAAATACTGAGTCCTCTTGAGAGGACTTCAGCTATGAGCCCAGAAATGAATTTCTGGGCGGGATATCAATTTTCACTGAAATTTGTATATTTAGAAAGATAAAAACTAGAATGGCATTATGGCGACTTTTCTATCATTTTGTTTGGTCAACTAAAGAAAGAAAACCTCTAATCACACTAAATATAGAACCTCAACTTTATCATTATATTATTGGCAAAGCTAATGCTCTTAATTGTATTATTCATGCGATTAATGGTACAGAAAATCATATTCATTTAGTAGTTTCAGTCCCACCTACTTTAGCTATTTCTGATTTTGTGAAAAATATTAAAGGCAGTAGTTCTCATTATCTAAATAATGTTCTACCTCCGAAGGAAAATAAATTTGCTTGGCAAGCAGGATATGGTGTCTTTTCTTTGGGAAAAACACAACTAGAACGAGCGATCGCTTATGTCGATAATCAAAAACAACATCATTCAAAAGGAACAATTAACAATTAACAATTAATAATTAATAATTAATAATTAATAATTAGGGTTTGCTGAAAAAGTATGTTAGTGAAGGAAGGGAACAGGGAACAGAGAACAGTTTAAACTATCTGCTACAGTCAAATTTTCTGATAGTCAGGGTCAAAACTTTACCATTTTAGACAATAATAGCCAAAAACTAGGTACTTTTTCAGAACTGAAAAATGCACTTACCAATATCAGTCAATACTTTGAGATTTAATCAGCAAACCCTAATTAATAATTACCTCTCCTTAAAAAGAAGAGGATTGACTCAAAGGAAAATTTTTCCTTGTTTCTCCTTTCAAGGAGAGGCTTTAAACTTTAACTATTCGGTAAATTCCTACCTATAAAAAAACACTGATGAAGACGATTATCCTTGAAAATTATCTAGAGATTAAAGGAATTCCAGCTATTAGCCCTGAAATAAATTTCAGGGTAATTTGGGCAGTTATTATTATCTGTTTAAATATATATAGCAATCCCAAATAGATTGTAACAAGTTTTACAGTGGTTAATTTAAACTGAAAGCTTTTTAAATTATAACTCCTGACTCCTAACTACCACCAAAATATTACAACTAAAATAGGATTGCTATATTAAAATACTTCTCAACCATCTTCGACCCTGACTTTAACTTCATCATTCAATTTAATAAATTCTTGTTTATCAGAATTATAAACCCAAGCATTAATTATCGTTTCTCCTATAGGTAAAGACTTAGCTGAAAATGTGACTTTCCATCGCGGTCTGTTATACTTTTTTGACTTCAGAACTTTAGCAATATCATTACTCTCTAAATTGACAATAGCATTAGCAAAGAAAGATTTATTTTGACCAAAAGAAAGTAAGACTAGATTCGGTTGTTTATTTCTATTTGGTCTAATTGCCCATCCCCCTAAACTAAGAGTTTCATCCCTATTAATAATTAGGGTATTTTCAGTTGTTTGAGGATTATCTAAATAACCATAATTTTGTTTTGTTTTTGTAATAAATTCCAAATTTTGAGGAAATTCTCGCCATCCTAGTTTTGCCATAATTTCTGCACCTTCTCTGACTAACCACGTTTTGCCATTCATTAATACTAAACAACTATTCTGTGATTCTTGAATAAATTCTGAATCTTCCAAATAGTTAATTATTTCTAGACACTCTTTCCGACTTTCCATGTAGGGAAAACTTGATTTTACACTAGCAACAACATACACCGAGTTAACCATCATAATTCCTGTCATTACTACAGCAAAAATTTTATATATTGATAAATACTTTTGCTGCTGTTGCAGGAATAAAGCAAACAGATAAATTAGGGAAATAATGAATAAAATTGACGTAGTTGTATACCGCGAAGAAATCATTGCATTTTCCACACCATATTCTGCCCTGCCTACAGAAATGGATAGAGCAGAAATGAGAGAAAATGTTCCTATTGTTAACCAAGGAATAGCTGCCGGGGCAAAGGTAAATTTATACCAAGGTTTCTTGAGAAAATAAAATGTGAAAAATATAAAACCAGACAATAATATTAATCCTATCAAAATTGCTGGAATAGAAATTCTGACTAAAGGTAAACCTAAAATAGCTAAAAAGTAATTGATGATTAGCAATGGTTGCTCTGTAAATAAAAATGGTTTTGGTTCTCGAATAGGATTATAGTTAATTGAATATATCAAACATGAAAGTATAAAGAGTAAAATCCAAATAGTTACTCTACTAATTTTTTGTTTGGATTTACCTTCCAGGCAAAATATTGATGGTATAAGTACAAGCCAAGAAAATAATCCTTGTATTAATGTAAAACTGCCAATAAAACAGGATATTGCTGCCAAAAATATTTGAGTTTTTTCTGAAAAATTATCCAATGCGTAAATAAAATAGATTGCGATGATTAAGCATAAATTTGTCAGAAACCAAAATAGGGTAAATCCCCATAACCAATTCTGATGTTGTACTAAAGAAAATAATAATAGACTGACTAATATATTTGCTATATGTAGGATATTTTTGTTTTTATTATGGAATTGAATTTCGGCTATTTTGCAGATAGCAAAAAATGTGATGATGACAAAAATTACGCTACAAATTATTTCAGCTTGGGTGTTCCATTTAGTGGCAAAAGCTAAGGTGGTAATGATTAATTTTGGTATTAATATTCTGTGATGTCCGTGTACTGTGAAAAAGTCAAAAAATGTGGCGTTTCCTTCAGCAACTCTCTCAAAGATAGGGGTTAATCTCCATTGGTCCCAGTAGGGAACGTTGACACTAAAATTAGCAAGAAACCAGAGGAGTAATAAGACTGGGAAAATATAGAGGGTTAGTAATAATATTCTGTTTCGGGAAAAGACTTTTAACATTATTGGGAAGTGGCGATCGCTCTAGGAAATATTACCAATATACAGACATTTTCTGGAATATTTAAAAAATCAAATTTAATATCATGTTCGGTTAAATACTGAGGGGAATACTAAGCACTGTTATTAGAACCTCTTGCTCGGAATTGATTAAATCTAGTTATTGCGTATATAGCAACAGAGTTGAATTACATTTCTATTTCTGATTTGCACTTAAATTTGTCTGTGAATTTTTCAGCAAAAAGCTTCTATTGCAATATCCACAGATAAATCTGACTGAGCAAAATTTACTATTGCGTATATAGCAATAGAGTTGAATTACATTTCTATTTCTGATTTGCACTTAAATTTGTCTGTGAATTTTTCAGCAAAAAGCTTCTATTGCAATATCCACAGATAAATCTGACTGAGCAAAATTTACTATTGCGTATATAGCAATAGAGTTGAATTACATTTCTATTTCTGATTTTCACTTAAATTTGTCTGTGAATTTTTCAGCAAAAAGCTTCTATTGCAATATCCACAGATAAATCTGATTGAGCAAAAATTCCTATTGCGTATGTAGCAATAGAGTTAAATTACATTTCTATTTCTGATTTTCACTTAAATTTGTCTGTGAATTTTTCAGCAAAAAGCTTCTATTGCAATATCCACAGATAAATCTGATTGAGCAAAATTTACTATTGCGTATATAGCAACAGAGTTGAATTACATTTCTATTTCTGATTTTCACTTAAATTTGTCTGTGAATTTTTCAGCTAAAAGCTTCTATTGCAATATCCACAGACACATCTGACTGAGCAAAATTTACTATTGCGTATATGGCAATAGAGTTGAATTACATTTCTATTTCTGATTTTCACTTACTTTCCATTAAGCCTAATTTCAAACTCAATTTGTTCGCTATTTCCAGCTAGGAGGTACAAATTACGAATCCTATGTTGCGTAAATTGTGAGAAAGAAATTATGGATAATATTATTCGTATGATAATTTCGTAGATTTTAATATCTATAATTAAAGAAAAAGACATCTAAAATGAGTAAAAATAGTAGTAAACCTTGGGATGAAAATTGGAAAATTATTGAGAATATTGGTGGCGGTGGTCAAGGTCAAACCTATCTAGTCGAACCTAAAAATAATTCTTTTCCAACTAATCAATACGTTCTCAAAAAACTTAACAGACAAAATGACCCTGAAAGACGTTCAAGAATGCGTAGGGAAGTGGTTGCTTTAGAAACAATAGATTGCTCAGGAATACCAAAATTAATTGATTCAAATTCCGAGCTGTTTAAAAATTTAGATATACCTCTTTATCTGGTAACTGAATTTATACCTGGAGATACCTTATCTGATTTTATAAAATCAGAAGTAATGAATATATTTAGTGCTGTAAATTTGACAATAAAACTATTAGATATTCTTGGATATTGTCATCAAAGAGGAATAGTACATAGAGATATTAAGCCTGATAATATCATCATCAAAAATAACGAAATTAGCACTCCAGTATTAATAGATTTTGGGATTTCCTTCAACAAAGTTGATGAGTATGCTAAAGATTTAACACCAACATGGCAACAATTAGGAAACAGATTTTTTCAACTTCCAGAGCTTGGGGAAAAAAGTAATTTACAAAGAGACCCCAGGTCAGATATTACACAAATTTGTGGCATTTTGTTTTTTACTGTCACAGGGAAATTTCCTCTTTATCTTTTAGATTCTGAAAATGGAAATAAGCCACATCAGAGAAAAGAAGCTAAACAAAAGTTATTAGTTTCACCTAATTTATCTGAATCTATACTATCTAAAATAAATAGAGTTTTTGATAGAACTTTTGAGATAAAAATAGATTCTCGTTGGCAGTCTATTTCTGCACTTAACGAAGCTTTGATAGATATTTTAGAATCAGAAAATCAAGAAGAGCAAGAAGAAAATAAAACTGAAATTATTTTAGATAGAATTAAAAATAAACTCTCAAGTTCTTCTCATACACAAAAGAAATTATTTGAAAATATAGCTCAAAAAATTATTGAGAAAATTTATTCTATTGTTTATGATATGCCTAAAGAGTTTGGTTCAGATTTTGGGATTATCGTCGCTACAGAAATATTTGGTTCAAGTTTTGGCGATTTTATATCTGGAAAGTCTCCAAAACTAGAAGTAAAAATAGACTGGAGTAACTCAACATTTTCACAGCGAGTTGTTGGTATACAGCACAAACCTTCAGAGAAACGATTTTTTCCTGAATTTGAAGGATATATAACAGGAAATGAAGTTGTTGTTATTTCAAGTCCTGAAAGACCAGGACCTAAACCAAAATTTCATGTTGGTATTCCATCGGAAATACCTAAAAATAAATACAAAAAAGTTGAGTTACTAAGAGTTTCTTTAAGTAGTGAACCAGACTTTACTCGTTTTGCTGAACGTCTCAGAAATTTTTATGCTGAAGGTGTAGAAAGAATAATTCCAAATTAATATAAAAAAGGGTATTTAAACCTGGACTTAACCATACTACTTGCAGCAAGTCCAGGATTTTTAGCCAGCGAGTTAAGTATATTTTTTTAGCCCATATAGCAATAACCTAAAGCACTTACAATATAGACCAATAGTTAATCTTAAACCCTTGAAATATTTTCCACTATTACCTGTTATAACTGATTGCTAAAAGCTGATATAGCACTCGAAGGAAAAGTTAGGACAGATCGACAGCTTAAAACTCAGACAAAGTAAGATTTTTCCTTCTTCCTTCTTCCTTCTTCCTTCTTCCTTCTTCCTTCTTCCTTCTGCGATAGCTTAAAACTCAGACAAAGTAAGATTTTTCCTTCTTCCTTCTTCCTTCTTCCTTCTTCCTTCTGCGATAACTAATTCACATTAGTCAAACTCTTAAACTTGCCAGTAAATCTATTAAAGAACAACTCTAAAACAGTCCGCTTACCAACATTAATATTAGAGTTAATTGCCATGCCATTCTGCAAACCAATTTCCAAATCATTCTCATTATCCAGAACAAATGTTTGCCGTTCCAAATCAATTGTAGTTTCAAAAGAAAAATAAGGTCTTCCTGCTTCTTGGTCTGGTGGAATAGCATCATCACTAATAGAAATAACTTCCCCAGTTACTGTACCAAATTCATTAGCTGGTAAAGCTTCAACTTGCACTTCTACAGGTACACATTCCACATCACTTAAACCTAATTTTTCTCGGTTTTCTTTTAGTTCCGGACAAGCACATTTTTTACCAGGTTCACATTCAATAACCTCCCCACCAGCTAACTCTTGGTCGTGAAAAGGTTCTAATTTTTTCCGCTTATCATTTAAAGCTTTTAAAACCAAAGCAATATCTTTATTCTGAATATAAACTACCGCTTCTAAACCTTCATCATCATCCAATACTGTCAACAATGGTTGAGTTTGTTGTGCTTCATAAGACGCATCTTCACATCTTTCTGGTTTAATATCTCCAGGCTTCAAAACATCGTTAATTACATATTGACAAATAGGGTCAGTTTTTATATCTAGAGAAGACTCTTCTTTACTAACAGGTTTTAAATCAAAAATTACCCCTGAAACTGGTGATTTTAAAACCTGATTATCGCGAGTTTCTTCCAATTTTTCAATCTGAGCATTAACTTCAGTTAGTCTCTTATTGTTGTCTAGTTGTAAGCGAGTAAACTGAGAATCTATTCGAGCAATTTCCCTTCCTTCATTTTCAGCAATTCTGGCATAAAGTTCCCTTGCCCAACCATCTCTAGTATTTTTTAACTGTTCTTTAGTTCTATTAATAGACACATTTAAACGCTGTTGTTCTAACCTAGCGCGTTGTATTTCTGCTTGACGAGCTTTGACTTCTCCTTCTCTAGCATTAATATCTGATAGCCGAGAATTTATTTCTCCTTCACGAATATTTATTTCTCCTTCCAATGTATTAATATCAGACCTGCGAGAATTTATTTCCCCTTCTCTAGCATTAATATCTGATAGGCGAGAATTTACTTCTCCCAATCTAGTATTTATTTCTCCTGCTCTTGCTTGAATTTGGTCTTGTTGTCTTAAAAGTTCACTTTCGCCTCGAAATACTTCTTGTTCCTGACGTTTTTTTTGTAGTTCAGCGATCGCCCCTTCTTCTACTAAAGGAGATATTTGTCCTAAAATTTCTTGGTTAGATCCTAATACTTGTTCTGACTTACTCAACTGTCCTTTAGCCAGATTTAATTGCTCTTGAGAATATTGCAGTTGTTCCTGAGTATTCTTCAATTGTTCCCTAGCAAAATTCAATTGTTTCTCTGTATTACTTAATTGTTCATAAGCATAAGTTAGCTGTTGCTTACTATTATTTAATTGTTGTTTGGCAAACTGTAATTGTTGCTTGGAATATTGCAATTGGTCTTGAGCTACTCTTAATTGTTCTTTGGCTGCTTCTTCGTCTTCTTCTGCTTGTTGAAGTTGTTTTTCTAGCTCTGTAATTTGCAATTCTACAGCAGCTACACGAGAATTATATTCAGCTTTATAGTTTACATATAGTCCTTGCAAACTAGAGTCAACATTAACAAAACCACCTCTGTTTAGATAAAGCTCATTAATCAGAGCACGGTATGTTTGATTTTCCGATATTCTAGTTTGTCGCTCTTGAGCTAATTTTTGTAAATCTGGAGGTAAAGCTGTCGGAACTTTACCATCAAGTACCTCTTTATAAAACTGATTTTCTCTTTTTAGTGTGTCTCTTAATTCTTTAGCAGAACCTAAATCTGCACTAGGAGCAGTAGGACTAAAAGTTAGTAATGGCTGGTTTTTTTCCACGCGATCGCCATTTTCTACATGAAGTCTAACTACATTTCCACTGGTAGGAGCTTGTACGTCTATGGAACCATCTTTTAATTCTAATTGTCCTGTAGCTGGTACTGCTTGGTCTATCTCTGCAAAGTAAGCCCAAATTATTGCTGAACTGGTAATTATCATAATCATCCACAGAAATAGCCTAGATAATATGGCTGGTTTTTCCAGAATGACTGGTTGTTCGTTTAATGATGTAGATTGAGTATTCATTTTGTTCTTAATTTTTGCCTATAAATAATTGTGTTTAAATTTTCGTTTCACAGGAGTCATTTCAGTTATCAGTTAACAGTTATCAGTTATCAGTTTTTGTTACCAAAATTACTCCTGATTTCTGACTTCTGACTTCCTACTTTGTTCATCCTCCTTTCTTACTTTGGATAATTGAGCAATTATTCTCAAGTTTCCCTTATTTAATAATTTTTGTTACCAAAATCACTTCTGACTTCCTACTTTGTTCATCCTCCTTTCTTACTTTGGATAATTGAGCAATTATTCTCAATTTTATTGAATTTTTGATTTAAAAATTCTTGTGAAATTTCTTTCCTACTTCATTTTTTTCTACTGCCATAATTATTGTTTAATTTAATTATTACTACCCATTATTTCCAGATTTTTATTCCTCCTCTCTTAACTTTTAGTAATTTGGGGAATTAAGCAATTATTTTCAAGTTTTATTCATTAAATCATTGTTTTTACAAAAATCACTTCTGATTTCTGACTCCTGAATCCTAACTTTTGATTTCACTTGTGACTTTTAACTTTTCATTTTTGAATTTTTAATTCCTGACTCCTAACTTTTGACTTCACTTTTGACTTTTGACTTTTTAATTTTGAATTTAATTACTGTTGAGCTTCTTGTTGTTGATAGAGACAGAAATAACGACCTTTAACCGCCATTAATTCACCATGAGTTCCCTGTTCTACCACCGAACCTTTATCCATCATAATAATAGTATTAGCATTTTTTACTGTTGTTAAACGGTGAGTAATAAAGAACACCGTTGTATCAGCAAAAGCCTCCGCTAAATTCTCACAAACTTGACGTTCCGAACTGTAATCTAACGCGCTAGTTGCCTCATCTAAAATCAACAATCTTGGATTTTGTAAAACCGTCCTAGCAATAGCAATTCTTTGCCTTTGTCCCCCTGATAAAGAAGCACCTCTTTCACCCACCATAGTGTTATAACCACTAGGCAAATTCATAATAAACTCATGGGCAACCGCTATTTTAGCTGCCCTCACAATTTCATCAGTAGTAGCATCAGGATTTGTCAAAGCAATATTATCTTGAACCGTACCATTAAACAGGAGAGTATCCTGTAAAACCACCCCAATTTGACGACGTAAAGAATATAATTCTACCTTTTGAATATCATATCCATCAATAAAAATTCGACCAGAAAGTGGAGGATATAAACGCTGTAATAACTTCATCAACGTACTCTTTCCAGAACCACTCAAACCAACAATTCCCACAAAATAACCAGCCGGAAATTCCAAATTTACATTAGCCAATTGTAAAGGTCCGCTTTGAGTAAACCGGAAAGAAATCTCCTCAAATTTAACACCCCCATTCATCGGCGGCATATCAATATTATTCCGGTCTTCCTCATCTACCTCTGCCTCCGTATCCAAAACATCTCGAAGTCGTTCAATAGACATTCCCACCTCTTGGAAACTCTGCCAAACACTCACAAAACGCAGCAACGAACCTGTCACATTACCAGCAATAATTCGGAAAGCAATTAATCCCCCCACAGATAACTGACCATCTATTACTAAATAAGCACCAACCCATAAAAGTGCCAGTCCGGAAAGCTTATTTAAAAAAGTACTAATAGAACTAGAAGTAGTCTGAGTCAAAACAGTATTAAAACTAGCAGTCATAAACTTCGCATAACGCGCCGACCATTCCCAACGAGACCGAAGTTCCAAATTCTGAGCTTTAACAGTTTGAACACCATTTAAAACCTCTACTAAATAAGATTGAGAATCAGCATAACGCTCCGCCTTTTTCCTTAGAAGTCTTCTAACAATTGGCGAATTAATAACAATAATTCCAGTAAAGAAAGGCACCCCTGCCAAAGCCACCGCCGTCATTAACGGGTTAAGAGCCAACATCACAGCAATATAAATTACTGAAAATACCGAATCCAAAACCACAGTCAAAGCAGTACCCGTCAGGAAATTCCTAATATTAGCCAATTCTCCAATTCTACCCGTCAAATCACCCACCCGACGATTATCAAAATAGTTAAGTGGGAGACGGAGTAAATGGTCAATAACCTCCGAGCTAAGTTTGACATCTATACGGTTAGTAGTATCCACAAACAAGAAAGTTCGTAAACCCCCCAACAAAGCCTCAAATAGAGCCACCAATAACATCAAGATACCCAGAACATCCAAAGCCTCAATATTACGTTGCCCCATCACCTTATCGATAATAATCATCGTCATCAGGGGGTTAACCAAACCAAATACCTGTACAAAAAATGAGGAAATCAACACCTCAATAAAGACAGTGCGATGCTCCATCAAAGAAGGAACAAACCACCAAAAACTAAACTTTTCCTTCTGTTCAGTTTTTGGAGCTTGGAGTAATAGAACTTGTCCAGACTCTCCCCAAATTTCCGCAAACTGGCCTGGTTTTAGACGAGTTAATCCGAATTCTGGACTACCAACAACAATCTCTTGTTCTGTAATGCTGTAGAGTACGGCAAAATGGTCCTGCCATTCAATTAAAGCTGGTGCCTTCAGACGACTAACTGCTGCTGCCGGAACCTGTACCAGTTGACCAGTTAATCCCATCATCTGAGCGATCGCTCCACAAGCTTGCAGAGACACCCTACCCGCAGTCCGAATCTGATTGTCCAATACCCGGCGAATCACATCTCGGCGAAACTTCAGCTTCAGATGTTTAGCCAGCATCTGAAAACAAGCCAAAGCAGCAGGTACTTCTCCCTTACCCCGGAAAATTGGATATTTTATAGATTGAGTATCTTGAGCAACTGTTGGCTCTGGTGGACGTGCTGGTGCTTGGGGGACCATAGATAAATCTAAAGGTGCCAGTTCAGCTTTTTGTGCCCCATTTTCGGCCGTACTCTCTTCAACTTCACCTCGCTCTTGTTGTTCTGGGAGTCCTAAAATTCTTGCTCCTCTAGGTCCCTCAATTCTTAAAGACCTACCCACTCCATCTAAAACCACTGGACTACCCGGAGCAAAGTCTCCTACTACCCCGCTACTGACTAGCCAGATTTTTTCCGACTCTAAGATAGATGCTAATTCCTTAGTTTTTTTATCTCCTTTTGGTAGGTTTACTACCACAGTTTTTTCGACAACATTTTTAGCCAGTTCTTTCAAATTCCCACTAACTTCAGCCCTTCTAGCAAATTCTTGAGTGAGTAGTTCAAATACTTCACTCACTGCCGGACATTCTAAAAAGGCTGCCCCAAATTCTGGTTCTGCTTCTAATATTGCCAAGAAGTCTGCGGCTGGTAAAGTCACGGCAATTAAATCTGTGGAAGCAAGTGCCGTTTCACAAGGCATCCCTCGTAACAACCCAGCCCAACCAAGGACTTCTCCTGGCCCTGCTAACTGCAAACTGACATGACGTTGCGATCGCTGGTCATAACCTAATATTCGTGCCTGACCTTGATAGATTATTGCTATCTGGGTGGGCATTTTTTCTCTTTCAAATAGTGGTTGGCCACTACGGTAACCAAGCAGTTGACACTTTCCCACTAATTGAGTTTTCAGTGCATTTTCTGAAAGTCGATTAAATGGTGGCTTTTCTGCTAGAAATTCTTGTACTTGGGTTCTTGATATTGTTGAAGAAGTAGCCATGTATAATTTAGAATTTATAATTCAGAATTTATAATTAGTTTTGGTTTATTTGGTAGTATTTATAATTCAGAATTTATAATTCAGAATTAGTTTTGGTTTATTTGGTAGTATGGCGTGCTTTATTTTGATAATAAGCTTATAGTTACCGCAAAATTGTGGCTTAAAGCCTCCTCTTTTAAGGGGATAAAAAGAACAATTTTCTTTTGAGTCAATCCTATCCGTTTTCCAGGAGAGATAATTGTTAATTATTGAAACCTACTACCTAACACTTTTATTGTATGTTATTTACCGAATAATTCAGGTAAAATGCCTCTCCTTTCCAGGAGAAACAAGAAAAAATTTTCATTATTAGTCAATCCTATCCGTTTTCCAGGAGAAGTAATTATTAATTATTAATTATTAATTATTAATTATTTTTCATACTTTTACGTCTGAACGTAGTGGTTTGAGGGTGCCAATTTTTCCTATTTGTTCTCTGAGCCAATTTTCAAATAGTTCATCTATTAAAGTGCGTCGCATTGAGTCATCAAGCTGTGCCGGGATAAATTTTTCTAATCTAATAATTACTGTCCATTCTGTTAATGGGCGTGGTGCCCAGAGCTGACCTGGTTTACTTACTGATAAAATTTTGCCTATAGCAGGGTGTGGTTGACTTAGAGGCACTGGCCCCAACAATCCTCCCGTTCGCCCTTCTGGACCTTCAGAGTATTGACGAGCTGCATCTGCAAAGGTTTGTTCTTCTTCTACTATACGAAAATACAGTTCGTGAGCTAGACCAGGATTTTTTGTCCTAATCAGCGAGTATACTACCTGGTCTAAACTGCTCTTACGAGTCAGAAAATATCTTTCTACTTGATTACTCCAAGTTTCTTGTTTAAATTTTTCTAGTAATATTGGCCTAATTGCCATTTCTACCAATTGTTCTTGGGTCATGTCTTGGTTTTTGAGCCATGCTTGTTTGGTTTCGGGGGAATTTAACTGATATTGACTCTCAAATTTTTCTACCGCTGTAGTTTGTTCCTCTTCTGTGCAAGTCAAGTTAGCGATCGCTTGGTCGATTATTACTCCTCGTAAAAAATGAGGCATTAACTGATAACGTGTTAATAACGATGGGATATCTTGAGCTTGCAATAATTTATCGCCGATTTGAAACAGTCCTGTCATTTTTTATATCTCCAACTGACTTGCACTATCTCTTTTAATTTAGTCTTCTGTTATAAGTAGTGGCACATTAAGTTACCACATCATTATTATTTCTTTATATTTGTTTGTCCTTAATCTTAAAAATATAAAGAAGTAGGTGATTTTGACTTTTGACGCATTACTATTTGGACCTGTTCCCTTGTTAGTGGTATCTATACCGGAGTCATGGCACTACGAATATTGGTCAAAATATATACTTATTAGTCCATGGTTTCACTAGCTGTTTTTAACTTGGGTACGATCCGGATGAATATGCTAGTCAAAATATTTATATTAGATTTTAGTTAATCATAACATCATTGTTACTAGAGTCTACAATAGCTTTAGTTCAATAATGATTATTGACTCAGATAATTAAGAGTTATAGTAGTCTTTTTCTCCTACATTTGATTTTTTTATTGTGCTTTTTTAATCTAGATTTTACTGTTTTTTTTGTTTATTACATTAGTTAGTTGCCTCCCCTGTATTAGCATCATTATAACTCCCATTTTTAGGATAAAAAAAACCGTTTTTTAAGGCTTTTTAATAATTAAATTCTGTTTGATTTAGATTATTTAAAATTTGACTTTGATTTGCAGTCTTAATCTCAACTTCATTTGCTAACCATAACTGAAATTATTACCGAATAATTAATAATTAATAATTAAATAATTCTGGTTTAAAGCCTCCCCTTGATCGGGGAAAAAAGGGGTCGTTGCGTAGCTTCCCGAAGGGTGGGATGGCGAGGTCTCCTCGCTGTCCGACCATCGACCAAGAGAAGAAATAATATTTCCTTATATTCAATTCCGTAACGGTTAAAACCCGAGGTAATTATCCATTATCAATTAATGAAAATCCTTTTATACATTGTTTAGTAACACAAACAAGAGAGTTAATTTTTGGGTGGTGGTGCATTTTCATTATTTTTGTTACGAGAACAGTCGGAGCATCTTGCTCCCGTGCCACGCATTCCTTATTTCCTGTATACCATTACGGCTGTAGGACTACCAATTTTTGTTGTCTTATATAAGGTATAAAAAATTGTGCAAATATACGAATCTCCCCATCTCCCTATCTCCCCATCTCCCCATCTCCCTATTCCCTGACTTCTGCAATTAGAGGCCATCTTCTGCCTAATTTGGTTGTCATAATCCCAGGGTAAGTCTGAGCTAGTTGCTAATGCTAAACTGAGGTTCATATATTCTTTCTCAGTATGAGTGATTAATTCCGGTAATTCTAGTTATCTAAAATATACATACTGAATCATTCCTGATCGCTATAGATGATGATAGGAGATAGGGAATTAGGAAAAAATTTGCACTCAAATTTAATTAATTTTACCTACCATGCCTCTTTTCATACCTCGCTCTATTACGATAAGGAATTTTTAATGTTCTTGTTCTTGGCGAGTTTAAGAATGGTAAAAGTACTCTGCTGAATGCCATGTTAGGGGAAGAAGTATTACCATCAGATTTTCTTCCTTGTACTGCAATTATTACAAAAATAGTGTATGGAAATAGTGATGAGGTAGCTATATATAAGTCTGGTCAAGATTATCCTGAAATTTTCAGCATGAAAGACTTCAACGAGTATTTTAAACTTAAAGATGAGGATGAGGAAAATATAGCTCAGGCAGGTTATGTTGAGAGATTTAGTAAGATTGAATATGCTCAAATAGAACGTCATAATCGTCTCTGTAATAATGGGGTAATATTAATAGATTCACCAGGGTTAAAAGAAGATGCAGCTCGAACAAAAATGGCACATAATTTTTTGAAACAGTCACAAGCTATCATATTTGTTCTGAGAGCTGATAAGCTTTTAGGTGAAGATGAAAAAGATTTTTTTGAAAGCTATTTTCAACCAGGTCAGGTCAATAATGTTTTTATTGTTGTTAGTTTTATTGACTTAGCTAAAGAAAAAGGACAAGAAACTGTTGATAGGGTAAAAAGAAGAACAAAAAATTTCTTTGAAGATTATTATATTGATCGAGAAGGTGATTTTGATAGAGATTTTTACGACCGTCGAGTTTTCTTTGTTAATGCTTTAGGAGCGCTAGAGGTACGCACAGGTATAGCAGATAAAGCTGTTTTAAATTCATCTGGAGTTCTTGAGCTAGAGGAAGAATTAGAAAAGTTTTTAGCAAGTCCGGAAAAAGTTACAGCTACTTTTGACTCGACTGTAGAATTATTAAGTTTAATTGTTTCTAATTCTCGCGAACAAATTAATCAAGAAAAGCTGACTTTAGACCAACCTCTTAACGAGTTAGAAGAGCGACGCAAGCAAGCAGAGGAACAACTATTGGAATTAGAAAAGGATAAAAGAGATATTGAACAAACTATCTTTTTTTACCGTGACAAGATTAAGGAAAAACTTCTGGATGATTTAATAGGATATACTCAATAAATTAAAGAAACTTGGCAACAAGACTCCCGCAAATTAATAGATATTAAACCACTTGCTAATATCAAAGATATTCTTTTAAGTACGTTTCGGGAAAAATCTAAAACAAAAATAAGAAACCATATTAAAGAAGCTTGTACACCGTACATAGAATCTAAGCTGAAACAGTGGGAAACACGAATCCCAATTTTAATTGAGGAAGACATACATGAAATGCAAAAAAAACTAGATAATCAATTATCTGATTTTCAACTTAAAGTCGATAAAATTAAAAGATTGTTTACCTTTGGAAAAGCAGAAGAAGCTTTTATTCCGGAACAGAAAAAAGCTCAGAAAATTATTCAAGCTATACTTGGTGGACTCACTCTTGATGTTAGTCAAGTTACAGGTGCCTTGATGGGTAAGGGAGACTGGTTAAGTTTTCTTGGCAGACGTCTTCAGGAAATAGTTCTATTAATTCTTGTGGTTGATGTGTTGGCTATTTCTAATTTTCTGGCAATGGCGCTCATTGCTTTATTTGCTGAAGGGGTTTTTATAAAACTTCAAAGGGATGCATTTCAAAGAGAAATACTAAAAAAACTTGGGGAAAAAATTCCTGAAAGTATGCGGGAAGTAGTGTTTGAAAAACGGAATGAATTTTATCAAGCTATTGAGGGAGAGTTTGAAATATTAGCTTCAAAACTTACAAATAATCTACAAGAGCAAATAGATTGAATTCACGAACAACAAGAGCAAATTATCAAGCGCAAGCAAGAAGGAAGCAATAGCATAAATTTAGAAAAGTCTCGTTTAGATTTAGTGGGAGAAGAGTTAATCAAACTTTTTAATGAAGTTAGTGTAGTTACTTATGGCAAACATTTCACTCCTGAAGAAATTCAAGAAATGTCTGTTCAAAGAAAGAACATTTTCATGGCTAATTAGTAAGGAAAAAGAAGCTGTACACAATGGATTTTATTTGATTAATTTGTCTGCTAAAACAGATATTTATTGAAATAAAAGAAGATTTTAATGGCTAATCAATCAGAAAAAAAAAGCTGCACACAATAGATTTGATTTGGGAATTTTTATCCTCAAACAGCTCGTTATTCAAAGAAAAGTGGAGGTATGAAAATGATTTGGAAATCAGATTTTGCTAATGAAGTGGTAAACTTTTATGGAGATTAAAGTGGGGTTTTAGATTTAGTGGGAGAAGAGTTAATCAAACTTTTTAATGAAGTGAGCGTAGTTACTTATGGCAAACATCTTACTCCTGAAGAAATTCAAGAAATGTCTGCTAAAAGAAAGGATATTTTAATCGGTAGTAACTTGGGTTTCTTCACTTGCTAGTACAATTAGAATTAATTTCGTTAGTGTTGAAACAAGAAATTTTAACCACTGCCCTAGCTTCTATAATTATCTTGCCTATTCTCAAGAATATAGAAGCTAAAGAAAGAGAAAATCAACTCAATCAATTAATTGATAATCTTCAACAAGATTTGAATTTTACTGGTGAAAAATTAAGAGAAATTGCAGCTAAAGCTGAAGAAAAGTTGTATAGCAGATGACCGAGCTTGACTATAAATCAGTCATGAGGGATTGATATGGTAATTTGATTTTTTGGTAGTGTTAAGCACGGATATTATTTACAGATTTAGATGGATTTTTTGGTGGTCCTGTAGATTTAGCGATTTTCATAAATAATATCATTTCCGGTTGAATAGTTATAAATAGACGACTAAAGAGTCAGGAGTCAGGAGGGAAGAAAGAAGAACAAAGAGAAACTTTTTTGATCGCTAATTAGGGCTTGCTGATTAAATCTAAAAGAATTGACATATAAAGACAAGTGCCTTTTTTGGGCCTTTAAAAAGTGCGCCTATTTCAGTCTAAAACGCTCAAAAAGTTAGTTTTTTAGGCGCATAGTCGGGCAGAAAAATCTTGGGACAATTCTTACTCCTACCTGCTCTAAATTCTCCTAACTCCTGTCTCCTGTCTCCCCCTCCTGGGAGCAGGGTTAATTCATTGTCGCCAGAGAATATTTACAACTGTATATTTTTGGTTAACTCACTAGCAAGATGCACAAAATTTCAAAATTTCAAAGGATACAATTTTTCTCTGTTGACGATGAATTGACCTTACTCCCCCACTCCCCCACTCCCCCACTCCGCTACTTCTTTTTTCTAGGCGTGACAATAAATAGACCCTGCCTCCACGGTCGGGGGAGGGGCGAGGGGTGGGTTGTCTCCTGTCTCCTACCCTTACCCATAAGACTTTTTCAGCAAACCCTAATTATCCGGACATGATATAGGCCCCTTTCAGCAGTAAGGAGCTTAACTGCAAAAATCACTACTTGTACACCACTATCGATTTTTCAACAGTTTTCTAGAAAGATAAATATACATACAGCAGATTCGGTGGTATATGAAGTACAGATATTAACAATTAAACGTTCCCAGTGCGGGTATCTTGTCCGCGACGGGTGTACTTCACCAAGGTGGAATCCGCTGTATATCTATTTTTGACAAAGATAGCCCAGAATATCATTTGTTATTGAAAAATAATATAACACTATTTCAAAGTTATGTCTATCTAAATTTTCGAGGATTGAAATAACAGTAAAAGTATCCTGTTGAAGGCTTAATTTATAGAGTAATATTCCCAGACAAATTTTAGAGCGATAATGCTCCGCATCGCTACCGCGACCGCCTGTTTTTGTATAAGCTATCAGCTATCAGCTATCAGCTAGCCTCCTGCGGAGGAACTACGTTAACAGTTATTAATTCATTGCCTTTATAGCAGGAATTAGTATTGAGAGATTTAAAGAGAATTCAAAGTATTGGAAAAAAACTAACCTTGACCTTAGCAATGTATATTCATTATTGATGAAACAGCTAAAAGCTGACTGCGAGCTAGCTGTTTATGCAGCATTCCGTAGGAAATGTTTATGTTTTTGCGGGAAATGAATAATCAAGTGGATACCCATTGCACTCTAAAAAAACTCCCTAACTTCCAACACATTTTGCCAAGTATTCGGAAGTTAAAAATCACAACAAGAAAAAACAGTTAAATCAAGATCGTCAGCAAGAAAAGCAGCAATACTTTGTCTAACTGCGGAGTTACTATTACTACAAACATTTCCTTTCAAATACACAATTAAATCTTTGACATACTCACAATACTTTTCCAATTCTCCAACTTCCTGAAAATTTAGAGGTCTATCAAATAGAAAATTCAGAAAATCAGTAAAAATCCATTTTGGCAAAACCGCTTGACGATAATTGATTGGTAACTGAAAAGCAAAGCGATAAAGCAGAAATACTAAAAGATTTTGCCAGATATTTTTTGCGGAAAAATTTTTCTGTAGATTAACAACAAACTCTTTTTCAGAAGCAGTTAAAACTTCATTTTTTATCCCACTATTGAGCAGAAGTTTATAAATTTCACCTATTTCAGCTTGATAAAAATATTTCAACTGTTCATTTGATAAACCTAACAACTTTTCAGCGAGTTGACGGCGTAATTTACGGATACTATTTAAAACCGATTCATCACCAGGAAAGCGACGATATTGTTCCACCAAATTTGGCAGTTGAGAAAAGTCTTGTTTGAGCAAAAATCCTAATTTTTGTCTGACAGTTTCCTTCACCTCTGGAGCTAAAAAACTATAAACAGGATTCTCCAACATTTTCTGATAAAACCTTTGATAATCTTGAGGATTTTTCCCAGAAGTAAGATTAATTTGAGTTTGTTGGCGGGGATGAATACGAAGTTGAGATAAATCCTTATCCACAAATCCAATTTTGTAATTTCCCATAATCCTGAACCACATATCTATATCTAATACTTGAGTCAAACTAGAGTCAAAAAGTCCGATTTTTTCAAAGACAGTTTTAGGAATTAAGACTGTTGTTGGTTCCCCAATTTTATTCAGACGATATTTCATTAAATTAGGGTCTAATAATAAATCTTTTCCTGACTGAATAGTTTTCAAATTTGACCAATCTTTGTGTAAATCTTGAGTACCACGATAAGCAGCTATACAAGTAGAATTCTTTTCTGCACCAGACTCTAAAATTACGCGACGGCGAGAAAAAATTAAACCTATTTCTGAGTCTTGTTCTGCTATTTTGACAAGTTCTTCAATACAGCTTTTTTCGAGCAAGTCATCCTGGAACAAGAATTTAATATATTTGCCTCTGACTTGGGAAATACAGAAGTTTAAATTTCCCACCAAGCCATAATTTTGATGACAAATAATCCGAAATTCTATTTGTGGATTTTCCGATTGTAATGATTTGGCTATTTCCAGGGTTTTGTCGGTGGAATTATCATCGGAAATAATGATTTCTAGGTTAGAGTAAGTTTGGGAAAGGGCACTATTAATTGCAGCTCTGATAAAATTTTCTCCGTTGTAAGTAGGAATACAAATACTAACAAGTGGAGATTTCTTCCTTGGAGAAGACTGAGATAATTTTGTGGTTGGAATATTAGTAAAGTTTTCCGTGACTTGAGCAATATATTCGAGGCGAGTTTGAATTTTTTTACCCATAGCTTCTGGGCTGAGTAATGACTTAATATCTTCAGCAGCTTTTAATCCAATTTTTTGAACTTTGGAAGAATTATTAAACACATATTTCATCAAATTGGCACAATGTTCGATGTTAGGATTTGCCCAAATATCCCCTTGTTTATATGGTCCGTAATTATCAGCGATCGCTACTTTTTCATATTCGACTAAAAAGCTATTTCCTACATTCATAAATTCAGTATTTGATGAATAGCCTGTGGCAATAACTGGTTTGCCATAAAACATTGCTTCTGCCATTGTTAAGCCAAAGCCTTCGGCGCGATGTAGAGATACATAACAATTGCAATGGTAAAGCAAGGCATTGATTTTTTCTTTGGATAAATATCCATCTATATGTTTAATATTTGGGGAGTCTCCAATACTATTTATTAGCTGTGACTTATCTCTAGGAAATTTTTGAGAATTGGATGATTTTATCAGGAGCAAAACATCTGGGTTTGAGTTTCCGAATGCTTTTTTAAATGCGGTGATTGTGGCGAGTGGATTTTTTCGTTCGAGGCGACTAAAAAAGTCAAAGATAAATAGAAAGATAAATTTGTCTGTTGGTAAACCTAGTTCTTTTCTACTAATTTTCGGAATTGGTAGAGAAATACTGGGCATCATTTTTATTACAGGAATAGATGACACCATTGAAATAGATTCGGCACAATAATTACTGTAAGTCCAAATCTCGTGAAATGGCGTAAATGCTGTTATCCATTCTGGAGGAAATTTCGGAAGTTCCCATGCCCAAAAACCGATGTTATATTTGTTGGTGAAATATTGTCTGACAGTTGGTTTTTTGAGAAAGGTTTTGACTTCATTGGCGTTGACTTGAAATAGGTTAATTGGATGTGGATTTTCTTGGGTAAATTTTTGGTAGCTTTGGTCGGAGTTTCTATGGGGAGTGCTGATAATATTGTTGATAACAAAGGGAATGTTTGTGGTTTCTACTGCTCGAAGTGTTGCTCTTACTCCTTCTCCTATTCCTAATTCTCCTTTCACAAAACCTGCAATATTAATTCCTAATTTTTGAGGAGTTGTTGGAGTTGATAAAAGTTCGTTTATCTCTGTAAGTTTTTCTGGTTTTGGGGACATTTCTTCTTTCCTTCTCACTGCTGCTTTTTCCTGGTATAAAATTTTAGTTTCATCTGAGAGTTCTTGAGGTTTTTGAGTAGATTTTGGGAGATTGAGAGAAATTTTTTCTTTCTTCTTGCCTCCTGGTTCTTGTTGCTGAAAAAATTCAGTTTTGTCTGAGAGTTCTGGAGATTTTGAAGTAGATGTTGGGAGATGGAGAGAATTTAGTTCTTGATTTATCCCTCCTCCTTTTCCCTGGTGTAAAAATTCAGTTTTGTCTGAGAGTTCTTGAGATTTTTGGGTAGATTTTGGGAGATTGATAGGAATTTCTTCTTGATTTATCCCTCCTCCTTCTTGCTGCTGAAAAAATTCAGTTTTGTCTGAGAGTTGTTGAGATTTTGGAGTAGATTTTGAGATTTTGAGGGAATTTACTTCTTGTGGCTGAAAAAATTGAGTTTCATCTGAGAGTTGTTGAGATATTTGGGTAGATTTTGGGATGTTGAAAGAATTTAGTTCTTGATTTATACCTCCTCCTTTTCCCTGGTGTAAAAATTCAGTTTTGTCTGAGAGTTGTTGAGATTTTGGAGTAGATTTTGGGAGATTGAGAGAATTTAGTTCTTGATTTATACCTCCTCCTTTTCCCTGGTGTAAAAATTCAGTTTCATCTGAGAGTTGTTGAGATTTTGGGATAGATGTTGGGAGACTGAAAGAAATTTCTTCTTGATTTATCCCTTCTACTTCTTGTTGCTGAAAAATTTGAGTTTTGTCTGAGAGTTCTGGAGATTTTGAAGTAGATGTTGGGAGATGGAGAGAATTTAGTTCTTGATTTATCCTTCCTCCTTTTCCCTGGTGTAAAAATTCAGTTTTGTCTGAGAGTTCTGGAGATTTTGAAGTAGATGTTGGGAGATGGAGAGAATTTAGTTCTTGATTTATCCCTCCTCCTTTTCCCTGGTGTAAAAATTGAGTTTTGTCTGAAAGTTGTTGAGATTTTGAAGTAGATGTTGGGAAATTGAAAGAAATTTCTTCTTGATTTATCCCTTCTACTTCTTGTTGCTGAAAAATTTGAGTTTTGTCTGAGAGTTCTGGAGATTTTGGGGTAGATGTTGGGAAATTGAGAGAAATTTCTTCTTGATTTATACCTCCTCCTTTTCCCTGGTGTAAAAATTCAGTTTCATCTGAGAGTTGTTGAGATTTTGGGGTAGATGTTGGGAGATTGAAAGAATTTAGTTCTTGATTTATCCCTTCTACTTCTTGTTGCTGAAAAATTTGAGTTTTGTCTGAGAGTTGTTGAGATTTTGGGGTAGATGTTGGGAGATTGAAAGAAATTTCTTCTTGATTTATCCCTTCTACTTCTTGTTGCTGAAAAATTTGAGTTTTGTCTGAGAGTTGTTGAGATTTTGGGGTAGATGTTGGGAGATTGAAAGAAATTTCTTCTTCCTTCTGACCTCCTCCTTCTTCCTTGCCTAAAATTCTCTCTAGTGTTTTGAGATAATCCCGATTTTGTCTAAGAATTTTTCGGAGATTTTCCGCATCATATTTTAAGAGTGCTTCACAGAAAGCTGGAGATATTTTTTTCTCCGTTAATAAATGAAGTGATGAGTAGTTAGTATAAAAATTGAGGTGAAATTTCTGAGCAATAATTTGGAGAGATTTAACTGTATATATAGATATGTGTTGACCTTCATCCGTAGCGTAATACCACCACTGATTAGGTTTAGGATTGTCTGGCGGTAATATTTCTGTGCTGAAAAGGATATTTTGGGAGTAATTTAAAATTTCTCGAATATCAGAAATAGGATTAACTAAATGTTCTAGTAACTCAAAAGCAGTAACTAACTCATATTTTTGGTTTGGGGTAGATTTAAAGTGTTGGGCAAAGAGATTTTCACAGTATTTGTCTTGCCAATCAAACTTGTATTTAATATCCCGCATCAATCTAACAAATAAACCATATCCACCACCGAAGTCGAGGAATTTTTCCTCTGAGTCAAACAGTCGATCAATAATATTCTTTGTAACTTGAGATAACATCAAATTTCTGAAGATTAAACCCTCATCACTAGAGGCGATCGCTTGAGAATAAGCTTCACTTAACCAGTAAGGATATTCTGTTTGGATAAAGTTGCAGTTTTGACATTGAAAGTAGTCGATTTTATATTTTTTGTTCAGGATATGAGCTTCAGAAAATTTTAAAGAAATAGATTCACATATTTTGCATTTCATCATCTTTTTGTATCTAGGTTTATTCATTGTCTTAATATTTATATTGGTTAAGTCTAACAGATTTAACTATCTATATATAAATAAGCGATCGCTTATCTATCTGTCTCAGAAAAAGAGGAGTTATATTGAATAAGTTCTGATCATTTTACTTGTATGAGGGCAACTAAGTATATCCACATTATTTTCCGAGGATAATTGATTTTTTTGTCTCTGTGAGAGTTAAAGAAAAATCTCGCCAAATTTCCAAATATACTGCTCTATATATATAGATTTATGGGAGATGATTGGAATGTGTTATTAATTTTCTTCGGTAGAGCTGAAAGTATCTCATTCCCACTCAAATTTTTCTGCTTAAAAGTTGAGCTCTCTCAGAGTTTAAATGTCGGAGAGTAATTAATTTTTTATCTCTCAGTGAGAGTCATGGATTAAATGTATATATCTGACTGGCACTCTCCTCATAATATCTGTGGCTATCCCTGTTTTTTACTTGAGAAAAATCTCGCAAAACTCCAAAATATACTGCTCTATATATATAGATGTATAAGGGGTAGTTGGACTTTATTTTTAATTTTCTTTAGTAGAGCTGAAAATATCTCATTCCTACTCATTTTTTTATGGTTGAAAGTTGAGTTATCTCAGAATTTGAATGGCTGTGAGTTGTTGATTTTCTCTAGATTACTTTCTGGGGGTAATTGATTTTTTTGTCTCGGCTAAAGTCAGAGTTTAAATATATACCTCACCTGACTTTTGACTGTAAAAAAAAGAAAAATATCGCCAAATTCCCAAATATACTGCTCTATATATTTATAGATGTATCGGAGATGATTGGGCATTGTTGTTAATTTTCTCTAGTAGAACTGAAAATATTTCATTCCTACTTAATTTTTGATGTTTAAAAGTTAAGTGATCTCAGAATTTGAATGACTGTGAGTTGTTGATTTTCTCTAGATTACTTTCTGAGGGTAATTTATTTTTTTATCTTGGCGAGAGTTAGGGTTTAAATAGATATGTCATCTGACTCTTGACTGTAGAAAAAATCAAAATATCGCCAATTTTTACAATATATATATAGATATATAGAGATTACTTAGATTTGGTAGTGAATTTTCTATAGTAGAGCTGAATATATCTCATTCCTACTCATTTTTTTATGGTTGAAAGTTGAGTTATCTCAGAATTTAAATGGCTGTGAGTTGTTGATTTTCTCTAGATTACTTTCTGGGGGTAATTGATTTTTTTGTCTCGGCTAAAGTCAGGCTTTAAATATATACCTCACCTGACTTTTGACTGTAGAAAAAAGAAAAACCTCACCAAATTTCCCAATATACTGCTCTACATATATAGATGA
>NZ_JAAHGH010000072.1 GCF_010672525.1 Okeania sp. SIO2B3 | reverse complement strand
AACAAAATCAGCTATAATTAGAGAAGCTATAGGGTTTTGGTTAGAATGTCAGGAGGAGAGGGCAGGTAGTTCTTCTGCTGGTAAATAGTGTTCAATAAAAAGTATTAAGAAGCCAGCGATCGCTCTTGTTTTTTTTGCATCTATTTTTTCGATAGTATTTGCTATCGAAAAACTTGTTTTATAGCCAAAGGGCGTACGCTCAATCAGACCCTTTGGCAAGTTGAACAGTTAAAATTTTGAAGCACATATAAAGACCCACTTCGTTACACAGAGCGGAGCTTGCGGAGTTCTGTTTCAACATCATTCGCAGACTACTGTAGCTACCAAAAGCCAGGCAGATTACGGAATCTTATTAAAACGATGTGGGTTTTTCTTAAGGTTGAGCAACTGTTAATAATTTGCTAACATTTAATATAAACTACATCAAAATCAGAAAAAGAAAAAATGGGTAAAAATAATCTTTTTCAAATACTTCCTGAAAGTCGTAGAAAAAAAATTAATAGACTCAAAAAGTATATTCTCGAAAAAATTTTGATAGGTTTAACAGAACCAATTACAATAAAAATACCTATAGAAGGAGATATCACAGCATTCCAATGGACTGTAAATGCAATATCAAAGGAATATAAAAATTTACGTCTTGAAATAAATGTCGATCAAGAGCATCTCTATATTCAATCGAGAAAATTTCAAACAGATGAATATTATCTATGGATTGAACAATCAAATTTATCAGGAAAATTTTTAATAATTGCTAAACCTCCAGGAGCCACATTAGCAAAATGTTTATCAGTTTGGAATTCTTATGAAAAAGCTATTGAAATTGCCGACAAAATCTATCCAATGGTTCTCAATTTTAGCCCTATTGGTTGGGATAATAATAATATTAAAAAGATTTTAGATGCAATTCCAGAAGATGATGATACTACAATTATTATTCCACATCAAGCAAGAGAAATGTTTATCAATTCTATATTAGAGGAAAATATTGAAAACATGAATGCAATTGTAAGAGAACATGGAACCGAATTTAATCCACTTGTTGATTAGGTCAAAACTCTAAATTTTGCACCGCCCGTTTTTTAGTTTCCTCACCCCGTCGATCATACTTCGCTGTAGTAACGGGTGAAGCATGACCTGCTAATTTCTGTACCGTCACAATATCCACATTAGCATCGAGCAAATCAGAACAAAACGTCCGACGGAAATCATGGGGACTAAACTCCTCAACACCCGCCTGTAGAGCGCGCTTCTTCAAAATCTTCAAAACCGCATCAGGACACATCCTGCGCATCTGTAAGTTGCCACCCTTATTAACCGGACACAATAATGGTCCAGGCATTTCTCCTCTTACCCGTAACCAATTTTCCACAAGTGCGATCGCACTTTCTGGCAAATAAACCATTCTATCCTTACCTCCTTTCCCCAGACGTACCTGCACCTTTCCGGTTGTAGGGTCAAAATCTTCTAAGTCTAAATTAACCACTTCAGCTCGACGCAAACCCGTACCCCGTAGGATAGCAATTATTGCAGTATCCCTCACATCTATTGGTGCATCTGACTGACAGACTTCCATGATGCGTGTAATTTCAGAACGAGTCAGAGCGCGACCTCTAGGTTTACCTTGAACTCTCATATTAGATAAATCTACTGCGTGTGAATAGTTTTGGGGGTCGATTAAATCCAAACGAACAGCCTCTTTTAATACCCGCCTCAAAGCACAAAGCATTTTATTGACAGTGGATGGGGAATATTTCTGTCTAAGGGCAACTTTGAGTGCAGCGGTGTGTTGGTAGCGGAGTTTAGACCAATCCAGAGTTATTGCATCACACTCACCCTTCGTCAAGAGAGAGGCCATAGTGTTGAGAGACTGTCTCATGGTGACAACAGAACCAGGACTCAAAGAGGCCAAATAGACCCCCACAGGATGTTGGTTAAGAGGGACAGGGGCAGTGAGTCCAAGATGATCTAGGCCACACAAAGAGAGATTTTCCATGATAACTCTAATAGCTCTTCAAAAGTGGGATTCTCAAGAGCCATTTTCTCACAGTTTTTATTCTCTTTTTATTACCTTTGAATTATCTCTGGTTTGAGATATTTTTAATACTTTTTCGTGTCTATGTATTTATTCTTTACTCCTTTCTATATTTTATTATAGCACGATTACTTTAATTTTAGCAATTTGTATAAAAAATAAATTAGTTAGTAATAGCTTAATTATATTTACTGAAGTTTTTCCCAGAAAAGTCTGTAAATTAGAGTAAAAGGCCACAAAAATTATTGAGCCTATTGAATTTATCGTCAGGTTCAATTAGGAAATAATTCAACGGGTAAAAGTCTTGGCCAACTGGCTAAGTCATGTCCAACCGAGCGTTGGATCATCTAAAAATTAAGAATTATTAATTAATTTTTGGGTAAAGCATAATTCTTGACAACAGCTAAATCGATTGATAAAGTTGCTAAGAGCAACTTGTGGCTCAATTTCACAATATCTAGTCTTTTGGTGATTTTTCCTAGACAAAAGTTATAGCTTCCTCTCCTACAACCAACCTGATTGGCATTGCGACATCAATCCGAAAAAAACAACGTGCGTCCATAGTCTTAACAGATTCGGAGAAAAAGCAGAAGGCAGTGCTGCCTCCTGCCCTTCTCGCTCGCTCAAAGTCTACAAGTCTCTACACGAGACAAGAGCGAAACTCCCAAAAAACCAGAACCGCCACGAGACTAGAGCCAACCAGACAAACCAGACAAACTAGGCAGATGCCCTGGAAAGAGCCGAACGGGCGTGTGATGAAACGTTAGGTCATCATACTACAACCATTTTTATTCACGAGGTGACAAGCCAGTTGAAAGCTATATATAGAAAGGGATTTGCCCTGAAGGAAGAGCCTTTTATTTGAATTATTGTTCTATCTATGTCACAAAACTGTTTCTCTATCTATCTTTTAGCTTACTTGTCACCCCATGAGGTTAAATACCCATGATTTCCACAATTTCCTTTGATAATCGTTCAGCATTACCTAATATTCTTTGAGTTTCGGTACGCATTGTCTCTAGTTCTTGCTGTTTAGTTTCATTTAAGACTACTCCTCGTTCGCGATCGCCTCGTAATTGAGCCAGTTTATTTTGAGTATTATCCAGAAGTGCTTCTACTTCCTGGTTTAAGGTTTGCTGAAGAGCATTAAAAGGTTCTGAAATTAGATTACTAATTTCTTGTTCAAGATGTTGTTCTCGCAGTTTCTTATCAATTTCTTTGGTAATTGCTTCTTGGAAATTATCTTTAAAATTGCGTTCCATCTCTTTAGTAAAAACTTTTTTAGCTGACCAATCTGCTGTAAAAATGCCAGCAATTCCAGTAGCTACAATAATTGGGAAACCAATCGTCAGACCAAACATGGCTGCTATAAATCCTACTCCAAAAGCTGTTATAATGCTAGCACCTGCACCAACTGCTGCACCTTTTATTCCTGCAACCCGATAACCAGACCAAATTCCACCCAATCCCGTAAATGCAGCTAAAGCAGCAGTAATTACTTGTGCATTAGAAGTCGTCTTTTTTTCAGTATTAAATTCAATATCAACAAACTCCATTTCAATCTTATTAAAAGCTTCATCTACTGAAGTAGTAAAATCTTTAAGACGATCTACTTCTCGATCGATACCCTGTTGAATTTCTGTTTGTATTTTCTCGGAAAATTGACGACTTGCTTTTTGTACTGCATTAGTAACAGCACGAGAAAATTTTTCTTGTAAAACTTTCTTTCTTTTGACTTCTCCTTTTTCAATGGGAGTTTCTTCAATAGCTGTTTCTACTGCTTGTTTCAGAATAATTGGAAGCTGATAAATTAAAGGCTGAACTCGATATTTTACATTTTCTGCTGCCTTATTAATCAACTCCATTTCTTCTTTTTTCCGCTTACGAATGCCTTCTATTTCGTTAACACCAGTATCATAACTTTGTTGAAATTGCTCTCTGCTCATTTTCAAGGCATTTTCTTCCATATTAATGGTATAGATAATTTCTGTAGACGAACTAATTATTCGATTAACAGGAACTTGTAATAAAATTGCGGCTCGATCTTGAGTTAAAAACTGTTCTAGCGCATCTTCAAACACTGGAAAACGACTCTGAGCTAATAACTCTAGTTGATTTGTTTCTTTACCTTTTAATGCTTTCAGAGCAGAAATACCAAAAACTTTAGGTCTCCCAATTGTTTTAATGTATTTATGATATTCTGGAGATTCTGTCCCATACTCTTCTTCAGCCCTTTCTAAAACATATGCTTTAATTCTTTGTTCCACATAACTTATAATTCGATTTGCGTCTTCCGGGCTATGATAATCGATTTGATTAACAACAAAAATAACTCGTCCTAGATCGCTATTTAGTAAGTGAGTTTCTAAAAAATTTTGTTCTGATTTTGCAAAAGGAGCTTGAGCTGACATTACCAAAATAGCTACATCTACATTAGGTAAAAGAGAAATTGTTAATTCATCCATATCACCATGTTCATTTAATCCAGGAGTATCTAAAATCTGAACATTTTTCTTACAATATTCAACATTATATTCAAGAATTACTTCCTGAATTGAACTAGCTTGTTTTTCAGATTCAATAGTTAATTTAGTTACATATTGTTTTAATTCTTTAATAGGAACTTCTTTTTCAGAACCATCCTTAAATACAACTTTGACTAATGGTGTAAACCCAAAGATAACACGGTTGAGAGTTGCTGTTGTGGGTAATACATCAGATGGTAAAATTTCTTGACCTAATAAAGCATTAATCAATTTACTTTTGCCACGATTAAATTCACCAACAATAGCAATAGAAAAAGATTCTGTTTTGATTTTTTTTAAAATAGTATCAATTAGTTTAATTGATTTGTTTAGGTGAAGTTTTTGACTAAATGACTTTAATTTATTTAAGTCTCCTACTAAAGTCATTATTACTTGGTTATAGTTAATGAATGAACCAAGAGAATTGGTTGTTGTTTCTGTACTTGATTTTTCTTGAGTTGACATGGTTGTATTTTCCTAAATTTCAAAACTTTAAAGTAGATATCATTTCAAAATGTCGAGGCTAATATAGAATTAGGTAGTTACTCCTGATGGATATTTAGAATAACTGCTAGATAACCATTAACATCACCTCCTTAATTCGTAAAATTGGTTACTTATTCTTTCATCAGGTTAAAAAGTAAAATTTATGCACTCCTGATTTTAACTAATTTTTCTGATAAGTTTTGAGCATAGTTTAAAATAGACTGTGTTTCTGGTTCCATTTGAGTAATTTGTTGTTTTTTATGATTAATAAGCGTCTCCTGTTGCGCTATTTGTTCAACTAAGTTTGATTGGATAGTTTCGATTACAGAGTTGATAGTTTCTAGGATTTTTTTAGCTTGTCGCAATACTTCTACCAAAGCTTGAGATACATAATCATCAACTATCTGATTAATATTTTTTTCTCGTAATTTATCATCAATAGCTATATTAACTAATGGTTGAAATTTTTCTTTAAATTTCTTAGCTCTCGATCTGTTGCCAATATTTGCCCCAATACCAGCACCAATACCTGCGCCAATTGGTCCTAATAAGACAAGTCCAATACCAGCACCAATACCAGTTCCTACGCCACTGGGATTATTTTGAATCATAAAACTATCTGAGTTAAAAGATATTAGAAATAATTCATTATTATTATTATTATTAGCAGTTAAGTTATTACAAAGTTGATTAACTGTTTCAATTTGCTGAATTACTTCATCAGTCAAGCTAATATCAATTTCTAATTGTTTTAATTTATGATATATATTGTCAGGCATATTTTCAACGAACTGACTAAAATCTAAAATTTTAGCTACGAATAATTCTTGTCCTTGTATAATTTCACTTTCGATGTTTTGAGTTAGCTTATTACTAGCCTCATTCAAAGAAGTAGATATTTGATTAGATAAATTTGGTAAAAAATTATCATTCTTTATTTCCGCTGGAGTTACTGTTGTATTGTCAATGATTATTTCCGCTGCTTTTTTTAGGTCTTGTTGAAATTTGTAGGTTGATGTCTGAGCCTGTTGTTGAGCTGTCGAAATTGTATCGTCTATAAATTGAATAACTTCTCGTTTCTTTTGACGAATTTTGGATACCTCAGAATCAATAATTGCACTCATTTCTTGTAATTGTGCTTGTTGTCGATCTAGTAATTCTTTTTGAAGACTAATAGTTTCGATAATTTCAGTCACAACTTTAATAATTTGATTAACAGTTACTTGTAAAATTATTAAACTTCTTTTTTCAGATAAAATAGTCTTCAAGTCATGTTCAAAATTAACGAATTGACTTTGACCTAATAAAGCCATGTCGTGGGTTTGTTTAGCCTTTAAAGCTTGTAGTGCTGATAATCCCCAAACTCTCGGTTTGCCAATTTTTTTTAGAGCTAATTCAGGGTTTATTTGGTCTTGTGCCCATTCATTAATAGTTTCTTCAATGCGATGGCTGATTTTATTAATTACTCTTTCTACATCTTCTGTTTTATCAAATCTATCAATTTCGTTGACAATAAATAAAACTTCTCCAACACCATTTTCTAATAATTTATCAATGAGAATATTACTTTCAGTAATAGAAAAGGGAAATTGAGCCGAAATTATCATAATTGCTAATTCACATTGTTGTAAAACTGATAGAGTAACAGCGGTCATATTATCTTCATCGCCTAATCCCGGTGTATCAATAATTTCAATCTTATTATGTTGAAAATAAGAGATAGGATAATAGACTTTTGCTTCTTTTACTGTTGCTGCTACGGCTTGTGATTCTGTATTTTTTTTAGTAACAAAATTAGCTAATTTATAAAACTCTATTTCTCTTTCGCTTCCGTCTTGGAAATTAATTTTAGCACTTGGTTTTTCTGCGTAACTTATGCGGTTTAGAGTTGCCGAACAAGGTAAAATATCTGAAGGTAAAATCTCTTCTCCGCATAAAGCATTAATTAAGGTACTTTTGCCCCGATTAAATTCGCCGACGACGGCAATAGAAAATTGATGATCTTTAAGGCGTTTTTCAGCATTCTCCATAATAAATATTAAATTATTTAGATTTAGTATTTGAGAGAACTGTTGTAATACTTTGATGATATTTAGCAAAATCAATGTTGTTTCTTGATAGTCAATAGAAACTGGATACATAATTATTTGTACCTCATTAAATTAGGATTCAGGAGTCAGGAACTAGCAGTCATAATCAGGGAAAATTAGAAATATTTGTGATTATGGCAAATATTTTTTTATGCCTAACTAAAGGGATTTGATATAACAAGTTACTATTATTGGTAGTGGTGCATTGTAATGGTCGTGCATTATCATTATTTTTGTTACGAGAATAGTGGGAGCATCTTGGTCCCGTGCCAGGCATTCCTTTTTCCTGTATGCTATTACTATGCAGGACTACCCTATTATTTATATAGAAGCACAAGGTTTACTCCAAAGGGTTACAGTCAATCAAAATATCTTCATTTCTCACGAATTGTTTAGGACTGCCATATAATAGATATCAAAATAAATTAAGACAATTATGCAGATAGAGTATGTAAAATTTCTTCTTTTAACTCTGATGCTTGCTTGATAATAGGTTCCCAATGTTGCTCGGCAGAACTCACAAAGTTCATTTGTTTAATGGCTTTATTACGGGATGATAACCAAAGCATTTGTTTCTGTTTTGTTTCTGCAATTAATTGCTCATATAGATGGTAAAGACGTTTAGAAGCACCTTGATAATATTCTTCAAAAATTTTATTAATAGTTGGTTCTAAATTAATCTTAATAATCTGTTTTTGTTCATTGATTTTTTTATGAATAATTTGTTCGGTTAAAATTGTTGTTCCCATACTAGCTAGAGTTCCAACAGGACCGCCAAAAATAGAGGCACATATTGTTATTCCTCCCATTCCTAAACGATTAAATAAACGGTCTTTTTGTAGATCGGAAAGTTCTATATCGCTGAGATGAGGATCAATATTTCTTGAAGAATAATTTTGTCGATCAAATGAACTATTTTTAGATATTTTCATTGAAAAAGTTTGAGAAACTGCCTTGTTTAACCAATCAAAATCAGCAGCTATAGCTCTAATTATATAATCTTCTAATTTACGACTTAAGCTGAGTAATTCACGTTTTAAACGAAATGGTAATTCTCTTTGCCACCAATATTTAGGATTTGAGTTTCGGTCTAGCTCAAAGATAAGTGTTTCTAATAACTGGCTTTTATCGTCAAAGATTTTATCTTGTAAGTCTTTAACTTTTTGCTGATATTTTTGATGTAAGTTACGACGGATTTTACCCCAATTTTCTTCATTATTTTCAACTTCTAAACGAGCTTTTTGAACAGCAGCTTCTTTTTCAGTTGGATTCATTTTAGCTGTAGCGATCGCTCCTTCCCCTATGTTAATTAAATTAGTAAGACATTCTGTTATTTGACCTGCTATTTGTTGACTTTTATAAATTCTACGCTTTCCTTTGTTAGTCATTTCTTGAATAAAAAATTTAACCTGATTAATAACTTCTTCATCAGTAGTAGAATCATCAATTGGATGTAAAGGTAATACAGGAATATTGCTAGAAATTTCACTTAATTGTTTTTTGATATGATTAATAACTCTAATTCTTTCTTCTACTGAGATTTTATCCAAGTGAGAAACTACTACTAAAATGTTAGGGACACGACGTTTGAGTAATTCATATTTCAGGAAATTTTTTTCAGTAAGACTTAAAGGGAAATTACTATGAATCACAAAAATTGCTGCATCTGAATTGCTTAAAACATCGAAAACTAATTCTGCACGACGATTACATAAATCTTGGGTTCCAGGAGTATCAATTAATTCAACATCTAATTCTTTTAACCAAGCATCATTAACAGTTAGTTCAACTCCTGCAAATGTTTCTCGATCTGTTCCTGCTTTATCTGTTGCTAATAAATCATTCCATGAAGATTCTTGTAAATCTCGTTCTTCTCGATTTTTAGCAGAATAAACTATCATTTTTTCTATGGGAGCAGCAGTAATTGAAGTTAAAGTAGCTGTGGTAGGTAATATTCCTTCAGGAACAAGGCTACGATTGAAAATTTGATTAATGAATTTGCTTTTACCACGATTTACTTCTCCCACAATAACTAAACAAAAACTATTTGATCGGTCACGTTTTTCTATATTATCTAATTCTAAAATTAGATTATCAATTTGAGTAGATTTTGCTAAGGCAGAAGTTTGATGTAGCCAAGAAATTAAATGATTAGTTACATCTATAGCTTTTTTACTATCTTGTGATGGTTGAGTTTGTCGCTCTTCTCTATTAGAAGGTTGCTCTACTCGAACAGAATTTTCAGAATTTTGTTTTATAGCTGAACTATCATAATGTAGCCAAGTTTTACTTTCGGGAATTAAAGCCCAATAATAAGGATAAATTTCTGTTGGTAAAATCGCAGCATAATCAGGATTAAGAGTAGCTAAATCGATCTCTTCGGATGGTGGTAATTTTAGTAATTTATCAAGAGCTTGAAAAAGGCGATTTTCCCGTTCAGTATATGAGTCTAATTCTAGATAATTTTTACCATTGGCTGGATGAACAGATATGAAACTTCTTTCTCTTAAAGAAGTTATTGGTGAACTTTGGGGTAAATCTCGAAAATCAATTTTTTGAATAACACTTTTCTGAGAAAAAGACCATTCTATTGCTCCCCAAGGAGCAAACCACTCTTGTTGTTGATTATTGATTTTTTTTTGGGTAATTAATAATGAAATAATCCTCCATTCTTGATGATGTTTAAAAGGTACAGGGGGCAAAGCAAAAGATTGTATTGTCACCCATTCTCGAAGTCCTGGTGTTTTATGAATACTGCGGGGTAAAGCACCAACACCTGTTTGTTTTTTGGCTGCTTTAGCAGATATTTGTTGCAGTAATTGATGATTAATTGTCATTTTTATTCTTCCTAAATATTATTGAACTGTAGTAAGTAGGGGCAAATAGCTATTCGCTCCTACATTCTTGTTGTAACTATACTTTTTTTACTTAGTCTCTTTGCCTCAAAGTTTAGTTAACCCACCAACCACAATTAAAGAAAAATTCTAAGGTTCGACAGGAGCATTTTCTAAGAAATTATTAAAATCAACAGCAGAACTACCAAAATAAGCTTCTTTTGTTTCTCCACTAGCTAATTTTCTTAAATGAGTTAAAATAGCACCAGGATTTTCTTGAGGTTTAAGAGTAAATAATTGGTCGCACTGTCCGCCTAGTTCGTTTAAACCACAGATAATATATTGACCATTTTTTTGTCCAGCACTAAGATAGTTAAGTTGTCCCCTATTATAAAGTTTTTGAAATTGGGGAGAAACTTGTTGACAACGAGTTTGCGGGTCGTAACCTGAATCTGTGAAAAACTCAGAAACCCACTTAATAATAGCAATTCTTCCTCTTTCTGTTTGTACATAAGTAGTAGGGGTTCCTTTGAAGTCTTGCTCGCAGAAAAAACGACTTTGAGATAAAATATTAGATTGAGCAATTTTATTTGAACTATTAGCAGTAGTTGAGGAACAACTGAATGTTGCAAGTGCTAATAGAACTAATACCAAATGTTTGATGTTCATACACTAAATATCTCTAATTCCTCTAAAGTAGTATTAGGTTAATTTTTCTGATTTATGCAGCCAAAAATTAATTTTTACCAGAGTCTTTTGTTAGGTGTATCAGCTACTACTAATAAATTGCTAAAATCTTCCCAAGCATTAAGAAAATCTTCTGCATCTATAGCTTTCATTTTGCCATCAGGTGTAGCGCTATCATTAAGAATAATTTTGATACTGCCATCGGGTTGAGGGTCTATTCCTGTAACCCAGACAGCATGACCTACATTTGTTTGTTCGATGGGATTACCTGTTGTACTATCTCGATAGGGATACCAAATTTCATTAGCATCTAGTCCTACAATTACCTTATCTCCTTTTTCTAAAGCTTCTGCAATATCAACTAAGGTTGCATCGTAAGATTGCTTTGTAGAAATGCCAAAACCTTCTAATAATTTCCCAATATCCTCACCAGTCGTACCCTTTTGAGGATCGTACCAACCGTTTGTTTGAGCTATTTCACAAGCTTTAGTCTCAGAAATTTCCATTCCTGTAATAGACTCATAAACAGCAATTTGAGCAACTACAGCGCAAGATGTTCCACTATCTTGTTGTTCCCAACAATTACCATCTTGAATAGGATCGCCCCATCCGTCAAAGTCTTCTGGACACCAATTATTTTCTGGGATGTAATAGTCTGCGCGATCGCTTTCCAAAGAGTCACTACTAGCTATACTGTTGTCTGCATTAGTATCATCAGAACTATTTCTTTGAAAGAATTTTTCATCATTATCATCCTCCCAAGAATCGTCAGTTATGCTCTCATCTAAATCTAAATCGTTAATATTAGATTCAGAAAACTCTTGGATATTATCTGGAGGCTCGTGACCGTTACCATCAGGATCGTCTCCTCGGAAGAATATTTCGTTTGATGGTAGGTCAGAAAAGGACTCTGTAGCATCAGGTAGATTATAACCGTATTTATCTCCATGTCTATCTCCACCAAAATATTCATCCTTTAAGGTTGACTCAGTGAAATTACTGGTACTGTTTGGTGGATCATTACCAAAATCATCTTTATCTGGGTTATCTGGAGAATTATCTCCTTGAAACCAATCCTCAGCAAATTGTGAAAAAAGGTAATTAAACAACATAGTACACCTCTTACTATAATATTTAGACGGATTTATTCCCTTCTATATTTCTATATCAGGTAGGGTTTAAGAAAAAATGCAAAGTGGGGATAGAAATTTTTGAGAAATTTAGGACTTACGCAGAAACTGGGTTTATCAATTGTATTAAATCTTAATCCAATTACTAAGCTAACTAGAGAACAATTTGTTCATGTGTCAAGCTAATCCTGAATTAAAATTACAGGACTTGCACACAATATCAAATCATACCAAATCCGGTTATGAAAAGTGAATTTATCCAAGTAAGTCCTAAATTAGAAAGAAATCATCAAAGAGAATTAGGTAGTGGTGCATTGTAATGGTCGTCCATTATAATTACAGCAGATTCCACCAGGCGTGAGGTACACCCCGGAGCGGGCAAGATGCCCGGACTATAAACATTTAATTGTTAATATCTGTACTTCATATACTTGGAATCTGCTGTATTTTTGTTACGAGAATAGTGGGAGCATCTTGCTCCCGTGCTAGAGATATTCCTATCTACCATTACTATGCAGGAATAGCTGGTAATGTTATCTAACTATCAAAAAAATATTAATGTTTAATCATCGTCAGTTTTGATTTATACAAGTCTTTTTACTATGGAAAAACGAACTAATATTCTCAATATGTTTTCCACTTTTCTTGATGTGCAAGATGATTATGGAAATTCGAGTAAATGGTTATACGATAAAAAATTAAAAAGTAATATTGAACAGCAGCAGAAAAATAGACCGAGTTTAAATGGTAATTTAGAACAATATGAACCTATTTGGGTAAAATTTTGGTATGATTTGGCTGTTGTTGAAAATGGTTCTATAAGCATACCACAAAGGCATCTTCAATCTTATTTACAAGAGTGTTGTTTTTGGGCAACTAAAGAAATTCATAATAAGTTTGCTTCTGATGATGATAGGTGGATAGATGGATTTTACCAAGCAATAAATTTTGTTCTGGAAAAGACTCTGAAAATCTTTGAAAAATACAATTGGATTTTTTTTAAACCTACTAACATTAGAAGTTGGTGTCAACAAAAAATCAAAGATTATTTGAAAGAATTTTATCTGAAGCGAAGGAGATTAGATGGTGCTAGTGATTGGAGGATATTAAAGGATAAAAATATTTCTTCTAAAAAATGGGGAAAGGTTTTAGAATCAGCAAGAATATTAGATGTAAAATTATCATCTTGTTTATTAGCTTTGGAGTGCTTTCAAAAACATTATCATCCTATAGTTAGAGCAAATCAAAGATTCCCGGAGCCTACTGATGAACAATGGAAAAAGATAGTCAATGATTATAATTATGTGAGAAATAGTAGAGGTATTACAAACGATATAGATCGAGAAGCAATTCAAAAATTGCTAGATGAATGTGTTAATGCTATGAGGAATTATCAAAAACCTCAGTCACTTGTTTATATTGATGATGAGGAGAAAGAATATTTTGAAATTGCCAGTGATGATAGTTTTAGAGAGGAGAAACTAGAAAAAGACCAAGAATGGCAAGAAATAAATAATATTTTAACCGATGATTTTACCAAGTTATCTCCAGAAGCAAAAACTTTGTTAATTCTTGAAAATGGTATACAACTAGGACAGACAGAAATCGCTAAATTATTTAATCTAAAACAGTATCAAATTTCTCGCAAGTTAACAAAATACCGTAAACCGTTATTAGATAAATGTGTTAAGATGAAGCAAGAGCAAGTAGAGAGAAAACTTACTAAAGAAGAGAACAAAAATCTATCTAAACAAATCAATGAATGGTTAAGATATTCTTGTTGCAAGCAAGATTTTTATGAAATTTTAGAGGATTTATTAACACAAACTTCTAGCAGTAATCTGAAAATCATGAGTCTTTATTATATAGAAACTTTTTCTATGGATAAAAAGTCATTAGAAGAAAAGTCTGCATCAATTAAAAAAGAGATAGCAGAGAAATTAGAAATAACTGATTCTGAAATTGAGAAATGTTTGACAGATTCCCGAAATTATTTATTAGAGCGGTTAAAAAGATATATTAACGATAATCTAGAATTACCTAAAGAGCTAGATAGTAATTTAATTCCCACACTAGATGAAACTTTACTTAAATTCATAGATGAATTTCTGAAAAAAGTTTCTTACGCACAATTATTTGAAAAAATCAAAATAAATAATCTATAATATAAAACTAAGATAAGGAAGCAAAAGACTATGTTGAGTTTTGATGAATTAGCTAGAGAATTTCCCGAACAAATTTGGATAGAAATCTCTGAAGAAGATGAGGAGAATGCACTACCTAATGAAGGGGATTATTCTAATGATGCTGCTAGGTTAAATGCTTATTTGAATAGTCTTTGTTTAAATCTTTTATTAGCTTGGTTTCAAGAGGAAGAAGAAGGAGTGCAACCATTACCTTTTCCTAAGAGAAATGAGTTGCCTAGTGTATGGGAATTTGTGAATGGGACAGCTATTGATTTTGGTAAAGCAAGGTTTGTAATTATTCCTAGCGATGGTATTGATACAGATGAATTTATTATTCCTGGGGAGTGGGTTGATATTCCAAGTTGGAGGGGTAATTATTATTTAGCTGTGCAGGTTAATTGTGAAGATGGTTGGTTAAGAGTGTTGGGATATGCTACCCATAAACAGATTAAAAATGAGGGTGAATATGATGAAGTTAATCGTAGTTATGTATTGGAGAGGGAAGATTTAGTTGAGGATTTGAATGTTATTTTTTTGATGCAGGATTTAGATGAAAATGAGTTAGATAATAATGTTGAAGCTTTAGAAGCTTTACCGACTTTATCTTCTACAGAAGTAACTGATTTAGTAGAAAATTTAAGTCAGGATAGTATTTATTTCCCAAGATTGGAAGTAGAATATTTTACTTGGTTTAAGGCTTTATTAGGAAATGCTGGTTGGAGAGAGCAGCTTTATCAATTAAGACTTGGTAATATTAATTGGAAACCAAAATCAAATCTCGAAAATATACCTGTTTTATCTTCATTTGAATATTATGAGCAAACTAAGTTCAAATTAGTGGATAATTTGACTAGATTAAAATCTTTTTCTCAAAAGCTTAATTTAAACAAGTCTATTGAACTAATTGATAGAGTTTTAAATAATCTTCAAACACAATCGTTTTCCATAGCTGTTGTTGGGGAATTTAACAGAGGCAAAAGTACCTTTATTAATGCTTTATTAGGTCAAGAAATTTTACCATCTGATGTATTGCCGACAACAGCAGCTATCAACCGTGTTATCTTCGGATTGACACCATCCGTCAAAGTTGTATTTAAGGATGGCCTAGAAACAGAAGTTCCTATTCAGGGATTAAAACAATATGTAACTAAATTAACTGTTGAGTCTGAAAAAAAAGCTATTTCAATTCAGGAAGTAATTATTCAGCATAATATTGAATATTGCAGGAATAATATTGAAATTTTTGACACACCAGGGCTTAATGATGAAGCTAATATGGCAGAAGTAACATTTTCTATTTTACCTCAAGTAGATGCAGCAATTATGGTTATTTCTGCTCAATCTCCCTTTTCTCAATCAGAAAAAGATTTTCTTGAAAATAAACTTTTAAGTAGTGACTTAGGAAGAGTTATTTTTATTGTTAATGGGCTTGATTATTTCTCTCGAAGTGATGCAGACCGTATTATTAATTATACCAAAAATAAAATTACAGACTTTATTCTTGAGCGAGCTGAAGAACAATATACTAAAGATTCTTCTGAATATCATAACTTTATCAAAAAAATTGGGAAACCTAAAGTTTTTGGTATTTCTGCTCTTAAAGCATTAAAAGCTAAACAAACGAATCAACTAAATTTATTAGCTCAGAGTCGTTTTTCTATATTTGAAAAAGCTTTAGAAGAATTTTTAACTTTAGATAGAGCTGCTATTTTATTACAAGTACCAATCAATCGTATAATTGCTTCTGCTACAGAGATTCTTAAAACAATTAATCTTGAAGAAAGTGCTGTAAAAATGGAGCAGAGTAAATTCCTACAAAACTATGATATTGGTGTTGTTGAACTAGAAGGTATTCGGAATCGGAAAAAAGAAGAAATGAACTTGATTAATCAAGCGACTGAAAATGTAAAATATCGAGTTCAGCCTTTAATTTATCAGCTACCAATTATTCTCAAACAAGCAGCAGAAACAGCTATTGAAGAAACTCCCATTGAGAAAGGTGAAGTAAGAAGTAAGAACATTTTACAAGAAAATTTTTCTCACGCTGTTACTAATGCAATACAAAAAGTAAGTCGTCAATTTTCCGAGAAAATACAAACAGAAACTAAACAGGGAATTGATCGAGAAGTAGAGCGTCTTAAAGATTTTGTAACCTCAGTAGATCGAAGTTTGAATTATATTGAAATGGAGTTTGTTGATATTGAATTTAATGCTGAAAAAAAGACGACTTCTGATGCACAAGCAATTACTCCTGCTTTAGCTGCATTTACAGGATTAGGTGGAATTTGGTCTGGTTATCGTCTTGTGGGAGTTAAAGGTGCTGCTGTAGGTGCAGGAGCTAGTGTAGGTACTTTTATAGGTACAGGAATTTTAGCAGGATTATTTGGGATAACAGTTGGTTTTCCTCTTGTTTTAGCTACTGGAATTGCTAGTATTTTTGCAGGAGATTGGTTAGCTAAAAGCGTTTTTACTAAGGAAATGGAACGTAATTTTAGAGCTAATTTCAAAGAAGCAATTACCAAAGAAATTGATAAGCGACTGCGAGAAAAACATCTTGAACAAGAAATTAGTAATCTAATTTCAGAACCTTTTGCCGCTCTTCAGCAAACCTTAAACCAGGAAGTAGAAGCACTTCTAGATAATACTCAAAATAAACTGGCTCAATTACGAGGCGATCGCGAACGAGGAGTAGTTTTAAGTGAAGCTAAACAGCGAGAACTTGAAGAAATAAAAGCCGAAACTTTACAAATATTAGATAATGCTCAAAGACTATCTCAAGAAATTTTACAGATTATGAATTCTTAAACGTGAAAAAAATAATTTACTTCACCTCGCATAACATTCTTTCTTCTTCTTTCACATTGGAATTAGTTCTTAAATAATCCCCTATCAAACCACATCCTTGTTCAATTAAAGTACCTAAATCTAAACTCCATAAAATAATAATTCCATCACCACCTCCTGAAACAATACTCTTACCATCTGGACTAAAAGCTACTTTACGCACTCCTCCTTGATGCTGATTAACTGTAGTTAATAAATCTCCTTCACGACTCCATAATTTAATCGTATTATCTTCACTTCCAGAAACAATTAATTCACCATCAGAGCTAAAATCAATACTATTAACTGTATTTGTATGTCCCTTTAAAGTTTTAATTAACTCCCCTTGTAAATTCCAAATTTTAATAGTTTGATCGTGACTAGCAGTAGCAATTAATTGACCATCTGAACTAAATTTAATATCTAAAATCCAATCATTATGACCTACTAATGTGGTTAAGAATTTACCTTCTGTCGTCCATAATTTTATAGTGCGATCGCCTCCTCCCGTTGCTATTCTTTTACCGTCTGGACTAAAACTAACTGCTAAGACGCGATCGCTATGTCCTGTTAAAGTATTAATTAAGGTTCCATCTTCACGCCATATTTTCACAGTCTTATCGTAACTTGTAGTGGCAAATAATTTACTATCAGGACTAAAATTAACATCAAATACTCTCTCAGTATGTTCTGTTAAAGTTTTCAGTAATATTCCCTTTTTATTCCATATTTGTACTGTCTTATCATCATTAGTTGTGACAATTTTTGTTCCATCTGGACTTACGCTAACCCTGCGATATTTTTCTTGATTAGCAAATTCTGAAAATTGTTGTTTCTGCAAATCCCAAAGTCTAATTACTTTCTTCTTATCAGTTTCATTTTGACTAACATTACTAATAGTAACTATTTCTTTGCCATCTAAAATAAAATCCAAATCTACAATGGTACCATTATGATTTAAAAATGGGCGAGGCGATAAATCCCAAAGTCTCACAGTACTATCTCCACTTGCTGAAACTAAAACCTTACCATTTGGAGTAAAACTAACACTGTTAACGCTATTTGTATGTCCTATCAAAGTTTCCAATAATTCGCCTTGAAGATTCCACAGTTGAATTTTGCCATTTTTACTTGCAGAAGCAATTATTTTACCGTCTGGACTTAGACTAACACTATAAACAATATTTGCATCTTTTTCCTTTTGTGAAAGATTCTCTAAATTAGGTACTGTTTCAATAGTTCTAATTAAAGTACCATCTGGTTGCCAAATTTTAATCGTATTATCAGCACTGCCAGTGATAATTAACTTACCATCACGACTAAAAACTACACTATCAACCTGATCTGTATGTCCTTCAAGAGTAGTTAATAACTTACCTTTTAAATTCCAAATTTTGACTGTCTTATCCCAACTAGCAGAAGCAATTAACAGTTCGTTTTTCTCCCTTTGTGCAGTTAGTATGGGAGGACTAAAACTAACATCAAAAACCCAATTTTTATGTGAATCTAAAGTTCTCAGTAATTGACCATTAATACTCCATATTCTCAGAGTAGAGTCGTCGCCTCCTGAAATTAGATACTGACCATCAGGACTAAATTTAACAGATAATACTCTACCTTGATGCCCTTTTAGCGTGGTAATTAAAGTTCCATTATTATGCCAGACTTTAATAGTTTTATCGTTACTAGCAGAAGCAACTAATTGACCATTCGGACTAAAATCAACATAATTAACACTTCCTTTATGCCCTGTAATATTTGTCAACAAAGTACCATCTAAATACCAGATTTTTACTGTATTATCTCGACTTCCTGAAGCAATTAATTGACCATTCGGACTAATGTCAACACTTAAGACTATATTTTGATGTTTTTCCCAAACACTCATTAATCGAACACGATATAATATACTCTGTAACGTAATAGCTGTATTAACATAATTATGATGAGTAATATTTGAGTTATTATGGGCTAAATTAGCAGCTTTGAAACTTTCTCGTAAAGCATCAAAATTTTTGTTTAAAAGCAATAAGCTTTGACTAGAGCTATTCCGACTATCAACTTGTTGATTTAAACCATTAATTCTTTGTTTTTCCAATTGCTTGAATTGAATAAAAATAATTAAAAAAGCCATTAAAGCAGCTATTGAAATACCAGAAAGTGCATAAATAGTGCGCTGTAAAACTAATTTATCTAAATGTTCCTTCTCCTGCTTTTTCCCATCTTCAAAATCAATACTTTTTTGAATAAATTTTTTGTCATCTTGCTTAACTTTGTCAGAATATTTCTGCAACCATGCTTCAGCTTCGAGCAAATCTACACCTTGCAATAAAGCTTCATCGCTACACTGATGTTTATTCAGCCATTTTTTCCTTTTTTGTCCTATTATTTGTTCTTTACTGCGAAAATATCGATTATTACTAATCCACTTTTGTAACCTTTTCCAATGAGTAATTAATGCTTCATGGATAATTTCTACTGTTTCTTCCCCTGTATTTTCATTATATCCAGTTACTACTAGACGAGCAGCAACAAGATAAGAAATTAATTCCCAATTTTTATCTCCTAGCTGTTCCTTTGTTGCTATTGTTCTGGTATCTTGTTGATGTGCTAAATTAGATGGTTCAACTTGATGATTATTATCATTACTTTGAGAATTTATTTGCTGCTCTCCAAAATAAATCAATTGAATAAAAATTTGCTCTATCCGTTTTCTATCATCTTTAGTTCTCTGAAGATATATTATCTCTGCATATTCCCCTAAACTTTTCTCTAAAGTACCAAATTTTTGATAAATTTCATAAGTAATACGACCATCATTCTGTAATTTCCAGAGTTGAGTTAAAGTAAACTCTAATAGTGGCAAATATCCTGGTTCATTGACTACACTATTAATTAAACTTTCTGTTAATTGTTTGTCTATAGTTACTCCTCGTTTTCTTGCGGGTGAAGCGATCGCTTTTTCTATTTCCTCACGATTCATTTTCAGAAGAAATTCTGGTTTATACTTCTGTAATGTTTCACCAAAAGTTTCTAATGCTTTGCCTAAAAAATCTTCTCTTAAGGTGATGACTACTCGTAAAAAATCTAGTTGTTCAATAGCAGTTAATAAACTATCTAAAAAAGGTTTAATTTGTGCTTGAGGGGCAAAAGTATATAATTCTTCAAATTGGTCGATAACTAAAACAATCTGATTAACACTACTATCCAAGATAATTTTTTCAAGATTTTTAGCTAATGCTTGATTATCTTGCTGTAATTGAGTAAAGAAATTTAATTTTTCTAATATCTGTTGATTATTTTCAGTTGAATTTTGCAAAGATATAACAGCACCAGCTAGTGCATCAAAAGGATGATGTCCGGGAGTAAAAATAGCAATTTTAATTTCTTTTTGAACTTCTTTTGCTTGTCGTTTCAAATAGGGAACTAAGCCAGCTAATACTACTGAAGACTTACCACTTCCTGATGCTCCCATAACAGTAACTAATGATTGAGATTGAACCGCTGTTACTAACTGTTCAATAAATTTATTTCTGCCAAAAAATAACTCGCTATCTTCTTCTGTAAAAGTAAATAAACCTCGATAAGGACAAGCTGGTAATCCTCCTAATTTGTGCAAAGTTAAAGATTCAGTTTTTAAAGATTCACAAACAACTGGCAGCCAACTAGCACTAGGATATTTTTTCTTTAAATCAGATAATCTTTCTCTAGTTCTTCTGATAGATAATTCTAAAGTGTTTCCTTCTTTGGCAAAAAAATTAAGGAAATATTGTAACAACTTAGGTGAAAGTTCATCAGGTATTTTTTCAGTCATAACAACTGTCGCCGACAGTTGTAATTCTTCTAATTGCTTTGCTAAACCTAAACCATCGCATGAGTTAAATATGGCAAGCTGTAATCCATTGTTAATTGCTGTTTTTAAGCCTTCTTTTAAATCTTTAATCGTTATATATTCGGTGGGGTAATAAAAATCTAAGAAGAAAAATATTAGTTGGTATTTCTTGTCTCTAGCTAGTAAGAAAATAGTAAAATACACTATGATTTGATCGTCCAGATTAGGTTGAAGCTCAAACCAGGCTTTATCCCTATCCATATCTAACGAACTATGACCACTAAAAAAGAATAGATCCCAGTTTTGTTCCCATAATCTATCCGTTAATTTTTCTCTCGTAGGATTAATTATCTCGAAGATATCAGCATCAGGAAGTTTAGTTTTTAATTGCTTTAAATCTTCCTTTACTTTAAGCTCGAAACTATCGCCTAGAATAGCAAGTATTTTGACTTGTTTTTTATCTTTATCTTTATCTTTATGTCTATCCTTGGGATGTATAACTCTAGTTTTAGATTTAGAAAAAACTATAGCTAATTTGGGGTAATTCTCAAATAGTTTATATTCAGACCATGGCAATTTCCTTAAAAATATATTTTCTGTTTGAATAATAAATTTAATTTCATCATCATAATTAAAATTACTTAAAATTGCTTCCTTTATTGGTCTGAATTTATTAGAATCTAACCAAAAAATTAGAGATGTTTTGAGTTTTAATTCTTGCTCGGCAAGGGGTTCTAAAAGAGAAACATTTCTTGATAAATTTCCTGTTTTTTTGGCTTGTATACGACAAGAAGTGGCATCATAGAATAAACTATAATTTTTTGTCCAAGCTTTATAAAATTGCTCAATCTCCACATTAGGAGGTAAATTAGCTTTAACAGAGAGTAAAAAATCGCCGTTCTCTTCCTGTATACTAAAAGTAATAATAAAACCTGTTTTTACTGTCCCTTCAATAATTGTTAAAATAGCTGTTTTTCTCATTATAGTTAGTGTTATGACTTTGCCATTTTTTCAATCTTACCAAATATTTTTTGCCGAAAATCACCCTTTGCATACATTCCCCATCCTGCACTTAAAAGTAATGGCCAAGCAACAAATACAGCCAACCCTAATGCTACCAACTGATTGCGTAAATCACCATCATCAATGGTAATAGTCAAAACTTTTTCAGTTTGTTCTAATTCAATCTTAAAAGTGTAAACCAAACCAGATAATTGTCTCATCATATTACTTTTACTAAGTTGAATAAAGTATTTTTGATTACGCCATTCTCTTTTCTCAAGAGAGAATTTATGATTATCGAGCATCCAGTCTGAGATTTCATAACCCAATTTTTCAATATTAGTTTTTTGCTTAAGAGTAACGGTTTTGACTTCGTATCCCATTATATTTCTCCTTGTAAGTTCATTCCCTGATTATAAATCATACTGATTCCCAAAAATAATGCTATACTTAATTCTATACTTCAGTTATTAAGTAATAAGTAAGGTTCAGGAATGTTTTCAACAATTCTGGTTATTACAGTAGTTTTGAGGTCAATGAACTATACTAAAAAAAATGATAACTCTGTAGGGACTTCGCATGCAACGTCCCTACTTTGTCATCTACAATCTAAAATATTCAGTTGTAAATATCCACATAATTATATTCTTCTTCTTGATTTAATTCAAGAGGTTCACCTTCAGTTTGAGATACTTCATAAAATTCTCCTTCCTGAAGATTAAAATGTGTAGTTACTCCTTTAGGGATAAAAGTATAAGTTGCATTAATTATTTGATTATCAACAATTTGAAAGTTGATCTGATTTTGAAAAAGTCCTCCTGCTTGAAAACCGAATGTTTCTCCAGTTGTAGTAACATTGTTATTCTCATCAATTGTTCCTGATAACTGACCTTCTCCATATAAACCTTGTGACCAAGCTACTTGAATTTTAATTGATTTATTGTTTCTGTCTAATTCCAAAATTTCTATTGAAATTTTACTTCCTTTTTTAGCAGTTTTATTCCATGCCTTACCTTCAAATAAAGCTAATCTTTCTACCCCATCTCTTAAATCTTTAGCCCGTTTTTCTGCTTCTTGAGCATAGATTGTATTATCTTGTTGTTTGTAAAATTCAGCAGCTTTACTAAAATCATTGAAAGCATCAGATGTATTTCCCACCCAACGGTAAGCAAAACCCCTCTGATAGTAAGCAGCAGGAGAATAAGGTAAAATCTTAATTACCTGATCGTAATCTTTAATTGCGTCTCGATACTTACCCCAATTTAAACGCATATTTCCTCGCTGATAATAAGCTTCAGCATAGTCAGGATTTAAGTCAATTGCTTTAGCAAAATCTACTTCTGCTTTATTAATATCTTGTTTTCTATTGTAATAAAAACTAGCACGAGCTAAATAGATATCGGGAGAATTTTCATCAAGTTCAATTGCTTTACTAAAATCTCTTTCTGCTTCATCTAGTTTTTGATCTGCTCCTAATATATTTCCTCTATAAACATAGAGCATTGGTTGCTTATATTTAGCAAGTATAATGGCTTCATCTAATGATTCTTTTGCTTTATCAAATCTTTCCATTAAAAAGTAAATACTAGATTGAAGCACATACAAATTAATATCTGTATCAGATAGCTTAATTGCTTTATCAACTGCAAAAAGAGCATCATTTAAAGCATTAGGATATTCTTCCTCGTTTTTTAAAACTAAAAGAGTTCTGGCTTTTTCTCGCCATGCTTCATAGAAATTATTTTGATATTTAATAGCATTTTCAAAGGATTCCAAAGCCTCACGATGATATTGAATATTATTTGTATTATACCCTCGATTTCGTTGAGCTAATCCTTTGGCATAATAACCTAAAGCTGAATCAGGGTCTTTTTTGATCGCCTCGTTGTAAGCTATAATAGCATAATCATACTCAAAAAATCGCCATAGTTGATTGCCAAAATTTATCCAAGCATTTGCACCATCTTCTTCAGAGGGAACATCAAACTGAAAATGATTATAAATTTCTGTCTTTTCTTCGTCAGTAGTTTGTTGTGGTTTGTTTGTTGCTACTTCTAAATTCTCTGGATTAATATCAACTAAATTAGCAACATTTAAAAACTTACTAACGGGAATGCCTAAACTATAACCCAGATAAAAATTTTCACCATTATAATTAGTACCATCCGCACGTCCATGAATACCAATTAATCGCCCTTCAGTATCTAATATTGGACCTCCACTCATACCACCTTTAGTTTGATTTGTATATACTAACTCATAACCTTCAGTTTGAGAATCAGAATTTCTAGCATTAAATGCTCCTTGTTCTTTACTAAATAAAACACCAGGATTTAAAGGTCTACTAATTCCTGTTTCTGTAGGATACCATCCTGAAACAAATATCCATTGACTCTCTTGTGTTGCTAACTGATAATCAGCAAGTTTAGCTACAGAATAATTATGTCTGCTAGTAAACTTAAATACTGCTAAATCTAGATTAGCTGCTTCGTCAAGAAAGCGAATACTTTTTCTGTCTATACTATGACATTTTCCATCAGCAGTTAAAATTTCATAGGTTTTCGTAGGAATAGAAAATTGAGTAGGATCTTGGTTAATATATTCACTGGAACGTTTACCTGTAAAAGTATGAGCAGAAGTTAAAACAGTATAGGTATTTCCATCGCGAGCTATAATTACACCAGAACCATTACTATCCCTCTTATTCTCTTCATCTACATCATCTATATCATCAATAAAAACTAAAATTTGACGAGCGAGCGCATTATTTTCCCTGACTACTCCTGGAGGAAACATATCTGGTGCTTGAGACACTACGGTATGAATAGGAATACTCCAACTAGACTTTTGCATCAATTCTTGTTCTGCTTCTGTCGGAGTAATTCCATCATCGAATATGTATTTTTTACCAAACAAAGGATAAGCCAAAATTCCATTAATGGCAATTAATTCTCCTCGTTTATTTAAAACTGGACCTCCACTCATACCTTTTTGAATATCATTTGTATAACCAACTTGATATCCACCTTCAAAGGATTTAGATAATTGTTGAATAATTTTTCCTTCGTTAGCAATTACTTCTTCCTTATCATAGGGAAAACCAGTTGCATAAACAGTATCTTTTGGAGAAATAGGAGAATTTTTTGGAGCAATATTTGCAGTGGGATAATCTTTCTCACTACGCACTTCTAATAAAGCAATATCATCCTCAGCAAAGCTAATATTTCTAACTACTTCAGCATCATAAATTTCTCCATCAGGCATTTTTACTTGATATTGAAAGTCAGAATCTTGACTGAGAACGTGCTGATTAGTAAGGATTGTGTAGGTGTTATTTTGACGAGCAATAATTACTCCAGAACCACCACTATCTTTACTGTAAATTTTGGTAGTAATTAACTTCGCTTGTTCTCGAATATCGGTTAAACTAGGATTTGTAGCTACCCATTGATTGTCACATTGAGCAGCAAATAATTCTTCTTGGATGGCATCAATAGCAGGAGTAAAGAAGATACCTCCAACAGTTAAACCACTCAAACACAGAATAGAAATTAATATCGATCGCTTTTTCATAACTTTTGAAAGTAGTAGGTTTGCAAGTTTTGATGATGTGTTGGCGGAGCTGTATCTCGAAGCGATCGCTATCCAACACAATACTTTAGTAGTTTATGTAAAGTGCGTTGGTAACGCACTCTACTTTTCCTGTTTAATAAAAAAGATAAGACTTGTGCAAAGAAACCAAGTTACCAGGAGAAATCCTTGGTTTGAATAATAGACAACTAGGAAAAAACCCGGTTTCTAGGTTTCCGCGTGTAAGTCTTGAAAGAGACAAACAACCAGATTTAGCGCATAGTTGGAGCTTGCTGTAGATGTTTGTTGATATCTAAATAAACCTGCGAACCTTGACGAATGATTACACTTCCATCACTTCCATCAGTTTGGCTTAAAGGTGCAGAACCCATGTAACCCACATCAAAAACTTTGGGAATAACTTCGCTAGCATTATCTTCAGATTTAAGCGTCCAAAGTTGTCCTTTACTTGCATCATTTAAACATCCGCCACCTAACTCATTGGAAACGCAAATAATATCGTAATTATTTTTTTGTCCAGTAGTAATATAGTTTAAAACTCCCTGTTTGTAGTATTTTTGGAAGTTGGCAGAGACTTCTTCACAACGACTTTGGGGAGTATAACCTGCACCCGAACCAAAATTTGATGTCCAGCGAATAATAGGAATATCACCCCGTTGTTTGCCTTGAGCTACAGTAGTAGGAGTACCACTACTATCAGTAATGCAAGCATAGCTGACTTCTGGTTCAGAATTAGTAATTTTAGACAAAGGATTAGAAACATTAGAACAAGCAGCAGCACCAAGGGTAGCTACTAAAATTATTGCCGTCTTAGATAAATGCTTCATAACAGCACCTCTTTGAATTTTCTAATTACATATCAGGTATAGGTTTCAATATATATGCAGTAGATAGTATTAACTTTTGTAAACTTTTCTTGGCTAACGTGGGTTAGGATTAATGAAGATGCTCTGTGAGTGACATTTTAAGCCTTGCTTGTATAAACCAGAAGGACAAGGTTTAAAATATAAATAAGTTCCATAACCTCCTCCTAAGAAAAATACAAAACTTACCAGAATTAGCCATAGTCTAGTATTTTTGAGCAAATTTGGTGCTGGTTGATTACATCCACAAATTTGACATTGGTTGCCATAATTAGTTACTTCTGGATGCCCATTCTTACATTTCCAAGACATACTTTTAAATACCTTCTAAAATTAATTTTGTTATCCAAAGTAAAACGACTATTGCTTATAAAAAATATGAAATTTTTCCTGAATCCAGGAAAAATTGTTTTAACAATGCCGGGTAGACTAACTTAAGTTTTACGAGTCACATTCAAGTTGTAAGATGTTGAACTGTCATTTTGAAGTTTAATCTTAATCATATAAATACCAGAATTAAGATTGAGAGTAAAAACATCATTTGCTGTTCCTCCATTAGTTGATTTAGAAACATTTCTTTGACTACCATCACGACATAATTCAACTATATAAATATCAGCATTATTACTTAAATTAGATAAAGCCAAGTTAAATTTACTCTGATTTTTTACATCAAGATAGTAAAAATGCTCTTTTTGAGAAGAAGATAATTGACCTCTTAATGGGAGATTATTTCCTGAATAAACTGGCTGAACATTTCTTGATTCTGGAATATATAAAAAGGTTAGATTCCGATAGTCATAGTTGTTTAATTTTGTTAATAAAGTATCTCTTTTATTAGTCATAAGTGCCAAACTATTATGGGAATTAATCAAATCCTGTTTCACCTCATTTAATTCTTTAGTAATGCGCTCATAATCATCCTTCATTCTTGATACTTTATCTGAGAGATTAGTATTGTTACTTTGATATGCTATCAGTTGAGAATAAAGTTTTTGATTTTTAGCTTTAAGTTCTAATACTTCTTGAGATAAGGAATAGCAAAATAAACTTAGAGAAACTCCAAGAAATGACCAAACAATAATCTTACGTTGATATAACTGCTCAGAATTATCTCCTTTTAGCCATAACAACAAATTAACAAATGGAGGACAGTTTTGATGGCATTCTGAGTATGAACATTTATGAGTATGATTTGTGATTTGTGGATGACGAAATTCGTCATTTCCTGTACAATTCCATGTAGTCGTAAATAATACCATTGTTATATTCTCCTTATTTCTACTCAAAGAACATTGTCAAGATTTTTCACGATCATTTTTGCTAGTCTTGTATGTATATCAGAATAGGATTTTAGTTTTATGCACAAGTCTCTCAAATTCAGTAAATATTCTGTTAAAATTAAGCTTTTTACTACCTCATCTAAAGCTTTTTCAAGAAATGATTCGGGTACTTTACTCCTTAGTAATTCAATATATTCAAAATCACTGTTAGATTTAATATCTTGAATTAACAAATCCTTAATTAATTTCTTGTAATCCTCGGTTTCTTGTTTATCCTTCGGCTCAAGTTGCAAAAATTGTTCTAAAAGCTGTATATCCTCTGTTGGATTAAAATTTGAAGATATTAAATAAGGAAATAACAGAGAAATAGTATAAGTTGGGGATTTTGCTATTTTAATTATTTCCTTTATTTGAGATTCACTTAATCCCCAACTTTGACAATCACTAAGTATAATTTGAAGTTGTTGAGGAAAAATATTCTCATAATTTTGTACTATTTTTTTAGCCAAACGAGTTAGATTTATTTTATCTTCATTAGATAAAGTAGGTTGATTTAAGGGATTTTTGAGCAAATCAAAACCTTCAGATTTATACTGTTTTGAAGTAGTAATATTTGATTGTTGCGGAGCAGAATGCAATTCATTTTTATGGGGTGAATTAGACCTAGTGTTTGATATATTTTGCTTAGTCCAGGGTAAATTCCTATTATTAGGATGACTAATAGCTACTAGCCTAAATTTAATTTCCATCAATTTTAAATGTTCATCAACAGTGAAATTTTTAACCACATTCGGAATCGTAATTAAAAATTTTAAATCTTCATCAATACTTTTTTGTTTAATCCAAATCTCCCCTAAGCAATGGAGCAAATCTTCTTTAATCCAATTAAGACGCTGACTGTCGCGTAAACAACGAGTCAAAATAATCGCTGATTCAGGAGTAGTATTTAATAGTTGATAAAACTCATTTTCTTGTAAACACTGCCAAGTATGGCTTGTTTGAGAAAATTTTGGTATTGTTATTTTATTATCACTAATAAAAGATAACCAACATTTTAAAATTTCAATTTTAAATTTATGTCTGCCTAAAAGTCGATCTAAAAATAGCAAAGCGGATTGCGGATTATCCCATAGCAAATTGCCTAATCTATACCAAATTTGCCAATTTATATCACCTTGATTAAACTGATTGATGATATCTTTTAATTCTGGTTTATCCTTTGTAAGGTAACTGCAAGTTTTTACATAAGAAGTAAAAATAAATTCAATTTTTTGCTGTTCATTTAACTTTAATAAACTAATCAATACATTTTTTGCATAAACATAATTTAGTTGGCAGTTATTAAGTAGATCGTAATAAAAGTTATCTTGTTGTTTGACATTCATTCGCATTAGAATAGTAAACTGAGGAACCTCAGATAAATCTTGATTTTTATTAGTAAATAGACTATATAATAAATTAGCAGCTTGTAAATTTTTCTTTTTAAGTTGGCGAGAAAATTTACTCGAAATAACTTTATTTGCATCTAAGTAAGGTAAGAAATTGACTACTTTCAAACCAAATACTTGATAAAAATCAGTTTCTCTAAAATCAGCAACAAAAGTTGAATCGAATAAATCAAATTTATCTTGTACGGACTTAAAAATAGTATCTTTTTCTAGTTTTACAGCTAAACTCCAACCTTGACTAACATCAGCTCTAGCTTTATATTCGATAACATTTTGACAAAGTAAACGTAATTTTGCCGTAATTTCTTCTGTTTGTGGTTGAATATGTAAATTACAATTAATTAATTTTTCTGCTAAAGGTAAATGCTGATTTAGCTGATTATCTAAAATATTAATCTGCTGTATTGCAGTCATTTTTGACCATAGTTTAACTGCTAAACTGGCATATTTACTTTCATTTTGAAGTCTAAGATTACACAAATAATTCCAAGCGCAATTAATACCTGTTTCACTTTGAATTGAATCAATAATATCTTCCCATTGTCTCTCGTTTAAATTACCCAAATATTTTTTCCAGTAACTATCTTGCTCGCCTTCTGGTAACTGAGGAATTAAAGCAATAATTTTATGAAGATAGTCAGGATTTTGAAATAATTCTGAATTCACCTGAAATGGCTGAGAAAATGGTGCATCAAGTAACTTAATATATCTTTGGGGATAATTAATAAAATATTGTTCTAATTCACAAGCAAATGACCAAGCTTCATCCGGAGAAATAATACGAGCAACTTGACAACATAAATTAGTTAAACCTTCAGTCAATCTATCAAAATGATAATTCAGTAAACCTTGTTTAAGTAAAGCAACTGTAAAATGAGACAGGGGATTAATGAATGGTAAAATAGCTTCAGGTTGAGTAATTAATCCCCAAACTTCAATAAACTGAGTAGCATATTCTTGTTGATCGTGTTTAATTAATTCCTGAGCAATGTATAATAACCCTTGCTGATTCTCTTTTAATAAAGGAATAGTTTCTCGTAATTGTGCAGGATTTAGATTTGATACATACCGCTCTAAATAATCTTTCTGTTGTTCATTTGGTAAAAGTTTAATCAAAGGAATAATAGCTTGAGGATGAATAGGTTGAACCAAAATTATTTTCTCGCTATTCATCTGGTTTAATTGAGTCAGCAACTCAGATAAATGATTGGTATTTTGAGTAATTGATTGCAGACAATTAACATAATTTGAATTAAATGATAAATCTTCTTGTTTTTTATTCAAAAATTGATTTAACCAAACTACATTATCAGAGACACGATTTTGATTAAACCACCCTCCATTTGATTGATTTAATTTAATTATTAAGTCTGCCCACTCACAATATTTTTCATCTATTATTCCTATTGCTATAGAAACTTTACAACGAATAGCAATAGGAAATAATAATAATAAAGTTGCTAAAAAATCATTTGGCTTAAACGATAATTTATCAGAAGTCAATAAAACTCTTTTCTTGCTTAACAGATAATTCTGTGTAGTAAAAATCAAAGAATGATTAGAGTTGGAATTATTTAAAAAAGATTCAACTATTTCAGAATCATTATTCGTTTCTGAAGACAAAGTAATTTCTAAATTATCAAGATTTTGATTGACTTGAGGATAAAGCTCAATTGTCTGGCTATACAACCATTCTAATAATTGATAAATTCTTCCTTCAATGTGAGTTAAAAATTCCGAAGTTAAAAATACATAACGATATTGTGTAAAACTACGTTTACTATCAGTAAATCTAAAAAATTGATTAGTTTTAGGATTGATTGGTGTAGTTGCTTGAATCAAAATAGGTTGATTTTTATCCCAAACTAAGCCAACAGTTCTAATGTTATTAACATCAGGAGAACTTTGACCCCAAAAGCGATAAGGAGGAAGATTAGGAGCAGAAGTATGTTGATTATTCCAAGCAATAATTTGATATTCAGAATCATTATTACCAACTAATTTTCCATAAATTATTTGGGGAAATGCTGATGGTATATTCATACTTTTTGTTCGATTTTATATTTTGTCAATATGGGTCTAAATTTTATTTAATTAGGACTTACGTAGAAACCGGGTTATGATACGAAAATTTGTGATTTGAGAAACAATAATCAGGGCAATAAACCCGGTTTCTTGTTTTGGTGTGTAAGTCCTGTTAATTATCTCTTTTTCTGCTTCTGGATCTAACTCTTTTTTGATTCTCTTGAACTGATGATGTTTGTTGCCGATCCGAGAAAAGAATAGGTGGATGTTTACGAATGCCTTTAATTAACCATTCAAGAGGTTCAATTATATTGAATGAATTAATAGGTACTCCTTCTTTAATAATTAGTTTATTAGGTTCTGGAACATTAGAATACTCTTCCTCTTGCTCCCAAGTAAAACCCGTTGATGAATTTGATGTTTGCGACTCTTGATTATTAGAATTATTGCAAAAAGCTGAATTCCAATCTGGTTGATTTCCCCAAACATTTGTATTTTTTTCTTCTTCTGCATCTGGTGAATTAGAATTAGGAATTTGAGGCTGAATATCTTCAAAAACTGTACATAATTCTCCTCGCTCATCTCTGTAACGTCCAAATGCAGAAATAGCATAAAAATTACAACGATTTTGAGGATGGGGTTTCTCTCGTTTATCAGGCTTTGTTTCTACCCGACAATATTCTGTACTTAATTTTGTCGTCATATCTTCTCCCATTATTTCTGTAACTAAATCATAGGGATTCTGTCCAGCTTTCCATAACCAATCTCTATCATCTTCTGAGTTAATTCTTTGATATTCTTCTTCAGTTACATCGGTCTTTTTAACAATTTTCCCATCAATTTTAGCGACTTCCTCGTCAACTTTTGACACACAAAATGCCATATATTGTTCTAAAGGAGTTACTTTTTGATTGACACTAGATCGAGACCTGCGTCTAAATTCAATGAACAAATCTGATAATAATTTACGATAAGTTTTAGTTTGTTCTGTCTTTAATATGCGCAGAGGATCGAGCAAAAAAATAATTCCATGACAACTCATTAAATATTCAATAATGTTATAAGTAGTTTCTCCGTCACTTACTTGTACATTGCTATCAGGATTTTCGTAAAATTCACCACTAGCATCAATAAATTCCCAAACAATTGTTACATCTTGAAACCAACTAGATTGAGAAGTTATGGTATAACGAAAAATTTCTAATTCACTCATAGCTGGGTCTGTTTCTTTCAGTAGAGAACCTGGTCTTTTCTCATTATCTAAAATATGTTTATTTGTTTGAATAAATTCAATTGCTTTGTCATCTGCTGCAATTCTATAATTTGGTGATTTTTCTAAACATTCAAAAAGTCGAGTTAAGTAAATACTTTTACCAGAACCAACTCCACCCCAAATACCAATCCGAATTTGAGTTAGTGCGTGATTATTGTTATTTTGAAGAAAATCTTTGAGAATCATAATATTTACCTACTATTGCATTTTATGATTGTGAATATATTTATGTTATTTTTAGGGTGTTTCAGAGTTAAAATTTTTATGAAAATAATCAAATACTAAAACTCTGATACTCCCTATTTTTAGAACTAAGGAATTGCTTTTAATAAAGCTAATTTATTTTCAATTTTTGCTAATACTCGCCATCCAGGTTGTTGATTAAACTCCCCTTGAATTTTATCTTTTGCTCTAGCATTAGGAGTGTAAAGTAACTTATGAAAAGTCTGACGAATAAAATCTACTAAATTTTCTTCAATTACAGTATATTCATAGCGATATACATTAATTAATGCAGTAAGACAGTAGCTAGTAATAATAGGAGTATAATGGTCGTGAATTTCTTGTACTAAAGGCTTAAATTTCTCAGGTTCAAGTTCTTCTTGTTGAGGAAGTTGCCGAATAATACTAAGAAATTTATTCTTTTTAAGAATCTCTGAATTATCATTCAACAAATCATCTTGAGACCTTCCCAAGAAAACTAAACCTATACGAGAAGCAATTTCCTTTAGTTTAAAGGCCATTTGTTTCTCAATCCAATGGTTTAATTTATTTTCTAATTCTTGATATTGAACTGTTTCATAACACTCTCTAGTTATTGTTCTAACTAAGTTTTCTTGTTGTAAGCTATTGCGATATTCTTGAACCAACTGTTCACTAAAACGAACCATCCGATATCCTAGTTGATGCCATAATTTAGTTTGAACTTCTAACAAAAATGTTTTTGCTAATACAGCTAATTCAGGCTTTCCATTATTTAAAGGTCTTCCTGTTGATACGCACTTTCGCCAAATTTGTGGCATTTGTTTTTGAATTGCTATATCTATTTCTTGGCAAATTTCGTTTACTGAAGCAGACAATTTATTCTGATATCCTGATAAAGAATTAAATTCTTTGACGCTAAACTTTTGAACTAACTCGTTCAGGTATTTTTCTTTTTTTAGCAAGGTTTGTGTTTGAATTTCATCCAAAGACAAATTACCCATAATGCGAGTTTGTTGTTCTTGGTCTAGAGTATATTTATTAACCAAAAAAATCATAATCGAATCAAGAGCAATTTTACCATTATTAATTTGCTGATCGATGCGCTCATTCAGAACAAAATATTTTAACTTGTCAATTAATTTAGGCATCCGACTAGCATTTAATACAGCTTTATAATCATCATAATTTCTGATTCTTAAACCAAGACAAGCTTGTTCATAAGTCTGTCTTAATTCTTCTGATAAAGTTTCTCCTCGCAATAACTTTTTAGCGTAATAAGCAGCAATAGATGATACATAAAAATAAGGATCGCCCTCATCGTTTCGATTAGATAACTGTTGAGTATAACCAGGCAAAAACTTATCTATGAAATCTCTCATATTTTGAGGCAATTGAGTTGAATCATAGTTTTCATCCCTGGTAATATTATCTCTGGAAGTTAGGATAAAGAAAATACCTTTGTAGGAATCTCTATTATTGTTCACAGTAATTGAACTTTTGACCTCACTTAGTAACTGGAGATCGGCATTAGTATCAATTCGTTTGGGGTTATTAATGTAAATAACCGCATCAGCATCTTTTATTCCATCAAGAATAATTAAATCATGTAATAAACTACCATCTAAACCTGGTAAATCAACTAAACAAACATTCGTAGGAAATTCTAGCCCTAAATTGTCGTTTTGCGTGTTAGGTTTAATCTTATATATTACTTTTTCAATCAAGCCAATTCTACGGTTAGGGTTAGGATTATCGGAGTTGTTTAATAAACTGTTTTCATCAGTTAATTGATTTAGCTGTTGTAAATGTTCTGGATTATTAAGGTAAAAAGTTTCTGAGTTTAAATTGCCGTGTAGTAGATATTGTTCAATAATATCAACAACAGTATCTTTATATTGTTGGAATAAAGTCTGTTCTCCTGAACCAAGATTATTTGGAGGATTCAAATTACCAAGATTCATCCTAAAATTATCGTCAATAGGAGAACCATCAATTACTGTTTGCCAATTAGGAATATTAATCAGATTTTTTTCGCTGAGTTTTTGAAATACTTTTTTGATTAAAGCTTTAATCTTTCTTTGATTCCGATATTCAACAATTGCAATTTCTTGTTCATTTTCCTCAACAAAAAATATTTCTAAAACTGTTCCTGTTGCTGCCTTTCCTTCAGCACGAGTGAACAAAAGATTACGCCCTACTAAACTATTATTAAAGGTACTTTTACCAACACCTGTATTACCAATAATAGCAATACGATAAGGCTTAGTATAATCTAGTGATTTACAAGCAGCAACAAACAAATCCTTGAGTTCAAAGTAATTAAAATCTTCAGGATATTTTGTTTTATAATCCTTAACTAAATCTAAACGAATTACTTGGTAAGCAAATTTTTTTGCTTGTTCAGATGTAATATCAGGTAAATATTGTTTAATTTCCTGTTGAATTACTTGTACTCTTTGTTCAATGTCTGCAATAGTAGGCATATTTTTAATTATCCTTTGTAATTAACTTGCTATTTAAGTAGTCGTGCAAAATTATTTGTGTATTTACTAAACCAACTACATTCCTTTTACCTCTGGCATCAATGTATTTATACCTACCCTCCAAAAAATGTTAGGTTAATTCTGCCCTGGTACTTATTCATCAGGATAAAAATTCAGAAATATGCACTTCAACAGCAAAAATTTTTTTCAACCACTGGTAAATTGCTCTGTATGAGAGACTTTTCCTAATTCAACGGTAATGCTAAAGCGCTCTGGAGGCTCAACGCAAAACGGTAATTGAATCAAATTATCCGCATCTCTAGCATGAACATCATCAACTTTTTCCCCAAACTGATCGAATATCATTAACTGCAAACCAGAAGGTAAATAAAGATGTTCCTGCATTGGGCGAACTCGCACCAAAATATCTGTTTCTTGCTCTGTTTTAGGCATTTGAGCAACCAATAAAGCTACCGAATGACCTGCTAATTCCATACCTAAATCAATTTGTTTGGCACGACTTACACCACCTTCTGGATGTTCTGGATCTATTTTTCCTAAAGCAAGTGCAACTTTCCACCGAAATTCATCTTCTTCTAGAGTTTTTAGTAATTGAGATAAAGCTGAACTTGCTTGTTTATTTCCTTTACCAATTCGTTCTAAACTATCAATAGCTTGATGACGAGTCCATTTATCAAAACTGGTATTAAATAAATCAATAAGTGCCGTAATAGCTTCTGCATTATTTGGTGCAATTCTTCCTAAACATTCTGCTGCTTTTAAGCGAGTCTCTTCATCTTTATCATCTAGTAATTGGATTAAAGCAGGAATAGTTTTTCGATCTTCAGGAATAGATTCTCTCGACCCTGCTTTTCCACGAAATGCAAAAGTAAAATTACTTTCATTTGAACCTAAAAGTTCATATATAGGATACCAGTTTTTAGGAAATTGTCTTTGCCACCATGATTTTAAATTAATCATAATATCTTCAGAAATATCTACTATATTTTTGAGTGGACTTAATGATTGATTGATTGTGCTAACTGGTATTTTTATAGATAATAAATCCCAATGATTTTCTAATAATGCTCCCCAATGCTCAAAATCTAAACTTAAGCGAGCAACACTCGACAAATAATTTTGAACTTCTGATGCTAAATCTAAAGCTTTACTTCTTGTAATAACTGGTAACTGCTCAACTTTTTCTGTTTCATCTGGGCAAAGTTCTCTAGCTATCCACATTACTTCTAAGTCATCAATTAATTGTTCTCTAGCTAATGAATAAGTGCGAGTTGTACAATCGTATTTCCCTTTTGATTTTATGGTTTTATGAGTTGTATAACCCAATATTCTCAGCCAGTGTTTATCTAAATTTATTTCCACGAACAAATAATAGTTACCTATCCAATTTTGTAAATCTATCCACTCTTTTTGAATAGAACATTCTTGAATATTTACAGATTCTACAGGGACAATAATAAAACGAGTATTTTCTACTTCAATAGCTGTTCCATCAATAAAATTCCAGAGCTTTTGTGCATCTTTTTGAGTGGGAAAGATAGTAATTTTTTGCTCATCTATTTCTAGATATTCTGTTAACCAAGTAGCAACTACTTTTAAACAAAGATTATTAACAAAAGCATTGTAATACGCTGTTTCATCAGCATAATCAGATTCTTTAAGTTCGGTTTTTTCATCTTCTAGTGATAAAGCGATCCAAACTGATTCTACATCAATAATTTTTAATTCTTTTAAAGTTAATCCCATTTTTGAATACCTCCAATCTATAGTTTTATCAAGAACAGCTTTATGAAATATGCACTATTAATTGTTAAGAAAAATTATCAGTCATAGTAATCCCTAATTAATTCATTAATTTTTGATAACAGGATATATGAATCTAAAAAACAAACTCTTAATTCCTGATAAATTCTATTAGTTATTTGTGTTTTAAGTTGGCTTTTTCGTTGTTTTAATAATACACATTCATTTTGATTACTACTTTGATTTAGCGCTTGTTCAACTAAAAGGTTCATTGACTCTGAGTTATACTTTTCCAATATAGGTTCAAAATAATTTTTAGCTAAATTAATTATTTCTGAATTTAGTTTTACTTGTGCATCTAAATTCAACCATTCTAATTGATTTTGATTAGTTTTAATTACATCGATATATGATTTAATTAATTTTTTAAATATTTTGGTTTTGCATCTACTAACTTTAAATTGCTCTGGTTTATCATTTTTTGTAGAATACCATCCTAACTGTTCTGCTACTTCTGTTTGATTAAAGTTTAAACCATATAATAAAAACATAACTTGTTGTTCTTCAAGAGTTAAATTGTTGTTTATAAAATCTTGAAAATTAGTTCTAGATTGTGCATAAAAATTGTTGGTTAGATGATTGGTTAGATGATTAAAATGTTCTTGTTCTAGTATGTATTCAGGCGTATTATTATCACCTCGTAGTTGTTCTATAATATCTTGTTCAGGAGAGTTAGGTTGTTGTATCCGAATGGATAAATAGTTTTTAGCAGCAGAAATGCAAATATTATTAATCCAGCCTTGAATTACTTCTTCTTCAACTGTAGGTTGATTATCTTTGTTATAAAGTTGAGTTAAAGTTTGCCAATGTTCTGGCTTAGGTTCTTTTTTATGATGTCTACAAACTTCATTAAATAACTTCCAAATAGTAATGTAATTATCAAACATTACATCTGTTTTTTTATTATATCCTTGCCTTTGTAAAGCCTCTTTCTTCTTGATTTCAGAGTTAAGTTTTTTTAATAAACCATAACCAGTATGAGTATCTACTGGATTATCAAAAACATCATCTTCAATGATGCATTTCATTTTTCTTTTGGTATATTTAACTAACGTTCCTAGAGTGGGATTATAATTTTTATAAAAAACTATAGGATTATTAGCTTCTTTCTCCCAGAAAATTTGAAAAATATCTTCTACAGAAGTATGAATAATATTACTGCGTAAATCTTCTCCTTTTCTTATGATTTTATAATGAATACTTTGAGAAGTATACCAGCCAATATTTTCTAAATAAGCACATAAATGTTGTGTGTAAATATTATCTAAATTGAGCAAATTAGATTGTTCAAAACAAAAATCAGCAAAATCAGCTTCATTTGGTTTGTCAACACTATTAACCCAATTATTAAGACTATTTTCTAGTTGTAGACTAATTTGCCAACTACCGTTGTTTTTGTCAAAACGTTTAATAAATTTATTTTGCCACATGGTATTTCACTTATATTGACAATTAAGAACTTCTTGTGAAAAGTTTCTCAGTCTGCTCTTTCATTTATATATTCAGGTTAGGCTGATAAGTATATGCAGTTTCAGCTAAAAAAATTTTAATTAGTCGAAATTTAGACAGTAAGACTTCCTCCAAACCACCATCAACAGACCTACTAAAAAAATCAGAAAAAGCAAAAAATGCTGAAGATACTCCAAGCTCTGATCAAAAGATGTTATGGGAATTGGGGAAAATAGAGATTGGTCTGGGAACTTTAGTCAACACTAATCAAAAGTTAACCAAAGCAATTAAACCTTATGTAGAGCAATTGTCAAATTAGGTGAAAATATAACAACCTTCAATTCATTTAGATGAAACATCTTGGCCAGTCATTCGGCTCGCAAAACAAGTATGTGAACGCATATCTAAATAATTTTTTTACATATATGCGGTCACATCATCAAGTATAGCATTCTATGGTATAAGAAGATTCCGTCTCTGGCAACTATTATTCGCGTTCGCGGAGCGTGGTGTCAGCCGTATCGCTCTTCTGTTAATTCCTTTGGTTGGTCTTGGCAGCTATAAATCATTGCCTACCCCATCATATTGAGTGGATACATAATTGCGGTATTTTTTCCGAGCCATCCGTTTTGCCTTTTTTGTATTCCATCTAGGCACATCTTTCAATCTAGGTGTATTCTGTAATTCTTCAGGAATTGACTGACCAGTTAATGCACTCACAACTGATGCAATGAACTTACAACAACTTTTAGGGGATTCTACAATTTGCTCTTCAGCAAAACGAATTACAATCCAATTTTTCTCCAAAAAGAAATCATCTCTATTTGTATCTTTCGGAACATCAATACAGTGAGTAGGTTTCCTTTTCTTTGCATCATAAGGCTCATCTATTTCAATATCTACATATAAGTTCCACGCTGGTAAATGTAAAATAAAGTCTGGAGTATATGGATATTCTACATATTTTACCATCTTGTAATCTATTAATATTTGCCCAGGAAAATAACGATTTAATTTATCATAAAAACTAAATTCAGTGCGACCTTTTGGTGCAGAGCTTCCCGGAGTAGGAGACAATACTTCGAGCTGGTTGAACCGATGTTTATAGTGTTCAATGACCTTATTTCTTTGAATAAAATCAATCTGATTTGTTAAAATTTGACTGTGGCTATTAGTAGTTGCCAATTCCTGATTTTGCCATTGCTTTAATGCCTGTTCATATTGTCTTAAAGCCGAGTCATGTTCAGTTTTTT
>NZ_JAAHGH010000071.1:14810-39461 GCF_010672525.1 Okeania sp. SIO2B3 | reverse complement strand
ACTATTTCTTCTACCGTCGGGTCAACATATATGCCTATTTGTGTTTCTGGGGTGATGCCTAGATTTAATAGATGGTGGGCTAGTTGGTTGGCTTTTTGGTTGAGTTGGCTGTAGGTTAGTTGTTGGTCTTCAAATCTTAAGGCTACTGCTTCTGGGTTCTTTTCGACAACTTTCTCAAATAACTGATGGATACATTTATCTTTTGGATAATCTGTTTTACTATTGGTCCATTCTTGCAGTATTTTCTGTTTTTCTGTTGCTGTTATTAGGGGGAGTTTTGAGATTTTTTGTTGGGGATTGACTACTATTGCTTCTAATAGATTTAGGAAATGTTCCATCATCCTAGTGATGGTTGCTCTGTCAAATAGGTCTGTGTTGTAAATAAAATAGCCTTCTAGACCTGATTCGGCTTCCCACAGATGGACTTCTAAATCCATTCTAGCGGTGCTGATACCTTCATCCCTCAGAGTCATCCTTAATCCTAGTAAATCCCAAGAGTTGATTGATGCTACATTTACGAGGTTAAATATCACCTGCACTAGAGGGTTGTGGCTTAAGTTCCTTTCAGGTAAAAGTTCATCTACTAGCTTTTCAAATGGTAAATCCTGATGTTTATACGCCTCTTGAGTTGTTTGTTTGACTTGAGTTAACAATTCGGTAAAGCTAGAGTCATCTTTACACTGACAACGAAGTGCAAGAATATTGGCAAACACACCAATTAACGGCTCAATTTCAACTCGGTTGCGGTTAGCAATTCCTGAACCTACTATTAAGTCAGATTCTCCACTATAACGAGACAGTAAGACAAAAAATGCACTCAGCAGAGTCATAAACAATGTTGCATCTGACTCCTGACCTAGTTGCGTGAGTTTCTGTGTCAAGTTCTGATTGAGTTGAAATTTTTCTGCTCCTCCCTGGAAACTTTGCAATTCTGGACGTGGGCGGTCTGTTAGTAGGGGTGATATTGGGGAAACTCCTGCTAGTTTTTGTCTCCAGTAGCTCAGATGTTTTTCTAATACTTCTCCTGTGAGTTTCTGTCGTTGCCAGTGGGCATAGTCGGCATATTGAATGGGTAATTCTGATAATGGGGAGGGGTTTCCTTGGCTGTAGGATTTATACAATGTAGATAGTTCTGAGCCTAGTATTCCTATAGACCAACCGTCATATATTATGTGGTGCATGGTTAACATTAATATATGAGTTTCTGGGCTGAGTTTTATTAGGGAGGCACGCAGCAGAGGGCCTTGGGCTAGGTCAAAGGGTTTTTCTGCTTCAGCGCTGGCTAGTTGTTGGAGTTTGGTTGTTTGTTCTGGTGATGATGGTAATTCTACTGTTGAGAGATTGATGTTGGCGACGGTCGAAATTACTTGTATGGCTTTTCCGTCTACGGAGGGGAAACAGGTACGTAGGTTTTCATGTCGTCGGATGATTTCGTTGAGACTTTGCTCTAAGACTTTTACATTCAGCAGACCCTCTAGTTGTAGACTCACCAGCATATTGTATAATGAACTTTCCGGCAAGAACTGATGCCAAAACCACATCATTTCTTGACTGTAGGAAAGGGGAATTTCCTGTTCTCTAGAAATAATTGGAATAGCTTGACTTTCTTTTGCCGTTGGCAGCAACTGCTGCTGTCGCAGCTTTTCCAATACCTGTTCCCGTTGTTTTGGCGAAAGATTGGCCAGACGTTTTTTGATATCATTCATTATCCATCAACCTCAGCTAAAATTTGTTCGAGTATATTACTGTCTACTTGCTCCAACTGTTGCTCAACTAAATTTTCGGCTAGTTTAGCTATGGTAGAGTTTTCAAATAAAGTACTTACTGATATTTCCATTGCAAAGGCTTTTCGCACCCGAGACACAACCTGAGTTGCTATCAAAGAATGCCCACCCAAATCAAAGAAGTTATCATGTATTCCCACCTTTTCTATTCCCAACACTTCTGCCCAAATCTCTGCTAAGACCTTTTCTGTCTCAGTCTCAGGAGCCACAAACTCTGTTGACACACTACTGAGATTATCCGGTACAGGTAGTGCCTTACGGTTTACCTTGCCACTAGGAGTCAATGGCAGTTGTGACAACACTACAAACCCGCTCGGTATCATATACTCCGGCAACCGCTCTTTCAAATACTGTTTCAATTTCCTGATTTGTTCTGTCTCTGACACCTCTGAGTTTGAGCTAGCTGGAGTTTCGGTTTCTAGCACTAGGTAGGCCACTAGATGTTTATTACCCTGGTTGTTTTCAGTGGCTAATACTACTGTTTCTTTGACTATGGCATATTGAGTTATGGTAGCTTCTATTTCTCCCGTTTCTATCCGGTATCCTCTGATTTTGACTTGGTGGTCTATCCGCCCTAAAAATTCTATGTTGCCATCAGCTAGATAACGTGCTAAGTCTCCTGTTTTATATAATTTTGAGGCTTTTGAGTTCTCAAAAGGATTAGAGATGAATTTCTTAGATGTTAATTCTAGGCGGTTCAGATAACCATTTGCCAGACCTGCTCCACCAATGTAAAGTTCTCCTGGAACACCCACTGGCACTGGTTGTTGCTCACGACTGAGAACATAAAGTTGAGCATTGGCAATTGGACGACCTATGGGAGGGAGTTTCGGCCACTTCTCGGCATCTCCTTCTAATGTGTAAGCAGAAACTACATGGCTTTCTGATGGTCCATATTGATTTTGCAGTCTACATTGAGGTAGTCGCTTCATCATCTCCACTAGGTCTAGAGTCACCTGCAATTGTTCTCCTGCTGTTACTATTTCCCGCAATGGTGGCAGATTTTGGCATTGATAAGCCACTGATGCCAACTGTTGCAAAGCTACAAAGGGTAAAAATAGTCGCTCTACCTGGTTGTGAGTTAAGAATTCCATCAATGCTAACGGGTCAAGTCTCAGTTCTGAAGACACTAACACCAGAGTCCCCCCAGAACACCAGGTGGAGAATATTTCTTGGAATGATACGTCGAAGCTAATGGGAGCAAATTGTAGAGTTTTTGCCCCTTGACCAACTATTGTTTCCTGCTGTTGCCACTGGAGCAGGTTCACCAGAGAACCTTGACTCATGGCCACTCCTTTTGGCTTACCTGTGGAGCCAGAGGTATAAATGACATAGCCCAAATTTGATGGTATAACTTCACTGCTCAAATTATCTTGAGAATAGTCAGACCATAGATTTTCATTACTATCCAAACAAACTATCTGACCTTGATGCTCTGGTAATAATGTTACTAATGATTCCTGGGTCAGCAATAGGGACACTTGGGCATCAGAAACCATATAAGCCAAACGTTCTGATGGATAACTTGGGTCTAATGGGACATAAGCCCCTCCAGCTTTGAGTATGGCTAATAAACCTACTACCATCTCTATTGAACGCTCGATACAGATTCCCACTAGGGTTTCTGGAACGACTCCCAATTTTTGCAAGTAATGGGCTAGTTGATTAGCTTTGCGATTTAATTGGGAGTAAGTTAAGCTTTGTTGTTCAAATACTACTGCTACTGCATTTGGTGTTTTTTCTACCTGCTCTTCAAATAACTGATAGATACATTTGTCAGTTGGGTAATCTGTTTTTGTGTCATTCCATGTTACCAACAATTGCTGTTTTTCTGTTTCACTGAATATAGGTAGTTCTCCTACCCTCTGCTCCGGGTTACTCACAATTCCTTCTAACAAAGTTTGGAAATGAGCAACCATTCCAGCAATAGTCTGTTCATCAAACAGGTCAGTATTGTATTTTAAGGACCCAAACAAATATGAGTTCTCTTCTAACATTTGCATAAATACATCGAACTGACTTTCAAATTGGTCGAATACAAAGGTTTCTACCTCAAGTCCTCCCAAATTTATCAAGGCTTTTGCTTTTGTGCCGCTATAGGCCAGTTTTTGCGTATCTTGAGATTCTGCTAGTAACTTCTGTAGTACAAAGCTAGCTTGAAACAGAGGGGAACGACTTGGATCTCGTTCTTGCTGTAGTCGCTCTACTATCAAGGCAAAGGGATAATCTTGATGAGCTAGCGATCCCAGCACTGTCTGGCGCACTTGGGAAAGAAAATCTCTAAAACAGGGATTCCCTGACAAATCTGCCCTCATTACTACTGAGTCAACAAAGTGACCAACAATTGAGGCAAACTCAGGTCTAGTTCTGCCAGCAGTGGGAGAACCCACCAATATATCCTCTTGACCAGTGTAACGATAAAGCAGAATTTGAAAAGCAGCCAACAAAGCCATGTTAGGAGTTACCCCTTCTTGTTTAGCCAGTTCCTTTAGTTGTTGAGTCAGTTTTTCAGATAACTTGAAAGGGTAAGCAGCACCGTTATCAGTTTGTATAGGCGGTCGCGGTCGGTCTGTGGGCAAATTCAATACTGGCAAGTCCCCTGCCAGTTTTTGTTGCCAGTATTCCCACAGTTTTTCTCCTTTTTCTCCCTCTACTAATTCTTTTTGCCAACGAACATAATCTTGATACGAATAATTCAGTGGAGACAAACAGTATTCCTCTCCTTTACAGATTGCTTGGTAAAGCTGGGGAATCTCTTTAGCAATCAAATTCCCAGACCAACCATCGAATACAATATGATGGAAGGTTAGTAACATCACATGGTTTTGGTTGGAGACAGTGAACCACCTAACTCGTATAACGGAATCTGTTTCTAGATCGAAAGGATACCGATGAGCTTCTACTACTTTTTTGTGTAACTCCTCTTCACTCCAGGTGGAAGCATCTATCTGCAAAAAGTCTAATTCTTGGTTTTCATGCACCTGTTGAACTGGTTGATCGCCCCATTCGGGGAATGTAGTCCGTAGTAGGGGATGGCGCTTTTTTAATGCTTGAAATGTCTGCTGCCAAGCAATTATATCTACCTGGCAGTACATCCGCATAGCAGTTGACACATTGTAATTATGATTATCAGGTGATAATTTCCACAAAAACCAGAGACCTTTTTGACCATAGGAGAGAGGATAAATTTGTGATATATCTGGCAGTTTACTCAATAAATGCAAGATTTCAGTTTTGTGTTCCTTAAGTAGGGCAATAACCTCTGGAGTCAATACCTCTTGGGAACCTCCACTCCGCAATTTTCCTCCCTCAGACCATAATCTAACACCTTTTTGGGAAAGGTCTTGTAAGAATTCAACTAAGTTCATAGTTCCACCTCTATCCAATTACTATTTTCAATATTATTAGGTTCTACTTGTTCCTGCTCGCCTAACTCAATAGCTGGTTCTTGATAGCTTTGAGTCAGTTCTTGATTTAGTTGATTTGAGAGAGCAGTAATGGTTATTCCTTCCATAAAACTGGTAATAGGAATATCGACCTGTAAATCATTTAAAATTCGATTCCTTAGTTCTAATGCCATTAGAGAATCTAGTCCTATTTCATTTAAAGGTATTTGTAAATCTATCTGATTATCCGTTATTCCCAGAACCCGAGCAGCTTGATTTTGAATATGAGCAATTAAGATATTCTTGCGATCGCCCTGAGGAGAAGATTTTAGTTTTTCCAACAAGGTGTCATCTTGAGTTTGATCTGTAGTTATTGCAGTCGTCCTTTCCTGCCAATTTGCCAAGAAAGGCCACTGTGCTACTCTTTCCTGCCACTGTGACCACTCAATAGGTACGACCCCTACTTCTACATCAGAGCCACTCATCAGTAATTCTAGGCACTCTAACACCTTCTCGGGCGAGATTGTACCCATTCCCTGCTTACTTGCCCTCACATCTGCACCTCGTTCTGCCGCCTCTCCCACTTGAGAAACTGCACCCCAATGAATACTCAATCCCGGCAAATCCTGAACACGACGATAATGGGCTAAACCATCAAGGAAAGCATTCGCTGCTGAATGATTTCCCTGACCAGGGGAACCAAACAGAGATGCTGCCGAAGAAAATAGTACAAAAAAGTCCAATGGTTTATTTTGAGTCAATTGATGCAAATTCCAACCACCTTTCACTTTCGGTGCCATCACCTGCTCAAAACTAGACCAACTCTGGTTTTGTAGCACTCCATCTGATAACATTCCTGCTGAATGAATCACTCCTGCTAATGGTTGGTTTGAGTTCTCAATCCTGTCGAACATCTCTGTCATTGCTGCCAATGATGACACATCTGCTTTTTCTACAACTACTTCTGCTCCTGCCATTTCTAGTTCTGTGAGTTTTTGACTGGCAGTATCATCCGGTTCGCGTCTTGTAACTAAGACTAAATGCTTGGCTCCTTTATCCACCATCCAACGAGCTACCAATAAACCCAAACCTCCCAAACCTCCTGTAATCACGTAGCTAGCATCCGAGCGGAAACTTAAAGGTTTCTGAGTTGTAGCAACTAATTGCTGGTGATTACTAGATACCAATCGCGACACATAACGATCATCTCCACGCCATGCTACTTGGTCTTCCTTATCCTCCGACCATATTTCACTAAATAGTGCATTAGCTCTGTCTTCTATAGCGGTTTCTGGGTCTAAATCTATACGAGTACAGTTTAATTCTGGGTGTTCTAAGCTAATTACTTTTCCCATTCCCCAAAGTGCAGACTGAGTTATTTCTGATATTGTCGGATGATTTGATGGTACTGGTTGAGCACCAGAAGTCACCAACCATAACCGAGGTAATTTAGATAACTCTGCTTTAACTAAAGCCTGCACTAAATACAGGGTAGTACCACACCCAAATATAGATAAATTTTCTAATTCTTGGGAGCTTATAGACTCCTTCAACCCTGCATCTGTTGTCCAACATTGCACGACTCCATGAAACAATGGAGTTTTTGCTGTTATCGTTGTTATCAGTTGATAGAAATCATCTTGATTTTCAGGATTAATGATAAATTCTGTCGGAGCTATCTGTTGATATTTTTCTCCAGCAAACACTAAAGTACAAATATCTCCCTCTGAGTGGAGTTTGGTAGCTACTTGTTTAGCAATTCCTGCTTTGTCTGCTAGTACCAACCAATTCTGGGTTTCTGATGATGTTAGTTTTAAACTTTTCTCGTCTGCTTGAGCAACGAACACGGTTTGTTCTGAGAAAACTTCGGGAATATCCTCGATTTCTGGCAGACTAACTACATTAGTAAAACCCACTTCACCGAGGAATTGTTTCCATTTTTCTCGACTTAAAAGAGGATAGTCTGGGCGTAATTCATAATCCTGAAATTTCCACCATCCTTCTAATAATCCGAATGTTAAATCTAGAAATTCTTGAGGAGTAGTTACTTCCCATAACACCAAAATCCCTCCAGGAGCTAACAATTTTCGCACATTTTGTAAGGTTTGACGCAAATCCTGAGTAGCATGTAGTACATTAGCTGCAATAATTATATCCTGCTGTTCATACTCAAATCCTTGATTTAAGGGATCTACTTCTATATCCAGTTGTTGATAGCGGACAAACTGGCGATCGCTAAATTTTTCTTGTGCCTTGCTGATAAATAATGTCCCAAGATCCGTAAACAAATATTCTGTGCGATCTGGATTCAAATGTGGTACAATATAACTTGTTGTTCCACCTGTACCAGCTCCAATTTCTAGTAAGCGTATGCCTTTATGTTTGGGCAACCTCTCAATTGCCTTGATTATAACCTGTTGCACTATAGCGTTCATCACCTTAGCTACAGTCGATTCTTGATACAATTTCGTGGCATTGGTTAAATCTCCTTCTGGGAAAATCAATTGCAATGGATCTTGCCTACCGAGTAATACCTCACTTAGTTGAGTTCCACAAACATTCAGTAGAGTTAATTCCGCTAGGAAATCAGGATATGTAGTCATTAGAGCTTGATTTCTTTGAGCAGGTTTGACTTCTCCTAACCCTTGTAACACTTGCCACTGCTGCTGCGGACCTGACTGTAAAACTCCAATTTCAGCTATTATTTGTAGCATTTGGTTGAAGAGTTGTTTATAATTAGAAAATATGCCTAGCTGTTGGCAAGCAGCATCAGTAGAGAAGCACTCGTCTACCTTGTATTCCCATCCCAAATCAATCAATGCTTGCACTATATAGTCTCTGCTTAGTTCTTTTAAACTCCTGGAAATTTCCCTCAAGCTATTATTTTTTCCTATAGAAGCCGTTTTCACAAGTTCTATTATCGTTTGGTCTAACTGCTGCTCTACTTCTACAGCTGTTAGCAAATTCTCCTTTGGCAGTCGTCTACCAAAGCGTCCCTTAATTATCCATTCGACTGAGTAAAGCCAATCTTTAATACTCACTCCTGTCAGTTGCTGCTGATGCTGTTTAACTAGCAGTTCCAGTAGTTTAGGCAGTAACTTAACTTCACTAGGGGAAAGATTTCCTACTCTTTCAAGTTCTTGAGCTAATGTCTCTATTTCTGATCCTTCAAGTAAGCTCAAAATCTGGGAGCCACCATTTTCCGACCCAATAACCCCCATTTTTTCAGAAGTTTCTATCCAATATCTTTCCCTCTGGAATGGATAAGTCGGCAACACTACTTTCTGACGAGCATAATCTGAATCAAACCCTAACCAGTCTACTTTGGCTCCTTTTACATACAATTTTCCTAAGCTGTCCAACATTTGCTGCCATTCATCTACTCCTGGACGCAATGATGGCAACCATTCTCCCACTCCTTCTTTTACACATTGCCTTCCCATTCCCAACAATATTGGTTTCGGTCCTATTTCTAGGTAGGTTTCATATCCTTCCGACTCTAGAGTTTTCATACTCTGAGCAAAGAGTACTGGTTGACGTACATGAGTTACCCAATATTCCGCATTGGTTATTTCCCCACCTACTTTTTCTCCTGTCACATTTGATATTAGTGGTATTTTCGGTTGATTATAGGTTATTTCTTTGGCTACTGTTTCAAATTCTGCTAACATTGGTTCCATTAATGGGGAATGGAAGGCATGGGAAACTTGTAGCTGCTTGGTCTTAACTCCCATTGCTTCTAACTTACTACAAATACTTGCCACTGCTTCTGTTTCACCTGAAATCACGGTACTTTCAGGTCCATTTATCGCTGCTATTGTCACCCTTGAACTATACTCACCTATGGCCTCTGTCACCTGAGATTCTGATGCCATTACAGATACCATTTCACCACCGGAGGGTAACTGTTGCATCAACTTGCCCCGCATGGCGATTAATTTCAGACCATCCTCCAGACTGAATACTCCTGCCACACAAGCTGCGACATATTCTCCTACACTGTGACCCATAACCACATTGGGTTTGATTCCCCATGAATACCATAATTTAGTTAGGGCGTATTCTATGGCAAACAAAGCTGGTTGAGTATAAGCTGTTTGGTCTAATAAATCAGAACTTGACTTTTGTGCATCTTTAGGGTATATAACTTCTAATAGAGGCACTTCTAAATATTCTTTCAGTATTTCATTGCATTGGTCTAGAATTTTCTGAAATGTGGGTTGAGTCTCGTATAATTGTCGTCCCATATCTACATACTGAGACCCCTGCCCAGTGAACATAAAGGCTATTTTAGTCGTAGTTTTGTTCGTTAGTCGTCCTGAACAGATGCCAGTAAAATTCTCTCCCTGTTTGTATTGTTTTAGTTTCTCTACTAAATCTTTTTTCTCAGAAGTAATCAGAGCTAATCTATGAGCAAATTCTGCTCTCCCAATGTTGGCTGTGTAGCAAATATCCCCTAAGTCATTATCATTTTCTAAATAACTCTGATAAGCATTGACCAAATCAGCAAGAGCCTTTTCTGTTTTGGCTGACAGAGTTAATATATGAGTTGGACGTTCAACAACATTCTCACTTTTGACTTGAGAGAGTGCTTCTTCTAAAACAATATGAGCATTGGTGCCACCTATACTAAAAGAACTGATACCTGCGATACGACTTTGATTATTTACCTGCCAAGGCTGTATCTTGGCTGATACTTGTACTGGTAACTGATCCCAATTTATATAAGGATTCGGCTGATTAAAATGTAGGGATGGTGCAATTTGTCGATTTTGCAGTTGTAATACCACTTTGATTAAACCAGCAATTCCTGCTGCTGACTCCAAGTGACCAATATTAGTTTTGACTGAACCAATAATTAAAGGTTTTTGTTGAGAATGAGTTGCTTCAAATACTTCTCCCATTGCTTCCACTTCAATGGGATCTCCCAAAGATGTGCCTGTACCATGAGCCTCTAGATAACTCACACTAGCTGGTTCTACTCTTCCATTTTCCAAAGCTTGACGAATCAATGCTTGTTGAGATGAACCATTAGGAACTGTTAATCCACTACTATTTCCATCTTGGTTGGTTGCACTACCCCGAATCACTGCTAGGATATTATCTTTGTCTGAGAGCGCATCCGACAAACGTTTGAGGACAATCACACCACAACCTTCACCACGGCCAAATCCATCTGCCGTAGCATCAAAAGTCTTACAACGACCATCCGCTGACAACATTTTTGCTTTACAATAGTTGATTGTGATCTCTGGAGACATTAATAGATGTACCCCTCCTGCTAAAGCCAAGTTGCACTCTCGATTCCTCAGACTTGAACAAGCTAAATGAGTACTTATTAAAGAAGAAGAGCAAGCTGTATCTACTGCTAAACTAGGACCTTTAAGCCCGAGAATATAAGATATTCGCCCTGATGCTATACTGTTGCCATTACCTAAACCTGAGTAAGCATCAATTTTTTCAATACCTTGACTTAATATATTTTGAAAATAGTCGTTGCTACTAATACCAATAAATACGCCTGTTTGAGTTTCCATCAGTTTTTGTGGATTTGTAGCAGAATGCTCTAAGGCTTCCCAAGTAACTTCTAGAAGTAATCGCTGTTGAGGGTCTAGATGAATTGCTTCTTTAGGAGAAATACCAAAAAAACCAGCATCAAATTCCTGTATTTGCTCAACAAAGGCTCCATAACGAGTATAGATTTTACCGGGAGTTGTAGGGTCAGAGTCATAATATTTACTAATAGGCCATCGGTCTGGTGGCACTTCAGTAATAGTATCTACTCCATTTTGTAAAAGTTCCCAGAAGGCTTCAGGAGTAGATGCACCTCCAGGCAAACGACAACCCATACCAATGATAGCGATTGGTTCCTTGCTTTGATTTTCGTATTTTTCTAGTTTGGAGTATGCTTTGTTGAGAGCTTTAAGCGCCCTTTCTAAATCTACAGTAGAATGTAATTGTTGTTTTTCTTGTGTTTCTTTTCGATTCATTTTGTCTTGATTAGGATAGAGTTGTAGTTCTTGAATTAGTAATTAGTTGTGTTAGAGCGTTTAGTTTTCGTGTTTAAAAATGCTTTAGATTAATTTTTCTAATTTCTCAATTGCTTGAAGAACTGATGCTTCTAATTCTTCTGTGAGTGGACTTGCCTCTGATAACTCGGATGAATTTTCTTCAGATAAGTCAGGCGATCGCAACTCAGTATCTTCTTGAGCATCTATTAAGTTTAATTGTTCGGCTAAGTAATCTACCAGCTTATTAATTGTAGAATAATTAAAAGCTAGAGAAGATGAAAGTGAACACTTCAAGCTACTTTGCAACTTATTCCTCAAATCCACAGAAGTCAAAGAATCCATACCCAAGTCAAAAAACCCTGTTTCCAAGGCAATTGATTCAGGATGATTAATTCCCAATACTTGAGCTACCTGACGACGCACATGAGCCACTAATAACGAGCGACGCTCACTGGCTGCTGTAGCCTCTAACTTTAACAGAAAATCTGACTTCGATGGTTCTGCCACCTCCAGTATAGTTTCCTGCCAATCCTCCAAAAACGGCCATTGTGCCAATTTCTCCTGCCACCCTGACCACTCAATAGGCACCACCCCTACTTCCACATCCGAACCACTGATCAATAGTTCTAAAGACTCCAATACCTGACTCGGAGATATTACACCCATCCCCTGCTTACTTGCCCTCATATCTGCACCTCGTTCTGCTGCCTCTCCTACTTGAGAAACTGCACCCCAATGAATGCTCAATCCCGGCAAACCCTGAACACGACGATAATGGGCTAAACCATCAAGGAAAGCATTGGCTGCTGAATGATTTCCCTGACCTGGTGAACCAAACAGAGATGCTACCGAAGAAAACAGGACAAAAAAGTCCAATGATTGATTTTTACTCAATTGATGCAAGTGCCAACCACCTTGTACTTTCGGTGCCATCACCTGCTCAAAACTAGACCAACTCTGGTTTTGTAGCACTCCATCTGATAACATTCCTGCTGAATGAATCACTCCTGCTAATGGTCGGTTTGATTCCTCAATCCTCTGCCACACACCTCTCATCGATTCCCAATCAGACACATCGGCCTTTTCCACTATCACTTCTGCTCCTGCCATCTCCAACTCTGTTATTTTTTTTCTCGTAGCATCATCCGGTGAACGGCGTCCTAACAAGACTAAATGTTGAGCACCCTTAGACACCATCCAACTAGCTACCAGTAAACCCAAACCTGCCATACCTCCTGTAATCAAATAGCTAGCATCCGAACGGAAACTTAAAGGCTTTTGAGTCGTATGTTGTGCCACTGGTTGCTGATGAGGACTTGCCACCAATCGAGCTACATAACGACCATCTCCACGCCTTGCTACCTGGTCTTCCTCACCCTCTGACCAAATTTCATTAAATAGTGCATCTCCTTGACTCTCTCTACTTTCCTCTGGGTCTAAATCTATACGAGTACAGTTTAATTCTGGGTGTTCTAAACTAATTGCCTTTCCCATTCCCCACACCGAAGATTGAGCTACTCCTGGTATTACCGGATTCTTTGAAGGTACAGCTTGAGCACCTACTGTCACCAACCATAATCTCGGTACCGTTGATAACCCTGCTTTCACCAATGCTTGTACTAATGATAAGGTCGTGCCACAACCTAACTGCGATAATTTTTCTAATTCCTGAGAATTAATCCCTTGACCTACTCCTGCTTCAATACTCCAACATTGTACTACTCCATATAATGATGGTGATTTCCCTGCTACTGTCTTGATTACTTCCTCAAATTCTTCTAGGTTGTTGGGATTCATCCTCAATTCGTCCGGAGCTATCTGTTGATACTTTTCTCCTGCATATACTAAGCTACAAACTTCTCCTAATGACTTGAGTTTTTTCGCTAACTGTTGCCCCACTCCCTTTTGGTCTGCTAGTATTAACCAACCTTTCTTTTCCTCCTGAGTTGGTTCTAAGGTTGTTGAACTTGCTTTGGCTACAATTACCGTTTGCTTTGACAATGTTTCTGCCATTCCCTCCACTTCTGGCATTGTTACTACTTCGGTAAAACCTGTTTCTCTCAACACATGATGCCATTTTTCTTTATTCAACAAAGGGTAATCTGGTCGTAATTCATAGTCACTGAATTTCCACCATCCTTCTAATAATCCAAATACTAGGTCTAAGAATCGTTGAGCAGTTGTTAGTTCTAACAACACTAACATGCCCCCATCTGCTAATAGTTCTCGCACATTGGATAATGTCTGCTTCAGATCTGTCGTTGCATGAAGTACATTAGCTGCTATTATTACATCATATTTATGAGCCTCAAATCCTTGAGTTTTCGGGTCTACTTCTATGTCTAAGGTTTTATAGCTGATGAACTTATAGTCCTGGAATTTCTCTTGAGCTTTGGCTGTAAATAATGCCCCTAGATCTGTGAATGTATATTCGGTTTGCCCAGGGTTTAGATGAGGCAGGATATAGCTTGTCGTCCCTCCTGTTCCTGCTCCTATTTCTAACAACCTTATCCCTCGGCTTTTTGGTAATTTTTCTATCCCTTTGGTGATTGAGTTTGCTACTATTGTGTTCATCACTTTGGCTACTGTTGACTCTTCATACAGTTGAGTTGCTGTGCTCAAATCTCCTTGGGGGAACACTAATTCTACTGGGTCTACTGCTCCTCGTAATACCTCACTTAACTTGCTTGCACAACGAGATAGTAGTGTCAATGCTGCTGTTTCTTCTGGATATTTGTGCTGTAAACTCTGGCTTTTTTGAGTCGGTTTTACTTGAGCTAAGGTTTGTTCTACTTGCCACTGCTGATGATTATTATTATATTTGAGTATTCCTGACTCTGTTAATATTTGTAGCAGACGCTTAAATAGTGGTCGATGGGTGGGAACTATACCTAATTTTTTGGCTGCTACATCAAATGCAAAGCTTTCTGTTGGTTTGTATGACCATCCCATTTCCTGTAATGCTTTGACTATATAATCTCTGCTTAATTCTTCTAAGCTCCTTTCAAAGGACGCTGTTGTTTTATTATCTACTTTCTTTACTAATTCTGTTAGAGTTGGAGTTAATTTTTGGTTGATTTCTACAGGAGGTATCAGGAATTCTGGTGCTCGTAGTCTTCCTAATATACCTTTACTTCTCCACTCTACTTCATACAACCAATTTTCTATTGGTTCGGTTTGTGTTCCTACTAGGGTCTGTTTTGTTGCTTGTTTTAGTTGGAAACCTTTGAGCTTGGCAATTATTTCTCCTTCTGGTGTTACTATTGTTACCATAGCCGTCAAACTTTCTGGTTTTTCCACTTCGGCATTGGTTACTGATGCGTAGGCCCATACACTCACCCCTGGATTCTTATATAGACAGAATTCTTCTATTCCTACTGGCAGATAAGTTTGGTCTTTAGCTTTGGCCGGTACTGCTACAGACATTACTTGGAAGGCTGCGTCTAATAGTGCTGGATGGAAATTATAGTCGTTTGTTTGTGTTATTAATTCTTCGGGCAGTTTTATATAACCTAATCCTTGATTTGACCCTGACCACAATTTTTCTATCCCTTGGAAGGTCGAACCGTACTCTATCCCTACTTGTTTACATTTTTCATAATGTTGTTTTACTTCGATTTTTTGATTACATTCACTCTTGTATTTTTCTAGGTCTACTTTTGTCTGAGTCGGGGGGGTTGACTCTTTTCTGATTCTTCCTGTGGTGTGGAGTCTCCACTCTTGTTCTCCATTTTGTTGAGAATATATTTGAAATTTATAGGATGAGTTGTCTGTTGGGGTGAGTATTGTTTGGGCATTTGTCAATTCTCCTGCTGGTAGTATCCATCCCCTACTGATTGTTAGGTCTTCTATTACTATCTGGGATGTTTTTAATTGACTCTCTCCTGCTGCTATTGCTATTTCTAGGTACCCTGTTGTCGGAAATAGTGCTTGATTAAATACTCGGTGGTCCTTCAGATAATTTGGTGAGTTTTCTTCTATTTGTGAGCCAAATATTTGTTGGTCCCCTGCACAATTTAGTTTTTTACCTAATAGGGGATGGAGGTTTTCTCCTTGGGAATATTGCTGTTTTGCCCAGAAGTTGTTGTTGGTTTCTATCCAATATCGTTCTCTCTGGAATGGATATGTTGGTAATGCTACTTTCTGACGATTATAGTCACTTTCAAACCCTGACCAGTCTATTTTTGCTCCTTTTACATACAACTTTCCTAAGCTTGATAGCATTTGTTCCCACTCATCCACTCCCGGACGTAATGAGGGCAACCATAAACCTTGCTCTTGTGTTACACATTGCTTTCCCATTCCTAGCAATATTGGTTTTGGTCCGATTTCTAGGTAGGTTTCGTATCCTTCTGACTCTAGAGTTTTCATACTCTGAGCAAATCTTACTGGTTTACGTACATGAGTTACCCAATATTCGGCACTGGTTATTTCTCCTCCTGCTTTTTCTCCTGTCACGTTTGATATTAGTGGGATTTTCGCTTGATTATAGGTTATTTCTTTGGCTACTTTTTCAAATTCTGTTAACATTGGTTCCATTAATGGGGAATGGAATGCATGGGATACTTGTAATCCTTTGGTCTTTACTCCCACTGATTCTAATTTATTGCAAATACTTGCTATGGCTGCGCTCTCTCCTGAAATTACTAGACTCTCTGGTCCATTGATCGCTGCTATCGATACACGGGAAGTATATTCTCCTATGGCTTCTTTTACCACAGATTCTGATGCCATTACTGCTACCATCTCACCACCGGAGGGTAACTTTTGCATCAACTTTCCTCGCATTGCTATTAGTTTTAGACCATCCTCCAGACTGAATACTCCTGCTATGCAAGCTGCTACATATTCTCCTACACTGTGACCCATTACTACACTAGGCTTTATTCCCCATGAATACCATAATTTGGCTAGGGCGTATTCTATGGCAAACAGAGCAGGCTGAGTATAAGCTGTTTGGTCTAATACACTTGAGTTTTGTTCCTCTTTTGGGTAGATTTCTTCTAACAGCGGTACTTCTAGATAGGGTTGGAGAATTTTGTCGCATTCCTCTAAGGCTTTACGGAAGGTTGGTGCCATTTCATATAGTTTTCTGCCCATATTCACATATTGGGAACCTTGACCTGTGAACATCAAGGCTATTTTTTGACTTGGAATTTTGCTGTCTGCTTGTCCTGAAAATACTCCTACTACTTCTTTGTTAGTTTTCCACTCTTGCAGTTTTTCTGTTAATTCTTTGGCTTTAGAGGCTATTATTCCTAGTCTGTGATTAAAATCTCCTCGACCTGTATTGGCTGTATAACATATATCTGCTAGTCCTAACTCTGGGGCATTTTCTAAAGATTTTTGATAACTACTGACTAAATCTTCTAATGCTTTTTCTGTTTTGGCAGACATAGTTAATATATGCAGCGAACGTTCTAAATCTTCTTCACTTCTTACTTCTGACTTCTTACTTCTGACTTCTTCTGGAGCTTCTTCTAACACTATATGAGCATTTGTGCCACTCATTCCAAATGAACTCACCCCTGCCATGTGACTTTTACCATTTGTATCCCAAGAGGTGAGCTTGGTCGCGACTTTTACTGGTAATTGATCCCAATTTATATAAGGATTTGGCTGATTAAAATGCAGTGATGGGGCAATTTTTTGGTGTTGCAGTTGCAAAACTACCTTCATCAACCCTACAATTCCTGCTGCTCCCTCCAAGTGACCAATATTACTCTTAGCTGAACCAATGATTATAGGTTGCTCTTGAGAGTGAGTTTTTCCAAATACCGTTCCTATTGCTCCAACTTCAATAGGATCTCCCAAAGAAGTTCCTGTACCGTGAGCTTCAATATAACTGATACTAGCTGGGTCTACTCCTCCATTTTCCAAGGCTTGACGAATTACTGCTTGCTGAGATGGTCCAGCAGGTACGGTCAATCCACTGGTATCACCATCTTGGTTAATGGCAGTTCCACGAATGACTGCCAGAATATTATCCCCATGGGCTACAGCATCTGATAAACGTTTAAGTACGACCATACCGCATCCTTCACCACGGACAAATCCATCTGCAGAGGCATCAAACGTCTTGCATCGACCATCAAAAGATAACATCCGAGCCTTAGAAAAACTGATGGTAAACTCTGGGGATGTTAATGCATTCACTCCTCCTGATAGAGCCAAATCACACTCTTGATTTCTCAGACTCGAACAGGCTAAATGGGTACTAACTAGAGAAGAGGAACAAGCTGTGTCTACTGCTAAACTAGGTCCTTTAAGCCCCAGAAGGTAAGAAATTCTCCCTGATGCGGTACTGTGGCTATTTCCTGTACCTACATAGGCATCAATTTTTTCAAAGCCTTGACTTAATATCCTTTGAGTGTAGTCATTACCACCAATACCAACAAATACACCAGTAGAAGTTCCTTTAAGTTTTTGAGGATTGATTCCTGAATACTCTAAGGCTTCCCAACTGACTTCTAGGAGTAATCGTTGTTGAGGGTCTAGATGAATTGTTTCTTTAGGAGAAATACCAAAGAAATTGGCATCAAACTCATCTAACCGCTCCACGAAGCCTCCATAACGAGTATAGATTTTACCGGGAGCGGTAGGGTCAGAGTCATAATATTTACTAATAGGCCATCGATCTGGTGACACTTCAGTAATCGCATCTACTCCGTTTTGTAAAAGTTCCCAGAAGACTTCAGGGGTAGATGCACCTCCTGGAATACGGCAACCCATTCCAATGATGGCGATTGGTTCCTTGCTTTGATTTTCGTACCTTTCTAGTTTGGAACGTGCATCTTTGAGGGCTTTAATCGCTCTTTCTAAAGGCAAATTTTGTTCTTTTCCTGGTGTTTGTTTTTGATTCATGTTCTCTTAATTAAGTTTATAAGTAGTTTTAGTAAGTTGTGTGGGTGTTGGTATAATTCCCAAGTTGACCCACAAAACCTATTGCTATTTAAATTAATTTTTCTAATTCTTCAATTTCTTGAATAAGTGATGCTTCTAATTCAATTTCTGTCAATGGACTAGCGTCTGATAACTCAGATGACTTTTCTTCAGATAAGTCAGGCGATCGCAACTCAGTATCCTCTTGAGCATCTATTAAGTTCAATTGTTCGGCTAAGTAATCTACTAGCTTATTAAGCGTTGGATAATCAAAAGCTAGAGTAGAGGATACCGACAATTTCAAGCTACTTTGCAACTTATTCCTCAACTCCACAGAAGTCAAAGAATCCATACCTAATTCAAAAAACCCTGTTTCTAAGGAAATTGATTCAGGATGATTAATTCCCAACACTTGAGCTACCTGACGACGCACATGAGCCACTAATAACGAGCGACGCTCACTGGTTGCTGCGGCCTCTAACTTTAACAGAAAATCTGACTTCGATGGTTCTGCCACTTCTAGTATAGTTTCTTGCCAATCTGCTAAAAACTTCCATTTAGCTACTCTTTCCTGCCACTGTGACCACTCCATAGGTACGACCCCTACTTCTACATCAGAGCCACTCATCAGTAATTCCAGGCTCTCTAACACCCTCTCTGGCGATATTGCACCCATACCATGCTTAATTGCCCTCACATCTGCACCTCGTTCGGCTGCTTCTCCTACTTGAGAAACTGCACCCCAATGAATACTCAATCCCGGCAAACCCTGAACACGACGATAATGGGCTAAACCATCAAGGAAAGCATTGGCTGTTGAATGATTTCCCTGACCTGGTGAACCAAACAGAGATGCTACCGAAGAAAACAGCACAAAAAAGTCCAATGATTGATTTTTACTCAATTGATGCAAGTGCCAACCACCTTGTACTTTCGGTGCCATCACCTGCTCAAAACTTGACCAACTCTGGTTTTGTAGCACTCCATCTGATAACATACCCGCAGAATGAATCACTCCTGCTAATGGTTGGTTTGAGTTCTCAATCCTGTCGAACACCTCTGTCATTGCTGCCAATGATGACACATCTGCTTTTTCTACAACTACTTCTGCTCCTGCCATTTCTAACTCTGTTATTTTTTTGTTAGCATGATCGTCCGGTTCGCGTCTTGTGACTAAGACTAAATGCTTGGCTCCCTTATCCACCATCCAACGAGCTACCAGTAAACCCAAACCTCCCAAACCTCCTGTGATCACGTAGCTAGCATCCGAGCGGAAACTCAAAGGCTTTTTATCCCTAGCATCAGCAAGTTGTGTTTGACTCACCACAATCTTGCCTATATGTTTAGCTTGCTGCATATAACGGAAGGCACTGATAACGTCCTCTATGGGAAATACCTTTATTGGTGGTGGTTGTAGTAAACTGTTGCAGAATTTATCTTTCAACCCTTGCAACATGGAATTAATTAATTCTGGTTGCTCTTGAGACTTTTTAACTACATCCACCACAAAATAAGATACATCCGGCCTGACTTCTGCCACTTTGCTTGAATCCCATACTCCTAGCTTGGCAATTTCCACAAATCGACCACCATGACTGACCACTGACATACTCTTGCTAATAAATTCCCCTGAAGTCAGAGAGTTGAGTACAATATCCACTCCTTGACCTTGAGTTATTTCCATCACTTGGTCAGCAAATTCTAATGTCCGGGAATTCATAATGTGTTTGACTCCCATATTTCGTAGAGCTTCCCACTTGGGAGGACTTGCAGTTGCAAAAACTTCAGCTCCTGCTTCCATTGCAATCTGCACTGCTGCCATTCCAGTACCTCCTGCTGCTGCATGAATAAGGATGCGTTGGCGTTGGCCATTAGTCCCATGAACGCCAGCCTTAATCTTGGCCACATGATGCAAAGCATAATAAGCGGTTAAAAAATTAGCTGGAATAGATGCTGCTTCTTCAAAGCTCAGATTTTCTGGCTTGGGCGCTACATAGTTAGCATCAACTGTTACATACTCACTAAAGCTGCCATGAGCCATAGTCATAACTAAATCTCCCACATGAAAATCTGTGACTTCTGAGCCTACAGCTACTACTTCACCAGCACACTCTCCTCCAAAGCTCTCCATTTCCACAAGGTGCTTTTGAGATACTCCATCTACTTCTTGAGGAAGTAATCCTAATGCAGATACCACATCTAGAAAATTCAATCCTGTTGCTTTCACTCTAATTTCTACTTCCCCTGCTGCTGGCGAATGTCTGGTAACTGGCTCTAGGATTAAGTTGTCTAAACTACCCTTCTGTGAACTTCCTAGTTTGAATGGTTGTGATGGTACTAACTTTTGTGCCACTGGTTGCTGATGAGGACTTGCCACCAATCGAGCTACATAACGACCATCTCCACGCCTTGCTACCTGGTCTTCCTCACCCTCTGACCAGATTTCATTAAATAGTGCATCTCCTTGACCCTCTTTACTTTCCTCTGGGTCTAAATCTATACGAGTACAGTTTAATTCTGGGTGTTCTAAACTAATTGCCTTTCCCATTCCCCACACCGAAGATTGAGCTACTCCTGGTATTACCGGATTCTTTGAAGGTACAGCTTGAGCACCTACTGTCACCAACCATAATCTCGGTACCGTTGATAACCCTGCTTTCACCAATGCTTGTACTAATGATAAGGTCGTGCCACAACCTAACTGCGATAATTTTTCTAATTCCTGAGAATTAATCCCTTGACCTACTCCTGCTTCAATACTCCAACATTGTACTACTCCATATAATGATGGTGATTTCCCTGCTACTGTCTTGATTACTTCCTCAAATTCTTCTAGGTTGTTGGGATTCATCCTCAATTCGTCCGGAGCTATCTGTTGATACTTTTCTCCTGCATATACTAAGCTACAAACTTCTCCTAATGACTTGAGTTTTTTCGCTAACTGTTGCCCCACTCCCTTTTGGTCTGCTAGTATTAACCAACCTTTCTTTTCCTCCTGAGTTGGTTCTAAGGTTGTTGAACTTGCTTTGGCTACAATTACCGTTTGCTTTGACAATGTTTCTGCCATTCCCTCCACTTCTGGCATTGTTACTACTTCGGTAAAACCTGTTTCTCTCAACACATGATGCCATTTTTCTTTATTCAACAAAGGGTAATCTGGTCGTAATTCATAGTCACTGAATTTCCACCATCCTTCTAATAATCCAAATACTAGGTCTAAGAATCGTTGAGCAGTTGTTAGTTCTAACAACACTAACATGCCCCCATCTGCTAATAGTTCTCGCACATTGGATAATGTCTGCTTCAGATCTGTCGTTGCATGAAGTACATTAGCTGCTATTATTACATCATATTTATGAGCCTCAAATCCTTGAGTTTTCGGGTCTACTTCTATGTCTAAGGTTTTATAGCTGATGAACTTATAGTCCTGGAATTTCTCTTGAGCTTTGGCTGTAAATAATGCCCCTAGATCTGTGAATGTATATTCGGTTTGCCCAGGGTTTAGATGAGGCAGGATATAGCTTGTCGTCCCTCCTGTTCCTGCTCCTATTTCTAACAACCTTATCCCTCGGCTTTTTGGTAATTTTTCTATCCCTTTGGTGATTGAGTTTGCTACTATTGTGTTCATCACTTTGGCTACTGTTGACTCTTCATACAGTTGAGTTGCTGTGCTCAAATCTCCTTGGGGGAACACTAATTCTACTGGGTCTACTGCTCCTCGTAATACCTCACTTAACTTGCTTGCACAACGAGATAGTAGTGTCAATGCTGCTGTTTCTTCTGGATATTTGTGCTGTAAACTCTGGCTTTTTTGAGTCGGTTTTACTTGAGCTAAGGTTTGTTCTACTTGCCACTGCTGATGATTATTATTATATTTGAGTATTCCTGACTCTGTTAATATTTGTAGCAGACGCTTAAATAGTGGTCGATGGGTGGGAACTATACCTAATTTTTTGGCTGCTACATCAAATGCAAAGCTTTCTGTTGGTTTGTATGACCATCCCATTTCCTGTAATGCTTTGACTATATAATCTCTGCTTAATTCTTCTAAGCTCCTTTCAAAGGACGCTGTTGTTTTATTATCTACTTTCTTTACTAATTCTGTTAGAGTTGGAGTTAATTTTTGGTTGATTTCTACAGGAGGTATCAGGAATTCTGGTGCTCGTAGTCTTCCTAATATACCTTTACTTCTCCACTCTACTTCATACAACCAATTTTCTATTGGTTCGGTTTGTGTTCCTACTAGGGTCTGTTTTGTTGCTTGTTTTAGTTGGAAACCTTTGAGCTTGGCAATTATTTCTCCTTCTGGTGTTACTATTGTTACCATAGCCGTCAAACTTTCTGGTTTTTCCACTTCGGCATTGGTTACTGATGCGTAGGCCCATACACTCACCCCTGGATTCTTATATAGACAGAATTCTTCTATTCCTACTGGCAGATAAGTTTGGTCTTTAGCTTTGGCCGGTACTGCTACAGACATTACTTGGAAGGCTGCGTCTAATAGTGCTGGATGGAAATTATAGTCGTTTGTTTGTGTTATTAATTCTTCGGGCAGTTTTATATAACCTAATCCTTGATTTGACCCTGACCACAATTTTTCTATCCCTTGGAAGGTCGAACCGTACTCTATCCCTACTTGTTTACATTTTTCATAATGTTGTTTTACTTCGATTTTTTGATTACATTCACTCTTGTATTTTTCTAGGTCTACTTTTGTCTGAGTCGGGGGGGTTGACTCTTTTCTGATTCTTCCTGTGGTGTGGAGTCTCCACTCTTGTTCTCCATTTTGTTGAGAATATATTTGAAATTTATAGGATGAGTTGTCTGTTGGGGTGAGTATTGTTTGGGCATTTGTCAATTCTCCTGCTGGTAGTATCCATCCCCTACTGATTGTTAGGTCTTCTATTACTATCTGGGATGTTTTTAATTGACTCTCTCCTGCTGCTATTGCTATTTCTAGGTACCCTGTTGTCGGAAATAGTGCTTGATTAAATACTCGGTGGTCCTTCAGATAATTTGGTGAGTTTTCTTCTATTTGTGAGCCAAATATTTGTTGGTCCCCTGCACAATTTAGTTTTTTACCTAATAGGGGATGGAGGTTTTCTCCTTGGGAATATTGCTGTTTTGCCCAGAAGTTGTTGTTGGTTTCTATCCAATATCGTTCTCTCTGGAATGGATATGTTGGTAATGCTACTTTCTGACGATTATAGTCACTTTCAAACCCTGACCAGTCTATTTTTGCTCCTTTTACATACAACTTTCCTAAGCTTGATAGCATTTGTTCCCACTCATCCACTCCCGGACGTAATGAGGGCAACCATAAACCTTGCTCTTGTGTTACACATTGCTTTCCCATTCCTAGCAATATTGGTTTTGGTCCGATTTCTAGGTAGGTTTCGTATCCTTCTGACTCTAGAGTTTTCATACTCTGAGCAAATCTTACTGGTTTACGTACATGAGTTACCCAATATTCGGCACTGGTTATTTCTCCTCCTGCTTTTTCTCCTGTCACGTTTGATATTAGTGGGATTTTCGCTTGATTATAGGTTATTTCTTTGGCTACTTTTTCAAATTCTGTTAACATTGGTTCCATTAATGGGGAATGGAATGCATGGGATACTTGTAATCCTTTGGTCTTTACTCCCACTGATTCTAATTTATTGCAAATACTTGCTATGGCTGCGCTCTCTCCTGAAATTACTAGACTCTCTGGTCCATTGATCGCTGCTATCGATACACGGGAAGTATATTCTCCTATGGCTTCTTTTACCACAGATTCTGATGCCATTACTGCTACCATCTCACCACCGGAGGGTAACTTTTGCATCAACTTTCCTCGCATTGCTATTAGTTTTAGACCATCCTCCAGACTGAATACTCCTGCTATGCAAGCTGCTACATATTCTCCTACACTGTGACCCATTACTACACTAGGCTTTATTCCCCATGAATACCATAATTTGGCTAGGGCGTATTCTATGGCAAACAGAGCAGGCTGAGTATAAGCTGTTTGGTCTAATACACTTGAGTTTTGTTCCTCTTTTGGGTAGATTTCTTCTAACAGCGGTACTTCTAGATAGGGTTGGAGAATTTTGTCGCATTCCTCTAAGGCTTTACGGAAGGTTGGTGCCATTTCATATAGTTTTCTGCCCATATTCACATATTGGGAACCTTGACCTGTGAACATCAAGGCTATTTTTTGACTTGGAATTTTGCTGTCTGCTTGTCCTGAAAATACTCCTACTACTTCTTTGTTAGTTTTCCACTCTTGCAGTTTTTCTGTTAATTCTTTGGCTTTAGAGGCTATTATTCCTAGTCTGTGATTAAAATCTCCTCGACCTGTATTGGCTGTATAACATATATCTGCTAGTCCTAACTCTGGGGCATTTTCTAAAGATTTTTGATAACTACTGACTAAATCTTCTAATGCTTTTTCTGTTTTGGCAGACATAGTTAATATATGCAGCGAACGTTCTAAATCTTCTTCACTTCTTACTTCTGACTTCTTACTTCTGACTTCTTCTGGAGCTTCTTCTAACACTATATGAGCATTTGTGCCACTCATTCCAAATGAACTCACCCCTGCCA
>NZ_JAAHGH010000071.1:0-14710 GCF_010672525.1 Okeania sp. SIO2B3 | reverse complement strand
TGCAGCGAACGTTCTAAATCTTCTTCACTTCTTACTTCTGACTTCTTACTTCTGACTTCTTCTGGAGCTTCTTCTAACACTATATGAGCATTTGTGCCACTCATTCCAAATGAACTCACCCCTGCCACTCTTTTATCCCCTGATGATAGCCAAGGTGTGAGTTGAGTAGGTACTTTTAAAGGTATATTCTCCCAATCAATATAGGGGTTAGGATTAGTAAAATGCAGATTAGGGGCAATTTTTTGGTGTTGCAGTTGCAAAACCACCTTAATAATACCTGCTATTCCAGATGCAGCTTCTAGGTGACCGATATTAGTTTTAACTGAAGCGATATTCAATGGATTTTCCCCATCGCGTCCCTGCCCAAACACACTAGCTAAGGCTCTCACTTCCATAGGATCTCCTAGAGAAGTTCCTGTACCATGAGCTTCCACATAACTCACTTGTAACGGTTCTACTTTGGCTGCTTTGAGAGCTTGCTGAATCAGTTTTTCCTGAGCTAGTTTATTCGGTACTGTCAGTCCGCTACTCGGCCCATCGTGGTTAACAGCCGAACCGCGAATTACTGCCCAGATATTGTCCCCATCTTTCACCGCATCCGACAAACGCTTTAGTACCACAATGCCACATCCCTCTCCCCTACCAAAACCATCAGCAGCAGCATCAAAAGTTTTACACTTGCCATCAGGTGATAGAGCCTTTAATCTTGATAGTCCAGTTGTGATTTGAGGAGAGAGAATTAGTTGGACTCCTCCAGCTAAAGCCAGATTGGATTCACCCTGACGCAGACTCTGGCAAGCTTCATGTAAAGCTACCAGAGACGATGAACAAGCTGTATCTATTGCCATTGATGGGCCTTGCAATCCTAAAAAGTAAGATAACCTACCTGATGCAAAACAAAACCCATTTCCTGTAGTATCGTAAGCCCCAATATTTTCGACTTGTCTCAAACCCAAATTAGCATAATCATTTTGACCTATACCGATAAACACTCCTGTCTGAGTGTTTTCTAATTCCTGGGGATTAATACCTGCTCTTTCTAAAGCTTCCCAAGTTACTTCCAAAATAAAACGTTGCTGTGGATCAAGGCTATGTGCTTCTCGGCCAGAGATACTAAAAAATTGTGGATCGAACCTATCTACCTGCTCAACTAATGCTGCATGACGGATATACATTTTCCCCAGAGTATCAGGGTTGGGATCGTAGTAAGAATCTATATCCCAACGTTCTAGTGGAATCTCCCTAACAGAGTCTTTACCATTGGATAACAAGTCCCAGAAGCTTTCTGGTGTGTTGGCATTTCCAGGAAATCGACAACCTATGCCAATGATGGCGATCGCTTCACTTCTTGAACGCTCCATCATCTCCAACTTAGTTTCTGCTTGCTTTAAAGCCAAAAACATCTGTTTAGATAATGATAGTTGATCTTTTTCAGTACTCGGTTCCATAACTTTTTAGCCTTTACCTAATTTTTTTGTTTTAAATAATTTCTATATTGTTGTAAAAATTACATTAAATAATATATATCTTTTTCACTATTAGATATATCATAGTATATTTTTCAGTTTTTCCAGTTGTTGAGCTGCTAGTGCTTCAAAATCTTCTTCTGAAATATCTTCGAGAACTGGCAATATATTTCCATCTATTTCTGATACATCAGTTTGGATCAGGCTATCAGAGAATGCGCCATTTTCTGTTGTCTTCCATCCCATTAATTCCTCTATATATAAGGACAATTTCGTAATCGTTGGATATTCCATAGCTATTGTCTCAGGTAAGTTAGTTCCTAGTTGATTTTGTAGTCGATTTTTTAATTCCACCGTCATTAAAGAATCCATTCCCATTTCCGTAAAGCCTACATTGACTTCCGGTAATTGAGATGAACTTAAACCTAGTACCTGAGCTACTTGCCCTCGAATGTGTTCAGTTAACATTTCTTGACGTTTTTCATTTGAGGCCTGCTCTAATTTTGCTAAAAATTCGGCTTTGACTTTCTGTTTCCTTGCATCTTGTTCTTCAGCACTTTCTACGTCTGTTGCCTCTGAATCTAGTGAAATTTCCTCCAGAAGTGACCGTTTACCTCCTAGTTCATAGAGTTCTTTAAATAACCTCCAATTTATATCTGCTACTACTGTCTGAGAACTATTGCTTACTAACACCTTCTCCAAAGCAGCTATGGCTTTTTCTGATTCCAGTGGTTTCACCCCTGTTTGATTTAACCAATTCATGGCCTCTCCCGTTGCCATACCTCCTCCTGACCAAGGCCCCCAATTTATGCTATAACTTGGTGTTCCCAGAGAGCGGCGATAATAAGTTAATCCATCCAGAAAATGGTTGGCTGCTGCATAGTGAGCTTGACCTTTTGAACCCCATACTGATGCAATGGAGGAGAAATTCACGAAAAAGTCTAGCTCTAGCTTCTGAGTTAGTTGATGTAGCAACCATCCTCCTACTACTTTGGGACGCAGTACGGCTTCGAGTTGAGAAAGTTCTAAATCATGAAGCAGTTGAGCTTCTCCTGTAATTCCTGCTGCATGAATTATGCCTTTGAGTGTTGGCATTGATGTCTGAATTTGTTCCAGAATTTTGCCTATGTCTGCTTCAACAGAAACATCCCCTAACAACACTCTCACTTGGCATCCTGTTTTTTCTAATTGTTTTATAGACTCACTCACTTTTTCTCTTGGAGGCCGACGTCCAGTTAAAACAATATTTTTTGCTCCTTTTTCCACCAACCATTGGGCAGTATGTAATCCTAAAGCTCCTAACCCTCCTGTGATTAGGTAACTACCTGATGATAAGGATAGGGGTTGAGAAAATTCTGGAGTATCTTTATTAACTAGACGAGCTACATAGGTCTTTTCTCCCCGTAAGGCTAGATGATCTTCTTGTTTTTGGTTAGCTAATAATTGCCATAACATTTCTGTCTCGTCTGCTGCTAGAGCTTGTGGGTCTAGATCTATTAGTCCTCCCCATAATTGGGGATGTTCTAGGGACATGACTCGACCTAATCCCCACAAAGGCGATGCTGCTAATCCGGCCATCTTATTTTCTGTTTTAGATAATACTGACTGAGAGCCACGGGTTACTAGCCATAGTTGGGGAGTGCTGTTGTTTTTGAGTAAAGTCTGCAACAGATGTATCACACTGCCACATCCCCATAATTGGGTTTCTTCTAAAGTTTTAAGAGTTAAATCTTTTGATTCTGGAGCATCTAAACTCCACAAATGAATTAACTTTGACAGGGGAGTTTCACTACTTTCTTGAACTTCTTGATACAGTTTTTCAAATTCTTCGGGAATATCAGGATTGACTTGATATTTTCCTGCTGCTAGTTTTTGATAGCTCTCTCCTCTATAAACTAAGCTGTATTTATGACCCTGTTGTTGTAATTTTTGTGCTAATTTTTCTGCTACTCCTGTGGTATCGGCAAAAATCAACCAATGACTTAATTGAGTGCTTGTTGTTGCGTATTTTTGAGCTAAAGGTTTCCACTGAACTTCATAGAACCAATTTTTTATAGTTACTGCTGCTAATTGTTCCTGATGTTGTTTAGCTAATACATTTATTATTTCTGGTAAAAGTTTAAGCTGTTCTGGTGAAAAATTTAGCGCTTTTTCTAGTTGTTGAGTGAGAGCTTCTGTTTTTCCTTGAGTGAGTAGTTTGACAATTGGTGTCTGACTTATCTTTTCTAACTTTTGATGTTCATTCTGTTTGTTTTCTGTTTTTTCTACCCAGTAACGTTGTCGTTGGAATGGATATGTTGGTAATGCTACTTTCTGGCGAGTATAATCAGAGTCAAACTCTGACCAATTCACTGTTATTCCTTTAACGTACAACTTTCCTAAGCTCAATAACATTTGCTGCCATTCTTCTACTCCTGGACGTAATGACGGCAACCATACTCCCACATCTTCTGGTAGACATTGACGTCCCATCCCTAACAATATTGGTTTCGGTCCCACTTCCAAGAAAAGTTGATTTCCTTGCTCGTGTAACGTTTTTATGCTTTGATGAAACTGTACTGGTTTTCTGATATGATTTACCCAATATTCGGCCTTAGTTACTTCATTTCCTGCTTTTTTACCAGTTACATTTGACACCAGTGGTATTTTTGGCTGATTATAGATTACTTCCTCTGCTACTGCTTCAAACTCGGCCAACATTGGCTCCATCATCGGAGAATGAAAAGCATGGGACACCTGTAATTTTTTGGTCTTAACTCCCATTACTTCTAACTTGCTACAAATGGTTGCGATCGCTTCTCTTTCTCCAGAAATCACGATACTTTCTGGTCCATTAATCGCTGCTATTGTCACCCTTGAACTATATTCTCCTATGGCCTCTGCTACCAGAGATTCTGATGCCATTACAGATACCATCTCTCCACCGGAGGGTAACTTTTGCATCAACCGTCCCCGTATGGCGATTAATTTCAGGCCATCCTCTAAACTGAATACTCCTGCGATGCAAGCAGCCACATATTCTCCTACACTGTGACCCATTACCACACTAGGCTTTATTCCCCATGATTCCCATAACTTTCCTAGAGCATATTCTATGGCAAATAGAGCAGGCTGAGTATAAGCTGTTTGGTCTATTAAAGAGGTACTTGACTTTTGCGCATCTTTAGGATATATAACTTCTAACAGAGGAATTTCTAGATATTTTTTCAGAATTTCATTGCACTGGTCTATAATTTTATGAAATGTGGGTTGAGTTTCATATAACTGTCGTCCCATATCTATATACTGAGACCCCTGACCTGTGAATAGAAAAGCAATATCCTTTTCCTGATTTTGTGCTTTTCCTCTTATTACAACTCTGTTTGTCTCATTATCCTCAAGAAAATCTGCTAATTTTTGCTCTAAATCACTGTTTGACTCTGCCACTATTGCCAGTCTTTCTGCAAAATGCGTCCGCCCTGTACTAGCACTGAAGCATATATCTTGTAGCGATGCTTCAGTTTTTGATTGTAAATAAGTTTGATATTTTTTTGCTAATTCCCTCACTGCTTTCTCTGTCTGCGCTGAGAGGGTGAAAATCTCTTGTGGACGCTCTATACTATCACTTTTAACTTTTGACTGTAAGATGTGCGTCTTACATTCTGAGGACACCTCGCCAATTAGCACTCGCTTTTGATTTTTGATTTCTTCTTCTAGGGGTTCTTCTAATACAATATGAGCATTAACGCCCCCGATACCAAAGGAACTTAAACCTGCACGTCTGGGGATCTCTTCTCCTGATTCATTTTTTAATCGTTTCCACTCTTGAGCTTCCTCTATTAGATAGAAAGGAGTATCTTTAAGACTAATGCGTGGATTTAATTCTTTGAAGTTGACAATTTGGGGCAGTTTTTTGTACTTCATCGCTAATAGGACTTTGATTAATCCAGCAATTCCTGCTGCTCCTTCTAAATGCCCTATATTACTTTTGACTGCTCCTATACCACAATAGGGTTTCTCTGTTTTTTCTACTCCATACTGCTGATACAGTTGTCTGTAGGCTCTTTTCAAAGCATTAATTTCTATCGGATCTCCCAATGGTGTGCCCGTTCCATGAGATTCTATATAAGATACTGTATTTGGAGAAATATTTGCCTTAGTATAGGCTGCACGAATTACTTGAGCTTGGGCGTATACATTAGGAGATGTTATAGTTCTCGCTTTACCTCCGTGATTAACTGCACTCCCTTTAATTACACCATAAATCTGATCGCCATCTTCTATTGCTTTTGTCAGAGGCTTTAATAAAACTACTCCTGCTCCTTCTCCCCTCACATAACCATCAGCGTCACTACTAAATGTTCTACATTGTCCTGTGGGAGACAACATCCCTAGTTGACTCATCTGGATATATGTTGTTGACGTGAATAACACGCTGATCCCACCTACCAAGGCCATTTCACATTCTAATTCTTTGAGGGACTTCAGTGCGTAATGAATAGCTACCAGTGAGCTTGAACAAGCTGTATCAATTGGAATGCTTGGGCCGTGCAGGTTGAAAAATGAAGATATGCGGTTGGGAATCATACAAGTCCAAGTTCCTGTTCCACTATGACCTTCTACATTGTCCTGATTTCGGTTCATCAATAGAATAGAGTCATAGTTGCACGCCCCCATAAAAACACCTACATTTTTTCCCGAAAGTTGAGATGGTGAGTAACCTGCATCTTCTATACAAGACCAGCTCAATTCCAACATTATTCTATGTTGTGGGTCTACTTTTCCTGCTTCTCTGGGAGAAATATTAAAAAGCTCTGCGTCGAACTCATCTATACCTTCTACTAATCCTCCCCACTTACTAATGGTCTTATTTGGTTGATTAGGAACAGGAGAATAATGCTTTTCTACTTCCCACCTTTGGGAAGGAATTTCACTGATGCTATTTACTCCTACCTCCATATTTTTCCAGAACTGATTATAGTCATCTGCTCCAGGAAATCTACAAGACATGCCAATAATAGCTGTTAGGTCGCTCTTTTTTTGTTCCTTCATAAAATCAACCAATACAAATATTCATCATTATTCTAGCTTTTAAGCCCTGATTCCTAATCTTTATCAACCTGACTTGGGTATGGAAAAATTAGCTTCAATTTATCCTGCTTCTTTATCTTGCTCTATTAGTCCCAGTCTCTCTAAAGGCATTGATTTTGAATCATTAATAATACTCAAAATATCCCAAGCTACCCTTGACCAACTATAATATAATTCGGCTAGCTCACGTCCTGTTCTTCCCATTTCTTCACTTTCTTTTGGTCTAGACAACAAGTAATCTATCTGCTCTGCAAACGCATCCGGATTTTCATAATCTGTGATTATGATACCATTTTTCCCTGGAATAATTACTTCAGGGTTCCCACCCCTAGCAGTGGTAATAGTGCATAGGCCAGTTGCCATGGCTTCGTAATGTACCCTAGCTAGAGGTTCTTCCCATTGAGATGCACATACAAATATATTACCTAATAAGAAATAATCTGCAACTTCAGATGGTGGAATAAAACCTGTCATCTGAACTGCTTGGCCTAACTTTTCTGCTTCTGCTTTAATTTCACGGACATAATCGTTTTCTTTGTTATTTCCGTACCATTTACTGCCTACTAAAAATAATACCGCAGATGGGTGTTTTTCTATTACTTTGGCGATCGCAGATATTAATAGATGAGGTCCTTTTTTATCTGTCAACCTGCCCACGCAAAGGACTACTTTTTTGCCCTCCAAACCATAAGTCGCTAGCATTGCTTCTCGTTTCTCTTTTGCACCTTCCGCCCACCTTGGCTGAAAGCGTTTGAGGTCTACTCCAGCATATACAGGTTGAAGTTTGTGTTTATATTCTGGAAATAATTTGGCAATACCATCAGCAATAAATTTGCTGACTGTCACTACTTTTTCTACTCGCTCCAGGCATTTAATTGCTTCTTGTGGCTCGATTTTTTTAGCATGGAACATTTCGTTGTGCATACTAAGTAGAAAGCGACTATTTGGGGCTGCTTTGGCAACCAAGGACACATATTTGGGACGATTGTAAATTACGATCCAATCAAAATTTTTCCCTTCTACAAATTTGCTTACTGCTTGATAGTATTCTTCTGAAGTGTTTGCTGCAGTACGCTCATAACGAATATTGTCTCTAATTTCTCTATCTGGTAAATCTGGGTCTGCTATGGAGAATACTGTGATTTCATGCTCTCGTTTTAGGTAAGGTAGAATACCGTCTATGTATGTCTGGATAGCTCCACCTCGGACATAAGGCACTGGTAACTTTTCTGTGCAGACTAATAGTATGTTCACGTGATCAACTTGAACTTATAGTTTCTCTTGAAGTATACGGGATTTTGATACACCTTGAATCAAATATATAAAAAAGTCAAAATTATTTACCCTTAGTTATAAGTATAAAAATATCAAGCCCTCACTCTACAAAGGAGGGCTTGATGGAATCGTCAATTATACTTAAACCGCAACTATATTCGTAAGATACGTTACTACTAACTTTAAAGCAAAATTAGTACATTGCGTAGGTGTTAATTTCTCTAGTCTAAGAGTCCCTTTTTATCCTTCTTTTTCTGTACTATGGCAATTACAGGCTGTGCATTTTCATCCACTTCACCTTGTTCTTTTAACTGTTCTATCATCGAGCGTATTCTTCTGAATATCTTGCCTTCGCCCCTCCGAAAGTCATAGATATCGTCTTTATCTGCACCAGTCATTTCTAAAATAATGGTGTTGGCTTGTTGTGTCATTTTTGTGTTTTCCTTAAATTTTTACTACTTAATTTAACTGTTGCTAGAGAAAATTTTCTCATTTTTGGATCTCGTGCCCTTTTCTCATCTTACTTAAATACTAGGATAATTAAGTTTAGGAGCTAAAATCACTAACTATTTAACCTAACATACATAACTTCGAGCATTATGCTCGAAGTCAAGCGAGAAATTATTTCATTAGTCAATCATAACTCAAGTTATGAAACTTTTAAAGGACACTTGCAACACTTACACTCACTATAACTATAGTAAGAAAATCTTCTTAGTCTAAAAGTCCTTTCTTACTTTTCTTTTTCTTGAGAATAACAATTATGGGCTGTATGTTATCTGAAACGTTGCCTGATTCTTTTAGTTGTTCAATTGTTTGGCCTATTTTTTTGAAGACTTTACCCTCACCTCTCCGCAAATCATCGATATCGTCACTCTTAGCCCCTCCAAACTCTAAAATAATGGTGTTTGCTTGTTGCTTCCCACTTTTTTCACTGGTATCGGATGACATTACCATTTTTTTGACCTCCTTAATGTTTACTAATTATGTTGCTAAGGGAAATTTTACCAAAAGCCTGCAATTATTTTTTGCTTGCATTTGTTATTGGTTGTGTATTACCTGAGTTAGTTTGATAAATTCTCTCTCAAACCTGCCCTTCATTAATAGAAGCATGAGGAGTATGATGTCAATTAATTTTTACTTTTAACATACTCCTCATAACTTACTAATAGCAGGACTAGACTATAACCTAAGCTTCCTGCTCCACATATGGAATATCTAGCAAATCAAGATTTTGCTTTAGTTCGACTTTTTTTTCCAAAGTCTCACTGATCGTGATGTAAAAAGTACATTGCACTTCAAACCTTGTATACATCAAAGCTAGTATTCAGGTTGATCCCCTTTGTCTAAGACTTATATGAAAGTGGTAAGTAAAACTTTCTTCCCTGTTAGTTGGGCTTTCTGCTCATCAGTATTAATATTTTAATTATTCAAACAATTTAATACCCATGTAGCCGTACCCACCCATCTTGGACATAGCCTTGCTGTAGTTTTTCGCGAAATCTTTAATCCAACCGTTTTTCTTCTTCCGGTTAGATCTTTCGTGACGCTCACGATATTCTTTGCTTGCCTTATCGTACATTTTAGCCATTTTGAATACAGCTTTTTCATAAGGCTTCAAAGCGCTTGACTGCTTTTTCTTTTTCTTTTTTCTTTTTTTGGCTGATTTACCATAGATAGTTGATGGACTACCGCCAAAATCTTCATCACTTTCCAGTACAGTAACGCTTTTTATCTCTTCTTTAGCCACTTTATTTCTCCTCTGAATATTTTCTACTAAACGATATGTGTAAGTAGATATTTATCTTTGGAACTTAGTAATTTGGGTTTTCTACCAATTGGCATTCATATTTTAATTATTCAAACAACTTAATACCCATTGTTCCCATTCCACTTCCACCCATCTTGGACATAGCCTTGCTATAATTTTTGGAGAAATCTTTAATCCAACCGTTTTTCTTCTTTCTGTTAGATTTTTCGTGACGTTCGCGATATTCTTTGCTTGCCTTGTCATTCATTTTCGCCATTTTGAATATACTTTTTTCTAAAGCAGACAAACCTTTTGATTGCTTTTTCTTTTTCTTTTTGTTACTTTTTGGGGACTTTCCATAGATAGTTTCTGGACTACCGCCAAAATCATCATCACTTTGAAGTATGGTAACGCTTTTTACTTCTTCTTTGGCCATTTTTTTGCTCCTTAGTATGTTTTCTACTCAAGTATATTGGTATTTAATATAATCATAGCAGATTATTCTCGAAAAGATTCTATCTTTATATAGAGTTACCAATATTAACTGGCCGTAAAGTAAGTGTTATAATTAAACAGTTTGCAGAGATACTGGACAACACAGAATTAACTCATTTAAGAGAGATTGATTGGACTTTTACCGAAAAATTGTGGGTATGCGCCTCCCTTTTTAAAGGGATAAAAAAAAGAGACTATTCCTGATTTCAATCCCAATGCTTTCCTAGGTCATGCTGCGCAAACACCTAGAGGTACTGATAACTAATAACTAATAACTGATAACTGATAACTGATAACTGATAACTGATAACTGATAACTGAAATGACCCCATATCTAGAGAAAGTTGATAGAGTTAATGTATACGAAGATACATAAATCTTTAACTAAATCAGGATTAAAGTTGTCCCAAAGTATTACTTAATTACTTAATATTTATATATCTATATAATTAGGTCAAAGTTAAAATTGCTATCAACCTATTTTTTAGTATCTCATGGTAGTCGTGACCCACGATCACTCCTAGAATTACAGACACTAGCTGGACTGTTGTCTAGACAAATAAATTTAACTGAAAATTTTACAAGTAATTGTATTCTCAAATATCCTTTGATTGGTACAGGAGTTTTAGAACTGGGGCTTAAATCTCTGGACGAACAAATTGAAGATTTTTGGGAATATGGGCGATCGCTCTACATTAATCAAGTTAAAATTATACCTTTATTTCTATTACCAGGAGTTCATGTCACAGAGGATATTCCAGCAGAAATAGAGGTATTCAGACACAAGGTTAAAGCAAGGGAAAAAAGTAACCCAAAATCTGAAATTAACTCAGAAACTTATAGCCAAACTAAAATCACTCTATGTCCCTATATTGGTTCCCATCCAGAAATGGTAGGTTTACTTGCACCTAAAGTAACTTCTGTGACTGCTGATGCTTGGGTACTTATTTCTCATGGTAGTCGTCGTCCTGGTGGCAATGACCCTGTGGAAAAAATAGCCCAGTCTCTGGAAAGCTGTTGTCAAGTTTTGGTTTGTACTGCTTATTGGTCTGTTTCTCCCGACCTGAAATCAAGGGTTGAAATATTAATAAGACAAGGATATCGAAAAATTGGGATTTTACCTTATTTTCTGTTTAATGGGGCTATTACTGATGCGATCGCTGATACAGTCAATCAATTTATTCAAATATACCCTGCTATTAAATTTTATCTGACCCCACCTCTTGGGGCAACTGATGAGTTAGCGAAATTAGTTTTGGACTTGATTAACCTCAGTGAAACTGAATAGAATGGAGCATAGAGTAGGAGGCAATTTGATAGATTTTTAAGAGAATCAAGAATAACATTTTTATGATAGCAGGGAACAGTGGGAAAAACATTTCTCCTGATTCGGGTCATCATCCCCATAAGTCCTAACTTACTTGTCTATATAGAACCCCTAAACGGATCTATTTAAAAACAGAGGAGGTGGTGGGGGGATGAGGGGATGGGGAGATGAGAGTATTTTTCTACTTGCTTGGTGCACTATTGGGCGGCGGGGGGTCGCATCCGCTTTTTCCCCTAAACTCCAGTACCTGAATTTCCACTGGCTCGCTCAGACTGAGGACTGCCACCAAAAGCAAATACAGCGTACAAAGATACCACTCAGGGGTTCTATATTATAGGTCTAAATTAATGAGCTTTGATAATATAGCAGTCAACAAGGTGCTTAGGATGAAAGGAGAAACATCGTGTTATACCAAGCGTGATAAATGTTTGTTACAAATGGTAGGGACGTTGCATAGTCCGTACGAAAGAAGGAAGAGGGAAGAAGGAAGAAGGAGTAAATATTGAAAAAAATGGAAAAACGATAGAGATAACTATCTAAAATTAACTGGAGCTGCTATTTTTAAGCATATCTGGTCAAGATCTACCTTTTTGTAACATTCTTTTTTTAAATTGGTATTAGCGGAGTCTAGTGGCAGCTATATCGCCTCTATGAGATGGTCTATAATTTTAGACTATTCTCTGTCCTAAACGCTCTGGCAGTTGCTATATAGAACCCCCGATCATATCTTTGCACGAGGTATGTACTTTTGGTAGAACTCCTCAGTCCTGGTGAAGTCAGGAAATTCAGAAATAGAATAGGGAAAAAAGGAAAAAAGGTAGAAAAATGCTCCCATCTCCCCTCCCCCCATTCCTATCTTTAAATAGAGGAGGAGATGGGGAGATGGGAGATAGGGAGATGGGGAGATGGGGAGATCAGAACATTTTTCTACCTGCTTGGTATGCTACCAGGTGCGCTATGGGACGGCGCGGGGTCTCATCCGCTTTTTCCCCTAAACTCCAGTTCCTGAATTTCCACTGGCTCGCTCAGACTGAGGACGCAAGCCAAAAGCACATACCGCGTGCAAAGTTCCCATTCAGGGGTTCTATAGAAGAACCATCTAAAAATCAACCTTTTGCAAATAACTACCCAGAAGTTTCAGTTACTTCTTCTGCTTCTCCTTCTCCGAACACTACTCGCAGTAATGGCGGTGCTAAGAATGTTGTAATAATAACCATGAGAATAATTGCTACATCCAAAGCAGGAGATAAAGCGCCACTAGCAGAACCAACTGAGGCAAAAACCAAACCAACTTCACCCCGTGGGACCATACCAACACCAACAGCTAAACGGTTAATGTTCTCTAAACCAAAGACACTAAAACCGCAGGCAACTTTACCCACAATAGCAACAACTATTAAGAAGATTGCAATAACTAAACCTTCACGGTTAGTAGGAATAGCTGGGTTGAGAACTCCAAGATTGGTTTTTGTCCCTACTGTGACGAAGAAAATGGGAACGACGACATCAGAAATAGGACGAATTAGTTCTTCTAATTCTCTACCTATTTCTGTTTGATCTAAGTTATCTAAAACTAATCCGGCGGCGAAAGCTCCCAATATTGCTTCCAAATGGATCGCTGTACCAATGTAGGACATAAATAAGGCGATCGTCAAAGCGGGAATAACTGCTCGTCCACGAGTTTTAAATTTTTCACCAAAGAAAACAAAGGTGTCATTAAAGAAACGACCAAGCAATATTGCACCTACCAAAAATACGCTGGCACTAACTATCAGATAGACAGCGTTGACTACATCGACTTCGCCAGTTTTGGCTAAACTTGCTACTACTGCCAGGATAATAATACCCAAAACATCATCTATAACAGCAGCACCCAAAATAATTTGACCTTCTTGGGTATTGAGACGGTTAATTTCTGCTAGTACCCTGGAAGTAATGCCAATACTGGTTGCTGTAAGAGCTGCTCCTGCAAAAATTGCTGGTACTGCGGAGACATGGAATATCATCATCATTCCTGCTGTACCAGCGACAAATGGTAATGTTACTCCCACAATTGCGACAATTAGGGACTGAATACCCACTTGCATTAAGTCTCTAATGTTGGACTCTAGGCCAATTTCAAATAACAAAATAATGACCCCTAGTTCGGATAGAACTTCGAGGACTTCACTTTGGACTTGAAATGTAGCTTCGGCAGCGTCAGGGGCTAAACCTGCTGTTGCTTCTAAAATACTGATAACTACTGATGTGGAACTATCTGCCCCACTTTCTGGAAAGACTACCAGGTTTAGGGCGGAAATACCGATAACTACACCTCCTACCAGTTCTCCTAATACTGGTGGAAAACCTAGCCAATTAAAAAATTCGCCCCCTGCTTTACTGGCTATATAAATTGCCACTAGACTCAAAAGCACTGCTGCAACTACCATTGCTGGTTCTACTTCTGTTTCTGTCGCTGTGGCTAGTATTGGTTGAAGTTTGCCTGATAAAGGAAATAGGAAAAATTCATTCAAAAAATTAAACCCTGCCATTGAACTAAACATTAAGTTTTTCTAAATCATCTTGACTTAATGTAACAGGACTTTAGACACAGAGGGCTAATCTTTGGTTATAAAAATATTTTTTGGTGAGTATATATAAAAGATATCGAATTTGAAGTTAGGCAGAGAAGATCAACAGGTTTATGTTTGAGTCTGTATCGATCTATCTAAAATGTATGGTAAATATTTATCTAATACCAATTAAAAAAAAGAATGCTACAAAAAAGTAGATCTTGATCGAATATGCTGAAAAATAGCTGCTCCAGTTTATTTTAGATAGTTATTTCTATCGTTTTTCCCTTTTTTTCAAATTTTTCCCCTTCTTCCTTCTTGCCTCTTCCTTCTTTCGTACGGACGTTGCATCAGGGCGTCCCTACCATTTGTAACAAACATTTATCAAATTGGTATAACCTGAAAAAATAATATTCGGAAAGTTTTGAAAAGTACCTTAAAAAGTTTTCTACCTGTATTTTGAGCAGGGGAGTAGGGGAGTGAGGAAGTAGGGTAGATTTTCAACCCGTATCTTGAGTAGGGGACCCACCTCTAACCCCTCCCAGGAGGCTATCCCTGATAAGGAACTCCTGAAACCCTTGTAGGAGGGTGGGGAAGAGGGGGAAGAGGGGGAAGAGGGGGAAGAGTGGGAAGAGGGGGAAGAGGGGGAAGAGGGGGGAGAGGGAGAAGAGGGAGAAGAGTAGGCGTAGAAAGAGGCGTGAGAGGGTGATGAACATGTAGAGATGAGTATTGCGAAAAGAGTTAAATAATGTACAGAAGAAGCACAATATAATAC
>NZ_JAAHGH010000070.1:23822-40153 GCF_010672525.1 Okeania sp. SIO2B3 | reverse complement strand
AACTTGCCATTTGGGCACAGAATTGTCCGGAAAATTTCCTACATTTGTGTTGTTTGGTAGAAGCAGAAATGGCTCGAATTGGGGGAAAAAAGTTAGAAGCTATAGAATTGTATGACTGTGCTATTGCTCTAGGGAAAGAAAACGAAGATCTCCAACAAGAAGCATTAGGGAATGAACTTGCAGCCAAATTTTACCTGAATTGGGGGAAAGAAAAAATTGCTGCTACTTATATGCAGGAAGCATATTACTGTTATGCTCGTTGGGGAGCAAAAGCTAAGACTGACCAACTAGAACAAAAATATCCTCAACTGCTTGCTCCTATTCTTCAAAACACTCAATCTCCCCTCAACTTCGACCAAACCCTCAACTCTACCCAAAGTCTTGACACTGGGAGTTCTTCTTCCTCTCCTTATATCCTCGATCTCGTCTCCATCATTAAAGTATCTCAAGCCATCTCCCAGGAAATAGAATTTAATACATTGACATCTAAACTAATGAACATTGTCCTCGAAAATGCAGGAGCTGACAAAGGTGCATTAATTTTAAACAATACTGGTAGTTGGGAAATTATTACCCAATGTGAGAAGAGTAGTTGTCACCTATTACCCATGCATCTTGATGATGCCAAAACTCTTCCCCTAAGTATTATTAATACAGTCAAACATACAAAAAAAATTCTCCTAATCAACGATATTAGCCAAAATACTACCTTCTCTGGGGATACTTATTTGATTCAAAACTCTCCCAAAAGTCTCATCTGCACTCCCATTATCAACCAAGGCCAATTAATTGGCCTAATATATCTGGAAAACAACTTCACCGCAGAAGCATTCACCCCAAACCACATTGAAATTCTCAAGCTCCTGAGTGCTCAAGCTGCTATCTCCATCGAAAACGCTCAACTCTATAACACCCTCGAACAAAAAGTTCAACAGCGCACTGCCGAACTATCTAAAGCTCTCGAAGACCTCAAAGCCACTCAAAAACAACTTGTAGAATCAGAAAAAATGGCTGCTTTGGGAGGGTTAGTTGCTGGAGTTGCCCATGAAATCAATACCCCAATTGGCACGAGTATCACTATTGCTTCTACTCTAGCAGACGAAACCCAAAACTTTACTAAAGCTATAGCTCAAGGAAAACTGAAACGCTCTGTACTTAATAATTATCTAGAGTTAGCTGGAGAAAGTACCCAACTGATGTTGAGCAATTTGAGTCGAGCTGGAGAATTGATCCACAGCTTTAAACAAATAGCTGCGGACCAAAGCAACCTCGAACACCGATACTTTAACCTCAAAGAATACCTCAAAGAAATTGCTTTAAGTTTAGCTCCCCAACTTAAAACATCTTATACCCTCACTGTAGAAGGGGACGAAACTATTAAAATTGATAGTTATCCAGGGGCCTTGGCTCAAATTGTCACCAATTTAGTCACCAACTCCTTAACTCATGGGTATCCTGCGGAAGCAGCAGGAAATTTTACCTTGGAAATTCGCCAAGAAAGTGATAAAATACTGCTTGAATATAGTGATGATGGTTGTGGCATTGAACAGGAAAATTTAGGCAAAATTTTTGAGCCATTTTTCACCACTGCTAGGAGTAAGGGAGGAACAGGATTGGGATTACATATTGTCTATAATTTAGTAACCCAAAAATTACAAGGTACAATAGAAGTTGATAGTCAGGTGGGTTTAGGCACAAAATTTACGATCGCGATTCCTGCTTCTGTTAATTAATAGACTTGTCGCGGTCATCAATCTCAAACCCTTGTAATGCTTGGGCAAAAACTTAGTTTCTACCAGATGTCTAATAGGTGATTGTAAATTGGGGTGCAAAAAAAAATATGACAACCCACGACGATAAAAAGCAGAACAATAACAATACTGCTCCTGTCCAGGATGAAGATGATGAGCAAATCTTGCTTGTAGAAGATGACGAATTAATTCTTCTAGAGGATGATGAAATTATTCCTTTAGTTGAAGAAGATGATGAAATTATTTCTTTAGTTGAAGAAGATGACAACCAACCTCTACAAATAAAGCCTTGGAAAATAATGGTTGTGGATGATGATTTGGCCGTTCATCAAGCCACTAAATTAGCCTTGAAAAATTTTGTTTTTGATGGTAGACCTCTTTTACTACTGGAGGCATTTTCCGGTTCGGAAGCCAAACAGTTAATTTTAGAGAATCCCGATATTGCCTTCATTCTGCTCGATGTAGTAATGGAAACCAATGATGCTGGTTTAAACCTGGTTCGCTATATTCGCGAGGAACTGAATAATAGACGCATCCAGATTATTTTGCGGACTGGTCAACCAGGGGAAGCACCAGAAGAGTATGTAATTCGCAACTATGAAATTAACGACTACAGAACGAAGGTTGAGCTAACTAGACAACGATTAATTACTAGCACTATCTCTGCTTTACGAGCCTACCGGAATGTTATTGCCGTCGAAGAAAAAAGTATAGAATTGACCAAAACTTTGAAAACTTTGCAGCAAACTCAACTGCAACTCATTCAAACCGAAAAAATGTCGAGCTTAGGCAAAATGATAGCAGGAATTGCCCATGAAATTAATAATCCGATTACTTTTATTTCGGGTAATATTAATTATGCTCGCGAATATGTCAGCGACCTACTCGCACTTATCAACCTCTACCAAGAAAATTTATCTGTTCCCGTTGCTGCCATAGAAGAGAAACTTGAAGACTTAGACCTAGAGTTTTTATCTCAAGACCTAGAAAAACTTTTGGACTCAATGCAAACCGGAAGCGATCGTATTAGTAAAATTGTTCTTGGTTTACGCAACTTCTCCCGCCTCGATGAAGCGCAAATGAAACAGGTAAATATCCATGAAGGATTAGAAAATACTTTACTTATTTTGCAACATCGCCTGATAGCTAATGGCTCTTATCCAGAGATTACTGTTGTTAAAAATTATGGGAAACTGCTTCCTGTAAACTGTTACGCCAATCAACTCAATCAAGTATTTCTGGAAATTTTTACCAATGCTATTGATGTTTTAACTACCTCGGAGAATGTGGGAAAAAATCCGACAATTTTCATCACTACTGAAATGAAAGACTCAGAAACTGTACGAGTTAGTATTGCTGACAATGGAATTGGGATGAGCGAAAATATTTGCAAACGAGTTTTCGACCCCTTTTTCACTACTAAACCTGTGGGTGAAGGTACTGGACTGGGGTTATCAATAAGTTACCAAATTATTACAGAACAGCACAAAGGAGAACTGCAATGTATTTCTCAACTAGGAAAAGGTACAGAATTTATAATAGATATTCCAAATGGCTCGCCAAATATCGCCAAGCCAAATATCGCCAAGGATTGAAACCCTTGGCTAATAGCTGAAGTCATCTCCCAGATGACTCAACAAACAATTTTTTCAAAATTGCAAAATTATCCCCGCTTCAAATCGTTAAGTAATTGACATACTCCCGACGTTGCGCATAGCGCGACAACCAGGGATTCTTCAGTCATAAAAAAAATGACCGCTGTTTTGACAGAGATGATGTCCTCCCCCTGTTTTGACCTTGATAATAACATACATACCTCCTAGCTTGTCAAGGGTATAGGAAGGTTTTATTTGTGGAGATATCCGACGCAAGGCCCTGGCTTTCCCATAGGACGTTCCCCTAATAGCTGCCGCCACCATCCTCCGCCAACGGGAGAGCGCGGGACTTCCCGCCAGGGAAGTTAAGAACAGATAATTTTCGGTTTTACATGGCCCAAAATTATCAACTTAACAATTAAAGGAAAAAATGACTGTAATTATGAAAAAACTTCATGTAATTATTGTGGCTATTTTGGCAAGCTTTTTGGCAAGCTGTGCCGGAAAAGTTGATAGCAAAATCCCCACTTATACCATATCCTCTACTATATCTGAACCTTTAGCAGAAGTCAAAACTGCTTTGCAAAATCAACCCCAGTCACCTTCGGTCAAAATAGCAATTATCATGGATAAAACGGGTAGTGTTAACTGGAGTCGCATCGAACAACCACAACTCCAAGATTTTCAGTTATTGTCACCCCTGTTGAAAAGAAATGGTGGTGAGATAGCAGTAGGAACTTTTTGTTATGACAGTAACCGTCCCCTAGCAAGAGTTAGAGTGGAACAACAACCTGTTTTGGTCAATGTAGGTTTTAATCATCCTGTTGCTCTCTATCGTGGGGAAGACTGGCCGCCTGAATTGTATGACATAATTTTGTTGATAGCGATGGCAATTTTAGCTTCTGTGACTGATGCAGGTGTGGTTTATGGTTACGATCGCTATCAAAATAGTTTTGCTTTCTTTTGGTTTAGAATTAACCACTTACGTCGGGAAAAACAACTGCGAGTTTGTCAGAGAGATTTTTATCATAAAAAATTTCAATTTTTTCGTGCAGAGCGAGATTATGAAGAGGCGATTAATAACCATAATCAAAGGTTTGAAAATAAGGTTAAGTTTGTGCCGATTAATGTTTATTTTGATGATGTTTATCCTCTGCAATTTTATCTATCTGGAAAGGCATCAAATTTAGGTTGATCTTAGCCATGGGGTTTGGCATCTAAACCCACAGATAACCGTTTTTTTAGGAGAAAAAATTAACATGATTTATGGTATGGTTGGAGTTATTTAAATGGTAAATTCAAAATATGTCTCTGTAACTCAAATGTGTAATGACAAATCTAATAATGATTTGCTCCGAGAAGCGATAGAAAATTTCTGTAAAGAAACTCCGGGAACTAGGGAATGGGATAGAGCTTTTAATACGTTGTGGAGCCGAATTTTAAAATGCAAAATATTGGCTACATCCCCACACCCCAAGTATCCAGATTTATTGCAAGAGATTCAGTTAGAATTTTCTCAAAGAATATGTAGTGAATTTGAACAAATTCAGGAAGGAAAAAAGTCTCTTGTACATGGTCTGAGATTGTGGATTAATTGGTATGGGTTGCGCCTTAGATACAGAATTAAGGATTTAGATAGAGAAAAGACTGAAATTTCTCTTGATGCACCAATTTATGGTGGCAATAATGATTCAAATATACCAACTTTAGGAGATGTTCTTGATGGTAATATTCCTGAGCCGATGGAAACTTTAATTCAAGAAGATTTTGAAGAAAAACTATCAGCAGCAATTCAAGGATTAGGTTGTCATCCAAAAGATTATCCTCAATGTACTTGTGGGGAAATTGCTAAACGGCGTTTATTAATAAATCCTCCGCAAAAATTTACAGAAATAGCAAAGGAATTAAATGTTCCTTATCAAGCTCTAATGGCACACAACAATAGAAAATGTAAGCCACTTTTGAAGGAAATTTATAACGAACTTTTAGGAGGCGAATAATGACTACCACAGATTATCAAACTATGAATATTTCTATCCCTATAGAGGCTCATAATTATGCTCAACAATTTGCAGCCCAACAACTTAATAAAGAAAAAAAGACTCAAGTTTATCTGAATACTTTGGTGGTTTATGCTGTAGATAATTTTCTCAAAATGTTTGATATTAAAACCGATTTAGAAGCTTCTGATTCTTGGAATCCGGTAATCCGTCATTATCATAATGTGGCTGATTTGGCTATTGTTAATGTTGGTCAATTAGAATGTCGTTTCGTATTACCAGAACAGGATGAAATAGAGTTACCGCCAGAGGTACTTGAAGATAGAATCGGTTATGTTTTTGTTCGATTAGAAGACAGTTTACAATCTGGGAAAATATTGGGTTTTTTGCCAATAGATGAACCAGATGAAATGCCGGAAGAAGTGGAAATTGATGAGTTAGAACATATAGAGGTTTTGTTTGAATGTTTGCAACGTTTAGAATCAGCTAATAATGCTTTTTCTGCGGATGTCGATCCGGTTATTACTAGAGTCAAAGAACGGTTAGAAATAGAATATTTGACTAATATTATTGCTCAGTTGGAATGGATTTATCGGACTAAAAAAAATTATGAGTGGCGAGCTGCTGCTACAAATTTGTTTGCGACATATTTGGGAAGTAGTAAACGAGAATTAGCAGATAACTTGATGGGAAATTTGAAAGAAGGGGATGATGAAAATGGGGATATTGAGTTGAGTGATTTAGCAGAAGATTTGATGGATAAATTAGTAGAAATTTGGCGAGGAGGAGATAGAGATTTAGATTAGATAATTGTAGGGACTTTCTATCGGAAGTTCCTATTTCTAGTTGTTTGTTATAGCAGTTGCTATTACTGTAATGAGTAACGAAATTTTATTTGATGATGAACTACGTCAGCAAATTTCATAAATTGCTAGTCGTTTTCAGCTATTTGAATGTACAGCTTGTGCCTTGGCAATTAAAGATTTTTTAATTGCTAGAGGAATTTCTGGTAAGCAAGTTAAACTTTATACGGGGAAAGCTAAAGGAAAGTATGGTAATATCTACCATGATAGATTAGGGCTTAATATTGCTACAAATGGTCGCCATGAGGGAATAGTTGTGGAAATAAAAGGAGTAGAATTAATATTTGATAATATTGATAATCAAGGAGTTTCTAGACAAGTATGGTTGGGTAACTTGTATTGTGTAGCAATGGATTTAGGTGGTGAATTTGAAGTAACAGAAGTAGAATTTTAATTACATATTATTTTTGAGGTTAAATATGATTGGATTTTATGAATTAATTAGAAAAATTAGAAAAAGACCCGCTTTGTATTTGGGAAAACCATCAATTGACCATCTACAAGTTTTCCTTGATGGTTATACATTTGCAAGGCGAGAATTGGGTGTACCTCTGAGTCAAGAAGAGGAATATTTTGAGAAGTTTCAGGAGTGGATAGAGTCAAAATATAATTTGCCAGATACTCAGTCGTGGATGAAAATTATTTTGTTTTATTCGGCAGATGAAAGGGATGCTTTGGAGCGTTTTTTTGATTTGTTTGAAGAGTTTATTGGAGAAAATGTAGATTTGGCTAAGTATGCGGGGAAAATAAAACTTAGTACCGACCCTTTGAAATACCAACAACAAATTAGGAATGAATAGCAGTGAGAAAAAGTTTATAAGAGGTAAAAATGGATCGGGTTTACGATATTCTCCAAAAAATTAAACATAAGCCAAATGTTTATTTAGGCAGGCCGTCTATTATGTGTTTACAAGCATTTTTATCCGGCTATAATGTGGCTCAATATGAGTCTGGCCAACCTCTAAATACGCCCTACTGTTTTGATGGTTTTCAAGAATGGATTCAAGCAAAATTTAAGGTTGATACCTCGAAATCATGGGCGAATATTATTTTGTTTTATTCTGAAGATGAACGGGATGCTTTGGAGCGTTTTTTTTATTTATTTGAGGAATTTATTGAGGGCGATCGCCAGAGTGAAAGAGAATAAGTTTGACCAAGATTTATATACATTATGAGATACTTATTATGGCATTTGGAGGAAAACTTTTGTGTCAAATATTGAATATTCTCTTCATGCACAAAATGTGATGGAAGAGCGTGGTATATCAGAATATTGGGTAAACCTAACTGTTAGGGAATCTGACTATAATGAAGTTAAGCAAGATAATACAACTCATTATATTAAAGCAATTCCTGAATTTGGAGGGCGTTTTTTACGGGTTGTAGTGAATGTATCGGTAACTCCCAACCGAGTTGTTACCGTTTTTTTTGACCGCAGAATTAGGAGGTAATTATGAAATTAAAAATTGATAAGGAAACTGATGCTTTATATTTTCGCCTTGATGAATCTCAAATTATTGAGTCGGAGGAGGTACAACCTGGAGTTATTTTGGATTTTAATAGTGAGGGTAAGGTTGTAGGAGTGGAAATTTTGCAACTGAGTACGAGGGTGAATTTAGCAGATTTGAAGGTTCTACAATTTGAAAATTACTGATAACTGAAAAAGGCGATCGCTCAAAAGCAAGAAGAGGTAAGACAAGGATTTGGCCACAGATGCACGGATAACCGCTGAAACTGCTGATAAATGATAACTGAAAAGGGCGATCGCTCAAGAGTAAGAAGAGGCTAGACAAGGATTTGGCCACAGATGCACGGATAATGTGAGATAGAAATTAGCGATCGCTGGAAGTACTGATAACTAACAACTGATAACTGAAATCATCTGTATATCCGTGGCCAAATCAGTGTCTAGCTCCCACTGGATAAACCTCTACCCTAAATGCAGATATATATATAGATATCAACTAACCGACTATGCAACAACTTTTTTGTATTAAACGAATACTCTTGAAATTAGGGCGCAGTTTTATCCAACTCCCAGGAATCATTTTCGGATATTTGCCGATGCTATTGTTATTGTTAATCTTTCCGCCATTGCGCCTGAAGTTGTTCTCTAGGATATTGGACACATCACCAGGTAAGCTTTCACTAGATTTAGAATCTGTATTCCAACTAGACTTTTTAATCAAAGTATTGGTGGCAAGCGCCGACAGCAAAGGCAACCCCAAGGTTATCTACCCACTCCTACAAGCAAACTTAGAAAAACTTGATGATAACTTTGCCGATGTGCTACGACAATGGGCAACGGCTAGACTATCAGAAGCAGGCTCAGTAGAATTTGTTGCCGACTCTATTTGGGATTTCACCAAGTGCCTCGACGACTTCCAGCTTGGAAACAAAGCAAATAACATGGAAATCGTTATTGCAGGTTACGAAATGGTGCTAAAAGTCTTTACCCATGAGAGTAACCCAAAAAAGTGGGCAATGATTCAAAGCACTATAGGTACTGCCTACGGTAACAGAATCAGAGGAGACAAAGCTGAGAATCTGGAAAATTCTATTGCTGCATATCTTCTGGCATTGGAAGTTCGTACAAAAAAAGACTTCCCCATCAAATGGGCAACGACTCAATACAATCTAGCCATTACTTACAGTGAGAGAATTAGAGGAGACAAAGCAGATAATCTGGAAAAAGCTATTGCTGCATATCATCTGGCATTAGAAGTTCGTACCCAAAAAGACTTCCCCATAGATTGGGCAGGAACTCAAAACAATCTAGGCAATGCCTACAAAAACAGAATCAGAGGAGACAAAGCAGATAATCTGGAAAAAGCTATTGCTGCATATCATCTGGTATTGGAAGTTAGTACCAAAAAAGACTTCCTCATGGATTGGGCAAAGACTCAAAACAATTTAGCCGTTACTTATACAGAAAGAATTAGAGGAGACAAAGCTGAGAATCTGGAAAAAGCTATTGCTGCATATAATCTGGTATTGGAAGTTCTTACCAAAAAAGACTTCCCCATGGATTGGGCAACAATTCAAAACAATCTAGGTGAAGCATACAGAATCAGAGGAGACAAAGCTGAGAATCTGGAAAAAGCTATTGCTGCATATCATCTGGCATTAGAAGTTCGTACCCAAAAAGACTTCCCCATGGATTGGGCAAAGACTCAAAACAATCTAGGCAATGCCTACCTTGATAGAATCAGAGGAGACAAAGCAGAGAATCTGGAAAATTCTATTGCTACATATCATCTAGCATTGGAAGTTCTTACCAAAGAAGACTGCCCCTATTATTGGGCAATGACCCAAAACAATCTAGGCAATGCCTACAGTGACAGAATCAGAGGAGACAAAGCCGATAATCTAGAAAAAGCTATTGCTGCATATCATCTTGCTTTGTCAGTTCGTACTTTAGAAGGAAATCCCATTGACTATCTCCAAACTACCGACAACTTGGGATACCTCCACTTCCAGGAAGGCAACTGGCTACTTGCCATTGCTGCCTACGAAAAAGTTATAACCGCAGTCGAACTCAGTCGCAGTTGGTCACAAGACGACGATCGCCGCCAAGAAATTCTCGCAGAATATATGGATGTCTACCAAAACATAGTACAAGCTTGCGTGAATACCAATCAAATAGAAAAAGCTTTAGAATATGTGGAGCGTTCTCGCTCCAAACGGTTAATAGATTTGATGGCAAGTAACGATCTCTACTTCCAAGGTGAAATACCTGCCGAAGTTCAAGAATGGTTAGAAAAACACGACGCTATTCAACAGCATATCAATCAACTTCAGGAACAACAACAAGGAAACAGTCATACAGAAGGACAAGAGTTAGCACTAGCAACCAGGGGACTAGCTGCCATGAAAGCTAGAAACGAAAGCATTGCCGAATTAGAAGCTCAAAGGCAGGAAATTTATAAAAAAATCCGTAGTTTAGACCGAGTAATAGCAGAGGGAAGGCAAGTTGAACCACTGAAATTTCAGAAAATTCAAGCATTGATTCAGGAAGCGACTACAGCGATATTGAGTTTTTATACTACTACCGACAATACCTATTTATTTGTAGTGCGACAAAATGGGGTTAAGGTTTATACCTACAGTGAGTTGGGGATTGAAAAACTGCAAAATTGGATTATCAACAGTTGGTTTAATTCTTACCTCTTATCCCGCCAGGAATGGGAACAAAAGATGCCTGGATTTTTAGAAGATGTAAACAGAAAGCTAGAATTAGAGGAATTATGCAAATCTTATCTCCAAGACATTGAAGAATTGATATTAATTCCCCATCTATACTTACACTTTCTCCCCTGGAGCGCCATGCCAGTCAAAGAGTCAGGAGACAAGAAATATCTAGGTGACTATTTCCGTATCCGCACCCTTGCCAGTTGCCAAGTGCTAGATTTTTGTACCCAACGTCCAGAAGTGACAAAAGTAGAATATGGTGTTGTAGATGATACCATACAAGACAGACCATTGACTAGCTTTGCCGGGAAACAAGTTGCCAAAATGTATAATGTCAAGGACGAACTACGCCTCCAAGGTGATGCAGCTACAGTTAGCAAATACAAAGCTCTTTTAGGGAAAGTACAAGGGTTATTATCTACCCATCATGCTTCTGCTAACTTTAAAGATAATCTCAAATCTGGTTTAGTGCTAGCGGATGGTGAAATTACTTTAGGGCAGTTGTTATCTCCAGCTTGGCGTTTTCCAGATTTAGAAGAATTGTTCTTTGGGTGTTGTGAAGTCAACTTGGGTGTTCCGAAAATCACTGACGACATTATGACCATAAACACGGGGTTTTTGTGTGCTGGTGCTAGAAGTGTAATTAGTACCCTCTGGTCTGTAGCAGAACTTTCGACTGTGCTGTTATCCATTTTTTATCACCAGTTGCGCAAAGAGGGAAAAAATCGTTCTCTAGCATTGCAAATGGCACAACAAAAGTTACGGCAGTTGACTGGAAAGGAACTGAAGAAGAAGTATAAAAAGGCATTAGATCGGGAATTAGAGGAGGCGTTAGGGGAGAAGTTGCAGGAAGTATACAATCAACTTAAAGACGTAGAACTAAGACGTAATAGTTGTGCAAAAGATTCGGCGGAGTATCAGCAGTGGGAGAAGGAAAGAATGAAACTTGATGGTATTTATCAGCGCATTAATTACGATAAGAATGAGTATCTGAAGGAAATGTGCAAATTAGAACATCCGTTTGAGCATCCGGTGTATTGGAGTGCGTTTATTTGTGCAGGGTTGAGTTGAGTCAGTTATCAGCAGTGCGAGCATCTTGCTCGCCAGTTGTAGAGTGTGTTTCGCTCCGCGACATGAAAATGAAATGTAACGCACCACCTATCCCACATATTTCGTGCGTTACGCTGACGCTAACACACCTACAAATTTTACTATAAAGTTATTTCAAATATCGAACTAAAGCTTCCCCCACTCGTTGAGCATCGGCATCCGTCATCCCAGAAGTCAAAGGCGGACAAATATGATTCGGACACCAACGTTCGGCACCAGGAAAACTCTCACCTTCACAAATACCTGCAAAAACTGGTTGTTTGTGACAGGGTATTTCATATACTGTTCCTCCTAAAAATATCTCTTCTTCTGCCATTGCTGTTTTGACTTCTTTGGCATTTTTTCCTTCTGGCAAATGAACAATCAATTTGTAATTACTAGCGATATCCATTTTTTCTGTAGATACAAAGGATAGACCAGCTTTTTTGAGAGGTGCAGTAATTAATTCATAAGCTCGCTCGCGTTTTTTCAACATCTCTGGCAATTTTGCTAAATGTATCCGACCAAGCAGAGCATTCATTTCCGTAATTCGCATACTATTACCAAAGTCTGTGTGTAAACCACCAAAGTCCATACCTCGCTTCCCTTGGTTTCTCAGAGAACGTGCAATATAATCTTCCTCTTCATTATTCAGAGTTATCATTCCTCCCTCGCAAGTTGTCATTACTTTAGTCGGGAAAAATGAAAAAGCAGCACCGTCTCCCAAATTTCCAGCACTTACACCATTGATTTTACTACCGTGAGCATGAGCAGTATCTTCGAGGACAAATAACCCCTGTTGGTGACAATATTCCACCACTTGCGGAAACTCTGGAGAAATGACGCCCCCAATATGAACCCACATTACTCCAGAAATCTTCTCTGGGAGATTATTACCCTTTTCTACTGCCTCTTGTACCATCTGTAGAGAAGGAGCAAATGTTTGTTCGTCCATATCCAGATATTGAACTTTTCCCCCGGCACGAATTACTGTCGCAACAGTAGCAAAGTTGGTATTAGTAGGAACTAAAACAGTTGTTCCCTCGACTTTTTTCAAGCGTAATAGAATTTCTAGTCCAGAGGAGCCGCTATTAACAGCGATCGCATATTTTGTCCCTATATATTCAGCGAATGCTTGTTCAAATGCTTTGGTATGTTCCCCTAAAATTAATTTTCCAGTTCTTAAAATTTTCTCTGACTCTGATAAGAAATATTGAATTTCATCATCTGTAATATCGAAATAAAATGGTTTTATTTGTTGACTTATTGTCATCTTATTTACTTAATATATCTGAGCTTAAATAGCACTTACCTATGTATCTATTTTATTAATATAAAAACAAATCTAATTTTAAATTATACCAATCCGATTTGGTATTAGCCAATTCAAAAAAATCAAAATATTCACCTAAAGCGACTTTTAAGATTTTCAGGAACTAACTAACTTAATAATAATCGGATTTGGTATTACCTAACTCATCTAAAAGTCAGGTAGTAATTATTTTATTAACTTAATTTTTAACTCCTAAAACATGAATTACCATACGTTCATTTTGATGTACAAAATAATCTAGGGGTTTTAGCCCTGATTTTATCGCCAGCTCTTGAAAATAGTCCACTGGATATTTATAAGAACTTAAAAAGTGAAATTTTGTGCCACTCTTGATATTTATAGGAACACCATCTAGAATAAAATCTTGGTCTTTAGTTGCCCTCACATTATGTTCTACACAATGAGTTTCAGCCACCCAATTAAATTCATAATTAAATGCAGTAGGGTCGAAGCCAGAAACTGGTAAATCACGATTGATAAAATATAAAATACTGAGCGTCAAATTTGCCATTTTTCCATCATCATAAGCCCCTTTTAATGACAACTCATTTTGATTTGAATCAACACCAACAATTAGAATACCATCTGGTTGTAGTTGTGGTGAAATTCTTTCAAAAAATTTCAGGCAATTATTTGTAGAAAGATTGGTAATTGTACTTCCTTTAAAAAAAACTACGGGTTTAGTAAAGTTTTTAATAAGATCGATATTTTTAATAAAGTCTGTATTGATTTTCTCAACTGATATTTCTGGCAACTCTCGGCTTAAAATTTCCTCACTCTGATCCAGATAAGTTTGACACAAATCTACAGGAACATAGCTTTTCAATTGTTTAATTTCTTTAAGAAAGGGCAAACTTTTATTTTTGAAAGCTATGTCTGTACCCGGACCAAATTCTATAACATTAGATTCTGGTGGAACATAAGCAGCTATTTGGCTAGCTTTATTATTAATTAATTCGATTTCTTCCTTGTAAAGATAATAATTTAAATTTTGAGATATTAGTTCTTGGTAACATCCTTCACCATTGGCAGGATCGTTCTCAATATCTGGATTAGGAGTACTATACAAATAAGGAGCTAGATTTTCTTCCTGTTCCTGCAAAAATAGAGATTTTACATCAGAAAGAAATGAGGTTTGAAAGTCTGTCATAATGATTTTCCTTTGTAAGTAAAATATAATAATACTATAGAAGTTCTCAACTGTTAGATTTTTGGTCTAATTTTCAACTCTTCTTTCCTGATAGGAACCATTTTCCCATTATTAATTAATTTATACTTAATACCACGCCATACTACTGTACGCTTAGTCAAGGCTAGAGCAAAAAATATTAAACCAAAAATATCGCGCAAAGGCAATAAGTAAAGACTTTTCAAACCTTCGGCATCTTTCAACTCTTTTAAAATTATCCCACTGGTCAGAAGTCGTAAACCAACTGTAATCCCTAATACTCCTAGACCCAATAAGTCTCCCATTCGTGCCACAGCGAACAAAATAGCAAAAGGTACTGCCCGGATTAATATAAGGAGCAAATGTTTGTTTGTCCATATCCAGATATTGAACTTTTCCCCCGGCACGAATTACTGTAGCAACAGTAGCAAAGTTAGTATTAGTAGGAACTAAAACAGTTGTTCCCTCCACTTTTTTCAAGCGTAATAGAATTTATAGTCCTGAAGAACCACTATTAACAGCGATCGCGTATTTTGTCCCGACATATTCAGCGAATGCTTGTTCAAATGCTTTGGTATGTTCCCCTAAAATTAATTTTTCAGACCTTAAAATCTTCTCTGACTCCGATAAGAAGTGTTGAATTTCATCATCTGTAATATCGAAATAAAATGGTTTGATTGTTTGATTTACTGTCATGTTCCTTAATGTCTAAAAGTTTTGGTATTTCATTCAATAGAACTTATTTATTTATATATCTATCTATTATCCCAAATACATAAAATCATACAACTATAGTTTTGAATTACATCTTTGAATCAACTATTATACCATTTTTGAAAAGTAATCCTAGAGAGTATCTATACTATAAATAAAAGGCTAAACCTTTAGACCATTTTAAAAATATTGTTTTAATCTACTTCTCAATTGAGAATAATTTTTGAGTAAATTTTCAGGAATCAGATTATAGTATTTTTCCCATCTATCATTTATATAATTGGACTGTTTATGCAAAGAAACTTTAATATCATTTCGCTCGGGTAAAGGCTCAATTTCAAGAAACTTGATAATATCTATTGTAGTAGTTTCTATTGATTGACAGAAATTTTCATAAACTACCTCATAAACATCTAGAGAGTTTTTCCGAAAAAATTTTTCCCATGCTCCCTCATGTCTTTTTATTCCTTCTTGAATACGATAGATAGCTAAAGGGTTAAAATAAAGTCTTTGCACCCGTTTTTTCTGGTTATTAGAAATCTTTTGACTCCAGACTCCTGACTGTTGCGCTATTTCGGTGGAAATTGCTTGCTTGAGTATATTTTCACGCCTAATGTAAATAAAATAAGTATTAGGAAAAAAATAATTGATAATTTCTAAATCTGTTTTTTTTTTATATCCTAAATTTTTTCGAGTAAAACTAAGAAAATCTCTCATGTCCTCCCAGTGCATTTTTACACCAAAAATACCGTTAGTGGTTCCTTTCTCCAAAACTTCTTCAAGATAACTTCTAAAAGCAGAAGCATCATAATTTTCCATTAGATTTGCAACTTTATTTGGATTAAAATACTCTCTAGGACTACCACAATAACCAAGATTATCTATAGTGCTTGCTAGTAAAGTACTACCACTCCTTCCAATTGAACAGATAACATAACTTTTGTTAATCATCATAATTTGCAGTAGATAAAGATCTTTAGATCGAAACATTTTATTTATTCAAACCAAATTCTATAAAACTAGCTTCTGTTCTATCAGAAGCAACTATTTGACTAGCCTTATTATTAATTAATTGGATTTCCTTCTTGTAAAGATAATAATTTAAATTTTGAGATATTAGTTCTTGGTAACATCCTTCACCATTGGCAGGATCGTTCTCAATATCTGGATTAGGAGTACTATACAAATAAGGAGCTAGATTTTCTTCCTGTTCCTGCAAAAATAGAGATTTTACATCAGAAAGAAATGAGGTTTGAAAGTCTGTCATAATGATTTTCCTTTGTAAGTAAAATATAATAATACTATAGAAGTTCTCAACTGTTAGATTTTTGGTCTAATTTTCAACTCTTCTTTCCTGATAGGAACCATTTTCCCATTATTAATTAATTTATACTTAATACCACGCCATACTACTGTACGCTTAGTCAAGGCTAGAGCAAAAAATATTAAACCAAAAATATCGCGCAAAGGCAATAAGTAAAGACTTTTCAAACCTTCGGCATCTTTCAACTCTTTTAAAATTATCCCACTGGTCAGAAGTCGTAAACCAACTGTAATCCCTAATACTCCTAGACCCAATAAGTCTCCCATTCGTGCCACAGCGAACAAAATAGCAAAAGGTACTGCC
>NZ_JAAHGH010000070.1:0-23722 GCF_010672525.1 Okeania sp. SIO2B3 | reverse complement strand
ATCTTTCAACTCTTTTAAAATTATCCCACTGGTCAGAAGTCGTAAACCAACTGTAATCCCTAATACTCCTAGACCCAATAAGTCTCCCATTCGTGCCACAGCGAACAAAATAGCAAAAGGTACTGCCTTAATTAATATAGTTGCGATAAATGGCCCGGAACGTGCTAAATATGTATTCTGGTCCCAATAAATTTGATGAGTCCACCATTGTCGCCAATTTTTCAAGTCCACAACCACATCAATAATATAAGGTAAAAGCACCATTTTTTTCCCAGAAGTCCAAACCCTGCGCCCTAATTCGTAGTCTTCTACAAGATAATCTGCGAGACTCTCTAAACCACCAAGTTCTTGTAGTGTATTTCTACTTATGGCTATGGAAGGTCCCAAACAAGCATTGGATGCTCCCGTAACTGCTGCAAATATAACGCTAGGAATAAAGTCTGCATTCATGGTTAATAGTTCCATCTTCTCAAACCATCGGTAGGCACTTTTGGCTTTAAAGAGAGTACAGACACATCCCACATCTGGATGGGATAGAGGAGCTATGATATTTTTGATGTAGTCTGGTTTGAGATTTGTGTCACTGTCGCTGATAATAATGATATCGTGGTGTGCCTCAGCTATGGCACCAAGTAAATTATTGACTTTACCATTAGCTCCCGCTTCAATATTGCTAGTGACAACAAAAATCTTTTGAATGTCTACTTCTGCTTGAATATCCTTAAGAATAGGGAGGGCTAAATCTTCAGGGTCTTGAACTGAATAAATTACCTGATACTCAGGCCAATCTTGAATAGAAATGGTACGCAGGTTTGACTTGAGGTCTTTTTCAATACCTCGTACTGGTTTAAGTACAGTGACAGGTGGGTTAAATTTTTCTGTGGCATTTATGTCTAGGGTGGTTTTCCTCAAAAATTGTCTAGTAGTCCATACACTGAGGATTGAATATACAGACCCACCGACTATCGGTATCAGGCAAATTATTTGAAGCACCTCTACGGGAGTTAACATTAATTGATTTTTGTTTTATTTTTTTCAATTCAAGTATAGTTATGTGGTGATAATTTAGCAACAATAGCGATCGCTCTCAATTTGCTCTAGTCTCGAAAAAAGACAAGAATAGTAGCATGAAACTTTCCGATAATATCATGTTAGGTTAAACAGTTATAAATAATTTGGCGTTGCACAGTGACGAATGATTTTATATTTTTGATGAACAAGATTTTGGATTTGATAATTGCTAGAATGATTAATTAATGGTTTTTTTTAGTCAAAGTCTAAACTAATTTTTGGCAATATCATTCCATAATGTGCAACCCCAATAATTTTTAGAGATAATGAGAAGAGGGATAAAATATATGAGCGTGTTTTTCTCATATTGCTAATCACAGAAAAGAGAAAATAGGAACATTGTATGCAAAGTCCGTACAAAGTAAGGGGAAAGAATTGGTGAATAAGAGTGCAATAATTGATTTGATTTTTTATTATTTGATAAACACTATCTAATCATATTTATCAGCAATTATCTGAAAATGATAGTAAGTATTTCCTGTGGAATGCTGCGCAAACAGCCGTCAGCTAGCCTCCTATGGTCGGAACTGCGTTATCAGCCAGCCTCCTCCGGAGGAACTACGTTAACAGCTATTGCTTTTAGTTTTAGATCAAAGCTTTACTAATTGAGTCAGAATTTATACTTATTACAAAAGCTGGCTGAAACAGTCTATATTCATTTAAACCCTCTCATAAGAGCTGAATGCTTATAAATGATATAAGTACAAGTTTCAAATTTTGTTATTGATTTTTTTTGTTTTAACTTCTTCTATTTTTTTCAAAATACAAATACAATCACCCCTATATTCTGCTATTTTTGGGAATTGCTATAAACATAAATTCAGAAGTTTAAGAACTTAGAGAATTTAAGATAATTCTCAGCAAGAATGCAATACAAACCGCAAGAATTAGCAATACAAAAAAATATTTAGCTCTTATTATCTAAATTAAGCTCTCATCCGAAATTTAACGGAGAGATAAATAATTGTATTTGGAAAAAATAATGAATATAAATAGTAAGACTTGGCTAAATATTCGTGGAGCGATCGCCACAGCAATAGCAGTAACTTCTACCTTTGCTATGACATCTACAGCAACAGCAGCAAGATTAAAAGTTACAGTAGAAAATGTTGCTCCCACTAATGGTTTCTTTTTCTCTCCATTATGGGTAGGTTTTCACGATGGCAACTTCGACATTTTTGACTTAAACCAACCAGCACCCGCATATCTCGAAGCATTAGCAGAAGATGCTAATACAGGACCGATCACCACTGCTTTTGCTAATAGTGGCGCAGGGGATACTCAAGCTACAATATTAGGACCAACAGGCCCATTTCAGGTACTTACTGCTGGCGATCGCGCTTCTATGACATTTACTCTAGATGGTAGTCTAGCTAGCAGTCGCTATTTCAGTTACGGAGCAATGGGTTTACCAAGTAACGATGCTTTTATTGCTAATGAAAACCCACTAGGGATAAAAATTTTTGATGAAGATGGCAACTTCTTGGGTGCTGATTTTATTGTTACTGGCGATCGAGTTTGGGATGCAGGTACAGAAGTCAATGACGAAATTCCAGGCAATACTGCAGCTCTCGCTCAAGCAGCTCCTAACACAGGTGTTGATGAAAATGGAGTTGTTACCTTCCACCCTGGTTTTCTCGAAGGTGGTAATATTCTAGCAGCAGCACCTAATGGTGATTTCACCGCTCCAGGTTATCAGATCGCACGGATAACTATTGAATCAGTACCCGAACCGACAACTACTTTAGGATTATTTGCTTTTGGTGGGTTATTATTATTGGGAAATTTGTTCCATAAATCGTAACTGCCCAGGTAGGAATTCCAAATCTCAAAAAGTTTGCTATATATCTTTGTAATGGGGAGATGGGGAGTAGGGGAGATGGGGAGTAGGGGAGATGGGGAGTAGGGGAGATGGGGAGTAGGGGAGATGGGGAGTAGGGGAGATGGGGAGTAGGGGAGATGGGGAGATAGGGAGATGGTAATCAAATATAGCATTACTATTCAGAAATGGTAAACATTTAGCGGCCATTTTGCCCGCACCACAAGAGTTTTAATAGTAAAACTTGTGCATCATTTGTCCGAAATACTGTAATTGCCATTAGGGAAAAAATCTGGTAATACCATTTTGAAAAAATAATTTGTTCGAATAATAAGCATGAGAAAAAGATTTTACCGAATTATTAATAATTAATAATTAAATAATTCGCGCCTTGAAGCCGACCCTTTTAAGGGGAAAAAAAGCGGTCGAGGGATGGCTCCGAAACCTGCGCCATATCCATGAGACCAAGACAGCGGTCGTTTGCTTTTGCTTCGCAAAACTGGCGTAACGCAACGCTGACGCGAAACGCGACAGCGGAACGGAGTTCTCTCTTCGGAGCTTCCCGCAGGGTGGGATGGCTCCGAAACCTGCGCTGTCCGACCATCGACCAAGAAAAGAAATAATATCTCCTGATATTCAATTCCGTAACGGTTAAAACCCGAGGTAATTATCAATTATCAATTATCCATTATCCATTAATGAAAGGAGGTCTCCCTTTGACAAAAAATAGAATTTCCTAGCTCAAAACTGGTATTGAAGCTATTCATTATGACTCGGTCCTCCTGACGTCCCCTCTACGGTCAGGGTTGGGGGTGGGTTGACTCCTTACGAAATAGCCTAACTATTTGTAGCAAACATTCATAAAATTGGTATAATATTCAAGGATGAGTCCAGAAGAGAAAGAGCAAAAAATAGAGAGCAAGAAAATCAAGCCCTGCGTGAACGGATAGCAGAACTAGAGAGATGTTTGGGAATAAATAGAAAAACCAGTTCATGCGCCACCAGCTAGCAACGGACTCAAAAAGTAAAATCAAATACGGACAAAAAGTTTAAGACAAAAAGGAAAGCGTATATCAGGACGACAAAACTGAAAAGGATTTTAGATTTTGCCAAATTTAGGTTTCATATCATGTCCGGTAGTATCGTTTGTGTATAAAATTAACTCACAATTGGAATAAATCCTTTCCTAGGTCATGCTACGCAAACAGCATAGCTGCCCTCAGCATAGCTGCCTTCCTTCTACCAAAGTATAAATATTCAGGCGGACATGATATCTAGCTTGATTCAGCAACGCCTTTTTCTTAGTCACCTCAAACCACAAATCAAATTTTTAATTATTTTCATTTTCTAAAGCACATAAAATTTTCCCGAGATTTATCGGGTTGCATTAGGAAAAAAATTATGATAGTATGTAATTATTGGGTGTAACTTGCCTATTTGCATGACTTTTTATTCAACCAAAGACAAAAACTCAAGATAACTTTGAGACCCTTGACCAAGGACAAAAACAACAAGGAAATGATGTCAAATACAATCTATAATTAAAATAACCCAAATAAATCTTATAGATTGAAAATGCTACCAGTTGACCAAGCAGAGTCAATCATCTTAAACCTAGTACAACCCTTAGATACCCAAAGGGATGTAGAAAAAGTAGACCTATTAAGCGCATCGGGGCGCATATTAGCCACCCCAGTGACCAGTAAGCTTGATTTTCCCCACTGGGATAATTCAGCAATGGACGGCTATGCAGTAAAGTTTACAGATGTCAAAAACTGTAGTCCAGAAAATCCAATACCCTTGGCAATCATAGAAGAAATTCCAGCCGGGTATCAACCCCAGTCGCACATTCAGACTGGGCAAACAGCTCGTATTTTTACAGGTGCTGTTATGCCGCTAGGAGCAGATACCGTAGTCATGCAAGAAGTGACCCAACGAAAAGACAATAACGTACTCATCTTAGAATCTCCTAAAAATCAACAAGAATTTGTACGATATCGTGGTTCATTTTATACTGCAGGTACTCCCTTACTCAGCCCAGGAATTATCTTAGGTGCTTCTGAAATAGCAGTTTTAGCAGCACTTCAATGTCCAAAAATAACAGTATATCGCCGACCTAGAGTCGGAATATTATCCACTGGCAACGAATTAGTGACACCAGACCAACCCCTGCAACCAGGTCAGTTAGTAGACTCAAATCAATATGCTTTAGCAGTAGCAGTAGCACAGACAGGAGCAGAAATAATACGACTCGGTATTGTCCCAGATGAACGAGAAATATTGAAAAAAACTATTGCTGGGGCAATAACAACTACAGATTTTTTACTTTCCACTGGTGGAGTATCAGTAGGAGACTATGATTATATAGAAGATATTCTCACAGAATTAGGAGCAGAAATTCATATTCATTCTGTGGCAGTTAAACCTGGAAAACCATTAACTGTTGCTAAATTTTCTGATACTCAATGTGTATATTTCGGTTTACCAGGAAACCCCGTTTCAGCATTAGTTAGTTTTTGGCGGTTTGTACAACCAGCGCTGAAAAAATTGGCAGGAGTTCAGGAAGCAGCATGGAGACCTGAATTTGTAACAGCGCGATCGCTTCAAGATTTACACTCCAACGGTAAACGAGAAACTTATCTATGGGGTCAGCTAAATTTAGGAAGTAATGGCTATGAATTTCAACTTGCTGGAGGTAGTCACAACTCTGGAAATTTAATTAACTTAGCTGGTAGTACAGGTTTAGCAGTTGTACCATTGAATGAAACTTTGATAGCTATAGGTGAGTCAGTAAAAGTGTTGAAAATAAGTTGATGGTCATCAACATCAGGAAAATTAAAAGGTAATTATGGAACAGTTAACAACCAATCAACAACAGCAAGTACGAATTTTAATTGTAGATGATGACCCAATGATGCAACTTGGGTTAGAGCAAGTTTTGGGTGATTATCCCAATATTGAAATAGTAGGTTTAGCAGACAATGGTAAGTTGGGTGTGGCAGCAGCGATCGAAAAGAAACCAAATTTAGTAGTTATGGATATTGCCATGCCAGAACTTGATGGTATTGCAGCTACTCAGCAAATTAAGGAAAAACTCCCAGATACACGAGTTGTTGTACTGACATCTCACGATAGTCAGCAAGAAGTTATGGGTGCATTATCTAGTGGCGCAGATGCTTATTGTGTAAAGGGGGCGAATGTAGAAAGATTGATGTCTGCTATTACTGCTGCTATGGATGGTGCGACTTATCTAGATCCACAGGTGGGGCGAATGGTGATTCAGCATTTGCAACCAGCATCGCCAGCACTGCCAGAAAATTCAGCTAATTTGTCATCTAGAGAATTAGATGTTTTAAAATTGTTGGTAGAGGGTAAGACTAATACTGAAATTGCTAAAGACCTTTTTTTGAGCCCGAATACTATTAAAACTCATGTTAAAGGTATTATGAATAAACTAGCAGTTGACGATCGAGTTAAAGCAGCTGTTGTTGCTTTGAGAACGGGTTTGGTGTGAATTTGACTGTAATTAATTTACAAAATAAATAAATTTTTATCTATGAGTTTTATTTAACTAGAGGTAGAGGAAAAAATGAAATATCACGCATTTATATCTTTTTTAGAAATTTGTTGGGTGGGGACTACTCTTTGCATTTTTAGTAGGCAAGTTGGAATTTTGCGCAGACAAGTTAGAAAGAGGAAAAATGTAGTCGTAAATTATCAAGTTGTAACAAGAAACAGTAGATAAAAATATATCAGTAATTACCCATACTCAAATCTATGAATTTACCTCCCGTGAAGTTAAACAATTATCTTTTCGTTTAGATGGTTTATTCTTACCGACTGACAATAACCCCAATAAATATTTTTATCTCGTTGAAGTCCAATTTCAACCTGACGATCTTCTCTGTTACTGTCTCTTTGCCTAATTATTTCTCTTTCAGGACTTACGCAAAATATCAAATCATATCATGTCCCCTTGAATACTTATACTTTGGTGGAAGGAAGGCAGAGGTCAGAGGGTAGCTATGCTGTTTGCATAGCATGACCTAGGAAAGGGTTTCTTCCAATTGTGAATTAATTCTATACACGCTCCGATGCTACCGGACATTATATCATACACTATCCGTAGAGGGTAACGGCCGTTCACCCCTACTATAATATGGTAGTTCTGCGTAAGTCCTGTCTTTTGACTACAATATCAACTGCCCAACTAGATTCGGCAAGGGGTCTCCCGTTATAATCTCTGATTTAACGGGAGAGAACTTCACTTCTTGGTACATAGTAGTTATCTATCCCATTCGTTCAGGTTTAACCTTAGAAATTATTGCTGAATATTTAGACTTATCTTGAGAGGAGGTTCAAAGATTAGCAAAACAAACTGAAAAAAGGGTGTTGCATAATTGCAGGATGATAATCAAATTTGCACGCATCTAAAAATGTTGATAGAGCGAAACAAATTTTTTGACACATATCAAAATCATCCCATGATGATGCAACGCCGAAAAAAGAGATTGAATGTTTTGGCAACTTAATTAACATAATCAAAGCTCAATAACTTCAAATCAAAGAAAAGGAAGTAGAAAAATAATGTGTGTAACTTGTGGTTGTTCCGATGATAGTAAAACTACTATTACTAATTCTCAAACTGGGGAAAAAACAGCAATAAATAATCATTATTCCCATACTCATACTCTGCCAGATGGTACTGTAATTACTCACACCCATTCTCATACTAATACTCACGAACATCCCACCTCTCCCCAGGAAAATAATCATCAGCATCAAAAGTCTGAAGTTCATGCCAAAATGCACGGCACTACTATTAGTTTAGAACAGAAGATTTTACATAAAAATGACATTTTGGCTGCTCAAAACCGAGGTTGGTTTAAAGGTCGAAATATTTTAGCTTTAAATTTAGTTAGTTCTCCTGGTTCTGGCAAAACTACTTTATTAGCTCGGACGATTAACGATTTAAAATCCGAGTTAACATTTAGCGTTATTGAAGGCGACCAAGAAACTATTAATGATGCGGAAAAAATTCGTCAAACTGGTTGTAATGTAGTGCAAATTAATACAGGTAAAGGTTGTCACTTGGAAGCTTCAATGATAGAGAAAGGTTATACAGAATTAAACCCTCCTTTAAATTCAGTTTTGATGATTGAAAATGTAGGGAATTTAGTTTGCCCGGCATTGTTTGATTTGGGTGAAAATTTTAAGGTAGCGATTCTATCAGTTACTGAGGGAGAAGATAAACCGATTAAATATCCCTATATGTTTCGGGAAAGTCAGGTAATGATTATGACAAAAATTGATTTATTGCCTTATTTACAATTTGACGTTAATCGTTGTATTGAATATGCAAAACAGATAAATTCTCAGATGAAGATATTTCAGGTTTCTTCTACCAGTGGGGAAGGTTTAAATGATTGGTACAAGTGGTTGAAAAATCAAATTATTTCTTAGAAAAAATAAGGAAAGGAAACAGAGGAAAAGGAAGACGAAGACTTGCTCATCAGAGTTATGACTCGGTGTATTTCTTGCTCCTCTCAGGCTTTGGCTGTAAATTATTTACGTTTTCGTAAATTTTATGAAATGGTACTTAAAAAAAATGATGTGAAGTTATTAGAGGGAATTATTTCTCAAATTCCCCAGATTTCCTCAACAGATATTAATAAATCAAATTTCAGAAAAAGGGAGAAAATTGAAAAGCGATTAAATAGAAACGTAACTCTCCCTGATGAATACTAACATAAATAGACTGCAAAAATTTCGGACTGATACCTACAATTTACTAGGGTTTGCCCAGGATTCCACTTATGATTTAATGGATGCAGTTCTAACTACTACTTTAAAAGACCGTGGTTATCATTATTGGCAAAAGCCTCAGAAAAACTTAAGCCCTGGAAGGGTTGCACAATCAATGTTCAGACTTTTAGTCGAGATTGGAACCCCTGCTAAAACTCCCAAACCCCGTGGAAAATCCACTGGTTGGAAAACAGGTAAACTCAGAAGTAAAAGAACCCGTTATCCTGTAGTAAAAAAACGAAAAAGTTCCCCCAAAAAAGCCAAAAATCTGAAAACCTAGACTCAATTTTTGGTTAATTTACCTTCTTTTTTCACCCAAAATAATCTTGGGAAATTTTGTCGTAGTCTAAACTCCAGCGGGAAGCAAAAGCCGAAAAATCACTCTTACTATTGTTTTGGCCACTGACTCTGTAATTCCCATTTCTTTTACCTCCTAACTACTCCCTACTCCCTTTTTCGCCTCCTGGGAGGGGTTAGGGGTGGGTCCCTACTCCCTACAAAGAGCAAAAAGACTTTCCATAAGCAAACCCTAATTACCTTCCTGTGTGTTCACTTGTCAGTCTCTGCTAGGAGTCTCACTTATTTGGTAGTTAAAGCTTTGACTCCATTTAAACCAGCTTCGGGGATTGATGTTCAGTCGCTACCCCGTGGTCTATGCTTTCTACCCAACAACAAGGCGGTGGAATTTCACCACTAAGGACATAAAAGTTTTCACAGGTCGTTAACAAAGTTATCCCGTAGGGTGTTGAGCCAAGAGCGTTTTCTGTTTGTTATTAACAGGACTTACGCAAATTTACCTTGAAAACACCATATGTAGGGGCGAATGGCATTTGTGTTCCGCAAAGTTCCGAATGGCACCGTCACTCGATTTGGTGTCCGTGCGTAAGTCCTGATTAAGTTTGAGCTTGGTTGTGATGGATTTCATCATAAAAATTCGGTAAGTGGGAAACCACCGTCTTTTAAGCGGTGGATGGAAACGACGGGCGCGGGTTTTAACCCGTAGTCAAAAAAATGTGTTATTATTAATTAATAACTTAAAAGGTAGACTCAATGGCCTTTTGGCCGGAGAGAGTAGTGGCAATTGGCACCGCCTAGTAGGGGCGATTCGCGAATCGCCCCTACTGCTGCTGTATACGTACTACGGTACGGTACTGGCAATGTGGTTGTTTGCCTAACGGCATACTTCGTAAACGAGCAATGTGAAAATCGTGGTTTTAACCCGATCTTGCAGCTCCTAGTCACGAATCCACGCGACTAAAGTCGCGTGGAGTGTCAAATACGCCTATTGGCCACCTGTCTAAATAGGGTTTGCTGATTAATTATCAAAGCATTGCCAAATAGAAGCTTGAGCATTTTTTTGGTCGAAAAAAGTTCAATCTTTTAGGTGGCTGTTGTTCAAAAAGGAGCGCATTTTCAGGAAACAAGGGCGAAAAAATTAAGGGGCAATTCTTTCTTCTACCTCCTCTATAGTTCCCCGTTCCTCCTGTCTCCAGTATAGCTGTCTCCTACCCTCACCCATAAGACTTTTTCAGCAAGCCCTAAATAGAGGCGCTTTTTAACGCATTATATCATTATTCTTTGATTAAGTCAATGCTCTCCTTTACTGAGACGACCCATATAATTTTGTAAATCCTTTGCTACTTGAGCGGATAAAAAATAGCCCCCCAAGATATTAGGAAAAGCCATCGAAATCAGAGTTGCGTCACTAAAATCAATTACTGAAGAAGGGTTTGATACTGAACCAACAAAAGCAGCAACCAAAAACAAGATTTTGTAAATAATCAACCCTCTACCACCAGATAAATAATCCCAACAACGTTCGCCGTAGTAACTCCAAGAAATCATTGTGGAAAAGGCAAAACAGAAAACAGCGATCGCCAATAAAATGGGAAACCATGCCAAAACAGTACCAAAAGCAGCCGAAGTTAACTCTGCACCTTTCTTAGCTTCACGCAAAGCAGCAAATTCATCTGCACTATATACCTTAGTAATTACAATTACCAAAGCGGTCATATTACAGACCACAATAGTATCAATAAATGGCTCCAACAATGCTACTAAACCCTCACGAATAGGTTCATCAGTTTTGGCCGCAGAGTGAGCGATCGCTGCCGAACCTACTCCAGCTTCATTAGAAAAAGCTGAACGCTGAAACCCTTGAATAATCACGCCAATAATACCACCCTCTACTGCCTTAGGAACAAAAGCACCAGAGATAATAGTAGCGATCGCCCCAGGAATTTCTGTAATATTAACCAAAAGAATAAATAAGGAAGCCAAAACATATAGCAAACACATCAAAGGTACAAGAGTACCTGCCACCATACCAATGCGTTGAATTCCACCAATAATTACTAATCCAACTAAAACTACCAGCACCAAACCATAAACCCAACTAGGCAAACCTGGTAATACATTAGCAACTGCACCGTAAGACTGATTGGCCTGGAACATATTAGCGCCACCGAAAGCAGCAGAAATACACAACACAGAAAATAGCACAGCTAAAATCTTGCCTAAAGTTCCCTGTCCGATTTCTGCTAAACCTGCCGACAAATAACGCATTGGGCCACCAGAAATAGTACCGTCTGGTTGAACAATGCGATATTTTTGAGCCAAAGTACATTCCACAAATTTACTGGTCATGCCAAAAAAACCAGCAATTGTCATCCAGAATGCAGCACCAGGGCCACCGATACTCACAGCTACAGCTACACCTGCGATATTACCCAATCCTACTGTTCCGGACAATGCTGTTGCTAAAGCCTGAAAGTGAGAAACTTCTCCTTGGTCATTGGGGTCGTCATATTTTCCACGCACGATATCAATGGCGTGTTTAAAGGCTCGAATATTAATAAATTGCATTCGGATGGTGAAAAATATTGCACCAACAATTAACCATAAAACTATGAAGGGAAAGCCGCCGATTTTAAAGAAAAGAATACTAAATATTACACCTACGAAACTTGAAAAGGTTTGATCGATGGTATCAATAAAAGTCTGTCCTGTTTCAGGTTCTTGGGCTAAGGCAACAGTTGGTATTAATAGAAATAGGAGTATATATAGCCAAGTTTGTCTTTTCATATTTCAACTTTACTTACTAATCATTTTTGTTGATTTAGACACTTATAACATGAAATTACAAATGTTTCAGGTATATAGCGGTCTGATTTTAGTTGTACATAAAAATATCTTGAAATTGGGAAATAGGGAATAATTAATAATTAATTATTAATTATTACCTCTCCTTGAAAAGAAGAGGATTGACACGGTAGGAAAAATTTTTTCTTTTCTCTTTATCGATGGTCGGCCAGGGAGGATATCTCACCAGGAAGTTCCGAAGATCGACCCCTTTTCTCCTTTAAAGGAGAGGCTTTAAACCTTAATTATTCGGTAAGAGATTTTTTTGAGGAACAAGACTAGGAAAAATGATTGATTTTGTGAATTTTACACCTCTATTGTTATTCGATAAAATGGTTAAATAAAATGCTTATTTATTTTTAATATAATATATATTAATACTACATATAAGTAGGCAAGCTTTAATTAAAGGCAAAATAGAGAAGTAGTAAAAATTAACGCTCACATCTATATATTCCAGTTAGATTATAAATTAATTTCATAAAGTCAGAATACCAAGAAATATTGAATTTTAGTCATACTCTAAATGTTCTATTCTATGACAAATTACTAATTGTAAAATTACACTTAATTTCTTTGTTAATTATTTACATCAGATTTAGTAGAACAACAATAATTATAATCAATCTGATACAAATTTTAGTCAAATTGAGTACAAAAAGAACAAATTTATTGATTTTATATTGAATTTTTAGGGGTGCATCTCATATTTGCAAAAATATTTTTTTCTTATTCCCTATTCCTTGTTCCCTAAAAGCTATAAATTTTTGGCTTTATTCAGGCATTGAGATGCACCCATTTTTAGCCTTAAATACTGTCTTTCAAACATAAAAAAAATGACGGGAGGAAGTTAGCCAGCTAGTTTTAACGGCTAGTTGAATAACGACACGCGGGTAACAAAGCGGCGTTACTTTCCGGTTTGGTTTTCAATAGTGCTATTATATCTACAGGAAATGATGATTAATGTACGGATGTCGTGCGACTCGTTGGTTAGCCAAAAACTGCTAAAAAGCAAAGTATATCTAACCTTCCAGGTCATAACATGAAGTAAAACTTCGCCCTGTGAAAACTCTTATCTCCTTAGTGGTGAAATTCCACTTGCCCTGTTGTTGGGTTGACAGCATAGGCCACATTAGGGAGACTGAACATCAAAACTGATGAAGCTGGTCTAAACGCGGGAAAATACCAGTTACCAAGGAACGATACCGCTAGCAGAGGCTGACAAGTGAACAAACAGGAAGGTAATTAAGCTCTCGTTATACATGACCACCCCAAAGGTAGCTATGGAGTGTAGGACGAAAGTCAGAGGATCAATGGGTATAGGTATGTCATCGCTTATATCAACAGCCATACAGAACCCTCCGGGAGATTTTACCTCACTAAATCAGCCGCAATAAAGGGATAAGGGAACGAGGAAACCTCTTTAAGACACCTAAGAATATAGGTCGAGAACGAAGGTGCGCCATTCAAGGTCAATCTGCACTCATGTTGCAGGTCTTAGAGAGAGATCGTTCAGCAACAGGTCAATTAATCAATGCTGATACGAATGGAGCAGCCAATATTTTAAGAAAAGTATCGACACAGCTAGAAATTAATCTAGCCAAGGTCTGTAGGGGAGTCTTGATGCTCCCACAGCGATATAAGTTGGATAATCTAACTCAAAAATATCGTAAGCAGTGCATTGCGTGGCAATAGCGCCCGTATAAGCACATCCGCTTAGAATCCAGGCTGTTTTAACGCTTGGAGACATCAATACTGTGGTAAAATCTAATTAATTTTATGGTTAAGATTTACTAGCAAATTATGTGGCAACACGCAATTATCACGGGTGGTTCTAGTGGTATAGGTAAGGAAATAGCTAAACTACTTGCTACGGAAGGAAGCAATATATCAATTATTGCTCGTAACCCGAAAAAACTGGAGGTAGCAAGAGCGGAAATAACTGCTACTATCCTTAACTCAGAACAAAAAATTATTACTATCCCCACAGATGTTGCGCACCAGGAAGCAACGGAAACTGCCATCCATCAAGCAGTCAAAGAAATAGGTATGCCAGATTTGTTGATTACTGCTGCGGGTATTTCTCACCCTGGTTATTTTCGAGAATTGCCAATAGAAATTTTTGAGCAGACCATGGCAATTAATTATTTTGGTTCTCTCTATTGCGTGCGGGCAGTTTTACCAATGATGGAACAAGAAAAAAAAGGGCATATTGTGATGATTTCTTCTGGTGCTGGTTTGATTGGAATTTATGGTTATACTCCTTATTGCCCTAGTAAATTTGCTATTAGAGGTTTGGCAGAGTCTCTGCGTGGAGAGTTGAAATTGTCTGGAATTTCTGTTTCTGTAGTTTATCCGCCAGATACAGATACGCCACAGTTGGAGGAAGAGAATAAAACTAAGCCTTTGGAAACTAAACGTATTACTGCAACTTCTGGAGTCTGGAGTGCTGAAGATATGGCTGTTGAAATTCTGCGGGGAATGAAGAAGAAAACTTTCGCGATCGCTCCTGGTTTGGAAATGACTTTGCTGGATAAACTTCATAGTTTATTGGCGCCAATAATTCAGTGGTATATGGATTTAATTGTGATTCAAACTTTAGGTAGGGAGTAGGGGTTCAACAATGAATAATGAATAATGAATAATGAATAATGAATAATTACATCTCCTTGAAAAGAAGAGAAATTTTTCCTTAATTATTCGGTAAAGAATGGACAATTTATGTCCAACAGTGGGGCAAAAAAGTTGATATTAGTTAAGCTTATATTTTTTGTCAAATATATTTGGAATTTAAACTGAATTTTCCAAAAAAAGTTCAAATGAGCTATTTAGAGGTAAAAATAGGCTGTTATAGCACAGCAAAACGTAGTTATTGCGCTTTTTCGGCCATTTGTTAAAAGCATTGATATGTAAGGAATACATCAGTATTGATTTGAAGGAAATTTTGGTGTATTTTTGAGGTAAGTAATTCGCTCTGCGTAGGTGCTTATTAAAATGAAAAATAAAGATAATAAGAAAAAGTGAGTGGGAGTGCGATCGCGAAGCGGAACGGAACGGAGTTCTATCGTGTTAGCGTTTACCGGAGCTATACGTCAGCAAAACATAGTTTGATAGCATAGTGTTCAGTGGAGCTATGGGTACAGCAAAACCTAGTGTTATCCTGCTTTCAAGCGTGAGGTACACCCGTCGCGGGCAAGATGCCCGCACTACAATATTTTCATCTGCCTGAAATATATTGAAATCCTTAAATTGATTTCAGATAGACTGACTCTACCGTTCTACTAAACTTATCCAAACTTACCCAAAATAATATCTTGAGCTTTGGAGCTAGCTTCCTGTTTCACAGAAGACCACTGACCGTAGTCTGTAACTTATCTTCTCCACAGGCTTAAAATCGCTTGGAACTCAAGCTACTGATGTATATAATTTTCCAAATTGACGGCAGCATTAAAGTCTCTGTCTGCTGAGAAACCACAGTTTCGACATTCGTAAGTTCTCTTATGTAATGGCATTTTTTGTTGATGCCCACAATGAGAACACAATTGAGAACTTGGATAAAATCTATCTGCTATTACTAACTTTGAAGCGTACCACTCACACTTGTATGTAAGCTGACGCTTAAATTCATAAAAGCCGCAATCTGCTATTGCACTTGCTAGTTTGTGGTTTTTGAGCATACCACTCACATTCAAATCCTCAATTACAATGGTGCTGTGGTTTTTAGCTAACCATGTCGTGAGTTTATGGAGTGTGTCTGCTCTAATATCAGCTACCTTCTTGTGAACTTTTGCTAGTTTTTTTACTGCTTTGGCTCTGTTTTTGGAACCAGGATCTTTTTTGTTGACACGGCGTTGATAACGAGTTAGTCGTTTTTTTGCTTGCTTATAGGGTTTGACGTTAGCAAATTGGCTTCCATCACTGCAAGTTGCTAGAGAATTTATACCAACATCTACACCGATAATATCTCGTCCTTTTGCAGTAGGGTTTGTTTGATAGTCATATTTAAAACTGATGTACCAATGATCTGCTCTTTTTGATATTGTGACATTTTTTACTGGTACAGTGGGTAAGATTTCATAAGTTTTTACTATTCCTATTCTTGGTAGTTTTATGTAGTTTCCTTGAATAATTTTAATACTTCCTTCTAGATAGAAACTGTCTTTTTTCCCTTTTTTCTTAAATTTAGGGAATCCAAATTTAGGGATAGTTAAAAAGTTTTTAAATGCCCTTTCTAAGTCTCTTAATGCTTGTTGTGGGGCACATTTAGATACCTCATAGTACCAAGGATTAATTGATTTAACTTCAGCTACTAAACGCTTATGCAAACTGATAGCACTAGGGCGTTTCTTGGTTGATTCGTACTCATAAATGCAAGTAGCTAATCCCCAGTTATATGCATGACGAGCCACTCCAGCGTGTCTAGCCAGCAGTGTTTTTTGTTTGTTATTGACTTTGAGTTTAGTCTTTATTGATTTCATTTTAAGTAGTCAGCTGCTTCTTTTATTTGTTGGTACTCCCAGGAATTCTGCTGCTTCAGGTATTGTTAATAAGTTAGATATAAATTTAGTATATCACAGTAAATGTTTAACTATATTCAACTTTATATAATTATTTCAATACTGAAGAACTTAATTATGACAAAATTAATTAGAATTCATCCCATTCCAGAACCAATTCAGATGGCGAGTAAGAAGGGTTTGAAATTTTGGCGATATTTTTACCTTATACAGGATATTGTACCACAACTGCGATACAATTCTAAGTTAGACAGCTCACAACTGATAATTTTCCTATCTTGTCTAGGAGTTTGGAAATGGAAATAGAAATTGGTCTGATATTTTCTACCGCTAAAATCGCATTATCTATAGCTGCACTAACGGGAATAATTGGATTCTGTTGATGCAAAGATAGATCGGTTGTCTCAGGCTGATTTATCTGCTGCATTACGTTCCCTTGAACAGGCAAGTATTTCTGAGCAAGAGAAAGATAGTTTGCTCCGAGAGGCTCGCTCTAGTTTCAATAGAGCAATAGGATTAGAGAAAAACTTCCGTAAAGCAGTTGCTTATCTTGGTCTTTCTCTAGTTCACTACCACTTAAAAGATAATACGAATCATCAACAAGCACTTGAGAAACTCCTACTTGAAGCACCAAATGTGAGCGTAACTCAACTTGGTATGGCAGAAGCACTGGTCTCCAGCCTTAATCATCGTATATTTGTATCCAACCAAGTCTTATGTTTGTTATCAAAGAATCGTCGTATCCAACATCGTAAACGCATTATGGAAACTGTAGTCGAAAACAGTGATGATATTAGAGGTTTTGTGGAAATTCAACTTGCAGTTTCTACATACATTCGTAAACCAGTTAAATGGATGATTGATATGGAAAATGGAAACTGTTGAGCCGAAGTTCCTTAGTGTTAAGGTCTGACTTAGCCTCGCTTTACCTTATAGATCCCAAATGGGTTCTATTTAAAAATATAGGGGGGGAGTGTGGGGAGGTAGTGAATCTGGAAGTAAATTTCAACCTTTTTCCCCTATTCTATTTCTCTAGCTCCCGATCCCTGTAAATTGCCCTACCAACGCCTCCCCTAGCTGACTCCTTTGCCAAAAACCCGTACCGCGGGCAAAGATACCAAATAGCTTCTATATGCACATGAACAATATCCACTACCAGTTATAGAATGCCTGCGGACGTTTGGTCAGGATATGCTGACAACACAGGAAACAGCTAAAACAGGGCAAACGACTGCCCCTATAATTCACACCACGGCAAAACCTGTAAATTGTCGAACATAAGGCGCTCGAAACCCCAAAACAATATCTGATGAGGGTACTCCCAATTCTACCAATTGATGAGCTAATCCTATTTCGGTAAAATCACGCTGAATCCAAATTTTTCCATCCTTAATATCAATATGAATTGGACATCCATACATTCGCTCTTCATCACGCCATCCCACATACAACAATAAATAGCGATCGCGTTCTAAGTCGAAAATTATTTCAGTGGTTTCCATATCTTCCTCAGAATGTTCGTGAGCGTGTTGATTGATAATTTTCTGAACTAATTCACGATAATCTAGTTTTTCCATAATATTATCTCCTCCTTTTTAATATGAAAGACTAACAGTTTTATTTGATATCTTTCTAGCACAGCTTGTACAAATGAATCTGAAAAAAAATCTTGATAAATATCTGTAGGTACAGCCAGATAAAGCACTCGTTCTGAAGCAAATTTTTCTAATGCTACGCGATAGTTAAGAAATTGACCTACAGCTAGATGGAATTCAGAAACTACAGACCTGCCAACAAAGCTTTTTATTTCTACTGCTATCTTTTGAGTAGCCTTTTCAGCCACAATAAACTTTTCTGCCTCCAGGTCTATATTAATCTTAAATTGTTGAGTTAACTTAATAAATAGAGGATCATTAGTAATTGTCCATCCATCTTTTTCTAAAGCAGTTCGGACTGTATCGTGAAAGATATCTTTTGCTGACATAATTAAAGTTATTTTTGAATTAGGGTTTGCTTATGGAAAGTATGAGTGGTAGGGGTAGGAGACAGGAGACAGGAGACAGGAGACAGGAGAAAAAGGAATGAGCGAGGAGGTAGGAGTAAGAATTTTCCCAAGATTTTTCTGCCCAACTATGCACCTAAAATACTAACTTTTTGAGCGCGAATAGCTGAAAACCAGGCACTTTTTAAAGGCCAAAAAAAGGCTATAACCTTTATCTGTAAATACTTTTAGATTTAATCAGCAAGCCCTAATTATTTTCAATTTTCTTATAACTTTCTCTATAATTAATTATCCGAAATAGATATTAGTTGTCTGAGTTCGTTTATTTTTGAGGAAAACTTCAGATCTCCTTTTTGTTGTTCAACTTGAGTTAACTTGAAATTCTCAAAAATTTATTCACGCCTTTCTTCACGAATATATTGCTTTAACAACAAATGGTTCGTTGCCAAAAAGAGGTAGTGTAGATGCTTGCTTGAAATAAATATTTCCGGCTGTGGTCTTAACCCGCAATACACAAGATATACCCCAACTTTTGATACATTCTACGGGAGAAAGTTGTTGATAATTTAATTCTAATAATTGCTCCTCAATCCATTTTTGGGCAGAGTATAACCAAGCTTTTCTAGCCCAAGGTGGACGTAGTTATGGAATTTTACTACTTTCAATTTCTGTTAAATATTCTTGGATAACTGATTTATGTTCTGGTAATTTTAGAGATATATTTTTCAAAGTTTCAAGGTCAACCCAAGAAGCATCTTTTAATTTTTCTAAAAGTTATTTTCCCAAATAATTATTTTCCAGTACATATATAGTTTTAATTTCACACTGAGATTTATCGTCATAATTATGAGCGTAATATAAAATGTTTGCCGAAATTTTAAGTTCTTGTTCTATTACTTTTTGAATAGTTGCAAAATCACTAGGATGTATATCTTCATTTATACAAATATTGGGTAGAAAACAATTATTTTCCTCATCGGATAGCATCAAAATTTTAGCTTCAGTGGGATGGGGTAAAATTGCATAGAAATGAAATTTCCAACGCTGGAAAAATCTGTTGAATATCTGATTGATACTTGACAATAATATTATCATTTTCTAGACTTTATCACATCATACAAACTTTATCAGTTATTATAAGCATTTCCTGCGGAATGCTGCGCAAACAGCTATTAGCAGTCAGCTCTCAGCTCTCATGATAGGGTTTACAGCACTTTTTAGGATAGTGAGGTACAGTTTGAAAATTAATCTTTTTTTTCCCTACTCCCAAATTCCCCTCCTGGGAGGGGTTAGGGGTGGGTTCCTACTCCCTAAAGTCCTAAAATTTTTACCTCATCAACTCCAAAACTGCTGTAAATGAATATAGACTTTAAAGCCAGTTTTTGTAGCAAGTATAAATTAAGTATAAATTTTGACTCAATTATTAAAGCTTTTATCTAAAAATAAAAGCAATAGCTGTTTGGGTAGCATCCCGCAGGGAAGTGCTGATAACGCAGTTCCTCCGACAGGAGGCTAGCTGACGGCTGTTTGCGCAGCATTCCGTAGGAAATGCTTACATTAAAAATCATCATAATTATTATCCATAATGTCTGAAATAACAGAAGAAATTCGAGTTTATGGCACTGTGCAAGGTGTCGGTTTTCGCCCTACTGTCTACCGCATTGCTAAAACATTGGGGTTGCGCGGTGAAGTTAGTAACGACGGACAAGGTGTCTTAATCAAAGTTGTAGGCGATCGCTCAACCATTGACGAATTTATCGAAAAATTACATTCTGAACGCCCTCTCCTGGCAAACATCGAAACCATCACCAGACAACAACTCCCCAACCAAAATTTCGCGGATTTTATCATTGCCCCCAGCACCACCAATACAGTTTGTACCCAAATAGCTCCCGATGCTGCCACCTGCTCGATGTGCAAAAGCGAAATATTCGACCCCATGAGTAGGTGGTATCGCTACCCATTCACCAATTGTACGCACTGCGGACCTCGTCTGAGTATTATCAAAAAATTACCTTACGACCGCCAAAATACTACTATGGCAGATTTTCATCTTTGCCAGGAATGTCAGGAAAACTATTCCGAACCACTTAACCGTCGCTTCCACGCTCAACCTACCGCTTGTCATGTTTGCGGACCGAAAGCTTGGTTAGAAAGAGCGGATGGTAAACCTGTAACTGCTGATATGTTTTCAATGTTGGATGATGTGGATGCGGTCTGTACTCTTATCCAACGGGGTATGATAGTTGCTATTAAAGGGTTAGGGGGTTTTCATCTTGCCTGCGATGCCACTAATGAGGAGACGGTGCAAAAATTACGTCATCGCAAACGCCGTCCGGACAAACCTCTGGCTTTGATGGCGCGAGATATAGAGATAATTTCTAAATATTGTCACATTACTGATGCGGAACAGAAATTATTAGAAAGTGTTGCTGCTCCTATTGTGTTGTTGCAGAAAACTATTGGACAACAGTTAGCACCTAGTGTTGCACCAGGACTTGTGTTGTCACAGAAAACTATTGTACAACAGTTAGCACCTAGTGTTGCACCAGGACAAAATACTCTAGGTTTTATGCTTCCGTATACGCCATTGCATCATTTAGCTTTGCGTCGTTTAAACGTTCCCATAGTATTAACAAGTGCCAATTTTTCTGACGAACCTCAGTGTATTGATAATCAAGAAGCGCGGGAGAAACTATCAGAAATTGCTGATTATTTTTTAATACATAATCGCCCTATTTTTAATCGGGTTGATGATTCGGTGGTGCGAGTTATTAAGGAAGTTCCGCAAGTGTTACGTCGCGCCCGTGGTTATGCCCCAGCACCGATTAATTTACCCCCAGGATTTGCAAATATTTCTCCGATTTTAGCTATGGGAAGTGAGTTGAAAAATACCTTTTGTTTATTGCGTGATGGGCAGGCTATTTTGTCTCAACATATTGGGGATTTGGAAAATAATTTGGCTGCTACAGCTTATGAAAAAACTTTGAATCTTTTTTTAGGTTTATTGGAGGCTGAACCGAATACAATTGTTGTGGATAAACACCCGGAATATTTATCAACAAAATTGGGAAAAGATTTGGCTGTAGCTAATGATTTAAAATTGATTGAAGTGCAGCATCATCATAGTCATATTGCAGCTTGTATGGCAGAAAATGGTTTAGATATTGATTGTAAACCAGTTTTAGGAATTGCTTTGGATGGATTGGGTTATGGAGAGGATGGAAGTATTTGGGGAGGAGAATTTTTATTGGCAGATTATCGCGGGTTTGAACGTTTAGGAACTTTTCAGCCTGTGCCAATGATTGGGGGAGAAAAAGCTATTTATCAACCTTGGCGTAATACTTATGCCCATTTAGTAACTGCTTTTGGTTTAGATTTTCTTAAGGATTACGAAGATTTAGAATTATTTAATTTTTTCCAAACAAAACCTCTGGCCACCATGAATCAAATGATGAAAAAAGGGATTAATTCTCCCCTAGTTTCTTCTTGCGGACGGTTATTTGATGCGGTGGCTGCTGCGATTGGTATTTGTCGAGAATTTTGTAGTTATGAAGGCCAAGCAGCGATAAATTTAGAGGCTTTAGCAACAGAGTATTTATTAAATGATGCTAAAGAAATAGAAGGTTATCAATTTAATATGCTCAAGTTAAGTAAAGATAGTAAATTCCCTCTTACTTATCTGGTGCCACAGCCGATGTGGCAATCCTTACTGATAGAAACAAAACAAAGTGCTTCTCCGGCTCTGATGGCAGCTAAGTTTCATCAAGGATTAGCGATCGCTATTTCTGAGATGGTGGCTGAGTTACATCAGAGTTGTGAGTTTAATCAAGTGGCTTTGAGCGGTGGGGTATTTCAAAATAAGTTGTTGCTTTCTGGAGTGAGCGATCGTCTAATTAAAATGGGGTTGGAAGTTTTGACCCATAGTCAAGTTCCACCTAATGATGGCGGTTTATCTCTGGGCCAGGTTGTTATTGCTGCGGCAGGGAGTAGGGGAGTAGGGGAGTAGGGACTTATAACTGCCCTGATTGTGGGATATCTATAGACCGCGTATGAGATGCAAGTATTAATTTAAGAAATGCGGTCGGCTTGACCGTCAATGCCTGTGGACGGAGTGCTGCCGACAGTTCCGGTAGAAGCAGGAAGTAAACAGTAAAATGTCGCTATGTGACGTTTTATATCGGTTTTATGAAGCAGGTAAAATTAAAATATTGCCTACACTATATTGATGCACTCTCTAGCAACTCAAAAATGGATAAAAAAATTTGTTTTAATTTTAATTAAACGTTGATTAATTTAATAAAAATGTGTTTAGGAATTCCTGGTCAAATTATAGAAATAACTGATTTTGCTAAGAAGTTGGCAACTGTTAGTATTAGTGGGGTGAAACGAGAGGTTAATATTGCTTGTATTGTTGATGAAAAACATCCGGTTGAATCTTGTGTTGGTGACTGGGTATTAGTTCATGTTGGTTTTGCCATGAACCGTTTAGATGAGGAAGAAGCAACAGAAACTTTGAAATTATTACAGGAAGTCGCTGCGGTGATGAATTAAAAGGTAGGTGTTAGATGTAGGTTTGGTTGAGGAAGGAAACCCAACATATTTGGTCTATTATTATGTAGGTTGGGTTGAAGAAAGAAACCCAGCATATCCATTAGACATCTCCGATCATCAAAAATAAAATCAACTATTGCACAGAAATTATTAATTCTTTTCCCCTACTCCCTACTCCCTACTCCCTACTCCCTATGAGTGGAGGAGATGTCTATTATAGATATATATATCTATAATAGACATCTGGTGATAATCAAAAATTAAATCAATTATCGTGCATAAATCATCAATTATTTCCCCCTACTCCCTACTCCCTACTCCCTACTCCCTCTTTTCCGGAGAGGTCTAATATATATATAGCAAAGAACGAGTTGGTGTTTGACATAGACTGATGATGAACTTTAGACAGAGAACTGCTTTTCCGACTGTTCCCTGTTCTCTGCTATAGACATTTGTTTGGTTGCGCTACTGCTTAACCCAACCTACGATATTTTAATTTTATATAGGAGAAAATATATGAAATATGTTAAAGAATTTCGCGACCCCCACAAAGCACAAGGTTTAGTTAAAGAAATTGATAAACTCAGCCAAAAATTAGGATACAGCACCGATCGCCCACTCAAAATAATGGAAGTTTGTGGCGGTCACACTCACTCTATTTTTAAGTATGGCATTGAGGAAGTTTTACCTAATAATATCGAACTAATACATGGCCCTGGATGTCCGGTTTGTGTAATGCCCAGGGGTAGATTAGATGATGCGATCGCTCTGGCGGAAAAACCCAGTGTTATTTTTACGACTTTCGGCGATGCG
>NZ_JAAHGH010000007.1:44690-263057 GCF_010672525.1 Okeania sp. SIO2B3 | reverse complement strand
TGCAAAACCCCATAACTCTTCTCTTGGTCAGCATTCCCTCTCTTGGTCGGCGTTCCCTTGCGACTGGCGTCGTCGCGGGGTCCGACCGCTTGCGCCTAACGGCGACGCGGGGTCTGACCGCAGTTTTCAAGGTGCAAACGCTACAGTTAAGTAGCTATAGGTTTTTAGAGCGGTTGAATACCTTTGCGCTGTTTCGAGCATAACATAAAGTCCCCCTTTTAGGGGGAGGCTTTAAACCCAATTTTTCGGTAAAGAAGAATTTTGTTTGTTCCGACTTCGAGTCTCCGTACCCAAAAAAATTATCTATAAGTAATGGGTAATGATCAACTTAAAAATCATCAATTACCCATTTGTTTTACTTTCCTGGCGGGAAGTCCCGCGCTGTAATATTCGATTCAGCGCCGTATGGGAGAGCTAGAACATGGTATACTGAGGGAGACAGGGGAAGGACATCATCTCTATATAAACTGCAACTCCGCGTGCGAGTTGAAAAATCCCGCGTTGTCACTCAAGCGAACGTCGGGAGTATGTCAAAGACCAGACATAACTTCTTTTGCTGCAGCTAAAGTTTTGTCAATATCTTCCTCTGTGTGAGCTAAAGAAGTAAAACCTGCCTCAAACTGAGAAGGAGCTAAATAAATTCCTCGCTCCAACATTCCACGATGGAACTTGCTAAACTTGCTCAAATCAGACTTTTTGGCATCATCATAATCGTGAACTGGGCCTTTATTGAAAAAGATACCAAACATTGCGCTAATATACCCACCACAAATAGGATTACCAGTTTCTTTACCAAGCTCTAACAATCCATCAGCAAGTCTTTTAGTAATTTTATCCAACTGTTCATAAGTACCTGGTTCCTTTAGTAACTCCAGAGTCTTAATACCAGCAGTCATAGCTAGAGGATTACCAGACAGAGTACCTGCTTGATACATTGGGCCTGCTGGAGCTACCATCGACATAATATCCTCGCGACCACCATAAGCTCCTACAGGCAAACCACCACCAATAATTTTACCTAAAGTTGTTAGGTCTGGAGTAACCTGAAATTTTTCCTGAGCACCACCATAAGCAATACGAAAGCCAGTCATAACTTCGTCAAACACCAGTAAAGCATCATTGTCCTTGGTAATCATCCGTAACCCTTCCAAGAAACCTGCATCTGGGGTAATAAATCCAGAGTTACCAACTACTGGTTCAAGGATCACACCAGAAATTTGGCCAGGGTTGTCAGCAAAAAGTTGCTTAACTGCTTCTAAGTCGTTGTAGGGAGCAGTTAAGGTATTGCTAGTAACAGACTTAGGGACTCCAGGAGAGTCTGGCAGACCCAGAGTTGCCACACCAGAACCAGCTTTAACAAGGAACATATCAGCGTGGCCATGATAACAACCTTCAAATTTTATGACTTTGTCTCTACCTGTAAAAGCTCTCATTAAACGCAGTACAGCCATACAAGCTTCTGTACCAGAATTGACAAAGCGGACCATTTCAATGCTAGGTACAGCATCAATAACCATTTCAGCCAAGATATTTTCTAAAGCACAGGGTGCGCCAAAGCTAGTGCCTTTTTCCAGAACTTCTTTGAGAGAATTTAATACATCTCGGTGAGCATGACCACAGATAGCTGGTCCCCAAGTACCAACATAGTCAATATATTGATTGCCATCAACATCCCAGATATATGCTCCCTTGACTCGATCAAATACAATTGGTTGGCCACCAACAGACTTAAATGCTCTGACCGGGGAACTTACTCCCCCAGGCATGAGTTTTTGGGCTGCTGCAAAAATTTCTTCAGATTTAGTTGTGTTGAGTGTAGTAACTACCAAGTTAATCTCCTTCATTTGTGTTTGTTTCAATCCCTACGGGGGATTTTATGTTATCACCAAATTAAAATAAACCTTATGTATATTTAGGTAATTGTATCATTGCCCTAGGGGCATATTTATAGTTAATCTTGGAGAATTATGAAGCTTTTTTTGACAATTTATTGATGGTATGATATGGGCGATAAAAAAATAAATTAAAACTTAAAATTAAATATTCAGAAAATACTTAGAAGATATCCTAGACTTCGAGTATACAAATAGATTTTTTTGGCAAATTATGTCTACCTCCGAACCAGTAGCTTTAAGTCAATCAATTCCAGTGGAGCAGGTTCGTTACAATGAACAAGGACTTGTGCCTGCTATTGTTCAAGATTATTTAGATGGTACAGTATTAATGATGGCCTGGATGAATCAGGAATCATTGCAAAAAACTCTAGAAACAGCACAAACTTGGTTTTGGAGTCGTTCTCGTCAGGAGTTTTGGCATAAAGGCGCAACTTCCGGTCATTTTCAGAATATTCAGTGGATACGCTACGACTGCGATAGTGATACTTTGTTAGTGGGAGTCGAACAGGTAGGAGATATTGCCTGCCATAAGGGAGAGAGGAGTTGTTTTCATCTGGTGGATGGGGAGGTTGTCAAGCCACCTGCGGATATGTTATCTCAGCTTTTTGATGTGATTTGCGATCGCCGCGACCATCCCCAGGAAAGTTCCTATACTTGTAAATTATTTGCTGGGGGAGATAATAAGATTCTAAAGAAAATTGGGGAAGAGTCAGCTGAGGTGGTAATGGCGTGTAAGGATGATGAGAAAGAGGCGATCGCTTCGGAAGTAGCAGATTTGTTTTACCATACTTTAGTTGCTCTAGCCCAGCATAATGTTGAATTGCGAGATGTATATCGGAAGTTGGATGAAAGGAGACCAAAAAATAAATACTATAAATAGGTAACTTGTTCAACAATTAATAGAGTTGTTGGGAAATAAAAATTGAACAATGCTCAAAAGCTTATTCTATAAAGTTTTCAGGATTATAGAACTGAAAAACACTATAAACTTTGACCAATAAGGGTTTTAGCCATTTTTTTAGCTTAATTCCCAACAACTCTAATAATTATTATGGCTTTGTTGCATGAAATTTGCGATCGCAACACTCCATCTTTGTGCAACAAAGCCGGCGATCAGAATTAACCTAGTTATTACTGGTATAATTTGGACTTCATGGATTTTACTTTGGCATGACAACGAAATTAAACAGCGAGATCCTTAAATTACAAAAATTTAAACTTCATTAACTTCGACTAATTAGTTATTAGTCAAAAATTCAATTAAACATACTTTTTTTCTAGTGCATATTTCACTAAGCTAGGAATTTCCGAAGGTCGTTTTGCTAATGGTATTTTAAATTCTTTAAAAGCTGCGATTTTACTCTTCATCTGATCGTGGAAATTATGTTTTCTCCTTGAGTTTCTAGCACTAATTAAACTACTAGCGTGACTATAATTTTGATTTATTGGAGCATAAATACCAGCAATATAAGCAACTACAGGTTTATCAATTGTTTCTGAAATATAAGAAGCTGCCATTTCCTCACTTGCACCACCAACTTCTCCTACTAAAACAATTAACTCTGTACGGTCATCCTCATCTAATATTTGTAACCACTGCAAAAAAGAAGAACCAACAATTGGATCGCAACCAATACTAACACAAATAGATTGACCAAATCTTGACTTTGTTAATTCCCAAGCTACTTCATAAGTAAGAGTATTGCTGCGACTAATAATTCCCACTGGGCCTGGAGTGTAAAACTGAGTTGGATGAGTGCCCAGCAGCAATTTATCCGGCACGATAATACCTGCACAGTTAGGTCCAACAATCAGAGTTTCTGTAGCCTCCGCTTTTCTCAATAACTGGACCATATCTAAAGGTGGCACTCCTTCTGTAACGATGACTATTTGTTTAATACCAGAAGCGATCGCCTCTAAACTAGCATCTAATACCCGATAAGCAGGCACAACTATCAAAGTGGTATCAATAATGCCCACTTTGGCCACTGCCTGTTCTACCAAACTAAATACAGGTATACCAGACCATTCTTGTCCCCCTTCCCCAGGACTAATACCTGCTACTACATTTGTTCCATAGGACTTCATCATTAAGGCTATTTGGGTAGATATTTTTTCTGTAAAACCCTGAACTATTACCTTACTATCTGGAGTTAAATTCATAATTCTTCAGCCCTTATTTGTATAGGCATTTATTGAGCAGGCCATCGTTATCAATCCTTATCAGTAAAAGGTTTTTATTTATTACTTTTAATGATATTCGAGTTCAAATTATATGTAATTTCCTTTCTGATTACCACTACTTAGCTAAAGAAACAGCTTGAGTAACTGCATCTTCTAAATTTTCTATTACCTCTACTGGTAGACCTAATAAACGTTCTTTAGCTATACTCACTTCACCTCCTAATAAACGCAGTATAAACATAATATTACCCTTACTCATAGTTTTTAAATTATTCAAATACTCATAAATTATAGTAATCAACTCATCACTTGTCTGAACTATACCTAGAAAATTCACTAATACTACTTTGACATTTTCCTTTTGACTAACTAAATCCAAAGCAGCAAACATTTTTATTCGTAAACTATCCTTGACCTCCAAATAATCACCCAATTTAATATTCAGAAAATTTGCTGGTTTTCCATTAGCTTCCATTACCAAATCAACAGTAGCCATTGTTAAACCTTCACCATTACATAAAATCCCGATATTTCCTTGTAATTCTGTAAACTTTAGTTGATAATCTGGAATAATTTTTTCATTAGCTACTGCATTGGTATTATTTGTAATTAATAAAGAATTTTTGTCTATTTTACTTACTTGTTTCTCTTGAATTTCATCATTATTCGTAATATTTTTGCCAACTAAATTTACTAATTCTAGATGACGACCTAGAGCACGATCGTTAACACTTACTTTACCATCTAAAGCCATTACTTCTCCTGTAGGACTCACACCTAGAGGATTAATTTCTACTAAATCTAAATCCTTTTCTATAAATAATTGATACATTTTCTCCACTATATGACTAACTAATTCTATCAGTTTTCCTTCGAGTCCAATTTTTACCATCAGACGACGTGCATAAAAAGGAGAAAATTGTTGATTAACAACTACCTGTTGCATCCTTGTCATTGCTGCTTCTGTATCAATACCTCCTTGTGCTGAACCGAGAAGTACAGGACGGCGTACTATTGGGTCTAAAACAACTGCTAGATATAATTCTTGATTAGCATTATATTTTGCTTCTGCCAATAAAACTTCTGGATACTCATCTTCTATCGGCAAATTAAAAATTGCCTGAGCTGCTGCCACAGCATCAATTGTATTTTCAACAAATTTAATTCCACCTAAGCTACTTCTTTCTCCAGCATGAACTTGAGATTTAAGTACGACTGGATAAGGTATTTTTAATTTTTTTAAATCTTTAGGATAATCTATTCTTTGAGATGGCAAAACAGGAATTCCCATCCCACTAAACAAAGCTTTGGCCTGATATTCTAATAAATCCATACTAATTTTAACGTTTAATTTTCTGAGGTTGATAATATGATTTTTTTTAAGTTATCTGAGTATTTATTTGATAATTTTTGCAGCTATTATGTTTGTGAATATACTTAATAGTTTGAATCAAATCTGATTTTTCTAAAATTATTAATTAATCATATTGCCGGAGCATAATTATTTCTTTTAAAACAGGGAATGCTCTATTTATTCCTGTTTGTTGATTGCGGGATTTGTATAATTCATTTTTATATATATTACTATTGGAAATAATTGAAATTAATTTAATATAAATTAATCAATTTATTAATCTATGATAATTTTAGCAATTCTAAATCTGAAAAATTGTTATACTTATAACTTTGAGTATTGCGATTTTAATTAAATTAGGACTTACGCACCTCAAGGTTTTTCCGTCCGAAGCGACTTATAGGGTTTGCGTAGCATTCCGGAACGGAAAGCAATCTCAAGTCCTAGTTTTTCGTACCTCATGGGTAAGTCCTGTAAATAACAGAAAATTTAGGTTTCACAGTTTAGAAATAGAATTGTTACATATTTCATCTGTGATACTTATCTATTAATGATACTTAGACATGATATATATTTCATCTGTGATACTTATCTATTAATGGTACTTAGACATTTTATGGTGGAAAAAATGACTGTTTGCGCAGCATGACCTAGGAAAACTCTTGAGAGTTAAGAATTTATATCTTTTTGACGTTAAACCCTCTGCCTATATATATTTTAGACTATTTTATAACTCTGTTTTGTTTAAGAAGTCCCATTAAAAACATTAGTAAGAGTCGATCTAACTTACCATCAAACTAAGTAACTGGATAATAGAGCAGGGAACAGGACAACAGCGGTGCAACCCCGCACCGGCGACAGACGCACCTAATAGCGTACCAAGATAGACCAAAGGCAACAGCGAGAAAAACATTTCCCTGTCTTACAGTTCATCATTAATCTCTACCTTTAGCAACTCGTTCCTTGCTATAACCTAAATTGGTGTTGGTGATTTGAGGTATGATATCATGTCCGGATCAGAACGCCATAGAACTCCGTTCCGCTGAGGCGAACAAAAAACTTTCTCCTTCTACTCCTGTTTACTTCTTCTTTCTTCCCTCCTGACTCCTGTAGGGGCGAACGGCCGAAATCTTGCGCATAACTATCGTTAACGCCCCTACTCCTGACTCCTAAGTAATTAAGATTAATATCATACACTAATTTACCAACGCCCCTAAATTTTTAACTTTCCCAATCCCCTTGATGAATTGTTTTTACCCATTTTAGTCGCTTAGGTAATATAGACATCCGGGTAATAGTAGCGCCCATCACTATAAACCAATGCAACATATAAAAAGTTCCTCCCACACTTTCTAAAAAAGTAAGTAGTATAGACAACGGATGTTCTTTCTCAGAAACAAAGTCCAACTTCCCTTCTTTAACGATACTCTTTTCTTGTTTCCTGGTTCGACGTAAACCGATAAACATTCCCAATACGGAAACTGTTACAGTAAACACAGTCAAAGGACTGGTGATGGGTAAACGACGCAAAATTATTGCCATCAGGAAATCAGGTACAGCAGCAACCGATATTAGATATTGTGTCACCAAAAATTGCCATAAATCCCAAGTCTTACCAAATTTCATTCGGTTACGCAAAATCAATTGCCAGTAGTCTAGATAACGCTGATATCCACCCTCTGCCCATCGGGAACGTTGATGCCACAAAGCTTTTGTGTTAGTTACCCCTTCCTCCATTACTGCTGGAAAACTGAGAAAATCTATATCCCATTGATTTAAGTGTAGGCGAATTGTTAAATCTAAATCATCAGTAATAGTCTGTTCATTCCACCCCCCACACTCTTCGAGGGCGTTCAAACGTACAAATTGGCCATTCCCCCTGAGTTCACCAACCCCACCAATTGCAATTCGTTGTTCCTGAAAGAAGCTATCTAGAGCCATTTCTCGTGATTGGCCTTTTGTCCAAAAATTTAGACCAGCATTGGCGATCGCTTTTCTAACTTGTACTGCTCCTACTTCTTCTCTGGCAAAAAGTGGTACTACCTTTCGGAGTAGATCTGGTGTTATCTCTGCATCTGCATCAAACACTCCTAAAATTTCTCCCCTAATCAAAGGTATAGCAGTATTGAGAGCGCCTGATTTACCTCCACTGGCATCTGGACTTCTCCTAATAACATTGAGTTGCTGATATTCTTTCGCCAACTGTTCTAACAACATAGGGGTTTGATCTGTGCTATTATCATCTATTACCCAAAGTTCGTAATTATTGGTTGGATAATCTAAAGTAAAGATATTTTTTACCAGTTTACTAATTACAGCTTCTTCATTTTTAGCTGCTACTAATAGAGAGACATAAGGCCAGTCGGTCGAATTTTCTTCTGATAGAGGTTTTGGAGGTAATTTTGGTTTAGCGAATAGTATTCTCAAAAGTTGAACTGATAGTAAACCTGTCAGACCTAAAATTACCCAATATCCCCAGGAAAGTAAGTGTAGGGCGATAGTAGTGGTCCAAATCAGAAATGACATAATTGCTGCTTTACGTCTACGACCATCGTAAATATTCTGATGACTATTTAACACTTCATTTTGTTGTTTTATTTGAGTCTGGTCTAAGCATTTCTGAGTTTCTGCTGCCTGATTATTTTGCTGTTCATTACAGAATTTATCGTTTTGATGAATTTGGGTTTCCTGATAATAATCGTTTTTGGGCCAATAACTGTTCGGCATAACTAAATTTATCTTAAATATCCGATCGCTAATAATTTTCTTATTTTTTAAGAGACTAACCTAATTCTGCCTGAAAAAACTATCTTAAATGCCAAAAGAGGACACCTGTTAAATTTTTCCCAAAAAAATACTCATTAAAATTAACGGGTGATGAATTTTGACCAAAAAAGAAATTGAGCTTTTTCCAATCCATGATAAGATTAGTAAATGATTTGTATCCAGTAATGTGGGCTGTCAAAAAAACAGACAGTACTTAGAAATCTAAATAGTTAAAGTATGTGGTTGGTAACTCGAAAACCTTAGTTACCGTAGAACTTTAAAAGAAATACAAACTAGATACTTTCAGGTAGGGTATACCTTCAACAATTAATAATTAATAATTAACAATTACCTCTCCTTGAAAACGGATAGGATTGACTCAAAGGAAATTTTTTTCTCTCTTGGTCTCATGGATATGGCTCCAAGGCCCGCTCTTATCAGAGCCGCTCCGAAGATAGCCATCCCACCCTACGGGAAAGCTACGAAGATCGACTGCTTGTTTCTCCTGATCAAGGAGAGGATTTTTACCTTAATTATTCGGTAATGAAAATGCTTGATGAGACGTACTGACGAGGATTAATCAGAATAATTTGATTAATCTAGTTAAGTGTATTTGAGCCAAGAATAGCTCATTATCATTTCTGATTTAACGGGTGAGTGTCAAAAATATGGTCTTTGTTCAGTGAAGAATGTAGAGAGTAGTTTGGCGAACAATTGCTGTACCACACCTAATATAAAGTTTTAGAGCTGATTTTTTATGTCAGCTAAAACATTTACTTCAATTAGCTTTTATACATTGACACTATAGTTACTTATAATATAATTTCCGGGGAATGGATATTAGGATAGTAGAGGATGTCAATTAATCAATTAAAGCCAGCCGAAAAAGGGGAAGTAGCAGTTTACACTCCCTATTACCCAGATAACAGACGTAAATACCTAGCTCATGCTATTAGTCTTTACAAGCAAAAAAGTATTGAAGGAGCTAGATATATTGAAGGAGGAGAGAATATACCTTTTGTTGTCACCTGGAATGTCTCTATATTACCAGCAGACATAACTCGTTGCAGAATGCAGTTTGATGGTAATCAAGAACTTAGTTATGATACAACAATGGCCACTTATGAATTTGTTGATTCTTTAATCGATGTATTGCTCATTTATCATCGTACTCGTAATGTAGATTTTTCTAAGAATTTCTATGGAAAACTGCTTCGCTATGAGTAACTAATCTTAAAATTTAATTCCTGATTGAAAGCTTACTCTAAAAATAATATTTTTGATTGCCAAAAAAAATTAATATTTTTCATCCAGAGAATTTGAAGATAAAATCCAAATAATATTGACCAAACTTTTTGGGTCAGAAGCCACCCCCTTTCTAGGGACAGCATTTTTATATTGTGATAAAATAAGTATAAATACTCACCTAAGCTGGCAGCAATATACACTCATTATAAGTTAAAATAGGGAATGAGCCAGCAACTGAAGGGTTATGGTAAAATCCAACTAAATGTCGCTCTCGGTATGCTGTCAAGCAAGTTCAGCGTCCATCCTTCGTAAAGGTGGCGTGGTGAGGATATCAAAAGTTTATTGATTGCGGGAGTGAGGGTGTGGCAAAATCTGGCAATTATTTGCTAATTGGATCGACCGAAGCTTACAGTGGCAAATCTACAATTACTTTAGGAGTAGCCCATAAGCTGCAACAGCAAGGGATAAGTATTGCTTATGGAAAACCCTTGGGAAACTCTTTAAATTCAGCATCTGTAGAAATTGATGCTGATGTACAGTTCATTACTGAAACTCTCAAGCTTTCAGAAAATAGTATTCGGCCAACTCTGTTCATGCTGGATGAAAGTACTATCACAAAGCGTTTGCTTGGAGAGGACAACACTGATTATCAAAAATCTCTAGCCCAATATCTACAGGTAGAAGGAGAAAATTTAGTTTTATTAGAAGGACCAAGTAATTTAGATGAGGGTAATCTATTTGAATTATCCTTAGTACAAGTTGCGGAAATTCTTAATGCTGCCGTAATTTTGGTGGCTCGTCCAAATTCAGGTTCCTATATAGACTCTTTACTTTCAGCTAAACAACGTTTGGGTAGTTCTCTGTTGGGTGTGGTTATTAATGATGTACCACTAGCAGCACAAGAAACAGTAACTACTTTAGTTAAACCTTTTCTAGAATCTAGAAACATTCCTGTATTAGGAGTATTGCCCAGAAGCAGTCTCTTACGCAGTGTCACAGTGGCAGAATTAGTTAAGCAATTAAACGCCCAGGTACTTTGTCGCCCTGACCGCCTGGATTTAATGGTAGAAAGCTTGACAATTGGCGCAATGAGTGTTAGTGCAGCGATTAAATATTTCCGGAAAGCTACAAATATGGCAGTAGTTACCGGAGGCGATCGCACAGATATTCAACTAGCAGCTTTAGAGACTTCTACCCATTGTCTCATTTTAACTGGGCAACTGCCTCCGGATGAGTTAGTGTTACGTCGTGCTGAGTATGTGGAAGTGCCTGTTTTGTCAGTGGACTATGATACTTTATCTACTGTGGAAATTATAGATAGAACTTTTGGTAGTGTCCGTCTACACGAACCTGTGAAAGTAGAATGTGTCAATAGGTTAATGGCCCAAGAGTTCGACTTTGAGTATTTGCTCAATCATTTTCAGCTAGGAGTAGATTAAATAATTAATAATTAATAATTAATAATTAATAATTAGGGTTTGCTGAAAAAGTCTTGTGGGTAAGGGTAGGAGTCAGGAGTCAGGAGTCAGGAGTCAGGAGTCAGGAGGAAAGGGGATTATAGAGGAGGTAGTTGGAAAAATTGAGGGACAATTTTTCTTCCATAATCATCGCAAAATACTAGCTTTTTGAGCTTTTTCCACAAAAAAGCTGGTACTTTTTTCAACCCAAAAATGCTAAAGCCAATATCAGTCAATACTTTCAGATTTAATCAGCAAGCCCTAATTAACAATTACCTCTCCTTTAAAACAGAATTGATTTACTAAGATAAGAGAATATTCCTGATATCAAGCCTCTTGCTTGACCTTTGTCATGCTGCGCAAACAGCAAGAGGTACACTGATAACTGATAACTGATAACTGTTAACTGAAATGACTCCAGGTACCGTGGAAACCCATTGGTATAACTTCTGGTAAGGCTAACCGACAAACAGGTTCGGCATCTAATTTGGAACTATCAAATATCCAGACCTCACTACAGTTGTGCTCACCGTCAAAAATAACAGTTAATACCCATCCTTTCTGATCATCTTCAGCATCAGGAGCATAGATAGGTTCCATAGGATAGCAATTGGGCCTTAAATTGGTGGTAGTAAGGGTATTTTTGTGATGGTCGAAACAGGCGATCGCCCCAAACATTTCTTGACTAATATCTATTCCTGGTTTATGTACTGCCAAATAACTAAAGCGAGATGGTTTTCCAACTTCAGCAGGAGCAACAGTAGGAAACTCACAGGGAATATCTAATAATTTATCACTTTCAATGATACTACCAGATTTAGGGTCTAGACGTATCTGCCAGAATATCCCATGAGCAGGAGTATGGGTTTGGCCAGTAGGTACTTCTTGAAGGTACTTATTTGTTTGGTTAAAATCTGCATAGCGAATTAAGTAAACTAATATTGTGCCATCTGAGTCTACATAACTATTGCCAAAGTGCCACTGGAACCAGGGTTCTGTTTCTTGACGACTAATAAGTTGTAGAGATGAGCGATCGACCAGTAAAATCTGTGTTCCTAGCTCTGGTTGCCAGGTTAAAGCATCACTAAAGCTTTTTATCTTTGTAAAAGCTGGCAGTAGTTTTAAACGTACTGGTGAAATAAAAAATATTAGATATGGACCTGCTAAAACAAAATCGTGAATTAGAGGGACGCCAGATATAGGAATCAGACCTTTTTGCTGAATTTTTCCAGTACTATCACTGCGATAGATATTGAGCGAGCTATTTAGTCCAGGAGTTACTCCAAAGTTATAGATGTCACCTGTGGCACTATCTATTTTAGGATGAGCTGAATAGCTTTGATGATTTTCTAAGCCTCCTAAATCTTCTAGTCCCAAAGTTGCCAAAGTTTCCAAATTGAGAGTGTGGGGATGTCCACCTTCCCATAGGGCTAAAAGACGGTCTGGCAAAGCCAAAACTGAGGTATTAGCAGCATTTTTTATTGGTTGAGTGAGCTTATCCCACAGATTTCCTGGAGGGTTCATTCCATAGCCACCAAAAATAAATTTTTCTTTTTCTGTCTCAAGCTGATACCCTGCTGTTTGCACATAACGATAAGTAGCCCAAGGTTCTTGATTTTCTAGAAAAGAAGAATTAAAATGCACTGCTAGAATTGCACCATCTCCATCAAACCAATGTCCTACTTGCTGTTGATTCCGTGATAGTCTAGCAGGACCATTTCTATATAAACAACCTCTCAGTCCAGAGGGGACAACACCAGAAATAATTGGTAGGGTAGTAGGTGGGAATTCTTGAGCTGGTTGAGTAAAAGCCTTTGCCCATGCTGGAGTTTTGAACGATCTATTTTTAACGATCAATTGTTATTTTTCCTACAGATTGATGTACAAAAATATATTTAATTGTTATAATCCTCTAGGCAATTTTATTACAGTAGATAAAATCTTTGAGTCAATCAATTGATATTCCCAAGGTAGATGATTTTTTAGAGGAACTTTTAGCAATCCAACAAACAGGTTCTAAACGAATTGCTATTTTGGGTTCTCGTCATGTTCCTATTACTCATCAACAATTAATTGAGTTGTTAAGTTATGCCTTGGTTTTAGGATCTAATCATGTTATTACATCAGGGGCAACAGGTACTAATTTAGCAGTAGTTCGGGGGGCAATGAGAGCCGATCCTAACTTAGTTACTGTTATTTTACCTCAAAGTATGAAACGGCAGCCAAGAGAATCTCGCCAAGAATTGGATAAGGTTATTCATTTAGTGGAAAATCCTAAAAACGATCAATTATCTTTAGCTGAAGCAAGCTCTATATGTAATCAGGAAATTATTTCTCGATGCCAACAGCTTATTTGCTTTGCTTTTCACGAAAGTAATACTCTTTTGAAGACTTGTCAAGATGCAGAAGAACAACGTAAAGTAGTAACTCTGTTCTATCTAGATTAATATAACAAAAAAAATGAGTTTGTTGGAGTTACCAGCATCATCGATATTACTAGATTGCATAGTAATAGGAGTAGTGCTAGTCTACGCACCTTTTTTAGTAGTGGCCTACGGTCGTGTTAAAGTAGGCTATGACCTAGGTGCGCCCAGAGCTATGTTTGAAAAATTGCCTGATTATGCTAAGAGGGCAACTTGGGCACATCAAAATTCTTTTGAGACTTTTATTGTGTTTACAGCAGCTTCTTTGATGGCATATTTAACACAACAAGATTCTATTTGGGCAATAGGAGCAGCAGTTGCTTTTGTCGTTGGGCGATTTTTTTATTCGATATTTTATATTTTGAATGTGCCTATTGGGCGATCGCTAATGTTTGTTGTTAGCTCTTCTGGTAGTGCTATTTTATTTATTCTCAGTTTGATTAGTATTAATAATTTTTAATCCCATGTCCCAATAATTCCCCATCCCTCTATAGGGTGGGGATGAATTGCGACCAGTGGATAATCTGTAGGAGCCAACACTTTCAGCTTTTCTTGTGCCATAATAATTTATTGTCAACCTGAGTTTTTCTGCCCTATTTTGTACAGAGCCATCAAAGTCAGAATATACCCATCATTAGAACAATCCCAAAAACTAACTCAAGTCATGGGGTGTACTAGATGGTGGTGGAATTATGCCTTAAACCTGTGCAATGAAACTTATCAACAAACAGGCAAAGGATTAAGCCAAGTTGCTCTAAATCAAGTTTTGCCCAAACTAAAAAAGTCACAAGAAACTGCATGGTTGAAAGAATGTTATTCTCAAGTTTTGCAGTCAACAACCCTGAATCTAACCAAGGCATTTAAGAACTTTTTTGAAAAAAGGGCTAAGTATCCTAGATTCAAGTCCTATCACGGTAGACAATCAGCACAATATCCCCAAAACACATCTGTAGTTGACAATGGAGTAAAAATCCCTCAAGTAGGAGTAATTAAAGCCTCAATTCATAGATTATTTGACGGTCAATTAAAAACTGTAACTATAACTAAAACACCTACCCGAAAGTATTATGCCTCATTATTGTTCGACACTGAACAACAAACTCCGGAAGTGGTGTTAACAGGTAAGGTTGTTGGTATCGATCTGGGATTAAAAGATTTTTGTATCACCCATGATGGTAGTAAAACTGCAAAATATGCTAACCCGAAATACCATCAAAAACATCAGAAAAACTTAGCTAGAAAACAAGCTAAATTAGCTCGTAAGAAAAAAGGAAGTATTTCAAGACAAAAAGCTCGTCAGCTAGTGGCTAGAATTCACGAACGTATTAGCAATGCCCGTCAAGACTTTCTACATAAATTATCCAGAAAAATCGTCAATGATAATCAGGTAGTGGTCGTTGAGAATTTGAATATCAAGGGTATGGTTTGTAATCATAAGCTAGCTAAAGCAATATCTGATGTGGGATGGGGAATATTTGTCAATTTCCTTGACTATAAACTACAACAAAAAGGAGGTTTGTTAATAGAAATTGACAGATGGTTTCCTAGTTCTAAAACTTGCTGTAATTGTCTTTACCAAATGTCAGAAATGCCATTAGATGTGAGAGAATGGACTTGTCCTAGTTGTGGCACACATCACGATAGGGATGAAAATGCCAGTAAGAACATAAGAACAGAAGGCATCAGACAATTATCGGTCTTGGGAACCAGGACTGCTGCTGAAGGAGGGGAAGTAAGACCAAAAGGTGGGCATAAGTCAGTCTTGAGGCATTCCCCTGTGAGTTCAGAAGCCCCAACTTCAGCATAGCAAGTTGGGGTAGTTCACTCTATGATTCTGGCTTAATGTAGGATCTTCTCTGTTTCTCAATTAAAATTGAAATGTAATACTATTTGTTGTTGGTATTAGGAAAAAAATTTCTAATACCAAGACCTGAAATATAAACGATATAAAGAGTTTTTTTTCAATCAAAAATCTCAAATTAATTCATGGTATAGCAAAAGGAACAAGGAAGAAGAAAGAAGGAAAAGTATTAATTTGTCTGAGTTTTAAACTTTTTAACTGTCCTAACCTTTTCTGCCACTGCTATATTAATGTAGTTAAATTTTTCATAGTTAAAGTTAAACAAAAGTAATATATTATATTGAATAATTATGGCATCTACATCATCTTTTGATATAGTCAGCGATTTTGATAGACAAGAATTAGTTAATTCTATAGACCAAGCAGAGCGAGAAATAAAAGCTCGTTATGATTTGAAGGATTCTAATACGACATTAGAATTGGCAGAAGATACAATTACTATTAATACCAGTAGTCAATTTGCTTTAGATGCAGTTCATACTGTTTTACAAACTAAAGCAGCAAAACGTAATTTATCGTTAAAGATATTTGATTTTGGTAAGGTAGAATCTGCTAGTGGCGGTAGAGTTAGGCAAGAAGTTAAATTGCAAAAAGGTCTTACTCAAGAAATTTCTAAAAAAATAACTAAGTTGATTAAAGATGAATTTAAGAAAGTACAAGCATCTATTCAGGGTGATTCTGTCAGAATTTCTGCTAAGTCTAAAGATGATTTACAAGCAGTAATGCAAAGGTTAAAAGAAGAAGATTTACCTGTGCCATTACAATTTACAAATTATCGTTAATTTAGATAGCAGAAGGAAGAAGGAAGAAGGAAGAAGGAAGAAGGAATAAGAAAAAGTATTACGTTGTCTGAGTTTTAAGCTTTTGATCTGTCCTAGCCTTTGCTTCTACTGCTATAACAATTTACCTTAATTTCTATGGAATATCTCGAGTAATATCCTGGTGTTGGATATTTTCGGGATAATTTTGATTGTTTTGAATTTCAAAAGATGAAATTCTCTGGGAGCTGATTAAAATGCTTAAAATTGCTTGGGGTTTGAATTGATCGGCAATTTTCCCTTCTGCATCAGAGTCTTACCACATTTATACAAAAATGTCAATAACTAAGCCACCCACTTGGAGGTGTTGAATCAGAGTATAAGCTTTTGGCATTGGTAGTTGTGTCGGAGTCATATTCTTATCTAGTTATCTTTTTGATTTTCTAATGACTTGAACTGTTAAGTTTTTTTCAATTTAGATATAACTTAATAAACATTGCTAGAGCTTATTACTATGCAAAGTAAAAGAAATTAACATCGATCCCCGTAGATGTTAAATTATTGTTAACTGAAAATTAAAGAGATAAAAATACAGATAAATTTCTATGACTGCAACAACGCCAAAACCAACAACAGTTCCAGATTTTTGCGAAGGTATCCAATACTTTGGAGAAGCTTGGCCTGATTTCGAGACCCACGGTAATACTCCAGCAATAGCAGAAGGAAGTAAAGCGATCGCTTCACCAAACGACCCTGCTGGCGTATATCAAACTCTCCTCTATGCTGATGCTCTCCGTTACCTCATGCTACAAGTCACAGGCAGCAAAGCATCCGGACACCCTGGTGGTTTTGCTAGTCAAGCTGAAGCTTATGCAGCACTGGTAATGTTAGGCTACAAAAATATTATGACAGAAGTCGGACACCATGCCCCCGGTTTTTATAGCGCAGCATTTCTAGACCGCTCCCTAGAAGACATGGAAATTTCCACAGTACAGCAAATGCGCGATCGCTTCCGGGAAATGCACGGACTTCTCGGACACTTATCTGGCTGCATCCCAGGACTTTTAAACCCTGCCGGACCACTGGGTCAAGGGCAACACTTCGCCATGGCAGCAGCATTATTACACCGTGACACTCTATTTCCATTTACCATGGGAGATGGTGGTATGGGCGAACCATACCCAGTCAGCGCCATGGCACACTTTAATACTGCTTATCCTGATGTTACCAACTTTTTACCAGTATTAGTGTGGAATGGTTACAGTCAAGAACACCATAGCATGGTATCTACCAAAACCAATGAAGAAATGATTGCCTATTGGAAAGGCAACGGTTTTGCAGAAGTAATACTGGTAGATGCCAAAGACTTTGATGACAAAAACCAAGCAGGTGATTATATAGATAGCAGTGCTTTCTCTTTTGAAAAGCGCTTAGAGTTTACCAAAGCTGTATTAGAAAATGTTGACAAAGCTGCAAAATCTGCTCTCGGTGGCACACTCACCATTTTTATTATCAAACAACTTAAGGGTACAGGGGTTCATGCTAGAGGTTCAAAATCTCATAACCTCTATCCTAAAGATACTCTCGACAGTCCCCACATGATCGACGCTCTCAAAGAACGTGCTTTACCAGTGGCAGGTTGGGAATTAGTCCGGAAAAATTGCGAACGTGCTGGTGGGGGTCCTGCTTCTAAAACAGTTGTTACTGAATTTGAATACCCACTATCAGATTTAGGAACACTGCCTTTGGAAGAATTTCCAGTTGGTGGAGAAAAGAAAGTTGCGACAACTGCAATGGGAGCATTAATAGCTCACGTCGGGCAAAAAGACCCTAATTTCTTGCTCACAAATGCTGACGGTAATGCTGCATCGGGTATTAATAATGTCAACCAGGCGTTGAAAATTATTCACCCCACCTCTGACGACCTTTATTTCCAAGGTCCGAAAGGTCAGGTTTATGAACCTTTGAGCGAAGATGCTTGTGCTGGTATGGCTGCGGGTCTAGCTTTAATGGGAGCGCGTACAGTTTGGTGTTCTTATGAATCTTTTGCTATTAACGGTGTACCTATTTGGCAGACTGTTACCCAAGCAATGGCAGAGTTACGTCATCTCACTCCTTCAACAATTACATTATTTACTGCGGGTGCATTGGAACAGGGACGCAACGGTTGGACCCATCAACGTCCGGAAATTGAGGCTTACTTTGCAGCAATGATGCGCAATGGTAATGTATTCGCACTGTTTCCACCCGATGCTAATAGTATTCAAGTTTGTTATGATTGGGCATTGACTACTAAGAATAAGGGTGTGACTATTACTGCGAGTAAGTCACCGTTACCTATTCGGACTACTTTTGAGCAGACAAGACAAGGGTTGCAGGATGGTGCTGTTGTTTTGTCTGAGGTTGCCGGGGATAAAACTGTTGTGTTTGCAGTGGTGGGAGATATGCCATTAATTCCAGTATTTGAAGCTGCTGCTGCTCTGGAAGCTGAAGGTGTTGGCGTGCGGATAGTTTCTGTAATTAACCCCCGACGTTTGTATCGTCCCCAGGATACAGGTTGGGATACTTGCTCTGAAGCTGATGGCGGATTTTTAGATGATGCTGGCTTTGAAAAGTTATTCGGTGGTGATGTGTTGATCGGGGTGACTGGTGGCGCAAGTTTGATGTTGGAACCAATTATGTTACGGAGTCAGGTTAAGCGGGATACCTTTGCTTGGCGTCGTGGTGAGACTGCTTCAAGTGCTGGTCAGGTGATGGCTTTTAATGGTATCACGGCTGAGGCGTTGAAGGAACGAGCGATCGAATTGTTGAATTGAAATGATGAGTTAATCTGAGTCGTAGTGGACTGTTTCATCTAAAATGTTGCAATAGTAGGGGCGGGTTCCGCGTTAAGTGAAAATATCACCCATGACTGAGTAAACCCGCCCCCGACCTAGTAATCTAATACTGTAATAAATAAACATATTACCACCCGCAAAAAAGTCGCTGCGGTCTGACCAATAGTAATACAACGAATTAATCAGAGAATTCATGGCAATACGGTGACGTTTGCTTTCCAAGAGTTCTCCATCATCAAAGATTAAGTCTGTAGGTGGCATGGGTGGTTCCCAGTCGGGAGTTACTTCGGTTGGTAACTCGGTTTTGGGAGATGTTTCTGTAGTCATTGTTAGCCCCCTATTTTGTGTTTTCATTTTTTTAGAGTAGCATGGATTTTATAATCAGGACTTACGCACGGATACTAAATAGGGTGAGGGCGAATGCCATTCGCCCCTACATATGGCGCTTGCAAGGTGAATTTGCGTAAGTCCTGATAATATTATGTGCGGTTGAATAGTTTAAATAAACGGTAATAGGTAACAGTTAACAGGGAAGAAAAAGAATATTTAGGATAATAGGAAATAGGATTTTTTTTTGATTTTTGGTGTATTTAAGATTGCGAGCTGATTGGATTTATTTTTTTCTATTAGAATGGAAATTGTTAATTTTATAAATACTATTTTTTGTACAGATTATGGATTGCAAAATCTTTTATTCTTGGCAGTCAGATTTACCAAATAATACAAATCGTGGATTTATTGAGAAGGCTCTTGAGAAAGCTGTAAAATCTATTCGTAATGATGATTCTATTAAAGTGGAACCAGTTACAGACCGCGATACTCAAAATGTACCTGGTTCGCCAGATATTGTTAAGACTATTTTTGAGAAAATTGACGAGGCTCAGATTTTTGTGTGTGATGTTTCAATTATTAATAAAAAAGATGTAAACTCTCGCCCTACTCCAAATCCTAATGTATTAATTGAGCTTGGATATGCAATGAAAACTTTGGGAGAGGGAAAATTTATTATGGTTATGAATACTGCTTTTGGTACTCCAGAAAAATTACCTTTTGACTTGCGAATGAGACGAGTTATTACTTACAATATGCCTGTGGATAATCAAGAAAAATCTACAGATAGCAACAAATTAATAAAATTTCTTGAAAGAGCTATTCGGACTTTTGACCTGCGAATGAGACGAGTTATTACTTACAATATGCCTGTGGATAATCAAGAAAAATCTACAGAGCGCAACAAATTAATACAATTTCTTGAAAGAGCTATTCGGAGTATTTTGCAAGAACTAGAAGAGGAAATAAAAAGGAAAGGTTCAATTGCAGAAATAGCAAAAAAAGAAATAATGGAAAACGATCTAGGTCGTGGGACATTTTATTCGTATACCAAATACTTCTTAAATAAGAAAATAGGAGAACTTGCCACAAAATCTTCTAAAAAAAAGGTGATAAATGAAGATACACTGATAAAAGGAATCGATATAACAGAAGAACTGGTTATAGAATTTGCTGGTGTGACAGAAGTAATAGCAACTACAAAAGAATCTAATTATGCAGCTATTAGCTTATATAAAGATTTTGGAGAAATTATTAGTCGTTATTCGCAGCCAGTCAACCATTCTAAAATTATAAATGAAATACTTTCTAACATTGTCGATAAAAATAGACATCAAGATTCTGAGTTTGTAAGTAAAGAAAAATCCTTTTATTTAGATTTTTATAGGTTCATAGGTCACGAATTATTTGTCATATATTTTTCTTTTCTAATTCGAGAAAATCGGTGGGTGTTAATTTCAGAAATCCTGGAACAAGAAATTTGTTATACTGATGAACTATGTTTATCCATTTTTGTTGACAGTCCATGTATACCATTCAATGACATATCTCAACCTTTAGGACTATTTGAAAATTCCTCAAATAATCGTCATTCAGAAATATTAAATCAGCGTCATACAAATGGAAAAATCGCAGAAACTGTTCCAATGCAGCAATTTATAGAAGCTGATTTTTTCTTATTTCTCCTATCTGAAAGTAAAACAGAAGATAGCAGTAATTCATATTGGCATGGTTGGAGTTTATTCTACATGGAACAGACTCCAAAATATTTATTAGAAGCAAAAAAAGTAGATTTTGCCGAACAATTATTGTCACCTTTAGGTTTAGAAACAATAGAAGAACTTCGCAGTTTAATATCTCATGCCAAAACTAGATTAGAACAAATATGGAGCAACCCATCTATCGCATCTCCCTATCTACCTTTAAGAAATTTTAACCCAGAAGATATTGGCTCTATTTAATTGATTATTCATAAATTTAGTAGGATGCGTTAGTGAAACAGGGAAATGTTTTTCCCCTTTTCAAATAAATAAACATCATCTCGTTCGTAACTAAGCTGAAATTCTGAATTAACTTTGAGTTTATCTACTAATTTCCGTGAATATTCTTGACTACTTTTCCACCCTGGATGACGTATATTTACCAACACATAATCATACTCATCTAATGCTTCATTTGCGGGTAATTTATCTTCTTCCACAATTAACTTAATGAACTGACGATGAGTTAAATGAGGCGTAATTTCAGAAGTAGTAAAAACACCACCTTTTGTATCAACTAAAGCAATGGCTTCTCGTGCTGCTTGCCAAGTATCTAGATAATCTAAATAAATAGACCAAAAATACCCATATTTAGCCAAAGCTAAAAATCCAATACAAGACCAAATAATGATAAATTTTGGTAAGCGATCGCTAACAATTGTAGATATATTTTCAGCTTTATCTGTTTGAGGTTTGCGTAAATTCCATAGCCAATACCATAAACCACATTTTCCATCAGCAATAGTATAAATTACAGCCATTAATAAGAAAGGTAATATGGGCAAAGAGTACTGATGAATTAAATCTCTTTGAGCATCAATTTTAGAGAGAATATTCATAGCTAAAACGGGAGAAGCTGCTATTAAAGGAGTTAAATATTTAGGAGCAAGCCACCAAATTATAGGCAGATTTAGTAATAGTAAATATTCTACAGTTTTCAGTGAAATTAATTTACCAAACACCAGTTCTGGTCTTAAAAGCATATTCAGTAAAATTTCTTGTATGGAGCCTCCTAAATATCGATAACGTCCGACTCCTCCTGGTGGTTGACCATCTTTAAAATAAGGTATTAGTACTTGAGTAGCAATAATAAACCAAGCTACACCAGCAAATAAAGCTATTGCTCCGCACAACCGCTTTTTTTCATAGAAATATAACCAAAAACCCATTCCAGCTATAGGTAAAGATAAAGCATCTTTACAACCTAAAACCCAAATAATAGCTATACAAAACCAGAGAGTTTTATCTAATTTTGCTGCTAAAATTGCTCCTAACATTGCTGGCAATGCCATTACTTCTGGATGAAAATCAAATAAATTGAGATTGAATACTACTGGGTATGATAAATAAACTATTGCCATAGCAAAAGCAAGTTTTTTATTTAAGCCAGCATGACGCGCTAAACTCCAGGTAGGAATTGTTCCTATTGCTAAACAAATTGCTTGTATTAGTAATAACCAATAGACAGAAGGATAAATTTTATAAAGTAATGCTACAGGATACATTGACCAAGCAGCATGATTACCTAAATGATGTACTTCTAAGAAGGAAGAAATAGGGGGTAAACCTTGACTTATTAAATAAGTAACTTGGTCATAAATTCCCATTTCAAAAGCAGTAGATTGAAATAATAAGTGACGCACACTGCTACAGATAAATAAAATTATGGCAGCAATGATAGTTATTTGAAGTAGAAAATCTGATTTTAATCGTTTGAGAATTATCATTTTTAGAAGGAAGAAGTGATTCAATAATTGATAATTGATAATTGATAATTGATAATTACCTCTCCCTAAAAGGAAAAGGATTGAATAAAAGGAAAAAATTTATTTTTTTCCCCTTGAAAGGGTCGGCTTTAAACCTGAATTATTTAATTATTAATTCTTCGGTAATACGCTCAAAGACTTTGCTATACTTAACAAATTTATAAGTTGGCAAAATCAAGGTTATCAGTTTTATCAGTAGTTTGTCAGCTAGAAGGAATAAGTGAGGAATATTATAGCAATTCTATTTCAGTTGTTACCTAAATTCCACGCTCATTATTTACTATGTAGAAAATCACAGGAATTATTCTGGACTAACTCAAGTTATTTTTGATGGAATAGATAAGGGTTTACTTTTGGGAGTTACTTCTCCAATCAGTTTAACAATAATTCAGGAAGTAGCATGATGTGATTAGGGTTTATTTAGGGTTTGCTGAAAAAGTCTTATGGGTGAGGGTAGGAGACAGGAGACAGGAGACAGGAGACAGGATAAATGGGAACGAGCGAGGAGGTAGGAGTAAGAATTGTAAGAATGATTTTTCTGCTCAACTATACGCCTAAAATACTAAATTTTTGAGCGTGAAGAGCAGAAAAACAGGCACTTTTTTATACTCCAAAAAGGCTAAAACTTTTATCTGTAAATACTTTTAGATTAGATCGGTAAGCTTTATCTAGATACCAGTGTTTATAATCGTACTTTTGATGACCAAACACAGAATAAAATAGCCTTAGAAACTGAAGCAGTTTTGTTAATTTTAGGGATGATTAAAAATCGATAGGTTGAAGAGCGTTAACTCAGAACCGATAGAATATGAAAATATCAGGACTTACGCAAAGGCACTATGTATAGAGTCTAATAACTATTGGACAATAGTTGTAACCGCTGTATATAGCGTATCTGCGTAAGTCCTAAATATATTTAATTCCGATCTAACCAGGCAAGAAAAAATCACTAACTTTTTGACTTGAGCCACCATTTATCAACAAATGGAACAATCAGAATAAAAACGAGCAAAACAACTACAAAATCAAGGAATTAAATTACTTGATTCTTATCATGTAGCTTGTGCTGAAGCTTCACAAAGTTACTACTTCATAACTTGCGATAAAAGATTAATCAACCGCTGTAAAACTTTATCAACAATTAAAACTGCCAACCCTATTGATTTTATCACTGAGGTATCTTATGAAAACCAGAACAACTAACGAAAAAAAAGTCATTCAAGAAGCACTTTTAATCCTTAAAGATCATTTAGAACTCTTAAAATTTTTCCAATTTGTTGCGGCTTGTAATTTAGGGGCAGGAGATTATCTTGAGTTCAGAGATAAGTTATTTGAACATGAAACCCACGAAAGCTTGTATCAAAAAATTCTTGAATTTAGAGAAGCCAAAGAAATAATTGATAATGAATAATGGATAATTGATAATTGATAATGAAAACTATCTCTAATTATTAATTAGGTGGTTGTGCATTGTAATGGTCGTGCATTGTCATTATTTTTGTTACGAGGTACGATAGTGGGAGCATCTTGCTCCCCTACCAGGTATCCCTTTTTCCCATATACCATTACTATGCAAGACTACCATTAATTATTAATTATTAATTCCTTTCTTTCAAATACCAGTACATCATTCTCCTGATAACTTAATTCCCATTCTTGGTTATTTTGGAGATTTTGAGAAAGGATAATACCTGCCTCCTCAGTATCCGGCCAGGGATGACGTAAATTCAAAACTACATAATCAAATTCATCTAAATTATCTGGCTTTGTTTGATTTAATAATTTTACTGTTGAGCGATGAGTAAAATGGGGTGCTAATCTATTATCTGTGAGTACTCCTCCTTCAGTTTTGACATAAGTAATTGCATTTTTTGTGGCTTGCCAAGTATCCAAACTCTGCCAATATAAAAATAAATCTGCTACATTACCAAGCAATAAAAACATTAAAACAGACCACAAAATAATCATTTTAGGAGCTTGAAAATTTGGTACTGATAATCTCAGATTAAATTTGGGAATTTCTAACTCTCTTTTCCCAGATGAATCTAATGAAATGTTATTTTCTTCAATTTTTGAAGCTGCTGCTAAACAGGAAATTACTGCTAATAATAAAAAAGCGATCGCTGGCAACGAATATTGATAATTTAAACTTCTTTGAAATGATACTTCAGACAACACATTTAACACAATTGTGGGAATAGTTGGAATGAGAGGGATAAGATGAGGCAAAATAGTTTTATTTGTCTGAAGTAGAGGAAATATTCCCCAAATTACAGGTAAAAATAACAGACAAATATATTTGATAGTCTCAAAAGATAATATCTTTCCTAACACTACCCCTGGTTGTAGCAAAATATTAATCATAATTCCCACAACAGAATCTCCCAGATAACTATAACGTCCTACTCCAGCTACCTCTTCACCACTGAAAAAAGGAATTATTCCTTGAGTGACAACCACAAACCAAAAAATACCTAAACAAAGAGCAACTAAACCACAAAACTTCCGCCTTTCAAAAGTTAGTAACCAAACACCCATAAAAACTACAGTTAATGATAAAACTGCCTTGCAACCTAACACCCAAATAATTGCCAGACAAAACCAGAAAATACGTTGCACTCTAGCAGCTAAAATAGCAACTAAAATAGCAGGCAATGCCATAACTTCCGGGTGAAAATCAAATAAATTAATATTAAAAACCACTGGGTAAAAGAGATAAGAAATAGCGATCGCTACTGCTTGTCCTTGATTTAAACCTGCCTGTTTGGCTAAACACCAAGTAGGCAAAACTCCCAATGCCAAACATATAGCTTGTACCAAAAGTAGCCAGTATACATTAGGATAAATCAGATACAATAATCCCAGAGGATAGACTGCCCAAGCAGCATGATTACCCAGATGGTGATAGCCCAAAAAAGAAGAAATTGGAGATTCTCCTTGACTAATCAAATATACAACCTGGTCATAAATACCCAAGTCAAAACCAGTAGAGTAAAACAAGGTATGGCGTAAACTACTACATACAAAAAAAATTAAGGCTGCTATAATTATTAGCTTACTCACAACAGGTGGTGGGAGTAGAATTAGACTTTTAAATTTTGGTTCTTTGGTATTATTCAATGTGAAATAGATATTTAAAATTTTCTTGAATGTTTATCATAAATTGATGACTTATATCAAGTTGCATCATTTCAAAAAAGCTAAATTACTGTCAAGGTCATTTCAGTTATCAGTTAATAAGACCCCCTACTCAAATAGGAACCTTTCAATCAAGCAACTATAAAGCATTTTCCCACTATAGCCATACTTTGAAGAATTAGTATAAAAGGATTTTTTCCCTTTTATTCGTGAAGGCTTTAAACCTTAAACAATCAACTATTAATTAACGATTATATAGAGTTTCTCAGACTAATAAGATACAGTTATTGTAAGTATTCAGCATTCAGCAGTCAGCCATCAGCTATTTGTTATTAACTCATTATCATACTAGAGAGGAATTATCCACCAAGGAGAATTAAAATTCATCAATGAAATTGGCTATAACCTAACCTCAGTTCTTGCTTGAATATATTAATGCATCTGATTGCTAAATGCTAATAGTTGAATGCTTACCGAATTATTAATTATTAATTTTAATTATTAAATAATTCGCGCCTTGAAGCCGACCCTTTTAAGGGGAAAAAAGCGGTCGAGAGATGGATGGGTTTCCTAACCATATCCAATCGACCAAGAGAAGAAATAATATCTTCTGATATTCAATCAAGGACGGTTTTAACCAGAGGTAATTATCCATTATCCATTAATGAACACCTATTATTTTTCTATTCTATTTCCTGTTCCCTAAAACAAAGTAACTTTGTATATTACCGAATAATTAAGGTTTAAAGCCTCTCACTCGCTGTGGAGAAACAAGAAAAAATTTTCCTTTTATTCAATCCTCTTCCTTTTAGGGAGAGGTAATTATCAATTATCAATTATCCATTATCAATTATCAATTATTGAACAGGATGGGAATTGGTATAGCAATATGAAATAACTCGTGAAAAAACTTTAGAGATTTGGTCTCCAAATCCCATTTGCGCTTGGGTTTAGATACCAAATCCCTACAATAAAATATTACAACATAAGCGCAGATTGCTACATTAAAAACTTCTTTTTATCATCTCAATTATGAACCACCTAAACCTGAAATTCTCTCGCAGAAATTTCCTTAAAATAACAGCTTTAGCTTCCTTATTTGCCTCTATAAGTAGTCATTATATTTTCACATCCCCTGCTGTTAGGAAAGAATTAGATTCTATGGAAGAATGGAGTAGTAATCATTTATTTTTACAAGGAATTAATGCTCCTGTTTTTAAAGAAGTTGATGTGAATAATTTAAAGATTACTGGGGAAATACCATCAGATTTATCTGGAATTTATATGAGGAATAGTCCCAATCCTTTTCTCAAACCTTCTACTTATAATTATCCCTTAGAAGGTGATGGGATGATTCATGCTGTTTATTTTAAAGATGGTAAAGTTAGTTATCAAAATCGCTGGATTTTAACCGATAGTTTACTTCAAGATATGAAGGGAGAAAAACCTATTTTTCCAGAGTTTAATATGAGAAATTATGCTAATACAAATGTTATTTCTTGTGGTGATAATATTCTGGCTTTATTTGAAGCTGGATTACCTTATAAAATTACTCCAGAGTTGGAAACATTAGGTGAATATAATTTTGGTGGAAAAGTACAAGAGGCGATGACTGCTCATCCACGTTTTGACCCGAAAACTGGAGAGTTACATTTCTTTCGGTATTCATTTATTGCTCTTCCTTATTTAATTTATTATGTGGCAAATAGTCAAGGAAAAATTGTTAAAGAAGTACCTATAGAATTGCCTGAACCTGCTCTTTTACATGATTCTATAATTACGGAAAATTATTTGATATTCTTTCATTGTCCTTTGGTTTTTGACATAATGAAGGCATTTTTAGGAGGAATTCCTCTTGTTTGGAAACCCGATCAGGGAACAAAAATTAGTTTAATGAATCGTCATCAAGGAAAAGAAATTAATTTCTGGTTGAAAACAGAATCTTTCTGGATGTGGCATTTTATGAATGCTTTTGAAGATAATAATCAAGTAATTATTGATTTTGCTCATTATCCTACTTTGATTTTGGATGATAATATTGCCAGTGTCCTTAGTAATAAATCTAGTTTTCGGAGGATTATTGATGATCGTATGGTAGATTTTCCTATTTTTGACCAGAGAAAAACTGGACAACCTTACCGTTTTGGTTATATGCCTCATGTTGATTTAGAGTTAATAGCTAGTAAAGGCATTCCTAATTATTTTCCTGAATTAATTCAGTATGATTTGGTGAATAAGACAAGTAAAGTACATCGCTTTAAACCAGGAAATTATTGTGGAGAGGCAACCTTTGTTCCGAGAAAAGGGGGAGAGTCTGAGTCAGATGGTTATGTGATGACTTTTGTTAGTAATGAGGATAAAGGAACTAGCGATTTAGTTATTATTGATGCTGCTAATTTTGAGGAGGAACCTCTGGCAAAAATTCATTTACCTGTACGAGTACCTACTGGTTTTCATGGTAATTGGATTTCTACATAATTAATCTTATTAAACCTCAAAAAAACCTAAATAACAGTAAGCATTCAGCAGTCATCTATTAGCTATCAGCTATCAGCTTTATTATTACTTTTAAAGGAGGAAAAAGCAATTGAGAGATTTCAAAGAATTAAAAGTATGGGTAAGAGTATATTAGTTAACTTTAATAGTCTATCGAGTCACATAGTTCATGAAAAAGCTGAGAGCTGAATGCTAATAGCTGAATGCTTACAAATAACAAAAACAGATTATACTAAATCTAGTGAGGGAAAGAAGGTTTATTGTGAAGCTAGGATATAAATCAGAGGGCAGAATACAGAAGGCTTAAAAGGATTTGGACACTAGCTTTTCATAACTAGATTTAGTATTACCGAATTATTAATTATTAATAATTAAATAATTCGCGCCTTGAAGCCGACCCTTTTAAGGGGAAAAAAGCGGTTGAGGGATGGCGAGGTCCCCTCGCCATATCCAATCAACCAAGAGAAGAAATAATATATCCTTATATTCAATTCCGTAACGGTTTTAACCAGAGGTAATTATCAATTATCAATTATCAATTAATAAACTATGACTTTAGCAAACAGCCTCTTATAGCACTACAAATAGTTTTTACTTGAGCCCATAAGCTGATACCTGAATGCTTAAAGTCATAACACAAAATCACCAATGAATCGTATAGTGTAATTGTGGACAAATTTTTTCAAAAAATATGAAAGCAATTACAATCTTGGGATCTACAGGGTCTATTGGTACTCAAACCTTAGATATTGTTACTCAAAACCCAGACAAATTTCGAGTTATTGGGTTAGCTGCTGGACGCAACGTCGAAATGTTAGCCCAACAAGTACGGCAGTTCTCCCCTGAAATTGTTGCTATTAATGATGAGTCTAAATTTACAGAGTTAAAAGAGGCCATTGCTGACCTGAGACCTCAACCCATATTGCTTGCAGGCCAAGATGGTGTCATCGAAGTTGCTAGATATGGTGACTCAGAAGCTGTAGTCACAGGTATTGTCGGTTGTGCTGGTTTATTACCGACGATCGCCGCTATTGAGGCCAGAAAAGATATTGCTTTGGCAAATAAAGAAACACTTATCGCAGCAGGCCCAGTTGTAAATCCCTTAATTGAGGAACACGGAGTAAAATTGTTGCCTGCTGACTCAGAACATTCAGCAATTTTCCAATGTCTTCAAGGTGTGCCTAAAGAGGGTTTACGCAGAATTATTTTAACTGCTTCTGGCGGTGCTTTTCGAGACTGGCCAATTGAGAAATTATCAAACGTAAAAGTGGCGGATGCTATTAAACATCCTAACTGGTCCATGGGTCGGAAAATTACCGTTGATTCTGCCACAATGATGAATAAAGGTTTGGAGGTTATTGAAGCTCATTATTTGTTTGGATTAGATTATGACAATATTGATATAGTCATTCATCCTCAGAGTATAATTCACTCTTTAATTGAGTTACAAGATACTTCTGTTTTAGCTCAGTTGGGTTGGCCAGATATGCGTTTGCCTCTACTTTATGCTTTATCTTGGCCGGAAAGGATTTATACTGATTGGAAACAATTAGATTTAGTTAAAGCTGGTAGTTTGACTTTTAAGGAACCTGATAATTTGAAATATCCTTGTATTCAATTGGCTTATGCTGCGGGTCGTATAGGTGGTTCGATGCCTGCGGCTTTGAATGCGGCAAATGAACAAGCTGTGGCATTATTTTTAGAAGAAAAAATTCCTTTTTTGGATATTCCTAAGTTGATTGAATATGTATGTGAAAAGCATAAATCAGATTATCAGAAAAATCCTACTTTAGATGATATTTTAGCTACAGATAAATGGGCAAGAAAAGAGGCTGTGGCTGGAAGCTTGATAGTAGCTAATTCTCTCAAAAATTTATTAGTTAATATAGAAGAAAAAACAGAAAATATCACAGAAAAAAAAACTGAATTTGAAGAATATACAGAAATAAAAAGTGAAAATGAAAAGCTAGGATTCAATGATTTTTATCAAAAGGGATTAAAAGAATATGAACAGCAAAATTATCAATTGGCTTTGGCAGAATTTAATCATGCAATAGAGATGGATAAAGGTCACTCAGATGCTTATATTTATAGAGGTGATGTTAAAGAAAAATTAGAAGATTATCAAGGAGCAATTGATGATTATAATCAGGCAATTAAATTAGATGCCACTCATCCGAAAGCTTATTATCGACGGGGAAATGTATTGCGAAAAGTAGGAGATAATTGGGGGGCGATCGCTGATTATAATCAAGCAATTAGACTCAATCCAAATTATACAGCTGCTAAACGTCGCAGTTATGTTCATGTTGATACAGGAGCGACAGAAAAATTCATGCAAGAGTGAGTCAATAACATCATTTTTGGGAAATGGTAAATCGCAATTATTGGTATAGGCAAAAGGTAAACATTTCCTGCGGAATGTTGCGCAAACAGGTGTCAGCTATTAGCAATCAACTATTAACTTAATTGCCCTTGAAGGAGGAATCAGAATTAAAGATTTAACATAATTAAAAGTCTGAAATAAATTAGCTACTTGCTCACGACTAAATATTACTCAAATCCTCAAGCTACTAATTCCTGAAAGCTGACCGCTAATGGCTGAATGCTTACGGCAAAATTTAGAGGAAAAAAGTAACAAATTAATCAGCTCAACAGATTTTTTTCAAAAAAATACTTAGGCAGGTTTAGATTGAGACTTAATTAATAAAAGACTTTTTAAATAACTAATTTCATTAATGGATAATGGATAATTACCTCTGGTTAAAACCGTCCTTGATTGAATATAAGGAAATATTATTTCTTCTCTTGGTCGATTGGATATGGCGAGGAGACCTCACCATCCCATCCTAACGGACTGCTCCGCAAACGACCGCTTTTTTCCCCTTAAAGGGGGAGGTTTTAAACCAGAATTATTTAATTATTAATTATTAATTATTCGGTAATTATAACTTTTTTGATTAAATGCCTGAAAAGTTAAGTATGAAAAACAAAGAGTTTTCATTAGAAAATTACTGCTTTTGTTAGTAAAAATATAATAGAAAAACCTACTGCATTCTATCTTAGATTTTTGAATTGCACATACAATTATGTATAACATATCTGAAAACATAACCACAGTCATAGTAGCTTTAATCACTCTGGGAATTCTCGGTTGGGGATACAACAGAGCAAGACCTTATGGTAGAGTAGGCATTCTAGCCTGGTTACAATCAGTAGTATTAATGGCACCTTGGCTACTATTTTTTGCTCTATTTGCTGCCGGAATTTATCTTAACCTAGTATTTGTCCTATTTTTGCTCGTAGCTTGTACAGGATTATATATATATTTGGGACGACAGCTACGAACAATAGCAGCTAAAGATGCACAAGACCAACCCGGTCTCAAAACCATCAGCGACTCCTCACAACTATCTAGCAATGAACAAGAAACTCAACCAACTCAGGATAAAATAGCAAACACTGAACCACAAAAAGAACAAACTCCAGAATTTATCCCTATCCCTAGTGAAGACCTCCAGAAAATTAAAGATATTTTTGGTATCGATACTTTCTTCACCACCGAAACTATTCCTTATCAAGAAGGAGCTATTTTCAAAGGTAACTTACGGGGAGATGTAGAAAAAGTCCATACCAAATTATCAGTCAATTTAAAAGAAAAACTAGGCGATCGCTACCGACTATTCCTCATAGAAAGTCCTGAAGGTAAACCAGTAGTCATCATTTTACCAAGCAAAAATGACCCTCAACCTGCTACTACATCCCAAAAAATTCTGGCAGTTGTGCTGGCGATCGCTACTATTGCCACCAGTTTTGAAGCAGGTGGTTTATTATTAGGGTTTGACTTTTTCAACGAACCCGCACGGTATCCAGAAGCATTACCCATTGCACTTGGTCTATGCGCAGTTTTAGGTATTCACGAAGTTGCCCATCAAGTCTTGGCAAAACGTCACAATGTCCGCTTTAGTTGGCCATTTTTTCTCCCAGCTTGGCAAATTGGCAGTTTTGGCTCTGTTAACCGTTTCGAGTCAGCAATACCCAATAGAAAAGTGCTTTTTGATGTAGCTTTTGCCGGACCTGCTGCTGGAGGAATACTTTCTTTGGCAATGCTATTGGTGGGTTTGTTGCTTTCCCACGAAGGTAGTATGTTTCAGATGCCGTCCGAATTTTTCAGAGCTTCTGTTTTAGTGGGAACTTTAGCACGGGTGATTTTAGGTTCGGCGGTAAATCAAAATATAGTAGATGTTCACCCACTAGCAATTATCGGTTGGTTGGGTTTGGTAATTACAGCGCTAAATCTTATGCCTGCGGGTCAGTTGGATGGCGGTAGAATTATTCAGGCAATTTATGCTCGGAAAGTTGCAGGTAGAGCAACATTTTTCACTTTTGTGGTTTTAGTTATTGCTTCTCTGGTTAATCCTTTAGCATTATATTGGGCGATTATTATTTTGGTATTGCAGCGAAATTTGGAACGCCCTTGTTTAAATGAATTAATCGAACCTGACGATCTACGAGCTACTTTATGTTTGTTAGCTTTGTTTGTGGCGATCGCTACTTTATTTCCTTTAACTCCTGCTTTAGCTGCTCGTTTAGGGATAGGTGGTTAAGTGGAAGTCAGAAGTCAGAAGTTAAAAGTCAGAAGTTAAAAGTTAAAAGTTAAACACAGGAGTCGGCATTCCCATGACTCCGAAACTTTGCCGGGTTCCGACCGCTTTTGACTAGCCTCCGGAAGAGGAGCTAAAGCTTTTCATGTCGGCGACAGCCGTTAGCAGAGCTTTGCGCTAGCAAAACGTCGTCGCGGGGTCCCATCCGCATTTATAGAAGCCATTTGGTATTTTTGCCTGGGATTAAGTTTTTGAGTTACCAGTCGGGAGTGGAATAGAGGTCATTTCAGTTAGCCTCCTATGGTCGGAACTGCCTTAACAGTTATCAGTACCTCTCTCTGCCTGTTTGCGCAGCATGACCTAGGAAAGTCAGAGGTTTGAAATATTGAACTTTATTTTTTCTTGTTTCTCCTTTAAAGGAGAGGCTTTAAACCTTTATTATTCGGTAATACAGGAAAAATATTGAAAAATGCTTCTTTATTCCTCTACTTTTCAGATTAAAATCAGATTTTTCCGGCTCTATCTATACTTCCTTACTTAGTTTAGTGGAAAATTACCAACATTTTCATTCTGTGAAGCTCCTAAAAAAATCGCGCGCCAAAGGAATTTTGGTTGCATCCTCACAATTTTTGTGATATCTTATCTACTATAAGGGTCCGCTCGGCTATACGCATGACTTTTTATTCAACTAAACTTCTAAACTAACAAACAATCAAAATATTCAGGAATTTTTCCAAGAGCAATAGCAGAAATATTTTCACTGTGAAAAGCTTCTAAAAATATTTGTTTTTTCCCGACCAAATCTTTCCATCCATACCTCTTGAGTGAAAAATCACCAATCAATATTTATTATCATTTTATGAAGCTTCTAAAAAGTCGCGCGTCAAAGGAATGTTGGTTGCATCCTCACAATTTTTGTGATATCTTATCTACTATAAGGGGTCGTTCGGCTATACGCATGACTTTTTATTCAACTAAACTTCTAAACTAATACACAATCAAAATATTCAGGAATTTTTTCCAAGAGCAATAGCAGAAATATTTTCATGGTGAAAAGCTCCTAAAAATATTTGTTTTTCCCCGACCGAATCTTTCTATTCACAGCTCATAGAGTGAAAAATCACCAATATTCATTTTCATTATGTGAAGCTTCTAAAAAGTCGCGCGCCAAAGGAATGTTGGTTGCATCCTCACAATTTTTGTGATATCTTATCTACTATAAGGGGTCGTTCGGCTATACGCATGACTTTTTATTCAACTAAACTTCTAAACTAATACACAATCAAAATATTCAGGAATTTTTCCAAGAGCAATAGCAGAAATATTTTCATGGTGAAAAGCTCCTAAAAATATTTGTTTTTCCCCGACCGAATCTTTCCATCCATACCTCTTGAGTGAAAAATCACCAATCAATATTTATTATCATTGTGCGAAGCTCCTAAAAAAACGCGGGTCAAAGGAATTTTGGTTGCATCCTTGCAATTTTTGTGATATCTTATCTACTATAAGGGATCATTCGGCTATACGCATGACTTTTTATTCAACTAAAAATAGTTAATAGTGAGGGCGATCGCCAATGTTGTAGATAAGTTAAACTTAAACGGAGAGGGTGGGATTCGAACCCACGGAAAGTCACCCTTCAACGAATTTCGAGTTCGCCGCATTCGACCACTCTGCCACCTCTCCATAAAAAATCCAAAGTCAAAATTGAAAAGTCAAAAATGATAATTAAATTTCGATCTTCAGAAAATACACATTATTATATTATACAGCAAATCTGAATTATTTGTAAAAAATCCTAAATCCATAGCACTACGCAAACAGAGCGCGGACATTTCTCTACTCCCCTACTCCCCTACTCCTGTACGGGCGAATGCCATTCGCCCCTACGACTTCGGTATCCGTGTATCCGTGCCATAATCCCTGTGAGCCACTCCCCTATTCCCCTACTCCCTACTCCCTTCTCCCTTCTCAAAGTAAAGAACTATCAACCTTATCCGATTCTAAAGTAGTTTGAAACCCTGTAGCAGGAGTCCATTGAATGGCACCATCACGACCAGTCCAAAATAGAAGAATATTATTTTCCCGGCAAAGTTCCACCATATCTGGATGGACAGAATCAGACGAAGCGATCGCTACTTTTGGCCGAATAATATTCAACAACTCTGGATTTAACTTGTTCCCAGACCACCAAAGCACCTGAGTCTGCGGAAAACTTCTGGCCGCTAGTAACCGACTCTGTTCCCGCAATTTTACATCTCCCAATAATAACCACTTTTGGCCATGAATCAGAAATTCCACAATTGGGGTCTCAGAATTAATTAACTTCATCTGTATCGAACCCAATTCAACAGTTTGATTATTTACCAAAGTAAAATAATCAGCCCGACTAGCTCCCACAGCATCTAGAACAGGTTGGTTGTTAGTTTGATAATTCTTTTCATCATCAGCTTCCACATCATAAAATATCTTCACTCTCAAAGTATTCAAAATATCTGACCAACCACGACTCAAACCTTTTTGAGAATGAAGGGCAATAGACCAATTAATTCTATTAATACCTTGCTGGCGTAAAAATGGTAATACCATAAACTTAGCCGTATTTTCACCTCCAGAATTAATCAAAGTTACTTTCCGTCCATCTTGAACCACAAACACTGGTTCCTCAGATGAGTCAAGAATAGTAGCTTGAAACACAGAAGCTCGAGTATACCAAAGAGGAATAATAATGATAGCGATCGCTAAAATCACACCCCACTGCCAAGACTTTAGAGAAAACTTTTTCTTTTTTCTCTGATTCACTTCTGGCGGTCTATTTCTCCACAACCATATACCACAAATCAACCCATAAAGCACAACCAATTGATAAATTGATATAGCACCCACCGCCACTTGATTTCCTGGCAACGCACTAAAAAAATTTACGATCCCTATTAAAACCTTGACTGGAAAATATAATATTCCAGCAATAAGACTACCTACATAAGGAGAAATCAAAGCCACGATGGCGCTGATAAAACCACCCAGTGTAATCACCGCAACCAAAGGCGCAGTAATAATATTCACAAAAATAGTATAGGGAGACACAACATGAAAAACATACAGTAATAGAGGCAAAGTCCAAATAGAAGCAGCGATCGGAATAGCAACCAGAGATGCAACACCAGAAGGCAACCAATCCAAATGTTTCATTAATGGTGGCGCTGTTACCAACAACCCAAAAGTTGCCAAGAAACTCAACTGAAATCCTAAATCCCAAATCCATAAAGGATTGATTAATAGTAGAAAAGTTGCAGCCACAGTTAAAGAAGCTAATGGTTTAACTTGACGTTGAGAAACAATGGCAACCAAAGCCGCCAACCCCATAAATGCTGCTCGTAATACTGAAGGTGAAATACCTGCTAAACCAACGTAAATAATTAAAGTCAGAATGCCAAAGCTAAATCTTGCTCCAGGAGGCAAGCTTTTAGTCAAAGTCAGCACCACACCCAAAATTAACGAAATATGAAAACCTGATGCTGCTAATACATGAGCCAACCCTACTTTGACAAACTTATCTCGTAATTGATAAGATAAATCTACAGCTCTACGACCTAATACCATTGCACTCACAAGAGGACCCTCTGGTACACCCAAAGAACTCACATGAGAGCGAATAATTCGTTGTCGTATCCGACTTAATCCCCAAATATTAGTCTTTTCTTGGTTAGTGATGGTGAGTTTATAACCTGCAATGCCAGCAAAAGCACCTTGTCTAGCCAAGTAGGCACGAAAATCAAACCCTCCAGGATTAGTTGCTGGTGATGGTTTGTATAAAGAACCAGTAATTGCTACTGCCTCACCAGGATAGACACCTGTTGCTTGTAATAGAGGAACTGTGACATAAAGTTTACCCGTAACGTCTTGGTGTACATTAGCCGAACCATCAGTACCTACTATTTCACTAACTTGAGTTACATTTAGCCACAGTTGTGCTTTTTCTGAGCGAGTCTTGCGGGGAAGAGAAAGCACTTTTCCACGAACAGTAACTACTTGTTGTTGCTGGGAGTTACCATCAACGGGAATTATTTTACTAACGTCATCTATTGATGGTTGGGGTACTCGGACTAAAAAATAAATACTAGCAAGAAAAGCGATCGCCCCAGCGGTTATCCACAACCAATTTGAATTTAGCAGAGATTTTCTCGTTCTTTTTGGGAGTAAATCTGGAAACTGACCATTTCTGAGTAAGTCTTCAGTATTAATTTTTGGCTGAGAAGTTGCTATTATTTTAGTCGATCTTCGTAAGTTTTGTCGGTATCCTTGTTGTACGATAATTGCTAAGACTAAGCCCATAGTTAGCATACCATATATACCCCAAGGAACAATGGTAGATACTAGCCCCAATATGTAAGCTAGGCTGATGACAATTGCTACAGCTTGATTCATATTTTATTGAAGAAGGAAGAAGGAAGAAGGCAGGAGGCAGGAGGCAGAAGGCAGAAGGCAGAAGGGAAAATTGCTTATGGATTCAAAATTTAGATAGCTAAACCAAGTCTTAAACCCAACACTGCATGAACAAACATGATACAAAGTGCGATGCTACCAAGATAAGCATGAGCAGTACGCAATACAGCTTGATTTCCACCAAATTTTGTTAGGGAGATAAAACCATTTGTTGCCAGTAATGCTAATACTGCTGAACCAGTCCAAAAATGAGGACTTTCAAATATTTGCTGTTCCTGCATCACTAGAGATAATATTCCACCGGTATAACCTAATGCCATAAATAAAAACATAAATGATGCCATCTTACGGTGGCTAGAGGCACTTTCAACAGCTATGGCTTCATCAGTAACTACTCGTCTGCGCCATCCAGTAAAACCCACAAAGCTACCCATAACAAATACAACGATCGCCATCATCAATGGATGTCCCCAATGTACAATTGGTTCTGGCGTACCGAAATTGCGGAATATGTCAGCTATTGGTTCTAAATATTCTCTGATTTCCATTTCTTTCTCTGGTGGTAGTTTTTGCTTTCTTGTTTGTTCAAAGTTTAAGTTTATCAAAATATAGCGCTGTGCGCAGGCAACAGGCAATAGGGGGAAAAAATGCCAATAATATTAATATTTTAGCGATTGGACACCTCCTGCAATTTGCAAATATACCAGCGTACACTGCTATAATTGGGTCGCGTAACCCCGCCTTTTCAGACGAAATGATTTTGGAGGCTTGCTCAAATCCCCTACTTCCCCTCCACGGGAGGGGGAGGGGCGAGGGGTGGGTTAACTGCTGACTTCTGACTTCGTTAAAATGATTGTTGGAGGCTTGCTCAAATCCCCTACTTCCCCTCCTGGGAGGGCTATGCTTTATAAACATCTTTCTTAACATAAAACGTAGACAAAAAAGACAAGTTATGGGTAAGTCTGGGAGCGGCTTTTTCGGGAGAAAATTGTATTGAAAAATACACTATAAGTGAGGACTGTAGACAAAATTCTTACTCCCCCCTCTTCCCCCTCTTCCCCCTCTTCCCCCTCTTCCCCACCCTCCTACAAGGGTTTCAGGAGTTCCTTATCAGGGATAGCTGGGAGGGGGAGGGGCGAGGGGTGGGTTAACTTCTGACTGAAATGAAGTTTGTCTTACATTCTGAGGAGACCTCAGAATTACACACTCGCTTCTGACTTCTGACTTCTGACTTCGTTAAGCTGCTGCTTTAGCCTGACCTTCTGGGTTAGCTTTCAGCAATGGAAAGTTAAGACTTTCCCGTTGTTGTAAATAAAGTTGACCGACTTTGCGTGCTAGATTACGAATTCTGCCAATATAACGAGTGCGTTCGGTGACAGAAATTACCCCTCTAGCATCAAGTAAATTAAAACTATGAGAACATTTGAGAACGTAATCAAGACTTGGTAAAACTAATCCTTGTTTTGTTAGTTGTTCAGCTTCTTTTTCATAGAGACCAAAGAGGGTAAATAAAAACTCAGGATTAGATGCCTCAAAATTATAGGTACATTGTTCAATTTCTCCCTGAAGATAAACGTCTCCATAAGTTACCTTATCAGTCCAAGCTATTTTTGTAATCGCATCTACTTCTTGGAGATACATGGCAAGGCGTTCTAAACCATAAGTAATTTCGATGCACACTGGTCGGCAATCTATACTACCACATTGTTGAAAGTAGGTAAACTGCGTAATTTCCATGCCATCAAGCCAAACCTCCCAACCTACTCCCCAAGCTCCAAGAGTAGGAGCTTCCCAGTTGTCTTCTACAAAACGAATATCATGGTCTTCTGGGCAGATCCCCAGAGCGCGGAGAGAGTCGAGATACACATCCTGAATGTTATTGGGAGAAGGTTTGATCAGGACTTGATATTGGTAGTAGTGTTGGAAGCGGTTGGGGTTTTCCCCATAACGTCCATCAGTAGGGCGACGACAGGGTTCGACATAAGCAACTGACCAAGGTTCAGGACCGATCGCCCGCAGAAATGTGTGGGGATTCATTGTACCTGCTCCTTTTTCAGTATCATAAGGTAGAGCGATGAGACAGCCGCGATCGCTCCAGAACTGATTTAAGGTAGCTATGACTGATTGGAAATTCACAGACTTTTCTTTGATTTTGAGTTTATTTGAAATCAGATATTTTCAACATCTTGGGAGCAAACACTCTTGCGATTTTCCCAATTTCCACCTTTTTCTAGCATAGAATAATTACCTTGTCAACTTCCATGATTCTCTGTTCCTTGTTCCCTACGCAAAGAGCTATAATAGTTAACTAGATATTAGCTTTTAGCATTTCCGTACTGGAATGTTCTGCAAACAGTTATCAGCTTGTAGGGGTGATTCGCGAATCACCCCTACTTGGGTTTATAGAAACCTGAAGGTGCGCGGAGGAGTAACATTCCCCTTCTAAAAGCTTACTGCTGAGTGCTAAGTGCTAACCGCTTTTTTAACGTCGTACCTTACCTAAAGCGATCGTGACTTCTATAAGTATATTCATTGCTACATCTCTACTAGGACAGATACGTCCAGCACTACGATCGCCTACAGAATGGAAACCTATGTGGAAAGGGCAAAGATTTTCTCGGTTAAAGCACCAAAAGTAATTAATAATTCCTATAATCTTTCAATAATCGTACCTTCTGATGTTACTAAACCTTTCCATAAAGAACAGATTAGTAGAGATAAAATGGATATAGATTATGATTATGTACAAAATGTGCTTATCTCAGAGATTATAGATTTGCCATATGAAGCGTCTTTTTATTTTTGGCGGTCTGAGGGGAAGAACATTAAAAAGCTTTTAGATATATCACATTCAATATTGAAAGATGAAAAAAATAACAAAGGGTTATTAAATATAGAATATTACTACGCGTTGTACTTTTTACAAGAAGGTTGTTATAAAAAAGCACGAAGACATTTAGAAACCTTTGTTAAAAATATAGATAATTCTAATCCTATTTTTCAAATTGCTGCTGTTCACTATGGAAAATCTCTTTTTTATTTAAAAGAGTATCAACAATCTCTTGAGATATGGAATAATGTCAAGCAAGAAATAAACAATACTATTCTACCTAGAGATATTTTAGACTATCATAATGCTTCTATCATTTGGAGAGAATATTTAGTGAATAGTTCAGGTTTGCTAGGTATATCTGAATCTAAGATAGATTATGAATATCTTGTTGATAATGCTGCGAAAGTTGGGCTAGATCAAATAAAAAATGTATGGTTTGCATCAGCGTATTCAAAATATCTAAATAATGATTTTGAAAGTTGCTTAAATTATGTCCGTATTTTAAAAAATGAACTTAAAAATAATTTTAGGCAACCGATGTTTATGGCAGCTGCCTTGCTTTTAGAAGCAAGAACTTTAATGGAACTCAGTGGAAATAATAAGAAACAAGGATTAGTTATTATAGAAAGCTTGAATAGACTTAATCTTCACTGGAATTCACAACTATTTATGAATCATATTTCAAAACGTGATTATATTGCTCAGTTTAAGCATATTCAAACAGGTAATACATACAAAGATATAGCCAGCGAATCAAAAGAATATATGAAAAATAACCATGATTTTCTATATATATCAAATCACTTGAGAGGTTAGACAACTAAACTTTCTCTTCCTTCTTCCTTCTTCCTTCTTCCTTTTTCCCTCTTCCTTCTTCCTTACAATTAAATCCCACTCCACTCTCTTAAAATTGGTAAAACAAAAGTAATAGGCGCTCTTTCTTCTACTCGTACTCGTGTTGTTGTGGTTGTACCAGCGGTTAATTTTTGTTGGGGTCCTTTTGAAGAAGACCATTGATAACCACTAAAGGTATTAGGGTCTAATTTTAGTTGAGCGATCGCTTCTATTTTCCCCCCATTTTCGCCGATAATATTTTCTACTATTTCGGAATTTCCTACTACGAAGTTTGCACCTTCTTTTGTTACAGGAAAATCAGATACAGAAATAATTTTGCCGATAATTCCACCAAATCTTTCCCGTTTTACAGTATCGGGAGTGATTAAAATTTCCATCTCTGGTGTGATGCGTTTGCCATCTGAAACAGCAAAATAACTGACTGCTTGTAGTTCTCCTGATTTTCCTTTGATATTAATTTTACCCAGAGTAGTACCTGGATTGACAAATTGTCCGAGAGTAGTTTGAATTTCCACAATACATCCATCTACAGGACTAAGAATTTTGCTATTATCAGCAATTTGTTTTTCTAATTGAGCAATTTCTCGTTTAACTTCTTCTATTTGATTTTTGCGTGTATTAACTGCTTCTAAATTTTCTTGTTCTAAACGTTTTCTCTGAGTATCTAAATCTTGTAAATCTGCTTTTATTTGAGTTATTGTATTCTGATTTTCTAAAAATTTTTGCTTTGTTTCTGTTTCTCGTAGTTTGAGTTCTTGTAAATCTGCTTTTATTTCATTAATTTTGTTGATATTATCTAAAAATTGTTCGTCAGTTTCGGTTGTTTGTAAATCTAATCCTTGAATTTGGGTTTCAATTTCTCTAATAGTATTGAGGTTGTCTAAATATTGTTGATTAACTTCTGCTTCCTGCACTTTTAATTCTGTTAATTTAGTCTCAATTTCTTTGATATTATTGAGGTTTTGTGCATATTTTTCTATAGTTTCTGTTCGCTCTACTTCTAGTTGTTTTAACTCTGCTTCTATTTCTGTAATATTTTGCAGATTTTGTTGATATTCTTGTTTGCTTTGTAATAGAATATTTTCAGAAATGGCTCCCTGTTCATGTAATTCCTGACGTCTTTCTAGTCTCTCTTCAAAAGTAGGAGCTAACTCTCGTGCATCTTGTAAACGTTGCAGTAGACTTTCTCGTTTCTGTTGTAATGCTACTTCATTTTGATTAAGCAAAATAGGGGTTAAAGCTTTGGTATTTTCTAAACTTTGTTCCAGGGTAACTTTTTGTTCAGTGAGTGCTGCTAGTTGTTTTTCTTGTAGCTCAGGAGTTAGTGTTTTAGCATCTTGCAAACGCTGTTGTAAGCTAGTTTTTTGTTTGGCGATCGCCTCTAATTTTTTCTCTTTTAATGCGGGAGTTACTGTTTCTAGATCTGACAAACGTTTTTCTAAACTCTGACGTTGTTCTCCGATGGCATTTAAAGTATCGTTTTGCAGTATTGGTGCTATTGCCTGAGTATCTTTCAAGCGTTGTTCTAAACTGTTTTTTTTCCCTGCTAAAGCTTCTATTTCGAGTTGAGTTCGTTGATTTTGTAATTGTTGAGTATTTTGAGCTTGAGATTCTAATTGAGTTAGTTTATTCTGTTGTAATTCTAATTGTTTTTTGAGCTGAGATGGATCGATAGTTGCCAGTACATAATTTTTTTTTATGCACTGCCCATCTTCTATATTTAAAGATTGTAATCTACCAGCGATCGCTGACTGAAATTCTATTACTTGTCGGGGGCGAATTAATACTCCTTTTCCACTAATAGTAATAGGTATTTTGCCGAAAATACTCCATAGTAAACCCAAAATTACTAGACTACCTAATGTTGCTAAAGGTAGCCAATCTTTGAGAGTAACTACTTGCATTAATTGGTCTATTTTTTCTGGGGAAGAAAGCCGTTCTAAAGATTCTTTGCGGAATATACGGCGCTGTTTTTCAGACATTAATAACTGTAGATGAACTTCCCATGATTTTTTTTTAATTAGCTTGTACCAACGATAAAATAAATAATATTATCAATAATTTTAGTGAAGTAAAAACTTTACCGAATAATTAACTAATTAATAATTAAATAATTCGCGCCTTGAAGCCGACCCTTTTAAGGGGAAAAAAGTGGTCGAGAGATGGCTAGGTCTCCTCGCCATATCCAATCGACCAAGAGAAGAAATAATATTTCCTTATATTCAATCAAGAGCGGTTTTAACCAGAGGTAATTATCAATTATCTATTATCAATTATCCATTAATGAACCATGATGTCTATTTGACTAAAAATAAAGTCTAATCCATTCTTTTTAATACCATTGATTTATGAAATTGCACTTAAGAAAAGATGATAATTATTACAGCGCTTCCCGTTGCCCGTGAGGTACACCCCAAAGCGAGCAAGATGCCCGCACTACAATATTTTCATCATTTACCCTGTACCTCATTTACCCGAAATATGCTGTAATTATTAATTATTAATTATTAATTATTGAACCCTACTTTGGTCTACCGAGATTAAAACTGCTATAAGTGCATCGTTACAAAGAAAAAGTATAATACCAACGATGAAAAAAAATGCTTTTCTTAGGTAAAGTTTCAATTATTAAGTAATCAACACAGGTGGAATAATCTTTTTGATAATTATTAGCCACCTAATGTGTTAATTATTTATATTTTTACTACGACCTACAGACGTTGCATACAAATTTATTAGCAAAAAATTAAGGTATAAAGCCTCTCCATTCATGGATAAAAAAGCGGAGTTTCCTGTAGACTGGGATGGCGATCTTCAGAGCGGCTCTGATCAGAGCAGGTCTCCTCGTCATATCCAATCTACCAAGAGAAGAAAAAAAATCCTTTTAGCCAATCCTTCTATTACAGAAAAGGTAATAATTAATAATTAATTATTAATTATTAATTATTAATTGTTAATACATCTTATGATGGAGTTTTAATTAAAGAAAATCAACTTTTACCAATTAAATCTTGACTTCTTAAAAGTGTTTCTGTCATGGTTGCCAATTTCTGCAAACTAGCTTCTAATTCATCAGCACGTTGTTGATGTTTTTGCTTACGCATTAGGGCGGCACGAGCTAAATCTTCCCGGTCTTGTTTCATCGCCGCCACTGCTACTTTTTGCCAGGTATTTATTTCCTGTTTAAGTTGTTTATATTCTGGTTGAATATTTTCCCAAGCTATTTTTATGTCTGCTAAAGCTTTGTTGACTAATTTAGCAGTATCTAAGTCAGTTTTTACTCCCAAAATTGCTTGCTTAATTGGTTCTGATATTTGCTCAACATTAATGTGATAAAGCAGAGGAATAAAGTTTTTTACCTGTTGACTGTGACTAACTCCAGTTATGCACCAAGTAGCAAAATGTTCGCAATTATTAAAAACAATATTATATTTTCTTTCTCCTAATCTACTTTCTGCTCTTTGAATGACTGTATCAGCAATATAACGAACTGGGTAACGTTTTACATAAACTTTTCTTCTATCAGTAAAATATTCTTTAGAAGTTCTTTCAATAGTTTCTGTACCTTTGCGATAATGAATAACTGTTCCATCGCCATAGTCAATGCCATGATGTTCGTAAACACCATCTATATTTAGAAACTCTCTAAGAGTATATATTTGCTCTCCTCTTGCCATATTATTTTTTCAAATTTTACTTAATTTAACTAGCTATTAGCTATCAGCTATTAGCTATTAGCTATTAGCTTAAAAAGTTAGTGCATAGATAATTGTATCTGTTTGCAGAGCAGTCCCTTAATAATTAATAATTAATAATTAATAATTAATAATTAATAATTATCTTTGCTTGAAAACGGATAGGATTGATGCGGTAGGGGAAATTAATTTATTGTTTCTCCTTTAAATAAATGAGAGGCTTTAAACCTTAATTATTCGGTAAAATATCCCCGACGCGCGAGCAAGTCGTTTAATTTTAGCAGAGGTTGCTCATCCCTTTTACACAAAGCTGACCACTGAACTGCTGTTTGCGGAGCATTCCGTCAGGAAATGCTTACTACCTAATTCTATTTTAATCTGAATGAGGCAATTTTTACACAAACTAAAACTACCAATCCTAAAGTTAAAATTCCAGCAGTAACTGCAATTATTGGCATATCTAAATGACGAATTACAATGGCTATAAATGCCCAAACAAATACTAGAGGATAAGCTATATCTTGCTTTTGTATATTAATAATTGCTGCAATAATTGCTCCAATTATCAACATAATAATTGTCCAAATTATGGCAACTTGCCCCACCTTATTCCAGCCTAAATAATGTAAGGCACTTGCTATATTCACAATCGTTGCGACACTAATCCAAGCAAAATATATACTGATGGGATGATGAACTAACCATTTATCTTTTTTAGGCACTCTTTCATAACTAATTCCTAAACTTAGATATAGGCAAATTAAACAGCCTAAAATTCCTAACATTGCCAAAACTGAAAGAGTAAATAATTGATATTGAAATAAAAACACCCAAACTATTTGTGCCAGACTTGCACCTACTAAAAAATATCCACATCTCTGTAAAATTTGATTTTCTCTTTGGGCTGGTAATACTTGATAAATTCCAAAACTAATTAAACCTAAATAAATTAATCCCCAAATTGCAAAAGCATAACTAGCCGGAATAATCAAAACATCCTGAAATACAGTATTAGAAATTTCACCAATAGTTTTGCCACCAGGAGGTGCAAGATTAACATAAACATTCAGAAAAAAAGCAGCAAGAATTCCTATTAAATTAGCCCACTGTCGAATAATGTTTGAATTAAATTTGTTAGTATTAGTTTCCATAATTGTTTTTACTCTTATAAATAAATCCGATAAAAAAGCGTTTCTTGACGGAATGCTCCGCAAACAGATACCTAATTATATGCACAAATTTTTAGGCTGATAGCTGATAGCTAGTTAAGCCAAATTATAACTTAGCCCGGAAGTTGTTACCTCTACAACTCACCGGGCTACTTGATTCAAATAATTAGTTAATCTTAATCAAATTATAACATCTATATTTGTAGAATTAATCTATAATTACTTCTAGTCCACAAGCTTCTGCCAGTTGTTGTGCTATACTTTTATATTGACGAGGTGGAGTGTGAGTATCTAAGTCTAAATTAAAACCTTCGATAACCCGCTGAATTAATTTTGAGCGCCATATAGCTTCTATTTCATAATCAGAACTTAGACTGCCTTCAGATAATGCTAACCTCAACTTATCTAATATTTGAAATTGTCCCACTAAAATTGCTGCTTTAGTAACATCATTAGAATCAGTATCAAGAGCATCTAGTTGCCTACTAACTCGATTCCATTCACCATCAATTATCTCGATCAAAACTGCAGCAAGTTTAGCATTACGTTGCTGTGTCAATATCTGAAATTCGTCGTTATTCATCATTATTAACTCCTAAATATATGATTATCGACTATCTAATTTTATATATCACATCTAGACTGTTGAATGCTATGAATATAATCTTAAATTTTGAATAATTTATTTCCTATATGGCCTCTTGATTTTATGTCAGATAATTAGTTAATAGATAATACCATTTTTATAAATTTTGCTACAAATAATCAAGGTGTTTTTAGTAGTTAGTAGCCAGTAGTCAAGAGAAATCAAATCGTAAGCATTCAGCCGTCAGCTATGAGTGCTTCCCTGCGGGATGTTACGCAAACACCTATTGTTTTTAGTTTAAGATAAAATCTTTAATAACTGAGTCAGAATTAAATATGACTACAAAAGCTAGCTTTAAAGTCTATATTAATTTAAACTCCTTGATGAGAAATGAGAGCTGAAAGCTGACAGCTAATAGCTTAATGCTTACATCAAATCTATTCTTTTAACCAAATAAATTCAAAATAATTTAGCAGCATAGTTTTGCGGTATTTATAACATTATTTTTTTACCCTTGGTATAATAACTTATATTTTTATATTTCATGATTTGCTAATGATTAAACCTAAAAAAAATAACTTCAACAAAGTAAAAATAAGATAAAATTCCAAGAAAATATAAACTATTTTTATTCAATAATTAACAATTTTTTACTCTCCTGTGGAACACTTCACCTCCATATCTACGAAATTAAAAAAAAGGAAAGATAAAAAAAATGCACCAACTATTAAAAGCGAACAAGACACAGTTAACAGAAAAGAAAAATAGATAACAAAAGAAGTCAAACAAATTATTTTGACTTTTGCAATAAGTCTAGTCAAAAATCAAGTTAGAAATAAACTTTCCTGAATTTTCTGATAATGACTGATTAACCTGAATATGATAATCTATCAGCAATAAAATTCTGTTAAAGGAATCTAGATAATGACAAAATTACGAGTAGGTTTATTATTTGGTGGTTGTTCCGGGGAACATGAAGTATCCCTGAATTCGGCAAAAGCGATCGCTACTGCTTTAACTCAAGGTCAAAATACAGGCAAATACGAATTGATGCCAATTTACATCCAAAAAGATGGTCGTTGGCAACCAACTGATTTTTCTCAACAAGTTCTGGAGTCTGGCAACCTACCATCATCTCAGCTTACAGATGATAGTTCCGAGACTGAAACCACTTCTTCTCTTGCTTCTCAAAGCTCGTCTTACCTCTGGCAAACTCCCCCTCAAGCTGCCCAAGTAGATGTGTGGTTTCCAGTGCTTCACGGTCCCAATGGCGAAGATGGTACCATACAGGGTCTACTGAAGTTAATGCAGGTTCCATTTGTGGGGTCTGGAGTTTTGGGGTCAGCAATGGGTATGGATAAGATCGCGATGAAAATGGCTTTTGCTCAGGCAGGTTTGCCCCAGGTAAAATATCAGGCAGTGACACGATCGCAGATTTGGTCTAATCCTTGTGTGTTTCCCAAATTGTGTGATGATATTGAGGCAGCTTTAGGATATCCCTGTTTTGTTAAACCTGCTAATTTAGGCTCGTCAGTGGGTATTGCTAAGGTGCGGTTGCGCTCGGAATTGGAAACTGCCTTGGATAATGCTGCTAGTTATGACCGTCGAATTATTGTTGAAGCAGGTGTAGAAGCGAGAGAGTTAGAATGTGCGGTGTTAGGAAATGATTTGCCGAAAGCTTCTGTAGTGGGAGAGATTACTTTTGAGAGTGATTTTTATGATTATGAAACCAAGTATACAGAAGGAAAAGCGGACTTATTTATTCCAGCGCGAGTCAGTGAAGCGATCACTGCTCAAATTCAAGAAATGGCAACTCAAGCATTTTTAGCTGTGGATGCTGCGGGTTTAGCTAGAGTAGATTTTTTCTATGTAGAGAAAACAGGGGAAATTTTTATTAATGAAATTAATACGATGCCTGGTTTTACTGCGACAAGTATGTATCCTATGCTCTGGAAAGCTAGTGGCATTCCTTTTTCTGAGTTAGTAGACTGTTTAATTCAGTTAGCATTAGAAAGACATTCTAAGTAACTAACAATTTTCTGTAGGTTGGGTAGAGCGACAGCGAAACCCAACATTTATCTTTTTTGTCAATTTTAAGTAGACAGTAGTATAATTGATATTAAATAAGTTGACACATACAACCCAGGAATCATTAATTATGGACAGAGAAAAAGAAGCGATCGCTTTACCAAAAAGAACTCAAAAATTTCGGACAAGACTATTGCCTGGAAAGACATTACCTGCTGAAGAAATAGCAAGACGCAAAGCTATCAAAGTAGAATTTAGCGCCCGCTGCCGACCAGTCTTTGAAAAACTTCGCCCTCAATTAATTGACAAATATTACAACCATTTTATAGCAGTCGATCCAGACACTCAAGAATATATGATCGACTCATCCTTAGAAAACTTAATTCAAAAAGTTCGCAGCTGTTACCCAGATGGTACAGTCAAAGTCGCTATTTATCGACTTAATGAAACAGGAGCTTGTGGCAGAATATAATGTTAGGTAAATTTGGAGATAACGGCGAATTATTTTTTGAAATAGAATTAGTTACTGTCACTGGAGAGAAATTTTTAGTAGACGCTCTGTTAGATACTGGTTTTACCACAGGATGGTTAGCCATTAATTCTCAAGATTTAGAAGCTTTGCAGTGGCCTTTAGTTGCACCTGACATAGAAATGCAGACTGCTAGAGGGAATGAATTCTTTAATATCCATCAAGGTTTAATAATTATTGATGGAGAACAAATGACAATACCAGTTCATGTTGGTGAAGAAATACCTGAATTTTTAATTGGTTCTCAATGGTTGGAAATAATGGAACTTACTGTCAATAAATCAGAGGATATTTTAAAGCTATGAAAAATTGACAAGTGAAAAATTAATGAAGATCAAAATTATCTTAATGTAGTATGATGTATTTTTTGTAAATATTTAGCTTGAGGAAGATTATTAGGGAAAACAACCATGAAAAGCAACAGTACTAATTGGCAGAGCATTGGCATAGGAATAGTTGGCCTTGCAATTTTAGGTGTAATAGCTTGGTTCTTATTTTCTGAAATCAGCAAAGCACCTTGGCCATTTATAGCTATTTTAGTTGCTGCATTAGGAGCATTGATTACAGTTACAAGTAATCTTAACATTCAAATTCGTAATGAACAAATACCTAAAAAGGTTGAAGTATATGACAAAGTTATTAATTTTTTCTTTGATAGTATCTTTGCTAAAAAAATGAACGGAAATGAAAAAACACCAGAAGAATTAGCTAAAGAAATTTATGATATGACACCAGATTTAATTTTATGGGCATCCGATGATGTTTTAAATCTGTATATAAAATTGAAACAAATCTCAAGAAGTGATACAGAAAACTCTTCAGATAATCCCATTAAGCTTTTCAGCTCTATGCTATTAGCAATGCGAAAAGATTTAGGACATCAAAACAATCAGTTAAATGAAAAGAATATTTTAGGGATTTTTGTAATAGATATTGAAAATTTACCTGAGTAGCCATAGAGTTAGGCTACATCCCTAAAACTCTGCGTTATTCTAAATTGATTGCCCTTTCTCATCTATGATTTAAAGCAAAGCCAATTTCCTCAGTTATCTTAATCATTTGTTATTGTGCAACATAAAAAATACTGTAGGGGTTTAGCTACCAAACCCCTAACTATTGACTATTCCCTACTTAATACCAATTCACTTTAAAGATGTCACAAATAGTTGGCAACTGACGATGTGAAAGAATAAGCTGAAATTATTGTATATCCATTACTTTCAGTCTATCAACTTTCACTTCTGACTTCTCGACCAAGAGAAGAAAAAAATCCTTTTAACCAATCCTATTATTTATAAGAAGAGGTAATTCTAAATTCTAAATTCTAAATTCTAAATTCAAGAAAATCCCTCCAACTTCGCCACCTCAACCCGAGTCTCCAACACAGAATCAGGATTCAAACTAATAGAATCAATCCCCAACCCTACCAACAACTTCGCAAACTCAGGATAATCACTCGGCGCCTGACCACAAATACCAATCTTATTCCCACACTCATGAGCAATAGTAATCGCAATCTTAATCATTCGCCTCACAGCATCATGGCGTTCGTCAAAAATATCTGCTACCAATGCCGAATCTCGGTCTAAACCCAACACCAACTGAGTCAAATCATTCGACCCAATAGAAAATCCATCAAACACTTGAGCAAACTGTTCTATTAAAATCACATTACTCGGTAACTCACACATCACATAAACCTGCAAACCATTCTCACCCCTCTCCAAACCATACTTAGCCATCTCCCCTAAAACCTTCATTCCTTCTTGGGGTGTACGACAAAACGGAATCATCGGAATTACATTTGCCAATCCCATTTTATCCCGCACTCGCTTCAGCGCCAAACACTCCAAACCAAAAGCATCCCGATATTTAGGATGATAATAACGAGACGCACCCCGCCAACCAATCATTGGGTTTTCCTCATCAGGTTCAAACTGTTTCCCTCCCAATAAATTAGCATATTCATTACTCTTAAAATCGCTCATCCGTACAATCACAGGTTTCGGATAAAAAGCAGCAGCGATCGCTCCCATCCCATAAGCTAGGCGATCGATAAAGAAATCTGCCTTATTTTCATATCCCATAGTCAACTCAGCAATTTTTGCCTTTTCCGCCTCATCCTCTACTTCGTCAAAATTGAGCAATGCTAAAGGATGCACCCTAATATGATTAGCAATTATAAACTCCAATCTAGCCAAACCCACACCATCAACCGGAAGTGCCGATAACCGAAAAGCCTCCTCTGGGTTGCCCACATTCATCAAAATGCGAGTGCGAGTTTCTGGCAAATCATCCAATACTGTTTCCACAACCTCAAACGGCAACAACCCATCATAAACTATCCCCACTTCTCCCTCAGCACAGTCAACAGTTACCTCCTTACTATTGTACAATAGTTTCGTAGCATTTTCGCAACCAACAATCGCCGGAATACCCATCTCCCGCGCAATAATTGCAGCATGACAAGTACGCCCACCTTGGTTAGTAACTATAGCGCTAGCCTTTTTCATAATGGGTTCCCAGTCGGGGTCAGTTTTGTTAGTGACTAACACCTCCCCTGGTTTAAATTCAGAAATGTTATGCGTATCCAGAATTACGCGCACTTTACCTTCGCCGATCGCCTGACCAACAGCACGACCTGTCAACAATACTTTCCCTTTTTCCTGCAACTGATAACTACGCAGCATATCCTCGGTTTTTTGAGATTGCACTGTTTCTGGTCGCGCCTGAACTATATATAAAATATTGGTTATACCATCTTTTGCCCACTCAATATCCATCGGCGTGTAACTACCACGCACTTGGGAATAATGGTCTTCAATAATTACCGCCCAATGGGCAAGTTGCAGAATTTCATCATCACTTAGAGCAAACTGTTGCTGCTGTCGCTCCGGTACGGGTACATTTTTAATCGAATTACCGCCATCATAAACCATTTTCAGAGCTTTAGTGCCCAGGCGTTTGTTGAGAATAGTACGGAAACCTTCCCGAAGAGTTGGTTTAAATACTAAATATTCATCGGGGTTAACTGCACCTTGTACCACATTTTCCCCTAAACCATAAGCTGCTGTGATTAGGGCAGCATTTTTGAACCCGGTTTCGGTGTCTATAGAAAACATGACACCAGAGGTAGCAAGGTCGGAACGCACCATTTTTTGAATGCCAACTGACAGGGCAACATCAAAGTGGTCGAAACCTTTGAGAGTGCGGTAGGAGATAGCACGGTCGGTGAATACTGATGCGAAACACTTATGAGTTGCTTTAAGTACATTTTTGACCCCGTGAATATGGAGGTAAGTTTCCTGTTGTCCGGCAAAACTGGCATCTGGTAAGTCTTCAGCAGTGGCACTGGAACGTACAGCAACATCTGTATCTTGACCGTAGAGATAACAAAGGGTTTCGTAGCTGAGGGCGATCGCTTTTTCGAGTTCTGCTGAAAAGGGTGTATTCATTATCAATGCTCGCGCTTTTTTCCCCCGTTGTTGCAAATTTTTCATATCTTCAACATCAAGGTCGGCAAATAGTAAGCGCAGTTTTGCTTCTAAACCAGCAGATTTGATGAAGTAACGATAGGCGTAGGCAGTGGTAGCAAAACCATTCGGAATATTGATGTTTTTGGGGGTAAGTTGTTGCATCATTTCTCCTAAAGATGCGTTTTTACCTCCTACTAAAGGAATGTCATTAATACTAACTTCATCAAACCACAATACTAAGCTTTTATCTTTAGCAGTAAAAGTCTTATTTTGAATTGTTACTGTTTTTAGCATTGTTTTAATTTCTCCTAAAATTAAGCTGTTTCATCATGTCACGGTGCAGCTTGGATAGAATTTTCGTCACAAATTTATATTCAAGGCAAATCACTATATTTTGGGTGCATCTCAATGCATGAATAAAGCCTAAAATTTATCGCTTTTAGGCAACAGTTCATCTAGCAACAGTCAACAGGGAATATATAGGAAAAAAGTATTTTTGCAAATATTAAGATGCACCCTATATTTTTGCCTTTAAAAAACTATTTTTGTTAACGTTCGACAACCTATATCACATTGATCGCTAACAATTATTTCTTGATTTATAGTTGTGTATTACCCATCTATCTTATTAGAGAAATTTTATTAAAAAACTTTTTCTCTATATTTATATATTAATTAAATTCTGTATAACCGACAACTTTTCTGAGGTATGCACCTTAGTTACCAAAAGTAAAAAATTGTTGATAGGAGTAGTGTAGAGGTGTTTATTACAAAAAATTAAGTGCTTTCATAATTCTATAGAGGGGGTTTTAACTACGACTCATCTGAGGTAGACACATTACTAAGATTTATCATTAACCTTAAATAAAAATCAAATAACGATGTTTAATCCCTTGTTTTTAATCCCAACCATAGTTAAGTATATATATAGCAGAAGGAAGAAGAAAGAAGGAAGAGGGAAGAAGGAAAAATATTGCTTTGTCTGAGTTTTAAGCTGCCGATCTGTCCTAACCTTTCCTTCGCTACTATATTAAGTTTGTTTGGTGTTTTTGCTTACATAAAAGGTATTAAATAACCTAATATATATCTGTAAAAATTCTGTAAAAATGTTGATTTTAATCTCAAAAATATAGGAACTGCCATTTTAGTTATCAGTTATCAGTCAGGTTAGTTAGAACAATTAGTGCGAGCATCTTGCTCGCGTTATAAATCATCATAATTAGGGTTTGCGCTCAAAAGTCTTATGGGTGAGGGTAGGAGTGCGGTGAAAATATCAGGAACGCGAACGGGCAAGATACCCATTCCACAAAACTATTAAAATCATCCCGCATTTATGCAACAAGGGAAAAAAGTAGAAAAATACTCCCCACTCCCCTACTCTCTGCCCTATCCGTATATCCGTGCCATAATCCCTGTGAGCCACTCCTGGATAACTTCTTCAAAAATCTAATTAGCTGCCGCCTCTGCTACAGTAGTAATTACTTCCTGGAATATAACTTCATCCTTACGAGGGTCAGCATGGGCAACCTTCACCTCTAGGCGATCGCCCACATTGACAGACCGACCAAACCGCATTGCCAACTCTAACCCCAACTCTTCCAATAACACCAACCCTAAATTAATTTCTTCTTTCAACCACCGAATTATCAACGCTTGCCAAACCTCATCAGAATTACGTCGCAAATATTCCAGTCCCCAGTAACGGTTAGTACACCTTTCCACACTAGAAGCTTCTTTGACAGCAGGAACTAAACTCATTACTATTTCTTGCATCTGGTCTCGACTAAAAGGTAACTCCTCTCCTCGTAAATGAGCTTTAATTTGAAAGTGAGCCAATAGATCGCTATAACGCCGAATTGGAGAAGTAATCTGAACGTAAGTTTCTAAGGCCAAACTCGCATGACGAGCTGGTATAATCCCCATTTCACTTTTAGGCATACATCTACGCATCGCACAAGACCGAACTGGTCCAGCAGGCAATAATATTAGTTCTGCCTCTGGTGGAAGTTCTGGTTGGGGTTGACTGCGATAGGGAAGGGGAATATCATATTTTTGACCATATTTTGCCCCAACCTCTCCTGCCATAATCATCATCTCTGCCACTAGCTGTCTTGATGGTGAGTCGTCCAATACCTCTACTTTTACTTCCTCACCTTCGACTTTAATTACTGACTCTGGCATATAGATACTAATAGAACCTTGTGACTGTCGCCACTGAAATCTTTGTTTGGCCCACTGGTCGAGGGCATGAATTTCTGGCTCTAGCTGAATCTTTAACTGTAACATTTCATCTACATCATCATAAGTCAGGCGGTAGGTTGGTTTGATTAAGCTAGCATGAATGCTATAGTCTACAACTCCTCCACTTTCATCTAAAATAATGCCAAAACTCAAGGCGCTACAAATTTGTCCCTGAATCAGACTCATTGGTCCTGTGGCCAACTCTGACGGGAACATCGGAATCATACCTGTGGGTAAATATAATGTAGTAGTTCTTCGCCTTGCGTCTAGGTCTAACTCATCACCAGGAGTAAGTAAGCGAGTTGGGTCGGCAATATGTACCCATATCTTTTGTCGATCGCCTTCTAAAAATTCAATACTGAGGCCATCATCTATTTCTTTGGTGCTTTCATCGTCTATGGTATAAACTTTTAGATGAGTTAAATCCAAACGATTTGTATCTGGATCTGGTGGAGGAGATTTCAGGCAGCTTTGAGCCACTTCTAGTACCTTGGTAGAAAAATGTTTTGGAATCTGACTACGTCGCAAAAATAAATTTTCATGTTTGCTCCATATACCTAGATCCATTAATAGTTTAAACGCTGCTTCTGGAGTTTCTGGTAATTCTAACATTGCCAAGCTATCCATTGCTTGGGCCCGATGAGAAGCTTCTTCTCCATAAGTTGCCAATTTTTCTATTACATCTAGGCGGTTATAATCACTTGGTTGCCACTCTACTTCTTCTCCTGCTAGTCGGTTACGCACCCGGAGTAAAAAGTTTTCTAGTTCTTGTTGTTTTTGCTTTTGGACTTCCTGCTGATGTTTGATTTCTCCTACTTGAGCTACAGGTCGGGGTTCGTAGCGATCGCCTTTTTGCTTAAAGTAGAGTTTATCGTCTGATAATAATATGTACGCTGCATAACATTGGGCTGGTGTTTGTTCTGAAAATAGCAGTAAGGCCATTTCTTCTGGATTTACTGTTTCTGATTCTTCTACCAGTAGTTCCCATGCCAATTCTATACTTGAAGGGTCTATATAAGTTTCTACTTCCTGAAGAAATTTGGGAATTTCTGATGATTTGTAACCTTCTCCTGCTACTTCATAACTGATTTGCTTTGGAGGTATGCTGTGAGATTGACCATTTTCTTCCACCACGACCCAGTTTTTTTTACCATCTGGACGTTCTGTTATGGCTAGCCGCCGTTCTCCATGCAATCTAAATTCAATTAATTTTCCCTTCTCCACATTTATATATCCCTATAAATTTTCAACTACCTTTGACTAGGTTGTGGTATTTCCTAGTTTGAGATTTTTTGAATTTGGCTTTTGTAAGCATTCAGCCATCAGCTATTAGCTATCAGCATATCAGCCTCAAATTTTGTGCATATAATTAGGCATCTGGCAAGGGTCGTATTCCGAAACGTCCAAGCTTGGGTTGCTCATCCTCTTTGCGCAAAGCTGACCGCTGACCGCTGAACTGCTGAATGCTTTTTAACTTTTTCAGATTTACCCAAAATCTCAAATCTCAAACACTTTATCTTCAGGTTTCCCGATTAACGTAGGGTAATAAGGCTACTAATCTAGCTCTTTTGATACTTTTCGTTAAATCTCTCTGCTGTTTTGAAGTTAAACCAGTGATTCTTCTTGGCAGAATTTTACCTCTTTCTGTAATATATTTCTTGAGTAGTTCCACATCTTTATAGTCGATTGGATCTCCTGGTTTAATTGGTGATACTCTTTTGCGGAAGTAATTCGCCATTTCTAATTATTTGTTAGTTATTTTTGTTTACGTTTTAACTATTTACTTACTATTTTTAATACTCACTGAATTTTTACTTAATTTCTTTGTGAACTGTATGTTTATTACAGTGAGTACAGAATTTCTTCAATTCTAATCTTGAAGTTGTATTCCTACGGTTTTTAGTTGTTGTATACCTAGACACACCTTGTGAACGTTTATTAGAATTCGTTCTACATTCTGTGCATTCTAGTGTAATTACTATTCTGACTCCTTTGGCCATATTTCAATTTCCATGAATGCTAGACACAAATTATTATCTTCTCATATAACGTTTGGCTTCGTCAACTAGCCACCTTACCTTAATATCTAGGGAGTAACCACGCATTGTCCCTACTACTATTGTCTGAGCTATTCTGTCATGGAAAGCTTGTTGATATCTTTCAATATCTACTAAAGCTACTGTAAAGTCCAAAAATAAAGGAATTATTAGTAATAAGACAGCAGCATTTCCTGATGTTAAATTACTAATGCCTAACATAGCCAATGCCCCCGATAATGCTAAAATTCCTTCTCGCTTTGATAGTTCTAGGATACCTGGATTTCTTTGGTATCTAGTATCTAAAACTTTCATATCTAGAGCATAGTGTCCTATACTCTGACCATGGTTTTTATGGACTACTAACACTCGTGTTATTATCCAAAGTACCATAAAAAATAAAATAAACGTGAACCAATTATTGCTAATTATGGCACTCAAAAACCAAACTACTACAGCATCTATACTGAATGCTGCTACGCGACGGGATAGAGGTGCTTTTGGCAATTGGGGTATAATATTATCACTCATAAGATAGACCTTAATTATTTTTTGGTCTGGTTAGGAGAATATGTAACTGTTTGATTGGCTTTTGTTACTGTTCTATAATTTTATCACGTTTTTTATTTGTCAATTTTTGCTGGTTTTCCAGATAGAAGTTAATATACATATAGTTATTACCGAATAATTAAGGTAAAAATCCTCTCCTTTCAAGGAGAAACAAGAAAAATTTTTTATAATTAGTCAATCCTATCCGTTTTCAAGGAGAGGTAATAATTAATAATTAATAATTAATTATTAATTGTTGATTGGTAGCTGTACATAGTAATAGGAGTTGATGGCTAGGTTAGTAAGTAGTTATTAATTTGAATATGAAATTAAATCTAATTAAATCAAAATATTCACTACAATTTAAGAATTACTATGATTTTACATCTAATAAGATAAAATGAAATTTTTGCTCTGGTCAATCATCAGTATAATTAATCCATAATTACTCAAGCTTTGCTTTTAATTTTAATTTTAAGTTTTACCGATAAATTGAGTTTAAAGCATTTCCTTTAAAGGAAAAAACGGCAGCTTTGCGTTTCGCAGAATTAAGTTAACGCCTAGCCTATTATAGAATAGCTCAAGTGATCGCCGGAATGGAAAGCGCAGAATGAAAAACAGAAAAAGCCGATTTACTCCTCATTCTTGGGTTTTCCTTGAACTCAGTTCTCGAAGGGAGCTTTATATCCAAATATACCAAGAGAAAAGAAAAAAAATTTCCTTCTAGTCAATCCTCTTATTTTCAAGGAGAGATAATGATTAATTTTAATTTTTGAAGATTTTTCTTGTAATACAAATTTTTGATGAAGCTGCATACAACTAAAGCTTCTAATAACAAATCCGGTTATTATAAGCTGATTATGGTGTGAGGCAAAAAGTAACACTCAATAGACAATAGAGAGAATATATAATCAGCTTTTCTAAATCGGATTTGGTATAACATCATTGCCTTGTTTCAGTTTATTTACAACTTCACATTAACTGATATAAACTATTATTTTGTGACTTTTTACAGTCACGACATTGAATATACTCAGGAAGTTTGTAGACAGTAAGTTAATATTTTAATTTAATGGTAATTAAGCTCCAATAATTGTGGACAAAACAGGTGAAATCTGAAGTTTTCAACCTAATTTAAAAAATATAGCAAATAAATATATTTTAAAGTAAACTTTATTTCGTCTACAAGCTCAAACTTAAAATCTAACACCTACTACCGAAAAATGTAAGCATTCAGCCGTCAGGGCTTCAGCACTTCCCTGCGGGATGCTACGCAAACAGCTATTGCTTTTAGTTTTAGATCAAAGCTTTACTAATTGAGACAGAATTTATACTTACTACCAAAGTTGGCTTTAAAGTCTATATTCATTTAAACCTTCTAATGAGAGCTGACAGCTAACAGCTAATAGCTGTTTGCGCAGCATTCCACAGGAAATGCTTACGAAAAAACTAATAGAAGTGTAGTAAAATAAAAATAATATCGGAATCAAAAAACTCATAATTAATGCTAATATTGTTTTATCTAAAAAAAACACAACTAAGCTAGTACAAAATATCTTTAATTTATGATCGATGAAAGTCAATTTTAATATAGTTCGTCAGCATCAAAATACTACTCCTAGAGTTCAAACTTACACCTTAGAAGTTGAACCAGGCAATACAATTTTAGAATGCCTTAATCGAATTAAATGGGAGCAAGATGGTAGTTTAGCTTTTCGTAAAAATTGCCGTAATACTATCTGCGGTAGTTGTGGAATGAAAATAAATGGTCGTTCAGCTTTAGCTTGTAAAGAAAATATTAGAAATGAAGTAGATAGACTACAAAAAATAGCAAATAATAGTAATAATAATTCTGCTAATACTACTGCAAAATCTATTCCAGAAATAACTATTGCTCCTATGGGAAATATGCCAGTAATTAAAGATTTGGTAGTAGATATGAACAGTTTTTGGCAAAATCTAGAATCAGTTGAACCTTATGTCAGCACAAAAGCACGACAAATTCCAGAACGAGAATTTTTACAGACTCCCACTGAACGGGATAAACTAAATCAGACGGGTAATTGTATTCTTTGTGGAGCCTGTTATTCTGAATGTAATGCTCGTGAAGTTAATCCAGATTTTGTTGGACCACACGCTTTAGCCAAAGCTTATAGAATGGTCGGTGATTCTCGTGACAGTCAAATAGAGAAAAGATTAGAAAAATATAATCTTGACACAGCAGGAGTCTGGGGTTGTACCCGTTGTTATTATTGTAATTCTGTTTGTCCAATGGAAGTAGCACCTATGGATCAAATAGGTAAAATTAAACAAGAAATTCTCGATCGTAAAGATAAAGAAGCTAGTCGTTCTATTCGCCATCGAAAAGTTTTAATTGATTTGGTTAAAGATGGGGGTTGGATTGATGAACGAAAATTTGGTATTCAGGTAGTGGGTAACTATTTTAGAGATATTCAAGGATTATTGAGTTTAGGCCCATTAGGATTAAGAATGTTGGCAAAAGGTAAGTTTCCTTTGACTTTTGAACCTTCTGAGGGGACGGAAACTGTGCGATCGCTGATTGAATCAGTAAAAAAATTGGACAATAAATCTACTGAGATAATTCAGTAATTTTATCCGTACTAAAAAATCTTAAAAGCTCATAGAATTCTATCAATATTATGTCTGAAAATTTGACTTCTCAATCTACATCAGAATCTACTAAAAAAGTTGAAACTACTAAGTCTAATGAACCTGCTTTTGGTTGGAATACTTACGCAGAAAGAATCAATGGTAGATTTGCTATGGTAGGATTTTTCATTTTGTTATTACTGGAGTTATTTACTCATCAAGATTTTTTTTCTTGGTTAGGTTTGCGGTAAAAAATCAAGCTTAATGTAAGCATTTCCTGCGGAATGCTGCGCAAACAGCAGTCAGTTATCAGCTATTCCTAGGTCATGCTGCGCAAACAGCTTTATTACCTTTAGTGGACAATTTAAGCTCGTTGTTCTTGTGCTTCAATTCTTTGTTTAAAAATGTAGTAGAAGTTAAACAAATACTTGGTTCATTCATTAAAAAGCTGAATGCGAGCCCATTCCGCACCGAAGAGCTGACTTCTAATAGCTGAATGCTTACAGCTTAATTAATGCTAATAGCTAATCTTTGAATGACATTTAGCTATTAGCTATTAGCTATTAAACAGTCAAAAAATTAGTATTTACAAATCTGATGTTTGACCTGATTCAATTACTTAGAGGTTATAATTTAGAGGTTGTTTGTCAACATAAAGATTAAGTATGGTGTGTGACGGTACGCTGATCATTTCTGGAATAATATATAGGTTTGATACCTCACGCACTGCGTGCTGTGGGATAGTACTTTACGTAACACCCTTCGCACCCTACACGATCTAATATTTTATTTATTTGACAAACAGTCTCTTATACTGAATTATTACTAATTCTTTAATTACATTTAGCTATTGGCTATTAGCTATTAATTAGATTTGTACTAAGATAATTAATTTTTATTAAAATCAGCTTAATTTGGTATAAAAAAATGTTCCATCTGAGCGTCATTGCCAAATCTTTCTAAATTCTCTTCCTTCCTAATGGTACTTAGACATTTTCTGGGATAGAAAATGCCTAAAAGTCAGTCTATACCAGGAAATTACGTCGATACTTTAAAAATGGCTAAAACCCGTGCTTATTCAGGATTTATGCCTTTTTGACGTAAAAATCTTTACCTGTCTATGTTTGAGCCTATTTTCTACTTCTGTTTTGTGTAAGTCCCACTAACTCCTAACTCCTTATCTAATTACGCCAATGCTACCGGATTTGATATTATTTATTGATAGCTAAATGTTAATGGCTAATGGATAGTCCTGCATGGTAATGGTAGGATACATATTCTTTAATTTCTCCCACACTCCCCATCCCCCCATCTCCCCACACTCCTTTACCATTACTATGCACCACCACCGGCTAATGTTTAAATTGTATTTAGATATTAGCCATTAACCATTAATTTTTTTTCAATTATAAATCTGATGTTTGACCTGACTCAATTACTTGGAGATTATACTGACCCCTACCTGTTTTATCATAAGAGTTAACTATTACACGATATGTTCCTGTAATAGTTAGAGTAATTGTTAATTGAGAATTTGTATTTTTCTGACTAACATCATCATGTTCTCCCAATAATTCACCATTAGGACTAAATACTGCTAAATAAGTATCAAAGTCAGGACTTTCTAAGATTACAGTTACTACTTGACCTGTTGTTCCTTCAAAAGTATGTTCATCATAAATACTTTCATCAGATGGAAGTACTAAGTCTCCATCACTAAGCGTTCCTTCTAGCTGTAATATTTCTTTTCCAACTTCTTGTTCTTGGGTAGAAGGGGTAGTTTCTTCTGGAGTTGGAGTTTCTTCTGGAGTTGGAGTAGTTTCTTCTTGGGTAGAAGGGGTAGTTTCTTCTGGAGCTGGAGTTTCTTCTGGAGTTGGAGTAGTTTCTTCTTGGGTAGAAGGGGTAGTTTCTTCTGGAGTTGGAGTTTCTTCTGGAGTTGGAGTAGTTTCTTCTTGGGTAGAAGGGGTAGTTTCTTCTGGAGTTGGAGTCTCTTCTGGAGTTGGAGTAGTTTCTTCTTGGGTAGAAGGGGTAGTTTCTTCTTGGGTTGGAGTATCCTGAGCTAAAATTTCATTAGCATAGCTAGAATTGATAACCACCAGATGAAATAGAAGCATAGGAAAAAGTAAAGTTTTTCCCATAATACTTAGTAGACCAAAAGGGGCGATCGCCCAAAATCTTGCTTGACGCATTAATCACCTCAAATACAAATAAATATACTACTTAAATTCTCCAACTAGCATAGTGGGAAATAATAACGAATAATTATTAATTGAAAAAGTTTAGGGTAAATTTTAGTCAGTAATTACAGAGTTTCAGTATAATCATCTTTTTTGATTTCAAAATCAATACTTGTACTGAATTTATTAACTGTTTGATTTTGCTGTAATACAATTTGTTGAACTTGCTATAAATTCCTGTTTCCTATAAATACATTTTTTGATAAAATTGCTATTATCTGCTCATTATGACATTTTAAATCAATTTTATATTTCACATAAAAAAATATCTTCCCTTAATTCTCCTAACCTCTAGCTCCTCTCTAAAAAAGGGGAGGATATGTGGCAAGAAGTTTTAGTATTTCATCTCAATACATCTTGTTGGGTTTCCGATCCTCAAGCCTACCTATACCTACTAACTACTGTACAAGAGAACGACGATTTACCCCTACTGAGACCAAATCCGGTGATCAAAAGGCACTTTTAAAAATACTCTCTAACTTTTTCCCGATCTGCTCTATACCCCATACCCTTATCGACACAAAAGGGTACTTTATAAACCGGATTTAGTATGACTACCAAAAAAGGGGAGGATATGTAGCAATAATTTGATTATTTCATATTCTTTTAGGTTCAGTCTAGATATCAAGTCAATTTTTTATAATTGCACATAATAGTTTACTATGTAGGTGGCTTTTAAAGTCAAAATTTTTTCACTCTGCTTTGTCGATCTTTCTTGTCAAAATTTTTTTTAATCTTCATATCCCTATCTATAAAATCAGTAGATAAAATTTCAGACAATTTACCTATACTAATTTATCCTTTCGCGCTCAAAGAAAGGTCTAATTCTGGATGAAACAGACTCAATTTTCAACTGATATTCTCCTGACTCTCCTGCTTCATAAGAATTTGCTAATAACTTGTAAGTTCCATCTTCTGGTAAAGTAATCACAATTCTGGCATTTTTCTCTCCACCACTATCATCATCTTGAGCTAATTCTTGACCATTTGAACTTAATAAAATTAAGTAAGAATCTATTTTATTGCTGCTCATATCAATAGAAATCTTTTGACCTGCTAAACCCTCAAAAGCGTAAAGGTCATAGTAACTATTGTCTACAGGCAATACATTAGATTCACTGTCCAAATTACCCTTGATTTCTATTAAACCATTAAGGTCTAATTTTTCAGCCTGCTTCTCATCAAACATTCCTGTTTGTTGTTGAGCTACTAAAGGCGCTGTTCCTTCTCGAACTGCTCTTAGAAACTCTGGGACTCTATCTATAGATATAGCAAAACCAATACCAATATTACCCCCTAATTGACCACGAGTAAATATAGCAGTATTGACACCAATAAGTTCTCCAGAGCTGTTCAATAGTGGTCCCCCAGAATTACCAGGGTTAATAGCTGCATCTGTTTGGATCAATCCTCTTTCTCGGTCTATACGACTAACTATTCCTACAGTAAGAGTACCTTGAAATCTGCCAAAAGGATTTCCGATGGCAAAAGCTCGCTGACCTACTTTTGTCGAACCTGGACGAGCTATTCTAATAGTGGGAAGGTTTCTTTCTCCTCGAATTTTGAGAACTGCTAAGTCTAAATCTTCTTCACCAAAACCTATGACATCTGCTGTAACTTTTCTACCATTTGCTAAGCTAATTTTGACCACACCGCCTTGAGATACCACATGAGCATTTGTTAATACCATTCCGTCGGGACTGATAATGGCACCACTACCATTAGTTTTATCTGTATCTATGGAAACTACTGCTTGACTAGCTTGTTCATAAACACGAATATTAGTTTTTTCTTCTAGACTTAGAGAAAGTAGTGTTTCTTTTTGGTTTTTATTCAGGGGTCTGGGAATTGTATCTACTGTTATTTGAGCCTTGACTGGAGAAAAATTAGTTAAATTTACACCAACTGCTACTACTATAAGTATTCTTAATGTGGTTTTTGACAAAAATTTGGCATTCATTGTTGCTTGTCAAGTCTAGTTTATATTTAATATTATTACGCAGTAATTTTTTGAAAAAAGAGTTAGAAGTTGAGTCGCTAATAGATAAGATTAATTAGGGTTTGATGAAAAAGTCTTTTTGTAGGAGTCAGAAGCAGGAAAGAGGAAAGAGGAATAATTGTCTGAGATTTGTCTGTCTAGGTTTGTTGAAAATGTGAGCATTTTCAGCTTTTTGGAGCAAAAAACTTGCATTTTTTTTCCGTAAAATTGGCACTAGACTTAAAAGTAATATGACATTTAATTTATCTATTCTTTAATTATTGTATTGGGAATTGGCTTTCAAGTATTCTAGATATTAGCTTCGCGCCAGCTTTGTAGATCAAGTTATTAATAATTATAGGAATAGCACTTTTTATTTGAGTGAAACAAATAACTTTTGCCATGAGAATAAGTTCGTTCTAATTTGAGGCTAAAGTCTATGTACTCTGTCTTTTTTACTAAATTGAAAACTCCTAAAATTTATATAATTGTAGAGCCAATTTAACAGGAAATTTACTCAATTAGGGTTTCATTTAACCAAATAAAGTATTGTGTTATACTTCACTGCAAATGGATATAGGAATTCATAAAGTTTGAACCGTTTGAACTATTATTTATAAACTTATAGAAAATTAGTAATAAGTTCACAATCATTTAGATTCTATATTCCCTTTCTTGGTGCGCATTCCCTCTCTTGGTCATTCCCATGGCGAGGAGACCTAGCCTGGTTCCGACCGCTTGCATCTGGCGCCGACGCGGGGTCGCACCGCTGTTCCCTTTGACAAAAATTGGATATATGGTTTAAATGCAAAACAGCTTATTAATGAATAGATTAGGAATTTTGTGGTGAAGTTTTGATGATGATTTTTTAGATTCAGCAAAAATTGATTTTCTACAGAGGTATTGATATTCAGCGACTAAATAAATAATAGAGTGGGCGGGGAAAAATGCAATTTTTTAATTTACTTGAAAAATCAAAATTATCCCCACCTAATATTTCTATTTATATTAGAATTTAACCATTAATATCACTATCAGCAGAATCCATAGGAGTATACTCTACATAATTTTCTGATGTTGCTTCTCCATCAGTAGATGATGCTTCTGGTGGACGACGTTTTCTAGTTCTAGAGGATATTTCTTCCGAGTAGCTTGCTTCGGGAATAGGACGACGAGTACGGTTATTAGATGGTCTTTCTTCAGTACTAGAAGTCTCCCAACTATCTCGACTACGAGGGCGAGGTAGTCTATCTTCTGGCCTATTAGCATCACCAAAATTACCTCGACTGCGAGAAGCAGGTCTGTTATTTTCTAAGTCTACAGAATTTTCCCAATATTCAGCAGACGATCTAGTAGAATAATCTTCTGAACGAGGACTACGCTTGCGTAATCTTGGGTTTGTTTCTCCTGTTCTATCATAACTGCTTCTGCGATTAGGAGGACGACGGCGGTAATCATCTTCAAAATTATCTGGCCTAGAAGAACGATAATCTTGAGTACCTCTGATACGACGGTTAGCAGGATATTCTTCATAAGGTTCTAGTTCGTCTAAGTCTGTTTCTGCATAACCATAAACAGGACTTACCGGTCTTTCTTCATCTACAATAGGGGTACGTTCTCTTGCCTGCTTAGTTGTAAGACCCCTCATTCTTATAGATTCTGTGGCAAAGAATATGGCACTACCAGTTAACAAAAACTGACCAAAAGCTAAAATAGGGTCTAATCTCCAGCCTTGGAATATAAGAATACCTCCACATAGTAAGCCAATTGCTGCAAAGAAAATATCGTGGTCTCTCGCTAGTTTTGGACGCCATGTGCGGAGAAAGTATAGTCCTGCTCCTGCTATGGCCAGGATTATTCCTAGCAAACTACTCCAATTTAATCCTAAGTTGACCATTCTAAATCTCCTAAGTAATTCATCAATTAGTAATTCAAGTTTAATAATCTCTACCCTGACTTGGTATTTAGACTTGAAGTTATTTGGCAGATATAAAGCTTATTTAATATTTAGTTGGATATTGTATAGCAGTCGCCATTGCTATATTTGACATATCAAAAGCTGAAAACTCAAACAACGCCAGATTTTTCCTTCTGCCTTCTGCTACATCATCAATTTAACAAAGAAAAACCTCAGCTTGTTAGGTTTGGACAATTATATCACTGTCTTCCCTATTCTATAGTCTGAGGCTTTAACTTTGTCTTTGCAAAAAAAAAATTAGGTGAAACTTAAACCAAAAATAGTTTGCTCTTCGGCTCTTCACATAACTGTTAAGTTATTGCAGAAAAAAGTTTATTCCTAAGAAGAATTCGTGATTGTTAGACTTCTAGGAAATGGTATTCTGACTTAACCTTTGCTCCAAAAAGGAAAATGTTTATTATTTAGGGTCTAGGAACGAGTAACTTTATCCTTTTGGCTGACGAATATCAGAAAAATTGTAGCAGGAATAACTACAATTAGAGTTCCCGCCAGTAGACTTAATAAGAAGTTTGATAAAGAAGGAGTCATGGATTATTGCCCTTTGCCACAAAATTTGATTTACTTTAATCTTCAATATTATAGCGGTTTGCGATTTTTTTCAGTACAAATTTTGGTAGTAGTAAATAAGTGGGGATGGAGAGCGCGGGTCTTCAACCAACGTTTAGATAATTTGAAATACAATCAGATAACTTAAAGCAAATTTTACTCGACAAAATTACATTTTTTTATTGTCTTATGGACTATCTGACATTAGCTAATTGGACTCTAGGTATTGTCCTGGGGTTAATGACTTTCTTATTTATCTTCCGAATAGTTCTCACATGGTACCCCCAGGTAAATATCAATCAACTTCCGTTTAATTTGATTTTTTGGCCGACAGAACCATTTTTAGCCCCCACTAGGAAAATTGTGCCTCCTCTAGGTGGGGTAGATATTAGTCCGATTATTTGGGTAGGTATTTTCAGTTTATTACGAGAGTTGCTTTTAGGCCAGCAAGGTTTATTGAGAATGATGCTGTAGCTAATGAAGGCAGGAGGCAGAAGGCAGAAGGCACAAGGCAGAAGGGAAGAGGTTTTAGAGCTACTTTACTTTTTGTTACATACTTAGTTTTTTTTTGCCTCAACTTACTTATTTACTACTATCGGGTTTCATCACAGTCTCAACAAAGTTTGTATATACTTGCCCCTCCAGAAATTCTGGAGTCTCTAAAATTCTTTGATGAAAGCTGATAGTTGTGGGAATTCCTGTCACAGCACATTCCCTGAGGGCACGTTTCATCCTCTGAATAGCAGTAGAACGGTCTTGTCCCCAGACTATTAATTTACCAATCAAAGAATCATAGTAAGGTGGAATCTCATAGTCTGTGTAAACATGAGAGTCCATCCTCACTCCTAAACCTCCCGGTGGTAGATAACCACTAATGCGACCAGGATGGGGGCGAAAATTATGGTCTGGGTCTTCAGCGTTAATTCGACATTCTATGGCATGGCCATTAAAATTTACCTGCTTTTGGGTTAGTCGCAGTTTCTCCCCTTGGGCAATTCTAATTTGCTCCGCAATTAAGTCAAGTCCTGTAATTAGTTCTGTGACTGGATGTTCTACTTGAATCCTAGTATTCATTTCCATAAAATAGAATTCACCAGACTGGTCTAGGAGAAATTCTACAGTGCCAGCACCTATATAATTGATGGACTTGGCTGCTTTGACTGCGGCTTCCCCCATTTTCTGACGTAGTTTAGGACTTAATGCTGGACTGGGAGCTTCTTCTAGTAACTTTTGATGGCGACGCTGAATAGAACAGTCTCTCTCTCCCAGGTGAATCACGTTTCCGTGACTATCGGCTAGAATTTGAAATTCAATGTGACGTGGACGTTCAATGAATTTTTCTATGTAGACTCCAGAGTTGCCAAAGGCTGCTTCTGCTTCTCCTTGAGCTGCCTGAAGCAGTTTGGACAGTTCGTTTTCTTGGCGAACCAGTCTCATTCCTCGTCCCCCACCTCCAGCAGTGGCTTTGATCATCAGGGGAACACCGATTTTTTTGGCGATCGCTACTGCTTCTTTTTCATCTGTGAGAAGACCATCACTTCCTGGAACTGTAGGAACTCCAGCTTTTTGCATGGTTTCTTTAGCTGTGGATTTGTCCCCCATGGCCCGCATCCCCTCTGGTGTTGGGCCGATAAAAGCAATGTCGTGGTCAGCACAGATTTCTGCAAACCGGGCGTTTTCTGCGAGGAAGCCATAGCCTGGATGGATGGCAGAGGCGTCCCGAGTTAGGGCTGCTGAAATAATATTGGGAATGTTGAGATAGCTTTTGCTACTGGTGGGTTCACCAATGCAAACTGCTTCGTCCGCCAGTTGCACATGGAGGGCATGGCGGTCTATGGTTGAATGGACGGCAATGGTAGCTATGCCCATTTCTTCGCAGGTGCGGAGAATGCGTAGGGCTATTTCGCCTCGGTTGGCTATTAGGATTTTAGAGAACCGCATTTCAGTTATCAGTTATCAGTTATCAGTTATCAGTTAGCCTCCTATTGGAGGAGCTACGCTATCAGTAACTCTGGCTAAAGCCAAAGGGTTGAAATACTGAAGTTTATTTTCTCTTGGTCTCATGGATATGGCGAGGAAACTTCGCCATCCTTCGACCGCTTTTTTATCCCTTTGAAAGGGGGAAGCTATTGACCTTATTTTTTGTCATAAGCGATTGGGAGTCAATGACCCTTTGCACATTCTTAACTGTGACTAAATTTTAGAGGAGGGATAATGTCCTAACCAACCCAACGGCTACTACATTAAAAAGATTTTAGAAAATTTCTTGTAGACATTCCAGAATTTTATGTTATTATTGTATATTGTTAGCTAAAATTCCATAATTTTCTGGAAGTTTGGTTGATAGATGCTAACTAGAGCGGATGTGGCGGAATTGGTATACGCGCACGTTTGAGGGGCGTGTGGCTTTGCCTTGCGAGTTCGAGTCTCGCCATCCGCATTGGAAAATAGTCAGGGGTTGTTAGTTTAACCTCTGATTTTCTTTTTTTGGACCCAGGAATTAACGTTAGATGTGGATAGTTAAAACTATAGCGCTATATCTTATGTAGTGTTGTGAAGTTCTCTCCCGTTAAATCTCGCGATTATAACGGGAGCTTCTCAAACAAAGAAGTTTCTTGTTTCACAGGCTGATTAACATCTAAGCCTCCACAAGCAGACAAGATGATACCCACCTCGTTTAACGCTTTATTTAATATATTAATTGCTGCATTCTCGTCCCGATCTAAAACTACTTTACATTTAGGACAACAGTGAGTTCTAACTGACAAAGTTTTAGGTACCTTTTGACCACAATTACTACAATTTTGTGATGTATTGTGAGGATTAACTTTAATTATATGAACACCGCGTTTTACCGCCACTGCATTCAATTTTTCAATAAAAACTCCCCAGGCTACATCATAAATTGATTTTGATAATTTGCTATTTCTAGCTAAACCTTTAATATTAAGGTTTTCCACAGCAATTAACTCATATTCTTTAACTAATTTATGAGCAGTCTTATAGTGAAAATCTTCTCTTTGTCTGGCAATATGTTGATGTAATTTAGCTATTTTATTTTGTGCTTTTTTCCAGTTGTTTGACCCAATTTCTTTTCTAGATACTTTTTTTTGCTTTCTTGCTAAATTAGATTGAGATTTTCTATAGAATTTAGGAACAGAAACAGTTTCACCAGTATTGGTAGTTAAGAACTCTTTTAAGCCGACATCTATACCTACAGCAGTTTTGATATTTTCTGTAGGAATTAAACTAGGAATCGACTTATCTTCTAAACTGAAACTTACATAATAACCATCAGCTTTTTTAGTTATAGTTGCAGTTTTTATCGTCATACCGTCTGGAATAGCTCTATGAACTATTACTCGAATAGTACCAAACCTCGTAGTAATTATTTGTTTTCCATCAAATTTAATTACTGCTTTGGAATGATTGACTCTACTGAAACAAAATGACCTTAACTTTCCTGATTTTTTAAATCTTGGTCGTCCTCCACGTTTACCCTTTTTGTCAGGTATTAGCCAACGTTTCCAAGCTTTATCTAGTCTTTGTAAGTTAATTTGCTGGACTTCTGAATAGATTTCTCTGTAGTCAGGAAATAACTTTTTTGTCTGTTTAAGTGCTGATTGCTGAAAATAATAATTTGGCAACTTTTGAATTTCGCCAATAGGACATGAAATTAATGAACAACGGTCAATTTGACATCTAGTTCTATTTAACCAATCTAGTCTTTGACCTAAAGCATAATTGTAATGCCTTCGTAATAGTTCTAGCCAGTAATCAATTTTGACTGACTGTTCAGGAGTGGGCTTAACTTTGTAGCAATGAGTAATTATCATAATTTTATACTACTCTTTAGTGCTAGATTTGAACAGCAATCGAAACCTATTTAATTTACTACCAGGCAATTTCTCTCCCGTTAAATCACAGATTATAACGGGAGACCTTGCCGAATCAAGTTGGATGTATTATGGATGAAAAATTGACATTTAACAGGTCAAGATTTTCAAAAAGCCTGTAAGAATTTAAACCTCGTAGCCCCTCAATGATATGATAATACTTAAGATATTAACTTAGGATATTAATATATGAACACAAGCTCTAGCTCTGAGGGTTTTAAATATTTTTTGGAAAACTATATTAAAGAAAAAGAAAAACAAGCTGTACCTAATATACTTGTTTGTGGTTATACGGGAACTGGAAAGACTTCAATAATTCAGAGTTTATTTGGAAAAGATACTGTAGATGATAAGTTAATTGGTCATGGTAAACCAATGACTCAAGGGTTTGAAAAATATAAAAATCCTAATATTAACGTTTGGGATTCTAAAGGTTTTGAACATGATAAAGCTCAAAGTGAGCTAACAGAAGAAACTAAAAAATGGATAAAAGCAAAAGAAAATAATCCTGATAGTTCTATTCATATGATTTGGTATACTATTCATGGGCCATTGGCAAGAGTAACAGAGTCAGATACTGATTTTATTAAAAGTTTTAAAAATATCATTACTATTATTACTCAAGTAGACAGAACGAGTAAAAAACAACTTGAAGAGATGATTTAAACATTGACAGATGCAAATATTTCAAAAGAAAAAATTATTCCAGTTTTTGTTTATATACCAGAACCTTATGAGGCATTAGACTTTCTAAATGATGATGATGATGATAGTTTAAAATCTACCACTTCTGGCTATTCAGAGGCTATAGAAAATGAAAAAAAGAAACAAAGCCAAAAGCAACTCAAAAAATTACTAAATCTAACTATAAAAATGATGCCTGATGCCTATAAGGAAGCTATTATGAATGCACAATTAATTGATTTAGAATCCAAACAGGCAAAGGCCCAAACTATCATTCATACAGCAGCAGTAGCTGCAGCAGTAGCTGCAGCTGATCCTATTCCACTTAGCGATTCTTTATGGATTACAGGAATTCAGTATGGAATGATAGCATCTTTAACTGTATTGTACGGTTTTACTGAAGAAGGAGTAAAAGCTTATTTTGCTCCTATGATTTCTCAAGTAGCAGGTACAATGCTTGCAACAAGTTTAACTAAATTAATTCCAGGGTTGGGTACGGTTATTCAATCTGGATTAGCGTTTAGTTTGACTGAAGCAGTTGGAAATTTAGTCAATGATTACCTAATTAAGTGTGCTAAGGCTCGGCGTGAAGGTGAGCCTATTCCGACATTTGCAGTAGATCCCTCTTATTTCAAAGGCTTTGCTGACTAGGTACAGCCTAAACTCTCAAACGCAAGCTGAAGTCATTATAAACAGGCCATCTGTAACACACTGTAATCTCATAACCCCTTTGAATTATTGAAGGGGGTTTATCGATAAAAAATTTCTTAATAACTAACTTCATAACTATTAATTGTCCCGTTCCGTATCTATTTCCTACTTCTAATTGCTCTAATCTAGCAGCATGAAATATCAACCTTTCCCCCTCTAAGCATATCGGCCATAAATAATTATTTGAAACAGGAAAATTCAGACTATTAACATCATCAACTTTCTCTAAACTCTCAAACACATATACTTCATCTGCTGCCTGTACAGAATTTAATTTATCTAAAATTTGCTCATCTTTCAATGTAACTATTTTTGTTTTTGTAGATCCTTTAGCATACTGACTTACTCTAATTTTCTCGATTAAAATTTCTACTTTTCTACTACTGCCATCTCTGTAAATATAACCTTGATAATCTTGGATAATAAATACAGAATCATCTAATTTTAAAACCCTATACTGTTGGTTAATTAGAACTATACAATTTAGTTTCCAACTCTTGTAAAATTTGCTTTTTATCCTGACTGCCTTTAAAAATTCCAAAAATATCTAATTTCTGCTCTAATTTTCTTTCTCCACCATCGCTAATTACCCAACTAACTTGATTAATAGCATTCATAATTCCACTATAAGCAACCGCCCCATAAAAATTTCCTTCCTCAGTAATTCCTAATTTAATTTTATCCTGAGTACTCATTTCTAAAGTTGAGGCGATCGCTACTAAACCAACAGCTCCAATTAAAGCTTCTCCTCCTTTCAATACTTTTACTGCTGCTAATACTCCAACACCACCACTAACTACAGCATCATTCACTTCCTCGATTAACATTCCTTTCTGAATGGCAATATTCCCAAAACTATTTGTAGTTTTGGTTGGATTTTCTGCCTGTTTTACAAACTGTTCTACTTTCTTGAATTTGTTAAAAACTGAGTAAAATTCTTCTCGGTCTAGTTTTTCTAATTCTAATTCTATTTCAAAATATCTTTCTCTTAAAAGTTGATATACAATCTTGCAGATTCTCGGAATTTCTGCCTGCATAATTATCGTGTCTAAACTTTCTGAAATAAAATTATCTCTAATTTTTACACCTTCTTTAATCTGTTGATATAACGATAAATATTTCCGACGCTGATTATCATTTATTTCTGAGCTGCTGTAAATTAAATCTACAATCAACATATCTATTCTTAACCCAGTTGATGTTGCGCTTGCCAATAAATATTTATCTTTTAGTTCAGAGGAGATTGCTGAATTTAAAACCATTGCATCCAACTGTTGAAAATCATCTAATTTAGGTAAAGGGTCTGCTGCTTTAATATATTGATAAATACTCTTGATTTGATATTTTTTAACTTCGCTTAAATTGGCAAATTCTAAAACTTCTTCCAAACTTTTATCAATACCTATCCACCGCGAATTTTCACTGGCAATTGTATAGCGTAAACCAATCAAGGAATCTATATTTGAAGAGTTAACAAGAAAATCCAATAGATTGAGTGCTGCTAAATCATAAACATATAAACCAGTATTAATTCTGTTATAAGCTTCTAAACATCTAGTTTTACTTCTTTCATAAATTGATGAATGAATTATTAAATTATTCATCCGACGGTCTATGTTTAATTCGGGATTATAAAAAGTATGTAAAACTAGAAAAGCATCATTTCCTTGTAAACCGCATTTTTTTAATCGTAAAGTAGAGCCTTCAGTACTATTAATACGAATTTTCACGTTATAGCTTTTACCTGATTTAAGAGTTACTTTTTGAGTACCTCCCTGACTAGCAACCTGATAAGCAACAAAAATATGATATATTTCTTCTTGTTCTAAATCATTTTCTATTTCTGGCGATAATTCAGAATTAGTTTGCTGTTTTCCAAAAGCAGATTCTTTAACAGTTTCTCTAAAATATTTACCAACATCTGATGTTTTATTACTAATAATTTCTTCTATTTCTGAAGCTTTACTTTTAGCAGTTTTGGAAGCTTGTTCACTGATTGAATGTCCGGCTTTAGATACTTTTTTACCAAGATTGTCTCTAACTGTTGATGCCTTGTCAGTCACTGATTTCCATAAGGATGATGGTTGTTTTTTATTCATAATTTTGATTATTTATAAATTATCTCTCTTGTCTCATATTTAATGTCTGAGCAATTAATAGTACAGGATTTAGCACTAAGCTATACTCAAAAAATATGTCATATTTTAGGATTTAATCGCTGTCAGTATTTTTTATTATACATTTAGGACAAATTACTTACCGAAAAATTAAGGTATAAAGCTTCTCCATTCATGGAGAAAAAAGCGGTCGATCTTCGCAGCTTCCCGTAGGGTTGGATGGCGAGGTCTCCTCGCCATATCCAATCGACCAAGAGAAGAAAAAAAATCCTTTTAGCCAATCCTTATATTACATAATTAATAATTAATATTTCAACAATTATTAATTATTAATTATTAATTGTTGAAATATTAATCTGTGTTTTCTATCTATAGTTGAAATTTTTATTCCTTACATATATTTTAAATCTTCATCTTTTTTTCTTTTTTTTATACACTTTTTTTTGACGATAGCCTATTATTTTCTGAACTTGTCACCTTCTAGAAAAATATTTTCTGAAATTGGTATTAATAGTATGTTTTATTCATAGATGCGTTCATTAATGGATAATTGATAATGTAAGCATTCAGCCGTCAGCCATCAGCTATCAGCTATTGCTTTTAGTTTGAGATAAAAGCTTTGCTAATTTATCAGAATTAGGCATTGTGGAATTAAGGTATGAAAGTAGGTTTATAGGTATGGAGGAAACACTGGAGTTGGGAATAGGTATGGAGGGAAAAGTTAATATTAACAAGTAGTTCAAACAATCGAAAATACAAAATCATCAAATCATGCCTATCTATCAGTAACACCCAGAATTTATACTTACGCCTAAAAGCTGGCTAAAACAGTCTATATTTATTAAAACCCGGTCATAAGAGCTGACAGCTAATAGCTGTTTGCGCAGCATTCCGCAGGAAATGCTTACTTGATAATTACCTCTCCCTAAAAGGGATAGGATTGACAAATAAGGAAAAAATTTATTTTTTTCTCCTTGAAAGGGGAGGCTTTTAACCCGAATTGTTTAATTATTTAATTATTTAATTATTAATTATTCGGTAATTTTATTTTGGTTTACTAATAGTACGAAATATAGCAAAAATATTTATTAAGCTTGAATTTGCTTGACTTGTTTCACACCATGAGATAAATGTACAGCATTACCTAGGGAAGAAAGAAACAAAAAGCCAATGCTAGAAAGTTTTGCTCTTCTTTAATACTTCTTAAGGAATGCTTTTAAGCAGGGCTGTTTCATTCTAAACTTTGCCATTTTATATATTGATGAAACTAGGTTATTTCCAGCTTGAGGAAATTTATCCTTCGCTGTCTGAAAATCAATAAATTCATTGCCAAAATCTATAATGAAATTACCCTTAGTTTTAAGTCCTACATAAAAGATTTAGAGGCAGTTTAAATACTCCTTTAAATTGAACTTTTTACTACTTATGATGTTTCACATAAATCATCCATCCAGTGGATAATTTGTCGGTCTCTATTTCTGACATAAATGCTACGCCAACAGCTAAGTAAGAGGAACTTCATTACAGTTAAAAGTTAAAAGTTTAAGATTGATTTAGCTCAAAAGTTTAACTGATAATAATTTGACTTAGGTAATAATTTTGCACTTAATTGTGTGAAATTATGCGTGACAAAATTTTAAGTTATATGAACTACAAAAAGTTGTGCAAATATACGAATCTCCCTATCTCCCCATCTCCCCATCTCCCCATCTCCCCATCTCCCCATCTCCCTAGTGCGAAGCTGAAAATGTAAGAATTTTGAGCAGACAGGGGCAAAAAACCTCACCCATAAGACTTCCATAAGCAAACCCTAATTATTTTGATGGTAGTAGAAAGAATTGAGTCGGGACGCTATGATCGAAATAAATAAATTAAGTTTTGTAAAGAAAAAAAATTGACTGCTATTTCACCCAAACATTCTATTATACAACCCAAACCTTGGTACTCCCTAGCCCCCTTATGGCAAGGAGGAGAAGAAGTAGTGCGCCAAGGTCTGCCCCACTGCCAACTTTCACCTGCATGGCAAATATTACTACTTGGAGATGGCTCTCCCACTCGTCACTTACAACTTTTGACAACTGAACCAACAGAAGTTGATGTAATTGATATGTCTCCTATTGGCATGAATCTTGATAATGCCCCTGACTTAATTAATGCTGTACCTGGCCCTAGACTGCGACGGCAGGTATGGTTGAGGACAACTTCAGGACAAAGACTCGCTTATGCTGCTTCTTGGTGGGAAGCGAGTCATGTAGATGAGTATTTGCAAAATCGGTCTTTGCCTATTTGGGCTAGTTTAGCTCGTTTGCGGACTGAATTGTATCGAGATGTCCAGGGAATTTATTATGGTCATTCTAGAGAATTAGAGTTAGCTTTTGGGGAGTTAGGACCATTTTGGGGACGACATTACCTATTTTGGCATCATGGCCAGCCACTGACATTAATTTATGAGGTATTTTCACCTTATCTTAGGAAATATTTAGGACCAACAAATGTTACAGACGGCGATTCTCCAAAGTAATAGTTGTTATACTATTTCACTCTCAGATATATTGCAAATTGTTTCATACCTAGCTTATGTGAAATAATCGTTAGTATTAAGAAATTATCAAAAGTATAAAGCTGTAAAAGTTGTATGAAATAATTTAGCAAGGCATTGATTAGAATATTTAAGTTTAACCTTTCTAATTTACATAAAAGTAGAGGGAAAATATGAGCAATCAAGAAGATAGAGAAAAATTTTAATAGTTAATCAAGCAAGCCAAGGAGGCTAATAAAGACGATAATATTTCTGATAGTTAAGCCAGAAAAGAAGTTTATGATAATCTTGAAAATAAGAGCTTAACGTATTTCCTGAAAATTTTTGGTAAAGACGATTATGATGTTGATGATGATGAAATGGGGTTATTAGATTGGCTAATGAATGATTTATTTAAAACAGAAAATCAGGATGAATATCAAAAAATAATTGATAATATGAGCAAGTAAATATTACTTTTGATTTATTTAAAAAACAACTCCATAATCTGAAAAAAGGTGTGTTTTTTTTTGCTGAAAAATTTGATTATTGGTAACTAATTAGGGCTTGCTGATTAAATCTAAAAGTATTTTACAGATAAAGGTTTTAGCCTTTTTGGGGCCTTTAAAAAGTGCAAATTTTTCAGCTCTTCACGCTCAAAAAGGAGCGTATTTTAGGCGCATAGTTGGGCAGAACAATCTTGGGACAATTCTTACTCCTACCTCCTCGCTCCCGACCCTTTTCTCCTGTCTACTGTCTTCCCCTCCTGGGAGGGGGAGGGGCGAGGGGTGGGTTGTCTCCTACTCCTACCAAAAGACTTTCCATACGCAAACCCTAATTATCGTCAACATTTCCTGCGGAATGCTGCGTAAACAGCCGTCATTTATTATCTAACCTTCTAATGAGCAATTAATTTTGGGGAAGGTAAAAGCAACCTTTGAAATTGAGGAAAGAATAAAAAGTTACTGCCAAAGTACCCTTCCCAAACCTTAGAAGTAATTATTCACTACTAATTGCTGAATGCTTAATAACGATCAAAATATTATTCTATCGTTTTATATTATGTCTGGTAGAATAGTTATGAATAATTAGGAACAGGACATGGAGAAAACAAGGGCAACTTAGAGAATAAATTTTCCATGGCAATGATTGATCTCAATATCATACCTACAAGCTAATACCTATCACCTGATACTTTAGATTGTCATTAATTAACCAGACATAATACTATTTAAACTTGAACAGTATTTTCTAGAATAAGTTTAGAACGCTTCAATTTGTCTGGTAAAGGAATAGGATAGTCACCAGTAAAACAAGCAGAACAAAAAGTCTTAGGATCTTCATCCGTTGTTCTTAACATCCCCTCCCAACTCAAGTATGCGAGAGAGTCAACACCTATTTGTTCGGCAATTTCTGCAACTGATTTTGTGGCTCCAATTAATTGCTCTTGGTTATCTGTATCAATGCCATAAAAACAGGGATGAGTTACTGGTGGGGAAGAAATTCTCATGTGAACTTCTGTTGCGCCAGAATCTCGCAAAGCTTTAACGATTTTTTTACTGGTGTTGCCACGCACAATAGAATCGTCAACTATAATCACTCGCTTACCTTCTAATACATCTTTGAGAGGGTTAAGTTTCATGCGGATGCCTGATTCTCTCATGTGTTGAGTTGGCTGAATAAAGGTACGACCAACATAGCGATTTTTAATTAATCCCTCAGCATAGGGAATACCTGATTCTTGAGAAAAACCTATAGCTGCGGGAATACCAGAATCAGGAACACCTATGACCATATCTGCCTCTACTAAAGATTCTCTTGCTAACTGGCGTCCTATTTTGAGTCTGTAGCTGTATAAACTACCACCTTCCATTATGCTGTCCGGGCGGGCAAAATAAATCATTTCAAAAATACATAGCTTCCTTTGTGGTTTCTGATTCCAGTGGAAGGAAGCCATACCTTCTTCTGTAATCCAAACTAACTCTCCAGGTTCAACATCTCGGAGATATTCTGCACCAATAATATCTAAAGCACAGGTTTCTGAGGCGAGGACATATCTTTTTGGGTTGATATCTTCTAATGTACCAATAACAAGGGGTCGTACCCCGTGGGGGTCTCGTACTCCCATCAGACCTTCTGGAGTACCAATGGTTAAACTGAAGGCTCCTTTACACAAATGAAAAGCACTAATAGCAGCTTCTAGCCAGCTTTTACCACTTTTAACTTCTGTGGCGATCGCTAATGCAATCATTTCTGAATCTGTAGTACTCTTAAAGCTACATCCACGGTCAATTAGTTCTTTTTTTAATTCTTGTGTATTGACAAGATTACCATTGTGTGCAATTGCCAAAGGTCCAAGAGGGGTCTCAACAAGAGCAGGTTGAGCATTAATAATCTGACTAGAGCCTGTAGTAGAATAACGAGTATGACCAATTCCTATATTACCAGTCAACTGCTGTAAGATGGACTCATTAAAGACTTGAGATACTAGCCCCATTCCTTTATGTATGTAAACTTTATCATCTTGAAAAGTAGCAATTCCTGCAGACTCTTGACCTCGATGCTGTAGTGCATATAAGCCAAAATAGGTTAGTTTAGTTACATCTTCTTCTGGGGCATAAATTCCGAAAACACCACAAGCTTCTTCTGGTTTATCTATCTCAAGATAATTTTCTAAATTTTTCTTAGTAGTTGAAGGGTATTTGTCAGTCATGGTTATATTTTAACTCCTTATCAGGATTATTAGTTTTTATAACTCTTTTCAAAGTGGTAAATTATCTGGTCTAGGGATAGACTAGGAAAAAGTTAACCTCATCTTAAACTATAGTAACTAATTTTGTGAAGTATTGTAAACTAAATAGGTAAAATATTAAGCTCATCAGGGCGATCGATAACTGAGCAAACCCTTCGATTTATAAAATTACTAGAATGCTGGTGGCATTCTACTGGAGCTTGCTTAAGGCAAAAAAGTTTTCCTAGAGTTATTTAGTACTACTAGAGTTATTTAGTACTAATTGTTGCATCAAACAATTTCGCAAAAAGGTAAGGAAGAAAAAAGAATAAAAATTATGATAGAGATTAGGTAGGAAATATGATTCTCAGTCTCAAAGTTGCCATAAATTTCCAAATTTCTTTTTATAGTATTATTTTTGATAATTGGTATTAATGTTGGTAAAATCTGTTTAGTAGGAATGAATCGCCGTTTCAGGTTTAATGTATTATGTCCAGTTAAATACTTAAGTTAAATCATTGAGAAATATGTATTATTAAACAAATATCGTATGAGTAAAGTGTTAGCTATATTAGGGGAATTGAGCAATCGTGACATTGATTGGATGATTGCTAATGGTAGTAAGGAAACAATTACTACTAACACTATATTAATCCATGAAGGTCAACCAATTGATGCTCTTTATATTGTACTTGATGGCACAATGAAAGCTTATGTAGCTGGTGTTGGAAATCAAGAAATAGGTATTATTACTTCTGGTGAAATTTTGGGAGAGATGTCTTTTGTAGATGGTAGATTACCATCTGCTACTGTAAAGGCGATAGAAAATACTTTAATTCTGTCTATCTCTAAACAAAAATTAAATGAAAAATTAGAGCAAGATGTATTATTTTCTCTCAGATTTTATCGAGCAATTACTAAGTTTTTATCGACTCGATTACGCGGTACTGTAACCCGCTTTAGTGAACATAAAGATTTACTTTATCAAGATAATTATGGGAATAATAATAATACTGAAACATTAGCAGAGAATAGTGCCGTAGCTAAGTCTAGATTTGAAGCATTAATGGAGCGTCTTAAGAGTAGTTAATGTTCTCTGTTACTACAAATTCTATAATTCTATTAAGCTATCGTATTGTGCTCGGAGTCAGGAGTCAGGACTCATTTGATCTCATGCTACGCTTCCCATGGTAGTAAACTGATAGCGTAGCTCCTCGAATTTGTACTTTGAAGCTAAAAATTTGAAGATGTCAGAATTTGATCGAAGTGAAAATCAACAAAAATTCGACCAAGTAATCATGGGTTATTGTCTAGAGTTGGCCCAACGTGCTTTAGGCAGAACTGCCCCTAATCCCATGGTAGGTTGTGCGATCGCTCAAAATGGCCAAATTGTGGGAAAAGGGTTTCATCCTGGTGCCGGTCATCCTCATGCAGAAGTTTTTGCTCTCAAGGAGGCGGGTGAAAAAGCAAAAGGAGCTACTGTCTATGTGAGTTTAGAACCATGTAGTCATTATGGACGTACACCACCTTGTACGGAAGCTTTAATTGCAGCAGGTGTGGCAAAGGTTGTGGTTGGAATGATCGATCCGAACCCTTTGGTTGCAGGTAGTGGTATTGCCAAATTACGAGAAGCTGGTATTCAAGTTGTGGTTGGAGTGTTAGAAGCTGAATGTCGTCAACTAAATGAAGCTTTTATTCATCGAATACTCCATCAAAAACCTTTTGGAATTTTGAAATATGCCATGACTCTTGATGGCAAAATTGCTACTACTACAGGTCATAGTGCATGGGTGACATCACCTGCAGCGCGGAGTGAAGTACATAAGTTACGGGTTGCTTGTGATGTTGTGATTATTGGAGGGAATACGGTGCGTAGAGATAATCCACTTTTGACGAGTCGCAGCACTAAAGCTGATAATCCTTTGCGGGTGGTTATGAGTCGCGGTCTAGATTTACCTACAGAGGCTAATTTATGGGATGTTGATGAAGCTAATACTTTAGTGTTTACAGAAGTAGGGTCTAATCAAGAATTTCAGCAATATTTGAGGCAAAAAGGGGTTGAAGTCGTAGAAGTTTCATCATTGACTCCGGCAAAGGTGATGGAAAATCTCTATGATCGGGGGTTTCTTTCTGTACTTTGGGAATGTGGGGGGACTTTGGCAGCAAGGGCGATCGCTGATGGTGTGGTGCAGAAAATATTGGCTTTTATTGCTCCTAAAATTATTGGTGGGCAAATAGCACCTTCACCTGTGGGGGATTTAGGATTAGTTAAAATGACGGATGCTGTGGAGGTAGAGAATATGAGTATTCGTGCTATTGGTTGTGACTATTTATTGACAGGTTATATCATGTCCGGTTGAATAATTATAAATAAATTAGGGAGGAGTCAGAACTCAGGAGTCAGGAGGGAAGAAAGAAGAGGAGGAAGAGGAGAAAGTTTTTTGATCACGCTCTTATACAAACATGATATTATATTAAATTTGATTGAATACTAATAACTTGATGGAAGCAAGACAGGAGGAAAGAGAGGGAGGTAGAAAAGAGTGCAGCTACCGGGAAGTTAAAAGTCTAGCATTTAAAAGCGAGTGCTAATTGGCGAGGTTTCCTACGGCGTTTTTAAAGTGCGGAACCATTTCCACACACATCGCCTCCAGAATGTAATACCAAATTGATAAATGTTTGCTACAAATAGTTAGGCTATTTCTTAGGAGTCAACCCACCCGCGGGCCTCTCCAACCCACCCCTAACCCCTCTCCTCCTGGGAGGGGAAGTCAGGAGGACTAAGTCAGGAGTCGTATGGGAATGGCTTCAATACCATTTTTTAGGGCGTAAATTATCTTTTTCTCTTGGTGCGCTACCAGATGCGACTATCGTCGTCGCGGGGTTGCACCGCTTTGTCAAAGGGACAGCTCCTGTAATACCAATTTCAAAAAAGAATGTTACAAAAAGGTAGATATTGATCGGATATGCTTAAAAATAGCTGCTCCAGTTCATTTTAGATAGTTATCTCTATCGTTTTTCCATTTTTTTCAATATTTACTCCTTCTTCCTTCTTCCCTCTTCCTTCTTTCGTACGGACTATGCAACGTCCCTACCATTTGTAACAAACATTTATCACGCTTGCTATAAAGTATTTTTATCGCTCTTACTATTCGTAACATTCTTTTTTCACGCTTGGTATAAGAGGCACATCTTACAGTCAAAAGTATTGATTGGTAAGGCTTTTAGGATTTTGTAACTGGTCAGTTATTTCTGCCATCCTGCAAGAGTTTGTTGATTAGACATCTCCTCCAAAAGAGGGAGTAGAGAGTGGGGAGTAAGCGGAAAGAATTAATATATCTAGTATGATAATTAATTTGATTTTTTATGACCGGAGATGTCTATTATAAATTTTTGTTCAAAATGTTTGAATAATCAATCTTAAAATATATAAATTATCAATTTTCCGGTAGTATTGGTCTTATTAAGTATTTAGTAATAAAAAAACATATAGAAGTAGATATTGAGCCAAATTTACGATTTAAATATTAAATAAAATAGTATTATATTTATACAAATAACATCAACCTTAGATTTGGATCTGGTAGAGAATATCCATAGAATTTAGGAACTATAAAATGAGGGTAGGAATTACGAAAATTTCATCTATTTTTGGATTTTTCACTATTCATTTCAAATGGCTATATCTGAATATAAATTAGAGCATTTTTCAGGAAGATGAAATACTCAGTAAAAACTATAATCCTTGTAGAGACCTTATATATAACTGTAGTCTAATGAAGCTAAAACTGTTATAAATGTATACAAAATCTTTTAAATCTGATGACATATATTCCTCACTCAGAAAGTATAGCTCCTAGGCCAGATCGTCCAGGAGCACCCATAGCAATTAACTCCAGATTTTATATCGAGCGATCGCCTTGCGAAGAACATGCATATCAAGAAATTGCTACTCCAGGTAGTTTAATTAGGATTAGAGGGCCGAGGCAAGTGGGAAAAACTTCTTTCCTACTACGACTGATTAATTACACTAAAACTTTAGATTACCGAATCATAACTATAGATTTTTTAGAGACTGATACAGCAGTTTTTGAGAGTACAGAAAAATTTTTACGTTGGTTTTGTATTAATCTTAGTAGACAGCTAAAATCGACTTATAATATAGATGATTATTGGGACGCAGATATAGGATATAAGGTATGTTGTACGATTTTTGTTGAAGAATTATTATATGAAATTGATACTCCTGTAGTGTTGATTTTTAAAGAAGTTAATTGCGTCTTTAAATATACTAAAATCACTCAGGATTTTTTACCATTATTACGATTTTGGCATGAACAAGCTCGGATAGTAGAAATCTGGAAAAAACTGCGATTAGTGTTAGTTCATGCTACTGAAATATATGTTTCATTAAGTGTGAATCAATCACCATTTAATCTTGGTTTAGCCATTAGATTATCTGAATTTACACTAGAACAAGTTAAAGATTTTGCTCAACGTTATAGACTAAAGTTGCAAGAAGAACAAATACAAGAATTGATGAATTTAGTAGGCGGGCATCCCTATTTAGTACATCTGGCTTTAGATAATTTATATTATCACAATTTAACTTTTGAAGAATTATTAAAATATGCTCCTACTCAAAGAGGAATTTATAGTGATTATTTACGCAGTTTATGGATGGTATTGCAAAAACAAACAAAACTGGCAGCTACATTTACACAGTTAATTACAGAACCAACGAATATTCAATTGGAACCAATGATTACTTATCAACTAGAAAATTTAGGATTAGTCAAAATAGATGGAAATATTTGTGTTCCTTGCTGTAAGTTATATTCTCTCTATTTTCAAGGTCAAAAATTAGGGGAGACAGGTTATAAAACTGTGGAAGAAAAAAACAAAAATCAAGACGATCAAAATCCACCAGTTTTTACAAATATTAATTCTGTTAAAATGAGTAATCATAATTTTTTTAACTTCTACACTAAGATTGAATGGGATAATATAGTCGCCGAAAACTATCCTATTGCTTTGATTTTAGGTGAAATAGATAATTATAAAGTTTATAAAAATCAATATGGAACTAAATTTATTCATAATTGTTTACAAGTTATATCAAAAAAAATTTCTCTAATTTTACAGGATATTAAAAATGTACATTTCAACAAAGAAAACGAACAGTTTATAATAATTTTGCCGAAAATAGATGGCGTAAAAGCAATTTCTATTGCTGAAGTAATTATTCGGGAAATCAAAGAACTAACTTTATCTCCTGACAGAGATATGTTGACTAATTTACCTAATTCTATAGTAACTATGAGTATGGGAATTGCTTGTACAATCCCTAGCGAAAATGAACCAAGTAGTCTGTTTTTAGCAGCAGAAGAAGCTTTATTTGAATCTCAAGAACAAGGAGATTGTGTTACTTTAAGTTCATTTTTAAATTATCAAGATACTTGAGTATAAAAATCTCGAGATTGTTTATTTATATAAATTTATAGATACCAGCTTTCCAGGCAATAATCCTTTTTACATTTTAAAGTATGTTGATATTAGGTAGTAGGTGTTAGGTATTGAGTGTGATACCAATTTTATGTGAGGTGGCACAGAATTATGAAATTTATTAACTTGTCTATCTAGATTTACAGTCAACTCTGATTAAAATATTATTCTATGCAACTTAGAAATGAATCTGGTATCAAACAGGAAAGATTTTATTGTACTGTAGTTGATATGACTCAAATCAGCATTTTCAAATATGAGATCATCTCAATAGTATAAAACTTTAGTTACTCATCTCTGGCGAAGCTTTCAATTATTTAGTTAGGAAAACTCAACTTAAAATCTTGCTTTAATCACCAATAAAGAATTTATGATTTACAGAATTTAAGTGATTTGATCGAAGAATTGTTAAAAGTATAATTGAGAGAATGTTTTATACCAATTCCTAAAAGTAACGCTATTCTTGGGTAAGACTTCAGTTATTAATTAATCAAAACAGATATAATTACTTTTTTGCTAAAAATAGCCCAGTTAATATGAATTCTTCTTACTTTTTATCCCAAATTCCGCACTTCAATTTGTAACGTTATAAGTAGTATATAAATCCGTAGCTTGGTAAGTATTTATACTATGCAAATCATCTCCATTACTTTTTTCGTCGATCAAATTCCGAGTCAAAAATTTACGCATAAATACTTGTTTGATTGATTACTCAATCACGGCAGCTATGATTTTCTGATAAAATTCTGTCTCCTGTCTCCTGTCTCCTGACTTCTTCTTATATACTACATTTTGTGGTGCGGAATGTGGGTTTTATTTCTCCCCCACTCCCCTACTCCCCTATTTCCCCTCCTGGGAGGGGGAGGGGCGAGGGGTGGGTCTCCTGCTCAACAAAATGTAGAAAAGTTTTTGATAAATGGTATTAAAAGTGAGGGGATATTGTCAGAAAGCTCACAAAGTTGATGCTGAGATTTATAGATAACAACACCTTGTGACAAAAACAAATCTTATAAGCCAATATAGTTCAGTTAGAACCAAAAAAACTTAAATTATCTAGGTTGGCTTGAGGAACGAACTTCGCAGCAACTATCCGACAAAAAAGGATGAATATTTGATTAAATCAAACATCTCAAATATAAATGGTACACTAGGAAATTATTCAACAAATAATCTCGACTATAATAATGCACAAAAGAAAAAATCATCAAAAATTCTGGCAAGTAATTTGGAGCTTATGTTTAATTACAATTATTTTACTTCGGGCTAATAATGCAATAGCAGGAACACTTACTTCCAGAATTAACGATTTTCCTAACTGGGAAAATAAACCATCAATTAGTATTGCTAAAGAAGACTTAATTTATCCAGACTGGATGGCAGGAAATTGGAATGTTAAAAGCACTTTAATAGATATGGTTGCACCATTAGCGCCAGAAATTGTTACGCCAGGTTTTGAAAATAATCGTAAATATTTGCATCAATCAGTAAATTTTAAAGTTAGATTTATTAAGTTAGAGCCAAACTTGAAGCTCGAAGGAATATCCCAACAAAGATTAATTAATTTACCTATATATTGGTCTACTGAAAAATCAGATTTACCCCCAGAAGCGGTTATTGCAGATCGAGAGTTTAACGGATTAAATATTGGCAAAGCACTTTTGGGCGACGATGCAATTTTATCTGTAAAAATTGACCAAAATAATCCTAATCGTCAGACAACTATTTTGCGAGATAATCTAGAGTTAATTTCAGTTATTACCAGTAGGGCAAACGAACAATTAAACCCAGATAATTTTATTACCTGCGAAATAACTCAGCAACTATTTCAGGGTGAGACAATGATTTACTTAAATGAGGTAGAAACAACTACAGATTATCATCACATTATCAATGAAAATCAAGGAGAAATAATTGAGGCAAATCAGATAACTGCAATTTATTTATCACCTCAAGACCCTGATTATTTTGTGGCAGGTAATCATCCTGTAGCCTTGTATCTTTATCAGTTAGAATTATTGCCTTTGGTAGAAGAATAATATCATGTCCGCTTGAATACTTATAAATAAGGGAGTAGGGAGTAATGAGCGGGAATAATAGGGATATTTGCCCAGTGTAAGAAGATAGGTTTTTTCATCACTAATTATCCAGACTTACAGCAGTTTTCATATGAATAAACCACAATGTTCAAACCAACCCATGGCATCATCTTCAGTAATTTGAGCGATACGGCTAACGCCACGCTCCGCGAACGCACTTACTAATAACTCGATCCAATTGTTCTGAAGTTCGAGGCTGATAAGAACGGAGGAAATTTTTAAATTTTGACTCTTCAAATTCGGGCTTGTGACAAATCTGGAGAGTAGGCTGGTAAGAATATTAATTCGGCTCCTGCCCTTGTTAATTAATTCTTCAATTATTAGCCCTCCCGTGAATACTTAAATTATCCATCAATACAATTGCTCAAGCGCCATAATTGAGGTACTAAAATTTGCTCTACATATGTTTCAAATACATTTTTATTTGTACTACCAATTACCGTCATTGATGCTATTAAACCATCCAAGCTTAAGGCTCCTAAGACACTTGTGTTTCTACCTTTATTTCTAGGAGCATTGCTGACTACTCTCTCTCCTACTTTTCCTCGACCATAAAGACGAGTCATTCCTAAATTTACTCCTGATTCATCCACAAAAACCAAATTATTTATGTCTACGCGCATCCAGCCATTTTCGATACTCATAACGTTTTTGCTTAATATCTTCTCTCTTGTTCCGAAGCACAAATACTTTTTTTTTCTACTTATATTGATTTTTTTTAAAATTCTATACATTGCGGATAGACTGACTTTTACTCCTGTTCTAATTTCGCTCATATTCGCATAGCTCACAAAGCATGCATATCTGGTTGTTGTTGAATTTTATGCCCTCATTGACATACTCCCGACGCTCCCCTAGGGGAGAGCGCGGGATTCTTCAGCCAGAGAAAAACTGACCGCAGTTTTAACAGAAGTGATGTCCTCCTCCTGTGTTGACAACAATCCAACCCACCCCCATCCCCTCCCGGGAGGGGAGCTAGAGGGGTGGGTGAGTTATAGTCCCTATCTAGTTCCTGTCCACATTTAGGACATGAATGCCAGCGTTCTGATAAACTTTTAGAGACTTTATTCAGACATTCCCAACAATGTTGAGATGTACCTTTTGGGTCTACGCGTGATAATTCTTTTGCCAAGTTTCCAGGCTACATACTCCAAAAATCAAGAAATTGATAGTAGCTGCATCTTGCAAAGATTTATTCATCCGTAGAGAAGGTATAAATTTTTGCACCCTATATTAACGAAGAATAGAAGGTTGTAGCTTTTTCTAGATAAAATTTCTTATTTTTAAATACAACATTGGCATAATAAACTATGTATCTAAATGATACCAAATCGCTGAAATAACGCAAGTTCGTGAAATATTTTGTAATGATTTGGGAAAAATCAGGGCTTGTTTGATTGGAATAAACAATTTTAATAGCTGACTTGATAAGTAAAACCTATACTTTTTCCTTCTTGTCTAATTTTTGCTTTGAAACTACTTTTTGATGATTAGCGATCGCTTTCCTGAGAAGAAAGTGAAAATTTTGGTATAGCAAAAGTTAGGACAGATAAAAAGCTTAAAACTCAGACAAAGCAAGATTTTTCCAACTTCAGTGCTTCTTCCTTCTCACAACTGCTATAGCAGTTGTGAGAAGTTAGCGATCGCTCAATTTAACAAATACAAATAAATAGTTTGAAATAGTGATTATATCTTGATTTTTGATTGATAAATAGTGAGAGATATTGGCATAATTACTTAATATAAATCAACATTATTTAATGATTAAAATTATGGTGATAGATAATCTTGGTATTAAATATAAAATTCATCAAATATTTGTATAGACCTAATTGTGTTATTTTTACACTTAGTATAATTTTGGAAAATTTGAATTGTTTCATCCGGTGTTAGAAATATTTGAAAAACTAATGTATTTACATATATTTATCTAGATAAAGATTTAGTTAAGATGCTGATTTGTTATTGCTTTATCTTTGTATATTTACTATTGAAAGAGATTACCAGTGATTTTAGAAAAAAAACCTATGAGCCTACAAAGTTTTTCCTATTTACCTTCAAAAATATTATCTAGACTTCCTGAGGTTAAAAAAGAACTACTAGCTTATCTGATGCGGATTTTATCAATTGATGGTTGGTTGATGCAAAAAGAAGACCATGATCTTCATAGAAACCATTTATCTTCTATTGATTCATCTGTCTCGGTTATTGTCAAAGAATTAGAAGAAAAAGGAGTTTATGTATCTTCTTTAGCATCTTTAAATCTTCCGAGAACTACTGAGCTTATTCTGCAATCGTCATTATTGCGTCAAGAACTTGATAATTCTTCTCTAGGTAATTCTGATGGTAATCAATATTCAGTAATTGCTCCTTCTACTGAGTTTGTTAAATACTGTGATATTTATCGTTGGGGATTGAATACCTTTCTGTTGAAAGTTGTTGAGAATTATCTCAAGAGTCCAGTAGCCTACGGCTTTCCTTCATTTCGTCTTCATCGGTCTAAATTTGTTAGCGAACAGGATGGGTATTGGCATATTGATAAAGAAGATAAACGTATGCTTAAAGTAGCAGTGTATTTTAACGATGTAACTGACGATGGTGGTCCTTTTGAAATTTTTGAGAAACAAAGCAGTTCAATTATCTTGAATATTTTGAAAAAGCATTATCCTTTTCTTGGACCCCATAAACCTCTTAGTCACCGAAACCTATTAAAGTTGATTCCCACCAGCTTATTAGATAATTTAAAATCGTTTACAGGTTTACAAGGAACTGTGATTTTTGTTGATACAGCCCGACTTGTTCATCGAGGAAAACCATCTACTCAAGTAGATAGATGCGCTATATTTTACAGCTATTATACTCGCACGCCACATCATCCCTTTTTCTGTGGACCTGGTCACTTTTCAGAAAAACACAGACACTATTTGGCAGATAACTTATCAGACTATCAAAGAGAATGTGTCTTTTGGAGAAATGAGTTAAATCCTATCCAGAAATATTTGCTAACTTTTTAACCCACAAAATATAGAAGAAGGAGTCAGGAGTCAAGGGACAGGAGACAGGAGTTCGGGGAATTTAAAGGAGGTAGAAGTAAGAATTGTCTCTCAATTTTTCTGTCCTCGATTTGCCTAAAATGCTAACTTTTTGAATGTTTTAGACTAAAACAAGCGCACTTTTTAGGTATTGAAATGGAGAAAAATTTGCTAACCCAAAGAACCATTACAAGTTACACAAAAAACTGAGGTTAGCCCAAAAATCACTTTCTCGTAAAACCAAAGGCTCTAATAACTATCACAAAGCTAGGATAAAAGTAGCGAGGATACACGCAAAAATCAAAGATTCAAGGCTTGACTATACCAATAAGCGCGCCCACTCAACTGATTAGAGAAAATCAAACTATTGTAGTTGAAGATTTAGCGGTAAAAAATATGGTCAAGAATCACAACCCACTCCCATCCCCTCCCGGGAGGGGAGCAAGAGGAGTGGGTAGTGATGCCAACTGGGGAGAGTTATAGTTGTTTAACTTAAAAATGAGACGTTTTTTCGTCTGAAACTTCCTCAGAGTAAGAAAGCTTTGTCTCAATCTAAAGTTAAATGACTATAGTCAGGCAATTAGCATACAAAGCTGAATGGCATGGCCGAGAGTTAATCAAAATTGATAGATATTTCCCTAGTTCGCGCGCGTTGCTCTAGTTGTGGGCACACAGTAGAAAAATTACCTCTAAGTATTAGAGAGTGTGATTGTCCAGAGTGTGCAGCTCACCATGACAGGGACATAAACGCTTCGATAAACATTTTGCGGATGGGAACCCGCGTCGGCGAAAGACGCAAGCGGTCAGACCCCGCGCCGCCGATAGGCGCAAGGGNTGTAGTTCCGATGGCTGTCTAAGGCTATGGACAGAATAAATTAAACACTGCATTCGGTGATTCCTCTGGAGTCATCGAAGCTAGTTTATAGAGATTGAGAATCAGATTTTGAGAAATTGCTTGGTGTTGCTTTTGGGTTTTTGACCTTCCAGTTGATGATCGCACCTCGGAATTTTTGATTATTGCTCCCAAAAATTTTCATCCTCCTCTTTCTGAAGTAGAGGGTTTTTCAGAGATTGTGATGATTTAGCAAAATCTTGATTATTTATTTTTAATTAATTTCCAGAGTTCACCAAAGTTGTGAATTAATTTGAGCTGATAATTTCCTTGTATTTCTAATTGAGAAATATAGCGCTACGCGCAAGTCAAAAGTTAAAAGTCAAAAGTTAAAAGTTAAAAGTAATATCTGACTGAGTTTGAGAATTTATAAATGTCCTAACCTATTTGCATAGTGCTATAAAACTTATCTCCGGGTGAGATATAAATAGGGTCTGCTGAAAAAATTGGTTGGTGGGGGTAGGACACGGGGACACGGAGATGCGGAGACGGGTCGATTTGTGGAGTAACAGGCAACGGTTTCGGCAATTTTATTATGAAGAAATTTTCTTGAATTTCAGCAGAAAATTTCAGTAAATTGATGCCAATAAGAGCCATAAACTTGGAGATAAACTGAATATAAAAAGCTTCATTACCTTAGCTATCTTGACTTTTAGATTTATTCAGCAAGCTCTAAATATATCGGTAAAATTATCGGAATTTTTAGGTAGGGCATCCGCTTCTGCTTCTACTAATTTAAGTTTAATTTTATGGTTAAGCAAATAGCATTTCTATTGCCTGTAGTTTATTTAGGGCTTGCTGATTAAATATCAAAGTATTTATAGATAAAGGTTTTAGTTGTTTTAGGTTTAAAAAAAGTGCCAGCTTTTTTGACCGAAAAGCTCAAAAAATTAGCATTTTGTGCAAGAGTTGGGCAGAAAAATTCAGTTATAAGGGAAATTCTTACTCTTACCTCCTCTACATTCCCTGTTCCTCCTGTCTCCTCCCCTCCTGGGAGGGGTTAGGGGTGGGTTGTCTCCTATCTCCTACCCCAGCAAAAAGACTTTTTCAGCAAACCCTATTTAGGTAAAATCCAGAGTTCGCCGAAATCATGAACTAAGTTAAGTTGAGAATTTTCTTGTGTTTCTAATCCTGAAATTAAACTCCATTCTGGGCGAAATATAAACACATGACTAAAGCCATCAGGAATTTCTGGTACATCACCCACTTCTACAAATTGAAATTTAACTTGAGGATTAAGTAAATAACTGAGAGAAGTTAATCTCAGGGAATGATTACTAATTACAAGTGGGTTGTTTGTTTGGTTAATTATTTTTGCTACTTGGGGGTCATAATAACTACTATATTTATGCCACCAAGTTTCTGCTTGGGAACTAATTCCACAAGATATTACTCCTACAGAAATTAGAGTAACTGTCACTATTTGCCAAATTTTATATTGAATTTGGTTACTAAAGTTGGTTAAATTTGTAGCCAAAAGATAAGCAACAGATATTTGAATTCCTAAGTAACTGGGGATGAAATAACGAGGAATAGTTGAACGTTGTCCACCAGAGATTAAATCGGGAATTATTAAAGTTATGGGAGTTAATAATATCAAGGTTAAGATGAACAGATTTACTGATTTAGGTGTATTCCGACAAATAAAATAAATTGAGTATATTACTAAGACTAAAGTTATCAATAATAGATACGGCCAGATTGTATTGAGACTTAATAAAGCATCGTTATCAAAAACAATATTTTTGACATCAAATAATCTTTCTGAAGAGCCAATTTGAATATCGATAAAAGTAAAACTTAAATTAATCAACCATCTTTTCAACAAGGTTAATAAAGGTGCTGTTTGAGATACCCATTTTGTGCCATCGAAATGCTCAATTATTACTATAAACCATGGTAAAAAAATTAAAAATCCAGAAACAGATGCTAGGAGATAAGATTTTAATTTTTTGGTTAATTTTAGTTTTTCTATTAAAAGTATATATAATCCATGACCCAAGGCTACTAATATGGAAAAAAGATGAGTATATAAGGCAAAGATTAAACTTACTGTGTAAATTTGCCAGTTACGTTTAGTGGGGATTTTCATTGCCCGAAGTAAGGCAATACTTGATAATAAAATTGTGACTGTGAATAAACTATAAACCCGTGCTTCTTGAGCATATAACACTGAAATTGGAGAAACTGCCGTCAGAGCGATCGCTATTTCTCCAACTAATGGTTGATTAAATAATTCTCGACATAACCAATAAATACAAGGAAATATTAATAAGCTGGTCAAAGCTGAGAAACTTCTGGTTACTGCTACAGAATGACCAAATAATTGTACCCACCATCTTAGTAGTACAAAATAAATTGGCAAATGTTCGGGGTTTTCTGTTGCTAAAGAGTTGATAGTATTAATGACATTTTTATTAGGGTTAGTTCCTTGATACTGGTGGAAAAAATTTCCACTAATTATGTCAGCTTCATCGGTTATATCTTCTAATTCGCCTCTAGTATAACCAGCAATTCTTAAGGAGGTAATTGTTTCGTCATACCAGTAAACTTTACGGTCAATATTTATGAATCTGAAACATATTCCTAAGATTAAGGTAATGGCAATAAATATTTTTAGCCAAGTAAAATAAGGTTTTTTATAGAACATTCTTGAAGAAGGTGGTAGGTGGTAGGTTTTAAGTGGTAGGTTTTAGGTGGTAGGTTTTAGGTGGTAGGTTAAATTTGATTGGGAATTTACACCAAATCAATTTGAGAAAGCTTCAACAAAGTTGACTCTGCAATACTGTTCTTGAAAATCTGCTTTTTCATAACTCAAACCTCCAATTGAATACTCAAGGAAAGGGTAGCATTAAAGAAGGTGGTAAGTCGTAGATTTTAGGTTCAATTTGATTGGGAATTTCCACCAAATCAATTTGAGAAAGCTTCAACAAAGTTGACTCTGCAATACTGTTCTTGAAAATCTGCTTTTTCATAACACAAACCTCCAATTGAATACTCAAGGAAAGGGTAGCATTAAAGAAGGTGGTAAGTCGTAGATTTTAGGTTCAATTTGATTGGGAATTTCCACCAAATCAATTTGAGAAAGCTTCAACAAAGTTGACTCTGCAATACTGTTCTTGAAAATCTGCTTTTTCATAACACAAACCTCTATTTGATTGGGAATTTCCACCAAATCAATTTGAGAAAGCTTCAACAAAGTTGACTCTGCAATACTGTTCTTGAAAATCTGCTTTTTCATAACTCAAACCTCCAATTCAATACTCAAGGAAAGGGTAGTGATGATGATTTTTATGAATTTATGAACTATGCCTGATTTCTTGTACTTTTTGTCTGGAAATAATTCTTTTTTTTTGCTTTCCCTAGATTAATCTAGACCCTTTTCAGCATTTTTTGGTTAGTAATTTTTTTGAAAATTATCAAATAGGGATTATTTTGTCAATGGTAGCTGTTTCTCTTTTTATTTTGGGTTTAATACCCCGCCGTCTACAGGGTGTTTACAATTGGTTGGGATTTGAGTCCCCATTCACTTTTTCTTTTTTCCTTCTTGCTTCTTGCTTCTTGCTTTTTCCTTCTAAGGAAGAAGGGAAACAAAATTTTTCAATAGTAGCTATTCTGCAATAACTTGATACATTTTATATAAATTATCTATATAAGTTTTTTCTACTCCTGAACATTGAATAGAATCATCATTTTCAATAATTATATGAGTTATCTGATATTTATCAATTAAATTTTGCAAAGCCTGACATTTAGCTATAGCAGAATTATCATAAAATTGCTGTGCCATTAATAATCTATTGTGCCATTCAATAACTTCTGTATCTTTGTAGGGATGAGATTTAAGATTAATCAAAATTGGCGCACCTGTAGCAATTCTAAAATCAACGAATTTCCCAGAAGCGTAAGGAACTAAATATATATCTCCCACCTGTTTATTTTCTTTGACATATTCCATAATAATTGGCGTATCTTTTTGATTAATAGTTAGCTTTTCTAGTTGTATTCCGACTCCTGACAAGATGAAAAGATATATTCCTACTAAAGTGCTAATTTCAAGTATTTTTTTGTATTTCAGAATCTGGGGATAATATCTATCAAAAATAACAGTCACAATATAGGCACTTATCATACAAGTAGAAATCGGAACTAAAAAAGCGGATACTCGCCAAGGGGTAAGAAACGCCAGAGTATTACTGACAGAAATTATTTGAATTATTGTCAGAATAGTTGCTGCAGCAAAGGGAAAAAATAAGATAAAAAATAATCGAGTTTTGCGGAGAAGATAGAGAGCGATCGCTACTATTAAGATTTGAATTGGGGCGGCAGGTTCAGTTAACCAAATATCCGGGAAGGAATGATGAGGAATTCGATTGACAAGTAAACTTTCAGAAATTTGAAAAAGCTCTGGAGATGTGGGTCTAAAAGTAATAGTCATATAACTGACTACTGGTAAGACAAAGATAAATGAAACGACACCTATTAATAATGATTTTTTGAGATTATTTTCATTTTTATCAAAATAATTGTGTCTAAAACCCTGCCTTTTAAGGCGAAATATTTTTGGAAGCTTGCTCAAATTCCCGTTACAAAAATAACTTTTAACTTCTGACTTCTGACTTCTGACTTCGTTAAAAGTGGCGGTCGTATAAGCTAAAGTTAGTAAAGCTACACTGGGAAGATATGTGGGATGAAAAGTTGCAGCTATTCCTAAAGCTAAGACTGCTAAAAAAGGTTTTTTTCTGAGAAAGGCATAGATAGAAAAGATAATTAATACCCCAAATGTACAGGGTTGAAAATAGTCACCGAGAATATATTGTTCGGCTAAACCATAGTGTAGATGTACATGAGTTTTAAAGTCAAATATTCTGATTTGTAGACAGTGGATAGTCAGGAGGAGGAGAAAATAAATTAGTAGTTTCAGTCGGGAAGTATTAATTTTGAAAATTACTGAAGCAATGCCAAGCATACTGTAAATATAGATGCCAAAAATTAGGATGTAATAAAAGTAGAAAAAGTTTTCATGGAAGTAAGTATAAGTGACTTGAACTAAAAAGGTAAAAGCAGGTAGAGGGTCGAGTGTATTCGCTAACCAATCTTGGTTTAAATAACCTAAATCAGCTTTAGCTAATCCTTGCAAAAATTTAGTATGTTGATTTGAGGTATATAGAGGGTCTTGAGTATAAGAAATTCCGAAAATTAAGCCTAGGATAAAAATTTGAGCTATCGGATTGAGGATTTGATTTTTCAACGTGGTAATTTTCACCATTTCATTGTTTTGAAGAAGGAAGAAGGAAGAAATGGATGGGGATACTAAAAAGTTGCCATTCCATGGGATTAACCCCAACCAATTATGTACACTGTGTAGATATAAGGTATTAAATCCATATAGAATCCATATAGAAAAATATAATACTAGAAAATTTACAACTGATAACTGATAACTGAAATGACACCATATTGTAAATTAATTTAGAAGTTAATCTTAATCTCTGTTGCCGAAAAATATAGGACTATATACCTCATCAAGCAATAAATTTTTGTATGATTTTAAAGAAATCTGCTAAATATTTATCTGATGATAGGCCATGTCAAAAAAAACTAATATTTATGAAATTATAGTTGTGATTTTACTCATTCCATTAGGGTGAGTTTGGATATTTGGTTCTGAAATAACAACCTTAAAATGTAACCGTCTCCAGTTAAAGCAAAAAGTGGCTTTTGAAATTACTCATTTTGGCTTGCGTGGAAAACGTATTACTGAAATTATTCGAGGACAGCTTCAAGGTGCTAAAAAAAAGCGAAGGGGTAATAAATAAAAGAGTGGATCTGGAGTATTTCTTTTGACTGAATATGATGAAATTCCAATACAAGATGCTTTTTCTGCTTCCAGCGAATTAGTAGCTACTCAAAAAGTAGACCGGATTAATAATTTTCTGAATAACCCAGAACAAATGTCGCTGAAAATACTACAGTATCCTCACTTTTTGGTAAGCTTTTTTGGAATTATATTTGTTAGTTTGCCTATATTATTATTGGTATCTATATTGTTGGGTGTTTAGAGATAATAAATCTAGCATCCGGAGAATTAAAAGATAAATTTATTACCCTTATCATAAGGATGAAAAATCAGATATAAGTTAGCTAGAAGCGAGTTTAAATTTAACAAAAGAATGGCAAAACTGTAATCTCGATAACGATAATTTTTCGGTAAGCAAGAAGGAAGAAGGAAGAGGGAAGAAAGCTTAAAAGCTTGAAACAAGGTAAATTTCCTGTAGATATTTACCCTTGGTTTTACACAAACGATACCAGGGGACATGATATTACTTATTCATTCAAAATACAGTCTGCTTCCAAAACCCATAAATTTTCTGTTTCTAAAACTGAACATTTATCTATAGTGCCAAATATAGCAGGAATAGTTCCATTTTGGAGGTTAATTCCAATCTGATTTCCCATTTGATGATACCACTGTCTCAACCAACGATTTTTCAGAACATATTCTGGCATAAATGCTTGACGGTCTAAGATTAAAAAATCTGTTTCATAAGTATTGATAAAATTCTGAATAAATTGAATATCTGAATGATACTGAGCAAAAATAAATTCTGTAGCTCGTTGTTTAATTTGATTGTAATAACCGAGATGATAAGGAATGGCATATTCCCAGGCAAACAATACCGAACGTTGAGAAAATGTAGGAATATAATTCGCCTCTTCTGAGAGAGAAGCAATGAGAATATATTTTGGTTGTTGAGCAAAAAATTGATAAACTTCTGGAGATTTACCTTTTTGATAATCAAGGTCAGAAAAATTTTTCCACAAGCTAAAATTACCAATAAATAAAATCCCTAAAAATCCGATAAAAATTAATCCTGCAACTCTTCTACTTTTGTCGGATGGCTGTTTATTTACCCATTGAAAGACCGCATCTAAAATTATGCACAAAACAACGGCAGTTGCTATAGCTAAAATTATCCGAAAACTATGATTTGTGTAGCGACTTGGTAAATGTAATTTGAATAATAAAAGATGAGCTGCCACGAATAAAACTACACCAGCAAAAAAAATCTGAACTAACAATTTAATATTCGGTGTTATTTGTTTAATTAAAGGTAATCTTCTGAGAAAAGTTTTTGCCTCATCAAAGTTATGAATTTTATCTTGTTGCTTGTTACTTCCTCCTTCTTCCTTCTTGAAAGTTGGAGTTAGTCTTCTGAGAAAAATTCTTGCCCCATCAAAGTTATGAATTTTATCTTGTTGCTTGTTACTTCCTCCTTCTTCCTTCTTGAAAGTTGGAGTTAGTCTTCTGAGAAAAATTCTTGCCCCATCAAAGTTATGAATTTTATCTTGTTGCTTGTTACTTCCTCCTTCTTCCTTCTTGAAAGTTGGAGTTAGTCTTCTGAGAAAAGTTTTTGCCTCATCAAAGTTATGAATTTTATCTTGTTGCTTGTTACTTCCTCCTTCTTCCTTCTTGAAAGTTGGAGTTAGTCTTCTGAGAAAAATTCTTGCCTCATCAAAGTTATGAATTTTATCTTGTTGCTTGTTACTTCCTCCTTCTTCCTTCTTGAAAGTTGGAGTTAGTCTTCTGAGAAAAATTCTTGCCCTATCAAAGTTATAAATTTCTTCTTCTTCCTTCTTCTTACTTCCTTCTTCCCTCTTCCCTCTTCCTTCTTCCTTCTGAAAAAGTATTGGCAAAAATAATCCAAGTATTAATATGTGAGGCAGAAATAATTGTTGAGGTAAAATGCCGCTACGACCGCCGAAGATGAAAAAATCCCAAGAATTTTGTAAGAAAAAAACACTTCTACCAGCTTCGCCAAACTCTGGCAAAATTCTTGCTTGAGCTGCTGTAATTACAGGTTCATAATTACTAGAATTTAAAGCATAAAATAAAATCACCAACAAACTTAATCCTAAACCCACTCCACTAAATAGATAATCCTGTGGATTTTTGCTCAGACAAAACCGCCTTTTTTCCCAATTTAAAAGTCTGATAATTAAAATCAAAGCAGTCAGGATAACGTATTGCGGATAAAATAATCCCAACAGAGCGATCGCTACTAAAAATGGAACTAATGATTGGCGTAATAAATAGTATAAAACTGCCAGAAATAGAGGATATAAAAAAGCTCTCGGTGTGCCAGAAGCTATATCATCTTGAAGCCAGATATTTTGACTTAATAATACTGAGGCAATAAAAGCAGCAAAAGGTATGGGCAATATCTGAAAACAAATTCCAAAACAGTAGGCAGCAGTTATTAAACTTAAAGGTAATGGTAATAATTTATTCAGGAATATTGGGTCTATTCCTACTTGGGAAAATAGCCAATAGAAAGTTTTATAACCCCATGGTGCAACAGACTGAAAATAATTGGCAATTAAATCATTAGGAAATAATTCTGGGTCTAAAAAACGACGCATCCAAAAAACGTGCTGTCTTGCATCATCTTGCACAATATATTCTCCACTAAATGCTTGTTTAAGTGCCAGTAAACTATATATTGTTGCGAAGGTTAAACTGAGAATTAGCCAGAATATTTTCTGATTTGTTTTTGGGGTATTTGATGGGATTAAGATTTGTTTAAGATTTTGGATGTACATGATTTTGTAGTAACGGTGTAGATTCAAAGTGTGCCTTGCTTATAGCTTGCTTCAGCCATATTTTTACTATGTTATATTCATTTATAGTAATTGCTTAACTACTAACAGAAAAGCATTTTATATTTGACTAAATTTATATTTAATCCCTTGATTTAGTAATCCCGTATTTTCTAGGAGGTTGTCTTTAGATTTGTACCTCTGTCATTTCAGTTATCAGTTGTCACAAATGAATTGTTTCTTTGCTAACTCATAATATATAAAGATACATAAGACTCAAGCTTTTCCAAACTATCTATGTAGACAAGACTCTACATTATTTATCTTCAAAATTAAGCGATCAATACTGATCGTCCATAAACCTAAAAACGTAAATAACTAACAGGAAAAATATATCGAGCTTTAAAAGCTTTGAAAAATATGCAACTACTAACTAGGACTAATCAATTTTCTCATCTTTTAGATAGAAAGTCAGATTTATTTGGATGTGTGCGTGTAGGTAATGGAAATGTAGCTTTATGGCATGAAAAAAAATTAAGCAATATTGGAATTCATACTTTAGGAATTATCGATCCAAATTTAGTTAAACAACAAGAGGCACTCAAGAGAGGAATAAATATATTTTCATCCTTAGAACAAGCAGCAGAAATACGCCCTCTATTCTGGGATATTTGTTCTCCTACTGATACTCATCTTGAAGTTATTAGAAATATTATAAAAATTGATAATGAGGCTAATCTTCTTGTAGAAAAACCTATCTGCAATTATGAAGATATTCAAATCTTGTGTGAGTTATTGAAGGAATTTAAAGGAAAGCTGGTTGTTAATGAAAACTATATAGCATCATTAGTAACTCAGAAGGTTAAAGAACTAATTATATCTCTGAAAGTTACCCCCCATAGAGTTGTCTCAGAGATGACTAAAAATAGAATAAATGATTTTATTAATGGTCGATTTTTAGATGATAAACTTTATGCTTTTGGCTATGAAGGTTCACATATAGTTGTAAATGTTATGACTTTGGGAAAAGAATATTTTCCTCAAAAAGTAGGAAAGATATTTTATCAAGATATAGATATAAATATTAATGATAAAAAATATTTTTTGCCTAAGCAAGGAATGGTAGAAAAACATTATACGGCAGTTAATGGTGCAGAAGTTGTTTTATATACTTCTATGGTAGGAAAGATAAAATATTTTTATCCAGGATACTCTCTAAGATACTTTGATAAACCTCCTAAAGAGGACAATTTTCGGTATCGTGTATTAGCTATAGAAGACCATAACCAGGGGATAACTGTAGCTGGATTTTATGAACCAATTTTTGGTGAAAACCGGGGAGAAGGAAGAGTTGTAATTTGTCAGGATGGCATTGTACAAAAAATTATTTCCTCTATAGCTGATGATACAATGGGTATATCCATGAAAAATGCCGTAGAATATTTTCAGGGAAAAAGAAATAATCCTTGTTCCGCAAGAACAGCTATTCAAATAGTAGAAATTATGAATTTATGGCATTAGACATCTGGTGAAAAAGAATAGATTTTTTGCAGAAGTAGGCAACAGGCAACAGGCAACAGGCAACAGACAACAGGGAATAAAATTTATGAAAAAAGACACAAAAAATGATCTAATCTATATGTATAATTTCTGGAGATATCTATTAGTAAAAAAAATGAAAGTAAACACTAAAATAATGGAGGTTTGAAATAAAATGATACTTTATAGTGATAATATTCCCCAGGTCAGAAGACATTGTGATACTATTAGAAAACTTTTATCAGAAGGAACAGCTAAACTGGTACATATTATAGTAGATAAAGCAGAAAAGCATTATCACAAAAAGACCACAGAATATTATTATGTACTCGACAGAACAGGACACATATCTCTTGACGACAAAATACAACGTAAATGCTTACTCCTCAAGCAAAAACTTTTAAATTTTAACTCTATCTTTGAGAAAGTTTAGATTATCAATTGCGGAATAATGAAAGAACGATAGCATTGGGAATTGGTATTATTTATGTTTGGTTTTATCATTGTTTTACTCGCATCATTCTGTTTTTGTTTCCAAAATGTAATAGTCAGAATTCTCTTCAATGAACAGAAAATTTTGGGAATTTTTCAGACAGGAGGATTTGTCATTCCTACCCTACAAAATTCTTTTCTACTAATGTTTATGCGGATGGTATTAGTAGTTCCATTAATGGCATCCTTCGCGACAAAACTTTACCCGCTAACCTGGCAAGATATTCGAGCATTAGGAAATAATGAAGCGCGTCCTATATTGAGGCGATCGCTCCTTGGTGGAGCATTAATGTTTCTATTCTTAGCACTACTTTTTATCTCTATCGGTTTAATCGAAACTGGAATTGCTTTAACTCTGTTTTTTACTTACCCAATATTCACTTCCCTATTTTCTTGGGCATTTTTGGGTATTCCCCCTACAAGGTTTCGCTGGATAGTAATGGTAGTTGTGTTAGTTGGTACTTTTTTGACTATTCCTTATACTCAGACAACATCTGATAGTTACAACGGAATAGGAGTAATTTTTGGCATTGCTGCCGGACTTGCTTATGCTCTCTATACTGTAAATGCACAAAAAAGTTTTGAAACTATGCATCCAGTTCCCTTTACTTGGATTAGTTTTGCTACTACTTTAGGGTTATCTGCTACAAGTTTATTAATTTGGCAGGGAGACTATGCTGACCTTAACTGGACTCCTATGTGGGTGGGTGGTTTCCTGTCAGCGATCTGTACTTTGAGCGGTCATTTAATGTTTAATTATGGAATTAAGTTAATAGGTGCTACTGCTGCTGCAACTATTGGCGCGACTAATCCTTGTCTTACAGCAATTTTAGCATGGTTAACTATTCAAGAAACTATTAATGGTTTGCAAATTTTGGGTATTGTTATTGTTACTATTGGTGTTTTGTTGTTGAGTCAAGAACATCGAGTAGTTGTTAAGCAGGAGTAATATTATGTGCAGTTGAATAGTTCAAATAATGAGTAATACAGCGCTTTCCGTAGGCAAAATTCAAAAGTTTAAAAGTAAGAAAAGATAGAATATTCGTACATGGGTGAGAAAGGAAATACTTTAAGGATAAAATAATAGCTAAAAGTACGAAATATTTATTAATTTCTAAACAATTAACCAGTTACTCTGAATCAAAATGACTACAATACTATTTTGGGATATTGATGGAACATTATTAACCACTGGTAGAGCAGGTATTTTTGCCCTAGAAGATGCTGCTAGAAAAATAATTGGCAAAGAGATAGATTTATCACAACTCAACACAGCAGGAGCAACAGATCGCTTACTAGCAGCTCAAATTTTAGAATTAGGGGGTATTACTCCCAATGATGGCAAAATAGACCAATTATTACAAGTTTATAGTGAATACCTACCTCAAAGTCTTACTAGAAAACAAGGGGCAATATTACAGGGAGTCAAAGAAATTCTCTCTCATTTACACCCCAACCGTAACGATGTAATTTCTCTATTACTAACAGGAAATACCTCTGTAGGAGCAAAAGCAAAACTTACTCATTATGGTTTAAATAATTATTTTAGTTTTACCCAGGGCGGATTTTCAGATACAGTAGCAGATAGAAAAGCGATCGCTCGTCAAGCGTTAACCAGTGCCCAAGAATTAGTCGGAGAAATTAACTTAGAAAAAGTTTATGTGATTGGAGATACCCCCCATGATATAAGTTGTTGTCAGGCCATTGGTGCTAGGTCCATTGCTGTTGCTACTGGTTCCTATAACTTGGAGGAGTTACAACAACATAATCCTTGGTGGGCCATATCTTCCTTGCCAACACCGGATATTTTCACCAACAAAATAGGTTTAGGGAATAGTTAAAACCTGCTTTTTTCCCGGTTATAATAAATTTGTCAGAAATAATATTTAAGAATCGTCTTAATTGCAAACTCAGTTTGATAAAAACCCAATTTTCTGTTTTGTTACAGAATAATTATGGTTTTAGCTTTCGTCCAACTAAAATTTAAACTTAGGAGGTTAAACTATGCCAGCAAGTCCTGAAACCATGAATGCTATTCGGGATTACCATACCAAACTTAAAGTTCTTAATCTCAGCCAACCCGATTCCTACACTTGCCAGAGTACCTGTATTGCTATGGCTGTTGATGACCCAAATATTGAAGATATTCGTCAGCAGTTGGAAGCCATCGGCAGTCCTGGCGATCCGCAAGTAATGGCCGATGTGATTCGTCAATTTCCGGTTAATTATGAATTGCATCTGAATGCTTGCCTTGATGATGCAAAGATCTGGCTGGAAGAGGGAGATTTTCTGATTACCCATGGTTGGTTAACTCATTCAGGTCATGTGATTTGCCTCTCAGGTCTGGAAATCGATACTCAAAACAATAGTTATAAGTTTGAGGTCAAAGACCCCTGGAGTGAATTCGATGCACCTAGCTGGAGTTACGATCTGGGAGGGAATTTCTACGATGGCTATTATTCCAGCTATTGTATCTATGCAGCTTGTGTTGCCAGCAGCAGTTATGGAGATGCTCAAAGTATCTACAACCAAGGGGAGTTAGACTCTAGTTACAAAAATATGTGGGTGCATCGATTCATGTCCTAATCTGCTAACGAAGTCAGAAGTCAGAAGTCGGAAGTTAACCCACCCCCGCCCCTCCCAGGAGGGGAGCCAGGAGGGGAAGTAGGGGATTGTCGAACTGACACCCCCACCGTAACGATGTAGTTTCTCTACTACTAACAGGAAATACCTCTGTAGGAGCAAAAGCAAAACTCACTCACTATAGTTTAGATAGTTATTTTGACATCCTCCCGACGCTCCCCTACGGGAGAGCGCGGGATTCCCATCCATCAGGACAACCGAAGTTGAATTGACTCAGGGTGGGTAGACGACTCATTGCCATCAACTACCTTTTTACGGTTAGAATTACGTCGGCTCCTCGTCTTGTTTAACGTCTCGGGCTGCCCGCCCGCGACGATATCAAAAAGTGATAGTTGTACAGGATTTTCTGCTACTGTTTCTTTGAGTGTTTCAGCTTTGTTTTTTGGTTGAACAACTTCTAGAATATTCAGTGCAGCATTGACATCTCTATCGTGAAACGTACCACAATTGAGACAAGTCCATTCTCTAACATTTAATTCTTTTTTGCCACCACGGAAACCACAACAACTGCATTTTTGACTTGTCGGTTCCCAACGGTTAATTACCCTAAACTCACGACCATATTTCTCACATTTTGCCTCTGTTAAAGTTCGGAATTGTCGCCATCCTAAATCACTAATTGCCTTAGCTAACTTGCGATTACGAATCATGCCAGAAACATTCAAGTCTTCTAATACAATTATGTCATATTTTCTAACTAAATTAGTAGACAATTTGTGTAGAAAATCTGTACGAATATCCTTAATTTTGGCGTGTAGTCTAGCTATTTTCAGCCTGCGTCTTTCGTATAGGTTACTACCTGACTCAGTTTTGGCAAACTTTCTTTGAAACTTAGCTAACTTTTTCAAGCTCTTTTTAAGAGGCTTGGGAGCTAATATTTTCTCCCCACTGCTCAATGTTGCAAATTTTGAAATGCCTAAGTCTATTCCGATTGAATTATCAGTTTTAGGCAGAGATTCAGGACTAATTTCTACTACAAAACTAGCAAAATAGCGGTTAGCTGAATCTTTAATTATAGTCAGAGATGTAGGCTGACTAGCTAATGGCCTTGACCAAACTATTTTGATTTTACCTACTTTTGGTAGATAGATTTTATCTTGATTAATCTGGTAATTAGCACCTACAAATCTGGCAGTTTGCTTTGACTTTCTACTCTTGAATTTAGGCGGTCTTGCTTTGACTCCTTTCCTTTTACCAGTACAACTATTAAAGAAGTTTTTGTAAGCTTGGTCTAAATCTTTTAATAATTGTTGTAATGGAGTAGAGGCTACTTCTTTCAACCAAAGCAATTCTTTCTTGGCTTGTGTTATGAATTGTTTGGTTAAATCAACATAGCTTGGTCTTTTAGCTCCGTTAACATACAGTTGATTGCAATGTGCTAAACTTTGGTTCCAAACATACCGACAACAACCAAACAATTGATTTAGTTTCTTGATTTGAATATGGTTAGGGTAGATACGATATTTATATCTAGCTTTCAATGTTTTCGACCTATTACTAACACGCTCGTAGTTTTATTATTATAGCATGGGTTGGCATTCATCCCGACGCTCCCCTTCGGGAGAGCGCGGGTATAAATGCCAACATTAGATAAAAACATCTTCATTTTCTGAAGCTAATAGCGCGTCAAAGGATTTGAGGTTGCATCCTCACAATTTTTCTGATATCGTAAGTATTGAATGGGGTAACTTGCCTATACGCATGACTTTTTATTCAACTCCTTTTTCCTAGTAACAGGGCGATCACTCTGATACAGGATTTTTTTTCCAAGAGCAATATCACAAAGATGTTCATAAAATGAACATCTGATAAAAATGCAGGCTTTTACCTCATCAAATCTTGCCATTAATCCTTCTTCATTCGAGAACCACGAACCTCTTCATTTTCTTAAGCTCCTAGCGCGTCAAAGGATTTGAGGTTGCATCCTCACAATTTTTCTGATATCGTAAGTATTAAATGGGGTAACTTGCCTATACGCATGACTTTTTATTCAACAAAAAAAATTGTATCGTTTCTGAGTGATAGAAGCCACATTCCGCTTTACTTCCCATAGAAACGCGTTGGCGGAGCCTAGCGGCAGCTATAACCTTCAGGTTGTAGAAATGATTTGCGAAAAAAACAAAATATCACAACCTATTTAGCCAGACCTCAACTCAAATCATATAAATATACATAAGACCCTGGCTTTTCAAAAGTATCTATTCTGAGACCAATTTCATTCAAATAATAATTTAAAAATCTCCTTTCTGCGGGAATATGAGTATGAGAAAATAATAACCAAACTCTTTTATTCCCCCGAAGTTTATCTAAGTCTTTTTCATATCTAGTCATTTCGGCAATTGATAATTCTTGACCATCATATTTATCTAAGTCATCCACTCCAATAATATAATCTCCCTCTTGATAACCATATTTTTCTGCATAATACTGAAATTGATATATTCCTCGTTGATAAATATATAAAACATCCCCTGGTTGTTGATGTTTTTGAATATAACTCAGCACAGGTTTAATTTCTGAATAAGTTATGGGGTCTTCTATCAAATCAATAGCTTTTGATAAAGGTTTATATAACAATAAAATAACCAAGAAAATCCCAATAATTTTTATCGGTCGAAACTTAGGTTTACTCAGAATATAACCTCCACCTGCTGCGATGAGAAAAATTACGAATGGTGTGAGAAATAAAACTAGACGACTCCGAAATGGGTATTGGTGTAAAAAGGAGGCTAGAAAAGTTACGAATAATGGAGAAAGTAATAGCAATAAAATTTCTTTTCTGCTCAACCAACAAGAAATACAACCTACTAAAAAAAGGATAATAGCTAATCCATCCATCCATTTAGTAAAACCCAAAGGTTTATAGAAAAATTTACCAAAAGCATCAAACATCCAAACAATATCAAATGGGGAACTAGGAAAACCATCGCCCCAAGAAGTTGTGAGAGTTTCGTTGCCAGTTAAATTTCTCAGAGATACAAAATAAAAGATGACAAAACTGAAAACCCAAGCTGAATAAATGAGTAATAAATTTTTGACTTTACTCAGGTCTTTCTGCCAAAAATTAATTAGTAAAGCACTCCCACCAATACTTGCCAAAATAAAGATAGAAGGATGAGAAAACCAAATAGCGATCGCTCCGAGCAAACCAAATCTAATCATTTGATCAAAGTTCAATTTTGCCTTGACCAAAGGTAGTAATAGTAGATATAAAAGGAGGGCGATCGCTACATCACTAGAATATTGTTTTACTTCTGCAGAATAGTAGACTAAGTATTCCAAACTGGCAAACAAAAGTAAACCTATAGGAATAGCAGATTTAGTCATCCATTTTTTTGCTAATTCATAAAATACAAATAAGGAACCTACGCCACAAATAAAAGGAAATAATCGTAGAGCATACTCATTATTCCCTAATATCTGAACTGCCAATTTTTCTACCATCAAAAAACCAATTGGGGCACCTTGGTCATAATCCAAAGGTTGGAGCAATTCCAAATAAGAACGATTGACAATATTCAAAGCCAAAACCGCTTCATCCGCCCAAAGAGAACGATTAGATAAATATTGAACTAACCTTACAGACACCCCAAAAGCAATAATTAAATATGGCAGTATTTGATTGTCAAGGAAAAATTTCCAATCTGGTAAATCAAAATTTTTATTTCTAATAATTTCCATCCTAAATTCCAACAAACAACAGCGAAAATTATCCTAGATATAATATCAAAATCAACCAACTCTCAAAGCCAATTTTTCCTAAACCATATTCCTGACGGGGTAACAAACCCAAAAGCAAAATTCCAGTCATCAAAATAGTCAGAGAAATTACCGAATAATTAATAATTAATAATTAAATAATTCGCGCCTTGAACCCGACCCTTTTAAGGGGAAAAAAGCGGTCGAGAGATGGCGTTTTGCTCCGCTTTATATGTTGCGGAGCGGCTCTGATAAGAGCGGGTCTCCTCGCCATCTCCAATCGACCAAGAGAAGAAATAATGTTTCCTTATATTCAATTCCGTAACGGTTTTAACCAGAGGTAATTATCAATTATCCATTATCAATTATCCATTAATGAAAAAACTTTGAGAATTAGTCAAACCATTATAAATAGAACCTCGGCGATAAGCAAAATCAGAAAAAGCTATAAATAAAACATCAAAAGTATTGCCTCCGATAATATCACTAACTGCCAAAGTTAATGCACCTTGACGGACAGCAGCAACAGAAGTTACTAACTCTGTTCATTAATTATCAATTATCCATTATCAATTATCAATTGATGAAATATTCTGCATTTTTTCCATAGCAATTAAATATTGTCCGAAAAATGGTAAACCAGCAATTGCTGGTAATACATAACGGGATGTACAAAGTAATCCTAAAGCCGCCCCAACTTCTGTAGAAAAATAAGGTTGATAAAACAGAATAAAAGCAGCATCACGAGTACCAACTCCAGCAAAAGTTAAAGGTAATAATCCAGCCAAAATTGCTAAGGGAGATAATGCTAAACTTGCCAAAAGTGGAACCGAAACATTTAACGCTAGAGTAAAAAACCAAATTTGTAATAAATGTCCGAACCAGATAAATATTGAAGTAGTAGCAATTTTCGTTAATTGTGCTTTGTCGTGCCAAAAATATCTGTGCATTTCTATCCAAGAATGCTCCAAATTATCAATCTTTGAATAGATTTTTTTCGGAGCTATTTTCCGCGCAATTTGAAAAAATATATTAGTAAATTTGCGAGAAGATAATAATAATAATCCAATAATTAATCCCAAAGTTACTCCGGCAGTCATCACCCAAAATAATAAATCTTTTTCTGGATAAACAATCAATCCAAAAGCACACCATATTAACAAAGAAACTAAATCACAAGCCTTTTCAAATATCACTAGAGATAAAGATAAACTTCCTTCTAAATGTCCTCTTTGTTTCATAAAATAAGCTTTGACAATATCTCCCATTTTTGAGGGCAATATCATATTTAATACACTGGCAGCTAAAATTAATTGATTTGCTTCTCCAAAATTTACATAAGATGATGATTTATTCCCTCTTTTTGGCATTAATTGTTGTAACCGCCAAGCAGTTAACATTGTCAATGGTGCTATCATACTAACGCTGATTACCATCCATATAGGGTGAGAATTCTGGAATACTTTTATCAGTCCAGCAAAATCAATTTTCCAATAAATAGCTGTCAGAATAAGTAAACTGATAATTATAGAAATTAGTCGTTTCATAAGGGTTTTTAACTGTTGTCTATCATCTGGTATTATCTACAATAATCTCTAAATTATCTATAAACTGTGCACTCTTATTTTTGTTTCTAGGTGTCTTTTTCTCCCTATCTCCCCATCTCCCCATCTAACGCACCATTTTAGCTGTGTCAGTCCACTACTAGGATTCAAAACTGAGTTAGAGCCGAATAACCAGCAAAAACCTTACTAGGTAAACACGCTAGTGTAGCTCGTCATACCTATAATTGGGGACTATGGTTAACCAGAAACATCTTGAATTACAACCAGTATAATCCCGATATTCAACAATTAATAATTAATAATTAATTATTAATTATTAATTATTAACAATTACCTCTCCTTGAAAAGAAGAGGATTGACTAATCATGAAAATTTTTCTTTATTATCCCCTTAAAAGGGGAGGCTTTAAACCACAATTTTTCGGTAAAATCAAGTTTCCTACGGCAATTGACTTACATAAGCTGTTGGTAGCAATGGTAAAACCTAATAACTGTTAGTACTATGAAGTGTCGATTGAAAGAGGCTAGCTAACGGCTGAATGCTTACTATTCATGTAAAATAATGAGGAACAAATCTACTTAAATCTTGAGTGACAATTTCTCTATCTTCCCTAACACAAATACCAGCCGCTTCTCCACCAATAACCCAAGCACCAATCACAGGATAATAACCATCAAAATTCGGCAATTGATAATAGGATTGATAAATTAAAGGTTCATCTTCATATATTCCTTCGGTTTGATATTCTCTATCTCCAAAATAAACAGTAATATTTCCACCTTCTCTAGAAAAAACTGGTTTACTTAGATAGGGATGAGATAATTTGACCGAGTCAAAATAGGCAGGCAATAAATTAGGATGGTCTGGAAAAAATTCCCAAATAATTGGCAGAATAGCTTTATTACTCCAAATTAATTTCCAAGCAGGTTCGATTAAATTCATGGGTTCTAATAATAGATATTTCCCGAACTTTTCTCGCATCATCCATTCCCAAGGATACAACTTGAATAAATGACGAATAATTTGATTATCCAGGTCGCAAAAAACTTCTAAATCTTCACTCCAACCAATATCATCTATATAAATATGCTGAGTATTTAATCCTGCTTGAATTGCCAAATCTCGCAAATATTCAACAGTTCCTAAATCTTCCAAAGTCTCTCTTTCACAACTGAAATATAAAGTCTCCCCTGCCAAACCATTCATTTCCACAAAAGCTGCCAATAACTTTTCATGCACAGAATTAAATTGATCCGCTTCGGGAAACATTTCCTCCAACCAAGTCCACTGCACCACACTGGTTTCTAGAAGAGCAGTCGGCGTATCAGCGTTGTATTCCAATAACTTCGGTGGGTTAACACCATCATAAGCAAAGTCAAAACGACCATAAAGACTAGGGTCATCCCGTTGCCAAGACTGGCGACATAATTCCGCAAACTGTTCCGGAACAGATAATTGAGAAAAACGGTTTTCTTGAATAATGCGCTCTGCCGCTTCAATATATAATTCTTGTAGAGTTTGAGTTGCTGCTTCTAATTGATTTATTTGTGAAGTAGTGAAATAGTAACAAGCAGTCTCATCCCAATATGGTTCTCCATACATATTATAAAAGTGAAAGCCAACCGCTTCACATTTCTGCTGCCAGTTGGGGCGAGGTTCAATATTTATCCGTTTCATTTGTTACTTTATTTTTTGAATTTTCATTTTGGATTTTATAGCAGTTGAAGCAAACAGGGCGGACATATCAAAAGCTTAAAACTCAGACAACGCAAGCTTTTTCCTTCTTCCTTCTTCCTTCTTCCTTCCGTTGCCAAGACTGGCGACATAATTCCGCAAACTGTTCCGGAACAGATAATTGAGAAAAACGGTTTTCTTGGATAATGCGCTCTGCCGCTTCAATATATAATTCTTGTAGAGTTTGAGTTGCTGCTTCTAATTGATTTATTTGTGAAGTAGTGAAATAGTAACAAGCAGTCTCATCCCAATATGGTTCTCCATACATATTATAAAAGTGAAAGCCAACCGCTTCACATTTCTGCTGCCAGTTGGGGCGAGGTTCAATATTTATCCGTTTCATTTGTTACTTTATTTTTTGAATTTTCATTTTGGATTTTATAGCAGTTGAAGCAAACAGGGCGGACATATCAAAAGCTTAAAACTCACACAACGCAAACTTTTCCTTCTTCCTTCTTCCTTCTTTCTTGTGCTATATCAACCTTTGCCACCACCTCTACCGCCAAAACTACTACCGCCTCTACCACCTCTACTACCAAAACCACCTCTATTCACCGTACCTACAGAAGTTGTAGACCTTCCAGAAGGACTTCTGAGGATACCTGCATTACTGGGAACTGGTTGATACCTACTACTACTACTATTTCGATAATAGTATATTCGGCCACTAGAACTACTAGAACTACTAGAACTACTAGAACTACTAGAACTATAGTAGTAGGGACCATAATAATACCCAGGTGGATAACTGCCATCGGTTATCAGTTCGCATTTTTCAACTCCTCCCCATTCTCTACTACAGTCTTCGAGACTTTTATAGATTTCCCGACGTCTACGAGATGCGCAAGCTGTAATAGAAATTGAAGAGATTAATACTAAGGAAATAATAATAGTTCTCTTAATTTTTCTTGTCTGAGTCATTTCAGTTATCAGTTATCAGTTATCAGTACCTCTAGCTGTTTGTGCAGCATTTCGCAGGAAAGTCAAAGGCTTAAAATACTGAAGTTTATTCTTTTCATCCGCTTAAAAGGTAAGGGAAACCTGATTTTTTGGTCATGGACTTAGAATTAGGGCTTGCTGATTAATTCTCGCGCGTATTGATAAATATAAGGTATTAGCCTTTTTGGAGTTCAAAAAAGTGCCAGCTTTTCGGTGCTAAGAGCTGCAAAAAGCTAGTATTTTGGGCTGACTATGGTAGAACAATCTTGGGACAAAACGCCCGCTCCTACCTCCTCGCTCATTCCCCGTTCCTCCTGTCTCCTGTCTCCTATCCCTACTAAAAGACTTTTTCAGCAAACCCGAATTATTACTGCTATTTCCACCATAGCTGCTCAATTTGAAAAATCCTTCAATTTGTAAATTTGCTTTACATAAGCGGTCGCTCTATATTTCTCTAAAATTAATTGGTGGTAGTGCATAGTAATAGTAAAAAAGTTTGGGGGGAGGATGGGGAGTGTGGGAGAAATTAAAAAATATATATTCTCGCCATTACCATGCAGGACTACCAATTAATTAACTATTCTCTGACAACTTTTTAGCTTTGCACAACTGCACCCAATGTTTCCAACCCATATATAAACCAAACAATAATATCGCCCAAACAAAACTAGGTTCTGGAATACCCACCATCCCATCAGGGGTGTGTTTTTTCACTTTCTCCCGACGACTAGAATTATTAGGGTCAACTCGTTGCTCGTCACTCACCGCTACAAAAGCAGTATATTTCGACAGCAACCGATAACCCAAGGCTACATTTGTCACAGCTTCAACTCTTTCTGACATCTCCCCATCAGTCATTTCCAGCATCAACTCCTTAATTTTCGCCCGTCCCCAAAGTTGAGCGATCGCTTCATTCCCACCATCTGAGTCAAAGCGCAAGGGAAAAGTCTTACGATATGGTTTTCCACCAGCAGCAACGGCAGTTATTTGCAAATTTCCACTGAGTCGGTCTTGTTTACGTCCGTACAAAATTAAAGGTTCTTGAGCAAATAAGTCTGCAGGTTTGAGTGGGAATATTTCGGGAGCTTCTCCTAAACCCTGCCAAGTTACTTCTATATTGGTCAAAACTGGGTTATTAATTTCATTGAAAAACTTTTCTACTACTGCATCAACAGATTCATCGTGACGCACAACATGGACTGTACCCCGTCCCACTTCTGCCAGTCGGTTTAATAAAAATCGATTTACGGAGCTACCAACACCAAAACTATAGAGACGGTTTCCTGGTTGTAGTTGTTTTTGTATGCGAGAAATGATTTGATTTTCATTGCCAATTAAACCATCTGTTACTAGGACAATACTTCGCAGTCGCCCATTTTTTGCAGGTGAAAAATTCAGTACAGTATCAATTCCATTGAGTAATTCTGTTCCACCATTTGCCTTTAAGTTATTAACATAATCTATGGCTTTTTTCTGGTTAGCAGGAGTATTAGCTAAAGGTTGGGTTGATAATGTTTGAGCGCTATTAGCAAAGTCAATAATTGTGAAGGTATCGTCAGGATTTAATCCCTGAAGAAAACGGCGCATTAATACTTTTGATTGTGCTAAAGGCGCACCGCTTTGTGAACCGGATGTATCCATTAAAAATACTACATCTTTGGGTACAATTTCTTTAGTTTGATATTCCAGAGCGGGAATTAAAGAAACTGCAAAATGTCCGCCTTTATTATCTGCTTGAGAGAGAACTGTAGATTGGGTTTCTTTGCCAGCTACTTGATAACGAAGAACTAAATCTTTATTGGGAATAGTGTCAGTTTTGTTTAATTGTACTTGAGTAATAGATGGTAATCCTGATGCAGCAACTTTTTGAATTTGGATTTGATGAGAGGTGGAGATAATATTAGAAATTGGTACTCCAGCATCAATTTCAACTGTGACATTAATATCATAGCCTGAACGTTCTTTTGGCGGAGTTTTTGCCGTTTGAGAAAGTAAATTAGTCAGAGAATTTGTGGTAGGCAAACTTGCTAAATGAATTGGTTTTTCTGGAAAGCTACTTAAATTAGAATTTCCTGGATGATAACGAGGTCCGACAACCATAGGAAAGACAAATTCATAGTCGCCCCCGGCAAATTTTAAAGCATCAGTGTAGCGAATTACTACCTCTATAGTTTCCCCTGGTTTAATATTAGCTAAAGACTGAGTAAAAATATTAGGTCGTTCTTGTTCTAATAAAGCAGCAGTTTTTCCTTCTTTTTTAGCTTTATTGTAGATTTTTTTAGCTTGTTCCCGTTTTTTAATAACACCTTTAATCACGCGATCGCCTATGCGAATTTCCATATCATCTACAGCAGATTCATCGGGCAACGGAAATTGATAAACTGCTTCTAAAGGAGTTTGATAGGGATTAGTAAAACGTTGTACTACTTCTACCCGCGATACATTTCCCGCAATTTTAGCTGTAACATCTGTATGTTCTAATGGAAAAGCTTGTACCGTCCCTGTGGGAGATTTTGCATATAATCCGCCAAATTCTGGAGTCGAAATAACTGGTTTTCGAGGTTCTAATTTAAGTTTTTCTGATTGAATAACAACAGGTTTTTGTCGAGGAGAACTTGAAAATATTCCTGCTAAAACTATCCCCGTTAAAAATAAGCAACTTATACCTGCAACTCCACCAATAAATAATTTAGGAATATTATTTTTGACTGTAGTTAATTCTGGATAACTATTCAAATCATGTAAAATTTCCCGTGCTGTTTGATAACGATTTTTAGTCGCAGTTTTCAGCATTTTATCAATAATTTGACTCAACTGAAGAGAAACAGGACTTTTTAAATAATCTCGCCAAACCCAAGTATCTTCACTACTATCAAATAAATCAAAAGGCGCTACTCCAGTAAGTAGATAAATACAAGTTATAGCCAAACTATAAATATCACTAGCAAAGATAGCTTTACCCCTTACTTGTTCTGGTGCAATATACGCAGCCGAACCAATTAAAGTTCCAGTTTTTGCCAAAGCAGTTTTAGATGTAAATTTAGCTGCACCAAAATCAACTAAAACTAGAGAATATTTCTGATTTTCACCTCGTTCGGACTTAGCAATACGAACAATATTTTCTGGTTTAATATCTCGGTGTATTACCTGATGGCTATGAACAAACTCCAAGATAGGTAACATTTCATTCAGAAATTCTCGGATTTTAGTTTCACTGAAAACTCCCTCCGTTGCCAACTCTTCAGCTAAGTTTTGACCAGCAATATATTCTTGTACTAAATATTGATGATTATCTTGAACTAAATGAGCAAAAAGCTCTGGTATTTGTCGATGTTTACCAAGAGTTTCTAAACGTATTGCTTCTTCTTCAAATAATTCTGTTGCCTTCTGAATACTTTTAGCATCTTGAACTGTAGAGAAAAATTGTTTAATTACACATAAAGGTTTTGAAGGTTTGAACTCATCCACAGCCTTAAAAGTTCGGCCAAAACCACCCTCACCAATAATTTCTAAAGCACGATATCGTTCTGCCAATAATAGTTTTGAACCACATTCCTGACATAGTTCTGTTTCTGCTGAATTCTGATGTAAACAGTTAGGATTAAGACATTTACTCATGGTATTTATTCACTTTCTAGAATGACACTAAAAATCAAATTTTACGAGTAGACTATGATGGTTTCTTTACCTATTAATAAATTGAATGTATCAGCAAATCAAAAAAGGAAATAGGGAACACAAATTACAGCGGATTTCATCTTAGTGAAGTACAACTGTAGCGGGCAAGATGCCCGCATTACAAAGGCTTTATTATTAATATTTGTACTTCATATACTGGGAATCTGCTGTATCTACACAGGGAAGAGAGAACAAAAGTTATTTGCCATAACGATAACTCAAATATTCCCACTCATCTCTACATAGCTTGGAGACCAAAACTTTACCGAATAATTAATAATTAGGGTTTGCTGAAAAAGTCTTATGGGTGAGGGTAGGAGACAGGAGACAGGAGACAGGAGAAAAAGGAATTTAGAGGAGGTAGGAGTTTAAGAATTGTTCCTTGATTTTTCTGCCCAAATATGCACCTAAAATACTAATTTTTTGAGTGTGAAGAGCTGAAAACCAGGCACTTTTTAAAAGCTCCAAAAAGGCTAAAACCTTTATCTGTAAATACTTTAATATTTAATCAGCAAGCCCTAATTAAATAATTAAATAATTAAACAATTCAGCTAATTCTGCCTCCCTTTTCAACGGGAAAAAAGCGGTCGATATTCGTAGCTTCCCGAAGGGTGGAATGGCTCCGAAACCTGCGCCATATCCAATCGACCAAGAGAATAAATTTTTCCCTTATTGGTCAATCCTCTCCCTAAAAGGGAGAGGTAATTATCCATTATCCATTAATGAACTTTCCTATCAAAAACATAGTTAAATTCCCTAGGTTCATTCCAGTTTTAATATTTACTTTACAAACAGTCTATAAATATGTCATTTGCTTAAGAGCAACTATTGTTGATATTATGAATAATCAACCAAGAATTAAATTATTTGACTGAGATTTGTAACAAGAAACTATCATCTTGTTTACCTTCACCCTCAGTTTCTTATTTTCCCGAATAGTAAAAAAATTGGCGTTGGTGATTTGAGGTATGATATGATCTAAAAACCGTTTAATTCGGTATAAAAAAATGTTCCATCTTCAACGATTATCAAATATTTCTTGATTTTCCCCTCCTGGGAGGGGGAGGGGCGAGGGGTGGGTCCCCATCACCCCATCACCCCATCACCCCATCACCCCATCACCCCATCACCCCATCTAATTACACCGATGCTACCGGATTTGATATGATATCTTGTCCGGATAAGAGCGCCATAAAACTTCGTTCCGCGCTCCGCGTTTTCGGTGCGGAATGCGACACGACATATTTGCGTAGCATTAACGTTTGCGGTAGCATTCCGCCAGGAAAGTTTTGCGCTGAAATATCTAATATATGGGATTGAAAATTGATGGTCAAACTAATTGGTTGCACCTGGTTTCAAGCGAAACACATACTTGGTATAAAGAAGGAAGTTTTTAGTCGCGTTTGCGTAGCATTTCAGACCGAAAGCGGAGCAGAGTTATATCGCGCTATAAACGGACATGATATAACTCCTGCTCTCCGTTCTTTTGTTTCCACTACTTCTCACCTTTAACTAAGAAGTCTCATCAAATCTAGGAATTTCATAACTCAGAAAATCATAAGCCATATCAGTATTAGGAAAAATAGCACGCGCCTCCTGTAGCAAATCATCCAACAAAATAAGATTCCCAGGAGCATACCTAGGACTAAAATGAGTCATCATCAAACGTTTAGCACCTGCGGCCAAAGCAACCTGCGCAGCCATAGTCGAAGTAGAATGTAATCTTTGAAAAGCCATCTCAGCATCCCGATGAGAAAAAGTAGCCTCATGAACAAGTAAATCTGCATCCTGTGCCAATTCCACCGCCCCATCACAAAAAACAGTATCAGTACAATAAACAAACTTCCGGCCAATCTGAGGTGCTCCACATAAATCTGCCCCACTAATTTTCCGTCCATCAGACAAAGTAATCCATTCACCCCGTTTTAACTTCCCATATATAGGACCAGGAGGAATACCCAAAGCCTTAGCCTTTTCCACATCAAAATGTCCCGGTCGGTCCTTTTCTGTTACCCGATAACCAACAGCAGGAACCCGATGTTTTAAATAACCACAACTAACAACATATTCATCATCCTCATAAATTACACCAGGTCTAGATTGGTAAATCTTCAGAGGATAAGCCAAACGAGTTTGAGAATATTTAATACAACCTTGCAAGTAATTCTCCAGCTCCGGGGGGCCATATATATCGATACTTTTAACATTTCCCCCCAAACCACAACTAGCTAATAACCCCATCAGACCGAAAATATGGTCGCCGTGCATATGAGTAATAAAAATACGAGTCAGTTGACTAACCTTAAGTTCGCTGCGGAGAAACTGATGTTGAGTTCCTTCCCCACAGTCAAACAACCATAATTCACCCCGCTGAGGTAAGCGTAAAGCAACACTCGAAACATTACGCGATCGCGTCGGGACACCAGAGCTAGTTCCTAGAAAAGTTACCTGCAAAACTTCAAGCTTCCTAAATAAACTAAAAAAATATGATAATTATATCCACAAGTGATAATTATTCTCTAATTTTACCCTGTGAGATTTATTATCAAAATAATGTGGGTCGAAAACCCCGCCTTTTAAGGCGCAATATTTTTGGAGGTTTGCTCAAACCCCCGTTACAAAAATAACTTCTGTACGGGAGGTTCGCGTTTGCGGAGCATTCCGTAGGAAACCACCCCTACTGACTTCTGACTTCTGACTTCGTTATAGCTTTTACCTACATTTAGTTAACCTTAAAGTTAAATATAAAATCTAAAATCTGATGAGTTCTGGATTGCTATTTATTTCTGTTATTAATCGTTCCATTAAACCACTAAAACACTATTTTTGGACATCCATTCTATTCTGGTTACTAGCGATCGCCCCTGCTCAAGCTTCCCTAGTCTTGCGAATTGCCATTCAAGAAGGGGCAAAAGAAGTTAAAGTTGGTAGTTCCACAAGCGCCATAATTAGAGATGGTGCGGGTAGAGCTATTGGCGAACTACAGCCGACGAAAGGCTTTACCGCCGAATTAAAATCGGGAAAAGTTGCTTTGTCCAACTGGGTATCTGGTCAAATGTGGATCGAACCCAAAGGGGAAGGTTATGTATGGATAGGCGATCGCTGGTATCGTGGACGTACTCACATTATCCCTAGCAAATCAGGAATTACAGCTATCAATTACGTTGATATAGAACAATATCTATATAGTGTTATTGGAGCAGAAATGAACGGAAATTGGCCTCAAGCAGCTTTAAAGGCCCAAGCAGTTGCAGCCCGCTCCTATGCTCTAAATAAGCGTCAAGAAAATAGTAATAATTTCTACGACTTAGGCAATGACCAATTATGGCAAGTATACCAAGGAATTAAAACAGAGTCTCCAGGTACTTATGCTGCTGTTGATGCCACTAAAGGTCAAGTGCTTACCTACAATGGTCAAATTATTTTAGCTCTATTCCATTCATCCTCTGGAGGCCATACAGAAAATGTAGAAGATGTTTGGTCAAACCCACTTCCTTACCTCCGCGCAGTTCCCGACTTCGATCAAGACGCCCCAGTTTATGAATGGACAGAATCATTTACTCAAGCGGAATTGAAACAGCGAATATCAGGTGTAGGAAATATCATATCTATGTCACCTCAGACTACTACTCCTCACAATAGTGTAATTACTATAAAAGTTTTAGGGGATGCAGGAGTTAAGACTCTTCAAGGTACAGATATTACAGCAGCTCTGGGATTAAAAAGTACCAGATTTATAGTTACTCCTAATAAAGACGAAGGCCAACAAATTCCAACCAGTTTCAAAATTACTGGAAAAGGTTTTGGTCACGCTGTAGGAATGAGTCAATGGGGAGCTTATAATTTAGCTAGGAACGGATATAATTACCAGCAGATTTTGTTGTACTATTACCAAGGTGCAAATTTAGCTAGAATAGATGTACGCTAAAACTAGAATTTAGGTATTCTTTCTAGTCTAAGTAATTAAATTCTACTGTTCAGTAAAAAAAAATCTCAAAAACCCAGATTTTACTAACAAGAAAAGATTTAAATTGTCTTGATTAATGGTGTTGAAATACAAAAATAATCCCGGTAATGGTAGTTCTATAAGTTTTACGTATTTCTATCATTTATTGATTATTTTATTCTCAAACAACTTTTTTTCAGCTTAATTTATATGATCATTCTATAGTTACAGATATTTTCAGTTTAATGAAGTATATAACTTCATCCAAGAAACCAAATTTTCTTTACTATTAAATAAGGGAGTAGGGATTAGGGAGCAGGGATAATAGGGATACTTGTCCTGTTTCAACAATTAATAATTAATAATGTAAGCATTCAGCCGTCAGCCATCAGCTATTGATTTTAATTTAGGATAGAAGCTTGATTAATTGTCTTATACCAGTTTTATATGTGGTTGTATAGAATTATGAAATTCATTAAATCTATCTATCTCTATCTACTCCTATCTGCGGTCAATTATGCTTGAAATATTATTCTATGCAACTTCATTTCAATTTGGTATTACTATAAAAGTTGTCTCCCTTGCCCTTAAAGTCAGTCGTTAATTTAAACACTGTCCTTAACAAGAGAGTCTTGTTGCTGATAGCTGACAGCTAATAGCTGAATGCTTACTTAATAATTACCTCTCCTTGAAAAGAAGAGGATTGACTCAAAGGAAAAAAATTTTCTTTTTTCCCTTTAAAAGGGGAGGCGCATACCCACAATTTCTCGGTAAGAAGATAGGTTTTTTCATCACTAATTATCCGGACTTGATATAATGATTTATCTCATCTACCTTCTGATAATTGAAGGAATGTAGCAACTAATATCCTGAAATCTTTAAGGGATATCTAAAATAATACTAAACTTTGTAGAAACAAAGAGATGATAATTTTCACCTATTCCCTGTACCATCTTTTCACAAGAAACATCAGTAAACCTGATTTATAATGTTAATTATGCCCTCAAACCTCTGGACAGTTCTCGCAGAAAAAAAAGGTTCTATATTTTATATTTTTAGATAACAAATGCAAAAATGGGAATATATATTAGTAGATGCTAGTCCTTATCCTTTTGGAGATAAGCTGATTAGCATATATATCAATGGTCAAGAATGGCGAGACTGGAAAGACAGAGAATTACATGAGTTAGTTAATTATTTGGGTAATCAAGGATGGGAATTAGTAGCTATTCGCCATGACTCAAAAAATGATAATAATTACTTCATATTTAAACGTCCGGTAGTGGTGCATAGTAATGGTAGAGGCAATAGGGGAGTAGGGGAGTAGGGGAGTAGGGGGGAGACCTCAAAGGGAAAAAACTGTGAGTAGGAAAGACACCGAAATACATCCTCTCTCTTGGTTTCATGGATATAGCAAGGAGACCCGCTCTTGACAGAGCAGCTTTTGTAGGGGAATGCTATCCCAAGCGCTAACGCCATCCCTCGAACGCTTTCTTTTAATTGGACTTGAGGTGGTCGTAGATGACATAATTAGGTCATTTGTCCCAAGTTCAATCAATACCATTACCCTTGCAGGACTGTCAAACGCTCTAAAATTATACCAAATTAAGGGGTGGGTTGACTCCTAAGAAATAACCTCTTTATTTGTAGCAAATATTTATCAAATTAGTATAACACCTAATTCTGTACAGCCTCACATACAATTGGTATTACAAGATAAATTATCGATATTTAAGCACTTCAGTTAATATCTTAAGCATCTGATTGATTTAATCTTTTTTGCCATTCAGCATCAATTTTATCTGCTTGTTCAGCTTCCTGTTCTAGAATACTCTTTTCAGTTGTATATGCTAAACTTTCACGACCAATAATAGTTTCATTCGCAAATTTTTTAGCATATTCAATCTTCTGTTTTAACTGACTATCTGCTTGATTCAAAGTAATAACTCTTTTTTGCCTTTGTTGATTCCGTGCCTCTACTTTACCATTACGCCATTGTACCCAAAAATAACGAATTAAAGGTAAAACTAAAAAACCAACACCATAAACCAGTAGAAGAGGATAAATAACTTCAACAAAAGAAATAAATCCTCCTATCTGAGCTGCTACCGTACCATCTTTTAGCAAAGAACCCAAAACTAAAGCACCAACAAAATTTACAGCACCAAACCCAGTTGCTAACATTATTTGACTAGAAGTTGCCTCACTAAACCGCCAAAGTTTTTCCTTTAAAAATGCAGAAATAGGTTGAGAATTCCACCCTTTTGCCGTTGCTTGTAATTCAGGAAAATGATAAACAATTTGACCCTCAGAACTAACCTCCGGACGACCATTAAAACGAATTAATACTGGTAAAATATACTCTTCATATTCCAAAGCATAACCTTTACCCAAATCATCTAAATAAGGAGCAATTTGTTCAGCAACTACCGCTCCTTGATTATTCTTAATCACAGTAGCGATCGCTTGCCAACGTCGTTCATCTAAATTGAAATTTGGGTTGCCATCTCCAAACAAAAAAGAAAACACAGCTTCAAAAAAATTCATCCCATTTTTTTGACCTTGAGAATGATATTTTTGTCTTTGACGTTGATATCTATAGGGTCGGTCGTAATAACCCCAATCAAACAACAAAAACCAATTAGAATTAAACCAAAACCCAGGGAAAAATATCATCCCGCCACCGGAATTATTACTCCTACCACCTGAGTCATTTTGATCGCCACTAGAGTTAAGAGAAATCACAATAATAGCAATAGCCACCAGTATAATTACAAGAGAAAGTATCAACAAAATACCAAAAGAAATTCGGATTAAATAAAACAATACTCGCCAGACTTTCTCCCACCATTCTCGCCATCTTAACCGCCAGAATTTATTCCTTAAAATACCTCTAAAATTCTGAGGAAATAAATAAGCAATTTCTCCCGTTTCTGATACTTGTAAATGACCACCAGCATCTGTAGCTAAAGCTAATAATCCTTGTTCTGTCACTTTCACATCTAATCCAGCTTTAGCTGCCACATCTCCCACAGTAACACGGTAGTCCAAATTCTCCACGGCTTTCATTATCGCAGGATTTGGAGTCATAACATTACCTCTGACCTAAATTTACTTATCTATTAAAATTATAGACAAAAAATAATCTATCTAGGAGTAAGCATTTAGCTATCAGTTATTAGGAGTCAACTATCAAAACGCTATACTAATTAGGGTTTGCTGAAAAAGTCTTTTAGTAGGGGTAGGAGAAAACCCACCCCTCGCCCCTCCCCTTCCCAGGAGGGGAAAGACAGGAGACAGGAGACAGGATAAATGGGAATTTAGAGCAGGTAGGAGTAACAATTGTAATAATTATTTTTCTGCCCAATTATTGCCTAAAATACGCTCCTTTTTGAACGTTTTTGACTGAAAAAAAATCGCACTTTTTTCTATCCTAAAAAGGCACTTTTCTTGATCTGTCAAGACTTTTATATTTAATCAGCAGAGCAATAATAATTAATATTAATTATTAATTGTTGAAGAGGCATCAGGAGTCAGGATATGGAGAGAAAGCATAAGAGAAAAAGGTTGAAAAATACGCCCCACCTCCCTATCTCCCCACCGATTTATCTCTGTTTAAATATATCTCAAATTGGTTCTATATTAATACCGGAAATTATTTGTAAAAAAATCTCCTCTAGTTTATTTTATTGAATAAAAATACTAAATGATGAATGAGATTTATTTTCTTAACTTGATTCCAGTTTCTGCATAACTCATATTCCTCAATAAATACTAATTGATATCTCTTGCAATCCTATTTTAATTGTAATTTTTTAGGGAAGGAGTTAGTAGTTACAGCAGATTCCTTGCATAAGAAGTACAGAGATTAACAATTGAATGTTCCCAGTGCGGGCATCTTGCCCGCTATAGCATCTTGCCTGCGATGGGTGTAACTTATAACTTCGGAAACTGCTGTAAGTCATAAATTTTGAATTTATAGTAGCATTTTGAGATAATTATCAGTATAGAGAAATAATTGAAAAAGATAATTCCACTTAGTTAGTGTTAAATTTCCGACAATAAACCCAATGTCAATTGTTTCTCAAATTAAAATCAATCGTGATTGAGAAGCTAAGAAAATCTAAATAATTCTTCACTCATAAACAATTACTAGAGTTATTAATTGATATTATACTAACAAACAGAATCACAAAAAAAAATCATCTCTCATCCAATTAAACCTTAATGTATTCTTCTAATTATATATATAAATCCTAAATAATTTGTGAGACTTTTTATAATAGTTAAGATTGACGAAAAACCTTGAAAATTCTGACTCCTGACTCCTGACTCCTGACTCCTAACTACCACAGAAATATTACAATTGAAATAGGATTGCTATATTATAATTTTATCTTGAAGACCTCCAAGAAAATAGAGGATTTACTGGCATAATTTTAGTCAGAGATTAAAGCCATAAACTCAAAAATTATCTTTTCTTTTGTGGGTTTAATACCCCACCATCTATACGGTGCTTAAAATTGCTTGGGGTTATAAGACACAGAGTGGCCGGTCGTTGACTATCCCCATGTAATTTTCCCCTCTGCCTTTTGCCTTCTGCCTTCTACCTTCTGCCTTCTTCAAGTTTGACCGAAGCAGGATAAAAGTAAAGTGCAAACATTTAATCTTCACTTCTTCCTTCTTCCTTCTTCCTTCTTCCTTCTTCTTTCTTCCTTGAATAAATGCTTATATCACTTCGCATTAATAACTTTGCTCTTATAGACCATCTAGACTTAGAATTAAGTCCCGGTCTAAATGTCTTCACAGGAGAGACGGGTGCTGGTAAGTCCATTATCCTAGATGCTCTTGATGCAACTCTAGGTGGAAAAGTAGACCGTCGCGTCATCCGAACAGGAACTAAACGAGCTATCTTAGAAGCAACCTTTGAGCTAAACTCATCCCTGGCCAAATGGTTAGGAAATCAAGAAATAGACCCAGTGGATGGTACATTAGTAGTCTGTAGCCGTGAAATTACTTGTGCCCAAACTTCTCTCCGTACTAGGTCTCGTCTAAATGGCATTCTGGTCAATCGCAAAATAATGGACCAACTGCGCGATCGCCTATTAGAAATTACAGCCCAAGGCCAAACTCTACAATTAGGAAATCCTAATCTCCAAAGGGAATGGCTCGATCTATATGGTAGTTATCCCCTAGTACAATGCCGAGAAGCAGTAAGTATTGCCTACCAAAAAGCTCAGAAAGCCAAAGCAGCATTAGAAAATCGTCGTCAGTCAGAGCAAGAACGTTTACAAAGAATAGATTTATTAGAATACCAAGTACAAGAATTAGATAAATCTAATCTTACCGAACCTCAGGAATTAGAACAACTAACACAAGAAAGTCAACGGCTTAGTCATGCAGTTGAACTTCAACATCAAAGCTATCAAATATATCAAGCTTTATATCAAAATGAAGGAGATAATTCAGCAGCAGCAGACCTCCTTGGAGAAGCAGAAACCATCTTAAACGATATGGTAAACTACGATTCCACATTACAACCTGTATTGGAAATTATTAGTGAAGCTTTATCTCAAGTTGTTGAAGCTAGCCGACAAATTAGTAGTTATGGCGAGGAATTAGAAGCAGATCCCCAAAGATTACAGGATGTAGAAGAAAGAATTCAAGAGCTTAAACAAATTTGTCGCAAGTATGGTCCTACCCTAGAAGAAGCTATTAATTATTATTACAAAATACAGGCAGAACTCAAAGAACTACAAGATGGTGGAGAGTCTGTTGAAGCACTAGAAAAAGTATACCTAGAAACTCAAAAACAATTACAAGATAAATGTAGCGAACTTAGCTTAAAACGTCATAGTGCGGCTGCTAAATTAGAGACACACTTAGTAGAGGAATTAAAACCCCTCGCTATGGAAAAAGTGAAATTTCAGGTACAAATTACTCCCACTACCCCAACAATTACAGGTGCTGACCAGATTACATTCTGCTTCAGTCCAAATCCTGGTGAGCCACTACAACCTCTAAATTCAATAGCTTCTGGAGGGGAAATGAGTCGATTTTTATTGGCATTAAAGGCTTGTTTTTCTCAAATAGAAGGATCTGGTACTCTAGTATTTGATGAAATAGATGTTGGAGTCTCAGGAAGAGTAGCAGCAGCCATTTCAGAAAAACTACATCAACTTAGTCGGAAACATCAAGTCCTCTGCGTAACCCATCAACCGATAGTAGCTGCAATGGCTGATAATCACTTTAATGTCAGTAAACAAGTAGTTGAGGAAATACCTAATCAAAACTCTGAAGTACGGACTATTGTTAGAGTTAAAAATCTTAATAATTATCAACGTCGGGAAGAGTTAGCACAACTAGCTAGTGGTAGGCCAGCTCAAGAAGCTATAGCTTTTGCAGAATCTCTTTTAACCGAAGCTGCTACTAAGCGTCGTCAAAATTTGACTGTACCTATTTCTAGTTCTGGAGGAGAATCTTAGTCCATAAAATCAATCTCTACTAAAAATACAATATATAAAATAATATTATCAATTGATTTCAACAAAGGGCAAAACAAATTTTGTAGATTATGTTGAGTTATTAACTTAGATATCACACAATCCATAGTATTAATAGCAACTTTTTGTGCTACATTATGAGTATAAAACTGGAGGTCATAATTTTAACAAACCAAAACTTGCTTACTTATATTTCTATCAAAAATGTGGAGAATAAACTTGAAACTTGAAGTAATGATAGTTTTGATAATTATTAATTAACAGTTTATCAAGTACAACAAGTAAGCTTCTATAGCATCAAAATTAATATGCTTATTAAATAACAAACATTCCGGTAATGGGGTAAAAGTAAAGAAAAAAAATATTCACAGAATCGATTGCCCTAAACTCATACCTATAACTTTTGTAGCAAATCTGATATAAAAAATATTTATAATCAACTTCTTGAGAGAAGAATAAAAATTTAATTATGTTAAACTACACTACAGGATATGAATGATTTAAAAATTATTCAGTGCCTATCTTAATATTAATTAACAAACTGAGCCATAACTACTGAAAAGCCTTAATAGAAAGAGCATCTAAAATATTTAATAAAAACGTTATGACATCTGCATCTCCAAACCAAATAGCAACAGAGTACACAATCCCAAAAGAGGATGTGGAAGTTATAGAGGGTACTAACCATGAGGTGTCTCACCCTCAAACTTACTCTAATAATAATGATACTTATAATAATCCAGAAATTAATCTTAGTAATGGAGATAACCCCAAAAGTTACTCAAAACTCAACGAAAGTAGTGCATTAGTTCATCCTGGGTCTAGCTTCTCAAGCTATCTAGCTCCCCTAACAAAAGAAACCTTTGTTGAAGCGGTTAAAGATGTTGAAGAAAAGCTAAAGACAGTTAACCAAACCCTGGGAATGCTCAACAATTTGCTAGAAGCTCAAGGATTTGATGCAATTCTACATGAAATGTTGCGCTCAATTACTCTCAAAACAGGAGAATTATTAAACGCAGACCGGACAACAATTTGGTTATTAGATGAAGAAAAAAATGAACTTTGGTCAACAGTAGCTAAAGGAGCAGATGGGAAGCTCTTAGAATTAAGAATTTCAGCCAATGTAGGAATAGCAGGGGAATCAGCTCAAGAGAAAAAAGTCATAAACATACCCTACGATTTCTATGACGATCCACGTTCCGCTTCAGCACAAAAATTTGACAAACAGAATGGATATCGTACCTATACTATGGTAGTAATGCCATTACTGAAAGAAGATACAGGGGATTTAATCGCAGTTGTTCAACTCCTAAACAAGTTCAAACCAGACCACGAAAAATATGAACAACTAGGAGAAAAAATAGATGTCAACGGATTTACTCAAGAAGATGAAAGAGTATTTCGTGAATTTGCCCCTTCCATTAGTCTAATTCTTGAATCTTCTAAGTCATTTTATGCAGCAACTCAAAGACAGAGAGCAGCAGAAGCTTTAATGAAAGCTGTAGACTCCCTCAGCAAAAGTAGTCTAGACTTAGAAGATACTCTAGGAAAAGTTATGGAGCAGGCCAAGGAACTAATGAACGCAGACCGCAGTACCTTGTGGCTCATAGATAACGAGAAAAATCAACTATGGACAAAAATCCCGATTAATGGGCAGCTCACAGAAATCAGGATTGCTAAAGATAAAGGCTTTGCTGGTATGGTGGCCACATCTGGCGAACCACTACTCATTCCTTTTGATGTTTATAAAGATACCCACTCAGTTACAGCTAAGGAAACAGATGAAAAAACAGGTTATCGTACCTGTAGTTTGTTGTGTATGCCTGTTTTTAATGCTGACAATGAATTAATTGGTGTAACTCAGCTAATTAATAAAAAGAAACAGGGAGATTATCCACCCTATAACCATGGCAACTGGCCTGAAGCACCAGAGCAGTGGAAAGCCAGTTTTAATCGCAACGATTTAGAATTTATGAAGGCCTTTAATATCCAAGCAGGTGTGGCCCTCCAAAATGCTAAATTATTTGATACAGTCAAACAAGAGCAACAAAGACAAAAGGATATTCTACGGAGTCTCAGCAACGGGGTAATATCTACAGATCAAAAAGGCAAAGTTATTGCTACAAATGAAAGTGCTAGACATTTACTAGGCATCAGTGACACAGATATATTAGCAGGTAAGTCTGTAAGCGAATTAGTACGCCTCAAGGAAGGTGACTTTTCTAGGTGGCTAGATTTAGCCCTTTCTCCGAATTATACTAAAGAATACCAACAGTATTATCCAGACCAAACTTTGTTACCCCTGGGAAATTTGCCTCCTCAAAGTATTAATTTGTCAATTAACTCTATGATTGATGTTTGCGACCTGGAGAAGGTTAATGGCGTTTTAGTAGTGATGGAGGACATTACTGGAGAAAAACAAGTGAAAAACTTGATGTATCGCTACATGACGCCAGAAGTTGCTGAACAATTATTAGAAAGTGGTGATACTGGTTTAGGAGGAAAACGTCAACAGGTTTCTGTGCTTTTCAGTGATATTCGTAGCTACACTACTTTGACCGAAGGTATGGAAGCTGAAGAGGTTGTCACTATGCTGAACGAATATTTTGAAGAGATGGTAGATGCTGTATTCAGATATAAAGGTACTCTCGATAAATATATAGGGGATGCCCTAATGGCAGTATTTGGCTCTCCAGCTCCTCTAGAACATCATCCTTTGTGTGCTATGCAAAGTGCTGTAGAAATGCGTCAACGCCTGAAAATTTTCAATGAAGAACGTGTAGCTCAGAACAAAATGGCCATTAAGATTGGTATGGGCATTCACTCAGACGAAGTAGTTAGTGGTAATATTGGCTCTAGTAAGCGTATGGAGCTAACTTCTATTGGAGATGGTGTTAATTTAGCTTCTCGCCTTGAAGGTACAAGCAAGCAGTATGGTACAGATTTGGTCATCAGTGATAATACTTATCAACCTTACAAAGATATACTTTGGGTTCGGGAACTAGACCTAATTACTGTGAAGGGAAAAAGTAAGCCTGTTAGAATATATGAACTGTTAGGCTTTAAGGAAGGGGATCTCAAGCAAGAGCTAACGGAGGAACAACACCATATAGTTGAACATTATCATCAAGGACGAGAGTATTACTTAAGACCATCCAAAGAAAAAAATTTAACAGACCCCTCTATCATAGAAGCTTTTGCAATGGCTGAAGCTGAATTTAAAGAAGTTTTGAAAATCGATCCCAACAACAAAGCTGCTAAATTACACCTTGGTCGTTGTCAGCTATTTCAGGCCGAACTTCCTCCCAAGGATTGGGATGGAGTCTGGAATTTAACTGAAAAGTAAACAATTTCTATCTAAACAAGAATAGAATGTTAGCTCTCTTTTTGAAAAAAACTAGCCCTAGTTATGACTAATCTAAATTCCCACTGCTCAGATACAGAGTGGATAGAGCAGGTTTATCAATTATTGCTTGGAATTGCCCGTACTTCCTTGTCGGATAAGCCTAAACTACCAGAAAATCTTGCAGAAAAAGCTGTACCACTAGCACAGAAAGCAAAAATTATTCAAGAAAAAGCAGATAGCCAAATAATTCCTCCAGATTCGTTAGAATGGGTAGAAAAAGTCCGTCAACTTTTGTTGGATTTATCTCGTTTTTCTTTGGCAGATACACCTAGACTACCTGTAAGTATGGGTCAAAGGTCTCTTGTACTGGCACAAACAGCTAAAGAGATTAAGGACAAAGTTGCTGAAAAAAAATTGTAGTTCTTAACAATCAAAGTTTAGGCCTATTCCAAAACAATTATCATACAACTTGTATTGCTACTAAGTATTACTACTAACAATTTTAAGTTTTTTAGAATTTTTCTTACTATGGAATCAGATAGTCAACCTGCTAGTTACTCAGACGATGAACCTCCTCAAAGGATTGCAAATATTTTGGGAACAGCGATCGCTGTGCTGACTCTGGCAGTACCTTTATTGGCCATTACTCGTTATTCTCATCGTAATATTAATGTGATTCCTCAAACTTCTTATGAATTGTCTGGGTATGAATGATTTCCAATAAAATTTCTAGGAACTTTAGTTTCAATTTTTATTGATTTTTCAAGGATACTGGGATGCGGTAGATTTTTTCATAAAGCATTAGATTAGGATTATCCATGGGAAATTTTGTAGTTGATTTTTGTATTATTTTCGATTATAATATCTTTTCTCTAAAGCCTACCTAGCGATCGATTTTATAGTTTATTAAGACTCAAAAAAAATTTATCTGTACACCTCAATATTATTTAGGGCTTGCTGATTAATTATAAAAGTATTGATACATATAGGTTTGAGTATTTTTAGGTTCGAAATTGCAGTACGCCTGTTTCAGTTGAAAACGCTCATGCATGCTAGTATTTTGGGCTGACTATGGCAGAAAAATTGAGAGACAAAACGCCCGTTCCTACCTCTTCGCTCCCGACCCTTTTCTCCTGTCTTCCCCTCCACCGGAGGGGTTAGAGGTGGGTTGTCTCCTGTCTCCTGTCTCCTGACTCCTACCCCTACCATGCATACTTTCCATAAGCAAACCCTAATTAATTGAAAATAGTCTGTATTAATTTAAACAATGTAATATAAATAAAATATTCAATAATTTGAAGCTACTACAACTCGGTTACGTCCTTCATACTTAGCCTGATAAAGAGCAGCATCAGCAGCTTGAATCACCTTTTCCCCAGTTTTGCCATGTTCAGGAAAGCAAGCAACTCCTAAAGAAACAGTAATAGAACTTAGCAGTATACCATCATATTCTACAGATAATTGTTTGATTTCTTGCCGTATTTGTTCAGCTCTTTTTGCAGTATTTTCTAAAGAACTTCCTGGTAATATCATAATTAGTTCTTCCCCACCATAACGACAAGCTATATCATAATCTCGAACTTTCTGTTTTAAAAAAGAGCCTAAATTTTTGAGAATAATATCTCCAGCAGCATGACCAAATTCATCATTAAACCTTTTAAAATAATCTACATCAATCATAATTATACCAATAGGCTTTTCAGTTCTAATGGCTCGATAAGTTTCTCTATTCAGAAATTCTTCTAAGTAACGGCGATTAAATAATCCGGTCAAAGGGTCACGAATACTTTGAATTTTCAAAGTCTCCTGCAATTTTAGATTTGCTAAAGCTAGCCCAAATTGTTTAGCTAATGTTACTGCTAATTGATGTTCTTCTTTTGTAATGTTTGTTTTTTCTTGATAATAAAATGAAATAACTCCAATTGCTTGGCCTTGTGCCATAATTGGAATACATAATGTTGTTTTAGGTAATGGTTGTGGGAGATGTTGGCAAGTTAAAGCTGTTTGAGTATCCTCTACAAAATGAACTTCTCCCCGACGTAAAGCAATACATTCATGGGGGGCAAAAAGTGTTTCTTCTGGTATTTTTTCTCCCCAATTTGCAATGGCTTCAACTAACATTCTTGAATCACTAATTTTAAAGACCGAACCATAAGTATTGGGAAATAAATTTTGAATTAATGGCAGAATAACTTGACAAGCTTCTTCAACAGTAAAGCAAGCTTGAAGTAAGTCAATCATATTATTTAGTAAAGTAATTTCTTGATTCCGACTTTCTAAAGCTTCGACCCAATTTGTTAATTTTTTATTAGCTTCTTGGGATTGATTTTGTGCTTGTTCTCTTTCCTGAATTTCTTGAGCGATCGCTTCATTCATTTCTCGTAAAGTTTTTTCTGTACGTTTTCGTTCAGTAATATCTCTAAAAGAAGCAAGATAAGCTTCTTTTCCTTCCCAAATTATATTGCCAAGTCGCATTTCAGCCATTCCTATTTCTACACGCAATTCATCCAATGGTCTGACTATATCTATTTCAACTCTTTCTCCCACAACTAAAGGAAACCCAAAAGCTTTTCCAATTAGTTCATCTTCTGTACGACCAAAAAGCAATGCTCCTGCAGGATTAACAAATTGAATTACACCCTCTGTATCAACAATGAAAATTCCATCAGGATTCATTGTAGTCAACATTTGCATGACCTTTTTTTGTCTTTTCAGCTCATTTTCTGTTTCTTGACGAACTGTCACATTTTCAAATAATATACCCACACAATTATTAAGCAAAGGAAAGGCTTTTACTGCAAAAATACTATGGGGAATTCGTTGTTCAAAATATTCAATTTCTCCCAAATCTCTATTTTTTCCCGAATGAATAACCTCAGCATAAATTTCTGGTAAATCAGTCTTTAATAAGTGAGGAAAGCATTCACTAATTCGCTTACCCATTATTTCTTTTTCTTGATATCCAGTTAAATTAGTAACAGCAGGATTAGTTGCTTTTAATCTAAAACTACTAACATCATTTAGGTCTTCCATCTGCCAAACATGTAAACCAACTTGCATATTTTTAACTATATCTGCGTATATTTTATTTTCTGTAAGCTTTGCTTTTAATTGTTTATTAACTTGTTTTAGTTTAGTTTGTGCCTGCTGACGTTGCTTCAATTCTTCTTGCAGTTGTTGATAAAGTTCTGCTTGTCGAATAGCAATTGCCATTTGCACTGATAATTGTTGTAGTAATTCAATCTCTGAATTTTGCCATTCTCTAGCATCAATACAGTGATGGGCAATTAATAATCCCCATAGATCATCACCTTGTAAAATAGGTACTACTAATATAGATCGTACTTGAAATCTAAGTAATAATTCTACATAACAAGTTGGCAGATTACTGTTAGTAATGTCTGTAGCTGAACTCACACGACCATTTTTATAAAGATTGATTAAATCTTCTTTAAAACATGGATCGTATAGGACTTCATTAATTATTGTTCTTGATTGATAGCTAACTGATTCTACCTCAACAATACCACTACCATCTGATTGAAATTTATATATAAAAACACGGTCAACATTGAGTAAATCTCGTACTACTGCTACAGCAGTATTGAGGATATAGTCTAACTCCAATGATTGGCGAATTTTGAGAGATATTTCTGCCAAAATTTTAGAAAATTTCTTTTCAGATATTAATTCTGAGTCAGATAAAGAATTTGGGTGCATAATATCAATATCTCTTAAATTTATAATGATTTTTTATGATTTATTGAGTCTAGTTAAAAATAGCTAAATCTATATTGATTTTGTGAAAAATATATATTAGTATAGACAAAATGTTTATATTTTTAGGATTTAGCAAAGCCTTGTGTAAAGGAAGTAAATATCTTATAATTTCATATATATTAATCCTCAATTATAAATTATACTATGTGTAAAAATACTTATGCTATTTGCATAAGTAAAAAGTTTATTATATTTTCCTATGTCTTAAAAATTTTCCAAACTGATGCAACTAAAAATCATCAAGTTCATTCAAGTCATTTGTATATTCAAATGATATTTGAGTTATATCATGTCCGTTAGTATAGTCCCGTGTAAAACTTGGGGAAATATCTACCGCCATATAAATAAAATTTTTCCTTCTCTTAAAGCTTATTCCTTATTCCTTCTTCCTTCTTCCTTACCTTCTCTATACAAGACCGATGCTACCGGACATGATATTATCTGATTTTTCTGAAAAATTAAGATACTTAACCATAATGAAAATTGGCAAGATTTGCAGTTAAAATTTGGGTATATAACTAATACCAGTAAAAAAAAAGAATGCTATAAAAAGTGCATTTTGAACGGAGATACTTAATAAAGAGCTGTTCCAATTCATTTGAAATTGCTACCTCTATCATTATTTACCTTTTTTTCAAAACTTACTCCTTCTTCCAACTTCGGTCTTCCCTATTCCTTAATTCTACTATTTGTCACAAACATTTATCAAAATGGGATAACAGACTATCAAGCTATGTTTCAACGCCACAGGCTAAATTTACCTGCGAGATTAGTCTATAAAAAATAGAGTTACTTGCACTAAGAAATAATTCAGCTACTAATAGCCATTTTGCTCAACTATAGCAATCCTAAATCATTTGTGATAATTTTATTGCTTCAGTTTTTCTCATTCCCATCTCCGGTTTTCCCTGTTCCCTATTGCCTATTTATTAAAATCTACAATATCTCACAACTCAAATAAGATTGCTATATACAATTATCTAAAACATCAAATAAGTCCTCAATACTAGCATTATGATCTAGAAAAGAAAACAAATGTTTATAGCTAAGTCTACCTTGTTTATCTAATACAAATTGTCCTGGCAGAGGTGCTCCCAAAGCTTGACCAACTTGATAATTTTTAAACACCTGACAACTAGAATCACTGAGTAAAGGCATTTTTAAACTTAGATCGCTCACCACAGTCTTACTTTGTTCCCTATCTGTACTCGTAATCATTAATATTTCTATTCCCCGCTCTAAAAATTTTTCATAATTATTATTTAAAGCTAAGATATGAGGGAAACAAAATGGGCAATACTGTTTTTCCGTAAAGATACGAGTCAAAGCAAGTATGACAGGCTTTACCCCCCAATAGTCTGACAAACGAACTAATTTACCATTTGTGAGATCTGGCAATTCAAAATCTGGTGTTCTTTTTCCGTTATCCAAACTATTAATAGGTGGAATAGGTAATAAATTTTGAACAAAACGTTGATTTATTAAACCTCTAAAATCATAGGAAGTTAGCATAATCTTGATATAATTTAAAAGTTAAAACTCAAAACTTTAATGTGTTTAAATATCCTTTAAATTTACAACTCCAACACTTTTAGATTCAGAATATCTATGAAAGTGTTGGAGTTGAATTTTTTTTCAATTATTCGGTACTTTATAGACTGCCTAAATCAATTTATTTAACAGCTGCAAAGAATTCCTTAGATTTGATTGGATCAGGATTCATAGTCTTATCTCCTGGTTTCCAACCTGCAGGGCAAACTTCATCTGGGTTAGCCTGTACATACTGAATAGCTTGTAGAGTACGTAAGGTTTCATCAACATTACGACCAAAAGCAAGATTATTAATCGTGGCGTGTTGAATAATACCTTCTCTATCAATAATGAACAACCCCCGCAGAGCAATACCTGCTTCTGGGTCTAAGACATTGTAGGCAGAACTAATTTCTTTCTTAATGTCAGATAATAGTGGATAGTTAAGATCTCCAACTCCACCAGATTTACGATCTGTTTGAATCCAAGCTAAATGTGAAAATTCACTGTCTACTGAAACTCCTAAAATTTCAGCGTTAAGTGACTCAAACTCTTTGTAGCGATCGCTAAATGCCGTAATTTCTGTTGGACAAACAAAAGTAAAGTCCAGGGGATAGAAGAATAAAACTATATACTGACCACGATAATCAGAAAGTTTAATTGTCTCGAATTCCTGATCCACTACAGCTGTAGCAGTGAAATCTGGGGCTTCCTGGCCCACACGCAGGCATTCGTCTGTCATTATTTAATTCTCCTTAAAATAACTTGTTGACACTCAAAACTAAAAGAAAACTTATGGTTTGAGATTCTTTATTCTTCCATATTGCCTCTTTATACTCCTTAAGTACAAATAACACCCTAGAATGTCTCTTGTCAGACCTCCCTAGATCAACTTAGCAGATCAAATATTTTCATACTCAGCCTCTCATTCCATTCTGATTCTCAAATATCTAGGTGGATGTACAAATAAAAGTTTTTTGAGACAGTTAATCAGTTGCGAATTAAATCTGTTTTCATGTACCTTTTTTAGTTTTGGTATTCATTTTATTGGAATGTTTCCTCCGACTAAACCACAGAGGATTTTCGGTAGTTGGACTAGCAAAGAGTCACTGAACTAAACCTTAATTTATACTTATTTTTGTCTATTATACCACAGAAAATCTAAACCTGTCTAGCGTTAGCAGAGTGTTAGTTTTCAGCCCTACTATTACTATACATAAAGCTTTCAGATCAAATATTTTCGCCATTTATCCCGACACTAAAAAAAAATTCGTGCAAGTTAACAACTGTGGAGTAAAAGTTGAGTAAAATTGGATTATCCACAAAAGTATAGGAAGAGTTCTTTCAGGCTTTACATTCCTCAAAGTTGACAAATCGAAGGATATTCAAATAATATAAACAAGCATAGCTGTTTCATTCTAAACTGTGCCATTTTATGTATTGATGAAACCACCTTATTTCAAGCTTTAGGAAATTTATCTTTCGCTGTCTGAAAATCAATAAATTCATTGCCAAAATCTAGAATGAAATGACCCTGAGAAACAAGTAAGAGGAAGCAGTATAAAAGTAATTGTCACTCCAGTTTTTGAGATAATAGTGAAATATGCTGTGCAGTCATCATTGGATTGACCAGTAAGAATAAATGAAGTATTTTAGTGTTTTAAAGTTTAGTTCTAACAGTATAGAATATATTATCAGTCATATCTGTTACAGTCATCAGTTAATATTTTTAACAGGTTCGTAATTCACCCCCCACTATTCAGTTATCAGTTAACTGTTTCCAAACTCTAGTTGATGGTAAAAATTTAACCGGAACTAAATTCAGGCCTATTGACATTTTGTATTCCCTATTTCCTCACAGAAGTGCGCATTCCCTTTATTAGTCCATTGGATATGGTGTTTTTGCGCTTCGCAAAGGGTCTCGTAGCGTCCCGTATGGAAGGGACATCAATATCCCTTGACTCCTTGCTTCTAGTCCCTTACAGAGGAGCTAACATGCTTCGCAGACTTAGGGTACACCGCTGTTCCCATCTCCATTGTTTCCTTAGCTCCAATTGGGATATACAGCTTACAGCGGTTTTCATTTGGGTAGACCACAGTAGGGATGTTCCATGGAACGTCCCTACAAAGTTTTGCTTGTGAAGATGTGGTTCATCAATGAGCAAAAGCGCTGTAAATGCCAAACCATTATCCATTATACTGATAATTGATATACTGGCCTTATCACTGTTTAACTCCCCAATCATAAACCTGTTAACGCAGTTACCGAATAGTTAAGGTAAAAATCCTCTTCTTGAAAGAAGAAACAAGAGGTCAAGGGATGGCTCCGAAACCTGCGCCATATCCAATCGACCAAGAGAGAAAAAATTTTCTTTTTATTCAATCCTCTTCCTTTTAGGGAGAGGTAATTATCAATTATCAATTATCAATTATTGAAGACCTAGGAGGCCTACTGATTCCATAAATAACCAAATACTTTCACCTCAAGACTAGTTGTTGACTAAGCTTAGACTATTGTGAGCTATTTGGATAAATCACAAAAATAATTACTACTTTATATGTATAATATATGGCTCAGGCGGGATTTGAACCTGCGACCTTGGGCTTATGAGTCCCCTGCTCTAACCACTGAGCTACTGAGCCTAAATTTTCAACCATTCATAACTATAGCACAGAATATTGTAATTTATTCAATCCTTTACTATTTTTTTCTGAAAAAAACCAAACTAGATTTAATTTGCACCCTAAGTTTATTTATATCTCTATCCCCATTTTCACTGACAACAATGGGGATTTTAACATTTGAGGCGTTGCACTGAAAATAGGAAGACTGTTAGGTGGGATTAGGGAGTTAGAATAAGTTCTGAGTATTAGAAGGCTTTGATTTCCTCCCAATACATACAAATATGTAATGGGATTAAAACAACTGTACTATATAAAATCATTCTCATTTTGACTCTCCACGGGATAAATCCGCGTAGATTCTTCAGAGCTGTCAAACGGGCGCTATTACCAAGTTTTCCAAATTGCTCGTTTACGAAGTATGCTGCTCCTGCAAAACAACCACATTGCCAGTACCGTACCATAGTACGTATACATCAGCAGTCCACTAGGCAATGTCAATTGCCATCACTCTCTCCGGCCATGCATACCATGGAGGCTACTTTTTAATTTTCCGGATCATTATAACACATTTTTTTTACTACGGATTAAAATCCGCGCCCGTCGTTTCCATCCACCGCTTAAAAGACGGTGCTTTCCCACTTATATGCAACACTGAACCTAATTATATGACACTCCCGAACGTAAAAGAGCCATAGGATTAACAGCTCCATTTCCTGTCGGATGGATTTCAAAATGTAAGTGTGGCCCAGTACTGCGTCCAGTGCTTCCCATTTTAGCAATTAGCTCACCCTGAGCAACTTTTTGACCTTCTCTAACAAGAATTTGGCTGTTATGAGCATAGACGGTCAGACTACCATTGGGATGCTTAATTTCCACTAAATTACCATACCCTCCACTACTCCAACTAGCAAAGGTTACAACACCAGGAGCAGCAGCAACAATAGGAGTACCAGTAGGTGCAGCTATATCAATGCCACGGTGCATTCTTCCCCAGCGCCAACCATAACCTGATGTTAAAGTACCCTTACTAGGCCATGTATACCCGGTAAATTGCATTGAACCACCAGGTAAATAGGTATCAGCTTTACCCAGAGGTGGCAAGTCTGGAGAAACCATTTTTCCTAGTGAAGGATTATTCAGAATCTCATTAAAATTAGCTCCTGTTGGTGCTGTGGCCATGACTGATGACCTTTGAGATTGACTAATATCTCTTTCTAGGGGTAGTTCTTTCACAACTGTAGCAGGATTTCTGATTTCAGGTCTGTTAGTTCCCATTTCTTCAGACCATTGTCTGGTTTGGCTGCGACTTACTTCTTCTTGATAAGTTGGTTGTAAGTATCTACTACTATTGTTCTCGTTAATAACTTGAGAATTATTCGGTAAATTCTGTTCTGAAGACCACGGTTCAGGTACTGGAATATTTATTGCTTCTGAGGTTATTGTTTGAGAATCTTCAAGTTCTTTTTGATTGTTATATTCCTCTCTTAACCTGCTGATTTCTGACCTCAAACGGTTACCATAAGGATTGTTTTTACTATCGGATTTTCCTTTTGGTAGTAAATCACCACTCTCAGTATTTATGTCCACTGGTAATGGTTGAACGGGTTGACTATTACTAGAAGATGCCACAGGATTTTGTCTAGATTCCCTTGTACCTAAATTATCAGGCCATACTTTATTAACTAAGGGATTTTTCGGGCTATCTGTAGCAACCAACTGTGTTGAAGTTGAAAATTCTTTTGGTTTCTTGTCTATTTGATTTTCTCGACCCTCGTCTATACCTTGAGACCAAGAAACAAGTTGTACACTTCCGTGTGGAACTTCAGCTTCAGTCACACTTGGTACGCTGTACGATAAATAATTAGACTTGATATTAGGAAGCTTGACTTCAGAAATATTGGGTTGGCTAGTTGTAGTTTCCAAAGAAGGTTGACTAAATTCCTTTTTTGAATAACTACTTGTAGAACTTACAAGTGTTAATGATTCAGAAAATGGTTGCTGAGGAATTTTAAGTAATTTAGCGGCTTCAATTACATCTAGATTTTTAATATTATTAACTCTAGCTAAAGTTTCGACAGATACATTGTTTTCCTTGGCAATTAAACTTAGTGTGTCTCCTACACGCACCTTGTATACCAATGAAACTGGTGTAGATGTCATATCAGAATCAATAACCACTGCCCCTTCTAGTTTAGTCCCTTCAGTCTTGATTGACTCTTGAGCAATTTCTGTTTGACTATTGGCGATTTGTTTAGCCGTGGAACTATGGTCTAATTCAGAAGGAGTGGCTATTTCTAGAGCTGGTTCTTTAACAACTAAATTTTCTGATTTAGCACCTTTATCTAGAAATTTCTCTGTGGATGAATCAAAGGACTTTTCTACAGACTCAGAAACTAACTGCTTATACCTCGACTCTACAGAATTTTTGGTAGAGAGGTTTTCTTGTCTTTGGACAGGATTAATTCCTACTTTTAATTGGTCAATTAGCTGACTATTAGTGCCTATCGTCTCTTTGACCTGCACTTGAGCTAGAGACCCCAGAGGAGGCAGCTCATTAGTTTGTAATTTATTAATTTTCGGTTCAGAAAAAACTACAGTCTCTTGCTCAGATTTTCTGGCTTTAGTCTGGCTATATTTCTGTTTAAGTTCTATAGGAAAAAAGGATTGTTCTCCTAGTGTATGTTCTAAAGGCAGAACAGTCTCAGGTTGAGTTGCTTCAACTTCAGAATCAGTATTTCCTTCTGCCTCTACATACCCTTGGGTTAATTTCTGAAGCAGTAGACCTTTTGACCTATTAACTCCAGTAACATTTAATTCTCTAGTTGAAAGTTCATGTTTGTTGGTGTCTACTCCAGGAAGTTCTGCTGCTACTGCAATATCGCCTTTCCCAGAGAACAGGATGCCTGATGCACCCATAGTAGTTGAAATAGCAGCAAGTCCAATCATGGCAGCAGCGGAAGAAGTTTTGCTACCAACTGTACTTATTTGTTTTGACTGCTCAATATTTGCTTCTGTGTGAAGTTCACAAGTAGTGGCAGATTTTCCTTTACTTGGAAATGTTCGTTTCAAAGAACGACCTCCTATTGACAAGCGTTTAACTGTCTTTAATTTTTCCTTGTCAATGATCTAATTAACTCTATTTTAGAGATCAAGATCACTGACAAATATCAAACTTAGGCTACATTATCTTGCTTTCATAAAAAAAGCAAGGATAATTTTAATTTAATTTTGATTTGATGGTCAAAAAAAGAGCAAAAAAGAGTAACTAACTTTTAAGACACTAAATATTACAACATTCTGGCTCATAGTTTGTTTTTGCCATGTTATTTAGAAATTGTCCAATTGTATTCTTCTCTGAATAGTCCTTTAGTAAATACCCTCTAGACTAACAAAAGGATTTCAGGAGGAAATATAATCTAAATTTTGGTATACACTAACTTGGCGATCGTGACAATTACTAGAGCTATAGAAATTTCTTATAGATAAATATAGAATTACAGATTGTATAGATAAACCTCTATAGAGCAAAATGACCCATTAAATACTTAAATTGGAATATTTCAGAACTTAAGGATTTTTGAGTTATAAACACTATATTTAGTGTAGTACTATAGTTTTGATTGGGGATATATGGTGTTTTTCATCATTCATATCTGTAAAATTAAAGATTATAGATTTTATAGATACTATCAGAAATAATGATTTTAACTCAGATAATCCAATTGACGCCTGGCTTCAAATAAACCCAAGGCAGCACTAACAGAAAGATTTAAACTACGAACCTTTGGTTGTGTCATTGGTATATAGAGAGTTGCTACACAATACTCTAGGACATCTTGTGGTAGTCCATTAGTTTCTGAACCAAATAATAGCCAATCATTTGTTTGGTATTGAAATTTAGTATAATTAGAATCTCCCTTTGCACTAAAACCTACCAGTCTTCCACCTCGTTGCTGATGATAGGTTTGAAACTCTTTGAAGTTATCATGGTTATATAGTTGAACATAAGGCCAGTAATCTAAACCTGCCCGTTTCAAATAGCGATCGCTAATTTCAAAACCCAAAGGTTTGACTAGATGTAATTCTGTATTAGTAGCAGCACAAGTACGAGCAACATTTCCTGTATTTGGGGGAATTTGCGGATATACTAGAACAATCTGAGGCATTAAATCAATTTATTTTGATATTGAGAACATTACAGTTGTTAGCTAGAATATCCTACTTTTAAGTTTTAGGATTTCTCTAAAAATTCAATACAATATACAATCAATATAGGTATAATAAAAACTTAACTATAATGCCTATATAGCAATTAAGTTTTTTCCCCTAGTCTGATTTTAGTTTTGTTAGTTTTGCTTTCTAGACTATAGTAATCCCAGATGATTTTGGAGAAAGGTTCTGTATCAATTCCTGACGCTGTCTAGAGTGCTTCTCTATTTCATTTAGGACTGCTATAGTGTCGTGCCTCACCGTTCTAAGAAACACTATATTTTGATTTCCTAGTTGAGGAAAAAATCTTGACACAGTAGAAGTTATAATAATTAGGGTTTGCGCTCATAAAGCTTTTTGGTAGGGTTAGGAGACAGGAGACAGGAGACAACCCACCCCTCGCCCCTATCCCCTCCCCCTCCCAGGAGGGGAGGTGAAGACAGGAGGAATGGGTCGGGAGCGAGGAGGTAGGAGCGGGCGTTTTGTTCCTCAATTTTTCTGTCCGAAGGTTTGCCTTTTATGCTAAAAGGCATGAGGGTTTTATACTAAAACCAGCGCATCCCTTGGGAATTAAATAAGGCTCAAACCTTTACCTTTCAATGGTTTTAGGATTAATCAGCAAGCCTTAATTAAAATAAATAATGCTACTTATACCAAATTGAAATGAAGCTGCATAGAATAATATTTAAAGCATAATTGACCATAGGTAAGCGTAGATAAATATAGATCGATTTAATGAATTTCATCATTCTATGCAACCTCATATAAAACTGGTATTACCTTAATTCCTAACTCCTTTTACCCTATGTAGCTAAAGTAAATGAAAGGAGTTGGATATTATGGAATAATATTACCAAAAATTAGTTTAAACTTTGGCTAAAAAAACCTAATATTAATCATTCTAGAAATTCCCAAATCCAAAATCATTCGTCACCATGCAATCCCAAATGAAATGGTTTCAGACCATATCATGTCCCTTTAGTTAGTGATAAAAACTTTCTTCAAATCTTCTTTCTTCTTCCCTTCTAGACTCCTAACTCCTCCGTCGTTATCTATACGTATTCAAGCAGACATGATATTAGGCCACCATTGATTGACATAATTGATCTTCTAGCTCCTCTTCTTGTTGTACCATTTCCAAAATTGCTGCTTTAATTACGCTTCGACTATCAAGACTACTGTTATATTGATCTAACCATTTTTGTGCTGTATTGCCTTCCCGAATAATTTTTTTGATTGGAGAAAGAAAACAACTAAAGCCAAGTTTTTTGGCATAAGGTAAAACCTGTTGATAAATTTCCTCAATCCAATCTTTCGCTAAAATAGTTCTACCATCTTGCCAATGGGAGAGTTGAGCTTCAAGACTATGATGAGCTGCTGCTATTTCATTATTATCTGCTAAAGCTGCTAAATCTTCCAAACGGTTAGTTGCAGATAAGTTACTTTTTTCTAAGGGGTCGAGACTAGGATCGTCAATTAATTGCCATAAACGAGCTTCTAATAAAGCTACCAAGGCCAGCTGCATAATTGGGTTACTTACAAAGTCACAAATTCTTAATTCTAGACGATTAAGATTATAGGGACGGCGATCGCCGTTAGGTCGCACAGAACACCACAGATGGCGGACATTTTGCATAACACCTGTAGCAATTTTCTCTTCAGTCCATTTAATGAAATGACTATGACTTTCAAATAGAGGGACATAAGCTGGAGTTTTAGGAAAAGTAGCCCAACGAGTAGAGTGAAACCCTGTAGCTTGACCATCTAGAAAAGGAGAAGAGGCACTGAGAGCTAAATATAAAGGGGCTTCCATCCGAATCAAACGAATAGCCCGCATCAATAATTCTGGGTCACTAATACCAACATTTATATGAATACTGGTGGTAACAATTTTTGCACCGTAAGTTTCTTGTATATATGTGTGATATGGGTTTTTAGGGTCAGAGCGTTCAAAGGTATGACTACCTCCTAAAGATAAGGTACTTCCTGGAATTATTGTGTAATCCCCTAAAGTGTTTAAATAACTTCTCAATTTCAGTCTTGGCTTTACTAGAGCACATAAAAGTTGAGCGTAGCTACACAATGGTGCAGTTGTGTATTCTACATTTCTACTATCTGGCTCCCTAACAAACCCCTCTACTTTGGCCACAATTTGGTCTGAAAGGCCAACAGTATCACCTTGGGGTGTGCCAGTGTACATTTCTACTTCAAATCCTTTCGATAGCAGCACAACAGGCTCCTGAATATGGTTTATTTATATTTTTAATGGTATCAGTATATTTAACATATTTGGTATATGCCTAAGAGCTTAGATTATCAAGAGATTATTACTTTATTGAAGTATGGCATTTACATTTGAACTGTGAAAGAAAAGAGAATAAAATGCTTGAGGGGATGGGGTATAGCTGAAAGTGATAGGTAGTAGAGAGAGTTTTTATGACTTAAAAAATGACAATTTATCGCAATTTTGTTTGAATTATGAGATATTGTAGATTTCTAGGGTGCAGGAAACAGGAAGTAATCAATTTATCATAAATTATTGAGTATTCCTATATCATAATTAATCTGAAAATACTTTATATGAAAGCAGCTCAATATTTAACTATTTAATTATTTAATTATTTAATATATTTCTAAAAGATACATTTGAATAATTTTCTTCTAATTAACTAGAGACTCAAATTCTAGAGGAAAAATTTCTTCTTCCTCTTGCTGTTGAAATATATAATCAAAGTCAAATTTTAAAGCTTTAATATGGCGAGCGATCGCAAAACCACATTTCGTAACTTTATCAGTCGTAAAAGTTGCTATTACTAAAGTTACTAATTTTTTTGGAGATAGTTCAGGTATTTGCACATAATAATCTCTTTTTGCAAAAAATATTCCTTTATCTTTAGGTACAATAATGCCATTAATTTGATGAGCGTGCTGAATTGGTTTAATATATGTTTTAAGAAAATTATCCTGATTTGTTTGAAGACGAGCTAATTTTTCATGTTGTAGCCAACTCATTGTGAACATAATCTTAACCAATTCAAATCCCAAAATATAGTTAAATATGTGATTTCTTTCTTCTGTATTAATGACTAATTTTAATGCCGATTCTAAATATTGTTGAGTTTTACAGCGTACGTCTTGAGCAGAATGAATATAATATTGTCTAATATAATTTCTGAGTACATTTTCATTGATTTTTGTTTGAGTACGAAAGCGTCTTAGATATTTGTTAATCCTGTTAATTGTATCTATATCTTGTAGCATTTTGACTGCTAAACCATCAGCTATATAGTCATCTAAAAATTCTGCTTGTTTTTCTGGAGAAGATCCACATAAAATATAAGAAAAAGATAAAACATAACGGCGTTGATGCCAAGGCAAGCTAGCCGCCCATTGTTTAACTTCTTGAGGTAGTTTATTAAAGATACTATCTTCACAGTTGGGTTCAAAAAATATATTTTGATATTTATTTTTTCGATTTTTCATTATTACTATTTTGATTTTTACGGATGCTAATATAGTATTTTTTTTATTATTGTGATTCAAATCACATTAGTTATTTTTTACTCTCACAACTAATAGTAGATTTTAATCACAGACAAGTCGAGATTAAATTACATATAATAATCATCAAAAAAGCTAGTATAAAGGTTTTAAATATATTGGCAATTAATATATTGGCAATGATAGTTATCTGAAAAGAATATTAACCATAATTATAATCGTTAATCACAGAATGGGGCTATGATTTTTTTGATACTTCTATAGTTAAATCAATCAAGCTATCTCGAATATAGAATGTTAGACTTGATGTGTCAATTCAGTTAGCCTCTTGAGAGAGGAACTGTGTTAACAGTTAGCCTCTTGGGGAGGAACTGCGGACTTCAGTACCTCCTGCAATAGGGAGGCGGGAAAATGCAGAATTTTTTTTTATGCCCTTAAAAGGGGAAGCTTGAGACATGATTTTTTTTGTCAATAGTAAATAACACCGAAATATGTGGTATTTACATTTTAGTTGTGAGTATTATCTTCAGGAAAAAATAACTAAAGATTAAGTCTAAAGCCTGTTTTTGATAGTTGCAACAATTTGATTATTATTACTAATAAACTCCCAAAAAATCAACAGAGTGACCAGCGTAAAACTTATACAAACTCATAAGATATATAAGCATTTTTACATAATGAAACTATAATATTTTCCTCTTGATTAAAACATTTTTTTACGATTGCATAATTCAAGGATATTATATATGATGAAATTAAGATTTAAGATATCAAGATCAAATAAAAAACAATGAGATAAAAGTGGCAGGTTTCACAGAACTATTTGTAAAATATAAAGATGACAATCTAGTTTTATCTATAAAATAGAAAAACTATTATATAATGATTCATAGACGATCTTCCAGCTTAAACTTTGGATAGTATCTAAAGTATTCAATCAATGTAGATATAGCAATCCTAAATCATTCGTGAGAATTTTATTACTTTAGTGTTTCCCATTCCCTATTCCCTGTTCCGTGGTCCATAAAAGCCTAGAAACTCTCACAAATAAAATAAAATTGCTATATATTGAAACCTCAAATTAACTTTTTAACTATGGCTAAAAATAATAATAATTAGTATAGAGGAATGAAAAAAAGAAAATGAGGTGAGATAATTTGTTTATGATAGTAAATAAAAAAGAGTATCAGTTCATTGAACTGACATTTAGTGAAATAGAAAATGTAAATTAGGAGACTGCAGATGTTTAACTCCACTGAACTTTTAATTGATGCCTTCATAAAACGGCTGACTAATGGCTATCGTCATACTTATGGTGGATATAAAGCAGATTATGCTGATATTATTGCCTGGGCAGCTGGAATGGCATTAGAAAATATTGCTAATAGTGATGCCCTGTATCACAATGTAGAACATACTATTCTTGTAACTTTAGTGGGACAAGAAATTTTACGCGGGAAACATATCCGTGAAGGTGGAGTTTCTTGTGAAGATTGGCTACACTATCACATTTCCTTACTTTGTCACGATATTGGGTATGTCAAAGGTGTATGTCGTCAAGATAGAGGAGACCTAAGACTATATGCTACAGGCATAGATGGTACCAGTGTATCTTTACCTAGAGGCGCTACGGATGCCAACCTAACTCCTTATCATGTTGACCGAGGTAAACTGTTTATTGAAGAACGCTTTGGAGGCCATAAGTTAATTGATGCAGAAGTGATTAAGCGTAACATAGAACTGACTCGTTTCCCTGTACCAGCAGATGAAGATCATCAGGATAAGGAAAACTATCCTGGTTTAGTTAGGGCAGCAGATTTAATTGGTCAGTTAAGTGACCCCCGGTATTTACAAAAAATCAGTGCCTTATTCTATGAATTTGAGGAAACAGGCCAGAATAAAATATTAGGATATAATAACCCTGGTGATTTACGCCAGGGCTATCCTAAGTTTTACTGGAATGTGGTTTATAGTTATGTTAAGGATGCGGTGGCTTATCTAAATCTTACTCAACAAGGAAAACAGATAGTAGCTAACCTCAGTGCAAATGTTTTTCGAGTAGAACATGACAATGCTGTTGAAGAGGCCGTAGCTATCAGTTAGTTAGCGATCAGGCAAAATTTATTACTATCTAGAGACACCGGGTTTCTGCATCTGCTGACTGGGAAACCTAGGTTTTTCATAAAAAAAGCACTACGTCTTTTGGTGTTTGACAATAAATTTGGGCTGTCAGGGAATAGGGAACAGAGGAATGTCAATCTTGTATTTGCGTAGTGCTATACCTATTTTTTTTTAATGTCAGTTCGACTTTGAATTTTTGTAGTGGATAAATAATCTATCGACAAAAATCTGAATACTTTAGTAAGATCGACTAAAATAATTGAGAAAAAACTCAGTTGAAGATGATTATCCAGAAATTTATCCCAAGTCCCGAATTGATGGCAGGAGGTGGTACTCATCTACGTGAATTGCTTCATCCTTTCCTTTTTAGGATTACCCTAATTTGAACCTCTCTGGTTTTGTCGAAGCAGAATATAAATTTAAAAAATCTCTTGCATCTCAGAAAAATTATCAAGTTAATCAGTAATTATATCATGTCCGGATAATCAGTGATCAAAAAAACTTTCTCCTCTTTATTCTTTCTTCTTCTTTCTTCCCTCCTGTCTCCTGACTCCTGTCTCCTGTCTCCTCAGTCGTTTATTGTAGATTTAGATTAATCTGGCAAAACACCGCAAACTTTAGTAGAATGGCTAGAGATGAGAAATATAACAGTAAGCATTCAGCGATTAGAAGTTAGCTCTTCGGTGCGGAATGCGCTCGCATTCAGCTTTTTACAGCGGTTTTCATTTCAGTATACCACAGTAGGGACGTTGCATGCAACGTCCCTACTGGGTTTTGGTTATGACGATGTGGTTCATCAATTTGAAAAGCGCTGTAATGAATAAACCAAGTATTTGTTTAACTTCTACTACATTTTTAAACAAAGAATTGAAGCACAAGAACAACGAACTTAAATTGTCCACTATAAGGTAATAAAGCTGATAGCTGTTAACGTTTGCGTAGCATGACCTAGGAAAGTTCCGACCATAGGAGGCTAGCTGACTGCTGTTTGCGTTTGCGTAGCATCCCGTAGGGAAGCAGTCCGTAGGAAATGCTTACATATAACCTTCTCTGAACCATTTTTTTCCTATATTAATTAACACTAACTAGGGAAGAAGATTGAGCCAAATTTTTAGTAGATGTAGCAGGAAAAACCCTCAAACAATCTTCTGCAATAGATACCTTAACCTTAATTCCCATGGGCAATGCTAATTGTGGAGTTGTACGAGCAATTAATTCTTGTCCAGATTCAGTGCGTAAAGAATAACGAAATTCACGACCTAAAAATTGGCGATCGTGAATCACTACAGACCCCCCATCATCAGGTTTTAACATCAAATTTTCCTGACGAATCATTAACTCAACTTGATCGAACTCATCTAAGCTACCAATTTTCCCACCAAATAAATGATTATCTGTTAATTCAAAATCTCCAAGCTCCGTTTCCCACAGCTGACCTTGACGACGTGCAGGTAAAAAATTAGCCTGAGTTACAAATTCAGCTACAAACTGAGAAGCAGGTTCAGTATAAATATCTTCCGGAGTACCAAACTGTTCCACACATCCAGCTCGCATTACTGCCACCCGATCAGAAATAGCCATTGCCTCTTCTTGATCGTGAGTAACAAAAATTCCCGAAGCACCAGCATTTTTGAGAATATCTCGTAATTCTTGCCGTAATCTGATTCTGACTTGTACATCCAAATTACTCAAAGGTTCATCCAATAATACTAAAGCTGGATTTGGTGCCAAAGCACGCGCCAAAGCTATCCGTTGCTGTTGACCCCCAGAAAGTTCGTGGGGATAGCGACTTTCCAAACCAGATAAACCAACTAATTCCAGAGCATCTGCAACCTGATGATTAATTTGCCTACTTGACTTTTTGCCAGAATTATGTAGACCGAATGCAATATTTTTAGCTACCGTCAGATGGGGAAATAAGGCATAATCTTGGAAAACCATACCAACATCTCGTTTTTCCGGTGCCACCCAATCATTCACACCAGCAACTACTTGCTCATTAATAGTAATAATACCTGACTGTGGTTGCTCAAATCCAGCAATCATTCTCAATAAAGTTGTTTTGCCACAACCTGAAGGCCCCAATAACCCTAGTATATCCCCTTGGTACAATGTTAAATTGACATTTTGCACCGCAGGGATAGCAGTGCGAGAAAATTGTTTGCTGAGACTCTCCAAACAGAGAATTACAGATTGGGCCATTTATTGTTTAACCTCCCTTAGATTCTTAAAATATGTCTAGAACATTATTGACTTCTCAATTATATTAACCTAATTTTTAGGAAATGTTCTCATTAAGTTTATGGAAACTTTTCTAAGAGGCTGTTTATAGCGCTACGCGCTAGGGAACAGGGAACAGGGAATAGCAAACTGTAAAAGGATTTTAAGATTGAAAAATGTCCTAACCAATTCTTGTAGTGCTATATCAACAAAAGATTAAGTTAGGGCTAATAACTGTTGGCTATAATCTAGTATAATCGCGTGAAAATCACCAATTATCTGTTTTATGCTACTTGGATTTAAAACTGAACTACATCCGAATAATCAGCAAAAAACCTTACTAGCTAAACACGCTGGTGTTGCAAGGCACGCCTGGAATTGGGGATTATGGCTGACTAGGAACATCCTTAATCACAATTCCAACAATCCTGACAGTAAACTTAAATTTCCTACAGCTATTGATTTGCACAAACTATTAGTAGCAATGGTTAAACCTAATAACTATTGGTATTATGAAGTGTCAAAAACAGCTCCTCAGTATGCCTTGAGATATTTATCGTCAGCTTGGAAACGTTGCTTGAGTAAAGTGTCGGGTCAACCTAAATTCAAGAAGAAAGGTAGAGATGATAGTTTTACTTTAGATGGTTCTATATCAGTAGGTTTTAAACATATAAAATTACCTCGAATTGGATGGATTAAAACCTATGAAATACTGCCAGATAATATAGCTCCTAAATCTGTAACTATTAGCAAAAAAGCTGATAGATGGTTTGTTAGTTTCAAGATAGACTCAGCTTCCATAATTACTGAGAAGTCAGTAGATGTAGTTGGAGTAGATTTAGGAGTAAAATCTCTAGCCACGTTATCCACTGGTGAGGTCTTTGTTGGTGCTAAACCTTACAGAAAGTTAGAAGCCAAACTTTCTCGGTTGCAGTACCTTAACCGACATAAAGTCAAGTTTTCTAATAACTGGAAAAAAGCACAGCTAAAAATAGCCAGGCTACACAACAGGATAGCCAACATCAGAAAAGATACATTGCATAAACTAACTACTTCTCTAGCTAAAAACCACAACCCACCCCCATCCCCTCCCGGGAGGGGAGCTAGAGGGGTGGGTGAAGACTTAAATGTATCAGGTATGATGTCAAATCACAAGCTGGCTAAGGCTGTTACTGACATGGGATTTTATGAATTTCGTAGACAGTTAGAGTACAAGTGTGAATTATATGGCTCATCCTTAACCATTGTTGATAGATGGTTTCCTAGTTCTAAAACCTGCAGTAGATGTGGAACTGTTAAAGAGTCTCTATCTTTATCTGAAAGAGTGTTTAAGTGCGAACACTGCAATTTTAGCTGCGAACGATATTTGTTTGCGTTTGCGTAGCATCCCGTAGGGAAGCATCCCGTAGGGAAGCATTCCGTAGGAAATGCAGCGTTTAATTTAGCTATGGCGGGCAGTTTGCTCCGCAACGCTAACGCGTTTCGCGCCAGCGTTGCGAAGCAAACGTCCGTGTCAGCCTGTGGACTGGATAACGCCGACGTTGCCAGCTAGAAGCAGGAATGGAACAGATAATCATAGATTTATATAGATTATCATAGGTTTCTAAGAACGGTTTGTGACAGTATTCTTACAATTTCTGAAATTAACGATAGAACTCCGTTCCGCTTTCGGTACAGAATGGCAAACACGATTGGTTTGACAGCTCACGCACCGCTTCCTGTGGGAGACGTGCGTTATTCGCACCCTACCCCCTACATGGTTTAATATTTATTTGACAAACAATTTCTAATGTATAAAATTAAAATGTTTGATAATGTGAAAAAAATTAACTATTTCAACTGGAATGCTTGGACAGTATTTGTCATAGCGATCGCCTTTTTAATCTCAGCTCCTGTACTATTTATTCTCAGCAGTATTTTCTCGGATACAGGAGAAATTTGGAGTCATTTAGCTTCTACAGTTTTACCCCGTTATCTGCTAAACTCCTTTATCTTAATGGTAGGAGTAGGTTGCGGAGTTGTCATCATCGGAGTAGGAGCAGCATGGTTAGTCACAATGTGTCGCTTTCCTGGTAGTCGCATTTTTGAATGGGCGATGTTGTTACCATTAGCAACTCCTGCTTATATTCTCGCCTACACCTACACAGAATTACTAGAATTTTATGGGCCTGTGCAAATGTGGTTGCGAGAGGTATTTGGTTGGGCAAGTGTTAGTGATTATTGGTTCCCGGAGATCCGTTCCATGGGAGGAGCGATCGCTCTATTAACCCTTACCCTATATCCTTATGTTTACTTACTAACACGAGTGGCTTTTTTAGAACAATCAACCTGTACTTTAGAAGCCAGTCGCTCCCTGGGATGCAACCCTTGGCGTAGCTTTTATAAAATAGCTTTACCCCTAGCTCGACCAGCAATAATGGCAGGTTTAGCTCTAGCGCTGATGGAGACTCTCAATGATTTCGGTACAGTACAATATTTTGGAGTCGAAACATTTACCACTGGCATATATCGGACTTGGTTTGGCATGGGAGAGAGAGTTGCTGCAGCACAGTTAGCAGCAGTATTGATGTTATTTATTTTATGGTTAATTTTGCTGGAGTTATGGTCGCGTCGGCAAGCAAAATACTATCAAACTAGCAGTCAGTATCAAAAATTGCAGCAGTTTCATTTAGGTGGAATGCGTGGGATAGTCAGTTTATTTGCTTGTTTGCTGCCAGTATTGTTAGGTTTTCTGTTGCCAGCAGGATTATTATTAGAAATGACTATTGCTGAAAGTGCGGAAAGTTTTCGGGGAAAGTTTTGGAGTTATGCTTCCCATAGTTTAATTTTGGCAGGAATTACGGCTGTTTTTGCTGTGGCGATCGCCTTAATTATGGCATATGGCGTGCGGTTGAATCGAAATTTGGGAATGCGTTTATCAACTCGCATTGCTGCAATGGGTTATGCTGTACCGGGTTCAGTTATTGCAGTGGGAATTTTGATTCCCATTGGTGCGGTTGATAATATCATTGATAGTTTTATGCGTTCAATATTTGGCATATCAACTGGTTTATTATTCAGTGGAACTATTACAGCATTAGTGTTTGCTTATTTGGTGAGGTTTATGGCGGTAGCATTTGGTGCTGTGGAGTCAAGTTTGCTTAAAATCAAACCAAGTTTAGATGATGCTTCCCGAAGTTTAGGTTATGGACCCACGAAGACTCTGGTTAAAGTTCATGCACCGATGATGTGGGGAGGGTTATTAACTGGAGCAATGTTAACTTTTGTGGATGTGATGAAAGAGTTACCTGCAACAATGGTAATTCGTCCGTTTAATTTTGATACCTTAGCAGTAAGGGTTTATAATTTGGCTTCTGATGAGCGACTAACGGAGGCAGCAGGTCCAGCTTTAGCAATTGTGTTGGTAGGGATTATACCAGTAATTTTACTCAGTTTAAAAATTGCCAAATCACGCCAATATTAAGATTATCCTGACTACACTAATATGTAAAGTGTGGGGAGATGGAGAGGGTGGGGAGATGGGGAGATGGGGAAGATGGGGAGATGGGGAAGATGGGGGAGATGGGGAGTTTGGGAAGATGGGGGAGATGGGGAGATGGGGAGATGGGGGAGATGGGGAGTTTGGGAAGATGGGGAAGATGGGGAGATTTATAGAACTCATTTGGTATCTTCATAAATATTAAATTTTTTTAGTTAGGAGACAGGAGACAGGAGACAGGAGACAACCCACCCCTAACCCCTCCCAGGAGGGGAAGAAGAAAAAGGGAAGATGTGGGGAGAAATAATACAAAAAATTCAACACACCAACACCAAGATTTTCGGTCAAAATTTATGCGCCAAAAGACTTGAGTACCATAATTATAGCAATGAGCGCTGGTATATTTACAAATTACAGGAAAGGCCAAATAGCTAAAAGTCTTGTATGATAGGCAATTTATTCCCCCTGTTGCCTGTTGCCTGTTGCCTGTTGCCTGCGCACAGCGCTATATATAGGGATCAAATGGGTTCTATCAAAGCCGTGAGTGGAATATTAGCTAATGTTGGGTTTTTAGGCAAATAAGTTAGGATATTGATATTTAGTTACATAGCTATAGATATTGATATTTAATTACCGAAAAATTTTGGTTTAAAGCCTCCCCTTTTTTCGGGGATAATAAAGAAAAATTTTCCTTTGAATCAATCCTATCCGGTTTCAAGGAGAGGTAATTATTAATTATTAATTATTAATTATTAATTGTTGAAATAGCTATAGATAGATATCTCCAACAATCAAAAATCAAATCAATTATTGCACTCTTATTCATCAATTATTTCCCCCTACTCTCTACTCCCTACTCCCTATTCCCTACTCCCTATGCATGGAGGAGATGCTTAATAGATCCGTTTAGGGGTTCTATAAGTAGCACAATTTTTTGTATTATTTAAAAGTGGTAGAATCTACAAACTGCATTCTACTACTTCTACTTAATATTGATTTATCTAGGAGATTAATACTTAGCAAGAAAGATATTTGTCGGTAATAGACATCTCCAAAAATCAAAAATAAAATCAATTCTCACACAGAAATTATCAATTATTTCTCCCTACTGTCTACTCCCTCTTTTGGAGGAGATGTCTAATACTTTAATTAAAACTAACGCAGTGGTGTACAAGTAGTGATTTTTGTAGCTTTGTTTCTGACAGTAAAAGGAATTTACTGATAAATATCATTACATCTACAAGACTAACAAAACGAATACTCTCCTAATTTATGTATTATGAAATTGAGTATAATTGCTAGGCTCCGAAGGTAGTAAATCGTAGGTATAATACCTACAGAAAATAAACAGTGTATTTTTTACTAAAATAAATTTGTTTAAACGTTCTCCAGGAAAGAAATATCATTCAACAGTCAATATACAAAAAATATATAAATAATTTGATTTTTCTACTTATTATGATAAAAGTTTACCTAATACCTAAATAGGGCTTGCTGAACACCCTAAAACCAAGCTGCGTTGTCCACAATTGGTAGGGATTAAGTCCCCAATAAGATTAAAGCTAAAATTGTATATTTGTAATTTTATACTTACGATCCATGTCTATTAACAAAGGTCAATTTTTAAATTCACAGATTGAGGTAGCAATTGAGCGAAATCCTCTAATCGTTACTTCAGATATGTCACTGACTGAAGCAATAAATCAGCTTAGTAAACCCAGAAACAAAGATGAGGGGATTGATGTAGTTACAAAATCAAATCAAAGTATAGAGTCAAGCAAGCGATCGAGTTGTTTATTAGTAGTAGAAAATAATCAACTATTAGGAATACTAACCGAGCGAGATATAGTACGCTTAATTGCCCAAGAAATTTCTATGGAAAATGTAAAAATAAATGATGTGATGACTCGGGAGTTGATTACAATAGTTGCTTCAGAGAACGAGAATATTTTCACAGTTATTAATTGTTTTCGGCAGCATAAAATTCGTCATCTACCAGTATTATCCAAGACAGGAGAATTAGTAGGTTTGATTACAGTAGCAAGTCTCCGCAATTCTTTAAAATCAGTTGATTTACTCAAACATCGACAGGTGAAAGAAGTGATGACTACTAATGTTATTCATGGACCCCCTGATTTATCTATATTTGCTTTGATAGAAAAAATGGCAAAGTATCGAGTGAGTTCTATCGTAATAGTTCGCACAGATCCACAACAGAAGTTATATCCCATTGGAATTGTCACAGAAAGAGATATTGTGCAATTTCAAGCGCTGGGGATGAATATCAAACAATTCAAAGCTTCAGAAGTTATGAGTACACCTTTACAGAGTTTGACTCCGTTTGATAGCTTATGGAAAGCTCATCAAAAAATGCAAAAATTGGGAATAAGGCGATTAGTTGTATGTGGTGATGATGACCAATTGTTAGGGATCGTCACACAAACTAGCTTGTTGGAAAATCTGAATTCTGTGGATATGTATGGCATGATTCAGATATTGCAAGAGGAAGTCGATCGCCTACAAACTGAGAAAATTGAAATGTTGCATCGTAATAATAATAATTTAGAACAACAGGTACAGCGTTTGCAAGAATCAGTACATAGACTGGAGCAACGCAACCAAGAAATGGCAATTATTAACCAAATGATAGATTTTTTACAAGCTTGCGAAAAAATTGAAGATGCGAATAAATTGCTAACAGAATTTATCAAAAAATTGTTTCCAGGTTTTTCTGGCACTGTGTTATCAAGAGATGAACATAACCATAAATTTGAAAGTGTTAGTCATTATGGCAATTTAGCCGATAGTGAAATGTTGCTTGAATTTAATGATTGTTGGGCATTGCGCCATCAAAAAATTCATATTGCTAGCAATAATCAACCAGAATTATTTTGTCCTCATACTTATCAGGACTCTCAACTTACTGGTACTATTTGTATACCTCTGTTAGCTCAAGGTAAAGCTTGGGGGATATTTTACCTACGAAGTGAACTGCCACAAGGAATTAGTAATTATCAACGAGAGTTAGCTCGTACTGTCGCCGAACAAATTTCTTTAGGACTGTACAACCTCAAACTTAGAGAAAAATTAAGAAATGAAAGTATTCGTGATTCCCTAACAGGTTTATTTAATCGACGCTATTTAGATGAATCTCTCAAGCAAGAAATTATCAAAGCGAAACGTTATCAACAACCTCTAAGTATTATCATGGTGGATGTTGATCGCTTTAAAAAGTTTAATGATACTTATGGTCACGATGTAGGAGATATTGTGCTCCAAAAAGTAGCGCATTTTTTACAGAAACAAGTTAGACAATATGATATTGTTTGTCGTTACGGTGGAGAAGAAATGACTGTGATATTAACTAATACTCCTCTAAAAATTGCTCAACAAAGAGCAGAAATTATTTGTTCTGGAGTAAGGAAATTATCATTACAAAATCAAGGAGAAACTCTGCCATATATTACTGCTTCTCTTGGAGTTGCCTGTTTTCCTCTACATGGAACTACAGGAGAAAAGATTATTCAACGAGCGGATGAAGCTTTATATCAGGCGAAGAAAGCAGGGCGTAATCAAGTTGTTTTGTATCAATTAAAACAGTAAACCTAATCTTGATTTGATAATTTTTTTCAATTAAGAAATATTAAAAAAACCTGAATTAAGCATAAAGAAATAAGTCATATATAAATATTTAGGGTCATAACAGAAATAAGCAGTTTTAATGAAGCACAATCAAATTAAGCCCAATGAAAATAGGTCATTTCAGCGAAAAGTTAGCTTCCTACAGAGGAACTACACTAACAGTTATCAGTCAAATTATTGTGGTAGTTAATTCATTATTATTTGTAACAATTAATCAGGAATTCTATGGCGGGTTGTTCGATAAAATCAAGCAGTTGAAAATAGAAAATTCTAGTTGTCTGGAGTGTGATGTCAAAATAGCTGAATGGAAAAAGAAGGAAGAACTCATAATACTTTAGATAGAGTTTTATATAAAATCCGGGTAATTAGTTATCGTATCGCTCTCCGAGTTAGGAGTCAGGAGTAGGAGTCAGGAGTCAGGAGAAAAGAAGGATGAGAGTGGGAATTATATGGAGATATTCCGGCATTTTATATCTGCATTGAATGGAAGTAGAAAGTGCGATAACTGTATAACCGGATTTCATATTACAGTTTATCGCTAGTGGCTGTAAAAATTTAACTATAAAATTCCTTGGCACTAGCGAGCAACTCCCCTATACCAAATATTTCATTAATAGACATCTCCTATAATAAAAAATCAAATCAATTATCACACAGAAATTATCAATTATTTCCCCTCCTGGGAGGGGTTAGGGGTGGGTTCCCTACTGCCTACTGCCTACTGCCTCTTTTCTGGAGATGTCTGATGTGCATTTGGATATCTGTTAAAAACAGACTTCTTTAATGATTTAAGATGTTCTAGTTTGTGTTCTAATTCAAATATCAGATTATCACTTTTTTCATTATTGCAACGCCAACAAATTGCTTCTAGATTATCATAATCAAACATTTTTTCTGGGAAACGTGCTTTATTCAATTTGTGGTCAATGGTAACGTAATGTTCGTGATAGTAAGATGAACCCGCTTGATTTATGTATGATTTCCCATCAATTGTTTTGTACTCATAACCTCGTTTTTTAGCTTCTTCCTTGGACTGAGTAGAATATTGTTTACCATGCACCATTTTTTTTCCACAATAGGGACATGGTTTTGAGCTTTTATTAGTTCGATACTTATATGGACTGATAAAACCTTCTTTTGGGTCTTTGATACAGGGTACTGTTTGAGCTGCATTCCAAATATCTTTGATTTCAGAAGCGTCATATAGTGTATATAGTTTATCAAGTCTTATTTTGCTCATTGTATCTATGCTCCATTGCTGTTTCGTAAGTGGCAAACCGTTTTTTAGTTTTCTTAAATATATCTGTTGCTTTCTGCAAAATTTGGTCAATTTTGTCAACTTGCTGGTCTAAAACTTCTTCAATATGTTCTGTTTCATGGAGAGAGTGATCGATGGCACCAATAAGATCCCCTTTGTTCAGTTTATGGTCGAACATAGTGACAACATTGTTATTCACTATATTGACAAAAGGTATAAGTATGTCCCATGATTTTTGAACTTTATCCCATCCTCGATTGAAAAATCCTTGTGTTCGAGCTTCTTTTTGTTGTGCAACTGTCAGAGTTTTGAATTTATCTGTATTTCTTTGTTGCCATTGCCGATAATTTAAACCTTGAACTATCTTCATTGAAACTACCCTTTTTAAACTACTTTTTTATCAAAATAATATTCAATTTTCTGCCATACATCTATACCGTAATGCTTGATAATATATTTCTTGGTCATATTTTGTTGATGTCTTAATACATCAAGTTTAGTGTTAATTTCTTTTTTGAGTTGATGACTTTCTAAAACAACTTCCTCTGCAATTTGTTGATGCTCTTCCATAGCATCTTTTATATCTTCTACATGATGTTCGTAGTCAGTCTTATGCACTAAGTCTTTTTCTTGTAATAATTCAGCACGTTCTTTACCTACTTGAGATAGTGCATTTTTTAACCATCGACCTATTTGTAAAAGTTCAGAATTTTCTGGATTTAAAAATTGCTGTAGTTGACTCTCAGCTCGATCTGCTCTTTCTTTTTCTGCATTAGCTTTGGTTTCTGCTAGCTTTGCCTTTTTATTTGCTTTACCTGTATTTTGACTTAACATATATCTGTTGTAAGTATTGGCAGGTTTAACAATTTGCAAAGGACGTAGATTTTCATACACTTCTAAGATTTCGTCATCTGTCAGCTTTAAATCCAGGTATTCTTGTCTTATTCCTGAATTTTTGGCTATTATGCGAATCTTATCTTTTCTATCTTTTTTACTTAATTTCATTATTTTTTTCTATTTTAATTGTTGAATAAAATGAGCGATAAACTTTTAGATTACATTTTCAGAAAGCGGTCATTTCAGTCATCAGTTATCAGCGGTCAGTACCTCTGCAATAAGGAGGCTTGAAATAAGGTATATTCTCTTTTTTTATCCCCTTAAAAGGAGAGGGCTTAGAGCACAATTTTTCGGTAAACAAGTAATGATTTTTATCGTATACCTCCCGATCGTTCAAGGGATGTAGCAACTAATATTTTTACATTTTTAGGATTACCTATTTTCATTATACTAAAAGTTCCTGCATTTACCAGGACGAAAATACTAAATTTTTTGCTTTATGCTTTAAAGAAGTAGAATTATAAACTTATATAGCAGGGAACAGGGAACAGGCAACGGGTAACGGGCAACAGGCTACCCACCCCTAACCCCTCCCAGGAGGGGAATAATTGATAATTTATGGATAAGAATTGATTTAATTTTTGATTTTTGGAGATGTCTATTTATTTAGTTATCTACCACAGAAGCAAGAATCTAGTTTTGTCTGAGTTTTGATATCATGTCCGTTTAATTAGTGATAAAAAATTTTCTCCTTCTACTTTCCTCTGTTGTTCTTTTTTTCCTCCTGACTTATGACTCCTGACTCCTCCATTGTTTATTTCTATTTAAAGACGAATGCAAGAAACCAGAAGAACTTTTAGGGACTGTTGTCAAATTTCTGTAAAATTCATAATATTGAAATTGAGGAAGTTAGAAGAGAAATTGAATGTTAATCAATATTGATCGAACTCATCCACAACTATTAGAAGGTTTAGATATTTGGTTACGCTTAGGTTTAATTTCTGACGATGAAGTTAGAAAACTATGCCAAAAATATCTAAGTTCTCCACTGCCACAACCACAACTTATCGAAACTAAACCCACATTAGCAACTAATATTCAAACATCTCAAAAAGAAGCAAACTCACGCCCTAGTATTTCTAATAGTTCCACCAAAAAATCTCCTAATTTAATCGCTCAATTATTACAGTCATTGATGGCAGAAATTAGCCTCCGATGGCTACTTTTTTTAGGTTTATTTATGGTGGTCGTATCTTCTGGATTACTTGCTGCTAGTCAGTGGGAAAAATTTCCACTCACCGGACAATATTTAGTACTTTTAGCATATACATTATGCTTTTGGGGAGCGACATTTTGGACTAGAAAAATCGGAGGTTTGCGATTAACTTCTGAGACGTTACGATTGGTGACATTACTATTAGTACCTGTAAATTTTTGGGCAATAGATGGTTTAGGTTTGTGGGGAAATATTGGGGAATGGTTAATAGTAGCGATCGCTTGCTTCTTACTAACTAGCATAATCATTTATTTTGTTGAAGAAGGAAGAATAAAGAAGGAAGAAGGAAGAAGGAAAAAGTGGATGGGGACTCAAACCCTAACCAATTGTCAAAACCCTGTAGATAGCGATGTATTAAACCAAAAAGAAAAAGATAAAAAATCAAATAATTCTGTCTCTACAAATTGGATTTCAATTGCTACGCTGAACTTATTAAGTCTGAGTTATTTACATTATGGTTGGAGATTTTCAGGATTTCCAATTTTGGCAATTTATTTAGGAGTTATTGGTACAGCGATCGCTACTATTTATCAGAACCAAACTCCATCTAGTAAAAAAATCAGAGAAGTTGAAAATCAAAGTACTACTGGCGACCCATTAACAGGAATTGCGATTGTAATTTATGCTTTAGGAATTTTGTTAGTTCGAGCAATTTTTATTGCCAATGTAGATATTACAAAGTTAGGATTAGCTTTAGGAATAAGTGGATGGATTTTATTAAAGAATCATCAGATTAAAAGCAAATTATTTGTACAAAATTGGATTGGGATTAGTTTACTGTTAATTGGGTGGTTAGTTTCTGTAGCTACTCAACCTTGGCAGGCATTCATCATTAGTATTATTGGTTTATTCTTATTAGCAGAAAATCTGCAAAAATCTTGGCGAGGTATTAACCTATCTGCAATTTTTCTGATGGGTTTACAAATAACTTGGTTAGGATGGCGATTAATTCCAATTGCCACTCGACAAACGTTAATTACTACAACAACCCAAATTTTAAACGCCCAAAATTCACCAGAATCATTGCTTAGTTTAGCTTGGTTTCCCTACTTAGTATTTATGGTCTGGGTGACAGATTGGATTTATCATCGTCAACAAATTAACCTAGCTAAGTTTAGCGAGAAAATTTGCTTAGGTTTTGGAGTATTTTTAAATATATTATCTTGGCAAAACCCTCTAGCTATATTTATAAATTTCTTAGGTTCAACTATTATTCTTGTTATTTTTACCTCTCGTCGTCAACCTATCAAAGTTAGGCTTGTTTATCTAACTCATATAACTGGTTTATTATCAATATTTTCTGGGATTAATTATTTCTTGCCCAGTATAAGTGTAGAAATATGGGCAATAATTTTATCAGTAATTATGGTGGCTGAATGGGGAATATTTAGTTTCCAGGCAAAGATAACAGCAGAAAGAACAATTGTCACACCTATATCCTCTATTTCACTATTAAATTGTTTCTGTTTAAGTTCTTGGCATCTTGGTTTAGTTTTAGCAGTTATTAGTTATATTTTATGGTTGAGTAAATTAGAAATTTTCCCATCTGATTTTTGCATGGTTATGAATTGCCAATTATCAGCAAAATGGGGAATTATTTGGTTTATTACCCCTCTAGCTCTAACAATTATTGCTAGTGAAGAAGGAAGAAGGAAGAAAGAAGAAGAAAGAAGGAAACAGGAGCAAAGTGGGAAAAAGTCGATGGGGACTCAAACCCTTGAAGAAGGAAGAAGGAAGAAGGAAGAAGCGGTGCGACCCCGCGTCGGCGACAGACGCAAGGGAATGCGCACCAAGAGAGGAAGGAGCGAAGTTGGAAAAAGTGGGTGGGGACTCAAACTCCAACAAATTGTAAACACAGCGGGTGACGAGGGGGTATTAAACCCAAAAGAAAAAAATCAAATAATATCTTTTAGAAAAAGAGTAAGTGGCTTAAGTGTGGTGGCTGTAATTATGCTACAAACTTTAACCTTATGGCAGCCAGAAATTCGATTAATTGGTTTGGGTTTAGGTACAGCTTTAATGTTAGTTAATACTAAAGACTTACTAACTCAAACAGCGTCAAATATTACAGTAGGCTTCATCTTAATTTTCGTAAGTTTTTGCCTGGGTGAAAGAGTATTAGGTTTGCCTCCTGTTTCTGGAGCGGGGTGGTTATTAACCATTAGTATATTTTTAGTAATTTTGTGGTTTTTGTACTCTCGAATAATTAGATTACCAGGGCAGTTATTTAATATTTATACTCAAGCAATAGATGGTTGGGCAATTATCCTCTGTAGTTTAGAATTAATCTTCTTAACAATCCACTCCTTCGGCATTTATTGGCAGACTATTAATCCCTCAATCACAGTAATTACTTCTACTATTTTCCTCTTATTTGCCATTAGCTATCGAGGCTCAATTAAACAAACAACAGAAAACTCATCAATTACATTTAGTCTCCATAATTTTGTTCAGTCTAGCGCCACAGTTTATAGTGTTGGTTGGGCTTTAGAATTACTAATAGTTGAAACTTTAGGATTTGTAGATAAATCAGCAATAAATCTAGCAATAGCTAATATTGGATTAGGATTATCAACTCAAATTTTAGGAGATTGGTTACAAAGAAAAACAGGTATTAATAATTTGCCTAGATGCTGGCAAGTCATGCCATTACTTTATGGTATTTTAGGTGCTTTATTCCGTGTAGGTACTTTTGAAAATTGGACTGGCTTAACTTCCTTAGCTCTATCATTTATATTGATTGGAATAGGCAGGAGAAAAACCACATTAAAACCAATATTGTACTTAGGAATTATCGGAATATCCTGTGCTGCTGCCGAAATACTTTTATCTCAAATTTCTTCCCTGCCATTAGCAGATAAATTAATTGCTTATGCCAGCCTTGGAACAACCATCACTTATAGTTATCGATTATTATCTCCTTGGTTATTAGATTACTTAAAAATCAGAGAAACAGAAATTAAAAATATTGCCAATATACATTGGGCAGCCAGCAGCTCAATCTTACTTTTATTAGTAATATCTAATCTCAAATCAAATCCAATATTAGGATTAACCACAGCAATACTGTTAACTCGCTATGCAATTATGCAAGGCAAAAATAATTCCAATTTACAACAAGCAGAAACCTGGATTTATGTAGGATTTTTAGAAGGATATGCTGTTGCCATCTATATAATTAACCTACTTTCCATCACAGAAATTTTACGATATTGGCTAAGTGCAATAACTGCCATAATTTCTTACTTTATCTATTTATTACCTTGGGAAAATTGGGGATGGCCACTACAACCTTGGCGACGAATTGCTGTAATTATGCCAATAGCAACTATATTTATTACCAACTTAAAATTAGACACCCCTCCACCTTGGTATTGGTATGCTTCAATTCTCATAACTTCAGGATTTTATATTGTAATTGCCAAAGTAAATCAGCAAATACGATTAACTTATATTAGTGTCGGTTTAATGAATTGCGCTTTTGTGATTTGGCTAAATAATTTAGGAGCATCTCTTCAGACATTAATTTACATTACTCCCATCGGATTATCATTACTTTATATCGCCAAAGTCGATCCAATTCTGAAATTATCTAAAAACAAAAATCTTCGGCATAACTTACGACTTTTTGGCAGTGGAATAATTTGTTTTATCGCTTTATTAGAAAATCAATGGACTGGTTTACTACCAGGAATAATTAGTGTAATTGCCATTTTCGCAGGATTAGGATTACAAACTAGAGCTTTTCTTTATGTAGGAACAGTCACATTTTTAATCAACGCTTTTAACCAACTAATTATCCTGAACTTTCTTTACTCTTTTTTCAAATGGATAATTGGTCTAATAGTAGGAATTTTCTTTATTTGGATAGCTGCAAGTTTTGAAACTCGACGAGAACAAATTAATAACTTATTGCAAAATTGGATAGAAGAATTAGAAGAGTGGGAGTAGGGACGCGGGGACGCGGGTTCTTGAGGACACGGAGACGCGGGGACGCGGGGATGGGGAGATTGAATATTGAAGTAATTATAAAATTATAAAGATATATTATATGAGCAGATTCTATATGAAAAAAAATCAAAAATATATATTTGTGTATAAATAATTTATAAATAGCTATTTACCAAATAATTAAGGTTTAAAGCCTCTCTTTTAAAGGAGAAACAAGCAAAAATTGTCCTTTGAGTCAATCCTCTTCTTTTCAAGGAGAGGTAATTATTAATTAGGGCTTACCGATCAATTTTAAAACCATTTTAAAGTAAAGGTTTGAGCCTTCTTAGATTCCCAATTTGTGCGCTTATTTTAGTCTAAAAATCTCAAAAATTTAGCATAAAAGGCAAACCTTCGGACAGAAAAATTGAGAGACAATTCTTACTCCGACCTCCTCTATGATTTCCATTTCTCCTGTCTCCTGTCTCCTGTCTCTTGTCTCCTACCCCTACCAACAGACTTTCCATACGCAAACCCTAATTATTAATTGTTGAAGGATTGCTGTATTACTTTTGATTTGACTGATGGACCGATTCTAATATACCTATGTATACAACATTTGATCTAGAATTAATGTGTCAATTCTTTGTATTATTACAGGAGATATTTTCATCTTAAGAATAAAGATAGTATACCTCTAAATTTGTAGAATTCTGTTACTAGAAAAAAGGATATAAGTATTAGAAAGTAGGCAATAAGCAAATAGCCCATAGGACAATCTATCTAAAAATATTGCCAGAGGACTCCCGTCATAATTTTTGATTTAACGACGGGAGTGTCAAATTTAACCCATAATTAACTGATAAATTTTAATGTCCAACTCAACTATCCAGGTTCAACCACCCCTAAAATTTATTCCACCCAACTTTAAGCCCCTGGTAAGAACAGGTACAAAACTAATGTTACCTTGGTGGCTGAAGTGCGGAATATCTGTCGCCGACATACAAGCAGATAACCTAGAAACCCTAGCCCAACTATATCAAAACTTCCATCAGGGGAAAAACCGCTTTCTAATGGCATTCCGTCATCCTAATGCCAACGATCCTTACTGTCTGGGATATATGATCTGGTATCTATTGCCCAAATTTGCCAAACAACAAGGAATTACCCTTCCATCTCTTCTCCACTATCATTTTATCTTTGACCGAGGTATTCCTTTATGGGCAGGTAATTTTGTCGGTAAATGGTATTCATATTTGGGAGGAAGTTCAATTCACCGAGGAAAAATAGACCGTCAGGGACTAAAATCAGCTCGTGAATTATTTGCTAATGGCAGTTTACCTATGATGGCTGCTCCAGAAGGAAGTACTAATGGCCATAATGAAAGAGTCAGTCCCTTAGAGCCTGGTATTGCCCAGATGGGATTTTGGTGTGTTGAAGATATATATAAAGCCACTCGTTCTGAAGAAGTTTTAATCGTGCCAATAGGTATTCAATACAAGTACTTGGGCGAACCATGGGAAAATGTAGAGAAACTTTTAACTAAGCTGGAAAAAGATAGTGGTTTGTTTTCAGGTTCAGAAAATCTTCCCGATCAGCAAAAACTAGCACCTTCTGCACTATACCAACGACTTTTGAGATTAGGAGGTCATTTATTAGAAAAAATGGAAGAATTTTATAGAAAAAATTACCACCGAGACTTACCCAAGTCAACTCAAGAAAGTTCTTCCCAACAATCTTTAACAGATGACCAAATTAATGAAACGATCGCCACTCGCCTCAATGCTCTTCTCAATGTTGCTTTGGAAGTGGCAGAAGAATATTTTCAAATTCAGGCCAACGGTAATTTTATAGATCGTTGTCGTCGTTTAGAACAAGCAGGCTGGGATTGTATATATAGAGAAGATATTGAAAATTTAGCCACTCTTTCTCCTGTAGACAGAGGTCTTGCTGACCGACTTGCACAAGAAGCTAGTCTGCGAATGTGGCACATGAGATTAGTCGAAAGTTTTGTTGCGGTTAGTGGCAAATATATTACCGAAAAACCGACAGTAGAAAGGTTTGCAGATACAACTCTACTAATATGGGATATGATTAATCGTATTAAGGGCGGTAATCCTCTCAAGCGTCCGATACTAGGAAAACAAAAAGTATACATGACAGTAGGACAACCAATTTCTGTTTCCCAGCGTTGGGAGAGTTACAAAACTAAACGTCGTACAGCCATATCAGAACTGACTCAAGATTTGCAAAAAGCCCTAGAAGAAACGATTAAATGATCGGTATCTGTGCAAAATTTTTACAAAAAATTAATTTAACATTTGTTAGTAGGAAAAAAGGAATAGAGCATAAGAGTCATCCTCGCGTAATGGTAGATGGGGATGAACAACAGTGCTTCATGGGAGCAAGATATGAGCAAAGGAGTAAGATGCTCCCACTACTTTTGTCCTTGACCAAAATACTGACAATATACCACCATTACAATGCACCACCACCAAGAATAAAATATACTTGTATACTTTAGTAGTAGTTTTGACTACTCCCCGCAGCTGTTGCCGAGGGGATTCTAAGTTGATACCGCGCAACAGGATAAATCCTTGTTGCTTCGTTTTTTCTTAGCTGACCAAAGATAAACTCTTTGGGGACAATTTAATTGTGCCCCCTACACAGTCGGCTTAAGTTTAACCCTAGCCTTCTGTTTACTTTTGTCTAAACATTTCTATATTAAGATAATAGCACAGGACAACTTTAGTTGTCTATTCTAAACGACTCGCTTGTTTTCATCCCCCGGTTAAAACACGGGGGCTTTCAAGCTCGCTTTTCGGTAAAAATAATTTTGCCTACCTATTTAACCAGACTATAAAATATACAATTAATTTGGTATAACTACTTAATACAGATATCAAAAGTTAAAAATTAAAATCATGAATATATAGACTAAAAGCTTTCTTTGAAAATAAATTTATCAAATTATTTCACATATTAAATATTGAATTATTTGTGAAATAATTTGAGTGCATTAATGCCACGAATACAACTTAACAATAACTATCTCCCACTTAATTTTTTGTAATGACTAAAGAATCTATTACTCAATCTTCTAATATAGTTAAAAATAAGCTACTCAGTCTTTTGACCCAAGAAATGTTAACTCCGTTAACTTCTGTGATGGGGATGGCAAGTGTTCTCAACCAAGAAATCTATGGTTCTCTAACTGATAAACAGAGAAAATATGTAGAAGTTATTAATGAAAGAAGTCGATATTTACAATTGCTAGTTGAAGAAATTATTGCCTTAACAAAACTAGATGAGTCTGGCCAAACTTCAGAAAAAACTCCCGTTGATGTGAAAAATATCTGTCAGCAGATAGTAAGAGACCTAGAGCCAGAAATAGTTCATCAGCAGATAAAAGTTCAGTTATTAGCTGGGTCTAGCGATCGGGTTTGTTTTTTTGATAAAATAATTTTAGAACAAACATTATACAACTTAATTTATAGTGTAATTAAATCTACAGGTTCAGGGAGTGGAGTAAAAATTCATTTGTCTGAAAAGCAAGAAGAATTTAATATTGCAGTGTGGGTTTCTCATCCTATTCTTGGAGATAATCTTCCTCATGCTCAACTATATTACCAAAAGTTATCAGAAATTGAAAATCAGGACAATCAGTCTAGCTTAATGCTAAATAGATTACAGCTAACATTTGATGAGCTAACAACAATAGTTTTTGGCAAAATGTCAACACAAGGAGAAAATGTTGCAGCTAACCCTACCCGCGATCTATTAGCATTATTATTAAGTTGTCAGTTAGCTGAACAAAATGGTGGCTCTTTCTGGGTTCAAGGTTCTACAGAATTAGGCTATCGATATATTTTAACTCTGCCACTTTATTAAGTAGGGAACTTTCAATAATTAATAATTAATAATTAATAATTAATAATTACCTTTCCTTGAAAAGAAGAGGATTTAAGCTTAAGGAAAATTTTTTCTTCTCTTGGTCGATTGGATATGGCGAGGAGACCTCGCCATCCCTCGACCGCTTTTTCTCCTTTAAATAGGGCTTGCTGATTAAATCTCAAAGCATTGACATATAAAGACAAGTGCCTTTTTGGGGTCTTTAAAAAGTGCCTAGTATCACGTCTAAAACGCTCAAAAAGGAGCGTATTTTAGGCTCATAGTTGGGCAGAACAATCTTGGGATAATTCTTACTCCTACTTTCTCGCTCATTCCCATTTCTCCCCTCCTGGGAGCAGGGCTGTTTCATTCTCGCGAAAAACAGAGGAGGAGATAGATAGATGGGTATAACAGGAAAATTTTGGAAAAATAGTCAGGATTTCGGCCAAATTTATCAATTATCCTTGAAGGTAAATTAACGAATTTTTGTTATTTGACCTAATTTAGTCAGAGTAGAGGGGGAAGAGGGGGGAGTAAGAATTTTGTCTACAGTCCTCACTTATAGTGTATTTTTCAATACAATTTTCTCCCGAAAAAGCCGCTCCCAGACTTACCCATAACTTGTCTTTTTTGTCTACGTTTATGTTAAGAAAGATGTTTATAAAGCATAGCTCCCAGGAGGGGAGGGGAAGACAGGAGACAGCAATTCTGAAGAAAATCATAGCTGCCGTGATTGAGTAATCAATTAAGCAAGTATTTATGCGTAAATTTTTGACTCAGAATTTGATCAACGAAAAAAGTAATTGAGATGATTTGCATAGTATAAATACCTACTAAGCTGCGGATTTACATACTACTTTTTATGCTGCTAAGTGTGGGACAAAAAGTAGTATGTAACGAAATTCACAATAATTTTTGTCAGCAATAGCATTTTTTATACTTTTAATTTGTATAAATTAATCATATTTTTGGGATAAAATGATTATCAAAGGTGACTGGCTTTGGCTCTAAAATTCTTACTCCCTTAGTTTTCAAGTCTCAAGCTCCCTTGAAAAACATCTATTCTGGAAAATATTAAAAATTGTAAAGAGTGTTAAGATTAAGATGATAGAACTAAGAAATTAATTTAGAAAAATGATAAATCCAAAACTGCCTGAACCAGATTTACTTAAAGCAGTACTGCAACCCTTGTTAGAAGATTTTCAGTATTGGTTTGAGCGTTCCCGTCAGTTATTGGAAAGAGAAAAAATTCCTTTTCTGAGTAGCACTGAACAATTCGACCTACTTAACAGAGTTAAGCAAGCTCAACAAGAAGTGAGTACAGCACAAACTCTTTTTCATGCAACTGAAGGTCAAGTTGGGGTAGAAACTACAGTGCTTATGCCTTGGCATCACTTACTAACGGAATGTTGGCAAGTTTCAATGCGATTCCGCAAAGAACAATCTAGATAGAATTGCTCATTACACTCAAACTTAGGTATCAAGTCCTGAACCAAGAAATCAGATTGAGTTAACTTTTAACAATAAAAGTTGATGATTTGATAAATGTTAATTTATTCTAAAAGCACTATCTTCTCTGGAAATGATGATGACTGACCCAGATAATTTATGGCCATCAAGTTCATCTAGAGTTAAGTAGAGATAAAATAAGAAAAATTGTTTAAACTTTTTTAAAATTTGCTAAGTGCCTATATGGCCCTGGAGAAAACTATGTTACATCTGCTTTATATCCTAGCCTTTACTACTGTTGCTGTTTTGGCTGTTCGTAATTTAATCCGTAGTCTATTAACTGTGGGCCTTGAGTCTCAATCTTCCCCCTCAAACCGAGGATGGTCTTCTGGTGATTCTTATTCTCAGTCTCGTAGAATTCCACATCCGGAACTATTAGATGAATCTGGGAATTTTATTGATGAACCTTTATTGGTGATGCGTTCCGTTAATGTACAAGAAGCTCGTCAACAGTTGGATGCTATTTATAATTCTGAGCTGGAATCTAGTAGTGAAACTAGAGATGAGAAGGATCAATAAAAACGACAGCAACCAATGCAAAATTTGTAAAAATCCCAAGATATACATCAAAAGTCTAAAACGCTTAATTATCTAGTTATCATGTATTTTTTGTACAATCACATTGATAATTGATGTAGCAGAAAATTGATAAAAACTTAAAAACTTGCTATTGCTTTGTTTCAAAAAAACTGATAATAGCAAGTTATTTTTATAATTTTAAAATGCCAAATATTTGAGATATAGCGCTACGCGCAAGTTAGAAGTCAAAACTCAAAAGTCAAAAGTAATCTTTGACGCTCGTTTTTCCTAGGTCAATGCTCCGCAAACAGGGTTTAGTAGTGTTCTAACCTAAATCCGTAGTGCGATAAAATAATTTATACTTGTACAAAATGCCCGACTATAAACAAGGGATCGAATAAAACTAAAGAATAAAAGACTCTACAGTGTTAACATTAACAATGTATATTTGATATTATAGCACTACGCAAATAGGTTAGGACGTTTATAAATGCTCAAACGAGTGTCAGGGATTACTTCTGACTTCTGTACGTCGCCAATCCGACGGCTCCCCTATGCGCGTAGCGCTATAGTAGTGCAGTAGGGTAAAGATTAACCGCCAGATGACCATCCCTAAATCCGTATTGGCAGAACTGGTGCAAGAGATTCCGCAGTTGAGACCACAAATTTACTTTAAGACATCCCTGACTGCTCTATCTCATGCAATGGAAGACCAGGTCTTAGCAAGCTCTGATCAACCTCTGGTAATTGCAACTTTTCAGCAAGAGCGTTTTTATCGTCAGGAAGCTCATCGTTATCGACGAATTGCTAACCTAACATCCCAAGTATATGTACTAGCAGCACCAGAAACAGCATTTAAAAATTCTTCTGAGTATTACGAAACAATAGCTTTCAGTACTCAAGAGACTCTAAGTAAGGAATGGAATTTACTGGTACTTGGTCAACAGTATTCAAGTTGCTTGATTTGTAATGAGTGTGTTAATTCTGGCAATGATGAAACATATAAGTTAATTGCTATGGATCAGGCACGTCGGTTTGAAGGTCTCTGGACTTTTGACCGTCAAGTATGTGTCCAAGCTGCTATATTTTTACTGAATAGAATTGTTAAGTATAGACCAGAATTAGAAGAAAAAGTACAAGCAGCACGAGAAATTTATGGCATCAATGTTGATGTAGGGATGGGAAGAAAATCTGGCAAAATCAAATCTAGCTCTAATCGTCGTTACCAAAATAAAGTCTCAAAAGTAGTTACTCAAAACCCTCAATTCCACGATCCTTTTGCCCAACGTTTGGTGACTTATTTACAGGCAAGTCAATATAAGTTACTTAAAGCATATCGCTCGATCGCCGCTCAGGAACAAAAACAGCGCCTGATTAATATTATTTCTAATGCCATGAGGCGATCGCTAGACCCTGATGAGATTATTAGAGTAGCAGTGCAAGAATTGGGAGAAGCACTTTTAGCTTGCCGATGTTTAATTTATCAATGTCGAGCTTTAGATGCCACAGCAACTATTACACATGAATATTTAAGTTCATCAGTTACATCTGTGGTTAATCAAGAATGGCCTTTACAAGATAATCCTTTATTTCAAAAGGTTGTTCAAATTCAAGAGTATGTCTATGTAGAAGATACAAGCTTACTACCTAATTATTGTTTGACAGAAACATCACAAGGATCTAAATTTCAGGCCAAAAACTGTATCGAAACATTAATATCTCAATGGGAAATTAAGAGCTGGTTAATGGTACCTTTGCTTTATCAAGGAAGACTGTTAGGTATGGTGGAACTACACCACTGTGGATCATATCCCCATAATTGGTCTGATGACAAAATAGATTTAGTACAAGCGATCGCTACTCAATTAGGTATAACTTTGATCCAGGCGGAAACTTATGTCCACTTGGAAGAATTAAATCAACAATTAGAAGCTCTGGACCGGACTCGTAGTAATTTAATTGCAATTACTGGCCATGAGCTACGGACACCTTTATCCACTATTCAAGTTTGCCTTGAAAGTTTGAGTCAAGAACCAGATATGCCTGCAGAGTTACGTCAAGTTATGTTGGAAACTGCCCTAGCAGATGCAGATAGAATGCGTCATCTTGTGCAAGATTTCTTAACATTGTCTCATTTAGAGAGTGGTACGGTTGAGTGGAATGTAGAATATCTGCCTCTATTAGAATGTGTTGATTTGGCTCTGAGTAGTATTCGTGCCCATCACTCACAAAAAGATTTACCGAATATTACTACTGAGGTATCGACAGAACTACCTTTAGTCTTAGCTGATGGAGAATGGTTAGTGGAGGTATTGTCAAAACTTCTGGATAATGCTTGTAAGTTTACTCAGTCTGAAGGAACAGTAATGATTGGAGCTACTTCTAACGGGAATAATATGTTAGAAGTGACGGTCTCTGATACTGGCCGTGGCATTGAACCTAAGCGCCTAGAAGCTGTATTTGATCGTTTTTATCAAGAGGAAGGTGCTTTACGACGAAGTGTTGGTGGTACAGGTTTAGGTTTAGCTATTTGTCGGCAGATTATTACTCGTTTGGGAGGAAAAATTTGGGCAAAGTCAGAGGGGAAAAATCGTGGTAGTCAGTTTCACTTTACAATTCCAATTGTTAGTAATAGTGAACAAAATAGAGAAGGAAAATCAAAAAATAAGAAACAAACCTAATTCATCAACTTAGTAGCTAGCAAAGTAGTAGTTTAGGTTTTAATGAATAGAGAAATGATTTGTCTTCTAAAAAATGAAATTCTTGGTCTAATCCAGTTAGTTGAAAAACTAATTGAATATCATCTTGGATATTGAATAGATATAATAAACATCCTCTTTTTTCCGATATTTTGCGGATAATAACTAAAGTAGTTAATCCAAAGTTATTAATTTTGTTGACTAACCCCATATCTATTATACAGTAGAAATTTCGTGTTTTGTCGATTAGTTTGTCTACTATTTGCTTTAGTTGATGACTTCTCTTGAAATCTAAGTTGCCTTGAGGGCGAAATAAAATTGCTTTCATATAGTCCGTTGTAATTAAATAAATGAAGGTGAAAAATAGCTTTTCGTTTTATAGAACTTCTCTTGCATAAGTTAGGAAAACCCGCGACTTTTTTGATCTTAAGATGTCATTGTGAGGTGGCGATCAGAGCGTTAACTATTGGGTAAAATCACTAAGAAAGCCGTAGAAAAAGGCTTATCACAAAGAAGAAATAGGATATTTATTCCCTCCAATTGATTTATGCAAGATGTCTAGTATTAAAAATTGCTAATCAAGTGTAATCGGTAATTATTAGCTTTCACCAAAAATTAGTTACTATAGTATTTCCAATAAACACAAATATTGCGGTTTTTTATTCTACCAAAAATATCTATAGCAATTATCTTTCGGTTATGCCAAAATATTCTGAAAAAATCAAAAGGCAACAAAGCCCTCAAAAAATGCTATATGTAGCAATCTTAATTTGAGTTGTGGTAAGCATTCAGCCAGCCTCCTGGGGAGGAACTGCGGACTTCAGCTATTGCTTTTAGTTTTATATAAAAGCTTTAATAATTGAGTCAGAATTTATACTTACTACAAAAGCTGGCTGAAACAGTCTATATTTATTTAAACTTTCCTCATGAGAGCTGAGAGCTGACAATTAATAGCTGTTTGCGCAGCATTCAGCAGGAAATGCTTACGAGTTGTGAGATATTGTAGACCTTTAGAGAACAGCTTAACTAAGAGTAAAAAGTCGTTAATTGATCAGAAATAATTTGGGATTACTCTCAATAGAGTAATTAACAATATAGTGTTATTATTCAATTATTTATCTAGACTAAAATTAAATCATAGTAAAATTCAAGAGGACTATTGCAATTACCCTCTTTTTTTACTTTAACTATAACCGAAAAAAAAGAATGATACTCTCTTGAGTCAATGGCAATTAGTAGTAGACGCTCCACAGCTAAAACTGTGCAATAGACATCTCCTACATGCATAGGGAACACCGGAGCTGGGAACAGGGACCCACCCCTAACCCAACCCACCCCCGCCCCTCCCAGGAGGGGAATAATTGATAATTTATGGATCAGAATTGATTTGATGTTTGACTTTTGGAGATGTCTAATAGATTTTTGTCTCTAGTTGTCCCCTACTCCCCTACTCCCCTGCTCCCCTACTCCCTAATGCACCATTTAAGGTGTGTCAGTCCAGTAGTTATATGATGTTCGGTACATGATATTAATGGCCTGTAGAGTGGCCAGAGTCCTAAATTATCCTTTTGTAACAGAACCTTACAATTTCTTAAACCTGGGTAACTGTGGTGATAGGATTCCATAAAAAGGTTCATATCAAAAATCTATGGCAGACGAACTAACAGGTCAACCCCCTATTTTCGGTGGCAGTACTGGTGGCTTACTGACCAAGGCCGAAGTTGAAGAAAAGTACGCTATTACCTGGACTAGCTCAAAAGAGCAGGTATTTGAAATGCCTACAGGTGGTGCAGCTATTATGAATGAAGGTGAAAACCTACTATACTTGGCTCGCAAAGAGCAATGCTTGGCCCTCGGCACTCAACTAAGGACTAAATTTAAGCCCAAAATTGAGGACTTCAAAATCTATCGGATTTTCCCTGATGGTTCTACCGAGTACCTACATCCGAAAGATGGAGTCTTCCCTGAAAAGGTTAATGAAGGACGTCCTTATGTAGGTAAGATCGACCGCAACATTGGCAGTAACCCAGAACCTGCTGCTCTCAAGTTTACTGGTAAGAAATCATACGACCCATAAGTTGTAATTAATCAGTAGACCTCTCCAAAAATACCAATTTTGGAGAAGCACCTATCAGGATTTCAAAACCTTTTCTGGAAATGTCCAGTAGATAAAACCCACCGCCTGCGTTGAGGTTTCCTCCGCATCAAGACGGAGCAAGAAAGCTTGTAAAGAAGGTTGGGCAAGGATATGAGTAAGTTTGTTTAATACTAACTTATTTGCATCTATTTAAGAATCTGTGTTTAGCTATGCGTTTGATACCGCGGAGTGTTGCGTTAGCAAAACAAAATCTTCCGTTATAATTGCATGATTTAACGGTAAGAATGTGAATTCCTATCAATTCAATATCAACACCTTGGCTTCCAGATATTTCATCTGAGGCTGAGGTTTTAATTTTATAGCAGTTGAAGGAAAGGTGAGGACATACAGCAAATTCCATCAGACGTGAGGTACAGCGGGCAAGATGCCCGCACTACAAACATTCTCTCGTTAATATCTGTACTTAATATACGACCGAATCTGCTGTATCAAAAGCTGAAAACTCAGACAACGCCAGATTTTTCCTTCTGCTTTTCCTAGGTCATGCTGCCCAAACAGCATAGCTACCTTCTGCTATAGAACCCATTTGAGATCTATTTAAAAAGAGATGGGAAGTTGGGGAGCTGCGGAGTTGGGTAGTAGGGGAATAGGGGAGTATTTTTCAACCTTCTTTCCTTATGCCTACCCTCTACCTCCTGACTCCTGAGGACTGACTTCTGACTCCTGGGCAAGAAACTGAATCGCTGACAAAGATACCAAATGGGTTCTATCAGAGTCGCTGCTGAATCTCAAATCTAAGACTTCAAAATTTATGATATTCCCAGACTTCTCCCAATTTTCCCAACTAGCAAAACAAGGTAACTTTGTTCCTGTCTACCAAGAATGGGTAGCAGACCTCGATACTCCTGTTTCTGCTTGGTATCGTGTCTGCGCGGGTCAACCATACAGTTTTTTACTAGAATCAGTTGAAGGTGGGGAGAAAATCGGACGCTATAGTTTTCTTGGCTGTGACCCATTGTGGACATTGGAAGCAAGAGGCGATCGCACTACCCAAACCTACCGGGATGGTACGGTAAAAATTTTTGAAGGCGACCCATTTGATACTCTAGATAACTGTCTGCGAAACTATCAACCTGTCAAACTACCTCAACTACCACCTGATATTGGTGGCTTATTTGGTTTTTGGGGTTATGAGTTGATTCGGTGGATCGAACCTCGTGTAACTGTTTACCCATCTACTGAAAATGATTTACCTGATGGTTTGTGGATGCAGGTTGATAATCTTTTGGTTTTTGACCAGGTAAAACGGAAGATTTGGGCGATCGCCTATGCAGACCTCCGCTCTCCAGAGGTAAATTTAGAGGCAGCTTATCAACAAGCGTGCGATCGTGTTTCTCAGTTAGTAGATAAATTGCAATCTCCTCTATCACAACAAGATACTTTACTAGAATGGCAACCACCAGGTGGAAAAAGTCGAGAAGTTGGAGACATTTATAGTAGTAATACACCCCGCGAACAATTTTGTGCCAACGTGGAAAAAGCTAAAGACTACATCAAAGCAGGAGATATTTTTCAAGTAGTTATCTCGCAACAACTTTCAACGGAATATACAGGGGAGCCATTTGCTCTTTATCGTTCCCTACGATTAATTAATCCTTCTCCCTACATGGCTTATTTTAATTTTGGTGATTGGCAAATCATTGGTTCGAGTCCGGAAGTTATGGTGAAAGCAGAAAATACCCCTGATGGCAAACGTCTTGCTACGGTTAGACCAATTGCCGGAACTCGTCCTCGTGGTAAAACTTATGCAGAAGATAATGCTTTAGCTGAGGAGTTGTTGCAAGACCCAAAAGAAAGAGCGGAACATATTATGTTAGTCGATCTAGGTCGGAATGATTTGGGTCGTGTTTGCCGAGTAGGAACGGTAAAAGTTGACGAGTTAATGATAATTGAACGTTATTCTCATGTGATGCACATTGTTAGTAATGTGGTGGGAGAATTGGCAGATGATAAAACTGCTTGGGATTTATTGAAGGCTTGTTTTCCAGCGGGTACTGTTAGCGGTGCGCCGAAAATTCGGGCGATGGAAATTATTAATGAATTAGAACCTTGTCGCCGGGGTGCTTATTCTGGGGTTTATGGACATTATGATTTTGAGGGTCAGTTGAATAGTGCTATTACGATTAGAACTATGGTTGTTCGGCCGAAAAATGATGGTAAACACACGGTAACTGTGCAAGCAGGAGCTGGTTTGGTTGCTGATTCTGTGCCGGAAACAGAGTATGAGGAAAGTATTAATAAAGCTAGAGGTTTGTTGGAGGCAATTAGGTGTTTGAAAAATAGTTAAAATTTTTGCCAAAAATTTAGCTCCACTCTTGATCTCAAGATTGGTTGGAGACCCGCGCTCTCCCGATGCTCCCCTTTGAGAGGAGCCAGAATTTCCTACGGAATGCTCCACAAACAGGAGTAATGAGAATTATAGAAGAGGTAGCCAGAAAAATCTTCCCTTGGTTTTCTTCCACTATCTTGCTTAGGACTTACGCATAACTATAGTAGGGGCAAACGGCCGTTTGCCCCTACAAATGGTGTATAATTTCGTATTTTGCGTAAGTCCTGTTGCTGAAAATCCTAGATTTTTGAACCATTACCACCTAAAAGCTAGGATTTTATTAGTACTTAAAAAGGCTAAAACATTTATATGTAAAGAGTTTGATATTTAATCAGCAAGCCCTAAATAAACATCTAATCAGATAATTGTAGGACTAAAGTCCTAGAAGAATTTAGGACTTTGATCTCAGGTTATTTAATAGTCGCTACTTGTAGGATAGAACATAAGTAAACACTCAATCAAAAAAATTAATTGGGAATAAACACAATGAAACGTCGTTCTTTGGCTATATTATTTGGCATTATTGCCATCATTCTTTTTGCTAATCCTTTGAAAGTTCTTGCCCAACCTCAAAATTTGAATCTGACTCCCGAACAAAAAACTCAGTGGGAAGAAATTAGGACGCAAACCAAAGCTCAAATTCAAAATATTCTAGCCCCCGAACAGCAGGAACAGTTCCAAATTTTAACTTCACAAGGTGAACGAAGACGAGAAGGAATTCAGCAGTTAAATCTCTCTGAAGAGCAAAAAACTCAAGTACGCGAAATCATACAGTCATCACGCCCACAAATGAGAAATGTTTTAACTGAAGAACAACTAGAGCAATTTCGTCTGAAAGTTCTTGCCCAACGTGAAAATTTGAATCTGACTCCCGAACAAAAAACTCAGTCAGAAGAAATCAGGGTACAAACTAAAGCTCAAATTCAAAATATTCTCACCCCCGAGCAGCAGGAACAGTTCCAAACTTTAACTTCACAAGGTCAAGGAAAACGAGAAGCAATTAAGCAATTAAATCTTTCTGGAGAGCAAAAAACTCAAATGCGCGAAATCATGCAGTCATTACGCCAAAAAATAGCAAATGTTTTAACTGAAGAACAATTTGGGCAATTTCGCCTGAGAGTTCTTGCCCAAATTGAAAATTTGAATCTGACTCCTGAACAGAAAACTCAGTGGGAAGAAATTAGGGCACAAACCAAAGCTCAAATTCAAAATATTCTCACCCCCGAACAGCAAGAACAGTTCCAAACTTTAACTTCACAAGCTCAACAAAGACGAGAAGCAATTAAGCAGTTAAATTTCTCTGGAGAGCAAAAAACTCAAGTCCGGGAAATCATGCAGTCATCACGCCAACAAATTGCAAATATTTTCACTGAAGAACAACTTGGGCAATTTCGTCAACAAAGACAAATACGACTACTAAAAAATCAGTAATTTACAGCGGATTCCACTTTGGTGATTAATCGCGGGCAAGATGCCCGCACTACAAATATTCTAATTCCCAGCATTTGAGCCATCGATGTGCTGCACTCTTGGATGCCTAAATTTCTCCTCACCGTCGAAAGCTCAGAAGAAGGAATCAGGGCGTGGAGTGTCAAAATTTGGTATTGTTATATTTTTTGGCAGTAATTGCAAACTCAAGCAAATTAGATTCATATTTATCTCCGGCAACATTTGCAAAAAACTCATTAACAACAAAGCCATTACTTTCTAATTCATTTTTTAGTGTTTCTGTACTGAAATACTGTAGCCAGTTGTAAACAATACGTTTTTTGTTTTTTTCAATGATTGTGTATTTGTCTAAACTTACTTTTTCGATTTCATATATGAATAAATTTACAAAACAATAGTATTCTTCTGACGACCAAAAATTATTTAGATGATTATGTTCATAAAATGCTGACTCTTGTTTTTTGTTGAAACTTTTTATTGAATAGACATCAAGTAAAAGAGAACCATTCTGTTTTAATAGCGATGAAAATTTTTGAAGTAGTGTTTTCCTTTGTTCTGGACTCAGTGCACAAAAATCACACATTATCATGGTGATTAGATCAAATTTTTCAGATGTTTGAAAGTCTAAATAATTTGTATTTACATAATTGATTTTCAAACTATTTTCTTTTGCTACCTGTTGAGCATAGTTCAGAGAATTTTTTGAAAAATCAATTCCTGTTACTGATGCGCCTTTTTGGGCAAATCTTGTTGTATACAAACCAGGGCCACAACCAAAATCAGCAATAGAGCAGTTCTCATCTATGTTAAAATATTCAGTTATCCATTTAGCGGAGCGATCTATAAAAGCCTTGTTTCGAGAAGAAAGGTCAATATCTTCACTTAAATGATATTCCAGCATAACATTAGCTGTATGCTCATTCGTCCACAATTCATTGGCTGTATAAAATTCAAATGGCTTAGGCTTAGAATTTATTTCTTTTATCTCATCAAACATGATTTTATCACACCTTTAGGTTTTGTTTCGGTTTAGTACAGATGGGTTCTAGAGAGAAGTAATATCATGTTCGGTTGAACAGTTATAAATAAACGATTAAGGAGTCAGGAGTCAGGAGGGAAGAAAGAAGAAAAAGGAGAAAATTTTTTTATCACTAATTATCCGGACATGATATAATTCTTGGATAGAAAGATGTAAAAGTTTAGTTAAAAACTTTTATGTTTTGTTAGATTTATGCTTAAAAGATTAACGATTGCTTAGATATTAAATAAATTTAATCAGATTTTTAGTATAGTCATTTCAATTTAAAGTGAGATGCCTACTGCCTTGTGATGATAGCCTTCATAGCTAAATCTTTGTATCATTCTTATTTGAAATGACTATATAATATCAAATCCGCCTAATTGCACATAGATCCAATAACGTCATAATCAGGATTTTAAGCTATTAGACATCTCCAATAATAAAAAATAAAATCAATTGTTCTAGATAAATTATCAATTCTTCCCCTCCCAGGAGGGGTTAGGGCTTCCCTACTCCCTACTCCCTCTTTTCTAGGTCTATTGATTGTGAGGTTATTTAACCGGATTTGATATAACAGGACTTACGCAAAGACACTTTGTATAGAGTCCAGTAACTATTGGACAATAGTTATGAGTACTATATATAGCGTATCTGCGTAAGTCCTAACTTCTTGACTTTTGACTTTTGACTTTTGACTTATATTTTTATGCTACGTTTTGTCGTGCGGAATGTAGGCTTAAAGCTTCTTCCTTCTTCCTTACCTTCTCTATACAATACCGATGCTACCGGACATGATATAAGTTGTTCAAGATTAATTCCATTCAGCTAAAACAATTTTTCCGATACTTCTACCCTTTTCAAGACGTTGATGAACATCCCGTAAGTTTTTAGCATTGATCGGTTTGACTACCTCATTGCAAGTTGTAATAATTACACCATCTTCGATCAGTTGACTCAACTCATTAAGTAAATTACCTTGCTCTACCATATCTTTTGTTTGATACATGGAGCGAGTGAACATAAATTCCCAAACAAAGCCAGCACTCTTACTCTTTAAAGTTTCCATGTCTAAGGGTTGTTCGTTTTCCACAATAGAACAAATCGTGCCTTGGGGTTTAATAGCTTTAGTCATAGCTTGCCAGTGACCATCAGTGTCATTCAAGCACAGAATATAATCGACATTTTGATAACCAATTTTCTCGATTTCCTCCGCAAGATTATTGCGATGATTGACCACTTCATCGGCACCCATTTTTTGACACCAAGCAATAGTTTCAGGACGAGAAGCTGTAGCAATAACATTAAGTTTGGCTAACTTTTTCGCTATTTGAATCGCAATAGAACCCACTCCCCCTGCACCATTGATAATTAAAATTGATTTGCCTGCATCTGCTCCTTTTTTATCAATATTCAATCTTTCAAAAAGAGCTTCCCAAGCAGTGATACCAGTAAGAGGAAAAGCTGCTGCATGAGCAAAATCTAAATTCTGGGGTTTGCGACCAACAATTCTGGCATCCACCAAATGAAATTCACTGTTGCTACCAGGACGAGTAATATCTCCTGCATAATAAACCTCATCTCCCGCTTGAAATTCTGTTACTGCTTCTCCAACTTCTACCACTACACCTGCTGCATCCCAACCAAGAATGCGGGGTTCGGATTCAATCTTATCTTGAGGAGAGCGGACTTTATAATCTACTGGGTTAACAGAAATAGCTTTAACCTGTACCAGTAAATCTTTGCCCTTAGCTGTGGGTTTAGGGATTTCAACGTCTAACAGACTATTTTCGTTGTTAATGGGTAAATATTGAGTTAAACCTACTGCTTTCATCGATTTTACCTCCAAATTTTAAATATTATTAGGTTATTAGGAACGGCCGAGATGATACTAATTCCCATACATTAGCGCTATACTTGGGCAATACTTCAGTTGTCAACTAATCGGTACAAGCAAAATCACTTTTTTGCTAATTTTAGCTAAGTTAATGTTAATTACTCTGATGTTTGCTTCTCCCTGTACGGACTTTGCATACAACGTCCCTACCTACTACCCTATTTCCCCTCCTGGGAGGGGTTAGGGGTGGGTCCCCTGCTCAATAAAAGGTAGAAAAGTTTTGGAGAAATGGTATTACTTCTTGGGCTACGCAGGAATAACATCAAACTTACCATTAGTGCGTACATAGATGATGCTCTCCTCTGTTGCTTTAGACGAGACTTGATGCACCGACTCTTCCTTCAAGCTGAAATAACTGCCCGGCACTAAGGTCTTGAGATCGGTCTCACTCGTCACTTGGTACTGTGGTTGACCTTGGATTACCACAGCGTGGAATGTCGAGCCGTGGCTAAGTATCTTACCAGTAAATCCAGCCGGTAGCTTGACAAAACTCCCGTATAATTGATTGTCCTGCGGGTTGCCCCAAAGAAAAGCTACCTTTGGTCCATTGGCAGAGGCTGGCATTCCGGGCTGGTCAATCCAAACAATGTTCGATGGGTCCACGTTAATCGGCTTATCATCGCTAGGAAACGCCTCCTCAGTGGGAAGGACAAGATACGGCCCTTCATCGATCTCTATGTATGCCAGGTTGTTGCTACCCTCGGCAGCAGTAATGTGTACACCTCCGGCTGGCTGCGTCCAGAAAGAACCCGTCGGCAGCCACATCTTCTCCGCATTCGGGTCATCGTTGTGAACTGTGCCACTAATAGCCACTCCACGGTAGGTGATATTGTGAATGTGAGGTGGGGACGAGAAGCCGTCCACAAACTGAACGAGGAAGCCTGACGGCCCGGAGCCAGTGCGATCGCCCCAAAGAGTACCAGCCCTCGGGCTTTGGTCGCCACGGGCGGGGTTGAGGGGTCCCCACTCGACTTCGGACCTCAAGACGACCTCAGAGGTTGGCTTGGCTACTAATTCCGGCTCGATGCTTTGGGATGTTACCTGCGCGCAACCCAAAGCGGTTACGAAGAGTGCAAGTGCGAGTAATAAAAACCTTCTTATATTCTTCATGGGGAAAATTTTTGGTAATCACTTATTTAATGTACTACTAAAGTTTAAGCTAAAACCATCTCAATAACACGTACAATATCTTGGCATTTCCGTGTATTAAGTACATCGGGATGGGGAGAGACAAACTGACCTAAATCGTTGTCGAAATACTTGCCTGAAGCAGTTTTGAACTCATCCGTTAGTGCTGCACGAGTCAGTATTTCTGCTCCGATGCGGATATCGCCACCAGCTACTCCAAATGCCTGCTTTACCATTTTGCTGCCAAGCATCGATCCAGGGTTAATTGCGACGATCATAGGACCGTTACCCTCAAGGGAAACTGCTAGACTGCGCGACCACATTGTAAGCGCTAGTTTGCTTTGTGCATAGGCTGCTCCGTCGGACAACTTGACTCGTCCAGCCAGTGCTTCTGCTTGAACGGTTGATTGAGCAGCGGAGGAAAGATTAATCACCCTTCCTGAAGTACCGAGCAGTGGTAATAGCTTTTGTGTAAGCAAATAAGGAGCGATGGTATTGACAGCAAAGCGTACATCAAGTCCATCCTGGGTGATCGGCTCGGACGCATTATAGACACCTGCATTATTGATTAGCACATCAAGCTTAGAGTGCTTTTCTGCCACAGTTTTCGCTAGCACCTCGACATTATCCATAATCGACAGATCGGCCACATAGATTTCAATACGTCCGCTACCTTTGAGTTCAAGAAGCGTTTTTTGCACTTGTTCGAGCTTTTTTGGATTACGACCATGCAATAACACATGGTGCCCCAGTGAAGTCAGCATCTTCGCTGTTTCCAGTCCAATACCATCGGTAGAGCCAGTAATTAAAATAGTTTTTTGCATGGCTTTGTCTCCTTTATCCATTGAATTCTGGCAGGATCTCATATGCTAAACGTTTTAGTGTTGTATCAATATCAGCTCTATTAAAGCGCAGGTTCAGTGCAACATGATTTACACCGATATCTTCCCGTGATTTCAAATAATCTCGAAGATAGTTGACTCCCAGGCGAAATCCTAAGTGGATAGGTTGGGGAGGGGTATTAGGTGATTCGACCAAATCAATATAAAGTGGTTCCATAATGGGTTGGGCAGACCTTCCTACTTTCCGAACTAGCTTTTGCCAATCTTTGATTATTTGTGCCTGCAATGCAGCATTACGGGGATAGAGCATCCAGCCATCTCCATTTTGTGCAATCCATTCATGGCTTTGCTGACTATTTCCTGTAATAAGCAGTGGCAGTTTTCTTGAACTAGGCTTGGGCAACATATCTATAGAGCCATTCGTGCCACCATAGGTGTTCTCAAAACTAGGTGCATTATCGCCCATGAACCTAATATAGTCATAGCTTTCACGAAATCGTTTTCCGCGATCGGCAAAAGGTAAGTTTAGTGCTGGATACTCTTGTGGTCGATCGCCAGAGGCAATGCCTAAAATGAGTCTTCCACCTGACAATACATCAGCGCTAGCAGCGGCTTTGGCAACGTGAGCTGGATGCCTCAATGGTAAAATAATACTAGCAACACCAAGTGCAATTCGCTCAGTTTGACCAGCGAGCAAACCTAAATAGACAAAAGGGTCATAGATTTGACCAGCGTCACCAAAAGATGGCACATTAAATGGTACATCACGCAACCAAACAGCAGAAAATCCAAGTTCTTCTGCCAATTGAATGTGTTCTATGTGTTGAACCATGGAAGGCACCGCCCCTGATGAGTAATTCTCGATTGGTACCACTAATCCAACACTCAGCCGTCCCAAACGAAATACTGAATTGTATCCCTTGTTAATGGATTGAAATCCTAACTTGTTTGTTTTCTCAAGCATTTTAAATTCCAGTCAGTATAGCCTTTTGGCCATTAGCCTTATTTCGCAAAACCACCAAAAGGTTTGAGCAAAAGTGGATTTAGAGCAGCGTGACGTTCTCGTAAGCTCTCCGGTAGGTCACCCAGATGTACCATGCGTGTAGGTTCTGCTGCCGCAACCCAACGCTCTGCATGGCGGTCCCATGTGTCCACATGAATATGTGCGGCTTCAATATCGTTGAAACGTTCGTAGACTAAAACATCGCCGTTATCAGAAACGTAATATTGATAGTTTAACGTACCTTCTTTTTCAGTATTTCAAGCCTCCGACTAAAGCTGGAGGTACTGATAACTGATAACTGATAACTGATAACTGATAACTGAAATGACCATCTTTGATTTTTGCTTCGACTATCCATCCTATATTCTCAAACATCAGTTTCTCCTTTGTTTTCGAGTTTATGCTCATTATTCGATTTCCTGAATAGCAATAACTCCTTGCTCCCAGTTACGCTGGTTCTCTATATCATTTTGAAGGCTTGTGTCATCTGCGATTTGGAAACGCTTAATTGCTGGTGTTTTGCTTGTTGCCTGATAGAGCCAGTAAGCTTCTTCCTTTAGCGCTTCTTCGATTGGTTTATCAATTGAAGCATAGACTGCCTGCTTACAAGCATTAATCGAATCAGCGGGGAAATGGGCAATGCGTTTTGCTAACTCATCAACATAAGCACCAATTTTATCCGCATCGAGAGCTTTATTAATAGTGCCATAGGCTTCTGCTTCGTCCGCATCAAAATCACGGGCACTTAAAATAATTTCCAATGCCCGGCCCAAACCTGCCTGACGCGCCATGCGTGATGCGCCACCACCACAAGGCAGGATGCCCATACCAACTTCCATCTGCATGAACTTTGCCTTACCACGAGCTGCAAAGCGCATATCACAAGCTAGTGCAAATTCATGGCCGCCACCCCGTGCGAACCCTTCGATTTTAGCGATAGTCGCCTGTGGCAGTTTACTAATACGCTCCAGTGTTGTCTGTAGATAGAGCAGTTCTACCTCGTCGCGCGATACTGCTGTTGTAGACATATCTTTGAGGAAATTAGTATCGGCATGAGCTACAAAAATCTCTGGGTGGGCAGACTGGAAAACAACAACTTTGATGCTGCGATCGCCTTCAAGATTTTCCGCCAAAAGATTTAGATCGTCTAGCATAGGAATGCCTTGAACATTCACAGGAGGGTAATCAAAAGTAACAGTAAGGATTGCTCCATCTTTTGTCGCCTTGAATGTAGTGTAGTTGTCATAAGTCATATCTATCTCCTTTTGCAAGTTGTTAAAAATTGAACATCTAAAAGTTTACTCATGGGATACATAACGAAGTCAAAAGTCAGAAGTCAGTAGGGGCGAATGGCCATTCGCCCGTACAGAAGTTAACCCACCCCCGCCCCTCCCAGGAGGGGAGCCAGGAGGGGAAGTAGGGGATTTGAGCTTCGCTCCAAAAATATTGCGCCTTAAAAAGCGGGGTTGCGCGACCCTTATGATTTTGATAATTGGGAAACTGCGTAGCTTCAGCTCACAAAGGAACAATTGCAGAACAGTTATAGCGCTGTGCGCAAGCAACAGCTCATCTGGCAACAGCTCATCTGGGGGAATAAATTGCTGACAATATAAGATTTTAGCTATTTAGCCCCTCCTGCAATTTGTAAATATACCAGCGCTCATTGCTACATAAGTGTCCGCGAAATAAAACCAATTGTTCCTTCTTCCCTCTGCCTTCGTTTATGAGTTATATGATTAAAAGTATAATAAAAATGCAAATAATGACAAGTACGTACATTTTTTTTATATAGTGAGTTAAAAGTAACTATTGAAAGGTTTAGAGAATTATGACGCAGAAAAATAATTACGATCATCCCTATGGGTGTTCTGTCGAAGCCACTTTATCGGTGATTGGTGGGCGGTGGAAACCTGTTATTATTTTTAATCTCTTGCAGAATGATGTTTTACGCTTGGGCGAATTGAAGAAAAAAATTCAAGGCGTTACGCAGCGTATGCTTGTTAATCAATTACGCGAATTGGAAAAAGATAATATTGTCGCGCGAAAAGTCTATGCTGAAGTGCCGCCACGAGTAGAATATTCCCTGACAAATTATGGTCGTACTCTGGAGCCAATTATGATTTCTATGAGAGATTGGGGTGCCAAGCATATGAATGTAAAATGTGATGAGTCCTCGTCTTTGTAAAGTAATAAAAATTAACTCGTTAAAGTCGTTAAGCTCTCTAAAAACATGATTTCATGGAAGTCAGAATGGGCGAAGTGAAATTTGATAGACTTAAAGTATTGACGCTTACAATAATTTCAGCCTATGATTCCACATCATCAGTTGCTGACTATTTGTGACATCCTTACAGTAAATTGGTATAGATGAGACAAATTGACCTAAAAACTACTACCTAAAATAAAATGCAAACCGAATTTAATTTTTTTCAGCACTGGTATCCTCTTTCTCCCATTGAAGACCTCGATCCAGAAATACCTGTTCCGGTAACTCTGCTGGGAATACGTCTAGTCATCTGGAAGCCAAGATATTCTGAGAATTACCAGGTATTTTTAGATTCATGTCCTCACCGTTTAGCACCATTAAGTGAAGGTCGTGTTGATGAGAAAACTGGTAATTTAATGTGTAGTTATCATGGTTGGCAATTTGATGCTCAAGGAATTTGTACTCATATTCCCCAAGCTGAAAATCAGCAAATTATAGCAAAAAATCAACAAAATTTCTGTGTAACTGCGTTACCAGTGCGTCAGGAAAAGGATTTACTCTGGGTTTGGCCTGATGCGAAAACAGCAGACCTAGCTGCTACTACACCCCTACCATTGTCACCACAAATAGATGCTGAAAAAGGTTTTGTGTGGTCTTCTTATGTCCGCGATCTGGAATATGGTTGGGAAATTTTAGTCGAAAATTTAGCAGATCCTAGTCATGCTCCTTTTGCTCATCATGGTGTACTGGGTAGTAGAGATAAAGCAAGACCTATACCTATGGAGATTCTGCAATCTACAATTAATTTAGTTGAAGTTTCTATTTCAAAAGGCTTCACAAAAATTACTTTTGAACCTCCTTGTAGGTTAGAATATGCAACTACTATTGGTGATAGTGGTAAGAAAGTGGCACTTGTTACTTATTGTATACCAGTATCTCCTGGTAAATCTAGAATTATTGCTCAATCTGCTAGGAATTTTGGCAAAACACTTCACAGGTTTAAACCCCGTTGGTGGGATCATATTAAAACTCGAAATTTGCTTATAGATGGAGATATGATTCTACTAAACCAGCAAGAGCATTTACTGCAAAAAAGGCAACTAAGTGAAAGTTGGAAAACAGCTTATAAGTTACCTACAAGTGCAGACCGTTTAGTGATTCAATTTAGGAGTTGGTTTGATAAGTATTGTGATGGTAAATTACCTTGGAGTGAAGTCGGAATTAGTGATTCCAATAGTTATCTAATAAATAATAATCATGCCTTCTTATTGGATCGTTATCAACAACATACTCAGCATTGTAGTAGTTGTCGGCAGGCATTGAAAAATCTACAAAGATTACAAATTTTACTTCTAACTTATTTCATAATTATTGTGTCTGGAGTAGCTATTTTTCCAGATAATTTGCGAATCAAAATAGGTTTGCCTTTAGTAATTACAGCAGTTTTAGGAATAGGAATTTATGGTTGGTTAAAATTGTGGTTAATTCCTCAATTTTACTTTGTTGATTATATCCATGCTAAGAAGTAGAAGCTAGGATAGTCATTTCAGTTATCAGTTGTCACAAATTATTTAATAGTTTTGTACTTATGTTATGACTGCCATCTTTTTTGGTATAAATTAATGAAATAGAATTTCCATAAATATAACTGCTGAGGAAAACCTTCGTTTTATTAGTTAAATTAATATCATCAACTTGATTAACTGAAAACAAGCATCTAAAATTTCATTCTTTTGAATAGTCGTTGAATAGAAGGTAGAGGAGAAATCAGAATAAATTACCTAATAATTATTTATCAATTAAGCAAATTTTATCTGATGAGGAATAGGGTTTAACTAAGTTCTGAAGTTCTGTAGGAATGACCAGACCTTAGTGCAAAAAATACTCACTAACTCTTTACCACTTTCTCAGGTGAATCTCAGATTTTTCATAGACTATCTTAATATCGATACTAAATACTTTATAAGTGTAAGGTTGAACTAAATTAATTGGAGAAAATAATATTATGAAAAACATCAACAAAAAGTTAGTTGTAGCTAGTGCAATAACTGGTGTCTTAGCTGTTGGTCTTACTACTTTTGGTAATAGTCAGGAAGCTCTTGCTGGCAAAGAAGGTATGGAAAAATGTGCTGGTATTGTGAAAAAAGGTATGAATGATTGTGGTGCTAATGGCCATGACTGTGCAGGTAAGGCTGCAAAAGATTCAGATCCTAATGAGTGGATTTATGTTGCTGAGGGTACTTGCGAGAAAATTGTTGGTGCAAGAATTTATGTTCCAGAATCTAAATAGATATCAACTAAAATTTTCAGTGATTATAACAAAATTTGTGGCATCTTTGAATAGAGTCATGATTTGATTCATAGAGTATAGCAGAGGAAAATTTTCTATAGATAGATACCTTTTCCTCTATTTATCTCTGTTGAATCAAATCACATAAAAATTCAAGAATGCCATATTTTTTTATGGGTACATCTCAATGCGTGAATAAAGCCAAAAATTTATTGCTTTTAGGGAATAGGGAATAGGTAATACCATTTCTCAAAAACTTTTCTACATTTTGTTGAGCAGGGGACCTACCCCTAGCCCCTCCCCCTCCCAGGAGGGGAAATAGGGGAGTGGGTAGGGACGTTGCATAAGGGTGTCCGTACAGGGAGAAAAAAACATAATAATAATGAATATTAAATTAGCTAAGATTAGCAAAAAAATGATTCTGTTTCTGCTAATTAGTTGATAACTGAAGTATTGCGCAAGTATAGCACTAATGCATGGGAATTGGTATAATAAGGAATAGAAAAAAAGTGTTTTTACAAATATAATATCCACTCAATTGGGGTTTGTAGATGTGTAGAGACAACTTTTCGACCAAATCTACTTTTCCAGTTATTCGGTTTTTTCTTCTTCCTTCTTCCTTCTTTCTTCTTCATAAAAAACAGTTTATGACAACCAAAATAGAATCTCAAAAACTAGAATTTGATGTTAATCCAAAGTGGCAAAGTAAGGGAGATTTACCCTACATTCAGTCATCATCAATTCAAGGTTCAGGAATTGCCTTACGTTCGCTCCATTATCAATATATTCTGACTGAAAAACCGAAAGTAAATTGGTTTGAAGTTTTATCAGATAACTATTTTTGTGCTGGTGGTTTGCCACTATTTAATTTAGAAAAAATTCGTCAAGATTATCCTGTTACTTTACATGGAGTAGGAATGTCTTTGGGTTCAACAGACCCATTAAATTTAGATTATTTAACTCGCTTAAAAAATTTAGCAGCAAAAGTTGAACCTGCTCTAATATCCGATCATTTATCTTGGATATCTGTTAAGGGTCACTATCTTAACGATTTAATTCCGCTTGTTTATACAGAAAAGGTGATGGATTTTGTGGCATCCCGTATTCTGCAAGTACAAGAGTTTTTAGGTAGGGAAATTTTAATTGAAAATCCTTCCCCATATTTAACTTTTACAGATTCAACTATGTCGGAATGGGAGTTTATTGAGGGATTAGTAAAAAAAGCTGACTGTTACTTACTTCTGGATATAAATAATCTTTATGTTAATGCTATAAATAATGGAATTGACCCTCTAAAATATCTGGATAGTATTCCACCAACAAGGGTTAAACAAATTCATTTAGCAGGTTATGAAGAAAAGGAAAATTATCTATTAGATACTCACGGTTATCCAGTTCATCCTCCAGTTTGGGAGTTGTATGAAGAAGCTTTAGTCAGATTTGGCAGTATACCTACTTTAATAGAATGGGATACAGATATTCCGAGTTTTGAAGTGTTAATGGCAGAAGCAAATAAAGCTGAAAAATTGTTGCAAAAGGTCAGTTCATTAATGGATAATGGATAATGAATAATGAATAATGAATAATGAATAATGAATAATGGATAATGAATAATGAATAATGGATAATTACCTTTCCCTAAAAGCTATCCATTATAAGCAAAATTATTTACAAAAGTGGATAATGCTTATTATCAAAAGCTTACCTAATAATTAATAATTAATCATTATTAATTATTAGGTAAGCTTACTCTGCCTCCCCTTGGCTGCGCCGCGAGCTGTCGCTCTACAAGGGGAAAATAAAGAAATAATATTTCCTTATGTTCAATCAAGAACGGTTTTAACCAGAGGTAATTATCCATTATCAATTATCAATTATCAATTAATGAAGAGCATTTTGTTGGTTTTACAAGCTTTGACAAATTGACTAACTTGTGTACTCCTAAAAGTTGTTTTTTGTCGTTGCGATCGCAACGACACTAGGAGCTTTCAGACTCTAATTCATTAAATGATATTTTTGTCAAGTTTTATGTTAAGAAAGATGTTTATAAAGCATAGAGGGGCGGGGTTGGGTTAGGGGTAGGTTAACTTCTGACTTCTGACACGCGTTAATTTTTTCCCCTTGAAAGGGGAGGCTTTTAATCTGAATTATTTAATTATTAATTATTTGATAATGGAAAATATTACTCTACAAAATTTATTTCTCCAAGCTGTTTGGGAAAAAGACAGTATTAGTATAGAAGAATTAAGTAAACATATTAAGGCACCAAATAATTTAACACCTGCGGAAGGTTTGGCAATTTACAGGGGTAATGTTGTTGGGAATTTGAGTAATACATTAATGTCAATTTATCCTGTGTTATGTCAGTTAGTGGGAGAAAAATTTTTTGAAGCAACTGCATTAAAGTTTATTAATCAATTTCCTTGTTTATCACCTGATTTAGGAGATTATGGAGAGGAGTTTGCAGATTTCCTGGCAGATTTTGAACCAGTAAAACATTTACCATATCTGCCAGATATTGCCCGTTTAGAATGGCATTGGCATCGAGTTTTTTGTGGTGAAGATACAAAGGGTTTAGATTTTCAAGCTTTGGGTGAAGTTCCTCAAGAAAAATGGGGAGAGTTGATTTTGTATTTACCGAAAAATAGTGTTTTATTAGAGTCTATTTATCCTATTCATAGGATTTGGCAAGTAAATCAACCTGATTATCAAGGGGATAAAATGGTAAGTCTAGATGAAGGTGGAGTAAAAATATTTTTGTGGCGACAGGGTTATGATATGCGAATTGATTTACCAAACAATGAAGAATGGGAATTACTAAAGATTTTTCAAGAGAATTATCCATTTGAAATTGTTTGTGAAAAAGTCGCCGATCTGGAGCTTAAAGTTGATGTTGGTTCATTACTTCCATTATTTGTACAGCGAGGTTGGATTAGTAATTTTTGTATCAAGAAGGAAGAAGGAAGAGGGAAGAAGGAAGAATAAACAGACATTGAAGAAAAAAATAGGTATAGCAGAAGGAAGAAGAAAGAAGGAAAAATATTATGTTGTTTGAGTTTTAAGCTTTTGAGCTTTTGAGCTGCCCTAAACTTTCCTTCGACTGCTATAAAAAGTCATTTCAGTTATCAGTTATCAGTACCTCTGAAATAAGGAGGCTTGAAATACGGAATTCTCTTTTTTTTATCCCCTTAAAAGGGGAGACTTTAGACCACGATTTTTCGGTAAATAGATATAACTATCTCATACCAATTCCCATGCATTTGTACTATACTTAGCGCAATACTTCAGTTATCAACTAATTAGCAGAAGCCAAATCACTTTTTTGCGAATTTTAGCTGATTTAATATTCATTATCCTTATGTTTTCTTCTCCCCTACTCCCCCACTCCCTAACTCCTAACTACGGAATTAATTGACTGACAATAACCTGATAACGTCTATCATCTAACCCATCACCATTGTAAGCAAATTCCGGATCAATCATTTGTTTCATTTGCTCGATCCTTGCCGATGTTGCTGGATGGGTGCTAAGAAAAGATGGTGGAGAACCTTTTTTTAGCAATTTTTCCATAAATGTAATTGCACCATACTGAGCATATCCCGCTCTGCCTAATGTTTCAATACCTATTCCATCAGCTTCAAATTCTGCCTCCCTACTGTTAGGCCGCCGTAATGCTAATTCTACCCCAACTTGGACAGCAACACTATCATCCACACCTGCTGCAGTAGCTAAACCCTGGGCCAATAATGTCTGACGTAACTGTTTGACCGCATGACGACTAGCAATATGGGCAATTTCGTGAGAAACAACACTAGCTAATTCTGCTTCGTTCTCTGCAGCTTTCATTAAACCAGTATTGATATAGACAAAACCTCCCATAGTGGCAAAAGCATTTATACTGTCATCCTCTACTACTTGAAAAGTATAAGGAATGTCTGGACGGGGACTTGCTGCTGCCAATCTTTGGCCAATTCTATTAATATATTCGTTAGCTGCGCGATCGCGATAAATTTTAAGATTTCTCTGTTTTAATAATTGTTGATTAATTTGTTTACCAAGTTCAACTTCTTGGCGGTCAGACAGGTTAGAAATTTGAATCATCTGAATACTCTGGAAAATTAATTCTCTCCAGGGGATAGCTTGACTGGGAGATGCTGTACCTGCACATAAACCAGCAGCGACCATTACAGATATTAATGGGTATGATGCTTGACGAAAGGAAGAACGAGTGATTAGAGATAGTTTTTTCAACATAAGCTTTTAGATTATAAAGATACTAGATTTTAGATTTATTGCAGAAGGAAGGAAGAAGGAAGAAGGAAGAAAGAAGAAGAAAGAAAGAAGAAGGAAAAATCTTATAGCAATGTGCGCTGGCATATTTACAAATTACAGGAGGTGTCCGAGAGCTAAAATCTTATATTATCGGCAATTTATTCCCCCAGATGAGCTGTTGCCTGTTGCCTGTTGCCTGTTGCCTGTTGCCTGCACGCAGTGCTATACCTTGTCTTAATTTTAAGCTTTTGATTTGTCCTAACCTTTCCTTCGACTGCTATATGTCCTAATTTTTCCTTCAACTGCTATTACAAATAAATTAGCGAATGATATTTGCTTGTTCTTGTCATTTACTACAACAGTTGTTGATAGCTTTTCCGCAAAGTTAAAATTTGATTTTACTACCGAAGATAAGGGAGTTTAGTTAATAAAAAACCTCCTTATCTTCATCCATTGAACTGTAAGCATTCAGCCGTCAGCAATCAGCAATCAGCTATTGCTTTTAGTTTTAGATAAAAACTTTATTAATTGAGGCAGAATTTATACTTAACTATAAAAGTTGGCTTTAAAGTCTATATTCATTAAAATCCCTTCCTTTTGCTGAGAGCTGAAATCTAATAGCTGTTTGCGCAGCATTCCGCAGGAAATGCTTACATTGAGCTTATTTTGAAAATAATATTATCGTCGAAAAAAATATATAAGTATCACCTAAAATCTACAATTTACCACGTGAATAAAGTCAATTTAATGACCGATAGACAAATCTTTATTTATAGTTACGCTAGCAAATTTTAATGAGATTTATTGTGTTAAATGTACAATTATAAAACTCTATTATTGGTGCTTTGCTAAACATGATATTAAGTGGTAATATCTGTAAGAAGAGATTTTCTGAATGAAAATTATCTATATTACCTAACCATCCTGGTTAGCGACAAAAGAATGGCAATATAATGATACCCAATATCACTTGTAATTATTAGTTGATGAAATTATGAAAATTCTGGATTCTCAAGGACGATTATTTGGTAAAGTCAGTGTCTTAGATGTGGGCGCTGTGTTAATAATTTTAATGGTATTACTAGGAATATTTATCGTTCCTGGTACTAATAAAACTTCTGTTGCTCAAGTGGGTAATATTATTACTAAACCAATGGAAGTAGATGCTATTGCTTTAGGTTTAAAAGGGCGCAACCCTGAAAAGTTATTAAGGGAAGGAGAGAAAACTCAATTAATTATTAGAAATCAACCTTATGGAAAAGTTGACCTAAAGTCTGTGGAATTTTTGACTCGAAAAGTGGCAGTTCCTCAGCCTGATGGCTCGGTAAAAGCTTTACCCGATCCTAGAGAGAAAGAACTTTTTAGTCGGAATCTTTTGTTAACTTTGGAAGGTAAAGGTAGAGTGACTGATGATGGTCCTGTATTGGGAAATATTAAAATAAAAATTGGTATGACAATTGAGTTGGAGGGTGCGGATTATAATTTTAATGCTAGTGTGATTGACGTACGAGTACAAGAGTAATTTACTGATTTTATAGAAGTTTAATAGGGTGTGTTTTGCTCCGCAAAATATGTGGCGTGTGCAAAATGCACCTTGAAGAAGGAAGAAGGAAAAAGGAAGAAGGAAGAAAAAATTGATGGGAAATAAACCCCAACCAATTGTCAATATCCTGTAGAGGGTGGGGTATTAAATCCAAAATAAAAAGATTATTTTACAGCGCAATTCATTTTAGTAAACTACTAGGTTAGGGAGTAGGAAAATGCTTTGGTCACTGTAGTCTATCTATTCAAAAATCACTACAATTAAAGTCTCGATGGAATGAACAAGCAAGCTAAAAAATTGAATAGAGATATTAAGAGGTATTAATAGAGAGAAAAGGCATCTAAATTTTCTGGAAAATGACCGAAACCGAGAAAAGGAAGAAAAGGAAGAAAAGGAAAGCGATCGCTTGATTAACAAATTTCTAGCATACCTAAAAAACTCAGAATAATATTTATATATAGCAGTCATTATGACTACTCTTAACTTATGGAATAGCTGCTTGGTTAGCACTTCGCAGGAGAAATAATCAAATATTAATAATCCACCTTATCTCCGAGATAACTAAACGCCTTCTTCCTTCTTCCTTCTTGAAATAATTAAAATTTTGATAAAATTTTTGTACCATTTTGAAAAAAGAATGTTACTAATAATAACTATGATTAAAAGACTTTAAAGAAGATGTCCCTTTGACAAAAAAGAGAATTTCCGGCCTAAAAACTGGCATTGAAGTCATTAATTCTGATCTCAAATCCGTTTAATTCGGTATAAAAAAATGTTCCATCTTCAACCATTACCAAATATTTCTCGATCTCCCCATCTCTCTATCTCCCCTACTCCCCTACTCCCCTACTCACCATCTAATTACACCGATGCTACCGGATTTGATATGACTCCTGACTCCTGACTCCTGACTTCTAAGAAATACCCTAGTTATTTGTAGCAAACATTTATCAAATTGATATTACTCATGTCTGAAAATAATTTTCTTATAGGAAAAATTCTACGTCAACGTTATCAAATTATCGACAAATTAGGCAAAGGTGGTGGGTTTGGTGAAACTTATCTTGCAGAAGATTTAGATATACCGGAAATTCCTAAACCAAAATGTGTTGTTAAGAGGCTAAAACCGACACAAAAAAGTTTAGAAGTTCAGAGGTTATTTGAGCAAGAAGGTCGAACTTTAAATAAATTAGGTAGCCATCCTCAAATCCCAACTTTATATGCTTATTTTGAAGATGACCATGAATTTTACCTAGTTCAAGAACTTATAGAAGGTGAGGATTTAACTAAAGAAATAAATCGCGGTTGGAGTGAATCTAAAGTCGTAGAATTTTTAGCAGAAATTCTGGAATTACTAATTTTTGTTCACGAGAATAATGTGATTCATCGTGATATTAAGCCTGGCAATATTATGAGGCGCAAAAGTGATAGAAAATTAGTATTAATTGACTTTGGGGCTGTGAAAGAAGTGAGGACAATAGTAGTTGGTGATGATGGGCAACCTACTAGCACTATTACTATTGGAACTCCTGGTTATATACCTGTGGAACAACTACAAGGTAGACCTCAATTTGCTAGCGATATCTATGCAGTTGGAGTAACTGCTATTCAAGCTTTAGTAGGAAAATCACCTCAAAAATTTCCCCAAAATATTTCTGGAGAAATAGAATGTGAAACTCTACTTTCTGGTATTAATAATGACCTAGCCAATATATTAATAAAAATGGTAAAAGTTAACTGGCATCAGCGCTACCCAAATGCTCAAGTTGCTTTGGCAGAATTATTGAATATCAAACCAAACTTAGAATCATTAATACATCAGCAAGAACAGGCAGAAACTATTAAAATAGACCCTCCAATTATTAGCAATATTAGTAGTAATAATATTACTCAGCCTCCCGAATCACAATTAGAAACACCTTCAGGTCAAGTTCCTCTAAATTCTCATTTTTATATCGAGCGATATAACTCCGTTCCGCTGTCGCGAACGCCTATTGAATCGGAATGTTTTCAAGCTATTCTGAAGCCAGATGCTTTAATTAGAATTAAAGCTTCTCGGCAAATGGGAAAAAGTTCTTTATTATCCCGAATTTTAGATTATGCTAGTCAACAAGATTATCGGACAGTTTATTTAGATTTTCAAACTATAGATCCAGAATTTATAGAAAATTTAGACCAATTTCTGCAGTGGTTTTGTGCGAATGTTAGTGATGAATTGAATTTAGAGGAACAGTTAGATAAATATTGGAAAAAAGTTTTAGGAGTCAAAAAGCGATGCACTAAATATTTTGAGAAATATCTGTTGACTGAAATTAAGAAACAGATAGTTTTGGGGTTAGATGAAGTCGATCAAGTTTTCCAAAATCCCGATTTAGCAACACAATTTTTTGCCTTATTAAGAGCTTGGCATGAACAAGGAAAAAATAATCCTGATTGGCAAAGATTACGATTAATAATTGTTCACTCTAAGGAGGTTTATATTCCTCTGAATATTAATCAGTCTCCCTTCAATGTGGGATTAGGAATTGAGTTACCAGAATTTAACTTAGAACAGGTAAAAGATTTAGTACAAAGACATGGCTTAATCTGGTCTGATGAACAAATAGAAAGACTAATGGAAATGTTAGGAGGGCATCCTTATTTAGTACGTCTAGCACTCTATGAAATTGCTAGTGGAAAAATGACTTTAGAGCAACTTTTAGAACTGGCACCAATGGATGAAGGACCTTACTATAATCACTTGCATCGACATTTGTTGAACTTGCAAAAAGATGAAAATTTGCAGACAGCAATTACAAAAGTTGTTAATGCAGAAACTCCTGTGGAAATTGGTACAATTGAAGGATTTAAATTACGCAGTATGGGATTAGTTAAATTTCGTGGAAATGCTGTGATACCTTTGTGTGGTTTATATAGAGAATATTTTCGAGTTCATGTTTGAAGAAGTGAAGAGGGAATAAGGAAGAAGGAAGAAGGAATAGGGAAAAAGTAATATTTTATAAACTTAAAAGTGAATAGGAAGTCAAAACTTAATGATAGGACTTTAATTTATTAGTTGATACGCTGTAACTCCTCAGGGATAATCTCTTGCATAACACTCTTAATTTTTGGGTTGATTACCTGAGCTGTTCTTTGCATAGATTCTTGAAATAATTGTGCCATAAATTCAATAGTTTTTCTGCCAGTTATGAAAGAGGAAAGAAGGAAGAAGGAAGAGGGAAAAAGTAATATTTTATAAACTTAAAAGTGAATAGGAAGTCAAAACTTAATGATAGGACTTTAATTTATTAGTTGATACGCTGTAACTCCTCAGGGATAATCTCTTGCATAACACTCTTAATTTTTGGGTTGATTACCTGAGCTGTTCTTTGCATAGATTCTTGAAATAATTGTGCCATAAATTCAATAGTTTTTCTGCCAGTTATGGAAGAGGGAAGAAGGAAGAAGGAAGAGGGAAAAAGTAATATTTTATAAACTTAAAAGTGAATAGGAAGTCCAAACTTAATGATGGGAATTTAATTTATTAGTTGATACGCTGTAATTCCTCAGCGACAATCTCTTGCATAACACTCTTAATTTTTGAGTTGAGTACCTGAGCTGTTCTTTGCATAGATTCTTGAAACAATTGTGCCATAACTTCAATAGTTTTTCTGCCAGTTGGAGTTTGATAAAATTCAATTAATGCCTGCAAATCTTCTTCTGTAAAATACTTATCATAGATAGGATAGTAAACTTCTTCAACAATTTGTTCGTAGCTAATACGTTCGAGAAACATCTGATTAGATTTCTGGACAATACTGGTTATTTCTTGGTTAAATTTATTTGTAACTTGTTGCCTTTTTTCGGGAGAAATTTGTTAATTTTCAAGCAACTCAGAAGTAAAAATAGAACTGAATTGTTGTTCCATCTGAGACAACATAGCTCGAATTACTTCTTGAAATGTTTTTTCTCCTCCTGTAAGTTCCAGATATTGATCGATCAGTTGTTGTTTTTTTGTAGAAATTTTCTGGGATATTCTCTGATTAGATTCAGAATAATTAGGAAAAATTTGAGAGTTAGCAACTTCAGAATTTAGGAAAAACAATGATGAAGTTAAACTAATTAGCAATATTTGTTTAAACATGAGTCAGATGAAGTTAAGTTGATTAGATGTAGGTGTATAATCAAAAATGGAACCTTAACTCTAATATTTTCTTTGTTCTTTATTCTAATAATTATAACATAATAATTTTTTGGCAAGATTTAGAGGATATCTGAAAAGTTTTTAATACTGAATTTTGCCCCCCTAGCCCCTCAATTATGGGGGGAACAAGAATCCATTAGCTGCTAAAATTACCCCAAAATTGGGGGATTTAGGGGGCTTTGATGTAGCAAATAAGACTTCTCAGACAACCTCTTAATTACCGATATTTTAGGAAACAGAAAATAATAAAAATAGAAAGAATTAAAATAGATGTATCTTACTGATGAATATCATATCTAATAAATTGAGACGAAGCTAAACTTATACCAATTTCATACAATATTGCTATGATGCTTTAGTCTGTTGGTAGAAATCTAAAGATTAATACTTTAACTCGCTGTCAAATAAAAGCTTTGAGCTATCAGCTTGGAGTTAGAATTTCCATCCACTTCTTACTTCTTGCTTCTTCCCTTTTCCTTCTTCAAATTAACTATGAATAACTATGAATATTATCTTGGTGGTAGTCTTCCACTTCACGCCACAACTTATGTCAAAAGACAAGCTGATGAAGACTTATATCAAGGTTTAAAAAACGGAGAATTTTGCTATGTTTTAAACTCCCGACAAATGGGTAAATCTAGTTTGCGGGTCAAAACAATACAACGTTTACAACAGGAAAGTATCGCCTGTGTCAGTATTGATATGACAGAAATTGGCACCCATGATATTACCCCTTCAGAATGGTATGCCAGTATTATTGATACTATTTTGACAGGCTTAAATTTAGATGATGATTTTGATATTGAAGAATTATGGGAAGCTAATAGTCAACTTTCTAATGTCAGGCGATTTAGTAAATTTATTGGTGAAATTTTATTGCCATCTATTTCTCAAAATATTGTGATTTTTATTGATGAAATAGACAGTACCATTAGCCTACCTTTTAATATTGATGATTTTTTTGCAGTTGTCCGAGATTGTTATAACAAAAGAGCTGATAATTCCGATTATCAAAAGTTAACTTTTGCCATGATAGGAGTCGCAACTCCAGCAGATTTAATTAAAGAGAAAAAACGTACTCCTTTTAATATTGGTAGAGCGATAAAATTAACAGGTTTTCGGTTAGCTGAAGTAGAGCCCTTAGCACAAGGTTTAGTTGACAAAACTGCCAATATTAATAAATTGATGGAGGTAATTTTAGATTGGACCGGAGGCCAACCATTTTTGACCCAGAAAGTTTGTAAATTAATTCAGGATAGTCCAGAAATTGTATCTGATGGTCAGGAGGCCGAATGGGTGGCCGATTTGCTCAGACAGAAAATCATAGACAATTGGCAAGTACATGATGACCCAGAACATTTAAAGACCATTCGCGATCGCCTTTTATTCCATGAAAAACGGGCAAGTCGGTTATTAGGTCTATATCAGCAAATTTTAATCCCCCTTGCCTCCCCCTCTCCACCCTCTCCCCCCTCTTCCCCCTCTTCCCACACCCAGGCAAATGACAACCCCGAACAAATGGAGTTACGTCTCACAGGTTTAGTAGTAAAACAGGAAGGACGGTTACAAGTTGCGAACCGTATCTATCAAGAAGTGTTTAATTTGCAGTGGGTAGAAAAAGAGTTGGGAAAGTTGCGCCCCTACTCTGAAGCGTTTAGTGCTTGGGAAGAGTCCGGATGTAAAGATGAGTCGCGACTTTTACGGGGTCAAGCATTGGCAGATGCTTTGGCGTGGGCGGTAGATAAAAGTCTGAGCGATCGCGACTATCAATTTTTAACGGCAAGTCAAGAACTAGATAAACGAGAAATGCAACAGACATTGGCAGCAGAAAGACGAGCAGCTCAAATATTAACTGAGGCAAATCAGATATTAGAAGTATTACTCAAAACTGCCTCATCAAAAACACTATTTCTAGCAGGTCAAGAGTTTGAAGCATTATTAGAAGCATTGAGGGCAGCAAAAATTCTACAATCATTATCCAAATCAATTAGAACAAAAGCTGATGCTGAAATGCTGGTGGTAACAGCATTGCATCAGGCAGTCTATGGAGTTAAAGAGTGTAACCGCTTGGAAGGACATAAAGATGGAGTAAATAGTGTTTGTTTCAACCCTAGTGGTACTTTGATTGCTTCTGGTAGTAGGGATAATTCTCTGAAACTTTGGAGTCTCAGTGGTAGAGAATTAAAAACTTTTACGGGAAATAGCGATCGCATCCATAGCATCTGTTTCCATCCTGATGGTCAGATACTTGCATCTGCGGGTTCTGACAGCACCATTAAACTTTGGGGTATTGACGGAACAGAATTACAAAGTTTTACAACAGGACATACCGATCTGGTTAGTAGTGTTAGTTTCAGTCCGGATGGTCAAACTCTTGCTTCTGGAAGTTTTGATCAAACTATTAAACTTTGGAGTTTAGATGGCAGGGAATTACAAACTCTGGTTGGACATAAAAATCGGGTCTCTAGCATCAGTTTTAGTCCAGATGCTCAAACTCTTGCATCTGCCAGTGCTGACAAAACTATCAAACTCTGGAGTTTAGATGGTAGGGAACTGAAAACCTTTATTGGGCACACTTATCACGTTAATAGCATCAGTTTTAGTCCTGATGGTCAAACTATTGCATCTGCAAGTACGGACACAACTATCAAACTCTGGAATTTAGATGGCAAAGAATTTAAAACTTTTAGAGGTAACAGAGATTGGGTAAATGGGGTTAGTTTTAGCCCTGACGGTCAAACTATCGCTTCTGCTAGTGCAGACAAAATCATCAAATTATGGAATATTAAGGGCAAGGAACTACAAACTTTTCAGGGACATAGTAATAGAATTTATAGCGTCAGTTTTAGCCCTGATGGTCAAATTATTGCCTCTGCTTCTAGAGACAATACAATTAGACTCTGGAGACTTAAAAGCAGAGAACGAAATATTTTCAATGGTCATAGCGATGAGGTTAGTAGTGTCAGTTTTAGCCCTGACGGTCAAACTATTGCTTCCGCTAGTTATGACAGCACTGTTAAACTTTGGAATATTCAGGGTAAAAAACTGAAAACCCTTAATGGTCATGCAGGTAGAATTTATAGTGTGAGTTTCAGCCCGACTCAAAAAATTATTGCCTCCGCTAGTGAAGATAAAACTATTAAACTCTGGAGTCTAGATGGCAAGGAACTGCAAACTTTTCAGGGACATAGAGAACGAGTTTATGATGTTAGTTTTAGCCCCGACGGTCAAACCCTTGCTTCTGTTAGTTATGACAGCACTGTGAAGCTTTGGAGTATTGATAGTGGAGAAATACAAACTTTTGAGGGACATAGAGATGTAGTATTTAATGTTAGTTTTAGTCCTGATGGCAGAATAATTGCTTCTGTCAGTAAGGATGGTAGTATCAAACTTTGGCATTTGGATAACAAGGAAGAACAAACTCTTCAAGAATACGGAAATGCAGTGATTGCAGTTACTTTCGACCCTACTGGGAAACTACTTGCTACTGCTAGTGATGATGATACTATTAAACTTTGGAGTCTTGAGGGAATTAAACTACAAACTTTTAAGGGGCATAGTCGTAGGATTTATAGCCTCTGTTTTAGCCCTGATGGTCAGATTCTTGCCTCTGCGAGTATGGATAGAACTATTAAGCTTTGGAATTTTAATGGCAGGAAGTTACATACTTTTCAAGGGTATCGTCGTGGTCTCAATAGTATTTGTTTTAGTCCAGATGGTCAGATGATTGCCTCTGGAAGCACAGATGGCAAAGTAATTTTGTGGAATTTGAATCTCGAAAGTCTGATCAAACTTGGTTGTGAATGGATAGGGGATTATCTGCAAAATAACCCCAATGTCAGTGAAAGCGATCGCCATTTGTGTGATGGTGTTGGGGAGTGAGGTCATTTCAGTGAACAGTTATCAATTATCAGGTTTGTTTCACTGGCTGCGGACTTCAGCAAAAAGACTATCTTATATAGGACAGTGTTTAAATTAACAACTGACTTTAAGGGCAAGGGAATCAACTTTTCTAGTAAGACAATTAAATATTGCTTTTATCCTAAACTAAAAGAAATAGCTGAAGTGCTGATAGCTGACGGCTGAATGCTTACATATTAATTATATTAACTATGAATAATTACGAATATTATCTTGGTGGTAGTCTCCCACTTCACGCCACAACTTATGTCAAAAGACAAGCTGATAACGATTTATATCAAGGTTTAAAAAATGGAGATTTTTGCTATGTTTTAAACTCCCGACAAATGGGAAAATCTAGTTTGCGGGTCAAAACCATGCAACGCTTACAACAGGAAAATATTGCCTGCGTCAGTATTGATATGACAGAAATTGGTGCTCATGATATTACCCCTTCAGAATGGTATGCCAGTATTATTGATACTATTTTGACTGGCTTAAATTTAGACGATGATTTTGATATTGAAGAACTGTGGGAAAATAATAGTCAACTTTCTAATGTAAAACGATTTAGTAAATTTATTGGTGAAATTTTATTGCCGACAATTTCTGAGAAAATAGTGATTTTTGTAGATGAAATAGATAGTATACTTAGCCTACCTTTTAATACTGATGACTTTTTTGCAGTTGTCCGAGATTGTTATAACAAACGGGCAAATAATTCAGATTATCAACGGTTGACTTTTGCCATGATAGGAGTCGCAACTCCAGCAGATTTAATTAAAGAGAAAAAACACACTCCTTTTAATATTGGTAAACCCATAAAATTAACAGGTTTTCGGTTAGCTGAAGTAGAACCCTTAGCAAAAGGTTTAGTAGAAAAAACCACCAATATTAATAAGTTGATGGAGGTAATTTTAGATTGGACTGGAGGTCAACCATTTTTGACTCAGAAAGTTTGTCAGTTAATCAGAAATAGTCCAGAAATTGTACCTGATGACCAAGAGACCAAATGGGTCACAGGTTTGGTGAGACAGAGAATAATAGACAATTGGCAAGTACATGATGACCCAGAACATTTAAAGACAATTCGCGATCGCCTTTTATTCAATGAAAAACGGGCGAGTCGGTTATTAGGTCTGTATCAGCAGGTTTTAATCCCCCACACTTTAGAAGTCAGAACTCAGAACTCAGAACTCAGAAGTGATACTCTCCACACTTTAGAAGTCAGAAGTGATACTCCCCAAACCTCCCACACTCCCAATATTCCCCTCCTGGGAGGGGCAAGGGGTGGGTTCCACACCCAGGCAGATGACAACCCTGAACAAATGGAACTCCGCCTCACAGGTTTAGTAATAAAACAGGAAGGACGCTTACAAGTTGCTAACCGTATTTATCAAGAAGTATTTAACCTCCAGTGGGTAGAGCAGGAGTTAGCAAAATTGCGCCCCTACTCAGAGGCATTTACAGCTTGGGTGGAGTCCGAATGTCAAGATAAGTCACGACTGCTGCGGGGTCAGGCATTAGCAGATGCTTTAGCGTGGTCGGTAGATCAAAGTCTGAGCGATCGCGACTATCAATTTTTAGCTGCTGCTCAGGAAGTGGAGAAACAGGCGATCGAGCTGGAAAAGTTGGAAGCACAGATAAAATTGGATGCTCAGGCAAAGGCAAATCAAATATTGGATGAGGCGAAACGGAAAGCAGAAAAGCGACTGCGGATAAGTTTTGCAGTATTAGTAATATCGTTTATAGCAGCAACTATTACTGCAGTCACAGTCTGGCGAGCAAGTCTCAAAGTAGCAGAAGCAAAAGCAGTGCGAAACAGTATTACTGCTAAATTATTATCTGAGTCAAATAAACATTGGGAAGCAACACTGCAAGCTTTAAGAGCAGTAAAACAACTACCAAAGTCTAATTTAATATTCCAACCCCAGGTTGAGAGCAAAATACAAATTACAGATGCTCTGAGTCAAGCCATGTATACAGATGATGGAAAGTATCAAGAACTTAACTACCTTCAGGGGCATGAGGATAGGGTCTTTGGCGTAACATTTAGTCCTGATGGAGAGACTATTGCTACTGCCAGTGCTGACAATACAGTCAAATTATGGAGCCGTCAGGGAAACCTGTTGCAGACTCTCACCAGCCATGCTGACAATACAGTCAAATTGTGGAGCCGTCAGGGAAACCTGTTGCAGACTCTCACCAGCCATGAGGATAACGTCAGAGGTGTAGCATTTAGTCCTGATGGAAAGACTATTGCTACTGCCAGTGCTGACAATACAGTCAAATTGTGGAGCCAAAAGGGAAAATTATTGCAGACTCTTTCCGACCATGAAGATACGGTTAGAGGTGTAGCATTTAGTCCGGATGGAGAGACTATTGCTACTGCCAGTGCTGACAAAACAGTAAAATTGTGGAACCAAAAAGGAAAATTATTGCAGACTCTCACCGACCATGATAATTCAGTCAATGGTGTAGTCTTTAGTCCGGATGGAGAAACTATTGCCACTGCCAGTAGTGATAACACAGTCAAATTATGGAACCAAAAAGGAAAATTATTGCAGACTCTTTCCGACCATGATAATTCAGTCAATGGTGTAGTCTTTAGCCCTGATGGAGAAACTATTGCCACTGCCAGTAGTGATAACACAGTCAAATTATGGAACCAAAAAGGAAAATTATTGCAGACTCTTTCCGGGCATCAAAATTGGGTCTGGGGTGTAGCATTTAGCCCCGATGGAAAAACTATTGCCACTGCCAGTAGTGATAATACAGTCAAATTATGGAACCAAAAAGGAAAATTATTGCAGACTCTTTCCGGGCATCAAAATTGGGTCTGGGGTGTAGCATTTAGCCCCGATGGAAAAACTATTGCCACTGCCAGTGACGACAAGACAGTAAAATTGTGGAACCAAAAGGGAAAATTATTGCAGACTCTCACCGGGCATCAGAATTGGGTCAATGGTATAGCATTTAGTCCGGATGGAGAGACTATTGCCACTGCCAGTGCTGACAAAACAGTAAAATTGTGGAACCAACAGGGGAAATTATTGCAGACTCTCACCGGTCATCAGAATTGGGTCAGAGGTATAGCGTTTAGTCCGGATGGAAAGACTATTGCCACTGCCAGTGGTGATAATACAGGAAAATTGTGGAACCAAAAGGGAAAATTATTGCAGACTCTTGCCGACCATGAGGATACAGTCAATGGTATAGCATTTAGTCCCGATGGAGAGACTATTGCCACTGCCAGTGCTGACAAAACAGTCAAATTGTGGAACCAACAAGGAAAATTATTGCAGACTCTCATCGGCCATGATAATTCGGTCAATGGTGTAGTCTTTAGTCCGGATGGAGAAATTATTGCTACTGCCAGTGCTGACAAAACAGTAAAATTGTGGAACCAACAGGGAAAATTATTGCAAACTCTCATCGGTCATAATAATTCAGTCTTGGGTATAGCATTTAGTCCCGATGGAGAAATTATTGCTACTGCCAGTGCTGACAAAACAGTAAAATTGTGGAACCAACAGGGGAAATTATTGCAGACTCTCACCGGGCATCAGAATTGGGTCAATGGTATAGCATTTAGTCCTGATGGAGAGACTATTGCTACTGCCAGTGCTGACAAAACAGTAAAATTGTGGAACCAACAGGGGAAATTATTGCAGACTCTCACCGGGCATCAGAATTGGGTTAATGGTATAGCATTTAGCCCGGATGGAAAGACTATTGCCACTGTCAGTGCTGATAAAACAGTAAAATTGTGGCGAAATATAGAGTCGTTCGATCGCCTCCATCAGTGGGCCTGCGACTGGATGCGCGACTACCTAGAAAATAACCCCACTGTTAGTGAAACTGATAAGCGTTTGTGTGATGATGTTGCTAAAATATCCTCCGAACGTTGACAATTAGACATCTCCAGAAAAGAGGGAGTAGGGAGTAGGAAGTAGTTAACCCACCCCTCGCCCCTCCCCCTCCGGTGGAGGGGAAGGACCGAGTCAGGAGGAAAGAGGGAAGAAAGAAGAAGAACTGGAGTTGAAGGAGAAAGTTTTTTTATAACTAATTATCCGGACATGATATAAGTATTTGTTGGGTTTCTCAGGCTCAACCCAACCTACAAAGTTTAAGGTTTTTATTATTAAGTATAGCAGTCGAAGCAAAGGGCGCGGACATATCGAAAGCTTAAAACTCAGATAAAACCATATTTTTCCTTCTTTCTTAGATAACTAAACGCCTTCTTCCTTCTTCCTTCTTCCTTCTTCCTTCTGCATTATTTAGTTGCAACTACTGCTAAATTCCAAGCAAATCTTTTCATCAAAGGCAATTTTTTTAATACCCCATCTAATCTTTCTAATTTCCGATACATTGGTTCTAATCTTTGATGTTCAATAATAATTTTTTTCCAATAACGTTCTTTATTTGGATCGATTTTTTCAATCAAATAAAACCTTAAAAAAATCCACAAAGTTGCTAACCAAAATGTATCGTAAGCTGTTTCTGAATAGAGAGATTTAATAAAATTCACAAGATTAATATCCAGAGGCATTTCATCCTCAGTTCTAACCTTTGTAGCAATGCGTCGATAAACATTAATCACAGGATTATGTTTCAACGGATCCCAAAAACAAGCTTTACCACCAGGTTTAAGAACGCGGTGCATTTCTCTAATTGCTAACTTAGGATTTGGTAAGTGATGAAGTAAGTTAGAAGCATAAACAAAATCAAAAGTATTATCAGGAAATTCTAAAGCCATTGCATCCATCACTTTCCCCTCAATTTGTACCCCATTTGTTTCTGCCAACTTAACAGCAACATCCACCATTCCTGGAGAATAATCTGTCGCCACACACCGCGCTCCTTTTTTAGCAAAATAAACACTATTTTCCCCAGCACCACAGCCTAAATCTAACAAATATTTATTAGTTAAATCCCCCATTTGTTGGAGAATAAATCTATTTTCTGGAGCCGTACAACTTTCAAAATAATCAACTACTCGGATACCTTCTATATCAATAGTTGATGCCCAGATATCGTGGAATTGTCTTTCTTTTTCTAGTATTTTGTCTTGCATTTTTTTCAGGAATTTAGAATAAAAATAAAGTATATTATAGCATAATAAATGCTCTATAGTTTTGCTGGTTGGGTTGAGGAAAGTTAGCGCAGGTTATCAAAATAATATGGGTCTAAAACCCCACTTTTTAAGAGGTTGTCTGAAAAGTCTAATTTGCTACATCACGCGCCCCCGCGCATCCCCCAAAATTGGGGGACTTTTACCAGTTAATAGATTCTTGTTCCCCCCAGAATTGGGGGGTTAGGGGGGCAAAATTCAGTATATTTTTGGAGAGTTGCTCAAATCCCCGTTACAAAAATAACTTCTGACTTATGACTTCGTTAACTGTAGGATAAACCCAACAGACACTTAATTTTTGTTGGGTTGCGCTGCCGCTTAACCCAACCTAGAGTATTGAGCGGGTTCCACATTAAATTAATTGCGCAACATTAAGTTGAGATGAACCCGCCCCATCTAGTAAATTAAGAATCTACCTTCAAACCAGCATTATCTTGAATATAAGTTTCTTGGTCGATCTTGACTGGTTGTGCTCCCCAAATCTCCTTTGCATATTCCATAATTGTTCGGTCAGAAGAGAATTTACCCATGCGAACAGAATTATAGATAGACATTTTCGTCCATTTTTCTTGGTCTTGGAAAACCTGACCAACCCGCTCCTGACATTCAATATAGCTTTGATAATCAGCTAGTAGCATATATTGGTCATTGTACAGTAGAGAATCAATCAAAGGTTTGAACAAATTAGGATTACCTTCACTAAAGTGACCGCTAGCAATTCGGTCAATTACTGCTTTGAGTTCAGCATTAGTATTGTAGTATTCCAGAGGTTTATAACCCTTAGCTTTCAGATCGAAAACTTCTTGAGCAGTCATACCAAATAAGAAAAAGTTTTCTGCTCCAACTTCTTCGCGGATCTCAATATTAGCTCCATCAAGAGTGCCAATAGTCATAGCTCCATTCATGGCAAACTTCATATTACCAGTTCCGGATGCTTCTTTTCCAGCAGTAGAAATTTGCTCAGATAAGTCAGCAGCAGGATAAATAATCTGACCAAGGGAAGCATTAAAGTTGGCCAAGAAGACAACTTTTAGGCGACCGCGTACATCCGGATCGTTATTAACCACATCAGCAACAGCATTAGTCAATTTAATAATCAACTTAGCCATATAGTAACCAGGAGCAGCTTTGCCACCAAAAATAAAAGTGCGGGGTGTAACATTAATGCTAGGGTTTTGCTTAATGCGATTATACATCGTAATGATGTTGAATACATCCAAATGTTGGCGTTTGTACTCATGAATACGTTTGACTTGAATATCAAATAGAGAATTAATATCTACCTCAATTCGATTATGCTTGAGAATGCGCTCTGCCAACTTAGCCTTATTCTCTTGCTTTATTGCTCGCCAACGATTCCTAAATTCTGCATCATTCACATATTTTTCTAGTTGCCTTAGTTGGTCAAAATCTCGCAACCAACTATCTCCTCCCAGTTTCTCAGAGAATAGGGCAGAAAGTTTGGGGTTACTCAGTAAAACCCAACGACGGGGAGTCACTCCATTAGTCTTATTGAAGAATTTGTCTGGGAAAAGTTGGTAAAAATCTTTAAGCACACCTTTTTTCAACAATTCTGTGTGCAGTGCTGCTACTCCATTGACAGCATGACTACCAACAGTAGCCAAATTAGCCATCCGCACAGATTTTTCTGCTCCCTCTTCAATTAGAGAAACCCGGGCAAGCAATTCTGGATTTTTAGGAAACCAAGTTTGCACTTGAGTTAAAAAGCGCCGATTAATTTCATAGATAATTTCTAGGTGGCGAGGGAGAAGGCGACCAAATAAACTAATTGCCCAACGCTCTAACGCTTCAGGTAGCAAAGTATGGTTAGTGTAGGCAAAAGTATTTTGAGTAATATGCCAAGCACGCTCCCAGTCCATATCGTACTCATCAATTAACAAGCGCATCATCTCCGCGATCGCCACAGCAGGGTGAGTATCATTAAGTTGAATTGCTGCTTTCTCGTATAAGTTGTCTAGATTTTTATTGTGAAATAAATGCCTACGGATGATGTCCTGTAAAGCACAGGAAACGAAGAAATATTGTTGCTTCAGACGGAGTTCCTTACCTTGAGGAGTATTATCATTTGGATAGAGAACTTTGGAGATCGTCTCCGAACTCATTTTATCTGCTACCGCACCGTCATAGTTTCCAGCATTGAACTCTTCAAATTTAAAGTCTACACTAGCTTCTGCTCGCCACAAACGTAGAGGGTTTACAGTATTTACTTTATAGCCAGGAACAGGGGTATCATAGGGGATACCAATTACAGTTTCATCCGGAACCCAAGTTACTCGATAGTTCCCTTTATCATCATGGTATCCTTCTGTATGACCTCCAAACTTTATTTCTACCTTTTCAGCAGGACGAGCTATTTCCCAAGGGTTGCCGAAACGTAACCACTTATCAGGGATTTCTGCTTGCCAACCATCTTGTACAGTTTGGGTAAAAATGCCAAATTCATAACGAATACCATGACCCACCGCCGGAATTTCTAAAGTAGCTAAAGAGTCCAGAAAACAAGCTGCTAATCTACCCAAACCACCATTTCCTAAACCAGGGTCGTCTTCTTGTTCCAGTAGTTCATCTAAATCTAACCCAGATTCGGTGATAGCTTGACGAATTTTTTCATAAATTCCCAGGTTAATCAAACTATTACCCAGGTGACGACCCATGAGAAATTCGGCAGAGAGATAATATACGACCTTCACATCTTTCTCATTATAAGTACGAATTGTAGAAAGAAAGCGTTGGAGTAAGCGATCGCGTATAGTATAAGCCAGAGCACGATAAAAATCATCTTGTTTTGCCATGGACTCATAGGTCCCCTGCAAATAAAACAGGTTATCTGCTAGGGCACGTCTGAGAGTAGTAACACTCATTCCGGTGCGATCGTCTTCTACCCGAATTTGATTTTCAGCAGTAGGGTTGATATATTGATTCATTACTCCTCCATAAATTTAACCGTTATTAATTTTTCTGTATTAGTAAAGACAAAGGTGGTAATTAGCTTTGCCACATAGGAGTTATAGCGCTACGCGCAGGTCAGCAGTCAGTAGGGGCGAATGGCCATTCACCCGTACAGAAGTCAGAAGTAATCTATGACTGGGTTTGAGCATTTAGGAATGTCCGCACCCTTTGCTTCGACTGCTATATTCTATAGGAAACTTCTTCATCCAGTGAGACTAGCTAATGGAATTTTAGATTCCTATAATATTTGCCTACTGTCTGCTTTTATAGTTATTCAAGCTTTACCATATAGATAAAATTTCTACTGTTTCTTAATGACAGAATCAGGAGTCAAGAGTCAAGAGTCAAGAGTCAAGAGTCAAGAGTCAAGAGTCAGGAGTCAGGAGTCAGGAGTCAGGAGTCAGGAGTCATGTAGGGAGCTAGAGAAATAGAATAGGGGGAATAGGTGGAAATTTGCCTCATTCTTCACCATCTCCCCATCTCCCCAAATTCCCCTCCTGGCAGCAGGGCTAATTCTTTAGTTATCAGAGAATATTGACAACCCTATATTTTTGGTTAACTAACGGGACTTTAGCAAAAAATGCCTTAAAAATAGTTTTAAACCCTTGCGGTATAATGCTTTAACGTCAAAATAGCCTATTTCTTGATATATCTAGATTTGAGCCATTTTTAGCTAGAGTAACGTGTTTTCATTGCTACCGTTGAGTTTGAAGCCATTTTCAGCCTAAAAAATATCAAAGTCCCGCTAATTCTAGTAAGATGTACGAAATTTAAAAGGATACAATTTTGCTCTAGTGACAATAAATTGACCCTATTCCCCCACTCCCCTACTCTCCACCCTCCTCCTATATTTTTAAATAGAACCCATTTGGGATCTATAGCAAGAAACGAGTTGGTGTTTGACATAAATTGATGATGAACCTTAGACAAAGAAGATAAACCTTAGACAGAGAAATACTTTTCCCACTGTTGCCTGTTCCCTGCTATATGTAGCAGTCGAAACAAAGGGCGCGGAAATTTATAAAGGCTCAAACGGGCGTCAGGGATGACTTTTGAATTTTGACTTGAGCGGAGCACTATAAACCCTCCCATCTCACTTACAAATGAATCAAAATAGATGAGGTAACTTTGAGATAATCAGCAAAGCAAAAATGGTATTACCTGATGGCCCAGCATTGTCCCCTCTACAACGAAGACTCCGGACTTGGAAATTTATTTTTCGTCCCTTACAAACAATAGAGGAGCGATATTCTCAATACGGAGATATCTTCAGGACTAATACTAACTCCAAGACTCCTTTTATCTATTTCTGTAACCCTAAAGCTATTCAACAAATTTTTACTGCTGACCCTAATACCTTTAGCTCAGGTGGTGGTAATGGTGCTTTACAATACCTTGTGGGTAGAAATTCTCTACTTCTGCAAAACGGCGATCGCCATCAACGTCAAAGAAAATTATTAATGCCACCTTTTCATGGCGATCGAATGCGTACTTATGGGGACTTAATATACAATATTACCTCTAATGTTATGGATCGGTGGCAAATAAACAAACCTTTCCCCATCCGTAGGTCTACTCAAGAAATATCCCTAAAAGTTATCCTTGGGGCGGTATTTGGTTTAGACCGAGGAGAACGTTACGAACAACTGAGAATACTTTTGTCTGATGTCCTCGACTCCATTAGTTCTCCCTTAACCTCCACTTTTCTTTTCTTCCGTTTCTTGCAAAAAGACTGGGGTCCTTGGAGTCCCTGGGGTAAATTTTTAAGAAAAAGGCAAAAAGTTGATGAGCTAATATTCGCAGAAATTGAAACTGCTAGGGAAGAAGCAAATCATCGTGATGATATCCTCAGTTTACTGCTAGAAGCGCGTGACGAAGTAGGCGATCGTATTAGTGACGAAGAAATTAAGGATGAACTGCTGACTTTGCTTTTTGCAGGTCACGAAACTACTGCTTCAGCTTTAGCTTGGGCATTATATTGGATCGATAAAATTCCGGTGGTGCGGGAAAAACTATTAGCAGAATTAGCGACTCTTCCCACTAACCCAGAAAAAGTTGCCATTACTAAACTTCCCTACCTCAGTGCGGTTTGTCAAGAAACTTTGCGTCTCTATCCTATTGTCATAACTTCTTTTCCTAGAGTTGTCCAGAGACCTGTAGAAATTATGGGTTATCAACTTGAACCAGGAATGGTAGTACTTCCTTCTATTTATCTAACTCATCAAAGAGAGGATATTTATCCAGAACCTAAAAAATTTAAACCAGAACGTTTTCTCGAAAGACAATTTTCACCTTATGAATATTTACCTTTTGGAGGAGGAAGTCGTCGTTGTATCGGTTCAGCTTTTGCTTTATTTGAAATGAAATTAGTTTTGGCAACTATTTTATCAAAGTGCGAACTCAAGTTAGTTTCCCATAAATCTATCCAACCTGTCCGTAGAGGGTTAACTATGGCACCACCAGGAAATATGCGAATGGTTGTTAAACAGAAATTTGGCGTTGCTGAATAAATGTATGAACCTATCCCACTATTTTATTTGAAAAAGGAGTCAGGAGACAGAATACAGGAGACAGAATACAGGAGACAGAATCTATTATCTGCGACTTCAAACCCGGCGTTGGTGAATCAAACTATGAAACCTAAATTTGGCAAAATATAAAATGCTTTTCAGTTAATAGTTAGGCAATAGCCATTAAAGCACAATCATAGCCACGCATCACCAACGCTAGATATAGCAGTGCTCTAGACCTGTATTTTCAGATTAAAAATTAATAATTGCTAAAAGCCTCATATGGAATCCGGACAATTAATTAGTTGATGAAAAACTTTGTACCTTTTCACCTTATTCTTTCCCTTCTGCCTTCTGCCTTCTGCCTTTTGCCCTCTGTCTTCCTTGGTTATTTACACTCGTATTAATATTTATTCCCTTGATAACATCAAAACCCCCAACCAAAACCATCACCATTCTGGAAACTAGCGATCTTCATGGCAACCTTATGCCTTATGATTACTATACTAACCAACCCGCAGAATGGGGATTAGCAAAAGTCGCTAATTTAATTGCACAGGAACGAGCTAAAAATCCTAATTTATTGCTTATTGATGCCGGCGATACTATTCAAGGAACACCATTAACTTATTACTATAATCGAATTGACACAGAAGCGGTGCATCCGATGGCAGTAACAATGAATGCTCTCAAATTTGATGCTGCTACTTTAGGAAACCATGAGTTTGACTATGGTACTAATGTGCTTTCCCGTTGGATAAGTCAGCTTAATTTCCCCATAGTTTGTGCGAATATCCAAAAAAGTGATGACACTCCTGCTTTTCAGCCTTATATCATTAAAAATGTTGATGGTATAAAAATTGGCATTCTTGGCTTTATTACTACTGCAACTTCTAACTGGGTGTCATCTGAAAATATAGCTGGATTAACTTTTGAGAATCTCATAAATACTGCTCAAAAATATATTCCTCAAATGCGAAATGATGGTGCAGATGTAATTACTATTGTTCAACATAGTGGTTTTTCTAAAGTACCAAAAGATAAAAGGCTGGCTTCTGCTTGGTTAACCGATATTCAAGAGTGGGAAGAAACAGGCTCTATTCCTGGTTCAAATCTCACCTTAGAATTAGCGCAACAGGTAAAAGATATCGATCTAATTATGGCAGGACATTCACATCACGATGTTCCTAAAGCTATAGTTAATAATGTTTTAATTGCAGAACCTTCTTTTTGGGGAAAAGCTTTAAGTAAGTATACTTTAGTATTAGAGCGTCGGGGTAAAAAGTGGGAAGTTCTTGCTAAAGATTCTACTAATTTATATGTTACTGATATTAAACCGGAACAGAAAATCTTACAACTTTCTTTACCATATCATCAGCAAACTTTACGTTATATCAATCAACCTATTGGTGTGGCACAAACTGAATTTTATGGTGGCATGAAAGCACGTTTTCATCAGAGCAAGCTGTCAAATTTAATCAATCAAGTACAAATACAAGCGGCAGAAGCAGCAGGTTATCCTGTAAATATTTCTCTGACTTCTATTTTTAATAACACTGGTAAAATTACTCCAGGAAAAATTACTAGGAGAGATATTTACAGTGTCTATAATTACGATAATTATTTGTTAGTCCTAGAAATTAATGGGGATATTTTGCGTTGTGCATTAGAAAAAAATGCTGCTTATTTTAAACAAGTTAATATTGATGATTTACCCTGTCTTACTGAAGAAGTTTTAGCTGAAAATTCTCTTGGTTATAACTGGGATTTATATAGTGGAATTGATTACATAGTTGATATTACTCAACCAGTGGGAAAACGAATTACTAAGTTACAGTTAGATGGAAAAAATATTGAACAAAATCAAGTTTTACGAGTTGCTATGAATAGTTATCGTGCTAATGGTGGTGGTGGTTATTTGATGTTTAAAGAAGGAAAAATAATTTGGCAATCTTCTACAGAAATTCGTGAATTCATTGCTGAATATGTCAAGAATAAAGGGATCATTGAATCGGATACTATTACTTCAGGAGGATTACAATTAGTTCCAGATTTATATCAAAAATATTTTGGTAATTAGGGCTTGCTGATTAAATCTAAAAGCATTGACTTATATTGGTTGAGCGCATTTTTTAGTTAAAAAAAGTCCAAGCTTAATGGTCTTAATGGTTCAAAAAAGAGCGCATATTAGGCGCATAGTTGGGCAGAATAATCAAGTGATTATTCTTTCTCCTACCTCCTCTATAATTCCCATTTCTCCTATCTTCCCCTCCACCGGAGGGGTTAGGGGTGGGTTGTCTCTAGTATAGCTGTCTCCTACCCTTACCCATAAGACTAGTGAAGCGCAAACCCTAATTAACTCATAACGATAACTAAAAAAGCTGATGGTTATTATGTCAGCTTTAGTTGAGAATATCAAACAGTTCCTAGCCTAATTCCTACAGATAATATCAAAACTGCTGTAGGAGTAGATATTGGTTTAATAGATATTTGTAGCAAAAATTCCCCCAAACCCTATTATATAATCTTTAGTTAGTATTAGTATTTAATGTGAACGAAAAAGAAACAGAAGAGTATTACAACCATGAACATAGAATAAGTTAATAGATCTTAAGAAATTATTAAAAATATTGCAGTTATATTTTTAATACTATATAATTGTAGACTAATCTATTACTTAGAAACAATAACAAAATGACACACATGATAGCAATGAATTGTGCTTGTGAATCCTGTTCATGTATTGTTTGTCCGATGGTGGCACTAACAATCATTCCTATATTACTCATTGCGTTCAAGAAAATTATGAGTGCTATAAGTAGCGAATCAGCCATAGAAAAGAATCCAAGTAGCGTCCAATTATAAAATTCTCTATGCTTACCTAGTATCAAGAAAATCCTCATGTTACTAGAGTTAAAAATATCGCTGCGCCATCCGTAAAGTTGTAGTAAATACACAGCTCAATAACTTTTTATCCGCTTTCACTTCATAGCTTTCAGGGTCAATCTACATTTTTTTTTGTAAAGCATCATTTAACTTCATATCCTGATTTGCGGATTTGTTAGTACTAGCGCGTCTAGCCTTATATCTAAAGACTGAGGCAAGTATAGACTTTACAATAATTTGGAATCAAGGCTGCTAATCAGTGTACCTCCTCCTCAGACATCTAAAATTAAACACTGGCCGGATTTGATACGAGGGCTGAAAATTAAGGGCGTTGCTGAGGGGCGGGATGAATCTTTTTTGAACAGGTAAATCTCATCCTTAATACTTAATACTTCTTTATTTGTCCAAGCATACAATTCATCCCACAAATATGCAACGCCTCTCCTTCTATTCATCTTTCTTCTTCTTTCTTCCCTCCTGACTTTCCCTCCTGGGAGGGGCGGGGGTGGGTTGGGCGCGCGGGTGGGTTGACTCCTAAGTAATTAAAGTTAATATTATACACGCTCTTCAGCAACGCCAAATTAAGAAACTATAAGTTTTGAGTTGCCTGAAATATTCAAAGCTAAACTTAAAGTAAATACAGCATATTTCGGAGAAATGAGCCACAAGGAGCGAATAGTAAAACTCTTGTGGCCTAGATTCGTGCACCACTAAATGTGTACCTCATAACATCGGGAATTGCTGTAAAATTTTGAGGTTTGGCGATCGGATAATTTGTGAAAAAAGTACCTCATGTAGCAGCCTTCATACTACATTATTGTAATTGATGTAGTGTCTAAATATGCCAGCGCGCATTGCAATATCGTATGGTACATCGTTAACAGTACCCTCTACTTTAGATGTCCATCATTGCTTTAAAAATTTTAGAAATTTAGTAAGTATCTAAATTCAAAACTGCATAACCGAGGTTCTTCGTAGAAATAGAATTAATCACCGACGCTATAAAGCAAGAGCTTGCATTAGGTATTCATAAAAATAGCAATAATCATAATCAGGGGAATATTGTTATGGACAAAATAGAAGCAGCAGCAGATGTAATTACCTCAGATAGTCTTTTAGATATGGACTTGGAGGACAACAACATAGAAGAAGTGTCAGGGTTAACGATACAAGACCCTTCTGGTATTGGTGTAAATGGGGAAATTGAAAATGAATTTCCCGCCGCCGATAATACCCCGATCGCCGTAGAGCCACTTGTACTTGCTGAGGGACAGCAGGTATTTGATTTTGATGAAATCTCAGATACTTTTGATCTAGAACAATTTGGAGGCCAACAAATTGGAGATTTTTTCTGGAGTGAGTCGTGGGGAGTTATTCATAGAGATCATCACCCAGGTAGTGGATATGAGAATGGGACCGTTTCTCCACCGTACACTGGGTTTAATTGGAGTGCGCTCCCAGTAAGCATTACTTCAGAGGAAGACTTTACATTCAACAGTGCCTATTTGACTTCAGCGTGGACAGATGGCATGAATATTGAGGTAATAGGTTTGAACGATGGAGTCCAGTTGTATTCCGAGACTGTTAATGTCAGTACCTCCGGTCCAACTCTGTTTGATTTCAATTTTATTAATGTTGATGAAATCCAGTTTTCATCTTTTTCACAGTTTGTCATTGATGACTTGGTCTATACACCTGAAGACCAAGAACCGGGTTCCATATCGGGTTACAAGTGGAATGACCTAGATGGCGATGGCATCTGGGACGACAATGAACAGGGACTCGAAGGGTGGACAATATACATAGACGAGAACAATAATGGTGAACTCGATGATGGCGAAATGTCCACTGTCACCGATGGAGATGGTTACTATAGCTTTGATGATTTAAGCCCCGGAACTTACACCATTGCAGAAGAACTTCAACCAGGATGGGAGCAAACATACCCTGGTTCTGGAGATGGGGAAACAGTTATAATAGACTTTGAATCCCTCAAACATGAGGATGCAAATACACAAGACCATGGGTTTAACTATGAAGAAGACGGTTTTGTTCTTGATAATCTGAGCCAACCGTTTCCGTTTGCCA
>NZ_JAAHGH010000007.1:0-44590 GCF_010672525.1 Okeania sp. SIO2B3 | reverse complement strand
GGGGAAACAGTTATAATAGACTTTGAATCCCTCAAACATGAGGATGCAAATACACAAGACCATGGGTTTAACTATGAAGAAGACGGTTTTGTTCTTGATAATCTGAGCCAACCGTTTCCGTTTGCCACCTTTGGGACTCTTGAGTCACGTTTTTCTGGGTCTACGGCACTGTTCAACAATACTGGTAATGGCGTCACCCGTTTGAGTGCTATAGATAATCAACCATTCGACCTGGTTTCCATTGACCTGACAGAACTAAATGGTCCTAATGTGGCTGATGTAACTTTTGTTGGAGAACTCGAAGGCGGAGGTACAGTAAGTCAGACCTTTACCTTAGACGGCAATGCTTTCGACCCTGAAACTTTCGTATTCAACAATGACTTTAACGAAGTTGTAGCTGTAGAGTGGGAACAGGAATCTCCATTCCATCAGTTTGACAATATTACTGTTGATACTGTTGTTCCTTTGCCAGGGGAAACAGTTATAATAGACTTTGAATCCCTCAAACATGAGGATGCAAATACACAAGACCATGGGTTTAACTATGAAGAAGACGGTTTTGTTCTTGATAATCTGAGCCAACCGTTTCCGTTTGCCACCTTTGGGACTCTTGAGTCACGTTTTTCTGGGTCTACGGCACTGTTCAACAATACTGGTAATGGCGTCACCCGTTTGAGTGCTATAGATAATCAACCATTCGACCTGGTTTCCATTGACCTGACAGAACTAAATGGTCCTAATGTGGCTGATGTAACTTTTGTTGGAGAACTTGAAGGCGGTGGTACAGTAAGTCAGACCTTTACCTTAGACGGTAATGCTTTTGACCCGGAAACTTTCGTATTCAACAATGACTTTAACGAAGTCGTAGCTGTAGAGTGGGAACAGGAATCTCCATACCATCAGTTTGACAATATTACTATTGATACTGGTAATACAGGTTCTTCCTCAGAAGAAGAGGCAGCTTTAGTTCGGTCGAGTTCATCTTTGAGCAGCTCTCAAGCAAATAGTCGAGAAGTATCTGGTCGTAGTGATAGAGAAGAAAATGTGGCAGCAGATGGGTCTGAAGCATCTGCCAGTGAGTCTGGTATTAACACTACTTCAGAAATTTCTGGTCGTAGCGATCCAGAAAATGTAGCAGCAGATGGGTCTGAAGCATCTGAGAGTGAGTCCGATAACGACCGTACTCAGGAAAACCGAGACTCAGAAACTGCCTTTGTGGAAAATCAGGTAATTGTTCAGATAGCCGAGGGTACTGAAGCTAGTGCTCTTGAAGCTCTCAAGGCAGAGTTAGGAGCTACCACAATTAAAGCAACCCAAACCCTGAACATGGAATTGTTGTCTATTGATGGGGATGTGCAAGATACCATTAGTCGCTACGAAGACGACCCTCGAATTGACTTCATCGAACCTAACTTCGTTGTTAGTGGTGATGCTACTTTCCCCAACGACCCCAGTGTTGACGAATTGTGGGGACTGCACAACACTGGACAAACTGGTGGTACTCCCGATGCAGATATTGATGCACCAGAAGCTTGGGATATTCAAACAGGGGACAATGATGTAGTTGTAGGAGTGATCGATAGTGGCATTGACCACAATCACCCAGACCTGGATGACAATATGTGGGTCAATACAGGGGAAATAGCAGGCAATGGCATCGATGATGACAACAACGGTTATATAGATGATGTTCATGGTTATGACTTTGTGAACAACGATGGCGATCCCTTCGACGATAATTCTCACGGCACTCACGTTGCGGGTACTATCGCAGCAGAGGGAGATAATGGAATAGGGGTAGTAGGGGTCAATTGGGATGCTCAATTGATGGCACTCAAGTTTCTGAACGCCAATAACACCGGTTCAATCTTCAATGCAATTTTGGCGGTAGAATATGCGACGCTCATGGGAGCTGATCTCACTAACAATAGTTGGGGAGGCGGAGGCTTTTCTCAGGGTTTGTATAATGCGATCGCTGCAGCAAATTCTCCGTTTATTGCTGCAGCAGGTAATAACAGCAGTAACAACGATCTTAATCCATTTTATCCAGCTACTTACGACTTAGATAACATCATCACAGTTGCTTCTACAGACCACAATGATAATCTCTCCTTTTTCTCTAACTACGGAGCCTCGTCTGTAGATTTAGGTGCCCCTGGTTCAAGTATATATAGCACTGTACCAGGAGGTTACGGTTACAAGAGCGGTACTTCCATGGCAGCTCCTCATGTCTCAGGAGCGGCAGCTTTAGTGTTGGCCGAAAATCCCGACTTGAGCCACGAAGAGATCAAAGAAATCATTCTTGATAGCGCTGACCCAATTCCCGCACTTAATGGCATCACCGTTACAGGCGCTCGCTTGAATGCGTTCAACGCCCTCTCTCCATTAGTAGAACTTCCAGGAACTCATACTGTAGAATTGGATTCTGGTGAAAATGTTATCGACATCAACTTTGGTAACCGGCAACTTGACCAAGATGGTTCCATATCTGGTTACAAGTGGCACGACCTTGATGGAGATGGCGAGTGGGACGATGATGAACCAGTATTAGAAGGGTGGACTATATACATTGATGACAACGGAAACGGGGAATTCGATGATGGCGAAACCTCCACTGTCACCGATGAAGATGGTTATTATGAGTTCGATGGTCTTGATGCCGGAACTTATACCATTGCTGAAGTAATTGAAGATGGATGGGAGCAAACCTATCCAGGAATTGGAGCAGGAATAGTCTTTGAAGCTGACTTTAGTGATGATGAAGGTAATCCAGATTTAGACGGCTTTACTGTTGACAATACTGGGGCACCAGATGAAGGCTTGTGGCATCTATCCACTCGACGTGGCAATGAACCTGGTCACAGTGCCGAAGATAGTATGTATTATGGAGTCGAAGATACTGGCAACTATGATGCCGGAAATACTGCTGGTCGAATTATTTCTCCAGTAATTGATTTAACTGGATTAGGTAGTGCAGAACTTTCCTTTAACTACTTCCTAGAAACTGAAGGTTTAGCCCCCACCTATGATGTAGCCACAGTATTAGTTTCGGCAGATGGTGGTGAATTTATTCGTATTGCGTCCAATGCAGTAGAATTAGAAGACCCCACAACAGGCTGGACCAATGCAACATTTGACCTCAGTTCCTATGCAGGCCAAGAAATAGAAATCAGCTTTGACTTTGAGACTAATGATGCAGGAATCAACCAATATGAAGGTTGGTTAGTTGATGATGTAATAGTGAGTACTTCAGAGGAAAATTCCTACCACACTGTCGAGTTAGAAGAGGGCGAAAACGTAGAAGATATTAACTTCGGTAACCGCAACCTCAACCAAAATGGTTCAATTTCTGGTTATAAGTGGGACGACATTGATGGCGATGGTGTTTGGGACGATAATGAAGAGGGATTAGAAGGCTGGACTATATACATCGACGAGAACGAAAACGGTGAACTAGATGAAGGAGAAATCTCTACTGTCACCGATGAAGAAGGTTATTATGAGTTCGACGAGCTTGACGCAGGAAGTTACACCATTGGTGAAGTGATCGAACCAGGATGGGAGCAAACCTATCCAGATTCAATAGTGCCAGAAGAAGGAGAAACTGCAGCTCGGTCTCAATCATCTTTGAGCAGCTCTGAAACCAACACTCGGAACGTCTCTGTTAGTAACGATAAAGATGCTTCAGATGCTGCATCTGCAATTGAGTCCGAGAACGACCGTACTCCGGAAAACCGAGACTCAGGAATCCCCTTGGAAGCAGCTTTTGAGTCAGGACAAGTGATTGTCAAGGCCAGTGAAGATGCTGATGCTAGCTCTCTCAATAGTCTCAAAGCCAGCCTAGGAGCAACCACAATCAAGGCAACAAAAACAGAGGATTTTCGTGGCTTAGAACTGTGGTCTATTCCAGGGAATGTAGAAGATTTCATTAGTCGTAATATAGACAACCCTCTACTAGAATACGTAGAACCCAACTACATTATTACTCTTGATGCCACAGTTCCCAATGACCCCAGTTTCGAGCAATTGTGGGGACTAGACAACACCGGACAAACTGGAGGAACCTTTGATGCAGATATTGACGCGCCAGAAGCTTGGGATCTTCAAACAGGCAGTAACAATGTAGTGGTGGGAGTGATTGATACAGGAATTGACTACACTCACCCAGACTTAGTTGGCAATATGTGGACTAATCCTGGTGAAATTCCAGATAACGGCATCGATGACGACGACAACGGCTATGTAGACGATGTTCATGGTTATGACTTTTTTAATGACGATGGCGACCCCTTAGACGGTCATTCTCATGGGACTCACGTTGCTGGAACTATTGGAGCAGATGGTGACAATGGAACAGGAGTAGTAGGGGTGAATTGGAACACTGATTTGATGGCGCTCAAGATTTTCAGCGATGATGGCAGTTTTGCAGGTACATTCGACGCCATATTGTCAGTAGAATATGCAACAATAATGGGAGCCAACCTAACTAATAACAGTTGGGGAGGTGGAGGCTTTTCTCAAGGATTGTATGATGCGATCTCAGCAGCAGGTACAGCAGATTCTCTATTTGTGGCAGCAGCAGGTAATAACAGCAGCAACAACGATTTCAACCCATTTTATCCAGCTACTTACGACTTAGACAATATCATTGCAGTTGCTGCTACAGACCACAACGATGATTTATCCTGGTTCTCTAACTACGGAGCTACATCAGTAGATTTAGGTGCGCCTGGTGGTGACAGCAATGGTACTTCTGAAATTTACAGCACTATACCCGGAGGTGGTTACGGTTACAAGAGTGGTACTTCCATGGCAGCTCCCCATGTGTCAGGAGTGGCAGCTTTAGTGTTGGCAGAAAACCCAGACTTGAGCTACGAAGAGGTCAAAGAAATCATTCTAGAGAGTGCTGACCCAATTCCGGCACTGGATGGTATTACTGTCACAGGCGCTCGTTTGAATGCGTTCAATGCTCTATCTGAAGTAGGAGTCCCCGGAACTCATACTGTAGAATTGGATTCTGGTGAAAATGTTACTGATATCAACTTCGGTAACCGGGAAATTCTCCCTGGTTCCATATCTGGTTACAAGTGGCACGACCTTGATGGTGATGGCGAGTGGGACGATGATGAACCAGTATTAGAAGGGTGGACAATATTCATCGACGAGAACGGAAACGGGGAACTCGACGAAGATGAAATCTCCACTGTCACTAATGATAATGGTTACTATGAATTCGATGGTCTTGATGCCGGAACATATACCATTGCGGAAGAACTCCAATCAGGATGGGAGCAGACATATCCCCTTGCTCCTGGCGAATACCAGTGGATGGAAACCGAGTTCGACTGGATTGATATTTCTGATGTAGGAACTCCACTTGGTTTCTCTGATGACGATTATGCAGAGGTGGCTCTACCCTTTGATTTTCCGTTCTACGGTGAAGACAAGTCAACAATCAAGATTTCCTCCAATGGCTATCTGACCTTTGGGTTAGAACCCGACGAATATATTAACGAGCCGATTCCTAATCTTAATCAACCGAACGACTTAATTGCTCCTTTCTGGGATGACTTATTTCCTCCTGATGGTGGTGAGGTTTATTACTACTATGATGCGGATGATGAGCAATTTATTGTCCAATATCAGAACATTCCTCACATCGATGGATCGGGAGACTATACCTTTGAGGCAATTCTCAAGCCTGATGGCAGCATTATCTACCAATACGAAACCCTCAATGGTGTTTTAGACAGTAACACTATTGGTATTGAAAATGCAGATGGCTCTGAAGGTCTTGAAATATCCTATAACGACGGTTATGCTGAGTCAGGTTTAGCAGTTAAGATCGACCTAGCATCAGAAGAGCCTCAGCCTCACATCGTCTCACTCAGTAGTGGTGAAAACATAGAAGAGATTAACTTTGGTAACCGCAATCTTGAAGAATTAGGTTCCATATCTGGTTACAAGTGGAACGACCTTGATGGCGATGGTGTTTGGGACGATAATGAATCAGGACTAGAAGGGTGGACTATATACATCGATGACAACGGCAACGGTGAACTTGATGAAGGAGAAATCTCCACTGTCACCGATGAAGAAGGTTACTATGAGTTCGATGGTCTTGACGCTGGAAATTACACTATTGCTGAAGTAATTGAAGATGGATGGGAGCAAACCTATCCAGGAAGTGGAGCAGGAATAGTATTTGAGGCAGACTTTAGTGATGATCAAGGTAATCCAGATTTAGACGGCTTTACTGTTGATAATACTGGAGCACCAGATGAAGGCTTGTGGCATTTATCCACTCGACGTGGCAATGAACCTGGTCACAGTGCTGAAGATAGTATGTATTATGGACTTGAAGAAACAGGTAACTATGAGGCCGGAGATACTGCTGGTCGAATTATTTCTCCAGTAATTGATTTAACTGGATTAAATAGTGCAGAACTTTCCTTTAACTACTTCCTAGAAACCGAACTTGGTGCCCCTACCTATGACATAGCCACAGTGCTGATTTCAGAAAATGGCGGTGGTTTTGTTCCCATTGCATCTAATGCTGTGGAATTGGAAGACCCGACTACAGGTTGGACTAATGCCACATTTGACCTCAGTTCCTATGCAGGTCAAGAAATAGAAATCAGCTTTGACTTTGAGACTGGAGATGGAGCAGTCAACGAATTTGAAGGTTGGTTAGTTGATGATGTGATCGTGAGGACTTCAGAGGATAATCCCTACCACACTGTCGAGTTAGAAGGGGGCGAAAACGTTGAAGATATTAACTTCGGTAACCGCAACCTCAACCAAGAACCTGGTTTAATTTCCGGTTACAAGTGGGACGACATTGATGGCGATGGTGTTTGGGACGATAATGAATCAGGACTAGAAGGCTGGACTATATACATAGATGAGAACGAAAATGGTGAACTAGATGAAGGAGAACTCTCTACTGTCACCGATGAAGAAGGTTACTATGAGTTCGACGAACTTGACGCTGGAAGTTACACCATTGGAGAAGTCATCGAACCAGGATGGGAGCAAACCTATCCAGATTCAATAGTGCCAGAAGAAGGAGAAACTGCAGCTCGGTCTCAATCATCTTTAAGCAGCTCTGAAACCAACACTCGGAAAGTATCTGTTAGTAACGATACTAAAGATGCAGCATCTGAACCATCTGCAATTGAGTCCGAGAACGACCGTACTGAGTCAAACCGAGACTCAGAAATTCCCTTGGAAGCAGCCTTTGAGTCAGGACAAGTGATTGTCAAGGCCAGTGAAGATGCTGATGTTAGCTCTCTCAATAGCCTCAAAGCCAGCCTAGGGGCGACTACAATCAATACAACAAAAACAGTGGCTCTTAGTGGCTTAGAACTGTGGTCTATTGAAGGGAATGTGGAAGATGTCATTGCCAGGAACAGGAATAACCCCTTACTGGACTTCATCGAACCCAACTTCATCGTTAGTAACAATGCGACATTTCCCAACGACCCCAGTTTTGACCAATTGTGGGGACTGCACAACACCGGGCAAACTGGAGGCACCCCCGACGCCGATATTGATGCACCAGAAGCGTGGGATATTCAAACAGGTAATAACAATGTAGTTGTGGGAGTCATCGACAGTGGTATCGACTACACTCATCCAGACCTGGCCAATAATATCTGGGTCAATCCTGGTGAAATTGCCGGCAATGGTATCGACGATGACAACAACGGTTATGTAGATGATGTTAATGGTTACGATTTTGCCTACGGTGACAACGACCCATTCGATGGTGATTCTCACGGAACTCATGTCTCCGGCACCATTGCAGCAGAGGGTAATAACTCACTAGGAGTAGTAGGGGTTAATTGGGATGCTGACTTGATGGCACTCAAATTCCTAGATGACTTTGGCTCTGGTTCGACCTTCAACGCAATTTTGGCGGTAGAATATGCAACGATGATGGGAGCAGACCTAACCAACAACAGTTGGGGAGGTGGAGGCTTTTCTCAAGGATTGTATGATGCGATCGCAGCAGCAGGTGCAGCAGATTCTTTATTTGTGGCAGCAGCAGGTAACGACTATGGAAACGACAACGATATCTTTCCCTCTTATCCCGCTAGCTACGACTTAGACAACATCATTGCAGTTGCTTCCACAGACCACAATGATAATCTCTCGGTGTTCTCTAGCATCGGAGCTACATCGGTAGATTTAGGTGCCCCTGGTTCGGACATTTACAGCACTATACCAGGAGGAGGTTACGCCTCATTCGATGGTACTTCCATGGCAACTCCTCATGTCTCAGGAGTGGCAGCTTTACTGTTGGCAGAAAACCCTGATTTGAGCCATGAAGAGGTCAAAGAAATCATTCTAGAGAGTGCTGACCCAATTCCGGCACTGGATGGTATCACTGTCACAGGGGCTCGTTTGAATGCATTCAATGCCATATCTGAAGTAGGAGTTCCCGGAACTCATCGCGTAGAATTAGACTGGGGTGAAAATGTTACTGATGTCAACTTTGGTAACCGAGAAATTCTCCCTGGTTCCATATCTGGTTACAAGTGGAATGATGTGGATGGTGATGGTATCTGGGACGATGATGAAGATGGGCTAGAAGGCTGGACTATATACATCGACGAGAACGGAAACGGGGAACTCGATGATGGCGAAATCTCCACTGTCACCGATGAAGATGGTTTCTATACCTTCGAGGAGTTAGACCCTGAAACTTACAAAGTTGCAGAAGTCATTGAAAATGGATGGGAACAAACCTATCCAGGAAGTGGAGCCGAAATAGTCTTTGAAGCTGATTTCAGTGACGATCAGGGCAATCCAGATTTAGATGGCTTTACTGTTGACAATACTGGGGCACCAGATGAAGGCTTGTGGCATCTATCTACTCGGCGTGGAGATGAACCTGGTCACAGTAGCATAGACAGTATGTACTATGGACTTGAAGAAACAGGTAACTATGATGCCGGAGATACTGCTGGTCGAATAATTTCTCCAGTGATTGATTTAACTGGATTAGATAGTGCAGAACTTTCCTTTAACTACTTCCTAGAGACGGAAGGTGGCGCCCCTATCTATGATGCAGCCACAGTATTGGTTTCGGAAAATGGCGGTGCTTTTGTTCCTATTGGATCTAATCCTGTGCAATTACAAGACCCAACTACAGGCTGGACGAATGCAACATTAGACCTCAGTTCCTATGTCGGTCAACAAATCGAAATTAGCTTTGATTTTGAGACTAATGATGGAATAGCTAACGAATTTGAAGGTTGGTTAGTTGATGATGTTGTGGTACAAACTATAGCAGGCGATCCTTACCATACTGTAGAGGTCGGTAATGGCGAAGACGTTGAAGATATTGACTTTGGTAACCAGCAACTTTCCCCTGGTTCCATCTCTGGTTACAAGTGGAATGACGCCAATGGTAACGGCGAATGGGACGATAATGAAGAGGGATTAGAAGGTTGGACTATATTCATCGACGACAACGAAAACGGCGAACTCGACGATGGAGAAATTTCCACTGTCACTGATGAAGAAGGCTACTATAGCTTCGATGTAGACACCGGAACTTATATTGTAGCTGAAGAACTCCAAGATGAATGGGAACAAACTTATCCTTCTCAGGCTGAAATAATCTTTGAGGCAGACTTCAGTGATGATGATGATAATCCAGATTTGGATGGCTTTACTGTTGAAAATACTGGATCACCAGATGACGGCTTGTGGCATTTATCAACCCGACGTGGAAATGAACCCGGTCACAGTGGTGTAGACAGTATGTACTATGGTATCGAAGAAGATGGCAATTATGATGCCGGAGATACCGCAGGCCGAATAATCTCTCCAATTATTGACTTAAATGGATTAGACAGTGCCCAACTTTCCTTTAACTACTTCTTGGAGACTGAAGGTTTAGCCCCTGACTATGATGTAGCTACAGTAATGGTTTCGGCAGATGGTGGTGAATTTATTCCCATTGCTTCCAATGCTGTGGAATTAGAAGACCCTGCTGCAGACTGGACTAATGCAACATTTGACCTCAGTCCCTATGCAGGTCAAGAAATTCAGGTCAGTTTCGAGTTTGCTACTGAAGACAGAGCATTTAATAACTTTGAAGGCTGGTACATTGATGATGTAACAGTAACAGCTTCAGAAACTAATCTTTACCACACCGTAGAGGTAGGCAGTGGCGAAAACGTAGAAGATATTAACTTCGGCAATTTCTCTCTAGAAGTTCAATCAGAAGTTGAACCTCCTCTAACTATCATTGAAGACGACGGTACAGCAGCTTTCGCCAAAGACGAGGACGGCACTTATTGGATCGTCAACAATGACACAGAAGAACAGTTACAACTTCAAAACAATCGAGGCACAACCTACACAGACATTACCAATGCTAACTGGGATGGTGTTGCCGTTGAGGTCGATGAGGAGGGTGATTACCGCTTCCTCCTCGACGGCGAAAATAACCGAGAGGGTGAAGCCTATGTCTGGAGCACTAATGACCAAGGTCTAATCAATGGCAATTCTGGTTGGCAATCTGGCAACGACCTTTTACCTTTAGAATCAGAGTTCAATGTAGACCTAAATGATGATGGTGAGATTGGTTCCTCCCAAAATATCGAGGAGGATGAACTCCTGAGTGTGGATGAAACCCTTGTTAGTCTTGGTAGTGGAGATGGTATTCTCTTCTAACCTTGGCTAATAATGACCTGTAGTCCTCTATGATTTCTAGGGGGCTACTTAGGGTTTGCTGAAAAAGTCTTTTGGTAAGGGGAGGAGATAGGAGAACCGAGTCAGGAGGACCGAGTCAGGAGAAATGGGAATTACAGCGGTTTTCATTTCAGTAGACCACAGTAGGGGCGAATGGCATTTGCTAACGCAAAGCTCCGCTAACGCCCTTACAAGGTTTTCGTTATGACGATGTGGTTTATCAATCTGAAAAGCGCTGTAATATAGGAGGTAATTGGATGTTTTGTCCCTTGATTTTTCTGTCGTTATATCATGTCCGGTTGAATAATTAGACTTTGGTGGAAGGAAGGCAGGAGGCAGGAGGCAGGAGGCAGGAGGTTTTCTCAAGAGTGTCACCTTAATTTTATACACGCTCCGATGCTACCGGACATGATATTATCTGCGCAAAATGCTCATTTTTTGTAGCTCTGGGCACCGAAAACCAGGCACTTTTTTCGACCAGATAAAGACTTTATATCATGTCCGGATAATTAGTGATGAAAAAACTTTCTCCTGTTCTTCCCTCTTTTTCCCTCCTGACTCGGTCCTCCTGACTCCTGACTCCTCTCTCATTATTTATAACTATTCAACCGGACATGATATTAGTCTTTTTCTGTCAATTCTTTGATATTTAATCAGCAAGCCCTACTTAGGGTTTGCTGATTAAATTTAAAAAACTTATATCATGTCCGGTAGCATCGTTTGTGTGTAGAATTAAATTTCAATTGAAAGAAACCCTTCTGCCTCCAGCTCCCGCTGCCCTCTGCCTTCCTTCCACCACAGTATAGGACTAACCCTGGCGAAATCGCAGATAACGGCATCGATGACGACGGCAACGGTTATGTAGACGATGTTTATGGTTATGACTTTGCCTACGGTGATAGCGATCCATTTGATGGTGATTCTCACGGTACTCACGTGGCCGGAACCATTGCAGCAAATGGTGACAATGGACAAGGAGTAGTAGGGGTGAATTGGGACGCTGACTTAATGGCGCTCAAGTTCCTAGACGATAGTGGTTATGGTTCGCTCTTCAACGCAATTTTAGCGATCGAATACGCAACGATGATGGGAGCAGACCTAACCAACAACAGTTGGGGAGGGGGAGGCTTTTCTCAAGGATTGTATGATGCGATCGCAGCAGCATGTGCAACAGATTCTTTATTTATTGCAGCAGCAGGTAACAGCAACAACAACAATGATGTATCTGCATCTTACCCATCTAGCTACGACTTAGATAACATCATTGCAGTTGCTTCCACAGACCACATAAAAAAAATGTTCCATCTTCAACCATTACCAAATATTTCCCCATCTCCCCATCTCCCCATCTCCTTTGATCTAACCTCCTAAAACAGAAAATATCGCTGTGCCATCGGTAAAACTGTTGCAGGTTCACAAGTTAACAACTCCCCATCAGCTCTAACCTCATAAGTTTCCGGGTCAACTTCTATTTCTGGTAAAGCATCATTTAACTTCATATCTTGTTTGCTAATTTGCCGAGTATTTGCCACTGCCACTGCTGACTTTTTCAACTGTAGTCGAGCATCAATACCACTTTCCAGGGCAGCTTGAGAAACAAAAGTTAAAGAAGTAGCAGCGACCGCTCCCCCAAAACTACCAAACATTGGCTGCATAACCACTGGTTGTGGAGTCGGAATACTTGCATTCGCATCTCCCATCTGAGCATAAGCAATAGCTCCTCCTTTAATCACAATTTCTGGTTTCACTCCAAACATTGCAGGTCGCCACAAACATAAATCTGCCAATTTTCCCACTTCCACCGAACCCACATACTCAGCAATACCATGAGCGATCGCCGGATTAATTGTGTATTTTGCCACATAACGTTGAGCACGCAAATTATCATTTTCCCCAGACTCTCCACTCAAAGGTCCGCGCTGAATCTTCATTTTGTGAGCTGTTTGCCAAGTCCTAATAATCACCTCTCCCACACGCCCCATGGCCTGAGAATCAGAAGCAATCATACTAAACGCTCCCAGATCGTGCAGTATATCTTCAGCAGCAATAGTTTCTCGGCGAATGCGAGATTCTGCAAAAGCCACATCCTCTGGAATATTTCGGTCTAGATGATGACACACCATCAACATATCCAAATGTTCTTCCAAAGTATTGAGAGTATAAGGACGAGTAGGGTTAGTAGAAGAAGGTAACACATTTGCTTGACCGCAGACTTTGATAATATCTGGAGCGTGACCGCCCCCCGCACCTTCAGTATGATAGGTATGAATTGTTCGGTTTTTAAAAGCTTCTATGGTGGTTTCTACAAACCCCGCTTCATTGAGAGTATCAGTGTGGATAGCAACTTGCACATCGTATTCGTCCGCAACATTTAAGCAGATATCGATCGCCGCCGGAGTAGTTCCCCAGTCTTCATGTAATTTCAATCCCATCGCCCCTGCTAATACTTGTTCGACTAGAGCTTGGGGTTGACTGCTGTTACCTTTACCCATGAAACCCAGATTTACCGGAAAAGCTTCAGCAGCTTCTAACATTCGGTAAATATTCCAAGGACCGGGAGTACAGGTAGTCGCATTAGTACCTGTGGCAGGACCTGTTCCTCCCCCTAACATGGTTGTTATACCAGAAGCGATCGCTGTTTCGATTTGTTGAGGACAAATAAAATGAATATGGGTATCAATACCTCCTGCTGTTAAAATCATACCTTCCCCCGCTAAAGCTTCAGTTCCCGGACCGATGATAATATCTACATTATCTTGGATGTAGGGGTTGCCTGCTTTGCCAATTTTGCAAATTTTACCATCTTTGATGCCGATGTCTGCTTTGACAATACCCCACCAGTCGAGAATTAGAGCGTTGGTAATGACTAGATCCACTGCGCCATCAGCATTAGCAATGGGAGATTGTCCCATACCATCGCGGATGACTTTGCCTCCACCAAATTTTACTTCATCACCATAGCTGGTGTAGTCTTGCTCGACTTCTATAAATAATTCTGTGTCAGCTAAACGGACGCGATCGCCTATCGTTGGTCCATAAGTTTCAGCATAGGCGCGACGGTTTATTCTATAAGCCATATTTATTCTTTAGTAAAAACTGTAAAATTAAACTCCGTTACTCTGCGATCTTAACTCCTTTTTACCGTTGATTTATTGTTAACAAATGAACTCCTTGAAATCATTAAAATATCCATCTTAGCCGATAATGGTAACTTGTTCAAGGGGATGATGTCGCTATCTTTTTTTCCCAAGACCCAGCCTACAGCGATCGCCAAAATGGTTCTCCCAATATCTTGGAGTAGAATCTATGGCAGGCAACAACTTATAGCTTTATCTGGAAAAGAATGTTAAAAACAATTAGGGTTGGCTTGACAGTGGAGCGATCGGCCACTATGGTGGCATGACACTTTTCATTAATTGATAATTACCTCTGGTTCAAACCATTACGGAATTGAATATAAGGAAATATCCTAGCACTTTTTTTCCCCTTAAAAGGGGAGGCTTCAAGGTGCGAATTATTTAATAATTAATAATAATTAATTATTAAATATTCGGTAATATTGTATTCATTAGACTTGTCGCTTTATAACTTCAAAAATCCCCAAAAACTTTGTTCTATAGAACCCCTGAGTGGATCTTTTAGGAATAAGGTTATACTAATGAGCGATATAGCTGCCGCTAGGCTCCGCCAACGCCAACTAGCATGAGAAAATGCCAGCCTTCAAGCAGTTTAACAGACAAAGAATGGGTTATTATCGAGCCACTACTACCTAAGAAGAAGAAAACTAGGCCAGAAAAATGGAGCAAGAGAGAAATCTTAGATGGTATCTTGTATCAACTCAAGAATGGTTGTAACTGGTGTGACTTACCCTGCATACTTACCTCCTTATTCAACAGTATTTTGGCATTACAAGCAGTGGCGAGCATCAGGGATAACCCTTGAAGATTAGAGATGTATTACATTCTCAAGTACGTCAACAGGTAAAAAAAAAGCGCTCCGGGACAAGTTTAATTATCATTGATTCACTTATCTGTAAAAAATACCTGTAATGCTAGTATCAAGTCAATCATGATTTTGTTTTTACAAATCCACGAACGGAATTAAGCGACATTTAGCAGTAGATAGTCTCGGTTTTCCTTCTTGCTCCGTCCTTACTCTGAGGAAACCTCAGAGCGGGCGGTGCGCTTTTTTTACTTATGGCAGTAAAGCCAATGTATCTGACGATCAGGGATTAATAGAAATGTTGTCAGATAACATTGATTACTGGTACTTAAACATTTTCTGGTCGAAAAAATGCGTCAAAGCCACTCTAGACAAGGGAATTACGTCGATGCTCTAAAAATGCCTAGAACCCTTGGTAATTCAGGATTTATACCTTTTTGACGTAAAAGCCTTTGCCCGTCTATATTTGAGCCTATTTTCTGGCTCTATTTTGTTTAAGTCCCATTACTTCAAGTCTAAACCTGTTAACATCCCCAAAATTACTATTTTACTTGACAATGGATATCATACAGAAAAAATAACACAAGAGTTAGAGAAAATTTATCCAGCAATTATGACCAAGATTCGGTTTAAACTATCACCAAAACCATCAAAGCTGGAGAAAAAACAGCAAGGACAAACCGGATTTGTTCCTGTCAAAGCAAGGTGGGTCATAGAAAGAAGCAACTCCTGGATGGAAAGGTGTAAAAGCTTGACCAAAAACTTTGTTTGCGCAGCATTCCGCAGGAAAAGGACTCTTAAAAACGCTACAGCTAAGATTAATCTGTGTTTTATCCGATTGATGCTTAAGAGGTTGGCGATCGCATAGAACCCATTTGGGTTCTATAGAACCCCCGATCGTATCTTCATAAATACGCACGTTTTTTTAGCGAGGAGACAGCTATACTGGAGACAGGAGACAACCCACCCGCGGGCCCCTCCCAGGAGGGAAAGGTAAGAGGGAAGATTTGGGGAGAAATAATACAAAAAACACTCCTTCAGATGATTTTCGGTCAAAATTGATGCGCGAAAAGACTTGACTACCATAATTATATACATCTCAAATGGGTTCTATAATTCCCATTTCTCCTGACTCCTGACTTCCCCTCCCAGGAGGGGAGGGGTTAGGGGTGGGTTGACTCCTGACTCTTACCTTCACCCATAAGACTTTTTCAGCAAACCCTAATTACTTCAATCTCCCCTACTCTCCTACTCCTTTTAACATGCTGAAAGCTTTTAGCTCCCCATTCCGGTACAGAAATGCTGTTTGCTCCGCATTCCAGTACGGAAAATACCGATCGCTTATTTAATCTAAGGTTTAGGACAAGTTCCGAGTTTCCAGTCAACATAGAGATCGCGAGGGTCTGTGTCCCTGAGCCAAGTAATAAACTTTTTATAGTCATCTATATTGTAGGGAGCGATACAACCTACAGTGCCAGGGGAGCCATAATTGCGATTCCAGTCAATATGAATTTCGATCGCGCTTCTTTCTGTAGTACCAGGTTCTAAATAGTCTAACGGAACAGTTACAGGACCGATACCACTCTGAAAAATATTACCGTAATAATTATCTCTCCCATCAGCCCAGATAATATCGTTAACGTACCATCTTCCCTCTGGCAGTGGTTCTCCAGTCATTGCCCGACTTTGAGCTGCAGTACGGAAATATTGTCTTCCGGGAGCGCCACAACATACTTCTAATCTATCCTCCAGTTTCCCATTTTTAAAATAGTCTAAGTTCAGCACGTAACATCCATAGACATCTTGACGATTTGTTTTTGTTAGCAGCAAATAATTTTTGCCTGTAGTTGCAGGAGGGGGTGTAGGAGGAACTGGAGCAGGTTTTTCTCCCCACAATTGTTGCCAGGTTGTTAAGTTTACTGTACTGTCAGGATTAGTATTGACAAAATAATCTCGTTTAAAGTCTATAACTGCTAATTCAGTCTTACTACCAAAAAAAGCATCAATTTTTCCGGAATAGTACCCTAAATCTTTCAATCTAACCTGTAAAATTCTCACATCTTCCCCTTGAGTACCCCGCACCAAAACACGATTTAGGGTAGGAGCTTGACCTTTCTTGAATATATCAGAGATGCCAAAAATTGAGATTCTTTCCCCTGCTGGAATTGGTTTATTCGCAGGAGCAATTACAAAATATCTGGCATTTTTGTATAGAGGAAAAACATTAGCTAAATACTCTTTGTCAAATTTTTCTAAAGTTAATATTTCTCCTACTTCACTTCCCTGCCAAGCTACAACTACAGTTTTTTTATTTTCATCTCTATATCCTTCTAGCCAAGTTACTCGATCTTGCAATGATTCTTCTTTAAGCAAGGGTTTTCCTTGATTGCTAGCAGTGTTGAATAGTTTTTTTTCCTCAGCACGACGGGATACTAATCCTGGCAGTGGTTTCTTAACACCATTTACTACTCCGTTTACCCAGCGTGGAAATTCATTTGCTGCTCCTTGATAGTCTCCTTGGTTGAGTTTTCTTAACATGGTACTCCTTTCAAAAGCACCAGTTCCAACGTTATAACAGAATGATACAAGAGCATCAAACTGATTTTGATTCAGAGGAACTTTCACCAGCCTCGAAACTACTTCTGCTGCTTTGTCGCATTCATGCTTTAAATAGAATTCTGCATTCCTTTCTGTAATTCTTTCTCCTAGTTGAACTTTTTTGCCGTTGGGATAACGAATGGTTCCATACCCAATGGTTGGTATTCCTACTGGGTCTAGATAAGCATCCAGAAAAAGTCCTTCCCATTTTTTGACTAAGTTTAGACAATTTTGTGATATTTCCATGCTACTGCTCCAATGTATAACTAAAGTCAAAAGTTAAAAGTTAAAAGTCAAAAGTCAGATTTTATCAGCTCAAAACTTTTCAAAAAGTCAAAAGTCAAAAGTAATATCCCATAACATTAAAACTTTGATCTTATACCAAATCCGGTTATGAAAAGCTAATTTGTCCAAATCATTCTCACCCTTCTGCCTTCTGTCCTCAGCATAGCTGCTTTACCTTCACAATAATCTCCCTTCGCGCACCGGATTTAGTATTACATTGACTACTCCCCGGAGGTCAGTCACGGGGATTCTAAGTTGATACTACGCAACACCGATAAATCCATGTTGCTTCGTCTATTCTTAGCTGAAATACACTCTCTGGGTACAATGAAATTGTCCCCCTACACAGTCTGCTTAAGTTTAACCTTAGCTTTGTGCTTACTTTTGTGATGATATTTGCAGCCCCATTACAGTCTGCATTAATCAAGCAATTATTAGCACTTCTATACAAACCACGCTGTCTTGATGCAGTCGCTCATGAAACCCCCTTTGGCGGCGCTGCATCGCTTTATTCTTTTTACTGACGGTTTCCAATCATTGGCCCGTAGGGTCGGTGCTTCCTTGCTTGGACTCAGGTTCCGAGCACCAGCACCGAGTTTCTCACCATAATTAGGTAGATTGTCACCATCTAAAAATGAAGGGGCGAATGGCATTCACCCCTACAAGTATAACTTTCCTCATTTTCTATCAATATTATTCCATATTCATCACACAACTGAGCTATTCTTTCTTTGAGTCTAGCTGTAGGAATTGGTACAAATTCTGAATGACTTTTTTTTCCTAATTTGATTTGATTTTTCTGACCTTTATTCCAACCAAAAACAATTGTACCGAGCTGATTTTTGTGCGCAATGATTAATGACTATTCTGGCTGCTTTATTAATACCCAAATCGAATTTGGCGGTTACGCTTTTCTGTAATTGCAGCTAGCCTATTTGACCAAAATCCAGTCGGTTGATTTTCTTTAATGGTTGATATCTGTTTGTTGTACCAACCCACCCCTATCCCCTCCCGGGAGGGGAACTAAAGGGGTGGGTGTTTACCATCTACAACCCGCGCTTGTACCCACATTAGATACACAGGTAAACCAATTATTTACACCATGGTCAATTCCTAATACATTGTCTTGGTTTAATAGAGGCTTAACTACTTCTTCTTTTTTATAGACACCATAACCAATAAAAGCACCTATTTATTGGTAATATTCTCAGTTCTTTAATAGATAAAAATTAGAGATTACTAGACATAGTAATATAAAAGCAATCTAGACCAAACCAGCGCTTACAGGTATTACAAGCGTGGTACTCTAATTTGATTACCTTTAAGTTTTAATGCTTGAAAAGGGTAACTAACTGTAGCCATCCCCCCCTTTTTTTCTGTAGTTAGGAATCCTTGGTCTGTTTGTGATTTTACCTTCTCTGTAGGCAATAATAAGACTATAATAAGACCTAAATGATTCAGCTACAGTTCTCAATATTTGTTGTGCTGAAGAGCGAATATAAAACTTTGTAATGATAGTTCTTTTTGTAGACCTTTTCCAACTCAAACTTGCCGAGAGTTTTGTGATATTTAAAATATAGTTGCCTGGCATAATATATTCCCATGTTAGTTAGCTTGTGAGACTGTTCACATAAGAATGTTAAGATAGCAATTAATTGAGAAATTTTACCTACTAAAACTTGCTGACAACAGTACATTTGAAACGGGCGGACCGAAAAGTTATTGTCGATCATAGTAACAGAGGGCAACTAAAGTTGTCTAGTCCAAACGACTCCCTTATTTTCATCCCCCCAGTTTAAACACGGAGGTCTTCAACGTGGCTTTTGGGTCAAATAAAATACATCGGATTAAAATCCGACTCCTCGCCTTTGATCCATCGCTTAAAAAACGATCGCTTTCATGCTCCCGTGTTATTTAGGTAAAAATTTTAAGTGCCTGGACAGTAAGATTCCTCAGAAATAGTTGCTCAAGTTAACATTTCCAACTAAACTAATAAGGCAAATTAATTAACACTACCGGGAGAATCAAAAATTGCCCACTCTAGGTGTCAACATTGACCACGTTGCCACAATTAGACAAGCGCGACAAACTGTAGAACCAGATCCAGTAGCAGCAGCAGTTTTAGCTGAACTGTCTGGAGCTGATGGTATTACTGTTCATCTGCGGGAAGACCGTCGTCATATTCAGGAAAGAGATGTCCATATTCTGCGACAAACGGTGCGGACTCATTTAAATCTAGAAATGGCACCTACTACAGAAATGGTGGCGATCGCTCTGGATATTAAGCCTGATTATATTACTCTTGTACCAGAACGTCGGGAAGAAGTAACGACTGAAGGTGGTTTGGATGTTGCTAGTAATATCCCTCGTATGAGAGAAGTAGTAGCTCAGTTGCAAGGAGCGGATATTCCTGTCAGTATGTTTATTGATGCAGAAAAAGCCCAGATTGAAGCTTCCGCAGAAATTCAGGCTAAGTTTATTGAACTTCACACAGGATGTTATGCAGAAGCGACTGATGAGGCCACTCGCCATCAAGAATTGACGATTTTGGCAGATGGCTGCAAAATGGCGATCGCTGCTGGACTTCGAGTTAATGCTGGACATGGCCTTACTTACTGGAATGCTTATCCAGTTGCTTGTCTAGAAGGTATGGAAGAACTCAATATTGGTCATACTATTATTTCTAGGGCGGTACTTGTGGGTATGGAGCGAGCTGTCCGCGAGATGAAACAAGCCATTAATGGATAATGGATAATTACCTCTCCTTAAAAGTCAGGAGATTGACCAATAAGGAAAAAATTTATTTTTTCCCCCTTGAAAGGGGAGGCTAATAAAGCTGAATTGTTTAATTATTTAATTATTAATTATTCGGTAATTACTAATTTTTGTTTATTGATTGAAATGCAAACCTATTATTATGTTTTAGCTAGTAAAAAATTTTTACTAGAGGAAGAACCCCTGGAAGAAGTTTTTAGAGAACGCACCAGAGATTATCACGAAAAAGAAAAAGAAATTGATTTTTGGTTGGTTCCTCAACCTGCTTTTTTAGAAGCTCAAGAAATGGCGAAGATTAAGACTAAATGTCCTCAACCTGCTGCAGCAATTATTTCTACTAACCCTAAATTTATTACTTGGTTAAAGTTACGTTTAGAGTCTGTAATTACAGGTGAATTTCAAGCACCTTCAGATTCTATCCCAGAACCTTTAGCTTCTCTTGAGGATGCTTCTGTGAAAGATTCTTGAAGAGAGAGTCAGTAGGTAGAAGTAGGGAGTAGGGGATTCAACAATTAATAATTAATTATTAATAATTAATTATTACCTCTCCTTGAAAAGAAGAGGATTAACGCGGAGCGTGAAAATTTTTTCTTCTCTTAGTAGATTGGATATGGCGAGGAGACCTTGCCATCCCACCCTACGGGAAGCTCCGAAGAGAGAACTCCGTTCCGCTGTCGCGTTTCGCGTCAGCGTTGCGTTACGCCAGTTTTGCGAAGCAAAAGCAAACGACCGCTTTTTCTCTTTTATAAGGAGAGGCTTTAAACCTTAATTATTCGGTAATTAGGGTTTGCTGAATAAGTATTTTGGTATGGGTTAGGAGTCAGTCCTCAGGAGTCAGGAGGAATGGGGAATGAGCGAGGAGTTAGGAGCTAAGTTTTGTCCCTCAATTTTTCTGCCCTTAGTTTGCCTTTTATGCTAACATGCATGAGGGTTTTAGACTGAAACAAGCGCACCCCTTGGGAATCAAAGAAGGCTAAAACCTTTAGTTGTCAATGGTTTGAAAATTAATCAGCAAGCCCTAATTATAGAATTCTTAACATATACTATATAATCGGATTCTATATCAGAATCAATTGGATGGGGATTTCAATATCTATTGCCTTGAGGTGGAAATTACAGCGCAATTCATTTAAGTAGACTACAAAATTCTTTGAGGTTAGGCAGTAGGAGAATGTTTTGATCGCTGTATTTTATCTACAAGTTGAAAACTGCTATATAGAGTTATCCCAATATCTTCTGTATTAGGCCACAGTTAGAAAAACATTTCCCTGGCTAAAGTTCATCATCAGCATAAGTCCCGAGAAGCCTTTTCCTGTGCTATATAATCTATCAAAATTCTCCCTCCTCTCTACGGATGTTGTATGTAACGTCCCTACTACTTCCTATTTCCTATTTTGTTTTTGGCCATGAATCATACTCGACTGCAACTCAATAAATTCTGCTTGGGGGGGCTGAAAGCTTTGATGGCCTCAGTTTTTTTGTTTTTTTCATCCTTGACAATTGATACTAACTATGCTCTTGGTGTAGAAACTTGTCAACCCCCTGCTAGTGACGAATACTTACTGGTAATAATTACAGAGACATCAGCAGCTCAAGATATAGTTAGGAGGAGTTTACCACCAGATATTATCATCGAAGTCTGTCGCTACATAGACCAGACTGTTAGTAGTATCCGAGGTTTTGATGATCAAGATGTGGCTAGTGATTGGGCGCGTTATATTCAGGACATTGTAGGGTTATCTGCTTATGTAGTTAGACCTAGTGAAGAAACAACTCCATCAGATACTCCATTACCAGCGCCTCCAGAAATAGGATTTAATCCTCAACCTCTGGGTACGGGTTATGCCGTTTTAGTAGATTATAATAATCAACCAGAAATTGCTCTACAGTTAGAAAGAAGTTTAGGGCGTAATGTAGGTTTAGTTGCCTATGGACAAAAACCTTTCTTATTGGTTACATATACTAAGAATAGGAGATCTGCTACAAATAGTTTGTTCAACTTAAGCGATCGCGGATTTTTAGCTTTTGTTGTGGATAGTAGTCGAGTAACATTAATTAGTCCTAGAATTAAATCAATCAATAACTAAAATTAAAACTAGCAATCCAAGATACAGCTACTCCTAAAACAAAACCTGCTATTACCTGTACGGGAGTATGGCCTAATAACTCTTTGAGGCGGTCTTGACTGAGATGGTGGTCTTCTTGGAAAAATTCATCTATAATTTGATTGAGAATTCGTGCTTGTAGTCCGGCCGCTTGACGAACTCCGGCTGCATCATACATTACTATGATGGCAAAAACTAAAGCCAGTGCAAATTCTGGGCTCCCCCAACCTTTTGCTTGACCCACTCCTACTGCCAGTGCAGCTACAAATGCAGAATGAGAACTGGGCATTCCTCCTGCTGTGACTAAAGCCTGTAAATTAATCTTACCATTTTGAACTAACTCCACCACTACCTTGACAACTTGGGCTATTGCACAAGCTAGGAGAGCAACCCATAGAACATGGTTATCCATGATTTCGCCAATATTCTGCATATTGTACTCCTAGTTACTGCGACTAACAATAAAATCTGCTAAGGCTATTAATGGCATGGCCTTTTCTCCAAAAACTTCTAACTCTGTCTTGGCATTCTTAATTAGTTTTTGAGCTTGAAACCTAGATTCTTCTAATCCCCAAATAGCAGGATAGGTAGCTTTTTGAGCTTCAATATCCTTTCTGGCGGTTTTCCCTAGCTCCTCTGTCGTGGCAGTAATATCAAGAATATCATCAACTATTTGAAAAGCTAGGCCAATATTTTGAGCATAACGGGAAAGTCTTTGTAGATTAGCTTGGGAAGCGTTGGCAAGCATAGCTCCACATACTACGCAAGCTTCTAGAAGAGCACCTGTTTTGTGAGTATGGATAAAATGCAGTGTTTCTTCAGATACCTCTGAAAGTCCCTCTGAAGCTAAATCTACGACTTGGCCTCCGACTAACCCTGCTGCTCCCACAGCTTTTCCGAGACGAGCTATTACTTGTAGCACTTGCTGTGGTAGGACATTCTTAGTTTGAGTAGCTACAAACTCAAAAGCGTAACTTAACAGACCATCCCCTGCGAGGATAGCAATATCCTCACCATAAACTTTATGATTTGTTAATTTACCTCGGCGATAGTCGTCGTTATCCATTGCGGGTAAGTCATCGTGGATCAATGACATAGTATGGATCATCTCTAATGCACAGGCAGTAGGCATTGCCATTTCTATATTTCCACCTGATAATTCACAACTAGCCAAGCAAAGAATTGGACGTAACCGCTTACCACCTGCTAATAGGGAATAGCGCATCGCCTCATAAATTTTCTCTGGATAGACTACGGTGATAGAATTGTCCAGAGCTTTTTCAACCAGAGCTTTTTGCTTTGCTAGATAGGTAGATAGGTCAAAAGTTGTATCTATTTGAAATTGAGGGAGCATGGGATTAATATTATGGCCACTATTTGGCATTAGCACCATCGATTATACACTTTATTGGTGGAAATCCTGAAAATTTATTTGTTTGAAGAAGAAAGCAAAAAGGCAGAAAGAATTTATTATTAAACGCTTGACTTTTTAATAAATATATTATATTTTTAAATTATTTTTAATTTTATTTTTGTTGACCAACAAGAAGTTTACTAAATAACTGGAGCTTCTGATGGCATTGGTAGAAGTTTAGCTATAAAGTGTGCTGGAATTTGCAAAACACTTACCTTAGTTGCTCGCAATAGTTCGGGTAAGCTTGATGCACTGAAAAGTGAGTTGAACAGCAGTTCTACGGAAGTCAATATTCACTCCATGGACTTGAATGACTACTCACAAGCAGAATCCCTGATCTCCTCTATATATAAATACTGGTAATCAGATAGATGTATTCGTGAATAGTGCAGGTGGCAGTCATGTATACAAAGAGTTTGAGGAGATGTCTTTTGAAGATATCTCTACAATTTTTGACACTAATGCACGATCGCCTATTTTTTGGATGCGGACTTTACTTCCTAAGATGCGACAGAATAAACCTGTTCAACCTCACGAAAAACTTGGACAGATAGTGTTTTGATCTTCTAGATCTGCGGAAAGGACTTTACCAAGATTGAGCGTTTACACCATGGCCAAAGGAGCTATAGAAAAGGTTTGTCAGGCATTACGCAACGAATACTCTCGTCATAACATCGTTTTTACCCTAATTAATCCTGGTTCGATTAACACCTCTTTTACCAGTCAATGGGAACAAGCAATTGCAGATATGCATAACAATGAGTCCATGACCATTGATGAAGTTGCTGACTTCATCATTTTTGCATTGAATGCGTCTTTTGCTACCAATAACATTTCCTTTGAGTCCGTGAAGCAGTGGAGAGATGAACTGGGTGTTTTAAAGTAGGTAAATTTTAGGACTTTACAGCGCTTTTCACATTGATGAACCACATCTTCACAAACAAAACCTTGTAGGGACTAACCATGGGAACCACCCTACTGTGGTCTACCCAAATGAAAACCGCTGTAGGGAGTAGGGATTAGGGAGTAGGGAGTAGGGGAGTGGGGGAGATTAAATATTGAAGTAATTATAGAATTATCAACATATACTATATAACAAGATTCTATAATCACGCTTCCTCAAAAGTGCTGTAATTTTGGGTCTGCGTAAAAGTAACCTTTGAAATTGAAAAAGAATAAAAAGTTACTGCCAAAGTCCTTAGACAAAACCTTAGAAGTAATTATTTATTAGTAATTGCTGATAGCTGAATGCTTACGTGGAAAGAACCAAATAATCAAATCTTTCGGAATAACTAATCTTTCGGAATAACTAATAATGGAATATATAGAAGCTGAAAATTTACGCCAACAGCTAGCAGATGGGGTAGAGAATCTTTGGATACCATCACCCAAGTTAAAATATTATGAAACTGGAAGTGAGCTGTTAGAGATTATATTGTCGGACGAAAAATATTACTTAGCTAGAAAAGAGCAAGAGTTGATCGATCTACATTACAGATCGATTATGGATTTTGGTGACTACTCATGTAAGCACACGATCATCGATTTGGGTTCCGGTTCGGGGAAAAAGACACTTCCTTTTTTGAAAGAAGCGCTAGAAAGGTTTCAAGGTGTTTATTATGTTCCTATTGATACGGCACAATCTGCAATCGATCTCTGTCATAAAAACGTTGAGACAGAATTTCCCGGATTACCTGTCATCTCTTACACTGATTCTTGGGAAATTTGTATGAAAAGTGATTTTTACAATCGTTTCAGAGATACTAATATCACTGTATTTTTACTTGGATCTACTATTGGCAACTTCTCAGAATCAGAGAGTTTAGCATTTATCAGCAAATTTATGGATATATTCTCTAGTATAGAGAATTCTAGGCTTGTAGTTATATTCGATAGTGCACCTTCTGAACATAAATCGGTTGAGGTTATTGAAGATGCTTACAATAGTGAAGCAATGGAGAAGATTGACTGGCACATGATAAAAATGATCAATAAGTATCTTGAGATAGATATTCCATTAGATAAGTTGAAGCGTTGTTCAGAATTTGACCATAGCCAGAAAGCATTAGTACGTTGGATGGAGCTTACTGAAGATTGCACAATTTCGTATACACCTAAGAACCAGAAGTTAAAACTACTTCGGAAAGGAACACGAATACAAACAGAAATTTCTCGAAAATATAGTCAGGAAGATATTGTTATGATGCAAAAAAATGCCTTGACAAAAATTTGGATGACACCTGACTATTATTATATGTGTGCAGCTTTTCAGCCATAGCATTGAATGGCTCCGATTTAAAGTAGTACAGAAGGTAGAAAAGAAATTATTTGGAATCAGGTGGAAGATACAGTCGTAGTTGAAATATAACTTCCAGTTTCCCTTTTTTTATTCAATATTTATTCCTTCTTCCCTCTTCTTTAACTCACATTCCGCACTAATTAGAGTTTGCTGAAAAAGTCTTTTAGCAGGGGTAGGAGACAGGAGACAGGAGAAATGGGAATGAGCGAGGAAGTAGTAGTAAGAATTGTAAGAATGATTTTTCTGCCCAACTATACACCTAAAATACTAACTTTTTGAGCGTTTTAGGCTGAAACAGGCGCACTTTTTAAAGGCCCCAAAAAGGCTAAAGTATTTATATGTCAATGCTTTTAGATTTAATCAGCAAGCCCTAATTATTAATTATTAAATAATTATGGTTTAAAGCCTCCCCTTTTATATACAATCCGGTTATACAGTATATGTTTATAACTCTATCTACACTTTCTCGCCTTAAATCTCCCCATCCCCCCATCTCCCCATCTCCCCATCTCCCCATCTCATATAATAAGTATTCAACCGGATTTGATATTAAGGGGAAAAAAGCGGTCGTTTTGCTACGCAACATGTTTGCGGAGCATTCCGTAGGAAAAAGCGAAGCTTCCCAAAGGGTGGGATGGCAAGGTCTCGGAGCCATACCCAATCGACCAAGAGAAGAAATAATATTTCCTTATATTCAATTCCGTAGCGGTTAAAACCCGAGGTAATTATCAATTATCAATTATCAATTAATGAATTCTCCCCCACTCCCCTACTCCTCTACTTAAGTAAACTACTCCAACGTTCTACAGTATTTTGTAATAAGATCGCTACAGTCATCGGGCCAACTCCACCAGGCACGGGAGTAATAAATTCTGCTACCTCCGCTACAGAATCAAATTGAACATCTCCCACTAACCGACTATTGCCTGCCTCATCTGTGACTCGATTAATTCCTACATCTATTACTGTTGCTCCTGGTTTGACCATTTCCGCCGTAATCATTTCTGGCCTACCAACTGCTGCTACGAGAATATCTGCATTTCTGGTTATGTCCTCCAAATTCTGAGACCGAGAATGAGCAATAGTTACTGTACTATTAGCTTCTAATAACATTAATGCCATTGGTTTGCCGACCAAAATACTACGCCCCAATATTACTGCTTGTTTTCCCTGTAATTCTATTTTGTATTCTTGCAACAAGCGCATCACTCCCGCAGGAGTACAACTGCGTAAACCTTTTTCACCTCGGAGCAGTTGACCTAAATTCATGGGATGGAGTCCATCTACATCTTTACTGGGGTCAGTTTGGTAGAGTAAAGAAGTAGAGTCTAAGTGTTCTGGAAGAGGTAGTTGGACGAGAATGCCATCTACTTCTGGATTTTGGTTTAATTGTTGAATTACTTGTGTTAATTCAGCTTGAGATGTTTGGGTCGGAAAATGTTTGCCGAAGGAGGATATCCCTACTTGACTACAAGCTTTTTCTTTGTTGCGGACATATACTGCACTGGCAGGGTTGTCTCCTACCATTAATACTGCTAACCCTGGAGGACGACCAATTTTGCTTTGCAAAGTCTGAACTTTTTGTTGGAGTTCTGCTTTGATTTTTTTGGCCAGTGCTTTACCGTCTAATTTATTTACCATGGTTATTTCTTGTTTGAGTTTTGCTTTTAAATTTCTGTATCGGAATAGATTTCTTGATTTTAATTTTTGATTTTTAAAGTATATTTTCTTGTCAACACAAAAATAATAGTATGGTTATTAGTATCTAAAAGTAGATTTTGTGATGTTTTAAGTAAATAAAAATATTGTTGAATTTTGGGCACTAAAAGATTCAATATAGAGTTAAATATTTTATTGGTATTATGGAACTATAAAGTATTTTTATTTGAAGACTAATATTTTAGTGGAATCTAGGGTAATTTCAGTGAAAATTTAACAGTTATCAGTATCTCAGGTTTAAGCTGGAGGCTTGAAATACTGAATTTTCTTTTTGATCTTCTTGAAAGGACAGGTTTGATACCTTATTTCTTTAGTCAGGATGAAAGAATTCAACAATTAATAATTAACAATTACCGAAAAATTGTGGGTATGCGCCTCTCTTTTTAAAGGGATAAAAAAAAGAGACTATTCCTGATATCAAGCCTCTTTATTGCTGAAGGACGCAGTTCCTCCGGAGGAGGCTAACTGATAGCTGATCACTGATAACTGAAATTACTTCTCCTTCAAAAAAGATGTTTTTTTCTTTTTTATCTTTGATGGGTAGAGGCTTTAAAGCTTAATTTTTCGGCGAGATTAAAAAAAATTATAGCAGTCAAAGCAAAGGTTAGGATATAACTAAAGCTGAAAACTCAGACAACGCCAGATTTCTTATTCTTACTTCTTCTTTCTTTCTTCTGCTATAACTCTAAATTTTAAGTATGATGAAAGTGATGGAAATAAATTTTATTTTTTTTAGTAATAATTATAAAACAATAGTTTAAATAAGGAAAAAAAGTTTTGATGAGAACCAGGGAAGCCATTCAGGAAGTCAGAAGTCAGAAGTCAGGAGTCATAAGTTATTTTTGTAACGGGAATTTGAGCCCCCTTCCAAAAAGATTTCGCCTTAAAAGGCGGGGTTTTAGACCGAATTATTTTGAGAAAAATGTATTGAGAATGAATTTATTAAGGATATTGCATAAATTTCCATTGAGCTTTCTGTTTATTCCTTCTTTCTATTTAAATCCATTGTTTAATAAATTCAAAACTATTCTGATTCTGTTATTAGTAACAAGTTTAATTAGTTGCGGAAAAATTACAGAAACAGCTATTAAATTAAATCTGAATGTGAGTCGAATTAGCAAAATTCAAACAAAGGGTAAAATTGATCGTCAAGTATATTTGAAAGGAACTGTAGAAAGTCAAGCTCCATTCTTAGAAACAGGTGCTTATGAATTAACAGATGATACTGGCAGTATTTGGATATTTACTACAGCAGAATTACCAGAGGTGGGAAAAGAAATAACAATTAAAGGGAAAATACGTTATCAAAGTATTGTGGTTCCCGAATTAGGAAACCAGGATGTGGGAGATTTCTATGTAGAAGAAATAGAACGATTAGAAGTTGAAAATTCAAATCAAGAAGAAAATGAACAACAATAATTTACCTCACGTAGCGATCGCTATTCTTTACCGAGAAGGAAAATTTCTGATGCAACTCCGGGATAATATTCCAACTATTCTTTATCCTGGTATTTGGGCTTTTTTTGGAGGTCATCTCGAACCTGGAGAAACAGCAGAAGTGGCTTTGAAACGAGAATTAGCAGAAGAAATAGGTTATGTACCTGAGACAGTTTCGGAATTTGGTGTTTACTCTGATGTTAAGGTTGTTCGTCATGTATTTTATGCTCCTTTAACTGTGGAATTAAAAGATTTGGTTTTGGGAGAAGGTTGGGATATGGGGTTATTAACTCCAGCAGAAATTAAAGCTGGTAAAGCTTATTCTGAGAATGCCGGAATGGAGCGATCGCTTGGTGAATTTCATCAAAAAATTCTTTTAGATTTTATTGACAAATATGGCATAAAATAATAGGAGTCAGGAGTCAGAATGAATGGCTTTAATAGCAGTTTTTAGGTCTGAATTTATCTTGTTAGTCCAAGAAATATCTCCTATAAAGTATTTGAATTACCCTTATTATTTGTAACATTTTTTTTTCAAATTGGTATTAGACATCTCCTCCAAAAGAGGGAACAAGAAACAGGGAGAAGTAATTGATAATTTATGGATAAGAATTAATTTGATTTTTTATTATCGTACTCTTATTCATTAATTCTTTCCCCCTGCTTCCTACGACCTACGGACGTTGCATGCAATGTCCCTACAACTTTTATGGAGATGTCTATTGATAAAATACTAAGATTAGCAAAATACTGAACTAACCTATTATTTTGGCATACGATAATACTTTTGACTTCTCTCTCAGTTAAAACACAAGAGATTCTAAGCGGATGTTCCGAATCAGGTCAAAACCACGATTCTCAACGTTTCACACTTAACTGTCACCGACAATTCGGTGGTGGCAGTCAAAAACCACCTAGACGCTCTAACATACTGATAATTAATACCATATGCTTTACGCTTACTTTTGATGATTAATCCTTTCAGAGTGGTTTTACTCAAAGAGCGAGCTATAAATCCCTATCTTTGCTGCCTGCTTGTCTGTTGCCTTGGTCTTGGTAGCGACTTATGTCCTACTTGTTTCCTTCTGACAGGAATTTCACCCCTACTAGCAAAGGTTCATGGGGACAAACCTTGTTCTTACTCCCATGAATATACTATCTCATATTTTGGATACAGGAGATTAAAATCTCCAACTTGTTTTTCATCGCCTGAAGCTTGATGGCTTTCAACTGCCAAATTTAAATATTTGGCAGAAACTTATGCCCCAAATTTTGTCCGTTGGTTACTGGGAATTAACCCTAGTAATGTGCAGGTAATAAAAACAGAAATTATTCCTGAACCTATTCGTTCTGATGCTTTGATTTTGCTACAAATTGATAATAAAATATTGCATCTATAATTTCAAACTTTCCCTTACTCTAATCCACCTATTCCCTATAGAATGCTCAAATATTGGACGCTGCTTTATGGGCAATATTTGTGTGATATTGAGCAAGTTGTTATCTTTTTAAAAGAGACTAGCTCAGAATTAGCTTTTCAAAATAAATTTAAAAGGCAAAATACTCGCCATTCTTATCGAGTAATTAGACTTTGGGAGGAAGATTCGGCACCTTTTCTGGCTGATAATGCTTTATTACCATTAGCAACTTTAACTAGTAGTGAAAGTCCGACAGGTTTATTGTCAGAAGTAGCAGATAGAATTGGTAGAATAGAAGAGCCAGATCGACAAAGAAATATTTCTGCTGCTGCGGAAATACTAGGTGGTTTAAGATTTGATAAAAATTTAATTCGTCAACTTTTGAGGGAGGAAATAATGAAAGAATCTGTAATTTATCAGGATATTCTCCAGAAAGGAGAAAAAATTGGTAAAAAGCGTGGTGAAAAACGTGGCGAAAAACGTGGTAAAAAACGTGGTTTGCAAAAGGGAAAAGCTAAAATAATTAAAATAGTTATCCGTTTTATAACTCGTACTTTGGGAAATATTCCTGAAGAAATAGAAGCTAAAATTCGGAGTTTATCTATTTCTCAGTTGGACAAACTTGCAGATGCTCAGTTGGATTTTACTTCTCTGGATGATCTGATTAATTGGTTAAGTAAATATTAGAATTAAAAAGCTCGTTTTGAGGGAGGAAATAATGAAAGAATCTGTAATTTATCAGGATATTCTTCAGCAAGGAGAACAACCTGCTTTTCAAGTAGGTTTTGAACGTGGTTTTGAACGTGGTTTCCAAAGAGGTTTTGAACGTGGTTTTCAAAAGGGACAAGCTAACATAATTTTCCTTGTTATAACTCATAGTTTGGGAAATATTCCTGAGGAAATGGAAGCTAAAATTCGGAGTTTATCTATTTCTCAATTGAATAAGTTAGCGGTCGCTCAATTGAATTTTACTTCTATGGATGATTTAATTAGTTGGTTAAATGAATCTGAAAATTAATTAGTAGTTTTGTCAATCTGGATTTTGAGTAATTTGATTACTGAAGAGTTTAATATTCTGATTCAAATTCCTTTTTCATTTGAATAGAATGATAACAAATGCAAGAATCTGTAATTTATCAGGATATTTTCCAGACAGGTTTTGAGCGGGGTTTCCAAAGAGGTTTTGAACGGGGTTTAAAACAGGGAATAGCTAAAATAATTATCCGTTTTCTAACTCGTAATTTGGGAATTATTTCTGAACAAATGGAAGCTAAAATTCGGAGTTTATCTATTTCTGAGTTGGATGAACTTGTAGATGCTCAGTTCAATTTTACTTCTATGGACGATCTGATGAATTGGTTAAGTAAATCTCAGAATTAAAAAACTCGTTTTTAGGGAGGAAATAATGAAAGAATCTGTAATTTACCAGGATATTTTTCAGGAAGGAGAACAACGTGCTTTTCAAGTTGCTTTTGAACGTGGTTTTGAACGTGGTTTCCAAAGAGGTTTTGAACGTGGTTTCCAAAAGGGGCAAGCTAAAATAATTGTTCTTGTTTTAACTCATAGTTTGGAAATTATTTCTGAAGAAATAGAAGCTAAAATTCGGAGTTTATCTATTTCTCAGTTGAATGAATTGGCGATCGCCCAATTAAGTTTTACTTCTCTGGATGATTTGATTAATTGGTTAAATGAATCTGAAAATTAATTAGTAGTTTTGTCAATCTGGATTTTGAGGAATTTGATGACTGGAGAGTTTAATATTCTGATTCAAATTCCTTTTTTATTTGAATATAAGGGTAACAAATGAAAGAATCTGTAATTGATTGGGATATTCTCCTGTTATGGCAAAAGGAAAAAGGAAAGACTGAAAATTTTGGCGTTATCTGAGTTTTGAACTTTTGATATTTCCTAATTTTTCCTTCGACTGCCATACTTAAAGATATTTCAGTTTAACTAACAATTTCCTGGTATCTTTCCATTGCTATACTTAATACTGAACTGCTATAAAGAGCAGGCTTTTTTAAAATTTCTTCTAGTAATATACGCCACTCCAGATTTTTTTCTCGTTTCATTATAATTTTTTGTAGGAATTTATTCCAAGCTTTTTCTTCTGCTTCGGTTTTCGGATTTTGCAAATTATCTAAAATTAGATTTTGGTATTGTTTTTGTTCTACAGGATAATCTGACAAAGAGAGAATAGCAATTCCAATTAGTCGATCTTTTGTATCTTCTTTTTGAATAAATTCAATTCCTGAATGAACATCTATATAAATATGCAAATCTAATTCTCTTGTCCTTATAAAATAAGGTGAATCGCTTATTAATTTTAAAACTAATGCACTTCCAATACTCACTAATTTATTACTGTGGGTTAGTAATGATTTTAACTTGGGAATATGTTCATCATTAAAAGCATTAAAATCAACATACAATGAGAAATCTATTTCTACTTCTATTAGGTAAGATAGTGCAAATTTAGTAAAAAAACGAGTTGCTAATTTTTCTATATTAGTATCATAATCCAGAAATTTTAAGAATAGGTTTAAAGTTAGATTAAGAAGATGAGTAGAGGGAGATTCAGAGTATTTTTCAACAAATAATTCTAGAATTTGGTGTGCATAATTTATAACCTCTGAAGAAAATAACCAGTCTCCTATAAATATTGCATCAAATGATTGATGTGGTTTTCCTTTCTGTTCAATCTCTTCCTCCAGAGTAGCTACTATTTTTTGTCCTTGTTCTGGAGAGCATTGAAATTCTGCTAGTGCAGAAGGTGATAAGTTAATAGTTAATGTAATATATGCTCCTACTAACTTATCTAGCTTAACTCCTATTTTTCTAGCAGTAGGAATAAGCTGAGGTAAAAATTCGTCTAACCCAACTTCTATTAGTGAAGAAGCAAGAAATTTTTGTTTTTCTGCCTCATCAGATTTATGCAAAAATTCTTCAATTTCTTTGTATATTTCTTCAGCAGTAGATTTTTGAGTATCACCATCCAAAAAATTGGCAAAATTGGCGAGTTTACTTTGTTGAGCAGTATTTACTTCTAAAGCTAAAGTTAATAAAGGAAAATCATTATTTAGCTCTGAAGTAGACCATAATTTATAAAAGTATTCTGGTAAGGGTTGATTGTTTTGAATAAATTCAATAAATGATTGTATATTTTGTTTATTAGGATGATTAATTAACCAAAACACTATCCACAGTATTAGCTTTAGTGGCAAAATAAAGTCATGATTTTGTAATAGTTTATCAACTAAATTAACTGTTTCATTATGAGTATCTGAAAAAGATGAAGAGAAGTCCGGTTTAATTATATTCAAGCTATGGGAAAAACCATTTATTTCAATCTCTAAGTCAGAATAGCTACTGTATGTACAGTTGGCTATTATTTGACAAAATTTTAATAACAAAATTAATTGTTCCCCTAATATTTTAGGATTTGTAAATTGCTTGCCTAGTTCTTCTAAATAATCTAAATAATGTAGACTTTCTAAGTCATCTAGATAGTCTTTACTTTTTTCAAGAATTACCTCTGAAAGTTGTAGAGCTTGAGGTTCAGAAAGCGACCATATCTTTAATATTTTATTGTAGTTATCTGTAAACAAAATTTGAACTACTATATCTTCATCCTCTATCCAATATGACCAATAATTTTGTAAACGCTCTACCATCCATGAAGGATCTGATTGATATGATAAAGCAATCTTTAAACCAGATAAAATTAAGTTCTTTTGTTGAGTTCCCAGAAGTTCATCAATTTTTTCTTTGAGAAAAGACTCTTGCTGAAAATATCTGCCATAAATATCTAAAGCATTTTCCCAACAACTTTCTGGGAAATTTTTGCCGTTAAATTTCCTTTCTAGAATTATCCGCAAAAGAATATCTTTATCCTGCTGAGATAACTTTTCCAGATAATAAATTAACAGACGCTTTTGATAATCTGTTAATCCCGTATCTAAAACTTCTAAACCATATTCAATCAAATTATGCTGTAAATTACGATTTTGACTACTCAAAAAACCATCTGCTGCTATCTGCAAAGCAAACCAAGCACCAGGTCTTAAATAATGATTTTGATTTTTATCTTTCTCCACCGAAGGACTATCTACAGGACGACAAACTTTACTTAAAATTCCCTCAGCTTCTTGACCTGATAACCTGGCAATTCTACCCGCTAAAAACAAACACACATATTGCCAATGTCCTGAATTTTTTGTCGCAATTTTTTCCCGCAAATCTTCAAACTTATTGCCATTCTTAAAAAGATAGACAGCAGCAAAAAATTCTTGAAAAGACCTAAGCTCAAAACCAAATAATCCTTTTTGCGGTTCAACAATTAATACCAGTCTTTGTCGAGCATCATTAACAAACCTATTGATTTTCTGACTAATATCTTCATCCGATGAAAAATTATCATTTTTTCGTAATACTTTTTTAACTGCTACTCTAAATTCATCCTCTGATAAAAGAGATTGAACATTCTTATCCGAAGCAGCACGTTCGTGTAAAAAATATCCTAAATAAGCATGAGCATCAAGAATAATTTGGTCATTACTTTTGATTAAATCTTTATCCTTACTTTTTTCTCGTTTGAGAATAGTATTCCAATATTCATCAAATAAAGCTTCCCTTTCTCCCGGAGGTCGTCCGCCATTTTTAATAATTAGTAAAATGATAGTTACTTGCAAAGGAGTCTGCAATAAATGTTTAATTCCTTCGTCTTGCTGACACTCTTCAAGTGTTTCTAAAATTCTTACTTGTTCCCCTTGGAGAATTTCTCTAGTTTTTACCCATTTTTGAGAATATTCTTTTATCTGTTTAGTTGTAAGTGGTAATAATTCCCAATGCAGAAATATTGTCGGGTCAAACTGTTGTTTATATTCATTCGGACGAGAAGTTGCCACTACTTTTAGATTAGCTTTTAGGTGTTTTGCCCAATCTAAAAAAGTATAAATTTCTTCCAGCATTTTTTCTTGTAAACCAAAGTCAGAAATTTCATCCAACCCATCCAAAATTAATAGACATTCCTTCCTCTCAAAAATGTCTTGTATATTAGCTGGAGAAATTTCTCCTGGTCTGACCATCGCTTCACCCATTTCTATAGCTAGATAATTTTCTAAACTAGAATTTTCAGGCTTATTCGATAACCAATGAGCAAAATATTTCAAAATTACTCGAAAAGGAATTCTAGAAACTTCAATACTTTCCAGAAACTCATAACTCTGATTCAGAAACTTTGCTCGATAAACCTGAGCAAGTTGTTGACCTAATGTAGATTTACCTTGACCAGGACCCCCAATAACTACAACTTTCTGATAACTTTCTACTTCTTTTGTCAGATATTCCATTGCAGGAAAATCATCCTTTTTCTCAATAGAAAAATTTTCTTCAACCCCGACTCTTCCCCTAAATTTCCTATCTACTCCATCCCAATTTTTCAAAGTAAGATCGATGAAAACTTTTTGGAGTTTAGTACGACCTTCTCCTCCTGTTTCTGGTTCTCCAGCTTGGTCTAATTCTGCAAACTTATCACTACTAAAAGATTTAGAAATAAATTTTATAAGCTTTTGTTCTAGACCTGGTTCTAATTTTCTGTTTTCCAGATGAAATTGTTGTTTTTGCCTACTAGAATTAACCTCTTTAGTTGTAACTTGCCTTCTCTGTTTCCAATTTTTCCAAGTTAACTCTAAATTGTTCAGATTTTCTGGCTTTTTCTCACAATGCCAAAGAGTAAAAATCAAACTCCTGATACCTTTCCTTTTGTCACTCTCCAGACTAACTTCTTCTACAATTCCTAATTTTTTGAGGCGGTCAATTGTATTCTGAATCTCACTCTTTTCTTTATCAGCTTCTGGACTATATTTAGAATTAATTTTTTCATTCAGTAAACAAGCTAAAACTTTGAAATTTGTTTGGATAAATAATTTCGGGCGATCGCTATTTTTATCTCGCCATTCAGTGAATAATTTTTCACCTTCATAATTCGTCAAGCTGTAATCTAATAGAAATTCGATTAATTTTTTAGCTCGTTGCAGGGGAACATCACCCCAGTTCTCTGTTCGTGGCATATTTTATTCAATTAATTCATTATTTAAGGTTTGGGTTGTTTGGGTTTATTTGTACCTAACCAAAACTTTAACTAGCAACTTTTTCAGGAGAAAAAAAAGGTTTGGGTTACTCCCAAGCTTCTCCCAAGCTGAATACTATTATTTTAAGCCATTTATAGGTAAATTCTTAACCCCCTTGTCTTGGGTTAGTATCTCCCTTTTATGATTAGGATGTAATTCAACAGATAAAAATTATGAATAATTACATTTCCCAGACTACAACTAATAATCAAAACTTCACCTCTACCACAATGGAACAACTCGTAATTCAAGAACGCCTGCGTCAAGCAAAATTAAGCTTTAATATTGCTCTAACCTTAACTATAATTAGTGCCATTATCAGCGTAGCAGGTGCAGGACTTTTACTATCAGGAAAAACTTCTGAAGGAACAGCCACAACAGCAGGCGGACTTGCTTCACAAATTGTCAGTATCGGTTTACTAAAAATGACTAAAGATACGAATGAAAGACTCGATAAAATAGCAACTGAATTCCAAGACGAAGATTAGAAGAAAGCAAAGATTGGTAGACAAATATTTATCAACTCTACTAAAATTATCTGATACCAAATTTTGATGAAGCTGCATATAACTAGAGCTTCTAAAAGTATTGTCTTGCTTAAGTTTATTCTGTGCAACTTCACATTAACAGGACTTACGCACAAAAACTAAATCTAGTAATACCATTTCTCTGTAACAATGCACTTAATAATTATTGCTCAGACCTTATTAAACTGACTATTCTCATCTTTATATTAAGTACAACTTCATGGATAAATGGTATAAGGGCGAATGCCATTTGCTAACGCAAAGCTCCGCTTTATATGTTGCGGAGCAAAACGCCATATGTAGGGGCGTTTTTAAGGTGAATTTGCGTAAGTCCTAATTAAATTGGTATAAGATATTTGTATATTTAATCAATTCTGAAAAATGAGTCAAAACTATCAAGTCTGGACAAAAGCAGACCTTGCACAAAAATATCTTTCTGGTGTCAGGAGTGCAATTCCTTTAGCTACTGAACAAATTGAAATTATCCTGAGAATTATTCAGGCAACTAAACCTCAAGTAAATAACTTTTTAGACTTAGGTTGTGGTGATGGTATTTTAGGTCAAGCAATTCTCAGTCAATACCCTAATTCTCAAGGAGTATTTTTAGACTTTTCAGAAACAATGATTGAAGCTGCAAAAAGTAAAATTACTGATAATTATCTAGCTAATTTAGAATTTATCAATCAAGATTATGGTTTGCCAGAATGGGTAAATAAAGTTCAGAAAAAAGCACCATTTGATGTAGTTGTCTCAGGATTTTCTATTCATCATCAACCAGACATCAGAAAACAAGAAATATATCAAGAAATTTACCAATTATTAAAGCCAGGAGGATTATTTTTGAACTTGGAACACGTTGCCTCCCCATCTAAATTAATTGGGCAATTATTTGATGAATTATTTATTGATTCTCTCTATGCTTTTCATCAAAGTCAAGACAAAAATAAATCTAGGGAAGAAATTAATCAACAGTATTATAACCGCCCAGATAAAGAAGCAAATATTCTTGCTCCTGTAGAAACTCAATGTGACTGGTTAAAAAAAATAGGTTTCATTCATGTTGATTGTTTTATGAAATTGTTTGAATTAGCTTTATTTGGTGGAATTAAACCAGAAGTTTAAATAGAAGGAAGAGGGAAGAAGGAAGAAGGAAGAAGGAAGAGGGAAAAATATTGCTTTGTCTGAGTTTTAATACCAAATTCAAAAAAGGTCGTTACAGTATTACAGGGCTTTTCAAATTGATGAACCACATCTTCACACATCAAACCCAGTAGGGACGTTTCATGGAACATCCCTACTGTGGTCTACCCAAATGAAAACCGCTGTAATCTCTAAATTCCGACCAGCAGAGAAAACCACTGTAGGGCTTGCTGATTAAATCTAAAAGCATTGACATATAAAGACTTTAGCCTTTTAGGGGTCGAATTGCAGTACCTGGTTTTTAGCTCTTCACGCTCAAAAAGGAGCGTATTTTAGGCTCATAGTTGGGCAGAAAAATCACTCTTACAATTCTTACTCCTACCTCTTCGCTCATTCCTATTTCTCCCCTCCACCGGAGAGGTTAGGGGTGGGTTGTCTCCAGTATAGCTGTCTCCTACAAAGAGCAAAAAAACTTTCCATACGCAAACCCCACTGTAGCAATATTTTATGAAATTGGTATAAGGCAAAATGTTTTTGGAGGGAGGCTCAAAACCCCATTACAAAAACAACTTCTGTACGTCGCCAATCCGACGGCTCCCCTATTTGACTTCTGACTTCTGACTTCATTAACCCTGACCAGTTAAGGCATCTGCAAACGGATCGGGCAAAGCTTCTTGTACTTCCATATCTTCATTCTCTTCAACAGATAAATCATCACTATTTAGATTTTTTTTTAAAATATTTTGATTGTTTTGGTGCCGACTAAAATCTTGTAATCTTACTAACTCCTGTTGATAAACATAAATAATTTTTGCCAGAGACTCTGCCACTTCATTCCAACTTTCATCATCTACAATTTTTTCAGCAATACCTTGAAATAAATCTCCACTTTGATTTTTTTGAACATACTCCCTCAATAATTTTCCAGATTTTTGTAAAGCAGCCTGATACGCTTCTCCATCAGACCACCAAAGTCCGGGCTGATTCAATAACCAAGTCAAAATATATTCCTGAGCGTGTTGCTCTTTTACCCAATTAGCAAGATACTTTAATTCATCCATAAATTACCCCTTTAATTATACCAATTATCAATACTAATACTATGTTTAATTAGACTTTCAAATAAGCATTTTATCACGGTTGGTATTAAGACTGAATGTAAGTATTTCCTGGGTCATGCTGTGCAAACAGCTATTAGCCATCAGCTATTCTCCTGCCGAGGAACTGCCTTAACAGCAATAAGACCTTGTACTTAAGAATGGGGTTGAAATTAATACAGATTTTTGAGCTGAATTCTGTAGTAAAATTTTTTGTTTCTCAATTAATAAAGCTTTGATCGCTCACTAAAAACAATAGCTGATAGCTGACCGCTGTTTGCGCAGCATTCCGTAGGAAATGCCTACGAATGAATTGATTGATACAGAATTATTAATCTGTATTAGATATCTCCAAAAATTAAAAATAGAATCAATTCTTATTCATAAATTATCAATTACTTCTCCCTACTTTTCTGTTTCCTCTTTTCTGTTCTGGAGAGGTTTATTAAATAGGCTTTTTTTGTATCAACCTATACTTGAAATCTTAAAAAAAACCTGTACTAGAAAAAGTCAAAAAAAAACACCTGTAATCTAAAAACTGTACTTAAAACTGTACTTAAAATTTAGTAGAGAAACTCAGGGAAGTCAAAATATTATGGGACAGCAAAAATTTGGTGTTATAGGTCTAGCTGTAATGGGAGAAAACCTAGCTCTCAACGTAGAACGCAATGGATTCCCCATCTCCGTATACAATCGCAGTAGTGATAAAACTGAGAAATTTATGGCAGAGCGGGCACAAGGTAAAAACGTCCATGCTGCTTACACTCTAGAGGATTTTGTCCAATCTCTAGAAAGACCCCGTAGAATCTTAGTCATGGTAAAAGCAGGAGGACCAGTTGATAAAGTCATCGAACAACTAAAACCCCTCCTAGACAAAGATGATATGATCATTGATGGTGGTAACTCCCTCTACGAAGATACAGAACGTCGCACTAGAGATTTAGAATCCACCGGATTAGGTTTCATGGGTATGGGAGTTAGTGGTGGTGAAGAAGGAGCCTTATGGGGACCTAGTTTAATGCCAGGGGGTACAGAGGCTTCCTACAAAGAGTTAGAAGCAATTTTAACTAAAATAGCAGCTCAAGTTGATGATGGTCCTTGTGTCACTTACATCGGTCCTGGTGGTGCTGGTCATTATGTAAAAATGGTACACAACGGCATTGAGTACGGCGATATGCAGTTAATTGCTGAAGCTTATGACTTGTTGAAAAATGCTGTTGGTATTAGCAACGAACAACTCCATGAAATCTTTGCTGAGTGGAACAAAACTCCAGAATTAGAATCATTCTTAATTGAAATTACCGCCGATATTTTCACCAAGAAAGATACTGAAACTAGCAATCATCTAGTTGATATGATTATTGACTCTGCCGGACAAAAAGGTACAGGTAGATGGACGGTAATTAATGCTTTAGAGTTGGGTGTTGCTGTTCCAACTATTACCGCTGCTGTTAATGCTCGAATTATTTCTGGGATTAAAGATGAGCGCGTAGCAGCTTCTAAAGAATTGACAGGTCCGACTGGTAAGTATGAAGGCGATGCCCAAGCTATGATTAACAAAGTGCGGGATGCTTTGTATTGTTCTAAGATTTGTTCTTATGCTCAGGGTATGGCTTTGTTAGCTGCTGCATCCAAGGAATTTAATTACAATCTGAATTTGGGTGAGTCGGCGCGAATTTGGAAAGGTGGTTGTATTATTCGGGCTGGCTTCTTAAATAAAATTAAGAAAGCTTTTGATGAAAATCCTGGTCTACCTAATTTATTGTTAGCACCAGAATTTAAGCAGACTATTCTCGATCGCCAAGATGCTTGGAGAGAAGTTGTTGCTACTGCTGCTAATTTAGGATTACCTGTTCCTGCTTTTAGTGCTTCTCTGGATTATTTTGATAGTTATCGTCGAGCAACTTTACCTCAAAACTTAACTCAGGCTCAACGGGATTATTTTGGCGCTCACACTTATGAGCGTACTGATAAGCCTCGTGGTGAATTCTTCCATACTGAATGGCCTAGTAAGTAATTCCTTCTATCTGTTTAACAATTAGGCGATCGCTCTTTTACTAAATCAAATAGGAGCGATCGCTTTTCGCTATATCTATAGGAGGGATTAGGGAGTAGGGGGAAATAATTAATAGATATCTCCAAAAATTATCAAGCACTTACTGTAACTATCTTTTGGGGAACGATAGCGTACGCTTAACCGGAGGTTATCGCCAGCTACTCCAGATAGTCATTTTTTACGGGCTTGATAGTATTACAGATAGTTGCTGTTAATTATTCACCATTGATATCTAGTTCTTTATGTCTTTTTTTTAGAGCAAAAATTATGATTGATAATAATATTAATACTCCTATTCTTAATCTTACTAAACCACATATTGTTCAAATTAATTTTTCATAATTACTATCTTTCAATCTGAATCTTTCTCGTGCCACTCGCACATATTTTTATCAGTCTTATTATCTGTTCTACAAATATTCTTTTTTGAGCTTTTTTTTGATTCCCTTTACTTTACCAGGACTTACGCAAAGACACTATACATAGCGCATAACCAACAGAGCTATCGCTATAATTTTTAGAGAGCGAACGCCAAGTATTTCTTAGCCTTTATCTATTGAGAAAAACTTAAATAGCTATCATTTTAATGGTAGGATGTTTGATCTCAGATACTAGATATTTAGATAGTAATTGATCTTTGAGTTGATAAATAGTTTTTTCCAAAATTTCAGCTACTTTTTTCAAATGATTCCAGACCAACATAGAGCAAGCTTTTCTATTTTTTTGAATTTTTGCCAGACGACATTGACACAATTCTATTCCTGTTAACTGCTTGATTCTGGCGTGAAATTCTTCGATTTTTCATCAAGGAAAGCGACTCGGATTCTACATCATCTGTAGAAGATTTACTTAAGTCATTAGTAACAATATATTCTGTTCTATTGGCAGAAATAGTAGCCCAGAATAGCTTAACTTTTAAACCTATGACTTTTTTTGCTTTCCTGAATCATATTTTTTCTGTTTTTCATCATTTTTTAGCCTTTATATATCCTGCTCTGTACTATCAACTATCAATTATATTTCTGTCAAAGCCTATGCATATCCATAAATATTCCTTTTTTTTTCCGAGAATTACTCTAGTAAACTAGATGGTAATAATTCCCTCAAAATATCTATCCAAAGCGTGAAAAATATTATTTGCTGTTAACTCACTAACTCGCTTAGATTGCTCCTAGTAATTGAAATGTTGGTACATGATGCAAATAATATAGAACCCCTGATCGTATCTTTTCTGGAAATACAAAAGTTTCAGGAAAGCCGTTTTAAGGAGTCTAAAAACTATAAGGGTTCAGGAAACCGAAAAATTGTGAAAAATGACTGCCAGAATCATAAAACCCAGATGGGTATTGGACTTGTAATTTGTTAAATAGATCCCAAATGGCTTCTATAAGGTCAACATTATCTCTTCTGCCTTGCTTAAAGACTTTTTTCTTCCTCCCCCTGCCTTAATTAATCTTTTTTCTTGGCTGGCGTTCGCGTTAGCGATGCAGAGCATTATCGCCTGTCTTTTTTTTTCTTCAACTTTTTGAGCATTTTCTATTAATTTTATTACTTGTTAATCTGTAATACCAAAAATTCTTTTTGTTTATGAGTGGATGGTTATAAATATATTCTAATACATGATTCATTTGGAAACAGGGTATATATATATTGAGCACTACAATTTTACCTTAATTTTTATTTTGGAGAGGTCTAATAGAATTATCGCTAAATAGAGGAAAAAAATCGCTCCAACCTAGACAGAGCAATAATTCTAAGTTTTTTTTGCCAATGGCTACAATCCTTATAAAACAAGGTTTTTGGGGATTTTTTAAGTTAGAAAGCGACAAGTCTAATATAGAAGTTGCGATCGCAAAGCCTCGGATTAGCAGTATTCCACTGCGTCAAACAAAGTTGGAAGGCAGTTGGTTAGTGGCGATACTGCTGACGCAACGCTCCGCGAATGCGCTCCTTGGCATAAGAATAAATAGGCAAATCAGGGGTCAAATCTGCTCTGACCGAAAAATTGGGTTTCAAGCCTCGCCCATAAGCGGGCGACTTTTTAGTTGATTTTTGTTGATAAGTATGTTATGCTATTGTTAGGAGCAAAAGTCAAGTTATGAAAGCTAGATTTAAGTACCGTATATATCCAACGCCGGGACAAAAATACCGATTAGCCAAGCTATTTGGCTGTGTCCGTGTGGTTTGGAATGATAGTCTAGCTTGTTGCCAACAGAAGTATAAATCGGGAGAAAATAAGCCCACTAATTCTGAACTACAAAAGCTTTTTATTACTCAAGCTAAAAAGACTGAATGCAGAGAATGGTTGTCAGAGGTTTCTAATATACCACTGCAGCAGTCCTTGAATGATTTAAACCAGGCTTATCAAAACTTTTTTAAATCAACTCAAGGCCAGAGAAAAGGTAAACCTGTTAAACCTCCTAAATTTAAAAGTAAAAAGTCAAAGCAAACTGCTAGATTTACAAAAGGAGGGTCTAAAATTGGTCAACACAAAGTTTATTTAGCCAAGATAGGAAAGCTGAAAATAGTTTGGTCAAGAGAGTTACCTGCCGCTCCATCATCAGTAACAGTAATTAAAGATTCAGCTCATAGATATTTCTTAAGTTTTGTCGTAGAAATACAACCAGAAATCTTACCTCAAACTGATAATTCAGTAGGTATAGATTTAGGTATCAAAACCTTTGCTACATTTAGCGATGGTACAAAAGTGGATGCTCCTAAACCACTCAAAAAACGAATTAAGAAGTATATAAAGTTAAGTAAGTCATTATCTCATAAAACCAAAGGCTCAAAAAGGTATGAAAAAGCACGGGTTAGAGTAGCTAAATTCCATGCCAAGCTGAAAGATACTAGGATAGATTTTCTGCATAAATTATCTACTAAAATAATTCGTGAAAACCAAACAGTTGTTTTAGAAGATTTAAACGTTTCTGGTAT
>NZ_JAAHGH010000069.1:27562-40661 GCF_010672525.1 Okeania sp. SIO2B3 | reverse complement strand
AATTAATAGACGAAGGTGGAAAGTCAATTTCATCTTTTGCGCTCAGACAGTTGCCAACACGCAGGTACGTTTTCTTTACAAAACTTTACAACGTTGCACCTGGTGACACGAACCTTCGATCTACGCCGTTCCAGAAGGCAAAAGTTCCATTTCTTCTAACCGATAAGTAAGAAGCTCACAAGACACACCGTAATAATGAGCTAGAATAAATAAATTAGTCGGTGTAAATTTTTGATTTTTATTTTCACGGCACATATCATAAAACCGCTTTAGTAAACCACTCGTTGGCATCAGGAAATATTTTGAAAAAGCTTCAGCAAGTCGGTCACTTTCTGGCATCCTTTTGTATTGTCCCTCAATTAAGCCAACCACAGACTTACGTCGGTGAGCTAGAAAATGTAGATATCCATGCGCTAGAGACCAACGTCTTCTTTCTTCAGGATGATTAGCATTAATTGCCATACATCCACCAAGCTTTTCATCATAAGTGTAGACCTCCGAATATTTTGATGGCATCTTCAAGTAAAAAATGCGCAGTCCGACACTCTGCTCCAAGGTGTCCCGAAGTAAAGGAATAGGTCCATCTCCAAGTCCTAGTCGTTGACGCTCTCCAACTGCAATAGCTTCGGCAGTACGTTCTATTGGCATCCTACTCACCTCATACTCGCGAGGATAGTTTTGTGGAAGCGGTGCATTCATAATCTCCTCAAGCTCTAGGTAATTTTGACAAAACTTCTCCCATTGCTCAATTACAGATTCAACCTGAAATTTTTCTACTTCATTTTGCCGATAAGCTTTCTGGAACCGCACCTTAAAAGGTTCAATTACTGGGCGAACGCGCACAAAATTACTGACGGATATTCCGTAAGCACGAGCAAGTTTAATTAGTTCGGTTGCCTTCACACGGCGTTCTCCTTTTTCAATGGCAACCATTGTGGTCCTTGCAGCATTAATGACTTTTGCAGCTTCAGCTTGGGTCATACCGCATTTATTACGAGCTTGTTGGAGTTGCTCTCCCAAATGTCGTAGTTTGATGTTGTCAAGGACATTGTTAATTAGGATATTGTTCATAAATGTTACTGCTTGCGTAAGGATAAGATGTTAGAATAGAGTTCCGTTTGTAGACATAAAATTATTAAGTTATTAAATTATAAATTATGAAGTATTTAGGTGAAAGTTTTGACTATTATGATCAACTTTTTGAAGTTGAATTTATCAACTCAAAAGTTAGCTTTAATAATATTACCTGGATTTATAAAAGTTGTTATCTCAAAAGAAGTATACATTATAATAGAGATTTTTGGTATCTTTTGATCGACAACGAAATTAGCAAGAGTTTGATTCAAAGGTTTAAGTTCAGCTCGAAACTTATTCGTTTTGAAAATATACCTATCGTACAAAGTAAAGTAGTAATTAAGCTTGATGATAGTGATGAAGTTGTGATTAATAAAATCCGCAAACAAATTGATTGGAAATTATCAAGAATAAACGCAAATACTCTTGTAGGAAATCCTAAAAGTTTTGAATATCTAGAGAGAGTATACTTAGAAGAACATTTATTCGATTTGTGGTATGAAGAACACAAAAAAGATTTAGATGAACTATTTCCAATTACAGCAGCAGATAAAGAAATTAATTTTAACAGGAGGAATGAAATAGAAAAACGCTATTTGGAATGGTTTAGAAGTATATCAAGTCCCATGTATAATTAAACAATCATACTGTAAAATAATTCAACAATAAGAAAGTATGATTGAAGATTATAGGAATAAAGCAATAGTATTATTAGTATCAATAATAATCGGATTAATATTATGCTTTATAGCTGGATTTATATTTGGAACGTTAATACCCAAAATAGCTGCATACGGAGTTTTGATATTAATACTAATACTAATATTAGGAAATATTATTAAGTATTGTTGATCAATCGTAGTGAATTTCCTACTCCCTCGGAAAAACCTGCTAAATTGGAAGTAGAAAACTGGCAGTTACCCACAATTAAGAAACCTATTGATTTTGGAATTCCACGCATAGTTAGGTTGACTTTTAAACATCTATACGTTAAGTTTATTCAATAACCAATGAATATTTAGTAATAGATAATTGACAGCTAATTAATTTTGCATAAAAATACCTATTAGATGCAACCCAATGGAATTACACCATTGAGCTATTGCTGCATCTATGCGATCGCAGTTACTTTCCGTTTGTATCTTAGATAGATTTAAGCATATTTACTTCTTTCCCTTCTCTTAAATCTCTATGAAATGCTATGTGTCCTTCATAGATAATCAGATACTCTTCGGGACTACACTTTTTAACCGCATCAGACCAACAGCCTCCATAATCCAGGCTTGTGATATCTTCAATACTTAGGTCATCGCATTCATACATACGATCTTCAAGCCATATTTCAAATAGCCTATAAAGATTCACTCTACTCATGCTGTACCAGCAGCAAAGGTAAGTTTTCTCAGTCCACTCTTTCATTTTTCCTTCCTATTTAGTACAATATGAATGGAAAATCAAGGAAGCAAGCATATGTAAATGTGAAGTTTACCTGCTTTTGTCTTCCAAAACAACCCGATACAACAATCTTGTATTTTGTATTCCAAAGTTATTTTCATTTTGCATAAAACCTTTAAAGAGGTAGTTCGAGTTGTTGCACCTGATTCCAATAATTTTCCCAATATTGCCAATCTGGCTCCCACCAGATTAGAGTATATCTGGATTGCGGGAGTGGCGGTATTTCATGCACTTTCTTAGTTTCAAATTGATAGATAGTACCAGCTTTGCAAGAATGCGGTGTCCCATCATGCTTGAACAAAAAATCGGTGGTACTCAAAGAATATCCGATTTTCCCGTACCCCGTGGCATCTCGATGTGGTTTAATACCACCTCCTTTTTCGTAGTAGCACAGCAAAGATATTTTCCAATTTTGGCAATATTTGCTCGCTAGTTTGTCCATCCGTTCGTCTTTGTGCGCGGGCAAATAGAGAGGAGGTTTGTCCAGGGTCACGCTCCATCCTAAAGTCAAAAATATTCTTTTAAAATCTAACTTGTACCTACCCCGACGCATTAGGCGGTGCTTGCTTTCGCACCAATCCTGGAATGAGGAAATATTACTAATTTTGCCAATGTCTGTAACCATTTTTCTTTACCAACTACCGCTAGATAAATCTCCGTATGCTCCTGGTGGGATTTGCCAATTACGCACATATATTGGCAAATCAAAGTAATTGATTTGAGCTAACCAAAAAGGCTTACTCAGACCAATCTGATTCTAAATCGGGAGAGTCCCCCAATATCATCTCCCAAGCAGCCATTGCCTGATATAAAGCTCTCTTTTCCTGGGGATGTGTTGCTCCAAAGAAATCATATCCTTCTCTGACCGTATAACCTGCAAGTCGATACATTTCTCTGGCTATTTCGTTGATTTTATCGCTTACTAACATTTACTCGAACCTCCTTAAAATCAATTAATTGTGACTGGTGACTGTAAAAATTGTGTGAATTGCCACATATACTAAGATTCAGCTCCAACCAATAATTTATCTTGCTGTCCTCCGCTGATAATTTGCCGGATTTCAGAAGCAGACAAACCATCCAAACATTGCATTTTTGCAGTACCTTGGCAATCTATCAGGCGATCGCTAAATTGCAAGCATTCAGATAATTTTTCAATACTATTATCATCCTCAGTCCTCTCTCTCCAATGCCATTCAAGACTATAGTAGACGGCTGTTTTTTCGTCCTGTAAGCTTTTCGAGTGCTTTATGTATTTGGGTGCAAAAACCCCCAAAGCTGGATTGATACCTTTGGACTGCAACTGGACGATTAGGCGATTAAAGTCTGATAGGGAGCGGGTTTTAATATAGGATACCATTACACAATTGTCCGGAATATCCTCTGAACTACCGGGTTCAGCAACCAGAAAAATTTGACCCCATAATTCATTACTTGTACTACCCAAGTCCCCAAACCATTTACTAAACTTGAGGATTGAACAGTGCAATTTACCACCTGCTGGACTATCACCGAGCGTCCAAACTCCCCCTTGACAGTTGTTGCGAAGCCCGATAGCTAAATCGGGTACGAGGATCGAGTTTTCTGCTACTTCTCCAAATACATTAAATGTTTGCATGGTCTAATTCTCCTTAAAAAATTGTTTTGGTTGTTATCCTTCCGAAAATAGGAAGGTTTTTTGTCAATTTGAACTACCAATCATTTCTAATGCGATTCCCACCGCTTTAAATAAATCTGGTGTGACCCGTGCTATAAATTGCCAATCCTCTGTAGGACTGATGTAATATTGATTCCCACATTTCTTGAGATAACAGTATTGTCTGATAGTTCTCTGGATTTTGCACTGACTACCAGCGCTACCTTTTACCTTGTAGGCTTTAAACCCCCAGGGCAAATAATTGGCTACCTTACTACCTAAACTGATTTCCTTGGGATGCCTAAAGATTTCCTTCTCTTGGATTTCTTTCCAGATGGCGTCAAAGTAAGGTTTTAGATAGTCTGGGTTGTGTGACCAGTTGGACTGGTAAATCTGATGGCGATATACTAATTCGATATAGTCGCCGTGGTAGTAATTCCGGTGGTATCCAAAATAATGCCCGTTGATGTACCCGTCATTGGGGTGCAAATCTTTTGACCACTGGATACTCAAATGTAGGTCTGGTCTGAAAATAGGATGCTTGATTGACTTATGTGTGATGAGCTGGTAGTTGATGTCCGACGCTGCCATGAAGGCTTCCAAGTCTAAATCATATTTTGCAAGTTCGTTGATTAGTGTGGGTGTGATATCTAGATGACTGCCAAGATGATAACAAGCTCCAGCCTCAGTTCCATAATGCCAAACCTTTAGAATCAATTCGTTATGTTCGACTCGAAACCCTTCTAATTGCTCAATCTCAGCAATGATTGCATCTAGCCAGCTAGGATCGTCGTCATCGTACAAAAAGCTAAAATCAAAATCATCTGGAATGTAAACATAGTCATCCAAGGTTTCCGCCTCGTCTAGGGTGGAGGCGGAATCATTACGCGCCTCAGATGACTTGATTATTTTTTTAGGCCCAGTCCTTTGGAAAATATCGTGTATCCGCTTGCTGGAATATATACATTTTTACCATCCCAGACAACGTGTACTGTCCCATCTTCTTTGACGAAGTTCACCTCAACAGTTTTACCGTTAGCGATGCTATCTTTGGTATGTACTTCAATGATGTCGCCTGCTTCGACGCTTGGTTTGGATGCTGGCTCCTCTGGCAGTTTTCCAGTTGGTGAGCAACTTTGGGCCTTTTTGGCGGGACCTAGTCCTGTGAAGTTATTATTAGCTATTTCCTGGGCTGTAGGTTGCTCTGGTTCTGGTTGTGCTTCTAATGCAGCTTCTAACTTAATCACAAGGTCAGGAGGGCAAGGTTTTTGAGACTTTGCATCTACTCCTTTGAGCGATCGCTTATCTACTATCTTGAATGTGTCATGCTTTACTAAGTAGATAACCCGCTTGGAATCCTCTACTTGCTTGCCATATAAGTAAAAACCTACATACCGGGCTATTTCTAGCTTCCCTAGAGCGTTGTGCCAACCAACTAAGTCAAAGGGTAAGGCAGCTCGCTTGGAATCCGCGACGACGTTGATGCACTTTATGAGATTCCGCTCGGCATGGGTGCAGCTTTCCCAAATCTCAAGAGCCTTAGGAGCACCTATGGATGCTTTAAATTCCTCTAATTCTGATTTGTTCTTTTTGCTCAACAATTGTTGCTTCAGTTGCGAGTGCGTGGGGTCAGGTTTTTGAACCATTTCTACTTGCTCAACATCAGCAGCTTTTAAAGTTTCGACAGTAGCCTTAGCTGTAGGCTTGTTTTGCTGCTGAACTTTGCCTACTTCTGATTTTTTAGATAAGCAATAATTTTCAAGAGTGATAGATTTACCTTCGTTCACATCCTTTAGGAGTAAAGGTAAATCTAATGCGTAAGTCCTAATCAAGTTTTCTTCAAGCTCGGTAGTGCTTAATAAATCACCTTTGTCGGTAAAAATCATTCCTAAAGATTTGCCTTGAATTTCTATGTACATAGCTATCTTGGGAATGCCTCGGGTCTTTGAAAATTCAAAAGTATCCAGTTCTGACAATACTTTTTCAACCAGAGCAATTTTTTGTTCTTCGTCGTCGGATTGAATCGGTGATACTACAGATTGTACCTGCTCATGTCCAGAAGTCCATGCGGAAATTTCTTGTTCCGTAGGCTGATTTCTTTGAGAGAGTTGGTCATGTGCCTCAATTAATTGAGCTATTTCTGCTTCAGATGAGTATGGAGATTCAATTTTCTCAATCTTTTCAATCTTTTCGTTATGTAGCGTATTTTGTGGAGGAGCTTCGCCGAACAATGAATCATAAGCTTCTACCACATCTTGAGGAGTAGTTTCAGAATTAAAATCACGCTTGAGATCATCAAATTGGATACCATGCTCTTTAATCAAATAATCAGATAAAAATGTATCCCTCCAAATCTGTGAATCTGAGAGGCCATACTTGCCTATCATTTTGTTGCCATAACCCACTGCTACAGTATTGCCAATGCGACCAAATTTCAGTTTGTATTCAGAAGCACTGTCTAACTTTTCTGTTAATGTATCAAGTAGGTCAAGCTCTTGTTCAATTTCAATTCGTACTGGCCCTGTTGTGCCTGCTTCACTCTCGGAGAGCTTGAGGCGATCGCTTACCAGTAGTTTGTAATCTGGATACTCAGTCAGTAATGATTCTAGTTCTGCAACAACTGACTTAATCTTGGTATCAGCTTTTGTTAGCTCAGTCAGTCGGGATTTTGCTTTCTTGAGTTGAGTCTCTAAAATACTGACCAACTCTTCTTGCTTGATAATTGTTTGGGATTTCAGTAACATAATGTTTGCCTTCCCGGTTCCTTGTTTATGGACTATGAAGGACATTTAAAGGACATTGCCTCAACTTTGGTAGGAGCGGGCGGTGTCCTTTTTTTTGTCCTATAGCTAGTAATCAATCCAGCTATATTTATTATTATAGACCGTTAACAAGTCTATGTCAACTCTTTACAGAAAAAAAATTTTTGTGTTATTGTTAGGCCATAGTCCGTTAACATGACAAAGGAAGTAGTCAAAATGTCAGCCCCACTAGGAAATAAAAATGCAGAATCAGCTTGGTTCCCGCCCGTTGATCCAGAAGAGCGCACGGTATTTGTTGCGGGCCGGATAATCGAAAGTCAGAACGAAGCCCTTGAACGCATAATCAAGCAGAGAGGTATAACAAAATCAGCTATAATTAGAGAAGCTATAGGGTTTTGGTTAGAATGTCAGGAGGAAATGGCAGATAGTGCTTCTGCTGGTAAATAGTGTTCAATAAAAAGCACTAACAATAAGCGATCGCTCTTGTCTTTTTTTTGCATCTGTTTTTCCGGTAGCATTTGCTATCGGAAAGCTTGTTTATAGCTAAAGGGCGAACGCTGAAATATTTGGGTTGCCTCAAACGCAACTCCACAACCACCCTCCGTTTCAAACGGCAGTTGTGGAAAGCAAGATACAGCAAGCATTCCAGATGTTTGCATGGCAAACGGTGGTATTTTGTGGTTGGTTTTAGGGGAGAAAAAAGGTGAGATAGAATGGCCTAAATGGTTGCCTCATAACTATCGAGAATTGTGTGGAAAAACTGAAAATAATAATGAAGAAATAGATGCAGATATTATCTTTTAAATGGCTTAAATATTCCGAATAACACTAAACATTTCAGGCAAACTTTTTAGCGCAGCGACCCAACCGACACCGCACTGACTTGTTTTTGTATTTTGGCAAGTATGTTTTCTTGCGGCCGTGTTGGGGAAAAAGTTTAGCTGGCGGCCTGAAATGTGTTCGCCGACTACGACTATAGTATTTCTAGTTAGTAGCAAATTGAATGAGCAATACACGCACGCATTTATTCGCGTTATTATTATGTATGTATAAACTTGAGGTAGTAACTATTTAAGATGAATTTTAATTTAACTAATATTTTAAAAGTCATGTTAGTTATTCCTATTTTCCTGTGTAGCTTTGTAGTGCTTTATTTTCCTGGAATAATCTTATCAATATTATTTCGTTATATAGGATTGTATATATCAGGTTGGATATTGTATATATCAGACTGGATATTGTACATATTAGAATGGCAAAGCAAAAATATCGGACGTTTTCTTGTGTTGTTTTTTGGAATAACATATTATGTAGAGGAAGCAGAGCTAGCTGGTAAGATAACTTCAGCATATATTTACGCCACTTCATTTTCTGTGTTCACAATGTTACTAACAATATTGGTAGTGATTGTTTATGAAACAATAAAACTAATAGAGGCTAAGTCACCTCAACCAGAGTTATATGCAAGTATCGGTCAAATATTTGGTTTTTTGATTGTATTATTTGGGACTAACAAACTGGCTAAATTATTTTTGCGTTGATATGATATATGATATATGTAAAGACTTGAAGCAGCGACGTAATGATTTTTTTAAAATATATACTAATAGTACCTATAATAATTAGTGATTTAATAGTTTTTAAAATTCCTGGAGCAGTATTAATAGAAATATGTGAAAGATTAGAATTATACAAGGAATTAAACTATATATTAGATATCTTAGAATGGTCAAACACAAAGTTTAGAGATTTGATATTATGGCTATTGGAAATAGATAAAGAATTAGAAGATATAGAAAAAACTATTAAATTAGTAGAAATAATTGGAGCAAGTACAATAATAATAATATTTGCAATAACAATTTATGAAATAGCAAAGAAAGTACTATAAACTATCTAAAAATTTTATTATGTTTAAAAAATTAATTATGTGGATGAAGAAGATTATCGCCGGAGAAATCTCACGCAACTTAATCGAGGTGAAAGTCGTTTAAAAGTGTTGCCCGCCAAGAAAAATAAAATGCTTGATAAAGCTCATAATTATTGTTGAGTATCAAAAATCTAAATTCTGCACCGCCCGTTTTTTAGTCTCCTCACCCCGTCGATCATACTTCGCTGTAGTAACGGGTGAAGCATGACCTGCTAATTTCTGAACAGTCACAATATCTACATTAGCATCCAACAAGTCAGAACAAAATGTTCTCCGAAAATCATGGGGGCTAAACTCCTCAACACCCGCCTGTAGAGCGCGCTTCTTCAAAATCTTTAACACAGCATCAGGACACATCCTGCGCATCTGTAAGTTGCCACCCTTATTAACCGGACACAATAACGGCCCAGGTATTTCTCCTCTTACCTTTAACCAATTTTCCACAAGCGCGATCGCACTTTCTGGCAAATAAACCATTCTATCCTTACCTCCCTTCCCCAGACGAACCAGCACCTTTCCGGTTGTGGGGTCAAAATCTTCTGTATCTAAATTAACCACTTCAGCTCGACGCAAACCCGTACCCCGTAGGATAGCAATTATTGCAGTATCTCTCACATCTATTGGTGCATCTGACTGACAAACCTCCATGATGCGTGTAATTTCACCACGGGTGAGGGCGCGACCTCTAGGTTTTCCTGGAACTCTCATATTCGGTAAATCAATTGCGTGTGAATAGTCTTTTGGATCGATTAAATCCAAACGAACAGCCTCTTTTAATACCCGCCTCAAAGCACAAAGCATTTTATTGACAGTGGATGGGGAATATTTTTGTCTAAGGGCCACCTTGAGTGCAGCGGTGTGTTGGTAACGGAGTTGAGACCAATCAAGGGTAATGGCATCACACTCACCCCTCGTCAGTAGAGAGGCCATAGTGTTGAGAGACTGTCTCATAGTGACAACAGAACCAGGACTTAAAGAGGCCAAATAAACCCCCACAGGATGTTGGTTAAGAGGGACAGGGACAGTGAGTTTAAGGTGGCCTTGGTCAGTTCTAGAGAGAATTTCCATGATAACTCTAATAGCTCTTCAAAAGTGCAATTATCAAGAGTTATTTTGTCACAGTTTTTATCCTCTTTTTATTACCTTTGAATTCTCTCTAGTTTGAGATATTTTTAATACTTTTGCGTGTCTATGTATTTATTCTTTACTGCTTTCTATATTTTATTCTAGCACGATTACTTGAGTTTTTGTTGTTTGTATAAAAAATAAATTAGTTAGTAATGGCTTAATTATATCTACTGAAAATTTAGCCATAAAAGTCTGTAAATTAGATTAAAAGGCCACGAAAATTATTTGACTTGTTGAATTTATCGTCAGGTTCAAAGTCTTGGCCTACTGGATAAACAATGTCCAATCTGGATGATTCACCACTTGGTGAATCGTCTAAAAATTAACAATTAAAATTTATTCAGCAAAGCATAATTCTTGACAACAGCTAAATCGATTGATAAAGTTGCTCTTAGCAACTTGTGGCTCAATTTCACAATATCTAGTCTTTTGGTAATTTTTCCTAGACAAAAGTTATAATTTCCTCTCCTACAACTCTCCCTTTGAGGAAGAAGTAACTATTAATTGTTAGTTGCGATCGCTTTGGCGATCGCTGCTCAACTTTATTCTTTTCCTTCTCCCTTCCCCTCATAAACTTCAACAATACCTAACCCAACCTCATAAACACTATCAATTAATTCATCTGGTTTAACTACTTTCACATGACCGCCAAACCCAATAACCCAACTTAAAAAATTCACATCTTTTAAACACCAACAAGGTAATTCCACTCGAAACTTATGGGGAAAACGTCGATTTTGTGTACCTGACAAACGGAAAACTTTTTGATACTCTTCATCTTTGACAAAACCACTACCTTTAGGAGGAGGTGACATTTGCAATTTTCCCGATGGAAACCGTTTGGTTTTTTCACACACAAACTTAAATTTTTCTTCATCAAACCACAATTCAATTGTTACTATTACTTGCTTTTTATCTAGCTTTTTCTTACTTAAAAATTTACTTTGGTCGGCAGCAGAATAACCTAAAAATATCCCGAAACTAGCATCTAAAAGTTTTTGTAATCGTTGTAAATTTCGGAGCTGTTGTTGCTGTGGGCGAGACTTGCTTAAATGTTGACTAATATATAACCTATCTAGACGTTCAAACCGTAACAAACCATCTGATGAACCTCCCTCACATTCAAAACCTAAATACCAAGCATTATTGAAAAAGACTATCTGCAACAACCAAGCAGCAAATGTTCCTTCGGCATCTCCAGTAAATTTTCCTTTACCTTTTAACCGCCCTAATTCAACTAATTTTCCTTTGATAATAATATCTTCTACTACTTCGAGTTTCCGAGATAATACATTTTCCGAGAGCAAGTCTAAATCTATCATCGACTGATGAGCGATCGCTCTGACTGGATAAGGTTGAGAAGTTTCTAATTTAGAATAACCCATCCGTTGGGAAAATTGCCGATAAATAGATAAAGCCACGGGGTCTTCCATACTTTTAACTTGCGCCCGCAATACATCCTGCAAGCATTTCAATTCATACCGCGACAAAATTCCTGTACCTGCAAAATAGCCGTGACGCATCGGAAAGTCTGGTAATATTTGAAATGGTTTGAGAATATTTTCTACATCTTTACGAAATTGGTCGCGACAGTCTCCCCCCATTCCTGGTTGTTGGGATAAGGTTTCTGCTAAAACGTCTAAACTTTTCTTGTCGTTTTCTCTGAGAAATGGTCGGTTTAATATTAGACGGATGGCTGTTATTAACCTTTTAAATGGAGCAACATCTGAGTAGGGATGAGCAATAATATCTGATTTTCCATCATATATATCTGAACAGTTATTATTTTCTTCATTATAATTAAGCTTCTCTGTTTCTGACTTCTGAGTTTTGTCTTCTGGCTTACTCAAAGGTAGTATCTCTTCATCTAACATGGCAGCATCTACAGTTTGCCTTTGTGCCACGATACCGTTAGTTTCTAACCAGACTAAGTCAGTGGCGATCGCTTCTGTATCTGCATAAATTTCTCCTTTTAATAAGGCCATAACTCCTACTATCTCAGCAAGAGCGTCAGGAAAGTCAGGTTGCTCTCCAAATATATTGATTAGTACATCGGGTGTGGTTTGTTGTAAATTGCCGAGACCGGGATATTGAATGAGTAGAGAGATTAAATGTATCAGGCGATCGAAGTCTTTGAGTCGGGAGTAGGAATGAAATTCTAGGGAGGAGGTGCGGTTTTTGCGGTTAATATTACTGCGGGTGAGGGAGTCGATCTTTTGCTGTATTGTTTTAGGGTTGAATGTGCTGTTGTGAATAGTATGTACTGCTGCAAAGCCTTCTGCTACTATGGGCGGAAAGTTTTTTAGAGATTGAAACATTTTTTCTATGATTTTTTCTGGAACTTGACGGGTGCGCTGTTTGTTCCATTCTAAGCAGATAGCTAGAGGGGTTTTGATGTGCCATGCTATCCAGTAACAGTTTTGTTGGGGTAGTTTTTCTAGTATGGCCATGCGGTAGGGGCGGTAGGCGTTGGTGGCATCGTAAATGACGGGAATGCCTGCGGTGATGCTTTCTGATATTTTGGTTAGTACGATGGTTTCGATGTCGTGCCAGTTTCCTTGGATGGTTTCGTTGCCATAGAGTTTGGAGCGTATTGCGTCTGTGGAGACGGTGGTGTAGTTGTCTTGGGTTGCGAGTTGGGTGGCAAAGGTTGATTTGCCTGATGCTGGAGTGCCGATAAGGAAGTGACAGATTAAAGGTTTGTTCATTTGTGGTGTCTCTGAATGTATCAGTTTTGCAGCGTTAAATTTTTGGTTTTGAGATGTGAAATTATAGCGAGCTTATCTTTAAGTATAGCAGATTGAAATTGGTATCAGCCACAAAAAAAGCTAACTTTTGACAGTTAGCTTTCTTTTTTTGATTAATCAAATTTTTGTATGGATGGAAGCGCCGGGTGCATTTTTTACTGCAAGTGTTGTCGTTTCCATTAATTCCGCTTCGGGTGAAGCACTAGAGCTTTTTTCTTTTTAATCTCCTGTTCTCTAGAGATGTTTCCATTAATTCCGCTTCGGGTGAAGCACTAGAGATCACCAAAACATAACCAGCTAATGCAATACGTTTCCATTAATTCCGCTTCGGGTGAAGCACTAGAGGGGTTTTACATTTCAGAAAATT
>NZ_JAAHGH010000069.1:0-27552 GCF_010672525.1 Okeania sp. SIO2B3 | reverse complement strand
ATGTTTCCATTAATTCCGCTTCGGGTGAAGCACTAGAGATCACCAAAACATAACCAGCTAATGCAATACGTTTCCATTAATTCCGCTTCGGGTGAAGCACTAGAGGGGTTTTACATTTCAGAAAATTTGGAAAGACCAGAATTGTTTCCATTAATTCCGCTTCGGGTGAAGCACTAGAGACAGCACGTGCAACGGAATCGGAAGACGGCACAATGTTTCCATTAATTCCGCTTCGGGTGAAGCACTAGAGGAGACTCGCACTCAAGAGTTCATAATAAGAGAACCCAAGAAGTTTCCATTAATTCCGCTTCGGGTGAAGCACTAGAGTCAAAGAAGCATTAAAAGGCTTCTTCGAAAGCAGTCATGTTTCCATTAATTCCGCTTCGGGTGAAGCACTAGAGAAAGATTCAATAAAGGTCAGTATATCTGGCCAACAAGTTTCCATTAATTCCGCTTCGGGTGAAGCACTAGAGTGACAAGTGCGATAAACATCTTCAGCTGTTGCCCTAAATGTTTCCATTAATTCCGCTTCGGGTGAAGCACTAGAGAACTGGACGATATTAAACAATATCTCCGGAAGCAACAGGAAACGTTTCCATTAATTCCGCTTCGGGTGAAGCACTAGAGGTAGATGTTAGTGGAATGGGTATAAAATACACACCCGTTCAACGTTTCCATTAATTCCGCTTCGGGTGAAGCACTAGAGATTGCACAGCTGAGCTTTCAGCAATCAAAAGTACGGAGAAACGTTTCCATTAATTCCGCTTCGGGTGAAGCACTAGAGGAAGGAGCTTGCATCATCGGGTCAGCGATGCAAGTTCTTGTTTCCATTAATTCCGCTTCGGGTGAAGCACTAGAGTTCACTGCAAAAAACCCTAGGGTTCGTCCTAGGTGTTTCCATTAATTCCGCTTCGGGTGAAGCACTAGAGACTATTGAAAAGTTCAACTAACGTTTATACCAGCTTGTTTCCATTAATTCCGCTTCGGGTGAAGCACTAGAGAATGTCAAATAAACATGATTGGCATGACAAAAATGTTTCCATTAATTCCGCTTCGGGTGAAGCACTAGAGAAAAAATAGATGGTTAAAACCTTCTTCTACTCCACTTTGGTTTCCATTAATTCCGCTTCGGGTGAAGCACTAGAGGTTGATATGCGAACTTTAGCCTTAAAACCAAGAAAAGTTTCCATTAATTCCGCTTCGGGTGAAGCACTAGAGCAAGCTTCGTCGAGAGGCGTTGTCAGAAGCCATTAAGGTTTCCATTAATTCCGCTTCGGGTGAAGCACTAGAGTCGATGAGTTAAAAAAAGTCGATAATAACAACAACCGTTAATGTTTCCATTAATTCCGCTTCGGGTGAAGCACTAGAGAATACGAAATAGATTGGGCGGAAAAACCTTAAAAGTTTCCATTAATTCCGCTTCGGGTGAAGCACTAGAGTCTATTGGCAGGCTTAGCAATTACAGGCTTTAAACATGCTGGAAAGTTTCCATTAATTCCGCTTCGGGTGAAGCACTAGAGGTGGGCAGAGAAAATTCTCAATAAAACACCAACCATCTTGTTTCCATTAATTCCGCTTCGGGTGAAGCACTAGAGAGTTCAGTTTCAGAACCACGACAGAATAAGGCTTTCAGACCCCCAAATGTACCTACCCCTTTGATTAAAAAATCAAATCGGTAAATTTTGCCAAAATGACGACCCTCAAACCCGCTCCTAGCATGGCATCGACGCAGTTCAACGAAAGAATCAGGGTTTCAGCGATTCCGCGAGGTGCGTCGATGGGGTACCATGCAAAGATGAAAAACAACCTTCTAACCACTCCTAAAAGACTAAAAATGACTAAAAAGTTTCTGCTATTCATTTATCGAGGTTCTTTATACCAATCCCATTACTTTTAATCTTAACTTTTAGTAGACAGATTGTCAACCTCAAATTAATACCTATTTTTAAGAAAAAAAACTGGCCATCAATAGAGCTGAACCAGACCCGCTATGATCGCATTATTTCAATCCTTCATCCATTAACTGATCGATCGCCCACTTTCTGACAGCAGAATAAATATAATAGTCAGATTTTGTACCCACATATCTCTGATATTGGTTGGGCAAGAGATTGAAATCAGTCTCTAGGATTTCCGTCATTACATCTAAAATTGAATCAGGAGAACAAGCATTTCTGGCATCTTCCCGTTCATATTGATTACCTCTTTGAGCAAATAACTCTGTTTGAGAATATAATTCATGCATTAACTCTTGAGAAATTCCCTCACCATGATGAATAAATCTATTGCGTTTACTACACCAAAAATTTAAGCTATTTAGACATTTCTTTATAATCAACCAAGATTCATATTGCCTTGAATTTTTACTGATTCTCTCATCTAAAAAATATAGCTTTTCATAGCGATTACCTCTTTCTGGATAATCTTGTTTTTTACCCAAATTCTTAGCTATTATTTCCAATACCTTTTCATAAAAAGAACTGACTCCTACTAAAAAATTAGCCATCTGATTCAATTCATAATAAATGTGACATAGGGTATAGAGATTAAGTAAAAGACTATAGGGCTGGAATTGATTACTAATCTTCCCCGAAATTTTAGCCGAATTTTTATTAACAATACTTTGAGCAGTTTTCCAGTCTAAATTAAAACAATAGTTAGCAATTTTGAGTGTTCTAATAACTTGAGAAATCAAGTGATTAATCTGAGAAATCTTGATATCGTCTAAGTGAGAACTCAAAAACTTTAAAGTATCCTGCCATTGCTCAATTAACTGAATAGCTCCATCAAAATCCCATCTTTCTTCCAACAATATTTTCACATCTTGATACTTCTGATTTCGCATATAACGCCAATAAGAAGTTAACAGACAATCAGAAGGTTTTCCAGCTAATATTTTAGCAGGAGACAACACGGGGTCAATAAAAATTTGTTTATTAATAGAAGAAGCAAATGCCTGCATAGAAATAGCAGTTTTCATCTGAGGCGTTCCACCTTTAAGACTGATGAATAATTCACTATCTTTACTAATATATTTAACAAAAACACCATAATAGTAATCGAGTAAATTATCTAAATCAACGGCAGGTATATTAGCAGGTATAATCTCAGGAATTAGCTGAATATTTTGTTCTTTTTTGAACCACTTTTGCAAGATATCAAACAGATAAATAGAATCTTGGGGATGTGGATCTTTTTGTTTAGTAACAAAGATGTAAATATCCTTGACTTTAAACTTTTCCACAGCAGTTTGAATTACCCCACTAATTCTACCGGGGCGAATCCGAGGATGCCACTTTTCCTCATCTTGTTGATAGGCATTGAGTAATTTTTCAGTCAATTCTAGGAAAGAAAAAGGATTTTTAGGATTATTTGAATCGACTGCAACATTTAACTCAGGACATAAGTATTCAGTGATATATTCCTGTCTTAACTTCTGCTGTTCCCACATAATTTTCTCATCTTCCGTTAAGTCAGAATAATCAATATTTGGTTCGTTGCGGTCAAACCCCACAGGAATGTAATATTCTTCAATTTTTACTGCTAAATCTGAAGTGCCAATGTTGGCAATTAGGATAGCCATATTATTGCTCCTTTGATTGAATATTTAGCTAATTTCTAGGTAAAGGAAAAATTGTTAGATAATTTTCACCTGCCTGATTTTTAAGTTTGTCTAAAAATTCCTTACGTTTACCAGTTTTTGCACCAAAAACCGTTACAACGTGGAAATCAATCCCACCACCATAATTTAATTCCCTAATCCATACAGGAGAAGGAATAGCTTTTGGTTGTACACCCCCACATATTTCCGGGTCGTAATCTGACCCTTTCTTTCCTGTTTTTTTAAGATCTGAACTGTGTAAAACAGAAAGAGCAAATTCTTTGTTGCCCGAACTTTCACCACTACAAACTACAATTTTACAATTACTATCAACAGCTTCTGCCCACTTATTGTTAGTGCTTACAGATAGTAGTGAATTAGTATTAATTTTTTTTTCTGAAAAAACTTCCAGAGACTGATAAAAATTTCGTAAATGCTGCACAAATAACTTTTGAAATTCTGAAATTTTATTTGGCAAATACCAAAATTTATCTTTACTTTTTAGATCGGGAAATAAATTTGCACCACGCCAAAGAGGATTACTAGATGTTCTTTCATAACAAGGTCTTCTTGCCCCTTGACCTACTCCACCTAAGTGAAACATTAGCCAAGTTAGAGTTTTAAGTAAGCTACCTAAAGCTTCATATTTTTCCTTATTTGTTTCATTCAAAATCGATAAAGAGTTACGACGCAAGGTCAACTGACCAGACATTGAACCAGGATCGTTATCAGTCGGTTCCGACTTAATTTTTCCACTTGCTTCTAGTCGAAACAAACCAGTTTTAGCTTCCGGTTCAATACCGCCAAATATCTCTGTTTCCAACTCTTGTACTCTTTGTGGTTTTAAAACTCCCAAAGCTAGAGCGCGAAACCAGTAACGTAACATAGAACGAAAAGCTGTTGGGCGCACTTCTGGTACAGCATCACCAGGAGGTTTCCATCCATTATTATTTCTTTTTTGTCTCCAACCAGCAAAATCTTGTCTACCGTGAATTAGTTGTCCTTCAAGTTCAAATTCTACTTTAATAATTATCGGTTTCCGGATAACTTGCTTTTTTAGTTCTTCATTCTTACTTGGAATTAATAAAGTACCATAACCAGAATTAACTCTCGAACCAATACCTTGAGATAACCCTTTAATCAACCAATTTCTTACTAACTTTAAAGTCTCATCAGAGCAACCTGCTGTACGCCGTAAACCAATTACAAAAGTGGGTTTCTCTAGAGAAATACAAATGTTTGGATTAGTATTATATTCAGGCGGTTTGTTGTTCTCCCACTTCCAAATTTGATTTGCCATATCTGGAGAAAGACCACCTTGATTATATTTGCCAGGAAGAGGATAAGCATCTAAAAATATCACCTGACCCATTTTGGTTTTTCCATCATCAATATGCCCAAAAATTTCTTTGACTTTTTCTTCTGTAAAATTTTCATCCTGAGTAGCTATTTCCCTAGCAATTCCTCTCAATGTACTGCTAGGAATATAGGGCATTCCTAAAGCATCAAACGCTGGTAAAAGCATTGACTCAGGACCCTTAGTTCCTCCTACTCTAATGCGCCATGGACAAAAAACTTTAAAAGATTCATCTGCTAATTTTCTCGTTCTTTTTGTTAATCGGTTTAAACTTTCTGACCAGTCATTATCTTGAAAATTTTCAAACAATTCTAAAACAGTACCACTATCAATAGTACCTTTTTCTGGCTGACTATCTAGTAACTGTATTCTCATCCAACGTAAATATTCAACAAAACTAGAATTTTCACTAAATTTTGGTGATAAAAAACGGTGCTTTAACCAAGGTGAAGGTTTATCAGGCATAATCAATTATCCTTATTATTTAGTTTGACTTATGATTTTTTTCCGCGTCTTTTAAATGTGCATAGATAGCTTCTGACCAAAATGCAAATTCACGAGCTACCTGCAACGCTAAAGCTGTTAAACCTAAATATTCAGAGGTTGAACGTCCAGTTAGAAATTCAATTCCTTGAGACTCTTCAGACTGAGAAATTGGATGCAAATCAACATCAGGAAAAGCTACTTTTGCCAAGGTTTTAAAAAAGCACTTAACTGTCTTTTTTTTGCTGTTTTGATTGAGAGCTACTTCCTCAGCTTTTAATCTTAATAATCCCCAAGTTGCTATGTAATTATAAAGTTCAACAGCTTGACTTTTTTGTTCTTTTTGGTCTGAATTGTTAGGAGTCTCATCCTTTAATTTTTTGAGATTCTGATAAACCTTACTAGAAATACTCCGAGGGTCATACTGTAGCATAATAATTTCTCCTTAATTACTCCAAAGTTCAACAAATCCTCTACCCAAACTTTCTTGACCGCCAAATTGCCAACAATTTTCTTGTTTTAAAACATTATTTTTGAAAGATTCAATCAATTGTTGACTTGTGCCATTAACTATTGTGTTCTTACCCCAAGGAAAAAACATAACTGTTTCAGGAGGTATAGCTTCTTCATAACGAAAACCACCATCAACACTTTTCTTTTCATCAAGTTTAATTTTGACTTGTCGCCAAAGACTTGATTGAATTAATACTTGACAATCTTCATCGGAAATAATCAGTACATTAGAAATAGTTTTAGTTTCTTCGTTACCTCCAGGAATGTATTTTTGCCAGTTATCTTTTTTCCATTCTTGTAAGTTTGTCTTATCAAAAATAGCATCTTTAAGATAAAGATTTTTTTTATTTCCTCCACTAAAACTACCAACAGATGGAACAGTTAATTGGCGATCGCTTTCCCAAGTTGGATTAACTAACCGTAACCACCGACGGAGGAGAAAAGGAGATGTTATCCAAACTACTCCATGACTGAGAGAAGGTACGGGAAACCAGAGAATAAAAGCATCTCCAACCCATAACTTCCCTTGAGTGAGATTTTCATCCCCACCATTAGTCACATCTTCCAAAGTGTTTCCCCATAAGTTATTTCTTAGGTTATCCGATGTCGCTGCTCTCAGACGACCGCGTATTGTACTAGAAGGCAAATATGGTAAGTCTGTGTGAACTTCACGAGCGATACCAACAATATTTCCTTCTTGACTCGTGCCACCTGTGTGCAAAGGAGACAGAAGGTATAAATATCCTAAATTTGCTTTCATTGTTATCTTTTCCCCCATAATAATTTACCATAATTTAACATCTGAAATGTCGTCGCCCAACTACTACCCACAGTCGGTATTAACTGCAGTTCGTCAGGCAACTTATTCTCCTTAAACAAATACACCGTCCCCGGAGGTACAAACGCCCTTTGAGGTAATAGGGAAAATTCTACTTCTCCCTTCTCAGTTGCTCTTTTCGGTTCAGAAGTAGGTAGACGACGCTGAATATTAGAAATACCACCCCACATTAACGGGCGATCGCTCACACAACCTGCCAATTTTTCCAGCCAAGTTTGAGGATAAACCCCATAAATAGGTTCCCCTGTTTCAGCTTCAGCTAACCCTGGTGTTAATAAGTAAGCAAAACAGCTTTCAGTATTTGACTGTTGGTAACTTCCTAAACCTCTCCAACCTGAAGGCGTATTTATAGGTGTAACCAGAGCGCGGTGTCCTTCCCCACCAAAACGTACCACAGTTTGTTGTAACTCTGTAATATTATTTTGTTGTGACTCCTCATTCTCAGTTTGTTTTTTACCAAATGCAGCCACAAAATGCCAACCAGGTTTGATGCGTGTTGCCACCTCCGTAAAATATCCACTTTCTACCTTGACTTGACGAGTTCCCTCCTGCATATCAATATGTGGTAAAATTTGTACCTCCCAAGGATCGTCCTCAAAATCATTAGTTTCAAAAGAATTTTCCCCCTGTAGATATTTACCCAAGGCAGTTGCTTTGATCCAAGGTTTTGGTCGTCCGCAGATAAATTCATTAGACTGCAACTCAGGCGGCACCATCGCCGAAACAGACTGAGAATTTTCTAAATGTTTCCATGTTTCCAGACTATTACTAGGAACAAGTCGGGTAATACGACTCCAAGTATTAGCACTGTCTTTATAGTTATCACCCTCAGTTTTATCATCTCCCTCTCGTTTAGTTCCCACTGCTAACAAATCTTTGGGAGTAGGCAACCACAGGGTATGAGAACTATCCATTAAAAACGGACCGAGAAAGTTTAAATCTCGTATGGGTTGTTTCGGGTTATAAGTTGGTAGTGCAGTCCGTAATGCTTGAAATACTGTTGACGGTAGGGGTGGAAAAATTCCTTTTGCCCATGATGCTTCTCCTGGACTAAAAGGTTTTGATTCTCTAAATAATAGCACGTCTAAGGGTGTGAGTTTGTACCATTTCATTTTTAATTACCCTCCTTTACCCACTTCTCACGTTCGCACATTCTATCTATCCAATATCCGGTAAACTTAAGCAACCTCCCCAAGTCTTCCGGTTTAGTTCCCAAAGCTGACTCGTCATGCTCAGAAGCACTAAATGCCCATTCTTCCCAATTATCCAACCATGCCAACAGTTTTTTCTCACTACCTGCGTCTAACTTTTTACTATCTTCCCGACGGTTAATAATAACGCTGGCAGCTTCCCTGAACAAACGTAGGTTTTCTGTCACTAGACAACGTTGTGGTAACTCTTCAGCTAACCTATAAAGTAGAGGACTAAATGCTTCATTATACTTTTCTACTTTGAGTAACTCATGCCATTGAGATAATAACGTTCCCTTCATCAACGCTTCCAATGTATTACCAGAACCGTATATTACTCGAAAACATAACCCGTCTTTTCCCGGAATTTTTTTAGCTCGGTCTTTTTCTGCCGTCCATAAACTCTCAAGTACGGTTGGCAAGGGAACGCTTTTATGAGCAATAACAATACCCATACTCATTGTTGCTCCTGCTCCCATGGTAAAATAAGGACGCTTATCTAAACTAGAATTTTTCACTGTCTCATCTTTGGGAAACCAATAACCTCCTTCACTTTCAAACTCCGAGTCTTCTCCACCTTGCCAAGCAGCATGGAGCGAGCGCAAATATTCTGGTAAGTCTTCCACGGGCAAAACTGCCATTACATCATCCCCACCGCTATAAACCACCCTTCCGCAACATCTTTCCTCAGTCAGATAGGGTACAAGACGGTTAGAAAAGTCTAATAGAGCGCGGTTGAGACCGACATGAGTCGCTGGCCCCATGCGTTTGCGGGTTTCCATAAATTCTGGAAGCACTGCTTCTATTTGTTGCCGTTGTTTCTCTTCAATAGCATCTTGGTTGATATAATCTTTATATGGTTTTAACCTACTACCATTGACATATTTACCCATATTGTCGCCATCACCGAGGACTATTGCCCACCAGTCTGAGGGACTACTGTCGCCAAAACCACATTCTTTGTGAGTTTTGTCTACAATATTTCTTAGCTCGGATATCTGGTCTCTTTCTAGACTCATGTCTTCAGCCAACCACTTGCTAGAAAACATCACCCCATTACAATTAATGTTGCCATTACTTCCTAATACTTTATCCGTTTTTCTCACTTGAAATGAGCGACGGGTTTTAGCACGGAAAATTCTCTTTTGTCTGCTAGTGAAATTAGACTGTTTCAATTTGGCATTTAGACATCCCCAATATTCAGCTACTTTTTGCGGATGTTCGTAAGCAAACTTTGCTGCTGCTATGGAAGTTAGGTTAGGAAAACGGATAAATTTTTCATAATCTAATTGTTGATTTTCTGAGTTAGACTGTTCTTCATTATCATCAGTATCTGGTTGTGTATTATAGGCAATATATTTTTCCTGTTCGATACTAACACCCAATGACTCAGCAACTCCTCCATACACCCATGCCATCCGCTTTGTCAACTCCAGAGCATTCAACTTTTCCGAACCGTTGAATAAACCCTGAAATGCCTCGACTTTTGCCATGACTTGCCAAAACAAACGCATATTTCCAGCAGACATTCCTGCACCTTCTCGAAATTTATTGTAGTTGAGACCGGGATGTACTGCACTATACTGACCTGAAAGTGTGGAACGTTCTCCTGGTGCAACAGGTATTTGCCAGGTGCGAGTATTTTTCACCGCTTGAATGGACTGCCCCAAACGACCTTGGAAACTACCCCACCATGTACCGACATTAAATTGTTCGTAAAATTGTTGTTCTGCTTGAGTTGGAATTTCTTGACGAGTTTGGGATAGTTTGGTCTGTGCTTTTAACCATGTCTCTGCATTATCCTTATTTATTTCTAATGGTTTTTCGGGGTCGCCCAAAGGTACAACTGTCCAATAACTTTCCCAAGTATTATCTAGTTGCGCTTCCCAAAGTTTATTCCATTCCCAGTTGCCTCCATGTTGCCACTTTTCCAACTCTCTCTTATACTTTTCCAAGTCTATAAAATCTTTAGCGTTATCTTTCCAGAAATTTTCTCTTTTTTTTGGTTGACTGGCAAAAGCCATTACTTCTTTTTTGATAACTTCTCTAACTTTAATACCAATATCTATCCAATCTTCTTTCAGTTTCTCTACCAGCTTTTTTCCCATTGCTTTTGCTGCATTTTTTCCTGGTAAAATAGCAGTTACTAAGTTAGGGAAACCTGCTGTACTTAGACTGACTGATTCACCTTTATTAAATTTACTTACAGGGTCATTGTACTTATTATTATTAGATGGTTCTTTAAATTCTTTTTTAAACTCTGGATACTTTTGTAAAATCCAAGCATCAATAATTTCTTGTCCCCACAATGAGGGAGTAATCACAGCATCAGGACCATATTTACAGGCAATATACCAGCACATTTTTGCACCTAAATAATGCAATAAATAAGACCCTGCCCAAAAGTCGAGAAATTTACGAGATGCTTTAATAAATTCCTGTACTGGAGAGAAAGTAAATAATAATAAATGTGGGTGAGTTTCAGTATTTTTATTAGGAAATATTGCTCCTGTTAATGCTGAAACTGTACTATTGTAACTGTGACGCGGACAGTCTGGTAAAACTCGATCTGCTGGTAGTAGTAAGGCATTTTTTTGCTGTTTTCTTAATTTTTCTGGATAAAAACGCCAAAGCCACCAAAATGTTTTTTCTGCATCTTGCCCTATTTCTTGAGGTAGCTGAAAGTGTTGATAATCAATTTTGGTTAATTCCTGTTTTTGCCCACTGATTAGATGACATACTTCTATATTAGATAAGTCCAAGTCAGATTTAGATTTCAGAGTAACTCTGTCTGATGTTTGTGCTAGTTCTGCACATTTTTGTCCCTGATTTTCCCACCATTGTTCTAGATATTCTAATTTATCCTTTAAACATTCTATTTCTTGGGCAGATAATGTTGTTGTGCTTTGTAGTAAAGCATAAATTTTACGGTGATAGTTAATCTTCATTGCAGTTCTGAAATTTATAGTTTTGCTGCTATGGATAAATTTTATGTAATCTTTGAGTTTGACTACTTTATCTATCTTAAAAAGATACTAATAATTCGACTTTTTATTAAGCAATGTAGTCCATATTTGCAGGATTTTTTGTTGACTTTCTTAGACTAACATCACTTTTTTAGCTCCGCAACCCTTTTTATGCGAATGACAAATTTATGTATATTTGTAGAGATTCTGTCCATAAAAATGTCATTGACGAGTTTGTTGGGTAAAAAAAAATTAAATCTCTTTTGAAATGACTCTGTATTTATACGGATTAGTTCCATTTTTTTCCTCATTCGCATCAAATCTATTGAAAATCCACCACCACAACTTTTATAGTAATTGACAAAATTTTCGGCCTAACTCCTTTGAGACCAAATTATTAAATATGAACCAGAGTAACTTCAGGACATCTAACGTTTTTGATTTTTCCCCTGATGTTGAATTTTTACAGATATTGGCACGGGGGTCTTTAAAACAAAATTTACCTAAAGCTGTACGTCTATGGGTAATCTTGCGATCGCTATATGGAGATGCAGCAGACCCAGTCAAAGTTGAATTAGGAAATAAATTTACCTATAATGACTGGTGCGAGAGGTTTTTTACAGGATTTGAGCATCATAAAAATGATACAATTCCTCATAACCATGATTCTAACTGTTATTGTCACAAAACAATGACTGAGTGGCTATTTGAGCGGAGTATAAATTCTGATGTTCAGGAATGGAAAAAATCGTTTCTTCAGCTCTATCCAGTTACACCACAACAACTAAATAATTTATTAGATTTTGGCATAATTTCTCCAAGAAAAGAGTCGGAAAAACAAGAGAAAATACGTTTATTAGCTAAAACTAGAAAAAACTTTCAATATGATTTTAAAACATTAGTTTCTATGGGTTGGTTACAGTCAGAAAAAGTTAAGAGCAATCCTGCTCACAACAAGTTTAAAACTCAATATATTAAAGTTGATTCATTCCCCGATGTTCTGATGTCTGTCTCGGAGAAAGTTGTCGATAATCAAGGAATTGAAAATCTAATTCAAAATGATTTAGCAGATTTTTTTAATGAGTTTAGTCAGAAAATTAATCACGAACAACGTTTCTTTTTAGAACTTGAATATATTGTACATCCGCAATTTTCTGAAAAGATAAATAATTGGACACAAAAACTCAAAAATCTTTGGCATTCTCAACCTATTCCACCAATAAAAATTACTTATGTTAGTGCCAGTAATTTTCAAAATTATCAAGATGAAGGAGAAGATTATATTATCTATCCTGTTTGTATTTACTATTCTCAACGTGCCCCTTATTTATTTGCTTATGGTCAAACTCCCAATGATAGTAGTTCCATGAAAATAAATTGGTATGGTTATCGCCTTGACAGGATTAAAAACATAGAAGAGTTAGAGTGGAATTTGGTAAATTTGCCGAATTTTTCCCAGAAAATGTGTGAGTCAAAAACACCTCAAACTCTAGAAATTTTTCGCAGTGAAGCTTGGGGATTTAATTTAGCTCGGCCCCAAGAGATATTACTAATTAGATTTGACCGTTATTATCATAATCTTTATATTCAAGGTACGGAACGAGAGAAGTTATTTAAACAAATTTCAAAAAAACAAGCTCAAAGTTTGATTAATAATTATGAGATAAAATTGGAGCAAAAACAGCAGCTTTTAGGAAGTTTAAAATCTCGTTCTAGCTCTGATATTTACTGTCGAGTAAACTATCGGCAGGATTATAATACGATTATGCGTTTGAGAAGCTGGGGACCGAAAGTTGAAGTTTTCTTGCCTTGGGAATTGCGTGAAACTATGGCTAAGGATATTCAACAAGCTTGTAAATTTTATCAAAAGTAAGGCAGAAAGTAGATAGTCTTCTTGCTCAAGATATTATATTGGTGGAATAGTAGAGCCTTTTTCTGCATCTTCATTTTCAGCGAAATAGATGCTTTCAGCTAGGGAATTAAACTTTCTATTATTTGGTTGGAATAATCTATATATTATTTCTAAGATAGTTGAAAAAGAGATAGTAACCATGACAGATATTATCATTAATTTTGCTCCTTTGGAGTTAGTTTAGCGCTCTGATATTATTCACTATAAAGGTTGATGGAAGAGGCTTTTTCCTATACTTTTTAAAGAAAAATAAAAAAATAACTATACAGGACTTACGCAGCACCTAATGGCGTATAGTTTCATCTCTGGCGTAAGTCTTGATGACAGGAAAACCCCATTTCCATGCCAATGCAATAATGTTATGGAAGGCAGAAGTCAGAACGGACTTTCAATAATTGATAATTGATAATGGATAATTGATAATTACCTCTCCCTAAAACGGATAGGATTGAATAAAAGGAAAATTGTTTCTTGTTTCCCCTTGAAAGAGGGAGGCTTTAAACCTAAATTATTTAATTATTAATTCTTCGGTCAACTGCTAACTAACAACTGATAACTGATAACTGTTAACTGATAACTGAAATAACGATGGTTTTCCGAAAGATTTTTCCTAATTTAAACAATGACTCGGAATTAGACTCAACTAATTTAGTCGATAAATTCCTCACTTTAGATAATTTTATTCAAGCTTTTTCTAATGTTGCTGCTAAACAAGGTAGTCCTGGTGTTGATGATGAAACTATTGATGATTTTCAGCAAAATTTACGGAGTAATATTTCTCAACTTAAGGATGATGTGGCTAATAATAGATATCAACCTCTTCCTTGTAAACAGATTTTAATTGCTAAAAATAATGGCAAATTTCGAGAATTAAGAATTCCTACTGTTAGGGATAGAACTGTTCAACACGCTCTTTTAAATGTGCTTAATCCTGTGGTGGAAAAACATTTTTCTCCTGTTAGTTTTGCCTATCGTCCTAATCTTTCTTATTTGGATGCTGTTAATGAAGTAATTCGGTGGCGAGATGAAGGTTATCGGTTTGTTTTGGATGCCGATATTACTAAGTTTTTTGATAATATTAATCATCAAATATTATTAAGAACAGTACGGAATTATGTGGAACATCCAGGGATTTTATGTTTGATTAAATCTTGGATTTCTGTTGGGATTTTAACTAAGAAGAGAATTGTTAAGGCTGAGAAAGGCATTCCTCAAGGGGCGGTTATTTCTCCTCTTTTGGCTAATATTTATTTGGATGAATTTGACAAAAGTTTCTCTGATACTGATTGGAAGTTGGTGCGTTATGCTGATGATTTTGTCGTTATGGCTAAAAGTTTAGAAGAAATCGTGGCTGCTTCTTCTCATGTAGAAAAAACTTTGGATGCTCTAGAGTTGACTTTGCATCCTGATAAAACTCTTTTGACTAATTTTCAAGAAGGATTTCGTTTTCTCGGACATGGTTTTCTTGATAATGCTATTTTTCCAGTTGAGTCAAATACTGCTAAGTCTCCTAAGTCTTTATCTACTGAAGTTGAAAATCAGCCGGAAGAAGGGGGTAAAAAAAAAAGCCTCCAAGAACAAGAGGCGGAAACAACGGAATCGGAAGTTTTACCAACAGCTTTTTCATCAACAACAACCATAGAAAATGTCGAGCTAAAGCTTGCTAAAAAATTTACTAATCGTATAACTTGGAGTCGAGAAATGGCTACTATTTATTTACTTGAAACTGGTACTACTATTTATAAGGACAATCAACGGTTTGGGATTTGGATTCCGGATAAAAATAATGATAATAATCGGGTCGAAATTCCGATTCGGGAGATTGAACGAATTTTGATTTTTGGCAATATTCAGTTGACTACTCCGGTAATTCAAACTTGTTTAGATAAAAAAATTGTTGTCTTATTTTTGGCTTCCTCTGGTCAATACAAGGGTCATGTTTGGAACTTGGAATCTACTCATTTGGATAATGAATTGGTTCAGGTGAAAAAACATGGTAATGTAGAGTTTCAATTACCTGTTTGTCAGGCTATTGTTCGGGGGAAGTTGATGAATTCTCGACAGCTTTTATTAAGATTAAATCGGAAACGTCAAGTGCCAGAGGTTGCTAAGGCGATCGCTGGTATTAATACTGATATTTTGGCTGTTGATAGTGTTAATAATCTTGATAGTTTACGAGGTTATGAAGGTATTAGTGCTGCTCGATATTTTCCGGCTTTGGGTAAGTTAATTAGTAATTCGGCTTTTAGCTTTTCTTTGCGGAATCGGCAACCGCCTCAAGACCCGGTTAATTCTTTGTTGAGTTTTGGCTATACTCTACTTTTCAATAATGTTTTGAGTTTGATTATTGCTGAGGGTTTATCGCCGTATTTTGGTAATTTCCATTATGGAGAGGAGAAGAAACCATATTTAGCTTTTGATTTGATGGAGGAATTTCGTTCTCCTATTGTTGATAGTTTTGTGTTATGGTTTATTAATGCTTCTGCGGTAAAACCAAAGGATTTTGATTCAGTTATTACGACAGGAGGTGTTTATCTGAAGTCAGGGCCAAGGAAGGTATTTTTGGAACAATTTGAACAAAGAATGAATGAGTCAATTTCTCATCCGGACATACAGTCTCAGGTGTGTTATCGACAGGTAATTCAATTGCAGATTCGGCGTTATAAACGTTATCTTTTGCATGGGGAAGCTTATGAGCCTTTCTGGAGAATTTAGAGTATAAGAATGTGGTAATTGTTGTGTATGATATTCCTGATGACAAAAGGCGGACAAAGTTATCTAATTTTTTGGAGGGTTATGGTCGCCGGGTGCAGTTTTCTGTGTTTGAATGTTTCATTAGTTTGGAGGAGATGCGACAATTGCATGAAAAGGTGAAAAAGTTTGTTCTGCCAACAGAGGATAACGTTCGCTTTTACTGGATTTTTGCTGAAGCGATGTCGATGACGTTGACTGTTGGCAGTGAAAAGCCAGCACCACCACCTAATTTTTATGTGCTTTAGGAACAAAATGTGGCCGAAAAAAAATATTAAATTAGGTCTTGACAATTGGTATGTCTAAAGTTAAGATTAAAAGTAATGGATTTGGTATAAAGAACCTCGATAAATGAATAGTAGTATCTTTTTAATCATTTTTAGTCTTTTAGGAGTGGTTTAAAGGTGGTTTTTCATCTTTGCATGGTACCCCACATACACGCCTCCGAGAATCGCTGAAACCCTGATTCTTTCGTTGACCCGTGTATGTGCCTTGCCAGGAGCGGGTTTGAGGCGTGTCATTTTGGTAAAAATTGCTTTGTTGATTTTTTTATCAAAGGGGCGTGTATATTTGGGGGTCTGAAAGCCTTGCTCTGTCGTTGTTCCAAAACCGAACTCTCTAGTGCTTCGTCTGAAGCGGAATTAATGGAAACTTCTCTCTCCTCTATTTCTTCAATTAATTCATTTAAAACTCTAGTGCTTCGTCTGAAGCGGAATTAATGGAAACTTTAACTGGTGAAGAGGTAAAACAGATAGCTTTTACTCTAGTGCTTCGTCTGAAGCGGAATTAATGGAAACTTTCTCTCACCTCTTCTGAAATCATCGCTGTTAAAACAGCTCTAGTGCTTCGTCTGAAGCGGAATTAATGGAAACGTTATGACTTATAATTGGGGTCTTTAACAAGTGTAAACTCTAGTGCTTCGTCTGAAGCGGAATTAATGGAAACAAAATCCAGAATTCCAGCTGGTTTTTCGCCGTTTGCACGGCGTCTATTAGCCGTGCAAACCTCTAGTGCTTCGTCTGAAGCGGAATTAATGGAAACACTGTGCCAAACTCCAAAGTGGGTAGAAGGCTACCCTCTAGTGCTTCGTCTGAAGCGGAATTAATGGAAACGCTTCTTTTTGTTCTTGCTTATCTTTCTCAGATAAGCGATCCTCTAGTGCTTCGTCTGAAGCGGAATTAATGGAAACGGAAGCAGGGAAAGCCGAGATACACAGGGTTTTATGCTCTAGTGCTTCGTCTGAAGCGGAATTAATGGAAACTTCTTAGCCTTTTCGGCTTTTTTGTTTGTTACTTTTTTTTCTCTAGTGCTTCGTCTGAAGCGGAATTAATGGAAACTATGGTCGTTGGCAGCAAGGCTATTTTTTGTTTTCACTCTAGTGCTTCGTCTGAAGCGGAATTAATGGAAACGATCTGTTATAACGCTTATTGATGAAACAATGTTCTGAATTCTCTAGTGCTTCGTCTGAAGCGGAATTAATGGAAACTCAACTTCAGCCTTATCGAAAAGGCTTGATATGAACATTACCTCTAGTGCTTCGTCTGAAGCGGAATTAATGGAAACTTGGCTGTTGAGCTTAGCAAACTGGTGTGCAAATGCACTCTAGTGCTTCGTCTGAAGCGGAATTAATGGAAACAGTGAATTGTGGCTGTTGGTTTCCGTCATTGTTACTCTAGTGCTTCGTCTGAAGCGGAATTAATGGAAACTTGTCATCATTATTTATTTCAATGACCATAGATACTCTAGTGCTTCGTCTGAAGCGGAATTAATGGAAACAAAACGAAGATAGCTTCGCTAGGCAAAACATTGTCTACTCTAGTGCTTCGTCTGAAGCGGAATTAATGGAAACTAACTCTTCGGGTTTTCCTTCTTCTTTGACCCGACCTCTAGTGCTTCGTCTGAAGCGGAATTAATGGAAACGACTTATCCTTTCAAGGCATAGAGATAACGCAAAATTTTTACTACTCTAGTGCTTCGTCTGAAGCGGAATTAATGGAAACTAACTTTGATTTTTTCTTGCATACCCTTTTCCGACAGAGTCGGAAAACTCTAGTGCTTCGTCTGAAGCGGAATTAATGGAAACGTTTATTTGACATTTTTCTTACACTCCTAAAAAAATGAACTCTAGTGCTTCGTCTGAAGCGGAATTAATGGAAACCAGGTTGTTCAATAAAACAAACTCTTGTTTATCAGAGCTCTAGTGCTTCGTCTGAAGCGGAATTAATGGAAACAAACGTTTTGGGATAACTGATGAAACTTTTTGAAGTTTGCTTCTCTAGTGCTTCGTCTGAAGCGGAATTAATGGAAACGTTCATCATCATGTACCTTGCGATTCTTACTGGATCCATATCTCTAGTGCTTCGTCTGAAGCGGAATTAATGGAAACTTCATGATGGAAAGGCATAGAGCGGAGCAGTAGATAGTTCTCTAGTGCTTCGTCTGAAGCGGAATTAATGGAAACCATTAAAAACTACCACCGCAAAGGGGTAGTCTTTTTGGATAACTCTAGTGCTTCGTCTGAAGCGGAATTAATGGAAACAACAGTAACTTGGTAAACTTCATCTGTTGTTATACAGATGCCCTCTAGTGCTTCGTCTGAAGCGGAATTAATGGAAACTTTTTTCATCTTCCGTCTATTAACTTGGCCTCAAAAGTCTCTAGTGCTTCGTCTGAAGCGGAATTAATGGAAACCTCTCAAGAAAAGAAAAAATAGCTAGGGAGCTATTTCCTCTAGTGCTTCGTCTGAAGCGGAATTAATGGAAACTTCTGGGAGGCGTTCAATAAGATTTTCAACGCGAATTCTCTAGTGCTTCGTCTGAAGCGGAATTAATGGAAACTGTTGTCTGCTTTACAAACAGCCACTGAAACGTAAGAACTCTAGTGCTTCGTCTGAAGCGGAATTAATGGAAACTTCTAGAACTTGTTTTGTTAGTATTTTGACATCTGGCTCTAGTGCTTCGTCTGAAGCGGAATTAATGGAAACACGTTTACTTCCACAGTATTAGGTTGTGGAACGTTTGCCCTCTAGTGCTTCGTCTGAAGCGGAATTAATGGAAACATTTTTCTGTTGTCATTTGACTAAAGTACTAGTTCCTCTAGTGCTTCGTCTGAAGCGGAATTAATGGAAACAAGTTAGCGATGAGTGATTAAACGACTAAACCCAGTTAAAGGCTCTAGTGCTTCGTCTGAAGCGGAATTAATGGAAACGCCTTCCCTATGCTTAAGCATAGAGCAGAAACATAAATACTCTAGTGCTTCGTCTGAAGCGGAATTAATGGAAACTAATTTATGTACTCATGAGCACTTTTAGAGTGGTTATTTGCACTCTAGTGCTTCGTCTGAAGCGGAATTAATGGAAACATATCCGGGCAGGGCTCGTTGAGCCTTGCCAAATCGGCACTCTAGTGCTTCGTCTGAAGCGGAATTAATGGAAACTTTTATATGGATTGGAACGGCCATCCAGACCCCCTTGGACTCTAGTGCTTCGTCTGAAGCGGAATTAATGGAAACAACCGCCCTTGGTTATGCCAGCTCTGTTTGTTAAAAAAACTCTAGTGCTTCGTCTGAAGCGGAATTAATGGAAACGATAAGCATAATCCTGTCGCATTCATGCCAAAAAAACTCTAGTGCTTCGTCTGAAGCGGAATTAATGGAAACCCTTCGCTACCAAAGCTGTTGGTTTCAATACTACTCTCTAGTGCTTCGTCTGAAGCGGAATTAATGGAAACTTTCACTAGCCGGCACCGTAAATTGTTCCCCATAACTCTCTAGTGCTTCGTCTGAAGCGGAATTAATGGAAACTTCTTCTATAGCTTCAGCAATTTTGGCTTTTTCTTGTTCTGTACTCTAGTGCTTCGTCTGAAGCGGAATTAATGGAAACCTCGTGGGGATTTAGGGGATACTGAGGCTGTAACCTCTAGTGCTTCGTCTGAAGCGGAATTAATGGAAACTCTTCAATAATAGCGTTGATTTGACTTTGTGGCTCTAGTTCCTCTAGTGCTTCGTCTGAAGCGGAATTAATGGAAACAGTGTATATGCTACTAGGAATTTGCCTAGCAGCTTTTCCTCTAGTGCTTCGTCTGAAGCGGAATTAATGGAAACTTTGGGTTTCTTGGTCTTGTGAACCTTAAAACCCTCTAGTGCTTCGTCTGAAGCGGAATTAATGGAAACAATCGACACATAAAGCAAAGCATGCTTTGTATCTTTTGACTCTAGTGCTTCGTCTGAAGCGGAATTAATGGAAACAAGTTGACCCAACCAAAGTGTCATAAGATCCGTCTTTCTCTAGTGCTTCGTCTGAAGCGGAATTAATGGAAACTTAAATCCGTTCACAATCTCGGAATTTTGAACTTGACTCTAGTGCTTCGTCTGAAGCGGAATTAATGGAAACACCGCTACCCTTTCGGGCGCAAATTCGGTGGCTTCAAACTCTAGTGCTTCGTCTGAAGCGGAATTAATGGAAACATTTTTCGGGGGCAAGTGCCCTTCCATCAACCTTACTCTAGTGCTTCGTCTGAAGCGGAATTAATGGAAACCTCGGGGGTAACGGAAGCTGTTACCCTATAGTCCCAAATAACTCTAGTGCTTCGTCTGAAGCGGAATTAATGGAAACCCCAGATTGACTAATTCAGAATTTTGTACTTGACTTGCTCTAGTGCTTCGTCTGAAGCGGAATTAATGGAAACCTGAATTTGTTTACCTCCTTTGAATATTAGGTCAACAAACTCTAGTGCTTCGTCTGAAGCGGAATTAATGGAAACTCTCAGTATTACTATAACCACTTAGCTTAAAAATTAACTCTAGTGCTTCGTCTGAAGCGGAATTAATGGAAACAATAAGATATTATTCCATTATTAAAAAAGTTGAATCTCTAGTGCTTCGTCTGAAGCGGAATTAATGGAAACTTTTCCCCCAAGGGGGAAAACCACAAAACCTAACCTCTAGTGCTTCGTCTGAAGCGGAATTAATGGAAACCTCTTACTTAACTACCCAAGGGGGTAGCTTATAACTCTAGTGCTTCGTCTGAAGCGGAATTAATGGAAACGTGATACGGCTTGGCTAAGATTTTGTTGGTAGCGACCTCTAGTGCTTCGTCTGAAGCGGAATTAATGGAAACGTATGCGTATTGGGACGCGAATACTATTGCTTACTCTAGTGCTTCGTCTGAAGCGGAATTAATGGAAACCAGTCCCGGCAGCTGCGTTGCGAGCGCCGAACTTTGCCGCAAGCTCTAGTGCTTCGTCTGAAGCGGAATTAATGGAAACTATGAAGAAGGCGTAATAGGCGCGGGCGAGCCTATCGGTCACTCTAGTGCTTCGTCTGAAGCGGAATTAATGGAAACTTGCTGTGGCTGACGACGTTGTGTCGTGCTGCTAGTCCTCTCTAGTGCTTCGTCTGAAGCGGAATTAATGGAAACTTCACCGTTGCTTGAAACTGTACCGACATGCACGACTCTAGTGCTTCGTCTGAAGCGGAATTAATGGAAACCTCCGCTGCCTTCACCGCCCTAGATTACCTTTCAGTCTCTAGTGCTTCGTCTGAAGCGGAATTAATGGAAACCGTAGGTGCTGGAGTTGACTCTGGCTCAGGGGTGTAACTCTAGTGCTTCGTCTGAAGCGGAATTAATGGAAACTAGAGTTAAGTCCTGCCGCAGGACTTCTTCAATCATATGCTGGACTCTAGTGCTTCGTCTGAAGCGGAATTAATGGAAACTTTTCCTCCACTCCCCATGCTTCATCGCAATATGAAGCACTCTAGTGCTTCGTCTGAAGCGGAATTAATGGAAACCAGCATGTGGGAAGCCGTGAGGCTTCTGACATATTGTCTCTAGTGCTTCGTCTGAAGCGGAATTAATGGAAACAAAAGGAGGGTAGTACTAGAAAAAACGAAAAGAGCTCTAGTGCTTCGTCTGAAGCGGAATTAATGGAAACGTTTTCTTCTCCATTAACGGATACAGTCCCTTCGAAATTGCCTCTAGTGCTTCGTCTGAAGCGGAATTAATGGAAACGAAATTGCCGTCTTTTTTGACGGTAATTTTAAAATTAAGCTCTAGTGCTTCGTCTGAAGCGGAATTAATGGAAACAATGTGTAGCCCACCATTGAGCACTGCGTCGCTCTCTAGTGCTTCGTCTGAAGCGGAATTAATGGAAACTAGGGTGCATATGAGCATCCCTAAATACTTCAGAACTCTAGTGCTTCGTCTGAAGCGGAATTAATGGAAACTTCAGACGACTCCCCAACAAAAGTTAGCTTATGTATAGACTCTAGTGCTTCGTCTGAAGCGGAATTAATGGAAACTTTGTAGAGTCGTAGTGGACTTGCTTGCAAATCCTTAGATCTCTAGTGCTTCGTCTGAAGCGGAATTAATGGAAACAATCTTGTATTGATACTGTTTTCGGATCTTTTACTTGTAGACCTCTAGTGCTTCGTCTGAAGCGGAATTAATGGAAACACACGCCTGCGTGATGATGGCAGAGCCATCCGTTTTTACACTCTAGTGCTTCGTCTGAAGCGGAATTAATGGAAACTTCAACCCGTATGATACCATCAACAACGCAACCACTATTATCCTCTAGTGCTTCGTCTGAAGCGGAATTAATGGAAACTTTGCGGCATTGTTTTCTGCAATTTCTTGCAGAATTTCCTCTAGTGCTTCGTCTGAAGCGGAATTAATGGAAACCATATCCAAGACCGCCTGCACCACCTTTTTGCACTGAACCTTCTCTAGTGCTTCGTCTGAAGCGGAATTAATGGAAACTTCCTCAATACCAGAGGAGGTTTTTTTTTGGCCAAATTGTCTCTCCCAGCACGAAAGCGATATAGCTGCCACTAGGCTCTGCTAATACTCATTTTGACTAGAAAAACCCCTTTCCATACCCATGCTTAAATATAAACAGTTAAGAAAAACGAACAAAAAAATGAATCAAAACCAACCATGACAACAACTCGACGAGTATTAATTCTCGCTGATAGCGACAATACTTTCCTCAGCGCACAAAGCTTTAACCGCAAAGTAGACTGGGAAAAAATCCGCGACTACTTAGCCAACCCAAACGAAGGTAGAGAACTCATCGAAATGGTGATCTACGTTGGCCTACCACCTGCAAAAGAGCGATTCCAGGAACAACGGAAAACCAAAGAAAAATTCGTCTATTGGGCAAAAAGCAATGGATTTTTAGTAGTTCCCAAAGAAGGTAAAGCCAAAGGCGATGACTACGAAACCAATATAGACATCGTGATGGCAATGGACGCAGTAGAACTAGCATTAGAAGTTCGCCCCGACATCGTCGTCTTAGTGACAGGTGACTCTGACTTTGCTTACCTGGCAGAAAAACTCAGACGCAGGGGGATGCGTGTCGAAGTTGCATCCGTCGAACAATCTTTAGGCAACGATTTAAAAATTGCAGCCAGTAGCATTGTAGACTTAGTGGGAATTTTTGATGGATTTAAACAGCAAAAAAAAAGCCAAGAATACCACAGAATAGGTAATAGCAATCTTTTTGATTGAAGAAAAAGCCAGGAGCCAGAATTTCCTTCGGAATGTTCCGCAAACAGGAGCCAGAAATTATAGCAAGAGTGGAGAATGTGGCAGTGCGAGCGTCTCCCTCGCAAATATACAGCGGATTCCACCAGGCGTGAGGTACACTCACGCGGGCAAGATGCCCGCACTGGGAGAATTTCATTTTAATATCTGTACTCCGTATACTTGGAATATGCTGTAACAGGAAGAGTTTCGGGAATTCTAACCCCTAAATTATAACCCCTAAATTCAGAATTCTAAATTCCTAAGTCCAGAAAAAAATGTAAATTAACACGAAAATTAAACGAAAAAAACCATGAAAAAAATTCTAGCTCTACCTCAAGCAATTTCCAAAAAAGCAATGGAAACCCTCAATGGAAAATTAGTTGATCGGCAACCAAACGGGTTCAATTATATCCGCTTCAAATTAGAATATTTGACTCAACAATTTGAAAAAATCGACCAACAATTTGAAAAATTTGAATCAGCTTTAAGTGCGACAAACCTCCAAGATTACGAACAAATTAATTCTCTTAAACAATCAGTTCAAAAACTAGAAACACTCTATTATCGACTATTATCAACAACTGTAGCTTCTTCAGTTATCTTGGGTATTTTATTCTTAGGAATGGGTATAAATCAAGTATCTTTTCAGAGAGCACAACTTGAAAATACTTTAGTAGAAAAGTCGGTATCTAATCGATAGAATTTAGAATTCAGAATTCAGGAGTAATATCAAATCCGTCGATCATCATACAATGCGTAAGGGCGAATGCCATTCGCTCCTACATAGACTCTTAGTCTTAATAATGCTGAATAACATCGATGCTACAGGATTTGATATCTTACATTTTAACAAAATAGGAGAAATAAATGAAAGCTGTTGTTAATGGCAAATTAATTGATTTGCCCCAAGGTGCCACTGTGGAAGAATTGCGGGCTAAACTGCCAGAAATAGGTAATGACGATATCATGGAAGAAGGATTCGGCAAAACCAAACCTTTGCAAGAAAATGAAGCTCTAAAAGAAGGTTCTAAAGTTTGGACAGTTCCCAAAATTGTAAAAGGCAGAGGATAATTATGACAATTACAATTAACGCTAGTTCTACCAAATTTAAACCAAATACTCGAATAAAAGCTGAACTGAAACTGTTAGAAAAAGTAGCAAAAAATATCATTGTAGGTAGTAAAACTATTAGCGATATTCAATATACTGCTGTTCTAATTAAAGGAATGCCTTTATCTTCTTCTAAATTCAAAGTAACTAATTCCGACGTACTGTTTTTATTACCATTAGATTACCCTCGTTTGCCCCCTATTGGCTGTTATCTTAACTATCCATGGAGCAGTGTAGGAGAAGGAGACCATCATTTTACCAGGCAGAGTCACTACGGCGCACCATTTTTAAATGAGGAAGGTTGGTATTGGTATTGTGTGGGATTAGGTGGTGGTTTTAATCAAGAACGATGGCTTAATTCTTGGCGACCAAAAAAACAACCAGAAAACGGGCATAACCTTGTCACCTTATTTGTTACTGCTCGTCACGCAATTAATAGTAGTGATGATTAGGTGATTTCAGTTATCAGTCATCAGTTTATCTGTTAGATCGAGTCTTATAGCAGATTCCTCGCATAAGAAGTACAGATTTAATAATTAAATTTTTTCAGTGCGAGCATCTTGCTCGCTTGGGTGTACCTCACGCTTGGTGGAATCCGCTGTATTAGTTAGCCATAATAAATTAGACATCTCTAGTCATCTTTAGATAACTTCTGCTTTGAGCCTAGAAATTTATTTCTAGTGCAGGATGGCAGAAATAACTAACCAGTAAAAAAAGGTTGAAAAGCTTGTACAATAACCTTTCTTCCCTTCGGCCTTCTGCCTCCAGCATAGCTGCCTTTTTGCACTAGGCGGATGGCATGGCTCACCAAGTTCGCCAAGCTCACCAACCCCGCTCCAGTAGGTTGGGTAGAACGAAGTGTTAGGGTCGCTTATCCGTAGGATAAACCCAACAACAATCACGTTGAGTTCAGCTTTGTTGGGTTTCGCGGACTCAACCCAACCTACTTTTTTAGGCTGACTCCTGACTCCTATCAAAAAAAAAATGATACAAAAATCTTCAAATATATCTTTACACATCCCGCCATTAATGTGGCAGCAGTTTCGTCAGATGATGTTAAATACACAAACCGCCGGAGAAGAAATTATTGGATTTTTCTTCTGTAAACATCATCAAATTTCAGAAACTCGACTTAGGTATTTTCCCAAAACATGGGTTGTTCCTACTAACTCGTGTTATGAACATCAATCTACAACAGGATTAGTGTTAAAACAAGAATTTCACTTGTACTTACTCAAAACTTATCTCGAAGATGGATACGACCTCGTTCATATTCATACCCACCCAGGTTTTGATACACCTTGCTTTTCTACAGTAGACGATCGCCATGAATCAGAATATGCTCAATTTCTGACCACAAATTTTGAAAAGCAACCACGATTAATTTCTGGCATTTTCAACGAGTCATTACAGAAACCAAACTTCCGCATCTGGAACCAACTCGGAAGCTCATTTGAGGAAGTTGACTTTTATTCATCATGGTTTGAGAGAAGGCAGAAGCGGTGCGACCCCGCGTCGGCGACAGACGCAAGGGAATGCGCACCAAGAGAGGCAGAAGGCAGGAGGCAGAAGGCTTTTGTTACTCCAACATCTCAACTTGCTCAAGATAGAGATTTGACTCTACCAAAGAGCCAAACAATTTTGGATGAGAAAGCGATGAAACTGGAACAAACAGGCTCTTCAGATGTAATGTTTGCTCGTCAAGAAATCTTTGGTAACGCATTGCAAGAAAAACTGAACGAACTCACAGTAACATTAATAGGTTGTGGTGGTATAGGGTCAGTTTTTGCAGAAGTTTTTGGGCGTTTGGGCGTCAAAAATTGGGTATTAATTGACCATGACTGCCTCGAAACCACAAATCTCAATCGAATGCCAGGGGCAACATGGGAGATGGCAGAGCAGCAGTTACCCAAGGTTGAATATGTGAAGCAATTAATTCAACAAATTTATCGGATGAATGCTAATGTCAAAACTATACCCACTACTATTGAAAATGAATTAGCGACTCAAGAAATAGGAGCCTCCGATTTAATTGTTGTGGCAACTGATAATCATTACTCTCGACAAGTTGCTCAGGAATTAGCACTTAAATATATGAGACCTTTGGTGTGTTTGGGAACTCATATTGAGATTAGAAGGCAGAAGGCAGGAGGCAGAGGGCAGAAGGATGAGGAACTTTCCGTTTCTACCTTACAAAGGGAAAACCTTGTCGATATTCCCCGAATGTATTCTCGCATTACAATACCTCCACTAGGCGGGGGTTGGTGCTTGATGTGTGGTAATATTATTAATTCACAAATGGCGGCTTTAGAATCTGCACCTCGTGAAATTGAGCAAGTAGCTCAATATGCAGGTTACATGGAAGGTATTGATGCTCCTGCTGTTTTTTGGTTGAACAGTATTTGTGCTAGTACGGCAGTGGGGATAATTCAAGGAATGGTTAGTGGATTTTTGGACATTGATGCTGGTTTGGACTGGATTTATAAATTTCCTGAGTCCAAGTGGTATAAAACTGATACAGATTATTTAGTCAATACTGATTGTTATTTTTGTGGCGCTGAAGTTCAAGCAGACTAGCCAGATATCTGAAGTCAGAAGCCTTTCCACCACATTTTATGTGTGAGGAGCGTCGGAATGGGGATATTTAATAATAATTGCGGTATTTTTTCCGAGCCATTCTTTTTGCCTTTTTTGTATTCCATCTAGGCACATCTCTCAATCTAGGTGTATTCTGTAATTCTTCAGGAATTAATTGACCTGTTAGCGCATTGATAACTGATGCAATAAATTTACAACAACTTTTAGGAGATACTATAATTTGCTCTTCAGCAAAACGAATTACAATCCAATTTTTCTCCAAAAAGAAATCATCTCTATCTTTATCTTTAGGAATATCGATACAATGAGTAGGTTTCTTTTTTTTCGCATCATAAGGCTCATCTATTTCAATATCTACATATAAGTTCCACGCTGGCAAATGTAAAATAAAATCTGGAGTATAAGGATATTCTACATATTTTACCATCTTGTAATCTATTAATATTTGCCCAGGGAAATAACGATTTAATTTATCATAAAAACTAAATTCAGTGCGACCTTTTGGTGCAGAGCTTCCCGGAGTAGGAGACAAGACTTCGAGCTGGTTGAACCGATGTTTATAGTGTTCAATGACCTTATTCCTTTGAATAAAATCAATCTGATTTGTTAAAATTTGACTGTGGCTATTAGTAGTTGCCAATTCCTGATTTTGCCATTGCTTTAATGCCTGTTCATATTGTCTTAAAGCCGAGTCATGTTCAGTTTTTT
>NZ_JAAHGH010000068.1 GCF_010672525.1 Okeania sp. SIO2B3 | reverse complement strand
GCTGTTTTGGCCTAACAGGTCTCCTAATTGCTATAATTTCATGACTCATCCACTTAACTCCCTATACCTGATTTGAGCTTTGGTTCTATCTATAATAGCACTACCGAAATTGTGCTGTGGTTTTGAGCGGCCCAAATTCTGATTTTGGTTTCTATATGAGACTTTTGAGCAGAATCAATTTGTGTTCTGGAGTAACATATCTCTATCAATGTCAGCATTCAGCTAGCTCGCTGTTAGCTATAAGCTATTATGACAGGGTTTTAATGAATATAGACTGTTTCAGCTAGCTTTTAGGGGTAAGTATAAATTCTGACTCAATTACTCAAGCTTTGCTCTCAAACTCAAAGCAATAGCTGATGAATGATGGCTGTTAGCTCCGCATTCCCCAGGAAATGCTTACCTATCAATTTAATGATTAAAGGTGACAATTAAACTTCTAATTTTCAGTTTTGGAATCAGGAAAATATTCTGATACCATTTTCAAAAAATATTGCTACATTGACTATTCAAGGTCTTAGGTCTGAGGTCTTAGGTCTGAGGTGGTAGGTCTGAGGTCTGATCTCATGTCCGGATAAGAGCGATCTGGAAAAAACTGATCATGAGTGCTTAAACAGTAAATCTTTCTATTTTCCCCTCCCAGGAGGGGCCTGCGGGTGGGTCCCCTACTCCCCTACTCCCCTACTATCTTAATAATAACTATTCAACCGGACATGATATTAGATACTGGGGAATAAGTTCATACTTTGAGTGGTCATCAAGATGAAATTTATTGGGTTACTTTTAGTCCTGATGGTCATAGTATTGCTAGTGGTAGTAAGGACAGAACTATTAAACTTTGGCAACGATAAGTAATTACAGCAACGAAGAAGGAAGAAGGAAGAAGCAGGAAGCAGGAAGCAGTAAGTAGGAAGCAGGAAGCAGGAAGCAGGAAGCAGGAAGCAGGAAGGAAGAAAAAATGAAACAATGTTTCGTCAGTTGTGGTTTGAGTATTCAGCTAGAAAACGATCTATCTAAGGATTTTTATAGTTATTTTGAACTTATTGAAGAAACAGGAAATAGTTGAAATTGATCGAATAATTTTTCTTACTTAGGACTCGTGTAAAAATAACCTGAACAGTTTTTTTGATGGGAGCTATATTTCACAATTTATTCCAGATAAAATTTGTACAACTTATTTTTAGATGGCTCCTTAACTTTCAGAATTTTTTTATCTCTGAAAAAATGTACAAGTATTATTACCCAATAAATTTTAATAGGTCAAACTCCTGACGTATTTCTAGAAGAGGACGGTTAAGTAGAGACTCATAATCTAGAAAAGGGTAATATTTTCTTGTGCCACGAGTCTTAAACCAAATTATCAAGACTTCTGGTAGTAACCGTGGCAATACAAATAAAATTGAACTATACAACCATAAAACTCCATGCTGTTTAATTAAGTCATCATACATAATGTCTATTGCTGGTCTGATTTTGGGGTCTTTGCGGGTATTTATATAATCATCAAACTTAAAATCACTTGTCCAAAAAGATAATGGTAATAACTTGATTTCGTCATACATATCAGTGTCACAACCAAGGAGAACATGAGAAATATCGTGTGCCAACAAGATTTTGGCGAATTCTGGAGGCTGTTGTCTGGGGTCAGTGATATTAGGATTTACCTTAAAATATTCTTCTAATCCTTGCTGAAGAGTCTGAGTGCTATATTTATTAGTGTACTTAGGAGGAAAATGCTTACTCATTATCTGATTATTACGATACGACACTGTTTCGTAAGTATATCACAACAATTATGAGCAATACAAAAAAAAGACTAGGAAGACCTCGTAGTGCTAAATCTCATCAAGCCATATTACAGGCTACTTTAGAATTGTTAGGAGAAGTTAGTTTTGAAACGATGAGTATTGAAGCAATTTCTGCTCGTTCAGGAGTAGCTAAAACTACTATTTATCGACGCTATAGTAGTAAGGAAGAATTAGTCGCTGATGCGATTGAAAGTGTTAGACAAGATGTAACGATCCCTGATACTGGAAATATTTGGAGCGACCTTGATGAGCTGATTGAAAATGCTGCACAGATTACTCAAAGTTCTTTAGGACGACAAACTGTAGCCATGATTATCAGCAGTGCTTCTAGTAATTCTCAATTTGCTCAAATTTATTGGACAAAATATCTGCAACCTCGACGAGAAGCCTTTGCTATTGTAATTGAGCGAGCCAAGATGAGAAATGAAATTCAGGCTGATTTAGATTCTGGTCTGGTATTTGACTCTATGAGTGGAATTATGCTCTATTCTCTAATTTTTCCGCCTACAATTGAATCTTGGTCAGAATATGTTCGACGTGGATTAAATTTGTTATTTCAAGGAGTATTAAGTCCATCTCAATCATAGAGGCTGAGATGGCTGATGAGCAGACAGTAAATAACTTGGAGATTGAGGAGTTAATGGCGTTGGTAAAGCGCGGGTATGATATTAATCTTAATTACTGAGGAGTCAACCCACCCGCGCGCCACTCCCAACCCACCCGCGCGCCCCTCCCAGGAGGGGAGGGGAAGTCAGGAAGACCGAGTCAGGAGGGAAGAAAGAAGAAAGAGGAATAGAAGGAGAAAGTTTGGCGTTGGTAAATCAAGAGATGAAACTTTAAGGGTAATCCTCCTGTGATAGCTCCGAATACCTAACCAGAGTAGGCAAGGGATGTTAACCTTACTAGGAAATCATCTTACCAATTACCAACGCCGAGTTAATAAATGGCTGAAATTATTGCGACTTAGTTTCAGGAAAAAGTTAAGACTTTGAGTGATGATACAATCTAAAAAGGCTAAATTCCTTATCTGTCATACTTTTAGATTTAATCAGCAAGCTCTAATTAGATCTAAAAATATTGTCCATCTTCACCATTACCAAATCTTTATAACTGTTTTTTCTCCTGTAGGGGCGAACGGCCATTTGCTTCGCATAACTATTGTTAACGCCCCTACTCCTGACTCCTGACTCCTACCTTCAAAAGATTTTATATCGATGCTACCGGATTTGATATTAGGAGAGAGGAGGAAATTTTTTCTACTAGAAAACTATATATTTATATATTTATTAAGTCTTTATTCTATTCCCAGCTCTGATGTTCCCTATTAAATTGTGGCTGAATTGTTTAGACTAATTTGATACACCATAAGTGCTACAGCAGTAATACCAGTTAAAATCATTAATCCCGCAGGCATCATTTTACGAGTTTTCACTAAACGGATAATGAATGTAATTACTAGAATAGTTGCAATAATTGTAGAAAATATTAAACCCCAATTCATACCCATTAGTTGGATAATACCACTAATTATTAGTAGTAGACCACTTACACTACCAGAGATTAAGGAAATTTTGCTGCCCACTTTGGTATATCCGATAATGCCCCCAACAATGGCTAAAATACCATAGGCGATCGCTGCTATTATGGCAATATTCATAATTATTAGTATTAATTTTCAAGAACTAAAATTAATTTATACAGCTATTGTTATAGTCAGCTCTACTAATAGTTATAATTTTTATTAAATCTTAATATTACTTTACGTTTGATTTTCATCAAAACTTGAAAATAAGGAGAAAACTTCCCCATTTCCCTATTCCCTGTCCCGCAAAACTTAACTAGTAATGGAAGCGAAGTAACGATAATTAAAGTTTAAAGCCTAATCACATCAAGGAGAAAAAAATCCTTTGAGTCAATCCTATCCTTTTCAGGAGATGTAATTGTTAATTGTTTAATTATGAACCAAAACCTACTTTTTTCAAATTCAAATAGATAAAACCCTGAAAAATATTGTTAAAGATTCTCAGGGTTTATTCCAGATATTAATTTTCCAACAAACTCAATCAAATAATCAAAAATATTGTTAGTAAGTAGAGCAGGCTCAAAAAAAGACGTTACATTTTTAATCAAAAAACACCTCAAGGCAATGAATATAAACTTTTCAGCTAATTTAAAATTTGATACATAGCGCCCAAAATTCACCATGTTCTACTTAGTAATGAACCTTAAGTTAAGTTATACCTATCTATTAAGACTTACTTTCAGCAGCTTATAAAAATATCAGTATTTATTTCCTCTGTCTGAAGTAATATCTGCAATATCTTAAGTTAATCTAAAAAAATAATTTTCTATAACTATAGAGAGTAGACTTATTTTCAGAGTAACCCATAATTACTCTTAATAAATAACAAATATGGCTGAATAATTAGCAGTTATTAAAAAGGCAATCAAATTATCAATTATGTCTTCTCTAGATTACCAAACTATAGATTACCAAACTATAGCCCAAATTCACAACTTACAAAAGCAAACAGCATCTTTGTTGTTATATCAGTCTATTCTCAAAAATCCAGTAGGTGAAACTTTTATTCAATTATTACAATCTCTGTCTAAAAATGATGTAAATGAAATTGAATGTATTCAAGCTTATAGTAATTGGTTTAAAACTATTGCTAGTAGAAATATTTCCTGGCAAGAATATATAATTTCTCAGATTATTAAGGATGATAATCCCTTTAGCAAACAAGTTCAACAAAGAAAACTGACTGACCTTTCTCCAACGTTAATTTCAGCAGCAAAACATGATTTGCAAATTTTACAAAATCTTTATCAATGTAGTAGTCAAAAAATTAGTCAGTGGATACAAACAATAGCAAAATTAGAGAAGCCTCCTATTGCGTGGGAACTACAATTAAGAAAAGAAGAAGTTATATATAAAAAGTTAATAAATTTGGAAAATTGGGCAGATGCTATTGAAACCTTAGCAACTCATTATCATCAGAATGGTACGGGTTTATTCGCCGAATCAATTGCCTTTGAATGGCGTAACGGTCAACTACTTACTATTACTTACCCCGACCCAGTTGAATTAAAAGAATTAGTCGGATATGAATTTCAAAAAGATACCTTAATCAAAAATACAGAATTTCTCCTAGCAGGATATTCAGCCCTGAATATATTACTATATGGTAGTCGCGGTTCTGGCAAATCTTCTTTAATAAAAGCTTTATTAAATGAGTATAGTCAACGCAATCTTCGTTTAGTCGAAGTAGCTAAATCAGACTTAAAAGATTTACCATTAATTGCAGAAAAATTACGCGATATTCCACAAAAATTTATTATCTTTGTGGATGACCTTTCCTTTGAAGAAGATGATGATACTTTTAAAGCTCTCAAAGTAGTTTTAGAAGGTAATTTAACTGCTAGACCAGCAAATGTGGTAGTCTATGCTACATCAAATAGAAGGCATTTAATTAGAGAATTTTTTAACGATCGCCCTCGCCCAAAAGATAGTGATGAGGTTCATAATTGGGATACAGTTCAAGAAAAGCTTTCTTTTAGCGATCGCTTTGGCTTAACTTTAACTTTTGAGCCTGCTAACCAGGATACTTATTTAACAATTGTTAGACATCTGGCAAAACAGGCAAAAATCAATCTAAATTCTGAAGATTTAGACTATCAAGCCTTACAATGGGCTACTAGACATAATGGTCGCTCTGGGCGAACGGCACGACAATTTATTGATTTTCTCAAAGCTAATTTAGCAGTTTTTGAGAAGTATTGAAAAAAGTAGTAGGTGTTAACAATTAATAATGAATAATTAATAATTACCTCTCCTTGAAAATAAGAGGCTTTAAACCTTAATTATTCGGTAAATTTTAAGTTTTAGATTAAATATAAAACTTATTTGATAACACCTAATATTTTCCCAAAATAGAGATGGTAAAAAAATCATTAACGAGGTAACTAAAATGGGTCTTTTCGATCAAGGAACAACAACAATACAAGCTACTGATATTCAATTAGAACCCGCAGAAGCTTTTGCAGCGATCGCCTTAATTGCTGTTGCTGCTGATGGTGTTATTACTAGGAGTGAATCTCAAGGTATTAATAATATTTTCTCTCGTATGCAACTGTTTAGTGATTATCCAAAAGAACGTAAGACAGAAATGCAAGACCGTCTCCTTGGTATGATTAAAAATAAAGAAATAAAGCCTTTGTTTGATGCGGCAGTTGCTAAACTTCCACAGGAGTTAAGAGAAACAGTTTTTGCTGTTAGTACAGACTTGGTTTTAGTAGATGGAGACCTTGCTGAAGAGGAGGAACAACTTTTGAATGAGTTGTATAATGCTTTGGAAATTTCTGAAGCAGTAGCTACTAATATTATTGATGTAATGATGATTAAAAATAAGGGTTAATTTAATTACAAAATTAATTCTGATGAATGTTCAATGAACAATTACTACAATAAAATTGAGTATTGTTCATTGTTCAAAAAAGGAAGAAGGAAGGAGCGAAGGACTGAAAAATCTTGCGTTGTATGAGTTTTAAGCTTTTGATATGTCCGCACCATTTGCTTCAACTACTATATATAGTGAACAAAAACTATAACGTTATAGATATGTAGTGTTTAGAACTCAAAAATACCTAATTCCTAAGTATATGATTTATACTCCCTACCCTTCCTTGAGTGTTAGGTGGTAGGCGATCAGTATTTAGGTCAAGAGTATATATAGTGAGCAAAAACTATAACGTTACAGATATGTAGTGTTTAAAACTCAAAAATACTTAAGTCCTAAATATATGATTTATCCTCTCTACCGGGACTTTAGTGCTAGGTGTTAGGTTATCAGAATTTAGGTAAACAGAGTATATATAGTGAGCAAAAACTATAACGTTACAGATATGTAGTGTTTAAAACTCAAAAATCCCTAATTCCTAAATATATGATTTATCCTCCCTACCCTTTCTTGAATGGTAGGTGTCAGGCGATCCGGAATTTAAGTAAATAGGGTTTGCTGATTAATTATCAAACCATTAACAGGTAAAAGTTTGAGCTTTCTTGGATTCCCAAAAAGTGCGCTTGTTTTAGTCTAAAACCCTCATGCATGTTAGCATCAAAAGCAAAGTAAGGACAGAAAAATTGAGGGACAAAACGCCCGCTCCTACCTCCTCGCTCATTCCCCATTTCTCCTGACTTCCCCTCCACCGGAGGGGGAGGGGGCGAGGGGTGGGTTGTCTCCTACCTCCTACCCCTACTACTCATAGTTTATTCAGCAAACCCTAAATAAACTATATAAAGATATAGCGAGGAAAAACTATAACGTTACAGATATGTAGTTTCTAGCTCACGGGGTGACAAGCTAGTTGAAAGCTATATATAGAGATGGACTTATCGAATAAGCTGAAGAATACTTCAACAGAAAGGGAACCATTACAGGGCAAACGCATCTAAATTCTGGAAGCTTTTGTTGTTAAGCTTGAGAAAAGTAATGAGTAGAAATACTTATAAGTCTAACATCCTTGCCCTGTCAGAACTTCAAAATCAGATGCGTTGGCCCTGCCACACCCCCCACCTGCGTTGAATAATAGTTCAAGCTAGCCTCTAAAATCAGATTATCAAAAAACTCACTTTTATGAATTTTAGTTGCTCAGAAATAATTAAATATTAAGTAGTTTATTCATGGCTTTAATTCCATTTATGTAACATGGTAATTTATGATGATTAAACTTCATTAAATCTTCTACTAATTTCCCGATAATTTCATCATTTACAATTCAAAATGTTACCCATTATTTTTTCTTGTGCTGGTAGCACATTATCTGAAGCAGAGCGACAACTATTTACCCGTTGTCAACCTGCTGGATTTATTCTGTTTAAACGCAACTGTGAAACCCCTAGGCAAACGAAACAGTTAACCGATGTTTTGAGAGATTGTGTTAATCAAGAAAATATTCCAATTTTAATTGACCAAGAAGGGGGGCGCGTGGTTCGTCTGGATGCACCCCACTGGTGGCTGGCACCCGCTGCGGTTTCTTATTTACAGCAAACCAGCGATCTTACAGAAGCTGCTCGTTTGGCAGAAGCAGATGCAAAACGTAATGCAGAGCAATTAATAGCCCTTGGCATTAATGTTAATTGCGCCCCGGTGCTAGACTGTCCCATACCGGACGCTGACCCAGTGATTGGAGAACGCGCTTATAGCAGTTCTCCTCAAGAGATTATTACGATGGCTGAGGCTGTAATTAGAGGTTATCAAGCAGGGGGTGTGGTTCCGGTGATTAAACATATCCCTGGTCATGGTCGGGCTTTAGTCGATAGCCATGAAGCATTGCCAGTGGTGGATGCATCCAGACAAGACCTGTGTAACCGTGATTTTTTACCTTTTCAAGCCTTGGCTAAATCTGTTTCTTGGGCGATGACTGCCCATGTGATTTATACTGCCTATGATACAGAGCGTTGTGCCACCATTTCCCAAAAAGTGATTCAGGAAGTGATTCGCCAGCATATTGGATTTGAAGGGGTACTGGTGACCGATGATTTAAGCATGAAAGCTTTGTCCGGTGATGTGGTCGTCAAGGTTAGAGATAGTCTGGCAGCCGGTTGTGATTTAGCGTTGTATTGTCATGGTAGTTTAGCCGAGATGGAAAGTTTAGCTAATCATATTGCCCCTGTTGAACCTATTTCTTTTTTACCCAATATCAGTTAGATTCTGTCTCAAATATTAATTAATTTCATCTTGAATTGATTCAAAAACCCTCTTATACCAATTCTTAAAAGTAATGCTATACTTGGGTAACACTTCAGTTATTAAGTTATTAACACTAATTTTAGGCTTTGTTGCTAATTAGCAGCCTAGTTAATGTTAATTATTCTTATGTTTACTTCTCCTCCACTCCCCCACTCCCCTATTTCCCATCCTGGGAGGGGTTAGGGGTGGGTCCCCTACTCAAGAAAATGTAGAAAAGTTTTTGAGAAATGGTATTATGTCTTCTAAACTCAATAGAAAGTCTGAATTTACTTCTCTGTCTCTAGAGGAAATATTATCCAGCTATCGCCTCAGTCAAGCGATTTTTACCCTATATCACTTGAAATTACCCGAATATTTACACCAACAGGGTAGTCAAGACTTATCCGAGATCGGAAAAGCCTTTCAAGTTGAAACATGGATGTTAGAACATCTGTTGGAAATTGCTCAAACCCTCAATTTAGTTCAAAAAGATGAGAAAAATCGTTATCTGTTAACGGATGAAGGATTGCGTTTATGTCCAGATACCACTGATTCAATTATACCTATTTTAGCCCATTATGACTGTGGATATAGACCTTGGGGCTCGCTGTTGAATAGTTTATAAACAGGAAAATACGCCTTTAAGCAGGTGTATCAAACGGATATTTTTTCCTACTTTCGCCAGCATCCCGAACAAATTCTATAACTGGTTAGAGTTTAATTTTTAATTGAACCTAATACCTATTACCTATTACCTAAAACTTTATTCAACTTAATATCATTTCTTTGTAACGATGCACTTAATAATTTTTGCTCTGACCTTATTATTCTGATAATTATCATCTTTTATTAAGGGCAAATTCATAGAGAAATGGTTTAATGATAAAATCTATATCTATAAATGAAATGTCTTTTTACTATATAAGAATAGTTCATTTTCAAGACACTGATGCTGCTGGAGTAGTTTATTTTGCTAATGTTTTAGCAATGTGCCATGAAGCTTATGAAGCATCTTTAGTAGAATTTGGTATTAATATGAAAGTCTTTTTTAGTAATCAAGAAATGGCTATTCCGATTATTCATGCTAATGTTGATTTTCGTCGCCCGATGTTTTGTGGGGATGAGTTAACTATTGAATTAATTCCTAAAAGTTGGGGAGATGATGAGTTTGAGATTTCCTATCAAGTATTTTTAAAAGAAACAGGAGATAAGTGGGCGGCCAGGGCTTTTACGAAGCACGTTTGTATTCATCCTCAAAGTAGAAATCGGCAAAAATTATCTGATGAAATGAGGAGATGGTTATTGAGTTTTTCTAGTTTAGAGTTGAATAAATTTTACGAAAAATAGAATTTATGGATATATTTAAACCTTTTTTTGATTTGATAATAGATCCGCTGATGATAGGATTTACAATACTTTTCTTTGTAGTTGCTTTTGTTGCAGCATTTAGAAGTATAACTTTTCTTAAAACTATAATTTTAGCTTTAATCTTGTTTTTCCTTGCTACCGTTTTTTCTATCTTTATTCAGAATATTCCAGGAGGTGAAGCTGGAGTTATAAATATAAATTATATTTTCTTAGCATTGGCAGGAGGATTTGCTTTAGGAAAAATCTCAAAGTGGATAATGGAAAGACTATTCATGTAGCAAAATTAAAGTTGAAAAATTTGAACAGATAAAATAATGATAGAGCTGAGTTTAATACAGCAAAATGCAAGTATATGAAGTACAAAAATTTAAGACCTCGCTCTTAATAACAGGGTTTAAATAAAACTTTTGTGGTGTGGATATTTTCTCCGCTACTGGTATATCTAACTTAGGCAAAATCTACTGTATCAATAAATTTAAAATAATACTTACAGCATCATTAGTAGTGTCACACTGGATATTTTTTTAGTTTTCCAGTTTGCCAGTAATAAGTTTATTGATTATTTAAAAGTTATTGATAATTTTCTCTTTGTCGAATATGATCTAATGGTGATTCTTGTTGTGGGGGTTCTTCATAACAAAAATTCAAATTCCATAGTTTGAATACTAGCATTTTTGAGTATTACTTGAATTCTCAGCTTACCAGGTTTCCAAGTTTTAGAGCCAAGTTTTAATATCTTACACTCAATACCTTCTATTGGGAAAATTAACTTTATATTTCCGAAGATAATTCTTACTTCATTTTCAATAATTTCTAGCTTTTCTTGAAAAAACCTAGAGGCAATTGACTTAGAAGTATTTTTGTCTTGATCTATATATCACATCGCTTTCATAACTTCTCTGAATTCTTTTTCTTGTCAACTCCTTAAATCGTTCAACAGTAAAAGTATCTTTACCAATCATCAAAATATCAGTATCGCACTCTAGAGCTTGAAAAGTATTATCCATAATCTTCAAGGAGACTTTCATCGTTATGATAATAACACAATATTTTTACCAGTTAAAAATTGATTTATACAGCTTTATTATTCCTGATTCAATAAAATATAAACAGAGTCGAATTTAAGAACAATAAAATGTCAAAAAATACTTACGCTATTATTGGCAGTGGCGCACTAGGAGGTTTTTACGGTGCAAAACTACAAAAAGCAGGATTAGAAGTTCATTTTTTACTGCGTAGTGATTATCAGCACGTTCTCAAAAATGGTTTAATCATAGAATCCAAATATGGCGACTTTACCCTCCCTCAAATTAACGCCTATAACAATACCAATAAAATGCCAAAATGTGATGTGATTCTCGTAGCATTAAAAACAACACAAAACCATTTATTATCAGAATTACTTCCACCTTTATGCCAAGAAAATAACGTTGTCTTACTCTTACAAAATGGATTGGGTGCAGAACCTGAAATAGCCAAAATTATTGGTGAAGAAAGAGTAATTGGAGGAGTATCTAATATTGCTTCTAATAAAATAGGTTACGGTCATATTCGCCATGTAGATTATGGTCTAATTAGAATCGGAAAATATACCACAAATTATCAACCTGCTAATATTACTAATAAAATGCGTGAAATTTCCCAGGATTTTGAAAGTGCTGGAATACAAGTTAATTTGAGTGAAGATTTATTCCGAGAAAGATGGAAAAAATTAGTTTGGAATATTCCTTATAACAGCTTGTCAGTAATTCTAGATGCTCGAACTGATGAAATGATGGGAGATACTCATACTAGAAACTTAATTACAGAAATAATGCAGGAAGTATTGGAGGGTGCAAAAAGTTGTCAGTGCCAAATTTCAGATAGTTATATTCAAAATATGTTAGACGATACTGACAAACTAAAGCCTTATTTAACTAGCATGAAAATTGATTATGAGCGACGACAACCTTTAGAAATAGAAAGTATTATTGGCAACCCCTTACGAATGGCAGGTGCAGCAGGTATTCAACTAGATAAAATTGGGATGTTGTATCAACAATTAAAATTTTTAGATGCCAGAAATAGACAAGATATTTGAATTTTATCTCTCTACTTTATCAACCCAAATGGTTGAGATTTTTGATTTTTATTTATTCAATTAAAGACACTTTTTTGAGTGGTAAATAATATGAAATACTAAAACTTTTGTCACCTAATAATTAAGGTTTAAAGCCTCTACTTTAAAGGAGAAACAAGCGGTCGAGGGGTGGCTTGGGTTAGGGGTAGGGTTGACTCCTAAAAAATATCCTAGCTATTTTTAGCAAATATTGATCAATTTGTTATTATAGATTATTTGGTTAAAGTCAAACTCTGTTTTTAGTAAAGTCTTTTAAGTAAGGCCATTATTCGTAGCATGACTTTCCGTATTTCATATCATACCAAGCGTGGAAAAAGAATGTTGCGGATAATCAGGGCAGTAGGAGCGTTAACGTAGTTGCTAGCTAATGGCCATTTGCTAAGGTAGAGCTGTCGCTTTATATGTCGCGGGGCGTTAACATAGTTGTGTGCTAGCAAAACGCCCCTACTTTATAGGAGATGTCCCTTAGACTAAAAAGATAAATTCGGTTAAAATACTACCCTTGTAGGATTAGCGGAAAAATTAACGATGGTGACAAAAGAAGAAAGCGATCGCTTCTTAACCTCTTGGAACAATACTGCTGTGGAGTATCCCCAGGAAAAGTGCATCCACCAGTTATTTGAACAACAGGTAGAAAAGACCCCAAACTCGGTGGCATTAGTGTTTGAGGAAAAACAGCTAACCTACCGGGAATTGAACGGCAAAGCTAATCAACTCGCCCGCCACTTGCAAGATTTGGGCGTAGGGCCAGAAGTGCTAGTGGGTCTTTGCATCGATCGCTCTTTGGACATGGTTATCGCTATGTTGGGAATCCTGAAAGCGGGTGGCGCTTATGTGCCGCTAGACCCAGCTTATCCTACAGAGCGTTTAGCTTTCATGGTTGAAGATGCGGGTTTGTCTATTGTAGTTACTCAAGAAAAACTAGGGACAAAATTGCTGGAGTTGGCAACCCTGGCAACGTCTTCTTTGATGGTTAGCTTAGACAAGAACTGGGAGAAGATATCGCAACAGAGTCCAGAAAATCTAGACAGTAGGCTAAGTTCTGAAAGTTTAGCTTACATTATCTATACGTCGGGTTCTACTGGAAAACCTAAAGGAGTGCAAATTGCCCACAAGTCTGTAGTAAACTTATTACAGGCGATCGCTACTTGTCCGGGTCTCGGTGCTGGCGATACAATGCTGGCTGTCACCACTATATCATTTGACGTTTCAGTTCCCGAAATATACGGACTATTAACTATTGGAGGTCGCCTCGTCTTAGCTAGTCGAGAAGTAGTGAAAGACCCACCACAATTAATGGAGTTGCTAGCATCCCAAAATCCTACAGTTATGTCAGCAACTCCAGCAACTTGGCGAATGCTGCTAGACGCTGGTTGGCAAGGTAGTCAAAATCTGAAAATTATTTCTACTGGAGAGAAGTTATCGAGAGAATTAGCAGACAAGTTATTAGAAAAATGTGACTCCCTCTGGAATTTATACGGACCCACAGAAATTACTGTTTGGGCAACTATCTACCAGGTCAAACCCGGTGAAGGAGAAGTAGCGATCGGGCGACCAATTGCTAATACTCAAACTTATATTCTCGATCCGGAGCGGAAACAATTACCAATTGGCGAACCTGGAGAATTGCACATTGGTGGTGCAGGTTTGGCGAAAGGATACCTCAATAGACCAGAACTAACCGCAGAAAAATTTATTCCTAACCCATTTAGCGCTGAACCGAACTCTCGTCTCTACAAAACTGGAGATAAGGCACGCTATCTTCCTGACGGCAACATTGAATACTTGGGACGCATCGACCACCAAGTCAAAATTCGTGGTTATCGCATCGAAGTTGGAGAAATTGAGGCAACCCTGAGCAAACATCCCGATGTCAAACAAACTGTGGTTACTGCACGGGAAGATATCCCCAACCAAAAACGCCTGGTTGCTTACCTGGTTCCCGGTTCCGAAGCAGATACAGAAAATGTAGTCAAGCAAACCGAACAATGGCAAAAAATTTGGGATGAAGCTTATATTCAGCCAGACAATGAGGAAGACGCGAGTTTTCATATCGGTGGTTGGAACGATAGCTATACTGGGAAAGACCTAGACCCCGAACAAGTGCGAGAGTGGGTAGAATATACCGTTGAGCGGATTCTATCTTTGCAACCCAAGCGACTGTTAGAAATCGGGTGTGGGACGGGGTTGCTACTGTTTCGGATGGCTTCTCAATGTGAATATTACTATGCTACGGATCTTTCTGGGGAAGCAATTCGCTACCTAGAAAGACAAATTGGTAATAGTGAGTTAGCATCCTCAGTAGTGCTGCGTCAGACACCTGCGGATGGTTTAGGAGAAATTGTCAATGAACCCTTTGATACAGCTATCTCCAACTCAGTGATTCAGTTTTTTCCCAGTATTGAATATCTAGTTCAGGTTATAGAAACAGCGGTACAGTTAGTTGAACCTGGAGGTCAAATTTTTCTGGGAGATATACTGAGTTTGCCTTTGTTAGAAATGTTTCATACCTCGGTGCAGTTATATCAAGCTCCCGCTTCTCTTTCGATATCTGAATTACAGCAACGGATAGCTTCGCGCTTATCCCGAGAACAACGACTAATTATTGACCCCGAATTCTTTATTGCTCTCAAAGCGCATTTACCCCAAATTAGTCATGTAGAAATTCAACTCAAGCGCGGGTATTATCAAAATGAATTGACTCGCTTCCGTTACGATGTGGTTCTCCATTTAGGGAAAAAAGTCTCGTCTGCGACAACTTCCCCCGTATTTCTTAACTGGGAACAAGATAATTTAACCATCGCCAAAGTTCACGAGCAACTGATAGAAACTTCCCCAGAAATGCTCGTTGTGGCTGGCATTCCCAACGCCAGAATTTGGGGAGATGTGCAAGCAATGGCATTGTTGGCAAGTTCAAATTGTCCTGAAACTGTAGGGGAACTGCAACAAAAAATTACCCGAAACGGAATTGAACCGGAAGAATGCTGGGAATTGCAGAAAAAGGTTCCTTATCGGATAAAAATTACCTGGTCTGGCAATGGTGCTGATGGTTACTATAATGTGATATTCGTGCGAAACGATACTAATTTAATTGCAGACAGCACTATGACGTTGCTCAAGCAAGAAATGGATCGTCTTTCACTCCCCACACTTCCCACATTCCCCTCCTGGGAGGGGGAGGGGCGAGGGGTGGGTTCCACACTCCCCACACCCCCCACACTTAAACCTTGGAGTGCTTATGCTAATAAACCATACACTGGAACCAAACACAGTCAATTAATTCCTCAGTTGCGCGGGTTCCTCCAAGAAAAACTGCCGGATTACATGATGCCATCAGCATTTGTTGTTGTGGACGAATTCCCCCTCACACCCAGCGGGAAAATTGACCGACGCGCTCTACCTGCTCCAGATAAGTCTCGTCCGGTTCTGGATGTGGAATTAGTTGCACCGCGAACTCCCACAGAAGAAATTCTCGCAGGAATATGGGCAGAAATTCTCAGTCTTAACGAGGTAGGAGTATTAGACAATTTCTTTATGTTGGGAGGAGACTCCATTGGTGCAACTCAACTGATTTCACGAGTGCGCGATACTTTCCAAATAGAACTGTCGCTGCATCGGTTGTTTGAATTTCCAACAGTGGCAGAATTTGGGGAACTGATACTAGGAGCGACTCGCCAACAATTAGCTCCTATACAACCAGTGTCGCGAGATGGAGAATTGCCCTTATCCTTCGCAGAGCAACGACTGTGGTTTTTAGACCAATTGCAGGAAGGAAGTGTCGTTTATAACGAGCAAGAAGGGTTGCGTCTATCCGGTTCCCTCTCTGTCGAAGCATTAGAAAAAGCAGTACAAGAAATAGTTCGCAGTCACGAGAGCTTGCGGACGAATTATCAGGCGATCGCTGGTTCTCCTGTTCGAGTTATTCACCCAGAACTGGATTTGAAAATGCCTATTGTTGACTTACAGCAGCTGCCATCAGAGGAACAGCTAAAAGAAGTGCAACGCTTGGGTGAACGAGAAATTCAGCAACCTTTTGACTTAGCAAATGATTCTTTAGTGCGAGTTACCCTATTGCAATTGGCAGTCGATGATTATGTGCTGTTGTTGACAATGCACCATATTATTACTGATGGTTGGTCAACAGGTGTATTTAGCCATGAATTGGAAGTGCTTTATGGAGCTTATGTTCAAGGAAAAGCTTCACCCTTACCGCAACTGCCAATTCAATATGCTGACTTTGCTTGCTGGCAACGGCAACCTGCAACTGTTGAAATTCTAGCACCGCAACTAGATTACTGGAAACAACAGTTAACAGGAGCGCCACCTCTATTAGAATTACCTACAGACTATCCTCGGAAAACGGTGCAGACAGCTATTGGAGGTAAAGAGTTTTTTGAGCTTGGAGTCGATTTCACAAAACAGCTCAAGGGTTTGAGTCAAGAATTAGGAGTGACTCTATTTATGACTCTATTTACTGCCTTTAGCACTTTACTTTATCGTTATTCTGGTCAAGAAGATATAGTTGTTGGTACACCCATTGCTAACCGCAACCGCAGTGAAATAGAAGGGTTAATTGGCTTTTTTGTCAATACCTTGGTGCTGCGAACTCAATTTGAAGATAATCCCAGTTTTACTGAATTATTGCATCAGATACGGCAGACTGCTTTGGATGCTTACGCTCATCAGGATTTACCGTTTGAGCAATTGGTAGAAGCACTGCAACCGGAACGCAGTCTAAGTTACACGCCCATATTTCAGGTGGCGTTTGCCCTGCAAAATGCCCCGATGGCACCTCTGGACTTACCGGGGGTGAGTTTTAATTGGTTGCAGATGGAAAGTGCAAAAGCAAAATTCGATCTAACCTTGTCAATGGAGGAGACAGAAAAAGGATTAATTGGATATTGGGAATATAATCGGGATTTGTTTGAACCAGCAACTATTCATCGATCTATCGGACATTTTAAGACTTTGCTCCAAGCGATCGCTACTCATCCACAAATGCGTATTGGGGAACTACCATTGTTAACAGAAGGAGAACGCCATCAGTTATTAGTAGAATGGAACAATACCCAGGCGACCTATCCACAGGATAAGTGCATCCATCAGTTATTTGAGGAACAGGTGGAACGGACTCCCGATGTGGTAGCAGTGGTTTTTGAGAGCGAACAACTGACATATCGTGAGTTGAACGCGAAAGCAAATCAACTGGCACGGTATTTGCAAAACTTGGGAGTCAAAACAGAGGTACTCGTGGGACTCTGTGTTGAGCGATCGCTGGAAATGTTAGTAGGAATACTGGGCATTCTCAAGACTGGTGGAGGGTATGTAGCGTTAGACCCAAATTCTCCTCCAGAAAGATTAACCTATCAAATCTCAGATTCCCAGATATCGGTTTTGTTAACTCAGAAAAAATTAGATTGCGTACCGCTACAACCTCAAGTAAATCAGGTTTTCTTAGACGTAGATTGGTTGAAAATAGCACAAGAAAGTGACCGTAATTTAGTGAATCAAGTCCAGCCGGAAAATTTACTCTACACTATCTATACATCAGGAACTACAGGTCAACCCAAAGGAGTAGAGATCGAACACAAATCGATGACAAACTACCTCAATAGCATTATTCAACAATTTAATCTCAACTCTTGTCGTAACTTTGCATTAGTTTCCAGCATTACTACCGATCTAGGTAACACAATTGTTTTTCCTGCCTTATGTACAGGAGGGTGTCTTCACATTATCTCCCAAGAAAAAGCATCTGAACCCGATACCCTAGCTGATTATATCCAGCATCAGGAAATTGATTGCGTCAAAATTGTTCCCTCCCATCTGATAGCATTGCAAAGCGCGTCTCACCCAGAACGACTGTTACCACGTCAAGTGTTGATTTTAGGTGGCGAACCCTCTAATCCTGAGTGGGTTAAGTCCCTGCAATCTCAAGTTCCTTACTGTTCTATCTTTAACCATTACGGACCAACAGAAACAACTGTAGGAGTGTTGACTTATCAGTTCAACCAAGAGTCATCCATAGAGAGCAGATCAACCTTTCCCATCGGTCGCCCGATCGCCAACACCCAAATCTATATTCTCGACAAGCATCTCCAACCAGTCCCCGTCGGTGTACCAGGAGAATTGTACATTGGTGGCGCAGGATTAGCCAGAGGTTATCTCAATCGCCCGGAATTAACCGCGCAAAAATTTATTCCTAATCCCTTTAGCACGGAACCGAACTCCAATCTTTACAAAACTGAATATCAGGCACGCTACCTTAACGATACCAAAACAACCTATCCTCAAAATCAGTGTATTCATCAGTTATTTGAGTCACAAGTAGAACGAACTCCCGACGCAGTGGCAGTTGTTTTTGAAGACGAACAACTTACCTATCGCGACTTGAATGAGAAAGCAAATCAACTGGCACGGTATTTGCAAAACTTGGGAGTCAAACCAGAAGTTCTGGTAGGCATTTGCGTAGAGCGATCGCTAGAAATGATAATAGGATTGTTGGCAATACTCAAAGCAGGTGGAGCTTATGTACCCTTAGACCCAGATTATCCGAGCGATCGCTTGGCTTATATTGTCTCAGACTCCCAGGTTCATTTTCTCTTAGCAAATGAGAAGTCGAGCTATAAACTACCAAAAGATAACTTACAATTTATCTATTTAGACAAAGATTGGAACGATATTTCTTGCTATAGCCAAGAAAACAATGTGAGTCAAGTTCCTTCGGACTCCTTAGCTTACATTATCTACACATCAGGTTCCACAGGAAAGCCAAAAGGGGTAGAGATAGAGCATCGGTCTTTGAGCAACTTCGTGCAAGTAGCTCATACTGAGTATGGCATCAATAAGGACGATCGTGTTCTCCAATTTGCCTCAATTAGCTTTGATACAGCAGTGGAAGAAATTTACCCATGCTTGGTTTTTGGAGGCACTCTGATTCTCCGAAATGAAGAAATGTTGAGTTCTGTCTCGAAATTTATGCAAACCTGTCAGGAGTGGCGCATAACAGTATTGGATTTGCCGACAGCTTACTGGCAAAAAATCATAGCAGAATTAGATACTTCAATCCAACAGGTGTTTCCCGACTCAGTGCGTCTAGTCACTATTGGAGGAGAACGAGTGCTTCCGGAGTCAGTGAAGAATTGGCAAAAATATGTCGCCGTTTATCCAGAACTGTTTAATGGTTACGGACCAACAGAAGCAACAGTGATGGCAACGCTCCAGAAAATAACACCATCCCTCGCTATAGGGCAAGAGGTGCCAATTGGACGTGCTCTTGCTAATACTCAAATCTATATTCTAGACCGCCATCTCCGACCTGTCCCCATTAGCGTACCTGGCGAACTCCATATTGGCGGCGCGGGATTAGCCAGAGGTTATCTCAATCGCCCTGAATTAACCGAGCAAAAATTTATTCCCAACCCCTTTAATAATGAACCTGGTTCTCGCCTCTACAAAACAGGCGATAAAGCACGCTATCTCCCGGATGGCAACATCGAATTTATTGGACGTATCGACAACCAGGTAAAAATTCGAGGTTTCCGCATCGAACTCGGAGAAATTGAAGCAGTTTTAACTCAACATCCAGAGGTGGGCGAAGCTGTCGTTATTGTTCGAGAAGATACTCCAGGAGACAAGCGCCTCGTTGCCTATATTGTTGCTAAAGAAGAAGTAGCATCCTCTGAGTTACGCAGTTTCTTGAAGACAAAGCTACCAGACTACATGATACCTTCTGCTTTCGTCTGTTTAGAGGCCATCCCTCTAACTCCCAACGGCAAAAGCGATCGTCGCGCTCTCCCCGCACCAGATACTTCTCATCTGTCTCAAACAGCAGGAATAACTCCCCGCACCACTACAGAACTGAAACTGGTACAAATTTGGTCGGAGGTTCTCAATATTCCTACCCTGGGAGTGCGAGATAATTTCTTCGAGTTGGGTGGTCATTCCCTGTTAGCAGTGCGTTTGATGGCTCGCATCGAACAGCAGTTAGGAACTCATCTACCTTTAGCAACTTTGTTTACCGAACCCACTATCGAATGCCAAGCTAGTTTGTTAAGTGATACCACTCAGGCGCAACCTTTTTCCCCCTTAGTCCCTATTCAGAAAACAGGAGACTTACCACCTTTCTTCTGCGTTCATCCCGTGGGAGGCAATGTTTTGTGTTATGCACAATTAGCCGATCTTTTAGGAAATAACCGACCGTTTTACGGTTTGCAGTCCCCCGGTTTATCTGGAAATTCTCAACCGTTAACTAACATTAAAGACATGGCTACTTGTTATATTGAAGCTTTGCAGGCGGTTCAACCAAGAGAACCTTATTATTTGGGTGGTTGGTCTTTGGGTGGTGTCGTTGCTTGGGAAATGGCACAGCAATTGCAAGCATTGGGACAAGAAGTCGGACTGTTGGCTTTAATTGATAGTTACGCACCCACGGTTATTCAAGAACAAATCGATGACACTTTTCTGACTAATTCTCTAGTCACCGATATCGGCGGTATATTTGGCAAGGAGTTATCAATTTCTGCCAACGAACTCCAGCAACTTTTGCCAGAGGAACAATTAAATAGCATCCTCCAAGAAGCTAAACGCCTGAATATTTTGCCACCCGATATCAGTATAAAACAGATGGATCGGTTGTTCGAGGTCTTCAAGGCTAACCTCAAAGCGATGTATGAATATCTACCATCACCTTACTCTGGTCGCACAGTTCTGTTTTGTGCTAGCGATGAAGTCTCACAGCGAGGTTGGAGTTCTTTAGTTACGGAAGCGATGGAAATTTATACTATTCCTGGAGACCACTATGGGGTTCTACGCGAACCAGGTATTGAGGTTTTGGCCAAGCAGTTAGAAACTTGCCTCTAAATAGGGCTTGCTGATTAATTATCAAAGCATTGATAGATAAAGGTTTTAGCCTTCTGATATTCCCAAAAAGTGCGCTTGTTTTAGTCAAAAACGTTCAAAAAGGAGCGCATTTTGGGCAAATCAAGGACAGAAAAATTTAGGGACAATTCTTACTTCTACCTCCTCGCTCATTCCCCGTGTCTCCTGTCTCCCCCTCCCCTTCTGGGAGGGGCCCGCGGGTGGGTTGGGAGGGACCCGCGGGTGGGTTGTCTCCTACCCCTACTAAAAGACTTTTGAGCGCAAACCCTAAATATAGCAATTCCCAAAAAGAGTGAGGTACATAACTACTTGCTTTAGGCAACAGATCATCTGGCAACAGGCAATAGTGAAGTAAAGACAATAGTGTACCTCACGCTTACTGAGAAACGCTATATCAAATCCGGTTGAATACCTATTATATAGTTGGGAGAGATAGGGAGATGGGGAGATGAAGAAGTTGGGAGATGGGGAGAATTGACTTATTCCATTTTTGGGTGATAAGCTTCAGTCAAAACACAACTAATATCATGTCCGGATAAGAGCGTGATCAAAAAAACTTTCTTCCTTCTTCCTTCTTCCTTCTTCCTTCTTCCTTTCACTTTCGCTGAATAAATAAAGCGATCGCTCCTAAAAAAAACCACCCCATTACACCCGCCAAAGGATTACCATTTATCCCAACTACCCACTCTTCAACTACACTAGAATATTTAACTAAACCACCCACATTAATAATGTAATAACCCCAAACAAAACCAGCATGAATACCAATAGGCAAACCCAATAATTGTTGTTGATAATCAATACATTTATCTTTTTCTTTTGAGTTTAATACCCCCCTATCTACAAGGTCTTTAAAATTAGTCTCCATCCACTTCTTCCTTCTTCCTTCTTCCTTCTTCTTTCTTCCTTCTTCCTTCTTCCTTCTTCCTTTCACTTTCGCTGAATAAATAAAGCGATCGCTCCTAAAAAAAACCACCCCATTACACCCGCCAAAGGATTACCATTTATCCCAATTATCCACTCTCCAACTACACTAGAATATTTAACTAAACCACCCACATTAATAATGTAATAACCCCAAACAAAACCAGCATGAATACCAATAGGCAAACCCAATAATTCTTGTTGATAATCAATCCATTTATCTTTTTCTTTTGAGTTTAATACCCCCCTATCTACAAGGTCTTTAAAATTAGTCTCCATCCACTTCTTCCTTCTTCCTTCTTCCTTTCATTTTCGCTGAATAAATAAAGCGATCGCTCCTAAAAAAAACCACCCCATTACACCCGCCAAAGGATTACCATTTATCCCAATTATCCACTCTCCAACTACACTAGAATATTTAACTAAACCACCCACATTAATAATGTAATAACCCCAAACAAAACCAGCATGAATACCAATAGGCAAACCCAATAATTCTTGTTGATAATCAATCCATTTATCTTTTTCTTTTGAGTTTAATACCCCCCCTATCTACAAGGTCTTTAAAATTAGTCTCCATCCACTTCTTCCTTCTTCTTTCTTCTTTCTTCCTTCTTCCTTCTTCCTTCTTCCTTTCACTTTCGCTGAATAAATAAAGCGATCGCTCCTAAAAAAAACCACCCCATTACACCCGCCAAAGGATTACCATTTATCCCAACTACCCACTCTCCAACTACACTAGAATACTTAACTAAACCACCCACATTAATAATGTAATAACCCCAAACAAAACCAGCATGAATACCAATAGGCAAACCCAATAATTCTTGTTGATAATAAATCCATTTATCTTTTTCTTTTGAGTTTAATACCCCCCATATCTACAAGGTCTTTAAAATTAGTCTCCATCCACTTATTCCTTATTCCTTATTCCTTATTCCTTCTTCCTTCTTCCTTATTCCTTCTTCCTTCTTCCTTTCACTTTCGCTGAATAAATAAAGCGATCGCTCCTAAAAAAAACCACCCCATTACACCCGCCAAAGGATTACCATTTATCCCAATTATCCACTCTCCAACTACACTAGAATACTTAACTAAACCACCCACATTAATAATGTAATAACCCCAAACAAAACCAGCATGAATACCAATAGGCAAACCCAATAATTCTTGTTGATAATAAATCCATTTATCTTTTTCTTTTGAGTTTAATACCCCCCTATCTACAAGGTCTTTACAATTAGTCTCCATCCACTTCTTCCTTCTTCCTTCTTCCTGCTTCCTTCTTCCTTCTTCCTGCTTCCTTCTTCCTGCTTCCTTCTTCCTTCTTCCTTCTTCATCACGTTTTGCCCAAACAAAGATTAAACCTAACAACACCAAACCAGGAAACTGAAACCAAGTCCGCAAAATTTCCTCAACTGGTTTAATAAAGTGTAGTAAAGCATATACAAAACTACTTACCCACAAAGCTACTTTTGGTTTGTAGTCTCGCTCCAACTCATCCAATAACCACCCTCGAAATAGTAACTCCTCAGCAAAACCAATACCCAGAGATACCAAGAAACCTTCCAGAATAAATTGAGGTAACTTTGCTGAAGGTGACTGCCATATTACCCATCCCAGGAGCGCTTCTAAAATAAAAAAACCAAATAAGCTAAATAAACCTATTCCTAAACCTTGAAAAAAATTCTGAAAGTTGCGCCTACTTATTTCTAAACCGTAGCGACGTAGTAGATGTGGTTGTTGATAAACTTTCTTTCCCCAAAACTGGACCAAAATAATAAACTCTATATATAGGAGAGCGATCGCCAATATACTCGCCAAATTTGCATCTTGCCCAAAAAAATATATTGGTGCTGCTAGTGGTATCCAACTCAGAAGTAATGTTAAAATAAAAATTCCTACTCTTATAGGAACCGGAAACTTTGCTATTTTGCTGAATGATAAATTAGGCACTACCAACACCTATACAAATGAGAAACCGAGCTTCTCAAGGTCGAAACTCGGTTTCTATATTACAATTAAATCAATCATCAGGTTCTATAGTGCTAGTTAGTCCCTGATTTTTTAAATTTTCGCAATAAAACTCAGCGTGTTCTAAAGCACAGGTAATAACCAATGCAATACCGTTACTGTGAGCTTCCATCATAATATCGACAGCTTGGGGTTGAGTTAGACTCGGCACTGTCTTCATCAATGCCTGCACTACATACTCCATACTATTAAAATCATCATTATGGAGTAATACACGATAACGTGGTGCAGGTTTACGGACTGTGGAAGTGGAACGTTTTTCTATAGTCTCGACAGACACTACTCTATCCTGATTAAAAAATACTAATAGTTCATAAAAATATAGTCAAATATGACGTATCATTATTTTGCAAGTGTTACCTTGACTGGGTAAACTACAACACCCTCTATCCCATAGCTAAAAGCATTTGGGACTGCTTTTTTCTTTTCCTCTTTGCATGATTATCTCCCTGATTCAATTTCTACTTGGTCATAATACAGAGGCTTGGACATAGGTTCTGATGTGTCTAGAGGTAGCGTGTCAGTCCAGGAATTTCACCCTATTGAACTCAGATCGTTGACTCTTGAGGATATTTGATTTTCGTTATATCACAGACATTGTTAGATTATGTCAATAGTCGCCCAAATTTCTGGAGACCATATGACTATATTTAACTATATCAGGATTTACGCAAAGGCACTATTTATAGAGTGTAAGTTCTATTGGACAATAGTTTTAAGCGCTATATATAGCGTATCTGCGTAAGTCCTATATATTTGTTTTGAATGTTTATGATACCCAGATATTGTAAGTATATAGTTCATAAAAATATAGTCAAATATGACATATCCTTATTTTGCAGGAGTTACCCTGACACTCGTGTTAGCGCAGCTCCTCCGGAGGAGGCACTACAACACCACGCCAGTTGCGTGACTGTCGGGAAACCCGCAAGGGCGCACTGGCTTCTCTATCCCATAGTCAAAGATATAAGAGAGCTGCTTTTCTCATTATGTTTAGAGAACCGTTCACATAACTCATTGATTAACCCAGTAACTCTGGGCAAATTTGATTATACCATTAATACAGATAGTCAAAAGTGATTAAATGTTGTCAAATATTTAATCACTTTTGTACAAATCTAACGAAGATATTTGACATCACTTGACTATATATGACTATATTTATGTATAAATTTTATTATACTTAAGATAATTATAACATAAAACTTAACATTGCTCAATAAAGTAAATCAAAAAAATCAAAATTAGGAGGTTATCTGACTTTTGACTTTTAAATTTTGACTCAAACGCTCTAATTTGAGAATTATAATCTAAGAAGTTCTATAACTTAACTTTATTTATAATCTATATGAAACGTAGACCTCAAACTACCACCGAACCATCTAGATTCAACTATGCCACTATAGCAATATTAGGAGGAGTATTTGTTTTAGGAATTGGCATCGGCATTGCCTTTAGCTCCACCGCTAATTTTACTCCCCAAAATGTGGCCTCTCGTGAATTTATCGATCGCAGCGTACCAAACCCAGAACTTTGTGTACAGTTTGGAGCTAGTGCTATGGTAACGAATATGAGAGTTTTCTTGACTCTAAATCCTTTTAATGTATATGTATCTCAACCAAATATAAAACCAGGGTGTGTCATCCGCAGAAATAACTGGTCAATTCTGGAGAAAAGAAACTTAGTCAACAACGAGGAAGTACGCAATTGTAAAAACAGAATGAATACTTTTGGTTATACCGGAAATATTAATGACGACCCAGAGATTAATTGTATCTATCAAAACGATAGTGCTCAAAACCTCTTCTTACCCGATCAATTAGGGCCAGGGGGAAATGCTCCTGAAAATAACTTTTAAGGGAGTAGGGAGTAGGGAGTAGGGGAGTGGGTGAGTGGGGGAGTAGGGGAGAAGTCAATCTAGTAGGGTGCGTTAATGAAATGTAACGCACCCTACTGGATTTTAATTTTCGGTGTGTTACGCTGATGATTTCACAGAACTCAGGAGGACCGAGTAGCAGCTAGAAAGAAGTTTTTCCGTGACTTTAGAGTCAGAAATAGATATAATTCCCACTATCGTTTTGGGTGATATATACCGATGTTGAATTTCCTACATCAAATCAGCAACGCCTAATTTTTTGTAGAGACCTGGTTACTAATTCCCTTGACCTACCTCTAAAAACTGCCAATATCCTCGTAAAACCTAGAACTAGGTAAATCCTCAACTACACGAACCTCTATAATACTATTGCCTTCTAGGATAAAAGGACGAGGAGAAGTAAAAACAACACTACCAGCACCAAGAGCTGCTCCTGCCAGAAAACCAAAACCTGAACCTGTCAGTAGTAATAATCCTAACCCCCCACCAGCGCTACTGGCCGCCAAAACTTTTTCATTTATATTACGATGGCCTCGGAGTAATTCTGATTCAGCAGAAAAAGGAATTAAGCGCTCATCTACATATATAGCCCTAGCGATAAATTTACTTCCATGAGTGGTAGTATCAAAACCACCAACTACAGGTGTTCTAGCTGGTACTATAACTCTACCAGATTCGTCAACGATCGCCTCTTTGAGTAGCAAAACTTCCTGTATCTCAATATCTCGTGGTAATGTAACATCTTGAGATGGATAAATTAAACCTATGACTTCTCCTTCCTCAATTAATATGGCAATATCATCTTCAGATTGTTTTTGCCCCGATGACCCAGGCAAAGGTTCTCCAAAAGTAATTATATCTACTGATTCTGTAGTATTGTCTTTGGGTTTTTCTGTGGACTCTGGAGGAAGTGAAATAACTGTCTCTTCTTCCTCTGTAGTCTCAAGTGTGGGTGTTTCTACAACCTGAGAACTTTCCGTTTCCGGCTTTTCATTACCCAGAGCATCTATTACTGGGGACCTAAGTCTACCTGGCCTGTCAGTGGGAATGACCAAAAATGGTACGGAAGGCTCTGCAGAAGGCCCTGGGTTTGGTAAAGGAGATTCTTGTTCCGGAGCAGTGTCTAATAAACCTACACTATCTTGCTTTGGTTGAGTAGAAGTTTGATTATTTTCTTCTTCTTCGGTAGTTTGAGCATTTTCTAATTCTGTATTTTCTGGCTCAGTTAGCTGTTGGTTGCTAGTTTGAGAATTTTCTAATTCTGTATTTTCTGGCTCAGTTGGCTGTCGATCTGAAATTATGGCCTCTGCTGGCTCTGAAAATTCCCCCTCAGCTACAAGTAAACTTAACTGCCAACTATTTTCCTGTGGTTCGACCTGTTCTAATTGTACTTGTTTGCTAGAGATAACCACTTCTGGAGCAAAATCTATAATAACTTTTGCTTGTTCTGGTTGCTCTTGAGAAAGACTAACTCGGCGTACCAAACCTGCCGGATATAACTCAGTCACATCTACACTAACCTCTGTATTGGGAATGTATACAATTAGACGAGCTGGTTTATTTTCCAAAGAAAAACTAGGAGCTGTACCTGATGGGAGAGTAAACTGGAGTTGATTATTGTCTGGGTCAAAAAACCAGTTTGTTAAGAAGGCGGCAAAAACTGGCCGAGTAAAACTAAAGTGAATTACCAGTGTTCCTACTAATCCAATAAATTTTAATAAAAATTTTGATTTTAACAGATTTTTTGGAGATAAATATTGATTGGGCATAGCTAATTCCTCAAATTTTGGGTAGTGGGGGAGTGGGTATGTAGGGGCGAATGGCATTCGCCCTCACTGTATTTAGTGTCCGTGGGTAAGTCCTGATTATTAGACATCTCCGATAATAAAAAATAAAATCAATTCTTATCCATAAATTATCAATTATTTCTCCCTGTTCCCTGTTCCCTGTTCCCTCTTTTTGGAGGAGATATCTATTAGGTAATTTATCCCAAATTCCATCAATACCATTACGGTTGCAGGACACCAAATTTTGGAAAAAAATAGCGCATCATATAAAATATAGCAAGGAACGAGTTGGTTAGGACTTATGTTTATGTTGATGATGAACCTGAGACAGAGAAAAGCTTTTGTTACTGTTCCCTGTTTCCTATTCCCTATTCCCTATTCCCTGTTCCCTGCTATAAATTAGATAAAGTTTAAGACTAACATATAATGGTACAAGCACCAGCAAAAATTCAAACTACAGAATTAGCTACCCTCGCAATAGACCTAATTCGTCAGTCCGGATGTGAATATGGAGATATTCGCTTATGTACTTATCATTCTCAAAATTTAACAGCTCGCGATCGCTCTCTCAATAGATTAGAAGATAAGGTTAATTCTGGTTTTGGGGTGAGAGTTTTGCTCAATGGTTCATGGGGTTTTGCTGCCAGTCATCGCCAAAGTCTAGAAGAGGTAGCTAGAATTGTTGCTCTAGCAGTAAATATTGCTAAGGGTAGTCGTCTCTCTCAACGGACACCAGTAAAGTTAGTACCTGTGGAAACCCACCGCGATAGTTATATTACTCCAATTGAAATTGACCCTTTTGCAGTACCTATTGGCGAAAAGGCAGAATTACTTTTAAATTTGAATGAGAAGTTATTGAGTTATGAGGAGCGGGGAGTGAAAAAAGCTGCTTCTTTTCTCCGCTTTAGTAAAGAAGAGAAAATATTTGCTTCTACAAATGATTCCTTAATTGAACAAACAATTTACCGCAGTTATCCTGGGTTTTCTTGCACAGCTATTGCTAATAGTGATGCTCAAAGTCGTAGTTATGAACGACCTCCTTTGAATATTGGTTATGAGCATATTAACCCCACGGATCTATTGAGTCAGGTAGAGCGAGTTGCTGAGGAAGCAATTGAAAAAGTTTATGCTCCCAAAGGACCTGCGGATATTCGCTCCACTCTAATTTTAAAACCAACGAATCTATTTTTAACCATCCACGAATCTGTTGGACACCCCACGGAATTAGATAGGGTTTATGGTTATGAATCTAATTTTGCTGGTACCAGTTTTGCCACTACAGATAAAATGGGTAAACTTCAATATGCTGCTCCCTGGGTGAATTTTAAATGCGATCGCACTCAACCAGGTGGCCGTAGTACTATGGGATATGATGATGAGGGTGTGAAGTCACAAGAGTGGTATGTTGTTAAGGATGGGGTATTAGTTGATTATCTCACAGACAGAGAAACAGCTTATCGACTTGGACGTGGTAGTAGTAATGGTTGTGCTTTTGCTGACAGTTGGTCGAGTGTACCGATGGTGCGCATTCCGAATTTGGGGTTAGAAGCGGGTCCTGATGATGGTAGTCATACTGCGACTTTAGACGAAATGATTGCTGATACTGAAGATGGGATTTTAATTGATGGTGTTGGTAGTTTTTCTATTGACCAACAACGACGGAATTTTCAATTTGGTGGAGATGCGTTTTGGCAGGTGAAAAAAGGGAAGGTTGTGGGAATGTTGAAAGATGTTACTTATCATTCAATGACTACAGATTTTTGGAATAGTGTTGATGCGGTGGGAAGTGTTGCAGAAAGGGAGCAGTGCGGTACGAATATTTGTGGGAAAGGGGAACCTATGCAGTTAGCTCAAATGACTCATAGTTGTGTACCTGTGCGAGTGCGCGATATTGTGATTGGTAGTGCTTCGTAGGTTTTTGACTTGCTTCCTCTTTTAGGATAATGAGGTACAGTTTTAAAATTAATATTTTTTTCCCTACTCTCTAAAGTCCTAAAATTTTGGGTGGTGGTGCATTTTAATGGTCGTGCGGAACAGGAACAGGCAGGATGCCCATTCCACATACGTTAGTGGGAGCATCTTGCTCCCGTGCCAAGCATCCCTTGTTTCTTGTATACCATTACTATGCAGGACTACCAAATTTTGTACCTCATCAACTCCAAAACTGCTGTAAATGGTATAATTTTTATGCGGTTTAACTAATTTGAAAAACCCTAACTTCTGACTTCAAACAAACCTACTAGAAAATCAATCAAACCAGAAAATGACAAAACTATTAGAAGAGGCTATCGCAGCCTTAACCAAACTCCGAGAATCAGAACAAGATGGCATTGCTACTCTAATTTTAGAAGAGATTGCTTCGAAAAAAAGGGTGCAAGAAGCCTCTGACAAATCCCAATTGCAATTGGGGCAACAAGCAGAGGAAGCCTTAGAAGAATTTCTTCAAGACGATGCAAAAACCCCTGCGAGCGAAAAAAAACCCTTCGGAACCTGCGGTTAAACCCTTCTGGCAAAAAATCAAAGAAATAGGCGCTAAAGTTCCCCGGGAAGAATGGGAAAAACTGCCAAAGGATTTTGCTCGCAACTTTGAAAGCTATATGTATGGAGTACCAACAGAAGAATGAGAAGGATATTTTTAGATACTTCTTATCTTCAAGCGCTGGCAGACGAACGCGACGACTTACATGATCGAGCGGTCGCAGTCTCCGAAAGCAATGGTTTCTATGGTGGTGTAACTACGGAGATGGTACTAACGGAACTACTGAACGCTTTATCCAACCGAGGAGAATATCTGTGGCAGGTTGCAATAGAAATTGTTGAAGCTTTGCGTGACGATCCAAACATAGAAATTATTCCCCAAACCACCGACCAGTTCGAGAATGCGATCAAGTTCTACCAACAACGACTGGACAAAGGCTATAGTCTCACCGACTGCGCCTCCATGCTAGTTATGAAAGAACAGGGGTTATGGGAAATAATGACTTACGATCGCCATTTTACGCAAGAAGGGTTTAATGCCTTGCTCAGAGACAATTAGCTGGCAATCAAAACCCCAGAACTCCTGGATAAATAAAAAGCGATCGCTGTCTAATCGAAATTATCGAGTTCAAGCGCGTTAAAAAATTTTGAACAAATTGGAGGATTGAAGATTTAGTGTCAGCAGTTCAAAGAGAATTGACTTAATCAAAGAATAACGATATAATGCATTAGCATACTATTAGACAGGCTGCGCTCACCCGTATATGAAATCCATTAGAACCAAACTCAAATTAAATAATCGGCAGAAAACTCTGATGGCTCAACACGCAGGCTATGGCAGATGGTGTTATAATTGGGGGTTAAGTTTGTGGAATGCAGCTTACAAAGATGGTTATAAACCAAATGCTCGTAAGTTGAGAGAGGTTTTTACTAACCATACAAAACCCTTTTATCCCTGGATGAAAAACTTGTCCTCTAGGGTTTATCAATATGCTTTCATCAATTTGGGTGAGGCATTTAAAAGGTTCTTTCAAGGGTTAGGTAAATATCCAAAGTTTAAGAAGAAAGGCAAACACGATTCCTTCACGATAGATAATTGTGGAAAACCGATAGAACTAAATGGTTGGAATCACAAATTACCTTTTATTGGTGTTGTTAGAACTTATGAACCCATTGAGGCAACAACTCAAAAAATAACTATTAGTAGACAAGCGGGTTCATGGTATTTAAGTTGCAGCTATGAATTTACTCAAGCTCCAACTCCAAAAACTACTGAAGTTGTAGGTGTAGATTTAGGTATTAAGACATTAGCAACTTTAAGTGATGGAAAAGTATTTGAAAGTGCGAACTCATACCGTAAGTTTGAAGCCAAGCTTTCCCGACTACAATACCTCAATCGGAATAAAATTGTTGGTTCTACTAATTGGCAAAAAGCACAACTTAAAATTGCGAAGCTACACACAAAAGTAGCTAACATCCGCAAAGACGTACTTCATAAATTGACAACATACTTAGCCAAAAACCACGGCGGTGTTGTCATAGAAGACTTGAATGTTCGCGGTATCTTAGCTAACCATAAGCTAGCTAAGTCAATTGCAGACCAAGGATTTTATGAATTTAGGAGACAACTTGGATATAAGTGTCAGTGGTACGGTTCTGAGTTAGTATTAGTTGACAGGTTTTTTCCATCATCGAAGACTTGTTCTAACTGTGGTCATGTTCAGGATATGCCATTAAATAATCGGACTTATGATTGCCCTGAATGTGGGTTGTCAATAGATAGAGATTTAAACGCAAGTATAAATTTGAGAGATGCGGTCGGCTCGACCGTGAATGCCTGTGGATGAGTAACCGCCGACGGCCTCAGTAGAAGCAGGAAGTAAACATCAATTCGTCTCGTTATGTGACGCTTTGTCTCAGTTTTATAGAACAGATATTTATGGTAATTATGTAGTCAAGGATCGGATGTTTTGTACCTATTTAATTACTCACCTAAATTACCCATTAGTCTAGTGCCGCTACGCGGAAGTCAAAAGTCGTAGGGGCTAATGCCATTCGCCCTTACAAAAGTCAAAAGTATTAATTGGTAAAGCTTTTAGGATTTTGTAACTGGTTAGTTATTTCTGCCATCCTACACTAGAGTGTTGTCAAGTTCTTTTAAAACAACAGTTGGTGATTAAGTTGATAATTAAATCCGATAAATTTTATAAAAATATATTCAAACTAATTCAAGTTATTTTACCTGAATTAATAGGTTTTCTAGGATTTATAACTATATGGCAAATACTAGCAATGCACTATAGTTCAATCATTCTACCTTCTCCCCTAGAAACTCTAGTTGCTCTGAAAAATTTGGCAACGGCAAATAAATTAACTTTGGCTATTTTAACTACTACTTTAAATGCCATTAGTGGTTTCACAATAGCAACATTAAGTGGCAGTTTGCTCGGAATAATAGCTGGTATAAAACCTTTGATTAGTCGAGCAGTCAGACCTCTGATTACTGCTTTGCAAGGAGTACCACCTATTGCTTGGATTGTAATTGCATTACTTTGGTTTGGCACTGGTAATTCTACTTCAATATTTACCGTTGCTGTTGCTACTTTACCAATTATTTTTATTGGTGCTGTGGAAGGTGTGAGAAATATCAATTCACAGCTAATCGAAATGGCTTTTACTTTTAAAATCCCTATCAAAAATTTATTATTAGACTTATATTATCCACATTTATTATCAAGTTTATTTCCTTCAATAACATCTGGATTAGGATTGGCTTGGCGAGTAGCAATAATGTCTGAATTATTATCATCAGAAACAGGTATTGGTGCAGAAATGAATCTAGCTAGAATTAATCTTGATACGGCGGAAGTAATGGCATGGGTGGTTGTAACAGTGGTATTAATTTTGATATCTGAATATTTAGTTATTCGCCCCATCCGTAGATTTTTAGAACCTTGGAATTATGGTGAAAAAAATAAGTAAAGAAGGAGTCAGGAGACAGGAGACAGGAGTCAGGAGGGAAGAAGGAGTCAAGAGACAGGAGACAGGAGGGAACAAAGAAGGAAGAAACAAAAGTAAAGATAACTTCAGTATTTATAAAGAGAATTATTTTTGACAAAAAAGCTGTTTTGGCAATTTTATTCAGAGTTTTATTCTTCATAGATTTTGCAGTACTGCCTATTTGAAGTTAACAATTAAAATCTGAACAGTATCCAACCAGAAATAGCACCTAAAAAAATCATCAAAATAATATTTACCTTCCAACGAAAATTTATCAGACAAGCACATATAGCGATCGACAAAGTTTGCCAGTTAATCAGTGTCGTTCTAGATAATGTCAGAAAAGCAGATGCCATTAAAGCAAAGGAGTCAGGAGTCAGGAGACAGGAGACAGGAGGGAACAAAGAAGGAAGAAACAAAAGTAAAGATAATTTCAGTATTTCTAAAGAGAATTATTTTTGGCAATTTTATTCAGAGTTTTTTTATTATTATTACTTTATTCTTATAGATTTTGCAGTACTGTCTATTTGAAGTTAACAATTAAAATCTGAATAGTATCCAACCAGAAATAGCACCTACAAAAATCATCAAAATAATATTTACCTTCCAACGAAAATTTATCAGACAAGCACATAGAGCAATCAACAATGTTTGCCAATTAATAAGTGTCGATCTAGATAATGTCAGAAAAGCAGATGCCATTAAAGCAATAGAAGTAACATTAATCGCATCAAGTAATTCACAAGTCCAGCGAAAATTACGCATTTGTGGCACCAAAGAATTGAGTGCAGCACTAAACAAAAATGCAGGTAATAAAATTGAAATAGTCCCTACTATTGCCCCTGGTAATCCTAATAATAAATAGCCGATAAAAGTGACGCTGGAAATCAAAGGACCTGGTGTAATTTGTCCGATAGCAATAGCATCCAACAATTGTTGCTGAGTTAACCAATGAAACTGATCTACTAAATCTTGTAGGAAGGCAATTAATACATAACCACTGCCATATAATAAACTGCCTACCTTCAGGCAAAAACTACTGAGTTTCCATAGAGAAATCTCGGATGTTGTCAGGATATCAATTAATAAAAATACTCCCAGGAGTATCAATAAGATTATCAGTGTTTTTGGTAATCGAATTCTAGTATTTTCCGAAGGTATATTTGCCGGAGTTTCAGTGGTAAATTCCCGATAAAAATGAAGCCAAAACATACCCAAAAATCCCCCAAGAAGAATAACAATTATGTTATTTAATCCCAAGATTGATGCTGGTATCACAAAGATGACAATTACTGCCAAACTCCAGTGTTTTATTGCTGTTTTGCCCAACTTATAGACAGGCAGTAAAATTAGAGATAGAACAACTGGTTTAATCCCATCTAGAAAAGGTGTAACTTCAGGAAGTGAGCCGAATTGATTGTAGAGGATAGCCAAAGCAATTGCAATTAGAGCTGATGGGAAAACTAAACAAAGACCAGCAATAGCAAATCCCCACCATCCACTTTGCAAATAACCAACATGAGTAGCAATTTCCACAGTATTTGGTCCAGGGAGCAGGTTGGTAGCACCAAAAAAGTCGATAAATTGGTCTTGAGTAAGCCATTTTCGCTTATCAGTAACTTCAGATTTAATCATAGCAATAATGGCTGGCATACCACCAAAACCGATACTACCTACTTTGAGAAAAACACTTGCTAGTTCGAGGAGTCGTTGCAATTTTTCTTTGCTAATCAATGACTTTTATCCTTAACTAATTTTCTAAGTAATTACTATATAAACATCTCTTAAAATAGTTGAATCCCTATTATAATTATTTTTTAAGGAGCATTAATTTATAATATATTTGATTTTTATATTTTAAGGAGTAAATTTTGCAATTAATTACCGTAATTTTAAACTAATTAATAAATTATTTTATCAGTTAACCAAGGGGTTTTTAGCTGGATATTTTCAGAGTTATTTTCTCTTACAACTTGTTTGATTTGTGCCAAATAATTTACTTACTGAAAAATTAAGGTTTAAAGCCTCTGCTTTAAAGGAGAAACAAGAAAAAAACCTTTGAGTCAATCCTCTTCTTTTCTAGGGAAAGTAATAATTAATTATTAATAATTAATTATTGAACATAGCTATTTTCAGAATGTCTATAGTACATTTATCGATATTTTTTTCAGTGTGATTAGTAGTAAGAATTATATATTTATTTGCATAAGTCAAGTAATTTTTTGGAAATATTAAAATAAATGTTAAGAGCTTCTAAATCAACTAAGCGACAGGAAGAGAGGAACTTTGACGGCTTGTCTTTTGACAGAGTAAAACCTATTACTTATGATACTAAGCGCCATTATATTAGGAGCTAAAAAAATAATTCATTACAAAATAAAATCTAGAAATTTAATAAATAAGCATCCAAAATACCACTAAACCAAGATTTAAAAATTATTCCTATAGTTAGTAATTATCTTTTCCCTTATAGGCTTAATACCCCACCGTCTAAACGGTGCTTAAAATTATTTGGGGTTAGAATCCCCATACAATTTTCCCTTCTGCCTCCTGCCTTCTGCCTCCTGCCTTCTGCCTTCTTCAAGCTAATATGATTGTCTTAGAAAACATTCACCATAAATACAGTAACCTCACGGTACTTAATAATATTAATATTCACCTAAAACCAGGTAAAATTTTATGCTTAACAGGACCTTCTGGTTGCGGAAAAACTACTCTTTTACAAATCATAGCAGGCATAATTAAACCAACTTCAGGTAAGGTAAAAAATCAATTTGTACAGACAAGTTATGTTTTCCAAGAAGCAAGACTACTTCCCTGGTTTACTACTTTAGAAAATATTGCTTTTGGTTTAAAAGCAAAAAGAATAACTAAAAAACAACGTCAAAAAATAGCGATCGCTCTAGCTCAACAATTAGGTATTAATAAAGCAGCTAACCAATACCCACATCAACTTAGTGGTGGAATGCAGCAGCGAGTTGCTTTGGGGAGAGCATTAGCAGTGGAACCCGATCTACTTTTGTTAGATGAGCCTTTTAGTGCTTTAGATATTGGTAGAAAACGCGATTTTCAGAGGCTATTGTTAAAGTTATTGAGCGAACGTAATATGGCAGCTATTTTAGTTTCCCATGACTTAGCAGAAGCAGTCTTAGTAGCAGACAACTTGATTATTTTATCACCCTCTCCCAGTAATATTGTCTATGAGTGGCAACCCGATAGACCGTCAACAGCAAGAGATGAAGCATACATTTACAAAACACTTTCTCAACTTTTGATGATTCCAGAAGTAGCCACTTGTTTCCGACTATCAACTGGATTATTTGTTGGTTCTAAAAGTTAGTCATTTCAGTTATCAGCTATTGCTTTTAGTTTAGGAGCAAAATTAATTGTCTTACTACAAAAGTGACCTCCCTTGCTCTTAAAGTCAGTTATTAATTTAAACACTTTCCTGAAGGAGATATTCTTGTTGTTGTTAACGCAGTTCCTCTGGAAGAGGCTAGCTGACTGCTTACGTTAGTCGTCTACTTTTTTTGATTCTAATTTTACCGAATAATTAAGGTTTAAAGCCTCTCCTTGAAAAGAAGAGGAAATTATTAATTATTAATTATTAATTATTTAAGAATGCTTAATCAAAAACGTCGTCAATTTTTACAATTAATATTAGCTACTACTGGTTTAACATTTACTACTAATTTATCTGAGGGAAAAGCAGAAAAAATTATCGCTCAGTCTCAGGAAAAACTGGCAAACTTAGCCATTGGTGGCTCTCCAATTATGATTACAATTCTGCTAGCCTATTTAGCAGAACAAAGTTCAATTAAAAACTTAGTAGAAACAGTAGACTTCCGTATTTGGAAAACTCACGACCAACTCCGAGCAGATGCTGTTTCAGGAAAGCTACAAGTATCAGCAACTCCCACATCCCTCGCAGCAAATCTATATCAAAGAAAAGTTCCGATAAAATTACTTAATGTACTGGTTTGGGGAGTGTTAAATATTTGGTCTAGCCAAAATATCCGCAGTTTTGAAGATTTAAAAAACAAAACATTACTAATAGCTTTCCGGGGCGGTTTGCCTGCTCAATTATTCTTTTATTTAGCCAAAGAAAATGGATTAGACCCAGAGAAAGATTTAAAAATTCAATACACCACAGACTTTGCTCAAGCAGTGCAATTATTATTAGCTGGTCGTGGTGATGCAGCTCTTTTATCTGAACCTGCGGGTACTGGTGCTGAACTTCGCGGTCAACAACAAGGATTAGATATAAAACTGGCAATTAATTTACAAGAAGAATGGGGAAAAGTGACAGGTAGAGCGCCTCGTTTTCCCCAGGCAGGAACTTTAGCTTTAACTTCTTTAATCGATAAATATCCCGATATAATTCAGATTATTCAAAATGGATTAGTTGAGGCTGTAAATTGGTCTCAAAAAAATCCTGATGATGCTGCTGCTTTGGGAGCAAAATATCTAGGTTTGAAAGCTCCTGTTATTAAAAAATCTCTGGGATATACGCCATTAGAAATGGTGAGTGCGAAAGATGCAAAAGAGGATTTAGAGTTTTGGTATTCTCGTTTATTGGAGCAAAATCCTAAACTTTTTGGTGGCAGTTTGCCCGATGATAAATTTTATTATGGATGATAAATATGACATAATTTATTAATCGCTGAAGAAACTAATTGGGTGTTCATTAATGGATAATGGATAATTACCTCTGGTTAAAACCGAGAGGATTGAGAATAAGGAAATATTATTTTTTTTTCCCTTAAAAGGGTCGGCTTTAAACCAGAATTATTTAATTATTAATTATTAATTATTAATTATTAATTATTAATTGTTAATTGTAATAATAGATATAGAGTTTCTCTGATCAATGAGATATATTCCCTAGTTAATCTGTTCCCTAAAATGCTATATATAGCAAACCAAGAACTTTATTTATTGGCGAGGAAATAAATTCTATTTTAACGGATAAAAATTAATCATACACAGGACTTATGCAGAGACTCTACATATAGCGAGGGCGAATGCCATTCGCCCCTACAAATCCTGGGTTAAAGGTTGATTTGCGTAAGTCCTGATACAGTTTACTCTAGGGTTTTGGTAATTACACTCCCCATTGCCGTAGTGATATAGGAATTATTAGTAGCATTTATTTTAGAGTTCTATTTTTAATAAAATCAATTTTTTTTAGGAGTTAAATATGTCAAAAATTTTGTTTAATTGTCTTTTATTAATCTTCTATAAAACCGTAATATTTTGTGCTGTAACTCAAGCAAATGAAATTAAATATACACAAATAAATTCTGAAAGAAAAACATTAGAAAAAGAATCATCAAAACCAAATATAACTCCAGTTTCTGAAGATGCAATTATTGTTAAACCAAATCAACTTGAGCAAAATACAGACTCAATGGGTCAAGTTACTTCTGTCTCTCAATTATCCGATGTTCAACCCACAGATTGGGCATTTCAAGCATTACAATCATTAGTAGAACGTTACGGTTGTATTGTTGGTTATCCCGACGGTAGTTATCGTGGTAATCGTCCTATGACTCGCTATGAATTTGCCGCAGGTTTAAATGCTTGTTTAGACAGAATTACCGAATTAATTGCTGCCTCTACAGCAGACTTAGTAACTAAAGATGATTTAGAAGTTTTACAACGTTTACAAGAAGATTTTGCTGTCGAACTTGCAGAAATTAAAGGCAGAATAGATGCTCTAGAAGCACGGACTACAGAACTAGAAGCAAATCAGTTTTCTACCACAACTAAACTAGGTGGAGAAATTGTATTTGCTATTAGTAATGTCTTTGGAGAAGAGAAAGCTGGCGGTGGTAGTTTAGAAGATAATACCGTTTTAAATAATCGAGTAAGTTTGAATTTTAATACTAGCTTTACAGGACGAGACTTATTTAGAACTCGTTTAGATGCTCTGGATACTGTTGCCTATGGAGTACCAATAACTGGAACAAATATGACTCGTTTAGCATTTCAAAGAAATACTAATAATACTGTTGATATTGGTAAATTATTCTATCGCTTTCCAATAGGGAAAAAATTTAGAGTTCATGTTGACGCTATTGGCGGTAGATTTAATATGAATGTTTCTGATAACTTCAACAGACTTTTTGCAAATAGAATATCAGGGGCAATTTCTAGGTTTGGACGCTTCAATCCTATCTATGCTCAAGGGGCACGAGGTGCTGGAGTAACAGTTGTTTATAATATTAATAAATCGGTAACTTTATCATTAGGATATTTAGCAAGAGATCCAGAAAATCCAACAGAGAGTAATGGATTTTTTAATGGTAGTAATGCAGGTTTAGCACAACTAGATATTCGACCAAGCGATCGCCTCCGTTTTGGCGTTACTTATGTACGTTCTTACTATCCAAAAAGGAAGTTATTTGTCTCAGCAGCAACAGGTAGTAGAAGAGCAAATGCACCATTTGGTAATTTAGTTCCTACTTCTGCAGATCATTTAGGTATTCAAGGAAGTTGGCGTGCTTTGAATAATTTCACAGTTTCCGGTTGGACTGGATGGAGTTTTGCTGATGCTGAAAAATCTGTTGGTATGGTTAAGGAAGGAGATGAAGCAACTATTTTTAATTGGGCGGTTACTTTCGGATTTACTGACTTAGGTAAACAGGGAAGTTTGCTTGGTTTTGTAGTTGGAAATCCACCTAAAGTAACTGATACTGATAATGGTCCAGATGATGATGATACAGCTTGGCATTTGGAGAGTTTTTATCGCTATCAAATTAATGACAATATTTCAATTAATCCGGGAGTTTTAGTAGTTATTAATCCCGAACATGATGAGGATAATGAAACTATTACTGTGGGAATTATTCGGATGATTTTTTTGTTTTAGGAAAAGAAAGAAGAAGTTCATTAATTGATAATGGATAATTACCTCTGGTTAAAACTGTTACGGAACTGAATATAAAGAATGTAGGGGTGTTCCATGGAATATCTCTACAAGGATTTATTTATTTCAGGACTTACGCAAAGGCACTATTTATAGAGTAAAGTAACTGTTGGACAATAGTTTTGAGCGCTATATATAGCGTATCTGCGTAAGTCCTATATTTGCTATTAAACTATTGCTTTGAGAAACTGCATAAGTGCTTGATTGTCAAGAAATATAATTGAATAGAAGCAAGTTTAAGAGTGAATGTAATGAGGGCAATAGTTAGATATTCTCTGGTGTGGAGAGCAACATTTATTGGTATCTGTGGGTTAACTGTGGGGATGGTTAAACCAGTGGTGGGGGAAATTCAACCTCCTGTGGTAGCGCAACAGTCTGGGGAAGTTGATGTAGAGCGAATTTTCCAGCAACCAGATCGGTTGTCGCAACAGGAGAAAGACAAAAACAAAGCCCAACGTATCTCTCCTTTTATCTGGGTAGTAGTAATCATTGGCCTCTACTACGGATTATTGATAGGGATACCCAAACTAGCTCCTGAAAGCGCTGCTGCTGCAATGGTTCTCAGTTTTTTAGGTCGAAAGAAATACTACCAAGGAAAGTATGATGAAGCCGAACCTCTTTTGCAACGCTCCTTAGCCATCAGAGAGAAAATCTTGAGAGATGACCATCCCCATTTGGAAGAAAGCCTCAATAACTTGGGAGAACTCTACCGCAAGCAAGGAAAGTATGATGAAGCCGAGCCCCTTTTGCAACGTGCTTTAATTATTAAGGAGAAAGCTTTCGGGGTTGACCATCCCCATTATGCTCTCGGCCTTAGCAATTTAGCATTACTTTACAACGTAAAAACTGAAAACTAATCAACACAATTTTTTTTTAACAATGGAAATAATCTCCTGAGAGTAAAAGCTATGGTTCGAGAGTGAACTAAGTTGGTAAATTTTCCCGTTTGT
>NZ_JAAHGH010000067.1 GCF_010672525.1 Okeania sp. SIO2B3 | reverse complement strand
ACCTACATCTACATAAGAGTTAGATAACATCTGTTTTATCCCTTGAGTTATGTCATTCTGTGTAAATCTTATTGAGATTTCTGTTTTGACAGTCTGATTTTCATCAAGAACGAATCGCACTTCCTCTTTATTTATAAGACTATAAAATAATATCATATTAATAATTATTATATTTAATTGATTAAAATATTTATAATTTAAATTGATTTTGGCAAAAAAAAGTTCAAATGAGCTATCAAAGACCAAATTTTAGGGAAAAATCACGATTTCATGCCTGTATTAGCAATCTTTTCATAAACGCTATAAGTCTTGATATGCAATAAATCCTGGATTTTTGCTTATCGGTCAATTTTGATGTATATTAATAACAAGTCTGCAGCTCTGCGTTGGTGCTTACAAAAATGAAAAAGAGAATTAGTGAGTGGGAGTGCGATCATAAAATAGTATCGATCAGAAAATACAGTTCAGTTAAGGATTTTTTTGGCAATTCTGTAATCTGAAGAGCTACTCTAATATTTTCATATCTGATAAGTTTTGGTCTTATCTAAACCGTATTGATTGATTAAGATTGATAATGAGATCAAATCCGCTCAGGTTCGGTATAAAAAAATGTTCCATATGAGCGCCATTGCCAAATCTTTCTCAATATTCCCCTCCTGGGAGCAGGGCTAATATCATGTCCGGTTGAACAGTTATAAATAATTAGGCAGGAGACAGGAGACAGGAGGTAGAAGACATATCCAGAAAAAAGGGAGTAGGCAGTAGGGAGTAGGCAGTAGGGAGAAATAATTGATGATTTATGTGTGAGAATTGATTTTATTTTGGATTTTTGGAGATGTCTAGTAGGTAGGAGACAGGAGATAGGGAAAAAAGTGTTTTCATCACGCTATTATCCGGACATGATATAATTCTTTGCCTGAGGAGAATATTTACAACTCTATATTTTTGGTTAACTAATCCTAGCAAGATGTACGAAATTTCAAAGGATACAATTTTTCGCTCGCGTGACAATAAATTGACCCTACTCCCCCACTCCCCCACTCCCTTTTTCTAAGGGTGACAATAAATTACCCTGCTGCCTACTGGGAGGGGCCTGCGGGTGAGTCCCCATCTCCCCATACTCCCCACACTCTTTATCTCATTACACCAATGCTACTGCATTTGATATTATTCCCTCTTGTTCGTGCCATTTAATATTGATAAAAATTTCGACTAAAAATTGCTGAATAAGTGCCAAGACCTATTCAGCCTTCCTTGCTCATAAGTAAGAGAACAAATTCAATTTAACAGCCACAACTACTGTAATTGAGGTAAAGCCTTTTTTGCCCTTTCTGCACGAGCATCTGCCGACTCCATCACTTGATCAATTTTTTCCAACATTTCCCCTGGATAATTTTCTAGCACCTTAGTCGAAAGAGAAATTCGCTTTCGACCTTCATCTAAATCAACAATTAGCGCCTTAATCAGATTACCCTGTGCAAAAATTGTTGATAAAGAATCAACCCGTTTTTGACTAACTTGAGTAATATGCAGCAAACCAGTTAAACCCTCTAAATCTACAAAAACCCCAAAAGGTTTCACTCCAACAACATTTCCTTCAACCAACTGACCAACAACTAACTTACTAAAACCAGCAGATTGAGCAGCCAAACGCTGAGACATTACAATTTTCTTCTTTTCTTGGTCTAATTCCAAAAAATTGACTGTCAATACTTGGTCAATCAATGACTCCAAATTATCCTTTGCCAGAAGATGGGAGCGCGGAATAAAACCCCGCAAAGATTGTACATCCACCGTCACCCCACCCTTATTCGTGCCAATTACTCGAACTTGGAAAGACTGACCACCTTCTTGTAATTCAATCAAATTCTCCCAAATTTGATTAATTTCTAGCTGCTTGATAGAAAGAAGCACTTCTCCTTCTGCATTTTGCTCGCGGATAATTAGGAAGTCCCGTTCTAGCTGTAATGGTAGTGCTTCCGATAAATCTTGTGTTACTCCCAAGAAAGCTTCTTGAATGGGTAAAAGAGCTAAAGACTTACCCCCTATATCAATGTATATACCTTCAGATTCATAACTATATACTTTTCCAGTGACTATTTGTCCTTTTTGAAATTCATAATTATATTGAGGTTGTTCGAGAGCTTTAGCAAAATCGTCCATGGAAAAGGACTGTTTACTTTCTTGAGAGCTGCTTGATTCGGGATTCATTACGGTAAAAAAAACACTAGACTACTTCAATATAGCTAATCTTTGGGGCATTGTTAGAAAAATAACCTATAGCAAAAGTCAAAAGTTAAAAGTTAAATTATTACTTTATATAGCTTTTTTCTTTACAATTCTTGACTAAAAAGTTCCTTTGTCTTCACCCAAGCATCAGCAGCAGCTTCAGCATTGTAACTACTACGATGGTCACAAAAGAAACCGTGGTCTGCTGGATAACGAAATACTTGATGTTTAATTTGATGTTTCTGTAATTCTGCCTCTATTTGGTCTACCTGTTCTATGGGAATTAAAGGATCTTCTGTGCCAAAGAAGCAATATATCGTACCACTAATTTTCGGAGTGAGAGTAATAGTAGGTTCACCACCACCAGGAGTACCAGTGGCAATACCAGCTCCATAGAAAGAGGCAGTTGCTTGAATTTCTGGTAAAGTTGCTGCCAGATAACTCACATGGCCTCCAAAACAGAAACCAATACAACCAAACTGGTCTACCTTAACAGTAGGTAGGGTTTTGAGATAATTTATAGTAGCTTGAATGTCACTGAGTAGTTCTGAAGCTTTGGTTTGTTCTTTATACTTGCGCCCCAGTTTTACATTTTCCTCAGTATAGCCCACTTCAAAACCGGGAGCTTGACGTTGGTAGATTGAGGGAGCGATCGCTACATAACCTTCTTTGGCAATTTTTTCTGTTACTTCTCGAATATGGGCATTGACCCCAAATATTTCTTGAATTACTACTACTGCTGGAAATAGATTTTCTTCTACTGGTTGTGCTAGATAGGAAGTTATTTCTAGGTCTCCGTTGGGGACTTGAATATGAGCTGTACGGATTTTTAATTCTGTCATATAGTTGCTATACTCCGAAGTTATTAGGTCGCAGTTTGTAAGTATTGAGATGGGAAAAGTTTACTTAAATCCTGATTCAAAACTAGATGCTATCCAGTTGATTGTTCAGAATACATAATAATTGCTCAAGCCATTAATATCAATTTAATTAAAAGATTTAATATGACTGAGTTCTTGACGAAGCAAAAACTAAAATTAGAACATGAAAATTTATTTCTGAGCAGCAGTTTTTTCTACTATGGTTAATTTTCAGATTAAAACAGATAGTGATATTCCTGCATCAAACCAATTATTTAATCAAATTCGGTTTGCCATAGCTTCCCGAAAGTTTCCTCCTGGCCATCGACTGCCTAGTACCCGACAACTTGCGATGCAAACTGGTTTACATCGCAACACTATAAGTAAGGTATATCGTCAACTTGAAGATATTGGTCTTGTGGAAGCTCAAGCAGGTTCGGGTATTTATGTTAAAGCACAAGGAAATGAGGGAGGGTCAAGGTTAAAGTCTCCCATTTATGAAAAGTATCCCCATGCCAGTAATATAGTCAAGGGTGGCTTGGATGAATTACTGTCCCAAGGCTGTAGTCTGAATGAAGCTAGAGAAATGTTCCTCACTGAGATTGACTGGCGACTACGTTGTAGTGCCAGGGTATTAGTTACAGCTCCCTCTAATGATATTGGTATTGGACAGTTAATGGCTAAAGAGTTGGAACAAGCTCTTAATATTTCTGTGCAAGTAGTTCCTTTAGAAGAACTGGGTAGAGTTATAGATGAAGTATCTTCTGGAACAGTTGTCACCAGTCGATATTTTATTGGGAAAGCTGAAAAAATAGCTGCTCCTCAATCTGTACGAGTCATTCCAATTGATATATATGATTATGCTCAAGAATTTAAGTTGGTTAATAATTTATCTCAGGGAAGTTACTTTGGTATAGTTAGTCTCAGTTCTGGTCTACTAAAAGCTGCAGAAGTAATTATTTACAGCTTGCGTGGAAATGACATAAATGTAATGACTGCGCAACAGGAAGAAACCCACAAAATTGATGCTATTGTGCGGATAGCTGAAGTAATTATTTGTGACAGATTTAGTCATGCTAAAGTTAAAGCTGCCGTACAAAAAAACAGAGCAGATATTATTCGTCCACCACAAATTAAATGCTTTGAAAATTACATTGGTACAGAGTCAATTAATTTATTGAAACGAGAGTTGGGTTTGGTATAGTTACTGCTACAGATTATGCAATATGAAGAACAATTAGATAAAATTAATATTAATTTATTCCTTATTTCCCATGTTTATGCTGCTATAACTTTATATGGCATTTTTATAGCAGTTTTCATGTTTCATAGAATCAAGAGATTTTGGCTGAAAGGCAGCTATGCTGAGGGCAAAAGGCAGAAGCTTTGTAGTCAACATGAGTGAAAACTGCTATAAATATTGTGGAGCTTAATAATTGCTGAATATAGCAGTACTAAAAAATCTCTATAGCAATCCTTTTTAATTTGTAATATTTTAGTGGCAGTCAGGAGCCATAATTTTAGAAGTTTTCAGTTTAAATTAAATACTATAAAAATTTTCACAACCAATTTAGAATTGCTATATCTATAATTTAGGGCTTGCTGATTAAATCTAAAAGCATTGACATATAAAGGTTGAGCGCATTTTTTAGTTAAAAAAAGTCCAAGCTTAATGGTCTTAATGGTTCAAAAAAGAGCGCATATTAGGCGCATAGTTGGGCAGAATAATCCCTTGATTATTCTTTCTCCTACCTCCTCTATAATTCCCCGTTCCTCCTGTCTTCCCCTCCCCTCCTGGGAGGGGCCCGCGGGTGGGTTGTCTCCTGTCTCCTACCCTTACCCATAAGACTAGTGAAGCGCAAACCCTAATTTAGGGCTTGCTGATTAATTATCAAAGTATTGATACATAAAGGTTTGAGCATTTTGAGGAGTGAAAACAGTGCGCCTGTTTCACTTGATTTCGCTCAAAAAGATAGCATTTTGGCCTGACTATGGCAGAAAAATCATTCTTACAATTGTTACTCCTACCTCCTCGCTCATTCCCTGTTCTTCCTGTCTCCTGTCTTCTGTCTCCTGTCTCCTGTCTCCTACCCTTACCCATAAGACTAGTGAAGCGCAAACCCTAATTTATTCTTATTCCATTTTTCTGTCAATCTTAGTTTCACACCTTACAGCGGTTTTCCTGCACGGTAGACCACAGTAGGGGGGTTTTGCTGTCGCATAACTCCGTTAACGCTCCGCGACATATAAAGCGGCAGCTCTACGTCAGCAAATGGCCATTGCCCCTATAGCCCACATTCGGAACTTCAAGAGCGTATCATTAAAAGTAGTATATAAATTTGTATTTTGGTAGGTATTTATACTATGCAAATTATCTCAATTACTTTTTTCGTTCATCAAATTCCGAGTCAAAAATTTACGCATAAATACTTGTTTGATTGATTACTCGATCACGGCAGTTATGATTTTCTTCTCAAATTCTGTCTCCTGTCTCCAGTATAGCTGTCTCCTGACTCCTTCTTCGGTTGCTACATTTTGTGGTGCGGAATGTGGGCTACAGGGTTTTGGTGATGACGATGTGGTTTATCAATCTGAAAAGCGCTGTAAAATAGAAAAACTATAGTTCAATCAGAAATCAAAAAATCCAACTACAAATTACATTTTGACTTTATGGAACCTAGTATTAACTTAAAGCAAGCTATAGAGAAACGTCGTTCTGCTCGTGCATTTAGTAAAAATTCAATTCCTAATGTAATCTTAGAAGAAATTTTACGTCTGGGTATGATGGCTCCCTCTGGTTTTAATTTACAACCTTGGCGTTTTATTGTGGTTAAGAAACAAGAGAATAAAGAACGACTTAAGGCTTGTGCCTTTAATCAACGGCAGGTAGAAGAAGCTCCAGTAGTTCTGATTTGTTGTGGCGATCGCCATGTATCTAAACCAGAATATATAGAATCTATAATTGAGTTGCGCAAAGAGCATGAAGCTATCAATGATACTTATGCAGATTATATGCGAAATTCAATTCCTAAAATGTTTGAAAATCCTCCTTCTTTTGAGTCTATGGAAGCTTGGATAAATAGGCAAGTAATGTTAGCAGTAGCTCAAATTATGCTCGTTTCTAGTAGTTTTGGGGTTGATAGTTGTCCTCTGGAAGGATTTATTACATCTCAAGTTAAAGCAGCATTTAATATTCCTGAGCAAGTAGATGTTTGCTGTTTATTAGCTCTGGGTTATGCTGCTGAACCATTTAAAAAATATGGTGGACGTCTTTCTTTGAGCCAGGTTTGCTTTCAAGAAACCTATGGTCAGGATTTTATATAATCAACAAATTATACTAATTTGAAAAAGAATATTACGAAAATTTGTTTCTATGGAACAGGAATTTTTAGCAAATATTTATCCGAATGGTTTTATTAATAATTTATTTCATATTCAGGATTTTTGATTTAATTACAACATCCAAAAATATAATACCTAAAATAATTAATACGTAAGCATTCAGCTCTCAGCTGGTGGCTGAGAGCTAATAGCTGAATGCGAGCGCATTCCGCAGGAAATGCTTACATTAATACAGCTAGCAAATTAAACAATAAAATTTTTAACTAGAAAATGAAAACAGCAATCAGAAATATTAATACTCAGATCTTAGAGGATAATTTACAAAAAAGCTGGCAATCTTTGAGAAATTTCAATGATGCTTGTAAAATTCAATGTGACTTAAAAGCTGGAACATTATTAGTGATTTGTGAGCATCCAGCAAATTTAGTTATAGATCGAGAAAAAACAATTTCTGAGTTAAAAGGTATAGTTCAAAAACAACAACTAGAATCTATTGAAAAAGTAGGTATTTGTTTGAATGTTATTGGTCATATATATCCTTATGCTTATCATTCATTTTTTACAAAGAGTCAGCAAGAAGAGTCTACATTAACTTTTTTGCCGAGATGGGTAGATGGAGATATGGGTACTCGAGTAAAAATTACACCAGAATTTTTAGATTCTTTAGATAATCCATTTGATTTAAAAAATTTAGAACAGATATCTATTAGGTTAGAGTCTGAGCTAAATACTAATGTTGAGAAAGAATATATTCCTGGAGATAATAGTCAAAATTCAGAGATTAAGATTACCTCAAAATTGCTGGATGATTTAGATAACCCTTTTGATATAGAAAAATTAGATATATCTCCTAAAAAATCCAGAAGAAAAACAAAACATTCTAATTATGTAGAACAAAAATCAACTGTTAATTTAAGTACCTTCTCTAAAGTAGAATTTCTCAGTGCAAGTTTAAGTTTGACAATTTTAATAGGCTGTTTTTATGCAATAACTCAACCCTGTGTTATTGGAAAATGTATGATTATACCCACAGCAAAAGAGTTAAATCTGCAGTCATTAGAAACAATCAAAAATGTTAAAAATTCTCTAGCCCCAAAGCAGGCACAAGAAAAGTTAGAAAAAGCAACTCAAAGTTTAGAAAAGATTCCATTTTGGTCAATACATTACTTTGAATCACGGCATTTAAAATCTACTTACCAAACAGAAATTAAAAATTTGGCAGGAATTAGAGAAGCTTTGAATAAAGGTCAAAAAGCGGCTCAAAATAGTAAAGGGTTGCCACTAAAAGTAGAAGATTGGGTGAAAATTCAATCACTTTGGCAGGATGCAATTGTTTTACTAGAAAAAGTACCAGAAGATAGTAGTGCTTATGCTTTTGCCAAGAATAAACTACAGCAATATCGTAAATATTTAGTGGCGATTAAAGGTAGATTAACCACAGAAGAAGCAGCAGATGAAAAACTAATTGCTGCTAAAAAATCAGCTCAGTTAGCAAATACTAGAGAAGTAGTAGCTCGGTTTCCTGAAAGCTGGAAAAGTGTATATTCAAGTTGGGAAGATGCCTTGGATAAAATGTCTTCTATTCCACCACAAACAACTGCCTATTTAGAAGCTGAAAATTTACTACCTCAGTATGAACAAAAACTTCAGTTAGCTGAGGAACGTAGAATTATAGAACAAATTGGTGAAGAATATTATAATCAAGCTATTAGTTATGCGAAACAAGCTGAAGTTTTTGAGAAAAAAGATAATTGGCAAGAGGCTGTGAAATATTGGCAAAATGCTCTAAATTCTGCTGAAGAAGTACCTACTACTTCTAGTTATTTTTCTAAGGCAAAACCTCTGATAAAATCTTATGATACTATTCTCAAAATAGCGCAAGCTAACCAGAGATTTTTGGATACTATAGCTAAAGCTCGTCAAGATTTAAGTAAGACTTGTAAGGGGACACCGAAAATTTGCGAATATAGTATTACGAAGGATTTAATTACTGTACGTTTAACTTCTGGTTATGTGGATAAAATCAAGAAAACAGCTCAGGACTTAAAAAGTAATAAAGATGAAAAGAGTTTGAATCAACTAGAAAAACATTTGAAAACTTTACAGATAGCTTTGAAGGCTATTAGTAATAATGCCAAGATTCCTTTAGAGGTTTATAACCCACAAGGTTTAAAAGTTGCTGCTCATGTTCCTAATAGTTGAAGTAGGGAAGTGAGGGAGTAGGGGAGTAGGAGACCAGGGGAGTGTTGGTAATTAACATCATACTTTTAGAGTGAGAATTTAGTTAAGATAAAAGTCTTAAATATCAGAAAAATGCTACTTTTTGAAAGTAGAAACAGGGTGATTTATTTCAGAAGCGATCGCTCAATTGGATAATTTTTCTAATTTTCTATTTTCATAATGATAATATCCTACAGATATAAATTGATTTTTCTTGATTTTCCTGAAAACAAAAAACTTCTATTTCCTTAGAAGATTAAGCCATCAGAAAACCCTTTGGATAGTAATAATACCAAAATTCCTTTAGAGGTTTATCACCCACAAGGTTTAAAAGTTGCTGCTCATATTCCTAATAGTTGAAGTATGGCAGTGAGGGAGTAGGGGAGTAGGGGAGTAGGGGAGTAGGGGAGTAGGGGAATGTTAACAATTAACATCATACTTTTAGAGCGAGAATTTAGTGAAGATAAAAGTCTTAAATATCAGAAAATTGCTACTTTTTGAAAGTCTAAATAGGGTGATTTATTTCAGAAGCGATCGCTCAATTGGATAATTTTTCTAATTTTCTATTTTCATAATGATAATATCCTACAGATATAAATTGATTTTTCTTGATTTTCCTGAAAACAAAAAACTTCTATTTCCTTAGAAGATTAAGCCATCAGAAAACCCTTTGGATAGTAATAATACCAAAATTCCTTTAGAGGTTTATCACCCACAAGGTTTAAAAGTTGCTGCTCATATTCCTAATAGTTGAAGTATGGCAGTGAGGGAGCAGGGGAGTAGGGGAGTAGGGGAATGTTAACAATTAATATCATACTTTTAGAGTGAGAATTTAGTGAATATAAAAGTCTTAAATATCAGAAAATTGCTACTTTTTGAAAGTAGAAACAGGGTGATTTATTTCAGAAGCGATCGCTCAATTGGATAATTTTTCTAATTTTCTATTTTCATAATGATCATATCCTACAGATATAAATTTATTTTCCTGAAAACCAAAAAAACTGCTGGCACATCAGTTGAAATTTCTTTATCTAGATTTTGTGGTGATGATGATGTAATTACTCCTATCTCCTTGGAAGATGAAGCTATTAGAAAACTTCTGGGGAAAAGGCCACAAAATTATTTAGATTTTGATGCTCATGGAAATGAATATAAAAAGTATTTCAACCATATCACTGCTAAAGAAATTCAAAGTGTTATAGAACCTTCAACTTGGGATAGTTACTATAAGTTTTGTTTTGAAAGAAATCCTTTTGATAGAGCTATATCTCGCTACTATTATAGCTGTCGAAACAAATCTATTAATTTTGATAATTGGCTGAAGAATAAGTATACTAATTTATTCCTAAAAGACAATTGAAATATTTACACAATTAACGATACAGTAGCAGTTTATTTTATTGGTAAGTATGAAAATATTCGCTCAGATTTAACTTTTGTCTGTCAAAAATTAAATATACCATTCGATGGGTATTTACCAAAGGCTAAAGGATTTTTCAGAGATGATAACCGCCCTTATTATGAATTTTTGACTGCCTAACAAATGCAAATTATCGGTGAATGTAACTCAAACGTTATTGATTTATTAGGTTATGGCAATAAAAATCAAAATAATCACAATATTTCAATTTCAGACAAAGAAAAAGAACAAGCAGAAAATTATACTGAAGAATATTACAATCAAATAGGATTTCTACTACAAAATCAAAGAAAATTAGAGGAAGCTGTGATTGCTTATGCTCAAGGAATTGGAATTAATCCCAAAAAATCTTGGGCTTATTATCATACACTAGGTGGTATTTTTCGAGAAAATAATCTTTATGGAGAAGCAATAGAAGCTTACTATCAAGCTATTAAAATTAAACCAGATTTTCCCTGGACTCACTATCATTTAGGAGTAGTGTTAAAGAAACAAGGAAAATTAGATGAAGCTTTCACTTATTATCAAAATGCTATAGATATTGGACTCACTATTATTGAAGATTAGTCTTAGAGAAATTAAAACTAAAACTCATAAAGTATCGATCTATAGACTCATATACTTTCCTTCTTTCTTCTTTCTTATTCTTTCTTATTCCTTCTTCCCTCTTCCTTCTTACTTTTTCCTTCTTTATAAATTTTGCAATTGTGCATCCTGATTAAAAAATTGTCTACATAAACTATAAGTAACCAATAAACTTGTAATCAAATTTGCAAAAGCTAAAAGAAATATAATTAATATTTGATATGCCACAGCATCTAAAGGATTAATACCACTTAATAACTGACCAGTAACAATACCAGGAAGCGTAACTATTCCAACTACCATCATTAAATTTAAAGTAGGTATTAATGCAGCACGAACAGCATCTTTTCTATATTTAGCAACTGCCTGTTGAGGAGTCGCTCCTAAACTTAAATAAGTTTCAATTTCTACTGGACTAGAATTAATTGTACTGACAAGTCTTTCTCCAGCGATCGCTGCTGTATTCATGGCATTTCCTAATACTATTCCTACTAAGGGAATTAAATATTGAGGTTCATACCAAGTATCAGGTTGAATGACTAATAAGTTGGTATAACTAATACTTAAAACTGTACTTGTTAAAATCGAACCCCAAACTAAAGGTAATAATCGAGGTATTTTTTTACTAATTCTATTTCTAGCAACAATAGAAGCAACTGTTAACATAATAGTAATCATAGCAACCACCAACCAAGGTTGTTTATTCTCAAATACTATTTCTAATACATAGCCAACAAATATTAACTGTACAATAGTACGAATTGTGGCTATTAACAGTTGCCATTCTAATCCTAATTTTTGCCAAGCTGATAGACCAATAGCTATAGCAATAAGTCCTAAAGCCATAGCTATATCTGTAATTGTTAATTGAATCATATTTTTTACTTATACCAAATTAATATTAAGTTGCATAGAATAATATTTTAATCAGAGTTGACTGTAGATTCAGACAGACAAATTAATAAATTTCATAATTTTTTGCAACTTCACAATAAAATTGAATTATATATTAGTTAGTAAAAATCATAATGAACCTGAATAGAAGTATTATGATTTCTGGTGATATATGACTGATTTATATTAATGTATATTCTGAGATTATAATTTCCATAAAACTTAGCTAGGAATAGTGAATTATAATTACTGATATGAGGATTCTTGGGATGAACTTTAATATTAGTTAATAGCCTCATTCATATCATCATAATCTACAGCAGATTCAGGGTAAGCATTTCCTGTGGAATGCTGCGCAAACAGCTATCAGTTATTAATTCATTGCCTTGAGAACAGGAATTAGTATTAAAAAATTTAAGGATAATTATAAAGTATTGGAAAAAAATTGACCTTAACCTTAGTAGTGTATATACATTATCTATGAAACAGCTAAAAGCTGACCGCTAATAGCTGAATGCTTACGGTTCAGGAGGATTTTCAATACCTGAATTATGAATATCAGGCAGCACTTTTAAAACTAAGCCACCAAAGCGATCTGCACATCTCTTTTGCATACTCTCTATTAACTTTTTACCATAGTAATATTTTTCTTCTTTCCAATACGCATTCTCTTTTTTTCCAGTTTCTTTATTGTCAACTGTAATAACAAAATATTTTGACATTGTATTCTCCTATTATGAGTTAAGAATAGACAATTATAAACCAGTACGGTTTCCTACGGAATGCTGCGCAAATAGATCAGACCAAAACTCATAAGGTATGGAATAATTAGAGCCACTCTTCAGATTACAGAACTACCAAAAAAAATCCTTAACTGAAATTTCTTGAATTATAAACTCTTAGGCAAATTAAAAATTTACTTGTCTTGGCAATAAATTCAAGCATTTATTCTAGATGCAAATATATCAAAGATAAAAAGAATTATACTACTACCTAAAGTTATAGATTAAGTCATTTCAGTTATCAGTTATCAGTTATCAGTACCTCTAGCTAAAGCATTGGGATTGAAATAAGGAATATTCTTTTTTTTATTCCCTTAAAATAGAAGACTTTCGAACACAATTTTTCGGTAAAGTTTTGATTGAGTTAATACTAGAAAATATCTATCTTTAGATTGTAGCTAAAATTGTATTTTAGCAATCTTATTTGAGTTGTGAGATATTGTAGATTTTAGGAAATAGGAAATAGGGAATAGGTATGGGAGAAACACCGAAGCAATAAAATTATCACAAATGATTTAGGATTGCTATTACAAGACTCACGTTAACAGTAGCTTGATTTTCTAAGTCAGTTATCATATCAAGAAATTTTACTAGCCTTTTATTCTTTAATTTCTCACTCTGAATATGACTAATGTTCCACCCTTAGATTTAACACAACAGTATAAATCAATCGCTGAAGAAATAAACAGCAGAGTCCAAGAAGTATTCAGCTCTGGTCGCTATATTGGTGGCTCTATTGTTGATGAATTTGAACAACAATTTGCTAACTATATAGATGTATCTCATTGCGTATCCTGTAACTCTGGCACTGATGCTCTATTTCTAGCTTTACGAGCTGTAAATATTGGCCCTGGTGATGAAGTAATTACTACTCCTTTTACTTTTTTCGCTACTGCTGAAGTAATAAGTGCTGTGGGAGCAACACCAGTTTTTATCGATATTGACCCCCAGACTTTTAACCTAGATATTGAACAACTCCAATCAGCAATTACTGAAAAAACAAAAGCTATTTTGCCAGTACATTTATTTGGTCAACCAGTAGATATGACCAGGTTAATGGCGATCGCTCGTTCCCATAATTTAATAGTTATAGAAGATTGTGCCCAAGCTACAGGGGCTGAATGGTCAGGAAAAAAAGTAGGAAGTTTTGGTGATATTGGTTGTTTTAGTTTTTTTCCTACTAAAAATTTAGGAGCTTTTGGAGATGGGGGTGCTTTAGCTACTAATAATTCGGCGATCGCTGACCAAGTACGGATGCTCAAAAATCATGGACAGTCTGCTAAATATTTTTATGAACATATCGGTATTAATAGTCGCTTGGATACCATACAAGCTGCAATTCTGCAAGTTAAGTTGCGTTATCTAGATAGTTGGAACGAGCAACGTCGCGGTCTAGCAGATCGTTACTTTGAATTTATGAGTGGAATAAATGCTGTAGTTCCTCCTCAAGAGTTGGCTGGTAGTAGATGTGTTTGGAATCAATACACGATTAGGCTCAAAAGTCAAGATTTAGAAGCTACAGTAAAGTCTCGTTTTTCTAATTCTCTGCGTAATTGGATTCGTATTCAGTTACAAAATAAAGGAATAGGTTCAATGGTTTACTATCCTACTCCTTTACATTTACAGCCAGTTTACAAATTTTTGGCATTCCGTCAGTTGCCAGTAGTAGAACAAGTTTGTCATCAGGTTTTGTCCTTGCCTATATTTCCGGAACTTTCTACTCAACAACAAGAACAAGTTATATTTGCTTTGAAGGATTGTTTACAAGAACTTTTATAGTCAGGAATTACGCCAAGGCACTACATATAGCAGATAAAAACTATAGCACTATGGTATATATAGTGTTTTTGTTGGAAAAATGCGTAAGTTCTGATAGTGTTGACTTTAATATTTCTTTAAAATTTATTTTTGAAATTTGTAGTTTTGTATACTATACTTAATAAAAATAAAAAAAATTTAATTTAATACAGCAGGGATAAATTTTTTTATACCTTCTGAATCACTCAAAATCTGCCAATTAGTTAAGAAGAAAAAAGGTGCAACAAACAACAAAAAGATGAAGGAAAAATTTCAGCTCTAAGCTCTAGAAATATAGCTAAATATAGAAAAGTAACAATTGCTCGTTACTGAGAAGCCGCAAATATCCTTGACTTATTTTTGTTGTGAAATATAATCTCCTTTTTTCAGATGACTTACACAAAAACCCTATATGTAGTAAACAGAAACTATAGTGCCACACTATATATAGCGATTTGCCAGAGAAAAGCCAAGGAGAAATATCATCTCCTTTTTTCAAATGACTGAGGAAAAACTCTATATATAGTAAACAGAAACTATAGTGCCACACTATATATAGCGATTTGCCAGAGAAAAGTCAAGGAGAAATATCATCTCCTTTTTTCAAATGACTGAGGAAAAACTCTATATATAGTAAACAAAAACTATAGTGCCACACTATATATAGCAATTTGCCAGAGAAAAGCCAAGGAGAAATATCATCTCCTTTTTTCAAATGACTGAGGAAAAACTCTATATATAGTAAACAGAAACTATAGTGCCACACTATATATAGCGATTTGCCAGAGAAAAACCAAACAGCCTAAGTCATGTTTAACTAGCTATAAGCTTTTGGCAGCTCTGGTTAAAATTCCCGACAACCACAAGCGATAGTTTAGAAGGAGTGGCCTATCCCCTTCTCCCACGTTAAAAAAAATGAATACAGCTGAGTGCTTAGTGCTTCTTTAACTCAACTCAATAAATAAAAAATATAAAAAGAGGAAAATATTAAAAGTGGATGACAATCACTTTAATTCAACAAGACGGTACGACCCAGAAGCGATCGCTAAATATTACCGTTACCGTCCCTGGTTAGTAATTTGGAGATTTCTCGTTATAGTTTTGTCTTTTGCTAGTTTTCTACTAGGAGTTTTATGGGATAAATGGCAATATGACAAGGTTGAAGATACTCCCGAACGAGCTACCCAACTGCGAAAAATCCTAACTCGCTTAGGACCAACATTTATTAAAGTAGGCCAAGCATTATCCACAAGACCAGATTTAATTCGTCAAGACTTTTTAGAAGAACTGACAAAACTACAAGACCAGTTACCACCTTTTGATAATCAGAAAGCAATCTCAATTATAGAGACAGAGCTAGGTCAAAACATCAACAACATATATAGCGAAATTTCTCCCAGACCAGTTGCAGCAGCTAGTCTGGGTCAAGTTTATCAGGCACGTCTTCGGACCGGAGAAGTAGTAGCAGTAAAAGTTCAACGACCAAACTTATTGCCTATTATTACTCTCGATTTATTCTTAATGCGCTGGGGAGCAAGTTGGTTAGCTCCCTGGTTGCCTCTCAATCTTGGCCATGATTTATCTCTGATTGTAGATGAATTTGGCACAAAGCTATTTGAAGAGATTGATTATATCAATGAAGGGCGAAATGCAGAAAGATTTGCTACTTATTTTGCCGATGACCCAAGTGTGAAAGTACCATCAATATTTTGGCGTTATACTACCATCCATGTTTTGACCTTGGAATGGATTGATGGCCTAAAATTATTAGATACTGAAGCAGTTAAAGCAGCAGGTCTTGATACTGATACTTTGATTACTGTAGGGGTTACTAGCGGTCTACGTCAATTACTAGAGTTTGGCTTTTTTCATGCAGACCCTCATCCCGGTAACTTATTTGCCTTAAAAGATGGTCGGATGGCCTACATTGATTTTGGCATGATGGATCAATTGGAGCAGGATACTAAAGAAAATTTGGTTGATTCAGTCATTCATTTGATTAATAAAGATTATCAAGAGTTGGCTAAAGATTTTGTCAAACTTGGATTTTTGGCACCGGATGTTGATATTCAGCCAATTGTACCAGCTTTAGAAATAGTGCTGGGAAATATTTTGGGTGAGAAAGTTAAGGATTTTAACTTTAAGACAATTACAGATAAGTTCTCGGAGTTGATGTTTGAATATCCATTCCGAGTTCCCGCTAAGTTTGCCTTAATTATTCGTTCTTTGGTCACTGAGGAAGGTTTAGCTCTTTCCCTAAATCCAAATTTCAGAATAGTTGATATTGCTTATCCTTATGTGGCAAGAAGATTATTAAAAGGTGAGTCCCCAGCATTACGTCGTCGGTTAATTGAGGTATTGTTTAAAGATGGAAAGTTTCAGTGGCAAAGGTTAGAAAATTTGATTGGCATAGCTCAAACAGACCAAAATTTTGATATACTACCTACTGCTCAATTAGGTTTACAATATCTTTTAAGTGAAGAAGGTGAATTTCTCCGAAAAAAATTGATTCTAGCAATGGTAGAAGACGACCGAATTCACACAGAAGAAGTTAGTCGTTTATGGGGTTTAATTCAAGGTGACTTTCAACCAAGTCGTTTGTTTAATATTGCTTTAGGTGCTCTAGCTGAATTTTCTACACAGAGAGCTACTGCAATTTTACCTTCTGTAATGGCAATGACAAATTTTCAAGTGAGGAGTCAGGAGTCAGAACTCAGGAGTCAGAATTGAAGAGTTTATTTTGTAGATAAATCATCAGGAAAATCAGCAATAAGTAGTCATAATTTTCCCCTAAAATATTCTGTAAATTTGTAATTCAACGACTCTTATACTTGAATTATTATTGCTCAAAAAAAGCATGAATTAATTGATGTCTTGATATTACTGAATTACAGGTATAGTGCTACGGAAAAGTTAGAAGTTAGAAGTCAAAAGTCAAAAGTCAAAAGTAATCTCTGATTAACTTTTTCCTGTTAACTTTTTCCTGCGGAAATCCTCCGCAAACAAGGTTTAGTAGTGTCCTAACCTAAATCCGTAGTCCTATAAAAATAAATTGGTTAATTGTGAAGTTCTCTCCCGTTAAATCAGAGATGATAACGGGAGCTTCTCAAACAAAGAAGTTTCTTGTTTTGCTGACGCAACGCTACGCGAACACAGGCTGACTAATGCCTAAGCCTCCACAAGCAGACAAGATGATACCCACCTCGTTTAACGCTTTATTTAATATATTAATTGCAGCGTTTTCATCTCTATCTAAAACTACTTTACATTTAGGACAAGAATGAGTTCTAACTGATAAAGTCTTAGGAACTTTGTGGCCACAATTACTACAATTTTGTGATGTATTGTGAGGGTTAACTTTAATGACATGAACACCGCGTTTTACCGCTACTGCATTCAATTTTTCAATAAATGCTCCCCAGGCTACATCATAAATTGATTTTGATAGTTTCGTGTTTCTAGCTAAACCTCTAATGTTTAGGTCTTCCACAGCAATTAACTCATATTCTTTAACTAATTTATGAGCAGTTTTATAATGAAAATCTTCTCTTTGTCTAGCAATATGTTGATGTAGTCTAGCTATTTTATTTTGTGCCTTTTTCCAATTGTTAGACCCAATTTCTTTTCTAGATACTTTTTTTTGCTTTCTTGCTAAATTAAATTGAGATTTTCTATAAAATTTAGGTACATAAACAGTCTCACCAGTATTGGTAGTTAAGAAGTATTTTAAGCCTACATCAATACCTACAGCAGTTTTGATATTTTCTGTAGGAATTAAACTAGGAATCGACTTATCTTCTAAACTGAAACTTATATAATAACCATCAGCTTTTTTGGTTATAGTTGCAGTTTTAATCGTAAATCCATCTGGAATTTGTCTATGAACTATGACTGGAATAGCACCAAACCTCGTAGTAATTATTTGTTTTCCGTCAAATTTAATTACTGCTTTGGAATGATTAAATCTACTGAAACAAAATGACCGTAACTTTCCTGATTTTTTAAATCTTGGTCGTCCTCCACGCTTACCCTTTTTGTCAGGTATTAGCCAACGCTTCCAAGCTTTATCTAGTCTTTGTAAGTTAATTTGTTGAACTTCCGAATATATTTCCTTGTAATCAGGAAATAACTTTTTTGTCTGTTTAAGTGCTGATTGCTGAAAATAATAATCTGGTCTACTGGAAATCTCGCCAATAGGACATGAAATTAATGAACAACGGTCAATTTGACATCTAGTTCTGTTTAACCAATCTAGTCTTTGGCCTAAAGCATAATTGTAATGCTTCCGCAAAAGTTCTAGCCAATAATCAATTTTGACTGACTGTTCACAAGTAGGCTTAATTTTGTAGCAATGAGTAATTATCATAATTTTATACTACTCTTTAGTGCTATATTTGAACAGCAATCGAAACCTATTTAATTTGCAGCTCGGCAATTCCCCTCCTGTTAAATCGCAGATTATAATGGGAGACCCCGAGACCGTATCAAGTTGGATTGAGGAAGGAAAACGAAAACAATCTGGTTAATCCAAGTTTTTTTCCCCTTTTAAAAAAAGCTTTACCATTAAATTCTACGCATTACTACGACATGAAAAACAGAAACTATGCGGAGCATAAAAAAAGCTTATTTTAACCAACCTACTTTAGCAAATAAAAAGTATTAATTTAAGGAAGTATTTTTTTGTGTATAATCTCCCTCAACCTCCCTATTTTTTAATCGCAGTTGGTTTATTCATGAGTTTATCTTCAGGAATAGTATTTGCCAAATTAATTAAGCAACTGGTTCAAGATTGGTCAGCCAATCCTTCTACTTGTAATATAGTTAGTATGAGAGGATTAACATTACAGCTTCCATACATAGGTATTGCTATTGGTGCATTAATATTTTTATCCTCAAGTTTACAATTATTTGGATTTACTAACTTAGTTGCCTATTCTATTTGTTTGCCTTTAACTGTCGCAACTGGGGTAGTTGTCTGGATTCAGCTTACTAAAATTTTAGATAAGATGGAACAGAGCATAACAGAAGAGGGTTAATTTTTTTCAACATCAGGATAAATTGACTCCCGCTTTCAGCAAAAAATAGCCACTTGAATATAGGAAAAAATGAGTAATATTATCGTAACCGGAGTAGGTGGGTTTATTGGGTCTCATTTAGCAGAAACTCTTTTAAATCAAGGAGAAAAAGTAATAGGTATCGATCAATTTAATGATTACTATGACCCTGTTTTGAAACGTCAGAATATTTCTCAATTTAAAGATAATTCCGCTTTCCAACTAATAGAAAATGATATTCAATCTTTAAATTGGTCAGAGTTATTAGCAGATATAGATATAGTTTATCATCAAGCTGCCCAAGCAGGTGTTCGTGCTAGTTGGGGTGAAGGTTTTCGTGCTTATACAGAACGTAATATTAATGCTACTCAAATAATTTTAGAAGCGGCTAAAGATGCTCCTAATTTGAAAAGATTGGTTTATGCTTCTACTTCTTCTGTATATGGTAATGCTGAAACTTTTCCTACTCCTGAGACTATTTGTCCTCAACCAGTATCCCCTTATGGAATTACTAAGTTAGCCGCAGAACGATTAGGTAAGTTGTACCATCAGAATTTTGGTGTACCATGTGTATATTTACGCTACTTTACAGTCTATGGTCCCCGGCAAAGACCTGATATGGCCTTTCATAAATTTTTTAAGTGGATATTGCAAGATGAACCAATTTCTATTTATGGAGATGGTCAGCAAACAAGGGACTTTACTTTTGTTAGCGATGCAGTAGCAGCTAACTTATTAGCAGGTACAGTACCAGAAGCAGTGGGTGAAGTATTTAATGTAGGTGGGGGTAGTCGGGTTGTATTGGCAGAAGTGATCAATATGATGGAGGAAATAGTCGGGCGTCCAATTAAGAAAAATTTTGTAGAAAAAGCAAGGGGAGATGCTCGTGATACAAGTGCTGATGTTTCTAAGGCACAGAAAATTTTGGGTTATCAACCTCAAGTTTCTTTGAAAGAGGGGTTATCAAGAGAGTGGGAATGGGTAAAGTCTCTCTATAGTTAGATTTTTATTTATTGTCTGAAAAAAGCTTTATAGAGTAAGGTGCTGAGTAAACACTTTACTCGTTAGTTAAAAATACGGTAGTCCTGCTCGCGTAATGGTAGGTGGAGACAAGGAAAACTTAGAACGGGAGCAAGATGCTCTGTACCATTACAATGCACCACTACCCAAGATACTAACAATACAATAAACTTCTTGCAGAAGTCAGGAAATAGGGAATAGGGAATAGGGAGACAAAATTGTTGATTTCAGATATTGAATTGATTTAATTAAAACTTTTGCAAGAGGTCTCATAATAAAATTAAAAATATCTCAAAACCCTTAAAAACAAAATAAGTAAGTATATTTGAAGTTTTATCTAGAGTTTCTCAAGTTATATCAAATCTGATTAATTAGCCATAATAAAAACGTTCTTATCTCAAGTGCGAGAATATTTTTTAAAATTTCCCCTGCTCCCTGCTCCCTAAATTTTTTATTGTGGTTATTCTCAAGATGAATGATATTACTGAGGTACAGTTGTTTTTCTTATTTTCTATTCCCGTTTTCCGAATTACTATTCCCTAAAACAAACAAATTTTGTACCTCACTCAGAGATAGGAATTGCTATAAGTTAAAGATGTAATGTGTAATAGTTGTTTTCTATGTGCATGAAAATTGCTATATAAATATTCTTCTAATAAATTGAACTTATTACCAATTTTTTTAAATCAGTAAATCAGCGGCAATTATCTTTGTCTATCTTTGTCAAAGTTATCATATTTGCTTTAAAAATTAGTTTGTATATTTTATCCTCGGTGTTTATAGCAACCAGATTTTATACTGCTCATCTATAATAAAATTCAAAATCTCTTAAAGCCATGATTCTAGTTTTATTTAAACGATAATGATAACCCATCCTCTTTTGTAAATTATCCCAAGAATTTGCTTTTGGTTTACTACGAGAAGCATCCCAGTGTTGAGTAATTCCAGTAAGTTTTTCCCACGCTTCACTATTAATAACCCATCCCACTTTTGCAGCAGCTAATCCCATTAAACTACCTTCTCCAGCGTGCATTCCTTTTAATTCTGCATACCTAGAAACTTTCCCCCAAGTTTCCAAAAATTCTATTTCCTTACCATTATCTCTAACTATAATAAATAAAGACTCCCCTATCCAACTAGAATTATTAAATGAATCATCAGAAATATTTAGCTTATCTGCCAACTTTTTCAATATTGGTAAACTAGAAGCGCGATATTTTGAAACGTGTTCTACTAATTTTTTATGGCGTCCAGTTATTCCTGGTTTCCATTCAATATCTTCTGGTAGTGATTCTAAAATTCTAGTATCGGCATCTATATATATAGCTACTGGAAATAATGATATTGCTTTCTGACAGAGAAATCTTTTGTCATTATAACAATGTAGAATACCTTGTTGATAATGTTTAAAAGCCATGACATTTTTATAGCTACTAAAATCATCAGGTTTCTCTGTATAAATTACCAGTGAAATTCCTGGAGCATTAGTTTCCAAATCTTTAGCTAACTCTTTGCTTATATCGCGATATCTTTGCCCTAGTGCCAATGTACAAAAACAAAAATCTTTTTGTTCGGCGGTCATATTTTTACCTAGAAATTTTAACGATAAAAAATGCTTAAAATTATTTGATTTGAAGAAGTGACAAAATTAGGAAATAATTTTGAATATAATACCAGTTTTATATGAGGTTGCATAGAATTATGAAACTCATTAAATCTATCTATCTCTATCTACTCCTATCTGCGGTCAATTCTGCTTGAAATATTATTCTATGCAGCTTCATTTCAATTTGGTATAACAAGGATAATAACTCAAAAATATCTTGAATAAATCCTAGAATAGAAATTTATATACCAATTCCCATCTCATCTCTGAGTGAGGTAAAAAATTTCTTTGTTTGAGGGAGTAAGGAGTAGTAAACCTGGTTCCAGGGAATAGAAAATAAACTAACAAAACAGTACTTAAATAACTTGAGAAATGGTTTATATACCAATTGTTATTAAAAGTAAGGGACAAAAAAAATTATAGGTTTTAGGGAATAGCTAATCTAGGAAAAGGTAACAGGGAAAAAATACAAGTGTAAATCATGCTTCTAGAGAAACTCTATATTTTTAATCTTTCAAGTTTTTCTAAATCTGAATTATCAATATATCCCTGTTGAAAAAAAAAATTGTGCCTTCTTTATTTAACTTTTTTTGATTTACTACTCTATATCTTTAAGGGGTAAATTTATTTTAGGGATGGTTTTTTTCTGACTCCAAATCATCTGAAATATATTAAAAATTATTCTTCTGTCTTTATGACCAAGAAATAAGGTCTCAAGCTTCCCCTTTGAAAGGAATAAAAAAGGAAATTTCAGATTTCAACCTTCGCCTTGAGTCGGAAGTACTGTTTCGCTTCGCGACATGAATGCTCCGCATTCTGTAGGATAGCTCCTCTAAGAGAGGCAACTCCTACCTAGAAGGCTAACCGATAACTGAAATGACCCTAACTTTTCTTAATTTGCCGAACTATATTTTTGACTTTATCAATAAATTTTTCTCCTGGACTTTTTTCCTTTTCAGTTTTTTGAGGATAGTAAGTAGGTTTAGCTTCACCCAGATATCGATAATGCTCCCAAATATCCCAATAAGGGCATCCTGGTTCAATCCGAAAACCTGCCCAATGTAAATATTGTACAGGTTTACCTACTTTAGGGTCAATCAAGCGATCGCCTTCCTGTTGAAAATGAGGACTACCTGCCCAACTTCCTGGACCTTTACCTTCTGGCCGTCTAACTAGATTTAGTCGCCGAGAAATATGTTTTAATACTATATAGTTGAAAATTGGCTGGTCTGTGGTTTTTTCGGAAAAGTCAAAATACTCAGTATTGGCAGCACATTCGGCAAAGGTTTCATATAATTCATTTTCTGTAAATAGGTTTTTCTTTGACGCCCACCACCCACTATTAAATACATCTTGAAGTTGTTCTTCAGTAAAGATTTGATTTTCTAGAACTTTGGATGTAAAGACATTTTTTATCCCACTTAAATATTGATAGTCGCAGCACAAAAAATCATAATCTTCCAGATATTTGAGATTATCGGCAATTTTTTCAAAGACAACAATATCAACATCAATATAGAGAAATTCATCAAACGGTCCGAACCAACAAGCTTGTTTTTTTTGTTTGTTAGGAGTATTGAAGAATCCCTGACCAAAAATGTTATACAAATTATTGCAAAGATTATCTACAAATTCTAAATTTGGATAAATTTCTACACCATATTTACTCGTAACTATTTCTGCTACCTGCTGATAATTTTCATCAAAAGGAATCATAATAATCGGAGTCTCAGTGTCATATAATCGGATACTTTTCAGCAGAGCGATCGTATTATCAAGCACTTTATCATTGGCGACAATATAAATTCCTTTCATAATTTTTTCCTTAGTTATTTCCACCTAGTTTTGGCAGATTTTACTGATTATATTTACTGGAAAATTCTCAGATTTTGATTTTCCTGCAAATTTTGATTTTTTTGGAGAAAGAATTATTAAAAAATTCCTTTCATCTTGTTTATCTGGATTTTTTTCACCTAGTTTTTGACAGATATCACTGATTATATTTACTGGCAGATTTTCAGATTTTGATTTCCCTGTAAATTTTGTTTTTTCTGGAAATAATCATCATAAATAGAAGACTTTTCCACAAATGTATGATTTGAGCGTTCGCCCAGTAGTTTACAACAACATAAATAGATGCTTTTTATCTTTTTTTTCCTTAGTTATTTATCTCCAATTTTTGGCAGATTTCAATCATCATATTTACTGGCAGATTCTCAAATTTTAGTTAACCAGTAAATTTTAGTAATTTTCGAGAAATTATCATCAGAAATTGAACAGTTTTCCACAAATGAATAGTTTGAGCGTTCCCCCTGTAATTAGCAACAATATAAATGGCTTTCATCTTTTTTCCTTAGCTATTTTCATCCTGTTCTTTTGCTGATTTTAGTCATTACATTTACTGGCTAATTCTCGGATTATAGTTGCCCTGTATCTTTTAGTAATTTTCGGTAATAAATCATCATAAATTGAACATCTACAAATAGATAATTTTAGCTATCGCCCAGTACTTTACTACAACATAGACAACATAAATCAATGCTTTTTCTCTTTTTTTTTCCTTAGTTATTTCTCTCCTATTTTTTGCTGATTTTCATCATTATATTTACTGGCAGATTCTCTAATTTTAGTTGACCAGTCAATTTTAGCTATTTTCTGAAATAAATTATCAGAAATATAAGACTTTTCTAAAAATGGATTGCTTGAGCGTTCGCCCAGTAATTAGCAACAATATAAATGCCTTTCATTTTTTTCCTTAGATATCTTAACCCTGTTTTTGGCTGATTTTAGTCATTACATTTACTTGCGAATTCTCGGATTATAGTTGCCCTGTATCTTTTAGTAATTTTCGGGAAATCATCATCTGAAATTTAACATCTACAAATAGATAATTTTAGCGATTGCCCAGTACTTTACTACAACATAGACAACATAAATCAATGCTTTTTCTCTTTTTTTTCTTAGTTATTTCTCTCCAATCCTTTGCAGATATTACTGAATTATATTGACTGGCAGATTCTCTAATTTTAACTAACCAGTAAATTTTAGTTATTTTCGAGAAATAATCATCATAAATAGAAGACTTTTCCACAAATGGATAATTTTAGCTATCGCCCAGTAGTTAGCAACAATATAAATGGCTTTCATCTTTTTTCCTTAGCTATTTTCATCCTGTTTTTGGCTGATTTTAGTCATTACATTTACTTGGGGATTATCGGATTATAGTTGCCCTGTGTATTTTAGCGATTTTCGGGAATAAATCATCATAAATAGAAGACTTTTCCACAAATGGATGATTTTAGCGATCGCCCTGTAGTTAGCAATAATATAAATGCCTTTCGTCTTTTTCCCTTAGCTATTTTCATCCTGTTTTTGGCTGATTTTAGTCATTACATTTACTGGCGGATTATCAGATTCTAATTGACCTGTATATTTTAGCTATTTTCGGGAAATCATCATCAGAAATTGAACAGTTTTCCACAAATAGATAATTTTAGCGTTCCCCCAGTAGTTTACGACAACATAAATAGATGCTTTTTATCTTTTTTTTCCTTAGTTATTTCTCTCCAATTTTTGGCAGATTTCAATCATTATATTTACTGGCAGATTTTCAAATTTTAACTAACCAGTTAATTTGAGTAATTTTCGAGAAATTATCATCAGAAATTGAACAGTTTTCCACAAATAGATAGTTTGAGCGTTCCCCTGTTTCTTATCTACCATATAAATTTCTTTTATCTTTTTTTATTTAACTATTTAAACCCAGTTTTTTGAAGATTTTAGTCATTATGTTTACTGGCGGATTATAGGGTTCTGGTTTTCCTGTAAATTTTGGTCTTTTATCGGGTTCATGGAGATAACGATAGTGGAGAAAAATATCTCGATAGGGAAAATCTAAATTTTCTCCCTGACAAAGCCTAGCAAATCTTTTAGAAGAAACTCCAATATAATGAAGATATGTCAATCTTTCTCCTTTATCATATAGTACATTATCCCTTTCTTCAAAATGAGGCGATGTTACAGAACAACCTGTTCTTTTTTCTGGTGGTAAATCAAGACCAAAGTTATAAACAGGAATATCCAATCGCATTTTCATATAGTTAAGTAAAGATTGGTTCGGAGCAGATGTATATAAAACTTCTCCTTCTCCAGAGTTGAGCTTTTCTACTAGAAACTGCCTCTGTGATTCAGAAAATAAACCCCTTTTTCCTGCATAAAATCCCGCACAAAAAATTTCAGATTTAATCCGTGATTCAGGAAAAACATCAAACAATTTAGGCGAGTCTAAATTAAAAATATGAGAGGGGTCTTTATACTGAAAATCATAGACAACAAAATCATCCTTATCCAACTGTTCAAAAATATATTCAACAGAATTAAGTACCAGAATATCTGCATCAAAATACATAAACTTTTCAAAAGGAGCTTGAAGATCGAAGCCACAATATCTACGATTCATGCCAATTCGGTTTACTCCCTTAATCCCTTTTTCTGCCCAAATATTCAAAGCATTTGGATGACCTTTCCAAGCTTCGTAAGAAAATTCTTCCCAGGGGGCAAATATTTCTGGATTGTCTAAAAATTGGACATTTTTACGTTTTTCTATATCAGCTTGGACTTTTGCAGTATTACTGTCATAAGCAATAACACAAACTGGAGTATCAGTATCAACATTAACCTCAATACTATTGAGTAGAGCTACCAGTTGATCGAAGACAACATCATTTGCTACAGTGTATATGCCGTTAGTCATAAAAATTTATTTGAACCACTGTCCTTGATTATATCAAGTTCAACACTCATCACAAACTATTGTTATTTATTTTTGTATTTATAGGAATAATTATTTATGCAGAAAAAAGTCATATTTATCATGTCAAGTGGGCATTCTGGATCTAGTCTTTTATCCCTAATTTTAGGAAGTCATCCAGACTGTTTTTCCGCAGGTGAATTAGTCGGTCTTCCCAATCGTTATCGTCAAAAAAAGCCCATTGATTGTGTGAATATGACATCTGAATTTTGGGAAAAAACTTTTGGAGAAAAAGGGCTATATGAATTGGCTAGTGTTCTAGGAAATACTCGTTTAAATAAGTATATTCCTTTAAAGTTGGAGAAAAAAATTAGACAAATTTTCAAAAAAGATGAGATTTTTAATCCTTATTCTTTTATGTTTTCCAAGTTAGATAATAAAAGGGTTATTATTGATGCTAGTAAAGCTTATCCTTGGATTGGAGAAAAAATTCAAGCTCAAGAATTTACATCAGGAAAAGTAGAAGCGTATTTAATTCATTTAGTTCGTGATGGTAGAGCTGTTGTTAACTCTTATCTCAGAAAATATCCTCATTGGGATATGGCTAAGGTAGCAACAGAATGGGTTGAAAAATACAAACTAAGAAATGATTTTTTTGAAAAATTTAATCCTAATAAAAGAATTGAGATTGCTTATGAACAATTAGCGAGTAATCCTCATCAAACTGTGGAAAAAATTTGTAATTTTGTTAATATAAATTTTGTTCCTTCCATGATAGAATATTGGCAATACGATCATTATGATATTTCTGGTAATGAGGGTGCTTATTCTCTGATTCGTCGCTATCGAGGACAGGAAATAGAAAAGAAAGTAGAGAAAATCAATGGCGATTACTATAATAATATAGATATAGCTATAAAGTTAGATTTACGCTGGCAAAGAGAGCTAGCACCAGAAAAACTAGAAATATTTGATCGTATTGCGGGAGAAGCTAATAAACCTTTTGAGTGGAATTAAAAGTCAAAATATTTTTTGTTGTTCAAACAAGAATTAAATTATTTCATAACTTAGAAACAATCAAAATGCTAATATCTCACAAACATAAATTTATTTTTGTTCATGTACAAAAAACAGCAGGACAAAGTTTGACAGAAACTTTAAAGAAAAATGTACCTGACTTAGAAAAACTTGTTACTCAGCATAAACATGGTTCTGCCATAACAGGTAGAGATATATTGGGAGTTGATAAATGGAATGAATACTATAAATTTGCTTTTGTGAGAAATCCTTGGGATAGATTAGTATCTTGGTACAGCATGATTTTAGGAATTTGTTTAGATGAAAAAATGAGCCAAAATTACTCTAGTTATAATTTATGGCACAAAGTTGTTAGAAACTACAGAAAATACCGATATCTTAATCGTTCAAATAACAGTAAATTTTATTCTTATGTCTTGAAAAACTGCAATAGCTTTGAAGATTTTATCAAAAATAGTCATAGAGACAATATGAAAAATATGAGGAATCAATTAGACTATTTGGTGGATGAAGAGGGCAATATAATAGTAGATTTCATTGGCAAGTTTGAATCTTTAGAGAATGACTTTAATCAACTTAAGAGCAACTTAAATTTGTCACATATGGAATTACCTCATGTCACACATAAATCCAAACACAGGAATTATCAAGAATATTATAATGATGAAATTCGTGAAATAGTTCAAGAAAGATATCATAAAGATATTAAGTATTTTAATTACAATTTTTAAGTTTTTGTTTCATTATAAAAAAGTCAGGAAATGAATGAGGAGTAAATGACTAAAAAAGTTGTATCTATTGTAGGTAGTGGTAGAACTGGTTCAACATTATTGATGTTAATTTTGGGCAGTCACCCTGAATGTTTTGCACTAGGAGAAATTAGTAAATTATATCGATATTATAAAAAAAAGCAAGCTCTTTGTGGTATATGTTTGGGTACTTGCTCATTTTGGGAACAACAATTTACTAAAACAGAACTAGATAGATTAACTGCGGTTTTAGGTAACACCCGATTAAATCCATTAATTCCTCTTCAGTTAGAAAAAAAAGTTAGAGAAATATTCCATCTAGATGGAGTATTTAATGCTTACTCATCAATTTTTGAGAAACTATCTAAAACAGTTTTAATCGATTCGAGTAAAGAAGTTGATTGGGTGAAAGAACGATATAAAGCTAAAGAGTTTACTGCGGGAAAAATTCAAAATTATCTCATTCACATGGTTCGTGATGGTAGAGCTACTATGAGTTCAAAATTGAGAATTACTCCTGGACTTACAGCTACGGAATTTAGTCATCAGTGGGCTAAAAGAATTAAAGAAACTAATGAATTTTTTGATAAGTTTCCTTCTGAACGGAAAATGGTTATTCGTTATGAAAAATTTATCACAGAAAATCAGGAAACTTTACAAAGTTTATGTCAGCTTTTACAGATAAAATATGTGCCAGAAATAGCTCAATATTGGAAACATGACCACCATCCTATTGCTGGAAATACAGGAACTCGTTCCTTGATTTTAAAGTATAGAAATGAAGAAGCTACCGCAGTTCAAAATCAGGTGCAACAACGTCAGGGAGACTATTATGACAATATGGGTTTGAAATTAAAGTTAGATTTACGATGGAAGAACGAGTTATCATCTGAACAGCTTGAAGAGTTTAATCGAATTGTTGGAGATTTGAATAAACCTTATGAATGGAATGTTTAAAATACTAGATAGTAAAAATGCTCATTAAATATTCAGGAAATAATAAATTTATTTTCATTGCTAATCGTAAATGTGCATCATCTTCCGTAGAAGCATCTTACATTGGTAAAATTGCAGATATAAGAATTACAAGATCTCCAATAGGAAAGCATTTATCTCTACAAGAAATATACGATAGATTCAATTGGATTTTTGAACATCAAGAACTTAGCTTAGATAAATTTTTCAAGTGGGGAATAATTAGAGATCCTGTAAAAAGAGTTGTTAGTTGGTACAATTTTCGTTCCAGACCAACATTGAAGAGGAAAGAACAATATACAGGAGATTTAAGCTTTAATGATTTCTGGAACATGAATAAAACAAAAGAATTTCTGGAACCTCAATACAATATGTTTTTTACTCTTAACGATAAGTCTATTAAGGTGGATTATTTGTGTAGGCAAGAATTTTTGTTAGAAGATTTTCTAAAAATTAGAGATATTTTAGATGTAAATTTATCAAAATTCCCAAAAAGTAATCTTTCTACTACTAGGAAAATTGAAGTTAAAGATATAGAAGAGAGTATTAAAAAGGAAATTAATGAATATTATGCCATTGATTATAAACTCATCGAAAATTTACAGTCGTTTAATGAAGAAGGATTAACAAAATTTAAACGGGAGGTAACTCCAAAAAATTCATTCAAAAATTTCCTGAGAGATATGCTTGCAAAAATATACAAGTAAACTTTTAGTTTAAAATTTTATAGATGGAAATTAAAGATACAACTAAGGAATAGGCACTTATAACTGAAATTAATATGAAAATTGTTATGTCAAGCTTAATTTCTGTTTCAAAGCATCAAATTTGATTAATAAATAACAACGTTGTAAATATACCTGTTGAGACCATCTAGAAGCAATAAACCAACGCTGATATTCAGGTACAGCAACATCTGTTAGAAAATTACGCCACTGCTTAACAACATTTTGAGGTTCAATTTCTTGCCCACGAACTTTACCATTTTCTCTAACTTTTTCACACAACTGAGGATTATCCCTCAGACGCTTCAAAATATCAATAGCATCTTCAACTGAACTAACTTCAAAATAGTCAAACTCATTTTTCCTTTCTGACTGAAAAGCTGATTCTTTACCTAAAATTGCTGGTACTCCAGCTTGCCAAGCATTATAAAGCTTAGTAGCTGGCTTTTGAGTATAATCTTGCTGTTGAAAATTACGAACAGCCACAACAGCATCAATATTACTATAATCATACCAGCGGTTTCTAGGAATAATTTGCCAATTCAATCTTAACTCTTCTAATTGCTTTGACCAAGAAGCAGCTTTTAATTCTGGCGCTAAATTAGAAGTAATGCCAAAATAACCAATATTCTCAAAGCGATCGCCTCTTTCAGAATTACGAGGAATTAATCCTGGTTGTCTCCATAGAGGAATATAGTAACTATTTCTGAAATTTTTGGCATCTTGAGGATTTTGAACTACTTGTAACTGAGCATAAGGATGAGGATTTCGATCTGGTTTAATACAGACCATTAAAACCTTTGGCGTTGGTCTTAATTTATATGGAAAAGAATCTCGATGAGCTATTACAATTCCTTCATCTGGCATAGTTCCTACTAAAGTACAAGGAAACCCATCTGCTTTAAGATAAAGATAGGTTTGTAAAGTCCAACAGTATATGCCTCTGCCAAATTCTTCCCAGTAAACATCTGGTTTATCTGGCATATCATCTAGCCAATCTTTTTGGGGAAGATAAAAATATATAGGGGGTAAATCAGTCATTTCAGTTATCAGTTATTAGTTATCAGTTATTACTACCTATAACAAGTAGGCAGCTTTGAAACTTGATTTATTTATTTGGTAATTTAAAAAAAATCATCTTTGATTTACAGAAAAATAAAGGTATAAAGCCTCTCCATTCATGGATAAAAAATAAAAAAGATCCTTTTAGTCAATCCTATTCTTAGAAAGAAGAGGTAATAATTAATTATTAATTATTAATTATTAATTGTTGAACTAAACTTCTAACCATTTTGACAAATCTCTGCCAATTAAATCCTGAAGCTTTAATATATCTTCCCGATAATCTGCAATTAATTGCTTTCTAATTTTTGGAGATAATTTTGGTTTACCTAAATTCTTCTTTTTGATAGTCCCTGCTATTTTTTTCCTAATTCCCATTGGCATAAATAATTTCAAACTATCTTTAATTGGATTCGGACGATTTAGCAATGTATTTATAGTTTGATTTTTCGGTACATTAGTCGGGTTATGTACTTTAGCCACATTTAAAACAAAAGTATCATCTACTCCCAAAAATTTAAAGATATCTTGAGTTAAAGCAATAGGGTCTTTTCTAATATCTTCGTATAGACAAACCTTAATTTGATTAGGAGGAAATAGATCGAAATAACGCTTGAGTTGGAGATAATAAAAACCTCGACGTTTATGATGCCATTGAAAACTCCAATTATTCTCTACTCGCCAATCTTCTTGTTCTAATGTTTTCTTAAAATCAGGTTCTGGTTCTCTACCATTACTTAGAGAAAATAAAAAGTGAGAAAAAGCTCTTTCTGCTGGGTCTCTGAGAATAGCAATTATTTTAGCATCAGGTATATAGTTATGTATTCGCTGTGGAGCTTTTTCACTATATATATATGAAGTAGAAGCTTCCCCAATTGCTATTTCATCTGTTACTCCAGTAAACAATTCTTGGTAGCTTTCTAAATCTGTAATTGCATTCCCCATAAAATGAATACCATTAGGACCAATTCGCTCTTTACTTTCTCCTTCTAAAGTAAAAAAATCTGGTTCTTTTTGGTCTCTAGAAGCTGGCATATAAATTTGAGGATGTTGCTTCAGATAATAATAAAGAGAAGAAGTTCCTGACTTAGCAGCACCTATTAATAAAAAATTTGGCATTGTCATAATTAAAATACCTCCCTATGATATTTCAGCTAACCACAACTTCGCTACATTTTCCCAGGTTTCATCTTTGACTAACTCAACATTTTTTTGTCGGATTTCTTGAATTTGTTCTGGGTTTCTGAGCAATTCTACTATTTTATAAGCTAATGCTTCTTGAGTTTCTTTTTCGTAAGGATGACCAGGGACTTTAACACAATAATTTTTGTCTGTTAATCCAGCATAATCTGTTGTTACTGGTACTGCTCCTACTAGGGCAGATTCTCGCACTGTATTACAATCTAACTCTTGAAAAGTACAACCATAATAATGAATAGATGAAGTTGATTTTTCTTGCATTAGTTGTTCTCGCCCTATTTTCCCTCGTTCAGTTACTCCTGGTTGTGCCATTAATTTTAACATTTTTTCTTTCCAATCTGCCTCGACTTTACTACTCCAACCATAGTAAATATTCAACTCTGCTGACGGAATTTCTTTGTTAATAATCGGCCAGCCAAATTCTAACATTCTTTCTAAGCCTCTAATATAATTAGAAGCATAAATAATTTTGTTAGGCTCTTTAGAATTTTGATAAAGAGATGAGAAAGATGGTTCTATTCCATTGGGGATAATAGCAATTTTATTGTCAGGTATTTCTGGTAATAAAGAACGGTGATAATTGTTCTTGCAGAAAATTTTATCGTAGTGTTTTAATTTTTCATAAGTAACTTCTCTAGGCAACAATACCGAACCCAAATCTAGCCAGACTCTTTTTGCTTTAATGGGAAACTTAATTCTCCAGGCAAATTGCCACATAATTAGAGTATCAAAACTATCGTAAGGATTAAATTTTGAATAGTGATGATATTCTACTCCATCATAGATACCTTCTTTATTGCCACAGTTATTATAGACAGCAACTTTATAACCTAACTTTACCCATTCTCTGCCTAGAAAAACAATCCTGGCATCAGCACCTCCTAATCCTGTTTTTAAACTTTCTGGAGACCATTCATAAGAAGTGTTACCAGTGTAGTAAACTATTGAATTTTCTGACCATATTTTTGGTGTTATTCTTTGTTTTAAAGCAGTTAATTTAGAATTAAAACTATCGAGTAGTTTCTTAGTCGCCACAGTTAATTACTCCCAGTAGATTTTTTAATTTTCCTTGTGCTGTTAACAATAAAGATTTTCTCGAATCAGAATGATATTTAGTATTAGTAGTATTTAGAGGTTTTTGGCGATCGCCAAGACATCTCCTCCGATTCATATAGCTAAAAATTATTTCTTCTATTGAAGATAGTCTCTTTTATTTTTCACTAAACATCTACAGATGCAATAAATTATTAACTATATAGGTTTTCCTCAAGTACATTTATTAACATAGTTGATACCTCTAATATTTTTTTTCTTGTTGCCTACTAATTTCAAATACAAAATAATTATTGACATACAGACTATACTATGTTAATCAACTTGGAGTAAACCTTGATAACTAGATAATCTATCTTAGAACTTATTCATCTATTTTGTGATATGATTCTAACACAGGGTTGAGTGTAATCAAGAATAATTTTTTTGTAGTAGATGCTTTTTCTGAATTATATAAATTAACTACTTAGTGAATATTAAACAACTACTATAGCAAAAAAAGATGCAACATCTCTTCAAAGATTGTGATTTTATAGTTGATATTAGAGCATATTATGTTAACACCTATAAAAAAGTGGATTAAATCTCAAATTCCCTTTGCTAATGACTTAACTAAAAAACTAACTGCTAAAAAATGGCCGGAAAAGTCAATTGTATATTATCTAGGAAAGCGTTTTTTAGTACTAGAATCCGATCTTAAAACTAAGGGTGCTAGTGGTTCGGATAGTGCAGTTTTCTTTTTGACTAGAGAATGGGTCAAGCAAGGCTATGACGTTACAGTTTTTACTAATTGTGAAGACAAAGAGGGTATTTATGGAGGAGTTAAGTATGTTAATTATGACAAAATTAACTGGTACGATACCTTTGATACTTTGATTATGTGGCGACATCCTAAGATGTTACCTCCCTATGCTAAAGCTCAAAGAACCTGGTTTGATTGGCACGATATAATTACATTCGATCCTATATATTTAAAGCCATATAATAAAATTTTTGTCAAAAGTTATTACCAACGTAATTTATTACCAGACATACCTGATGATAAGTTCGTAGTTATTAATAATGGTGCAGATTCTACTGTTTTAGAACTGAGTGAAAATCAAAAACAACCATATAGATTAGTATATGCTTCGAGGTATTATCGAGGTTTAGAATTTATGTTGATGTGGGGATGGCCGATTATTAAAAGAGAAATTCCAGAGGCAGAATTACATATTTATTATGGGTGGACTAAGCGTGACTATAGTAAAAAACTAATACCTTGGAGGCAAAAAATGATGGAATTAATGGAGCAGCCAGGAGTAATTGAACATGGTATTGTGGGTCACAATCAATTAATGTATGAAAAATCTACTTCAGCTATTCATTATTATGGGTGTGCTTATGAAGAAATAGACTGTATTTCTTTGCGGGAGTCAGCGATGGTAGGATGTGTTCCTGTCACTACTAATTATGCAGCAATAAAGGAGAAAGATTACTGTATAAAAGTGGATGGCGAACCCCAGGTAAAGGAAACTCAAGAGGCTTTAGCTTATAGAGTAGTTGAACTTTTAAAAAATCCTCAAGAGTTAGAAGATATGAGGGGAAAAATCCAGGAATCTGTCAAGAATGAAATTTGGGAGCAGGTAGCACCATTGTGGTTGAAAAATATTGATGAAGTATGACTGAAATAAACTCTAGGCTATATATTTAGTTGGTATTGAAAATTAGCTAAAAAATATCTAGCTTATTCTTTAGTAAGGTAGTAATAACTACGTCTATTTTGTAAATAGAAGAGGATTCAGTGGTCAGATAGTAGTAAAAATTACAGAAGGTGAGCTTTAGTATTTTACCGAAAAATTATGGTCTAAAGCCTCCCCTTTTAAGGGGATAAATAAAAAGAGAATTCCGTATTTTCTTGCCTCCTTATTACAGAGGTACTGATAACTGATAACTGAAATGACTTGCCCATTATTTGAGATTATTCAAATCTTTAGGATTTAACAATTAATAATTACCTGTTCTGAAAAGAGTAAAAGAGGAGGATTAATTAAAAGGATTTTTTCTTTGTTTTTCCCTGTAGGTTTACAATTAGTGTCGCACCTGTATAGAGGCTTTAAACTTTAATTATTCGGTTAATTTTTTTTGCTCGAATGAGTAAAGTGAAGATGCGCCACCTTGTGAAATAAAGTTCTAAGTTCTTACCATATATAGCAGTCGAAGGAAAAATTAGGATATATCAAAAGCTTAAAATTCAGACAATGCCAGGTTTTTCCTTCTTTATTCTTCCTTATTCTTTCTTTTTTTTGCTGTAAAACCATAATTATTCGGTAAAAAATATTTTTACTATCTGAACAATAATTAGTTTAGTTAATAATTGATATAGCGTTTCCCAAGGTCGTGAGGTACAGTTATATTTTTGTCTCTTTATTCCCTGTTCCCTGTTCCCTCAAACCTAAAATTTTGTACCTTACCAATATGGAAATTGCTATAGAAAGAGAAAAAAATAGTAAATTTTGGAGCAACTATGAAACTTATACTTCCTATTGAATTTTATCGTAAAGGTGGAATAGAACGGGTAATTTGTGGAACGGTAGAAGAATGGATTGAAATTGACGAAGTAGAGGAAATCATATTAATTTTGCAAAAAAAAGATATTCCTCATTTTCAAGAAAAGTTGCCTAAATCTCCAATAATTAAATACGAATCATTTATATTACCTCCTAAATCTTTACAATCTCGAATACTTTCTTTAATTGATAAGTTTTCGTCTTTCTCAGCTAATGTTAAGGCACAAAAAGTTAAAATTTTTTTTAAGCGTCTCCGTCGTAAATATCAGACTGAGTTTAGTCTCAAATATTTAGCTAGTCGTTATCAAGCTACTCATTGTTTGTACTTTCTGGCTAATAGATTAAATCCACCCAATCTTGATATTCCTTTAGCAATGATCACCCATGATATGTTCTGGAGATTTTCACCACTAACTTATCCAGAATCTTATGTTAATGAATACGATTTAAGCTTATTAGAATGGTTGAAAAAGGTCAATATTGTTTTTACTATTTCTGAAAAAACACGAAAGGATATTCTCTCGGTTTTTCCTGAATTTAGTGGCAAAATAACACCTGTACCCATATCAGGTTTTCCTACTAAGTCAAATGCTTCACCTTCACAAAGGTTATTGGGTTTAGCAGAAAATTCCCATGAATCTAATGATGAATTACCAATATTTTATTTGCCTTCTTCTTTTGGTGTTTATAAAGACCACTTAACTCTGTTAAAAGCAGGTATTAAGCTTGCTCAAAAAAATCTGAAGTTTAAAATAGTTTTGATTGGTAAAGAAACGGATAATTTGATTGCAGGAAATATTAGTTTATCTCAGCAAGCTAATAGTCAAGAGTATATTGATTATTTGAATCAATGTCAGGAAATATCTCAGAATAATCAGAATATAATGCAGGAATATTTTGAGGGGTTAGGATATTGCTCTGATGAAGATGTGGAAAAATGGTATCGGAAATGTTCCTGTGTAGTTTTTCCTTCTAAGTATGAAGGTTTTGGTTTGGCTTTATCTGAGGCAGTTGTTAGAGGAATACCTGCTATTGTGTCAGACTTAGAAGTTTTTGAGGAACAAGTAGAACTTTATAAATGTGAGGATATGGTAGATTTTTTCCCGGTTGGTGATGTGGATGCTTTAGCAAATTGTATGGAGAAATTTATTCTACATCCTAAGAGTAAGTTGTCTGCTGAAGAAGTAGATAAACGCTTTTCTCATTGGACTTGGAGGGAGACTGCTAAAGAGTATGTTCGTCTGTTGGAGCAGTTGTAAAAAGTTAACTGTAAGTTTAATTTTGAAAAGTCATAATATTGAGTGACGAAACTATTCTTAAGATTAAGTGGTATTTACCCACCTGAGTCAGAAGTTAAGTGTCAAAATTTAACTAAGACGTTTGGGTTGAAGCAATAGTCAGCTCAGGAGGCGTACGCGAGAGACCAATATTTAATCTGATAACTAAGACGTTATAGTTGGGTCCAAATATGTAGTTAGTTTTCTGTAGGGACTAAAAAGTTGCCTGTTAAGTTAAATTTTAAAAAGCAATAAAATTGAGTGATGAATCTCAACTATAGATTAAGTGATATTTACCCACCTGAGTCAGAAGTTAAGTGTCAAAATTTAACTAAGACGTTTGGGTTGAAGCAATAGTCAGCTCAGGAGGCGTACGCGAGAGACCAATATTTAATCTGATAACTAAGACGTTATAGTTGGGTCCAAATATGTAGTTAACTCAGGAGGCGTACGCGAGAGACCAATATTTAATCTAATAACTAAGACGTTATAGTTAGCTACATATTTGAACCTAACTCAGGAGGCGTACGCGAGGGAGCTCGATCTAAAATCTGATAACTAAGACGTTATAGTTAGGTCCAAATATATAGTTAACTCAGGAGGCGTACGCGAGAGAGCTCGATCTAAAATCTGATAACTAAGACGTTGCAGTTAACTCAAAGTAAATCATCACTCAAAAGAAGTTCTATCCAGACCTATATCTAAAATCTGATAACTAATACGTTATTATCTTTTTTCTGTCAGCTTTCCCAGAATTAGGGGTAAATCATTTCAATTCCTGTGATTAATTTTCCTAAAGTTCAGCCAATTCCTCATCTACCTTTTCCATCTTCCTTGTTACTTAGGGTTTGCTTATGGAAAGTCTTTTTGCTCTTTGTAGAAGACAGGAGACAGGAGACAGGAGACAGGAGAAATGGGAATGAGCGAAGAGGTAGGAGTAAGAATTGTAAGAATGATTTTTCTGCCCAACTGTGCGCCTAAAATACGCTCCTTTTTGAGCATGAAGAGCTGAAAACCAGGTACTTTTTAAAAGCACCAAAAAGGCACTTTTCTTTATATGTCAATGCTTTTAGATTTAATCAGCAAGCCCTACTTATTTCTGAGTTCAACAAATACCTGATAAATCTGTTTTGCCAATTTTTTAGGATTCCACAAAGGCGCTAAATTATCTGGATTTTTTGACTTTTGCAAATGCTCCCGCACTGAATTTCTTAAACCTAAATCTTTACCTAATTTAATTCCCCATTCTGTATATTCTTCCCAACTCCAAGCTACTCCTATATCCAAATTTACATTTTGCAAAAATGAGTAACCCATTCTAGACAAATATTGTTCGCCAGCTCTAGTTATTATTGGTAAGTTTGCCCATAAAGCTTCTAAATTATGAGTACCTCCATTGTAGGGATAAGAATCTAATAAAACATCCGCTATCTGATAAATTGCTCGATGTTCTTCTTCTGTTTGAGTTTGTCCTAAAAAGATAATTCGATTAAAGTCTACCCCTAAATTTTCAGATTCTTGACGATAAGTTTGATAAATTATATCTACATCTCCCTGACCTTTACGAATTAATATACTTTCTGGTGTATGTTGCAAAATTTTTAATTGAGCGCGTACCATTTCTGGATTCGTTTTTCGTCCCGGTGCTATACACAAATAAACCATCTTATTTGAGTCAATACCGATACTATTTCTAGCAGTATTTCTATCAACCAAATGACTATCAAACCCACCCACAGCTACAGATGTTTCTGGTAATCTAACTAATTTTTCTAGATAATATTTTTCTCTTCCTTCGGGGTGAGTATACGAGTCACATAAAAAATAATTATTTTCAGAAATATAGGGTGCATCAAAACCTAGCCAAGAAACACAGACTGGTGCAGGTTTTTCATGGATAATATGTACATTTACTGGCAATGTCATTGAATCTAAATCTACTACTACATCTAATTTGTCTTCTAATATTTGTTCGACAATTTCTTCGTAGGATGGAAACCCATTAGGATACTTTTTCGGCCAATAGGTTTTGACAGACATTTGTTCAAATCTTTGAGTAATGTCATCTCTCTTCAACGGACCTGTAATATATAGATGAATGTGAGGTGTAATTTGAGATAATTCTCTGATTAAAGCTTCACTACACCAACCTACTGAATGACGGCGAAAATGTTTGGAAAGGAATCCTATTTTTAGAGGTTGGGAAGTAGAAATATGAGTTTTTGGAGTTGGATAGTTTTTGACTCTATTTTGATAATATTGTTTGGCTATTAATTTGTAAATTTTAGCGTTTTCTTCTAAGTTATCCCGGAGGTGAGGTACGGAAAATAAGAAAATTTCATAGAGTAGTTTTATTTCTAGTTCGCTGAAGGTTTCACAGCTTTGATAACAAATTTTTTCTACTTCTGAAAGCTTGGAGTTTGCCATATCACTTACTCCAGATTGAAAGTAGGCAAATAAAAAGGCAGTACCTGAAAGAATAGGAGCTATTTCTCCACAAGAATTACAAAAATTATCGGCTGCTTTTCTAGCATGGGCAAGTTTAGTTGTATGACTCAGTAAATCACATAATTGTTGATGAGCTTCAACAAATTGTGGTTTAACTTCGATAGCTTTTTCAAATAAAGCGATCGCTTCTTCCATTTTTTCTTGTTTAATAATATGTCCGATGCGAGAATATACTTCTGCCCAGTTTGGTTTAAGTTCTAATGCTTGATGATATTTTTCTAATGCTGATTCTAATAATCCTTTATTGGAAAGTGCTGTTCCTAAGTTGGCATAAGCATCATAGGAATTAGGATTATATTGAATGGCTATTTGATAATGATAAATTGCTTGGTCGTAGTCTCCTTTCAGCAAAAAATTATTAGCTATTTTTTCATGTAAGTGTTTGAGTTCTGGATTAATATTTAATGCTTTCTGATAATATTTTGCTGCTGCTTCTCTATCTCCTTGTTTACCTAAAATATTAGCTAGATTACTATAAGCTTCGGTATAATCTGGTTTGAGATTAATAGCTCTTTGATAACTTCTAACTGCATCATTAATTCTACTCAGTTTAACTAAGGTATTGCCTAATTTAAAGTGAAAATCTGCCTCTACTATATCTGGTTGAATTTCTAATGCTTTTCCCCAAGATTCCAGAGCTTCATCAACCTTTCCTAAATATTGAAATAGTTTACCAATATTCCAATAAATACCAGCCAAACCAGGTTTTAAATCAACAGCCTTTTGATAATAAAACAGTGCTTGTTTATATTGACCTAACTGCAAATATACACTACCCACATTTCCATAAACTTCTGCAACTTCCGGCTCAATTTCTAATGCCCGATGATAAGAACGTAAAGCTGCTGATAAATTATTTTGTCTGTAAAAAGCATTTCCTAAAGTTACATAACATGGAGCATAACCCGGTTGAATTTTTAAAGCTTCTTTACAGCGAGCGATCGCTACTGCTAAATTTCCTTGTCCAATAGCAGTATTGGCTTGATTTCTATAAGTTTCTGCTGCGGGATATTTTAATAGTTTCTGGGGAAATTCTGGCTCTAATTCTTGGCATTCAAAATTTTCAACTTGACTGAATTTTTCCTGATTTTTATTGACTTGATTTTGATTGGGTAAATTCTCGATATTATTCTGGAAAGTTTCAAATTTTTGCTCTGGAATTAGATTGACATTAGCAGTTTTAATTTCATAGTCTTCATCAGATTCAATAATTTCTCGATTTTGGTCTCCTGTGAATTTTTCCTGAATTACTGAATCAAGATATTTTTCTGTTTCTAATTCTTGGTTTTCAAAGGTTTTATCTTGACTGAATTTTTCCGGATTTTTATTTACTTGGTTTAGACCGGGCAAATTCTCGGTATTATTCTCGTTCCTCTCAAATTTTTGCTCTGGAATTAGATTTAAATTAGTAGCTTGAATTTCATTTTTCTCATCAGACTCAATAATTTCTTGATTTGGCTCTACTGTGAATTTTTCCTGTTCTATATATTGACTTGATTTCTCCTCAATTACTGAATCAAGATATTTTTCTGTTTCTAATTCTTGGTTTTCAAAGGTTTTATCTTGACTGAATTTTTCCGGATTTTTATTTACTTGGTTTAGACCGGGCAAATTCTCGGTATTATTCTCGTTC
>NZ_JAAHGH010000066.1:39508-42029 GCF_010672525.1 Okeania sp. SIO2B3 | reverse complement strand
TATGAGACGTAAATTATTTTCTGTAATTTTGCTATTTATACTCAGTTTAATATTAGTTACTTGTAGTGTAAATAAACCTAAAAATTCTCTCCAACCAGAGCCATCAGAGGCAGTTTTAACCATTTGGTGGAACCGGGGATACTACCTAGAGCAAGATGAGGCTTTACAAAAAGTTATTACTGAATGGCAAGAAAAAACTAACAATAAAGTTGAACTTTTGTTTTTTAGTGAGGATGATATTTTACAAGTAGGTATTGATGCCTTAGCAAAAGGTAAACCACCTGATATTTTGTTCTCTAAAATAGCAGAATATACTTTAATTCCCCAATGGGCATCAGAAGGAAAATTAGTAGATGTTTCGGATGTAATTAAACCTGTAAATAATTTATACAGAGATACTGCTCTAAAGTCTGTTTATTTATATAATAATGTTGAGTCTAAATCTTCTTATTATGCTGTACCAATAATGCAGGAAAGTGTCCATATTCACTACTGGCATGATTTAATTAGTGATGCAGGTCTAGGTGAAGAAATACCAAAACAATGGGATGATTTTTGGCAATTTTGGCAGAATGCACAAAAAGTTTTGCGTCAACAAAATGACAGTAATATTTATGCTTTGGGTTTACCCATGTCTATCGATGCTTCAGATACTTATGTTATATTTGAGCAAATTTTGGAGGCCAACAATGTACAAATATTAGATAAACAGGGCAAATTACAAGTAGATAAACCAGCCATAAGACAAAAAATAATTGAGATTTTAGATTGGTATACTAGCTTTTATAAAAATGGATATGTGCCACCTAATGCAGTTAATTGGCTAAATTCTGATAATAATACTAATTTCCTCAATCGCAAAACTTTAATGACAATTAATCCAACTATGTCAATTCCTGGCTCTCAAAAAGAAGACGAAGAAATTTACTTAAATCAAATCAGAACTATAGAATTTCCAAATAATCCTAATGGAGACAAACCTAGATATTTAGTATCTATTAAACAACCTATAGTTTTTACATCTTCTGCTCATCCAAAGCTGGCGAAAGAATTTTTATCATATTTAATACAACCAGAGAATTTAGGAGCTTACATTAAAGGTAGTAAAGGTCGCTATTTTCCAATTATGCCTCAATTATGGGAAGACCCATTTTGGCATGATACAAAAGACTCTCATATTTCCGTAGCATCTCAACAGTTTGCTGAAGGTCTAACTCACTTATTTAATAATTCTATAAACCATGCTTATTCTCAAGTACATATAGAAAATATTTGGAGTAAGGCGATCCAGCAAATTGTAATTGAAGGTTTATCACCAACTGAAGTAACAGATCGAGCTATTAAACGTATTAAAGAAATATTTGATGGGTGGAAAACTAGAGAAGCAGTAAGCATTAAGCCGTCAGCTATCAGCTATTTTTTTAGTTTTAGATAAAAGCTTTATTAACTAAGTCAGAATTAAATCTGACTACAAAAGCCGACTTTAAAGTCTATATTAACTTAAACCCTCTCCTTAAGGTTGGGATATCATTGCTGATAGCTGACAGCTAATAGCTGTTTGCGCAGCATTCCGCAGGAAATGCTTACGCTCAGCATAATAATTTTAGAACTAGGTGATAATTGTGATCAATAAATTTTTGACTATAATTTTGTTGTTTATAGTCAGTTTTATCTTAGTTACTTGTAGTGTAAATAAACCTAAAAATTCTCTCCAAAAATTTCAGTCAGAGGCAGTTTTAACAATTTGGTGGAATCGGGGATACTATCTAGAGCAGGATGAAGCTCTGAAAAAAGTTATTACTAAGTGGCAAGAAAAAACTAAAAACAAAGTTGAACTTTTATTTTTTAGTGAGGATAATATATTACAAGCCACTATTGATGCTTTAGCAAAAGGTGAACCACCTGATATTCTCTTCTCTGAAAGAGCTGAATATACTTTAACTCCTCAATGGGCGTGGGAAGGGAAATTAGTAGATGTTTCAGACATAATTGAATCTGTCAATAATTTATACAGCGATACTGCTCTAAAATCTGCTTATTTGTACAATAATATTGAGTCTAAATCTTCTTATTATGCTGTACCAATAATGCAGCAAAGTATTCATATTCACTACTGGCATGATTTAATTCGTGAAGCTGGTTTAGGTGAAGAAATACCGGAAAAATGGGATGAATTTTGGCAGTTTTGGAAAAATTTACAAAAAGTTTTACCTCAACAAAATAATAGTGAGATTTACGCCTTGGGTTTGCCCATGTCTATTTATAGTACAGATACTTATGTTATATTTGAGCAAATTTTGGAGGCCAACAATGTACAAATATTAGATAAACAGGGCAAATTACAAGTAGATAAACCAGCCATAAGACAAAAAATAATTGAGATTTTAGATTGGTATACTAGCTTTTATAAAAATGGATATGTGCCACCTAATGCAGTTAATTGGCTAAATTCTGATAATAATACTAATTTCCTCAATCGCAAAACTTTAATGACAATTAATCCAACTATGTCAATTCCTGG
>NZ_JAAHGH010000066.1:0-39408 GCF_010672525.1 Okeania sp. SIO2B3 | reverse complement strand
ATACTAGCTTTTATAAAAATGGATATGTGCCACCTAATGCAGTTAATTGGCTAAATTCTGATAATAATACTAATTTCCTCAATCGCAAAACTTTAATGACAATTAATCCAACTATGTCAATTCCTGGTTCTCAACAAGAAGATGAAGAAATTTACTTAAATCAAATCAGAACTATTAAGTTTCCAAATAATCCAAATGGAGCAGAGCCTAGATATTTAGTATCTGTCAAAAAACCTTTAATTTTTACATCTTCTGCTCATCCAAAGCTGGCGAAAGAATTTTTATCATATTTAATACAACCAGAGAATTTAGGAGCTTACATTAAAGGTAGTAAAGGTCGCTATTTTCCGATTATGTCTCAACTATGGGAAGACCCATTTTGGCATGATACAAAAGACCCCCATATTTCCGTAGCATCTCAACAATTTACTCAATATCAAACTCACTTATTTGAGAATTCGATTAACCCTGCTTATTCTCAAGTAGATTCAGAAAATATTTGGACTAAAGCAATGCAAAAAGTGTTAATTGATGGTTTATCTCCAACTGAGGCAACAGATATAGCTATTAAACTAATTAAAGAAATATTCGCTCGATGGAAAACAACAGAAGCATAATAATTTTAGAATCAGGTGCATCCCTCGACCGCTTTGTCAAAGGGACATCTCCTTTAAAGTCTTTTAATCACGCTTATTATTAGTAACATTCTTTTTTCAAAATGGTATAATACAATTTATCAAAAACTTTTTTAAATTTTCGCATTGCAGGGGAGTAGGGGAGAGGACTCACCCCTAACCCCTCCCAGGAGGGAAAGTAAACATAAGAATAATTAACATTAACTTTGCTCAAATTAACAAAAAAATTATTATCCCTGTTTTAATTACTTAATGACTGAAGTGTTACCTAAGTATAGCATTACTTTTAGGAATTGGTATAACTACTTCTGGAAACAGAGAAAAATTTTAGATGAAAAAATGAGGATCTAGAATCATGTATTTCTGGAAAAAAAGCCTTCTAATTCAGATTGTAGGTTCTTTTTTAATATTGTCGCTAATGACAATATCAATTGTCGGATATACAACCTTTAGTCAAGCAAGAACATCTTTAAAAGAATCAGTATTTGAGCGCCTTAGCTTTGCTGCCAAACTTAAAGAAAATGAACTTAATCGTTGGATTTTAGACCAACGTAAAAATATCTTAGCGATCGCCGAATTACCAGAAATTAATAACCAAGCAAAAATCCTACTAACAACCAAAAAATCTACATCAGAATATAAATCTGCTCAAGCCTCACTGCAAACTTCTTTAACATCTTTTACAACTAATATTGGCAGTTTACAAGAAATTTTTATCTTAACCAGAGGTGGTAGAATTTTAGTTTCTAGTAATCCTAATAAAATAGGCAAATATCAACCTCTAGTACAATATAGTGAAGTCACAAAAACTCTCACAGATAACTTAATATCAAATTTTTACCCCTCTGTTGAAATAGGTAAACCAATGATGACTTTTGCTACTCCTATTCTGAGTAAAAATGATCGTCAATTAGGAATGTTAGCTACCCATCTTAACTTGGAAAGAATTGATACTATTATTCGTGAACAATCAGAGTTAGGAGAGACAGTTGAAACCTATTTAGTGGGAAACATTGGTAGTAGTTTATCAAGGAGACACGTATTAGTTTCAGCCACAAAATTTGGTTCTGAAGAATTTCCTGATAGTATTGAAAGTGATGCTATTAATGCTGCGATGAATGGCAATAATGGCAAAGGGTTATATAGAAATTATAAAGGTGTGCCAGTTATTGGTGTTTATCGGTGGCTGAAAGAACACAATTTAGCATTACTAGCAGAAACACATCAAATAGAAGCATTTGCACCTGCTCGTCATCTGGCTACTTCAATTTTATTAGTAGGTTTGATATTAGCTTTAGTAATGGCAGTAGTTATGTTGTTATTAGGCCATCAAATTGTACGACCAATTTTAGCGATCGCTCAGACAGCTAAATTAGTAAGTGCAGGGGATCTAACCCAGAAAGTACCAGTAATAACTAAAAATGAAATTGGTTTCCTTGCCAAAACTTTTAATCAAATGATTCAACAGTTAAAAAATTCATATCAACAATTATCTGATTACAGTCATGTTTTAGAAACTAAAGTTGAGGAAAGAACCCAAGAATTAACAGAAAAAAATGCCGATCTAGAACAAACTCTTCAACAATTAAAAGAAACTCAAGCTCAATTAATTCAGAATGAAAAAATGGTGAGTTTAGGTCAGTTAGTTGCCGGAGTTGCCCATGAAATAAATAACCCTGTGAGCTTTATTTACGGCAATATTAAACCTGCTAGAAATTATGCTGAAAAATTATTAGATTTACTCAACCTTTATCATCAATATTATCCAGAACCAGGAGATGAAATTACAGAAAAACAAGATATAATAGACTTGGAATTTATCCAAGAAGATTTTCCTGATTTGCTTAGTTCCATGGAAGAAGGTTCTAAAAGAATTAAAGAAATAGTTTTATCCCTACGAAAATTTTCCCGTCACGATGAATCTCAGCAAAAACAAGTTGATATTCATGAAGGTATTGATAGTACTTTACTAATTTTGCAAAATCGCCTCAAACCCAAGGTCGGATTTCCCAGAATTAATATTATTAAAGAATATGGAGATTTGCCATTAGTCAGATGTTTGGCAGGTCAAGTAAATCAAGTTTTTATGAATATTATAGCTAATGGTATTGATGCTTTAGAAATGTCTTGGGGACAATCAAATTCTCTATTTTGTAATATTCAACCCTATATTAAAATTAAGACTAAAGTTATCAATAAAGATTGGATAGCTATACATATTACTGATAATGGAATGGGAATACCAGAAGAAGTGAAAAACCGCATATTTGACCCTTTTTATACAACAAAACCTGTGGGTAAAGGCACGGGTTTAGGATTATCTTTAAGTTATCAAATTATAGTGGAAAAACACCAGGGAAAATTTTACTGTAATTCCGTAGTCGGTCAGGGTACAGAATTTGCGATCGAATTGCCAGTTGTTGATAGTTATTATCCTTGAATAATAGTTAATTTATATCAATAGACTTCTTGCATAAGTCAGGGAATAGGGAATAGGCAGATGAAATTGTTTATTTTATAGTCTTGAATTGATTTAATACGAGCAAGGGAGCAAGATACGAGCAAGGGAGCAAGATACGAGCAAGGGAGCAAGATACGAGCAAGGGAGCAAGATACGAGCAAGGGAGCAAGATGCTCCCACTACTTTTGTCCTTGACCGAAATAATTACAATAGACCATCATTATAATGCATCACCACTAAAAAACTTATCTAGAGCAAATTTCCATATTCCCTACTCCCTACTCCTCCTAATATATTCTTTTGTCCACCACTTCTCTCTCCTGACTCCCCCTCCCCTCCTGGGAGGGGTTAGGGGTGGGTTGGGAGGGGTTAGGGGTGGGTTGGGAGGGGTTAGGGGTGGGTTGACTCCTGACTCCTCCGTAATTATTTATAAGTATTCAACCGGACATAATATAACATGACAACACAAAAACGAGTGCTGATTTTGGGAGGCACTGGAAATGGATGGAAACTGGCAGCTTTAGCTACTAAAATACCAGGGTTAGAGGTAATTAATTCTCTGGCAGGTCGCACTCGTGAACCTTTGATAAAATCTACCCATACGCGAATAGGGAGTTTTGGTGGTGTACCAGGGTTAACAGAATATCTACTAGCGCAAAAAATAGATTTGCTAATTGACGCAACTCATCCTTTTGCAGTACAAATTTCTTGGAATGCAGCGATCGCCACTTCAGAATTGAATATTCCTCATTTGATGCTCATATCCCCAGCATGGAAAAAAACAGAAGGCGATCGCTGGGTGGAAGTTGAAAATAACCAAACTGTTATCGAAATTTTACCAAAATTAGCTCAACGAGTATTTCTGAGCATCGGTCGTCAAGAATTAGCAAGTTATGCTCATCTCCAAAACCTCTGGTTTTTAATGCGGACCATAGACCCACCTCCACTGAATACCCCAGTACCTCCAGGAAAACTATTGACTAGACGCGGACCTTTTTCCTTATTAGAAGAGCGATCGCTTTTAGAGAAATATAATATTGAGGCGATCGTCAGTAAAAATAGTGGTGGGGATGCTACATATCCCAAAATTATTGCGGCGCGGGAATTAGGTATTCCAGTAGTAATGATCCAACGCCCTCCTCTTCCTGATAGAAAACAAGTAACTGATGTAGAAAGTGCCGTTTCTTGGCTCAGAAGTTATAGTAATTGAATCTTTTCTGCTTCATCAAACTAATACAAGTGGAATGGACTTGTAGAATGGGCTTGTGGAATGGGCTTGTGGAATGGGCTTGTGGAATGGGCTTGTGGAATGGGCTTGTGGCCCGTTCCTAATATTTTCCCGTTGACTTAGTTAAGCTGCATCTTTCAATGATGATGTTTTTCTATTTTTCAAAACACCACTGCAACCTGCTGCACTTAAAGCTAATAGACTGAAAACAGCAGTTGGTTCAGGTGTAGACACTGGGGTATCTGGACGTAAAGTGTATGTAATGTCTCCTGCACCAGTTCCTGCTCCAATATCGTATGCAAAGAAAGCGTCACTAGAGTCAAAGAAACCTTCTACAAAAAAGAATTCATCTGTGGAAAAACTCAACCCTAAGAAGTCACCATCGAAAAATACAGCTTCAGGATCGAATAAACCATCAGTTTCAGTGTAGTTAACACCCAGAAAGTCGAAACTGATATCTGATACAGATAAAAATTCTTCACCCATTCCAGTTACTGCAGAATCATCAAATTCAAAAGATCCAGAGTATGTTCCGCCAAATAAAACACCTGAATCTATAGTAACTTCAAAATCATAAGTAATTGAAGCAGCATTTACAGGATTAGCATTAATGACTGATAAGGTGAGAACTGTACTTGTAGCAACGAAAGATAATTTTTGAAAGATGTTAGTCATGGTTTTTTTTGGTAAAAAGGAGCAAATGTTTGTTGGTTGGGTAAATTTAAAAGTTCTTATGCACCGTTCTTAGAAACCTACAATAATCTATAATAAATCTATGATTATCTGTTCCATTCTTGCTTCAACCTGGCAACGTCGGCGTTGTCCAGTCCACAAGCTGACACGGACGGTTCGCGCTAGCGTTGCGGAGCAAACTGCCCGCCATAGCTAAATTTAAGGTTAATTTGCGTAAGTTCTGAATTACTTACTTCTTTTGCTATTGTAGAAAACCTTACTAGCAATGGCAATAGTGATAATACTGATGTCTGAAAGAAAATTTAAGACGCAGTAATTTAGCCAAATCACTTAAACTTTGAGTTTTTTCCATAGTCTGAAGATTCAGAGAAATAGCGATCGCTTACTTAGGCGATCGCCATCATATCCACTAGGTTAGTTCAGGTGGAACTATATCTGGAAAAATGAAATTATCTGGATTATTCAATTCCGCAGGATTAATATCTCGCACTAACAAGAAAGAGCGAGCGCGACCATTACCAGCAGTACCATCAGGATCGATAGTCAGGATAGTATTTCCACGACGAGAACGGAAACCAACGTAACCATCAGCAATGGGATCTAATCCAGCAAAACCAAAACCATCCAATACTTCAGCTAGGTCAATTTTATCGCTGCCAACTTCAAAGTCAGTGATGATATCGCCTGCATCTCGCAGACCAGTATATACAAATGTATCGTCACCAGCACCACCAGTAAGAGTATCTCGACGTCGGAAACCAGTAATTGTATCATCGCCATCGGTTCCTATCAAATTATCTCGACCAGCAGTACCTTCAATTACTTCTCCAGGAGTTGAGCTTTCCAAATTCAAACCAACTATTATGGGATCGTGGTCGGAATTGCGGAATGGGTCTTGACCGTTGAACAGACTTGGATCGCGTCCGAAATCAAGATTGTAATCAAGAGCATCAGGTTCGTCAGCATTAACGCGCCATTCTGTAGTACCCGTTACCTGGGATAACAGTGACTCATTCGCTAAAGCATAGTCCAGATAGCCAAATTGACCATCAAATACGAAGGAGTAAGCGTCACTGCCAACAAATTCCTCAATTAGGTCTGTGTAACCTTCTGCTTCCAGGGATGTAATTGGGTCTTCCTGAGCGTAAGCATTTAAGTCACCTACAATCAAAAAGTCACTATCTCCACTACCAGTGGGGTCAGTATTTAACCAAGCATTTAGAGCTTGAGAAGCTCGTAAACGAGTACCATTGAAGTTTCCTTGTCCGTCACCCGCATCTGCATCGTCACCAGTTCCAGTACCGCCTTTAGATTTAAAGTGGTTAACAGATACAGTCAAGCGTTCGCCTGTAGCTAGTTCTTCAAAAGTGACAGCAAGAGGAGCGCGGTTAGTATCCTCTCCATCAAATACTGTCCCTCCTAAACCAAGACCGGGCAGATCGGAATCTGTGAGGACTTCCACTGTTGTTCCGGGAGCAATTTGAACGCTGTCAGTTTTGTAAATTGCACCAACAGAAATTGCATCACCTGTATCCACAAAAGGAACGCCAGGATCGACATAAGCATAAGTCCCTGCACCGACTCGGTCGTTAAGTTCATCAACCAATGTCTCAATAGCAAACTGACCGTCACCGTTTTGGTCTGAACCAAATTCGTTCTCTAACTCAACCAAACCAACAATATCTGCATCAATATCTTCCAGAGTTGTCACCAACTTCTCAACTTGACGGTCAAACTCATCTTGGTTATCAGCACCACGAGGGGAAAGACTGTTAGGACCGCTACCAGGATTATCTGTTTCGTCTAGAGTAGTAAAGAAATTGAGAACGTTAATACTAGCAACTTTTAAATCTCCGCCAACATCTTCAGGTGTTTCTGGACGAGGATTAGTTGCTTGAAAATCTACAGGGTTAACAGGTTGAACTCGGTAGTCGCCAAAGCCAAAGCTGAGAACGCCGGAGAGATTATCAACTGTATCGCCACCCCGCAGAGTATTGGTAGAACTGAGAGGGTTGCCACCACGGCCATGAATAATTGGATTAGGGTTTTGAACTGTTTGACCATCATCAAGAACAATACGTCGGGTAGCGATCGCTTCTTGATAAGCTGCAAAACCTGCTGCATCTGGAGCATTGAAATCAGTAAATTGTTCCAGACGACCATCGGTTCCTGGTTCATTACTAGCTCCATCAGAGGATAGGACAATTTCACCGAAGCGGTCTAAGTTGAAATATTCAGTGACAAATAGGGTGTCGGGAATTGTTATTCCCATTCCCTCAAAAGCTTCTAGATCGTCAACAGTAGTAACAGGGAAGTTGACAGTAGCAGGAGTTGGTATAGTGTCTGTTCCTTGAATGGAAACAGAGACATCAGTTAGTTGAGTCAAACCAAAGAATTCATCTACTGTTCCTGTTACCTGAACGACATCTCCAATATTCACATCTACCGCAGGAGAGCTGTCATCAAAAATGAATAATCCTTCAGAAGTTAAAGGATCTGCGTCTGCATCACTATCTTCTTCTTGAACAAAGAAGCCATTCAAATCTCCATTTGTTCCGCTAGCACCATCCTGGTAGTCTCCCACAACAACAGCTTCAATAGTTACTGTTTGACCTTCTAGTGGACTCGCTGTACCACTACCTTGAATTTCGTGAATTTTAGTGAAAGCAATACTGTCATCGTTCTGAATTATCCCATCGGCAGTTGCCGTCGTAATTGTTGCGCCACCGGAAGCGTTAGATAGGGTAACAGTGAAGCTTTCGTCTAGTTCTGAGTCTGTGTCACCAGAAACATTAACTGTTATGTCTTTGCTGGTTTCATTGGCCACAAAGTTGACTGTACCAGAGGGTAATGTTCCCCCAAAGTCCGCTGCATCTGCTTCGGTGCTAGCTACAGCAAAGTCTACAGAAGTATTGCCTGTGGTGTCACCAGAGCGAGTTACAGTAAAGGTGAAAGGTGTAGTTCCTGCACCTCCTTCAGCTTTGTCTGCGTCAGTGGGTGCGATGGCGAGGGTTGTTCCATCAGTACCGCCATCAATGGTGTGAGTACCTAAACCATCAAAGGTATTTTGAGGAAAACCTTCCCATTCTACAGAAGGATCGAAAGAGTTGCTGCCGTTACTATCTCCATCCGTAATACTAGGTTGACGACGGAGAGTTTCGTTCTGAGTACCAAGACCACCACCAGACCACTCACTGCCAGGATCAACTCCGATCTGACCAATCACATCAATAATGTCACTACCGTTACGCAGAACGACGGCATCATCACCGTTAAAGAAATTATTTGTGGGAGTCATATCTGCTTCAGCAATAATAGCTGGATCAGCACCATCATCTGCAATAACGAATACATCACCATCAGCTACTGTGTTGCCATCTAAGGAAATGTTCGTACCTGGACTGGTGTTGCCGTTGAAGTAGAATTCGAGACTGTAGTCACTTAGATCAACTGTATTACCTGTAAAATTGGCAATCTCGATCGCTTTATTGTTACTACTACCTTCAATATATTCGGAAATGAATAGATCGGTTATTCCACTGCTAACGTTATCACCTGTAATCTCAATGTTATCAATTGCTAGATCCTCATCACCAGAGTCCAAATCAAAGGTAATGCGAAGGTCTAGGGTAGAACCTGTTCCAGCAATTGCACTTGAGAAGGATGCAAAGGTGTCTGTTACCTCTGTTCCGTCACCATCCCCATCGAAATCAGTATCTTGTGCAGGAACAGCGTTGAAATTATCACCATCAGGAACACTTTCAATCCCAAGTAAATTCGTAAACCCACCACCATCAATCTGATACTCAAATAAAACGAAATCAGGTAAATCCCAATCCTGACTGCTGCCATCATCATCTTCAGCTAACAGCGTACTCAAGTTAAGATTGGTGAAACCAGCAATATCAATTCCTGAGAAAGTTAATGTTTGCTGAGACGCAGCACCTTCTCCATCAATGTCTTGAGCAGCGAAATAGAAGCTACCTTCGGGATTTAAAACTTCGTAAAAACTGCCAATATTATTACCATCGGTGCGAGTGAAAAAATCACCAGCTCCATCGCTGAATTCTGGGATTGAGGTTGTATACCTCGTTCCATTACCATCAGTCTCAAAATTTTCAACAAAAAGTGTATTCATAGGGAAATTTTCTCCAATTTTTCTATAGGTTAGTATTACGAACGAGTTCTTGAAAATTCAAAACATTACAATCTATTCACAAGAATGTGAATTTACCCAGATATATTAATTCTCACATCCTATTTCCCTGTAGATCACTTTGTTAAGTTAAACAAGTATTATCGAATCTTGGGTTAAGTCTAAGTTAAGAACTTGATATCTTTGTAGAAACTTTATATTACCTAACAGTTTTGTGAAGATTTTGTGAAGTAAATTAATTTTTAACCACAGAGATTTCATGCAAGTGTTAATATTAAACTTTAATATTATGTCCAGTTGAATACTTATAAATAAACGACAGAGGAGTCAGGTAGGGGAGGCGTCGGATTGGCGACGTACAGGAGTCAGTAGTCAGGAGGGAAGAGAGAAGCAAGAAGAAAGAGGAGGAAAAGGAGAAAGAGGAGGAAAAGGAGAAAGTTTTTTTGACCGCTAATTATGCGGATATGATATTAGCTAATAATTAAGCTTTAAAGCTACTTCTTTAAAGAATAAATCAAGACAAAAATTTCTGTATTCGGTGTTGAAAAACCCTTTTTAAAACATTGACTAAATCTTATTAGATCAAGGATTTAGGGTCTAAAAATAACAGATGCACTACCACCGGATTTGGTATAATATCAAATTCGGTTGAACAACTTCACTTCAATTTAGTAGAGAATATTAAACCCTTAAATGTTTAGTATTATTAGAAATTTTACCGAAAAATTGTGGTTTAAAGCCTCCCCTTTTAAGGGGATAATAAATAAAAATTTTCATGATTAGTCAATCCTCTTCTTTTCAAGGAGAGGTAATAATTAATTATTAATTATATCATGTCCGTTGGTATAGTCCCGTGTAAACCTAAAAGTGAATATCTACAGGAAATTTAGGTTTTTCTTGCTCAATAGTCTTCTTCTCTCTTCCCTCTTCTCTCTTCCCTCTTCCCTCTTCCTTCTTCCTTCTTCCTTACCTTCGCTATACAATACCGATGCTACCGGACATGATATTATTAATTGTTGAAGATTCCCTATTCCCTGTTCCTTGCAATAGATATTTAAGACAAGAATTTTCTCATTTGAAAACCACATTTTTTACACTTTGGATTAATATCATGTCCGCTAGTATTGTTTGCGTAAAACCAAGGGTGAATATCTACAGGAAGTTTAAGTTTTTTCAAGCTTTTAAGCCTTCTTCCCTCTTCCTTCTTCCAACTTCGGTCTTCCTGACTTTCGCTATACAATACCGATGCTACCGGACATGATATAACGAATGTTTTGTGGCTACAGTTTGGAGACGCACCTTTATTGTATTGGTTGTTAAATAATATTATTTCTGGTTGAATACTTATAAATAAACGCTAATAGGAAATACTAAACATTGGCAGAGATACAGATAGCATCTATAACATACAGCTGTTTCATATCAGTGAGGACATCTGTGGTGGGCAAGATACCCGCACTTTATCGTTAATATTTGTACCTCATATATCACCAAATCTGCTGCTGAAGTAACCCTGTGCGATCGCTACTTTCATACAACAAAGCCATTACTTTAGCTAATATTTAGGCATTATTACTGAATTATACTGGCTGAAACCAATACGGTGTCAACTTTTTCAACTTCTTCAGCAAGCCCTAAATTATCAAATATGTCGTTTCAAGTCAGACATTTGTCATAAAGACTAAGCTACTTTCTATAAAATTTCTCAGTATAGCAAAAATAAATTAATAACTACTTGACAAATATATTTAATTATGAGATAAAACAAATTTATGAGTAAAACTTAATAGTGTCTGGAAACAATTTATCAATTGTGAAAGTCACTACTTATTACAGATAAAATTAGGTCAAATTATCACAAGCTTTCAAAGGTAGAGTCTAATTTTCTATAAATTAATCCTGATAAAGGATGAAAATTATCAAGAATGAATTGCAATATCATTAAAATTAATCAGCGAAAATTAAGTGATTAGCTATACCTAATTTATGGATCAAAAACGAGGAGAAAATTGAAAATGAAAATTACTAGACGTATATTTTTAGCAACAGGCACAGCAATGGCGAGTGTAGCGATCGCCGAGCTTGGTAAAAGTAATCGAGGATTAGCCCAAAGTGGCGCGATAAATCTCTATTCTTCTCGCCACTACGACACTGACCAAGCCCTCTACGACAGTTTCACCAAAAAAACTGGCCTCGAAGTCAATCTCATAGAAGGCAAAGGAGATGAGTTAATCGAACGAATCAAAAGCGAAGGAGCGAACAGTCCTGCAGATGTTTTTATTACAGTAGATGCAGGTCGTCTGGGACGAGCCGAAGAAGCAGGAATTTTGCAACCCATTTCTTCATCTACTCTCAACAAGAAAATTCCAGCCAACCTCCGCAGTCCGGAAAACCTATGGTTTGGTTTCTCTAAACGGGCACGGGTAATAGTTTATAACAAAGACAAAGTTAAACCATCTGAGCTATCAACTTATGAAAACTTAGCCAAAGATAATTGGAAAGGCAAAATTCTGATTCGTTCCTCCAATAACATTTATAATCAATCACTAATAGCATCTTTAATCGAAATTCATGGAATGTCAGATACAGAAAATTGGGCAAAAGGCTTTGTTAGCAACTTTGCTAGACCCCCAGAAGGAAATGATACTGCTCAAATAAAAGGTGTTGCTGCAGGTATCGGCGATATTGGTATTGCTAATAGTTACTATGTAGGGCGTTTAGCAAAATCTGACACAGCAGAAGACAAAGCAGTTGTTCAGAAAATAGGAATGTTTTTCCCTAACCAAAATGGGCGCGGTACTCACATTAATATTAGTGGTGGTGGTGTAGTTAAAACTGCCCCAAATAAAGAGGGTGCAATTAAGTTTCTCGAACATTTGGCCAGCCCAGAAGCTCAAAAAATATTCTCTGAGGGTAACAATGAATATCCTGTAGTTGAAGGTGTACCTGTTCCTAGCGTGTTGACAACTTATGGTAACTTCAAGAGCGATGCTCTAAATGTTGCTGTTTATGGCAAGTTGAATGGTGAAGCGATTAAATTAATGGATCGTGTGGGCTGGAAGTAGTTGCGATAATATCATGTCATGTCCGTTGGTATCGGAGCGTGTATAAAGTTGGGGAAATATCTAGCGCCATTAATGGTTTTTCCTTCTCTTAAAGCTTCTTCCTTCTTCCAACTTCGGTCTTCCTTACCTTCACGCTTACAATACCAATGCTACCGGACATGATATTACTGAAGAATTGGAAGTCATAATCAGGATTTTATTAGCTAGACTTGTTTGAATGGATAGGTTGTTGGGCATTTTCAGGACTTATATCATGTCCGATAGTTCAAATCCTTTTTTTCTCCATGTCTCTTGACTCCTAAGATTAATTATCCCACAGAAATTATCAATTCTTTTCCCCTACTCTGTACGGACTTTGCATGCAACGTCCCTACTCCCTACTCCCTCTTTTCTGGAGATGTCTATTGTGTAAAAATAAATAGATTACTTACATTAAGAGGTTATTCATGGCAATTCAATTCCAACAAGCTCTAGAAGTAGGAAAATATCTCCTCACTCAACGTCTCAAAGGGCGTAAACGTTTTCCCCTAGTTTTAATGCTGGAACCTCTATTCAGATGTAATTTAGCCTGCCCTGGTTGTGGAAAAATTCAGCATCCCAAAGAAATACTCAAGCAAAACCTCACACCTCAAGAATGTTTTGCTGCTGTAGAAGAATGTGGCGCTCCTGTGGTTTCTATTCCTGGAGGCGAACCTTTATTGCATCCACAAATTGCTGAAATTGTGCAGGGGTTAGTCGATCGCCAAAAGTTTGTTTATTTATGCACTAATGGTTTGTTACTTGAAAAGAATATAGATAAATTTAAGCCCTCTCCTTATCTAACTTTTAGCATTCATCTTGATGGTTTACAAGCAACTCATGATAAATGTGTTGACCGACAAGGAGTGTTTGAAATAGCAGTTAAAGCAATTCGTGCTGCGAAAGCAAAAGGATTTCGAGTTACTACTAATACTACTGTATTTGAGGGAACAGACCCGAAACAAATGCAGGAATTTTTTGATTTTTTGGAAAGTTTAAATATTGATGGGATGATGATTTCTCCTGGTTATAGTTATGAGTGGGCACCAGACCAAGAACATTTTTTGAAGCGGCAACAAACACAGTTATTATTTAGAGAAATTCTTGCTCCTTTTAAAGCTGGTAAAAAGAATTGGAATTTTAACCATAATCCTTTATTTTTGGATTTTTTGATGGGAGAAAAAGATAAGAATTATGATTGTACTCCCTGGGGTAGTCCTAGTTATAGTGTGCTTGGTTGGCAAAAACCTTGTTATTTAATGAATGAAGGATATTATGCTACTTTTAAAGAACTTTTAGAAGAAACTAATTGGGATAATTATGGTTATAAAAGTGGGAATACTAAATGTGTTGATTGTATGGTTCATTGTGGTTATGAACCGACAGCGGCAATGGCAGCAATGGAGTTAGAAAATATTCCTCAAGTTTTGGGTTCTTTGTTAAAAATTGGTGGTTAAATAAGAGTTAAGGAAGAGAGAAAAAGGAGGAAGACTTTAATTATCTAGGAGAGAAGGAGTAAATATTGATAAAATATCAGGTGGAAAGTTGAATTTTTTTTCTCTTTCTACTTCTTGGTAAATTTATTGATAGGATAATTGGGATTAATATGGTATTTATGGTTGGGATAAGGTACAGGGTGCATCTCAATTAAGCGATAAGTAATTGTACTCAAGAAATAGGGATAAATAGGGTACGTCTCTGATGTGCAAAAATACTTTTTTCCTAATATATTCCCTGTTGCCTGTTGCCTGTTACCTGTTGCCTAAAAGCGATAAATTTTTGGCTTTATTCACGCATTGAGATGCACCCAAGGTACAAGGTTTTGGTTATGAGGAAATGGTATAACTAGGGAACTAAAAAAACCAAGGTATAACATTCTCTTTACTTTTGTCAAAAATCTATTAAGTATCTACACAAAATTATCGATCAATAATTAATTTAATTAACATGAATGAATTCTTTAATGGTATTAGCATTCAGGGCATATTTGGTCTTGTTATAGGAATCTTAGTATTAGCGAGTACTCCAGGACCTGGTATTTTAGCAGCTACTTCTTGTGCCTTAGCATCAGGTTTTCGTTCATCCTTGTTAGTAATAGGGGGAATTGTTCTAGGAGATATTATCTTTCTTTTCATAGCAATTTTCGGACTAACATTAGTGACTGAATTTATTGACAATGCCTTTATTATCATTAGAGTTTTAGGTGGTATTTATTTAGCTTGGTTAGGTTGGAAACTTTGGACATCAGCACCTATCAATTTAGAAAATGATGATGAAGCATCAAAGAAAACTTATTTAAAAAATTTTACGGCAGGTTTAGCTATTACACTTAGTAATCCTAAAGTTATTATTTTTTATGGTGCTTTTCTTCCTGTTTTTGTCAACTTTAACGATTTACAAGTAAATAGTATAGTTTTAATTGCTACTCTTATGATTGTTATTGTTTCTCTAGTAACTGGATTTTATACTTATTTAGCCTCTCGTGCTAGGTTATTATTTAAAAGTGAAAAGGCTATGACTAATATTAATCGTATAGCTGGGACTGTTATGTTTGGTGTTGCTCTTTTAGTAATTTTAATTGGTTAACAATTAGGGTTTACTGATTAACTATCACAGGATTTGACTGATATTGGTTTTAGCCTTCTGAGAAGCCAAAAAAGTGCGCTTGTTTTAGTCTAAAATGTTCAAAAAGTTAGCATTTTAGGCAAATCAAGGACAGAAAAATTGAGGGATAATTCTTACTTCTACCTTCTCGCTCATTACCCGTTTCTCCTGACTCTTACCCCCACTAAAAAACTTTTTCAGCAAACCCTAATTAAATCAGGACTTACGCACGGACATTAAATCAAGTGAGGGCGTTAGCGGAGCTTGGCGTTAGCCAATGCCATTTGCTTCGCATAACTATCGTTAACGCCCCTACATGCTGTTTGCGCAGCATTCCGTAGGAAATGCTTATATCATGTTCGGATAATCACTTATAATAAAATTTAAGGACTCCGGGTACCGACAGTACCAAAGAAATACTGAAATTATCAATACTCCATCTCCAATATTTCCTGTGTATTCCTCTTTTCTTTCCTCCTGAGGACTGACTCCTGAGGACTGACTCCTAACAACAGTTATTTATAAGTATTCAACCGAACATGATATTACACATCAAGAAATTGCAAAACCTGTATATTTACGAACTTCCTCTGGATGAAAACCCAAGTTATCGAAAATAATGATTATCCGGAAGTCAAAAATAAACAATATTTAGTCAAAGAAATAAATAAATTATTTCAAGATAAAAAAATACCTGATGAGCTTCAGCCAAAAGACATGAGTCGTTTTTGCTATAACTTATATCGTCTGTTAATCAATGTAGTAGAAGAAAAACAAATCAAAGAAAAAATTCAAGCAGTAATCCAGAAAATTCAATCAACAAAAACAAATCAAATTCCGCGCAGTATTTCATTATTTCAATATTTCATTAGTATTTTGATATCAGAGAAAATAATTGATTCTTCTATAATAAATAGATATTATTGGCATATCACCCAAGAAGTTATAAGTCTTTATCCAGAACTAAGGACTATTGACTCTACTTTTGAGTATGAAGAAAATTATTTTTAGTGCTTACTTGCAACTTAGTTTTTCAACATAGAGCTAGTAATTTTTCCTATTTTGTCTGTTTGATTATTTTGATTTTATTGCATTAGATAAAAATTGTAATAAGTGGGAATTATTGTAAGCGATCGCCCACCTCCATAAAGAGAACTTTTCACCTTGAATCCACTATACCAAAGATGTAGTGTTTAGCATCAAGATTATCTAGAGTTTTTGTTAGTGTTCTTAACCGTAGAAAAATTTATTATATTAAGTTTATTCACATTTAGGAGATTATGAGAATTTAGAAATGGTAATATTATAGCAATAGCAAGCAACCCTTTTATTTATGAACAAAAATTGTGAAGTCTGTTTAAATTGTTTTAAAAATAAAAAATTATGGACAAAATTTTGAAACCTCAAAACCTAAATAATAATGTTATTGAAACTGATGAGGATACACCGGAAGAACATACTACAGAGAATGCTAGTCTATATTCTGAAAATCTAATAGAACAGGATATTGATATTAGGGAAAACCCCTATACTGTTTTTGAATTAAAAAGAAAATGCGAGCAAAACAAAATAATTCTCGATCCTGAATTTCAAAGAAATCCCAATATATGGACTCTAGAGCAAAAAAGTAAATTTATTGAGTCAATTATTCTGAATTTTCCTTTACCTTATTGGTATGTAAAGCAAACTAAAAAGGGAGAATATATAGTTGTAGATGGGTTACAGAGAACTTCAGCTATCCGTGACTTTATAGATCAAAAATTTAAGCTGACTGGATTAAAAGTTTTACCACAATTAAATGATTGTAATTTTGATGATTTAAAACAAATACCTGGAGATTATGAAACTAGAATAGAGGATAAGAAAATTTCTTTATATGTGATTCCATATTCTGCACCTTCAAACATTCTTTATGAGATTTTTGAGAGAGTCAATACTGGAGGAACAAAACTAGAAAGACAAGAAATTAGAAATTGTATTTTCACAGGTAAATCTACAAAGCTATTAAAAGAATTATCAGAGAAAGATTATTTTAAACAGGCAATTGATTATGGTATTTCTGATAAAAGAATGAAAGATAGAGAGTTGATTTTGCATTATTTGGCTTTTAAGGTATGTAATGATTATCGTCAAGATTATCAAGGTGATATGAATAAATTTTTAGAAGATGCCATGCAAAAAATAAACGAAATGTCAGACGAGCAAATAGATGAATTAAAACAAGATTTTGAAAGATTGATGAAATTAACTTATGATTTTTTTGAACAAGAAAATTTTCGTTTGCCAACAGATAGAAGTAGAGGAAGAGTTAATATGATTATGTTTGAATCTATTTCTTACTTTTTCTCAACACATGACGATCAATTTTTAGAGCAACACAAAGAAACGATTAAACAAAATTTTGTAAAATTACGGGATAATTCAGAGTATGTTGGTTCAATTAAACGAGTTAGACATGATAAAGATACAGTCATTAAAAGATTTGATTTAGCACAAAAAATTTTGGGAGATGTTGAGCAATGTTGACTAAGATAGAATTAGAGAATTTTAAGTGTTTTCGAGAAAAAACTGTTTTTCCATTGGGGCAATTAACTTTGCTTACTGGTATTAATGGAAGAGGAAAATCTAGTTTGCTTCAGTCTCTACTCTTAATGAGGCAATCAATTGAATATGACAATCGTACAAATAAGTTGATTTTAAATGGGAAATGTCTTAATTTAGGTAGATTTGATGAAATTAGAAATACAGGTACATCAAGAGAAAAACCTATATATTTTAATTATTTTTATGATTACAAAATAGAAAATATAGCTGCAACAATAACAATGGAAGGAAGTATTAATTATTCTTTTGTTGAAGATATGAACGATGATTTAGTTGCCACACTTACAGAGGTTGAAATTAAGGGAAATACTTTTTTATCACCAATAAATCATCGTAGATTTTATCACAAAGTATTTAAAGATAATCCAACTATCTTACAATTGTTTACTGACTGGTTAGACTTTTCTTCCATTAATTATACTGAACTATTTCAAGCATTGAGAGATGATCCAACTATCTTACAATCTACTGCTACCTGGGTAAACTTTTCTGCCATTCATTATATTTCTGCTGATAGAATAGGTCCACAAGATTTTTATTTAAGATCGACTCTTCCTCAATTTCCTAATGTTGGTTTAAAAGGAGAACAAACAGTTAATTTACTTGACAGAATGAAAGATGAATTAATTAATGATAAATTATATTTAGGTGAAGATGCGCAAACTTTAATAATCCAAACACAAGAATGGCTGAATAAAATTTTTGATGGAGCCAAAGTTGAAGTTTCAGGTTCACAAACTAATATACTAGAACTAATGTTAAATAGTAGTTTATCAAAAGATCGTTTTCGCCCCGCTAATATTGGTTTTGGATATCATTGTATTTTGCCTATTATTGTTTCTGGACTTATCGCCAAAAAAGGAGAAATGTTAATAGTAGAAAATCCTGAAGCTCATCTACATCCGAAAGCACAATCTCAACTAGCTAAATTTTTAGCAAAAGTAAGTAGTTGTGGCATACAAGTATTGATAGAATCTCATAGCGACCATATTTTAAACGCATTGCGAATTGCTGTTCTTGATAATATTTTAAGTAATGAAGAATTAAGCATCTTATATTTTTCTCAAAAAATTGGTGAGTCTGTTGTTCAAATACCTATTGATTCTGATGGCAAGATAGAAGAATGGCCTGATGGATTTTTCGACCAAATGGATAAAGATTTCGAGCGTCTTTTTGGGATTTAAAATAATGATTAAAATTGAAATATTTATCAATGAAGTTTCTTTAAAAGGACAATACTCTACTCAAAAAGAATTTGAAGAAGCTTTAATAATAATCAAAAGTATTTTTGAATTAATTAATTGCCTTAAAAAAGAAAACATAAATCAAAAAAATTATTATACTGATGTGCTTTGGGATTCTTATGTAATCAAGGATGTAATTTTCAAAGAAAGTTTTAACAAAATCAAGCAAAAAGATTTGAAAATAGCAATTAGAAATATTATATTTAATAAAGTAAATCCCAAAGACTGGCAAAAAGAAAGAATTCATTCTGAAGAAGATAATTTTGATTATATGGATGGTCAAGATTATAAAGATGCAGCAAATACATCCTTAGCAGAAGCGACACAAAGACAATTAATTAATTTAGAGTCAAAGTATTTATTGATTAATTTTATAGATTCTTGTTTTCAATGTCAGCATCAGAAGATTATAGAATGCTATTCTATTTCTATTGTTAAAAATAATGACACAGAAAATCTAATTCAATTAGATAGTATAGATCGGAAAGTTGGATTACAAAACTGGGTGGAAAAAACTTGTCAATTAAGTAGATTTAACTATGATGAATCTTCCACCGATCCCCCTAATGATAAGCAAACTATCTTAAGAGATACTAATAGATTTGAATCTACTCAAAAACAACATGATGGTAGGAAAATTTATAAAGAGAAAGAAACTGGATATCTCTGGTATGTGGATAATCTACATTATGGAAAATCTGCCCATTTAGAAGTTTTTGATAAGACAGGTAAAAATCATATTGGAGAATCAAATTTAGAAGGCAAGATTGATATATCAAAATCTGATAACAATAAAAGTGTTTAAAAAGCATTGATAGACGCGGGCTTTCAAGGGAAATTATGGTACATTTGTATAGGGGAAGTTCAGTTATTAGCTTGCGCTGTTAGTCTCCACTAATTTCAACTAATGCTTCACCAGACCGTAGAAGTTCCAGTGCTACTGTTAATGTTGCACTTAAAATTTCTCGTAACCTAGCATTTGAGGTGTTACCACAGGTTAACCAGATAATTTGAGGTGGTTAGTCAAGGCGATCGACTAGATCGACAAAATCACTGTCTTTAGTTATCAAGATAACACTTTGAGCCTTTGCTGCCTCAAAAATATCAATATCTTCAGCATCTCTCAAACCAATATCCCGTAGAGCTAATGCTGTTACTCCAAAAGTATCGCTAATCCAAGTTGCGATCGCAGGCGACAGTTGTGCATCTACCCAAATTATCATAGGACTAATACGGGATGATTAAGTTTACGGGAGGCATATAAAAGCGCTGCTTGCAGATCGTTGGCCTCTAGATCGGGCATTTCTGCTAAGATTTGTTCGGCAGTCAGTCCAGCAGCAAATAAATCTAGTACATCCGATACTCTAATTCTCATACCTCGGATGCAAGGACGACCACCACATTGTTTAGGATTAATTGTAATTCTTTTCAGTAATTCTGACATATAGTTTGACTCCAGAGTAAATTTTAATCTTATTATAGACGTACTTAATACTATTTGTTATTACTATTGTCTGGTTTAAACCAACCCTTGATTGCTTCTTTTACAACTTTAAGAAACTTATTTTCTAATAAAAATACTTTTTTTCTACTCTAGCATAGAAAATTTAAAAATTAGTGGGGAGAAACTTTTGGATACTTCTCTAGTTAAAATAACTGCTTATTGTGCGGAAACTTTATTCTCATTTCCCCTCAAATGCGTTCAGCATATCTTCCCGTAAAGGAGCATCAAAATCATCCGGAACAGTAAACTCACCTGCACACAAACCAAATGGCCGTAACTGCTTGCTACTGCCAATAGGTCTAATTTCAGCGATCGCTTGCTCAGATAGAATAATTACAACCGTTTCCTCCTCTTCGACTAAACGCAAATATTTCAGTGGATCGCTTTGAATTTCATCAATAGTTACATTTAGCATGATCAAAAACCTCAGAATATCTACAAAAACGATCGCTCAATAATCTTTTTTGACTACAATATCAAAGTGTAGGACATCTTCCCGCACACCCCCAACTTTTCTATATAACTCTATTGCCGGATCATCACCATAGTCAGCTTGAACAAAGATAACATAAGCTCCCCGATCAACAGCTATATTCTTGAGTGCGTCAATGAGCGCCATTGCTATACCTTGGCGACGGTATTCAGTGGATACCGCCAAATCATATATATAAATCTCGCTGCGTTCTTGCTCAAATTTGTGAAGTTCATATGCTGCCAAACCACCCACCACCTCTCCATGTTTTAATGCGACCAACACGATAAAATAATCTCTGCTGAGTAGCTTATGAAGATAATCAGTTTTAGGCTGTGCTTTGCAATAAGTTTCCACTTCATCAAACGCATCACCAAAAACATTAAGCAAGTCTTGCATTAGCTTTATATCTTTCTCAGATAGATGTTGAATGGTGATATTTTCTGTTGAGTTCATATTAATATATATCCCAAAACAAGACAGATAAAAATAATATTTTCCGTATTCTGTCAATCAAAAAAAAAGGCTCATCAAAACAGAAAATATGAGCTTCCTGACTCAATGACCGTACCAAAAATATTTGTTGTTGTTGAACGTTAGACCTTCTTATAAATTACTCAGCTAATGCAGGATGGCAGAAATAACTAACCAGTTACAAAATTCTAAAAGCCTTACCAATCAATATTTTTGAATTTTGTACGGGCGAATGCCATTCGCCCCTACGACTTTTGACTTCCGCGTAGCGGCACTAATTACATTGAATATAAGGTCTCCATACCCACCCCATTTGTTGAGGAGTTTGTACTGATTGAACATAAACCCACTTTGACTGAGACTCTTGTCCTGCTGGTGGTTCAGTAACTCTCAGTTGAGTATTTTTAGCAAAATTGAAAGACATATTATAACCTTTGGCATTGGGAAAATTTCGCACTGGAATATTCGGATATTCGGGAGAACCTATTGCCTGACAAATTGTTCCTACTGGTACTCCACCTGTTCTATTTCCTGTATTAGGTAGTTGTGAGGCAGAGCGTGTATTGCAATTTTGCAGATAGGGAGTATATACCCAACCTTGAGAATTATTCGGTCCAATTACTTGTGTCCATTGTCCATCATTAGACCTATTGATGACTGTTACAGAAGTACCGTTATTAAAAAAGGCAATATTTCTACCTCCATTTGGCTGGTCTCGGAAATCTACACCTGCACGACTATCTGCTGGTGAAGACTGAAGCTGACAAACTTGTTGTTGAGCAAGTAATATTTCATTGGTCTGGTTAACCCATGGAGTCCACTGGTCTGCCATGGCAATAGTTGGTATTTGACTTCCTAATAAAGATAGAGAAGTAATTGTTAATATTCTTAGGTAATTTGGCTTTTGCTTGATGTTATTTTTCATAAATATTCTGAATTATTTGTAATCGCAAGTTTAACTACTAACTATGTAAGTCTATATTTCAGATGTTTTGATTATTCTTAACACTTTGTTTAGATAAAAACATCTTTTTTTAAAAGTAGCTTTATCTGTATAATTTTGATATTTTAATATAAACAAAAATTTTGACAAGGGAGATTTACTAAGTTAACAAAAATCCTTATTTCCGCCAATAAATCTATAAACTCAAGAACAGGAAATTAAGGAATTTAAGCCAGATCAAGAATGTAGGAAAAGCCTAAATACTTGTAACAAATATTTATCACACCTGGTATATAAAGAAAAGTAACTAAAGAGACCTCATAATTACGCAGAATTATGCGTAGCGCTATATTATACCAAGCGTCATTTCAGTTATCAGTTATCAGTTATCAGTTATCAGTACCTCTAGTTTAAGTCAGAGGCTTGAAATATTGAACTTGATTTTCTCTTAGTCGATTGGATATGGCGAGGAAACCTCGCCATCCCATCCTACGGAATGCTCCGCAAACGACCGCTTTTTCATCCCCTTGTAGAGCGGTAGCTCGCGGCGCAGCCAAGGGGAGGCTTCAGACCTTATTTTTTGGTGAAAAAAGAATGTTATATCAAATCCGGTAGCATCGGTATAAAATCTTTTGAAGTAGGAGGACCGAGTCAACCCACCCCTAACCCCTCCCCTCCTGGGAGGGGAAGGACCGAGTCAGGAGGGAAAAAATTTATAAATATTTGGTAATGGTGAAGATGGAGAATGTTTTTATATCGAATTAAACGGATTTGATATTACGAATTAATTTGGGCAGTAAGAGCGTTAGCGGCAGCTCTACGTTAGCAAATGGCCATTTGCCCCTACTTTATAGGAGATGTCTCTTGGACTAAAAAGATAAATTCAGACCTAAAAACTGCTATTAAAGCCATTCCCGTGTGACTCGGTCCTCCTGACTTCCTCCTGGGAGGGGGAGGGGTGGGTTGACTCCTAAGAAATATCCTAGCTATTTTGTAGCAAACATTTATCAATTTAGTATTAAAGTAAACATAATATAAAAAAAACCGGACTTCCTAACACAAATCCGGTTAAAAATCAAAACGTTATTCGAGCAAAATAAATTATCTCTTACTACAAAACTTCTCCACACAACGCACAAACATTTCTACTCCCATTCCTAGAGCAGTTTCATCAAAATCAAATCTAGGATGATGGTGCGGATAAGCTAAATTTTTCTCAGCATTTGCCGAACCTAAAAAGAAATAACAACCAGGTACTTCTTGCAGAAAAAATGACATATCTTCACCCCCCAGAGTTTGACATTCTGGTACAACACCCGCAGGAGTTTCTACTAATAATTCAGCTACACTTTTAACCAAATCTGCCATTTTTTGATCGTTAATTAACGGAGGATAAAGAGGAATATAATTAAATTCATAACTCGCCCCGTGACTTTCACAAACTCCGGCAATAACCTGCTCAATTCTTTTCGCAAAATAATCTTGATAAGCCAAATTAAAATAACGTACAGTACCACCCATTCTGGCAGTATCAGCAATTACATTAAACGCCCGACCTGCCTTTAATTCCCCAACCGTCACAACCGCTGAATCTATAGGATTAATATTCCGAGCTACTATTGTTTGCAAAGCATTAATAATTTGAGCAGCAACTACCACAGAGTCTACAGTTTGATGAGGCATCGCTCCATGCCCACCTTTACCCAAAATTGTGCAATTAAATCTTTCGGTAGCCGCCATTAAAGCACCACTGCGGACTCCTACTGTGCCGAGGGGTAGATTATTCCACAAGTGCAAACCAATAATGGCATCCACATCTGGATTTTTCAACACCCCCGCTTCAATCATTGGTTTAGCACCTCCAGGTCCTTCTTCTGCTGGCTGGAAAATGATTTTTACGATCCCATTAAAATCTTGGCGATGGGTAGCGAGATAATGCACAGTACCAAGAGCGATCGCTGTATGTCCGTCATGGCCACAGGCGTGCATCACACCATTATGTATTGACCTATATGGCACATCGTTTAATTCTTGAATTGGCAAAGCATCTAAATCTGCCCTGATAGCTAATACAGGTCCTGGTTTACCACTGTCAATAGTTGCCAGGATACCTGTTTTCGCAACTCCTTTTTGATGTTCGATGCCCCACTCTTGCAATTTTTGGCAAATAAATTCCCCTGTTAAATATTCTTTGAAACCTAGCTCTGGTCTTTTATGGAGATGTCGTCGCCATTCAACTAGCAAAGGCTGTAATTTTCTAATTTCTGGACGCAGTTGAGATTGAGTAACAGAATTTGAAGTCGGAATAGTTGAAACCATATTTTTTATACTGAATTATTAATTTTTGATTGTCGTTGGTAAAGGCAAAAACTTCTCTAAATCTAAATTAGAGGCTGCTGTTGCTAATTTGCCTAAGTTGTTAATATCTGGCAAATGTGGTATAATGCCACAGACTTGTACTTGAGTTAAAGATTGAATTAGCTCAACAGGAGTCCAGTCAGCAATTTCTTGCTCCGAGCAAGGTTTAACACAGTTGAGAATAATTCCTCGGAGATTAACCTTCATTTGACGAGCTAGAGCAACATTAGCTACGGTTTGAGCGATCGCGCCTAACTTGATTGGTACAACCAAAATAGTAGGTAAATGCCAATCCCTAGCTATGTCTGCCACCGTCAGTTCGTGAGTTACAGGAGAACCTAATCCTCCTAAACCCTCGACTAACACAAAATCTTTTTGTTCTCGTAATCTTGCAAAAGTTGACCAGACCCCATCTAATTGTACCAGACGACCTTCCCGTTCTGCAGCTACAGGAGGAGCAACGGGGGTTTCATACCATAAAGGGTTAATTTCGTCAAGAGATTGGTCTAGAGAAAATAATTGAGTGTAAAGTTCGCGATCGCCTATGCCAGTTTGAATAGGTTTAAATAAGCCTAAATTCCGGTCTTTATGGTAAGTTTGCCAATAAGCAGTAAGAGCTAGGGTCAATATCGTTTTACCAGCGTCGGTATCGGTTGCAGTAATCAAAAGTTCTTTCAAAGCATTTACCCTGGAATATCATTTCTGGATCTCTCCATTGTAATATCTTCAGGACTTACATACAAAACTCTACCTGTAGAGTGCATTGCAACTCACCTTATACAAATTTGATAAATGTTTGCTACAAGTATTTAGGCTATTTACTAGGAGTCATATCAAATCCGTTGGCTTCGGAGTAAAATTCTCAGGAATTAAGCAAATTGACTGTCAAACCACCATCTGTAGGGGCGAATGGTATTCGCCCTCACCATAAGTAGAGTCTCTGCGTAAGTCCTGATTCTGTTGATCGTCATACAATTGAGCAGGGCGTTAGCGGCAGCTTTGCGTTAGCAAATGGCCAGAAACCTCCTATAATATAGACTCTTATCTTTAAAGATTGAATAACACCGATGCTACCGGATTCGATATCAGTGGTAGAGGCAAACGGCCGTTTGCCCCTACAGGAGTCAGAATGAATGGCGCAGATGCGACCCCGCACCCTTCGGGTATCTCTTTCCTCCTCCGGAGGAGCTATGCTAACCCCAGACGCTTTACATACGGCAGTTGAATGAAGGGCGCAAACGTTAACGCTCCGCGACATTAAACGCACAGTGTTGCGTTAGCAAAGCAGGAACTGAGCTGCCAGAGCGGCGTGCAATCATGTATGGGTAACTTTGGATAAGTTTATTAGAACGGAAGGGTTTCGGGACTGAAAATGAAGCCTACCTGAATATCTCAGCTTAAACTATCCCCTACTTTCCCCCATGTTCCCTTTATTTATAGGGATTCAACAAGATATGATATTACTATTTATGGATCGGCACGATTTTCCAGATCGTCTACAGCGTCTTGTGTACGTTCATTAGTATTCTTGGGCTTCAACCAATCAGGCCATAGCCCAACTATAAATTTTCGACTTTGCAAGCTGGCGTTTTGGACAGGTTGAGGCACAAATTCCAAACTGTCACCACCAGTTACAAAAACTATACTTACAATGACAAATAACCATATTAGATTCTTATTCATAAGCTGATATTAGTTGGATTTATTTGTTTAACTTTAAGTATTCCCACTACTAACAAAAATACTTCATACCAATATGAAGGTAAGGTAGAAGGCAGCTATGCTGAAGGCTTAGAGAGGAATTTGAAAAACGTAATGGATGATAAGCGGATTTGGTATTATATAGCGTTTCTCAAGTTACTGAGGTACAGTTGTTTTTCTTCTTTTCTACTCCCTACTCCCTACTCCCTAAAATAAATTAACTTTGTACTTCACCAGCATGGGAATTGCTATATGCTCTATTGAATCAACTTCAAAATCTCTCTAATTTTCCTTTCTTTCTTGATGATTTTTTTCGACTTTATCAGAAAAAACATTATTTTTGCCTAAATCATGTAAAGACTTAGAGATAAAAATCACCACTAAAAAACATTGTTTAACTTTAATCATAAATTTTAAACTATTAAAGCTGATTGACTAATAATTATTGGCAGATATATTGGAGTTTATGATGAATCAGATTATCCATTTTTAACGGATAAATTTAATTTGCAATCGTCATTATTACAGATTTACATACTCTCGGAATTTGCTTGGGTTCTCAATTAATTGCACGGGAACTAGGAGCATCAGTTTATGCAGTTCAACTAAAGAAATTGGTTAGTCAATTCAGTTAGCCTCTTTACAGAGGAGCTACGCTATCAGTAATAGGGAGGCTAGAAGATGCAGAATGTTCTTTTTTATAGCCTCAAAAGGGGGAGGGTTGAGACCTGATTTTTTTTGTCAAAATTGGAATTTACTGAGACAGGAATAAACTCACCTTGAACTTATTTATCAACAGAAAATACATCTGTTCTATATTGGCCAGTTGATGCAACTCTACTTGCCTTGATTTCTAAGTATCAAAACCAAGGTTTTACTTGGCAAAAAAATAGTTTAGCTTTGCAATTTCACCCAGAAGTAACGATTAGAGAATTAGAAAGATTGTGTATTGGTCATGGTTTGGAAATATCTGTAACTTCAGATGTTACTGTTACTAAATTAAGACAGAATACAGCCACAAAGCCGTGAAAATTTGGAAATTTATACAAATCAACTTTGGCAAAGTTAGTTATCAGAGCTAGAAAGCATTAATATTCCCATTAATAGAAAGAAAAAAGTTAGGTAAGCAGGAAGAAAAAGATATTGGTAGTTTTGTAAAAGTAGTGTTTAGTAAGTATATCCATTTTATCACTAGAAGGTAAACCTAAACAATCACTACTTATTTACCACTACCAAAATATTAACTTATGGATATTTAGCACTCAATTCTTGCTTGCCATTTTCATATTTTTTGCATAAGTTTCTACGTCAGTTACAATATAAACATTATTAGCTGCAATACCTTCTTTTTCCATGAACCTCATTACCCTCAAGTGAAATTCATCCCTATCACGCCCGTAACCAGCAGGAAGGTGATACGCAACATACTTGATCTTGCGAGTATTACCCTCAACACCTTGGAACATTACATAATGCTCCAGAAAAACTCCCATACTTTTAAATATTTCATCAAGACCAGCCATTATCCTCTGTACTTGATCTGCTGTAATGCCATCAATTTCTAAAGTTCCTGCTATCCCCCACTCGTCAACATCAGCTCTATTTTGAGACCAGTTATCTACAATACCACCGACCATTTTAGAATTGGGCATTTTAACGATTGAACCCCATTCCCATGCGTACAACTTTGTTGTTCTTAAACCTATTTCTGAAACCTGGAAAAAACCACTTAACCCTGTAACTGCTATCCAATCACCAGGTCTATACAACCCATCAGTATAGATAATTATAGCACAACACCAATCATAGATAATGTCTTTGAACAACAGACCTAGAGCAACACCAGCACCACCAAGTAAACCAATCAGGGCACCTGCAGATGCTCCCAAAAATACTTCTGCTCCTTTAATACATACCACAACAATTGCTGCAATCCGAAATAGTCTAGGGAAATAGGGAACCAGCAAATCATCAAGGTCTGTCTCCGTGTGAACAGTTAGATATTGTAGTAGTTGACCTAGCAAAGGAGCTGAACGATAAATTACATTTGCTACCAGAGCAATAGCAGCTAAACCGAGAACATCAGTTATCAGTGTGTTTAACTCAGCACTGATATACTCTACTAAAATTATATGCACTGCCCAGAACCCAGCAACTAAAACTAACCAGCTTAAGGGTTCTTTAATGATAGCAATCAATTGATCGTCTAAGTCAGATTCAGTATTAGCAGCCAGACCTTCAATACTTTTAATAATTACTCCAGCAATAAATCCCTGGAGTATTAGTGTTAACAGCAATACCCCTATGGCAAATAATAGTTTATATGCCGATAGGCCAAAAATAGTTATTTCTCCAAGACTATTCCAAATTTGTTCTAATAAGTCCACTTTTTTTCCTCAACTTAGAGATTTTTTATAAGAATAAGGTACTTTCCTAGTCTACAGAAACTGAAGTCTAGGGTCTAGCAAAATGCAAAATTAAGATCGATACTTACAGTAGCAAAAAAACTGTCGATCAAGTATTGTTAATATAATATTTTAATATGGGCATTGCATCGTTATGGAATGATCAGGGCAGGGATTGGTGAGAGGGCACATTAAATTTAAAATAATCAGGCATCATCCTGCAAATTATAGAATATCTTAATTTATTCTGACTATCTCTTTTGCCTGATGCAAATAAGATTTTACCTTGTCAGAGCCATAAAAATCAAAAAAAGATTTTTTAGTTAGCTTTCTAGTTCATATATACAGAGCCTACGAAGCTATGGTATATATTGTATTATTTCAGTAATAATCGGAGAACTGAAGACTACAGATAAGTAGGTTGGTACAATTAAACCGATGTATATTTAATTGTGTAAAAAGTTTGAAATAACCTATTTATAGACTGTCAGTTAATTTTGACATTTTGTTACTTATTTTGATTTTTTATTGTTGTGTAAGTCAAGAGAGAGAACAGATATTAAGATTAAACTATTATTCTAAAAAGTGCTGTAATAGTTAGGAACATTTCAGATTTATCTTCCTATATTTGTCGCTCAAATATCAGATGAACTAGAGTTGATATTTTGAGACAAAATTTAGATAGCACAATTCTCCTTGGGGTAATTTTGCCATTCAGATATTTTTATCAATTCAGCTAAAAAAAATGTTAATCCTCTCCATTTTTTTTGCCAGAAATCAAGAGATTATTATGTACTAAAATCTACAGGAAAAACCAAACCATGAAGATCAAGAAAAAGATTCAAAATGATGTCATAAAAGACGATAAAATAATTCCCAAAAAAGCTAAAATCATCAAACAAAAAATATACAAATTTTTACATAAAACATTAACTATTAATAATGCTAGTAAGCCACAAATAATCGCATTTTACACCTCACTAATCCTTGGTGGAGTTAGTTTAACATTAGCTGTATTAGGGTCCTTATTGTACACCCTAGAACAAAACGAAAGATTTGATAATGCTAAACAGCAAGCTCAAAGGGAAACAGCTAGAGTTGCTCTAGAGATTGACCGACGACTGTATTTTGCCCAAAAATCAGCTCTTTCTGTAGCTAACAGTCTTACTTCTGGTCAATTAAGTGATGGGGAATTATTGGAGCGACTTAAATCAGAAATTGAGGCAAATACAGAACTTTTAGATATTGGCGTTGCTTATCAACCCTTTGCTTATCAACCGGATGTCAAGTTATATGCACCATACTATGCAAGAATAGAAGACAAAATAGAACTATTTGAAACCAAAATTAACTATACTAAACCCAAGTATGCTTGGTATAGTAATACCCTGAACAAAGGACCAAATTGGGGAGAGCCACATTTGTGGAGTGACACTTCTATAGTCAGCGATCCAGTAGTCGGATTTTATACTCCTTTTTATAACCCAAATACTCCAGAGAAATCTCTACGAGGTATTGTATATAGCGAATATTCATTAACTCAAATTCGACAAGTGATGGAGTCTCTAGACTTGGGTAGAACTGGCTATGGATTTATCATTTCTAAAACTGGAACTTACCTTTATCATCCGAATGAAGAATTATTTAAAGCTCAAGCAAATGTCTTTGATATTACATACGAACAGCAAGATGAAAAACTCAGAGAATTAATTGTAAAAGCTCTTAAAGGTACACCAGTAGAAGCAAATTTAACGGATGAAATAACAGGTCAAAATTCTTGGTTATTTCTACGGACAACCAACCGGAATGGATGGGTAGTAGGAATAGTCTTTATTCAAGATGAAATTTTACCAGATTCTGCGGTAATAAGACGTAAGCTAATTGCTCTTAGTATTGCCTACCTTTGGTTTGGTGTTTTTCTGTCAGTTCTGCTCTTTCAAGCTTACCTGGGAGGGGTAAAACGAATTGCATTAGTATCATTTATTATGACACTATTATTTGTGGCAAACATTGGCTTTGTTTGGAATTTAGTTTTGAGAGCAAGAACTTATACAGCAACTCGAAACCTTTTGCTCAGTGATACTGGTGTAACACAATTATTAGCTCCTCAAATAGAGTTAAGTCAAGAATTAAATCAAGAACCACCCCTAATTATTCCCACAGGAGTTTTTATTCAATCATTTGATTTTACCAGTCCAAAAGATGCTTTTGTCACGGGTTATATATGGCAAGAATACCAAGATGGTGTACATGATGATTTATCTCGTGGCATTATACTTGCTAATGCTATTGAAGATAGTGATTATGAGTTAAGAGAAGATTATCGACACAAAAAAGATGGTTTAGAAGTTATCGGTTGGTATTTTTCTTATACTCTCCGGATGGATTTTGATTTTGATTATTATCCTTTTGATGATAAAGATTTGAAAATTCGGATTTTGCATCAAGATTTCAATAATGGAAACTTAGATCGTCGGGTAATTCTTGCTCCTAATTTAAGTAGTTACAATGTAATTAACCCGCGAACTACACCAGGGGTAGACCAAGAAATGGTACTCGGAGAATGGTATCTCAGGGATAGCTTTTTCGAGTATGTATTTAAGACATACAATACTAATTTTGGTCTGCTAGATTCTGCTCCAAAAACTAATTTTCCTGAACTTCAATTTACAGTTATTTTACAAAGGTCTTTCTTGGGTCTGTTTATTTCTAAACTAGGACCAATGATTGTAGTTTTGACTTTGTTATTTGCAGTACTATTGAGTTGTGACAGAGAACAAACAATGGAAGTTTTGGGAGCTGCTGCTGGTTTTGTATTTATTGTTATTTTAGATCAGGTGACAGTTAGACAACAAATAATTACTAAAGGTATTGTTTACTTAGAGTATTTTTACTTTGTTGTTTATTTATACATTTTCTTGGTAACTTTGAACTTTATTCTCTGGAGTTTGAAGCCCGATCTTCAGATTTTTAAGTATAAAGATAACTTTATTTTTAAGGCGCTTTATTGGCCGAGTATGATGAAAATTTTACTGCTAGTCACTATTTTGGTATTTATTTAAAGGGCGTTGCTGAAGAGCGTGTATGATATTAATCTTAATTGCTTAGGAGTTAGGAGTTAGGAGTCAGTCCTCAGTCCTCAGTCCTCAGTCCTCAGTCCTCAGGATTAAAGAAAGAAGAAGGGCGTTGCTGATTCTGGGTATGATGCAAGCCCCCCTAACCCCCCACCCATTGGGGGGAATAAAACTCTAAAAGTCCCCCTTTATTAATCCCCCTCCCCTCCCCCTTGAAAATCCCTCTCCCGTCCCCCGAAGATCGGGGGAAGCCAGAGGATGCTTCGCTTTTTGTTGAATGGGGGATGCGCGGGGGCGAAGGCGAGAACCAAATAATCGCTCATTCATACTTCAATTCAGCAACGCCAGAAGAAGAAACCCCGAGTAGAAGGAGAAAGTTTTTTGTTTAGCTGGCCCACAACGTACATTAACACTACGCGACAGATCAAGCGTAGCATTCAGGACCGAAAACGCGAAGCACGGAACGGAGTTCTATCGCGCTCTGACCCAGACATCATATCATACCTTAAATCACCAACGCCATTTAAAGAAAGAATTTGGGTTGTTTGCGCAGCATTCCAGCACGAAAAGGGAATATAAGAATACCCTAACCGTGATGCTTAGTGCTATCAAATACTTGTAGAGACATTTCATGAAATGTCTCTACATTCTTTTTCATGTATAAATCTATTGTGTAATATCATGTCCGGATAATTAGTTATAAAAAAACTTTCTCCTTCAACTCCAGTTCTTCTTCTTTCTTCCCTCTTTCCTCCTGACTCGGTCCTTCCCCTCCCCTCCTGGGAGGGGTTAGGGGTGGGTTGACTCCTGAGGACTCCGTAGTTATTGATCACTGTTTAACCGGACATGATATAATACCTATTCAATCAGCTACCACTGATTTTTTGCCTTTCTTTTTCAGTGAAAAGTTTATCAATCAGTTTAACACCAACAGCAGATTCTCCCTCAAAAACAGAACCAGTAGTGAGTTCCTCAACACGCTTTCGTATCTTCTCTTGCAATATTCGAGGTAAAGGTACATAACCCTCTTCGGAAATTATTGGTTTGTTAGCAGTATTGATTTTGTAATCAATAAAAGCCTTGACAGGAGGTATGTTTTCTAGGGAATTCTTGCTCACATATAAAAATAATGGACGAGATAGAGGGCTATAAGTACCGTTAGCTATAGTTTCACTACTTGGCTCCACACATTGACCACTACCATTGTCAACAGAAATCACCTTCACCACATCTTTATTTTGTTCATAGTAGGTAAAGCCGAGAAAACTCAAACTGCCCCATTCAGATTCAATTCCCTGAAGAATGACATCATCATCTTCACTGGCCTTATAATCTTTGCGACTTCTACCTTCCTCCCCATTGACAGCATCAGTGAAGTAATCATAAGTACCAGAATCGGGATCGGGAGCATAGAGACCCAGAGGTTCTTCGGGAAATTCATCCCGAATTTGCTTCCAATTTGTTATTTTCTCCTGATCATCATTATTAGGTTGCCAAATTTTTGTTAACTCTTCTAGGGTCAGACAGTCTGCCCAATCATTGTAGCGGTTAGCGATTATAGAAATACCATCGAAAGCAATGGGAATTTCAACAAATTCTATTCCATTTGCCTGACAGAGGTCAATCTCAGACTTTTTAATGGGACGGGAAGCATTTGATACATCTGTGTCCCCAATACAAAACTTTTTGAGTCCGGCTCCAGAACTAGATATTCCTACAATTATCTGAGTTTCAGGATTATCATTCATAAATTTTTGAGCCATTGTGTTAGATAGGGGAAAAATTGTACTTGAGCCATCAACTAGAACATATTCTCTTTCCTCAATATCTTCTTCGTTTGCTAGTGGAGATTTTTCGGTAGTGGTTATTGTTTCCTTATTGCCGCAAGCACCTACAATCAGAAGTAGAGCTACTGCAAAAAAACGGAGAGATTGATTTTTCAATTGTATTACTAAATTCATAAATTTTAGAGTAAGATTTTCCAGCGTTGGTAAATTAGGGTATGATATTAATCGCGCATTACTTAGGAGTCAGGAGTCGTAGGGGCGATTCGCGTAATTAGGAGCATTCCGGAACGGAAATCGCCCGTACAGGAGTCAGGAGGGAAGAAAGAATAAGAAATAGAAGGAAAAAGTTTTTTGTTTGCGCTCTTATCCGGACAATATATCATACCTCTTTTCACCAAGGCCGATTTTCCTAATAACTTTGATAATTTTATCACTTATCAATATTCAAGATTGAGATCGACTTTCTATGTCAGCTAATATTTTATAGTTTAGTTTTGTGGGATAATTATAGCAATTCCCAAAAAGCGTGAGTTACAAAACTCTAGACTTTAGGCAACAGCTCATCTGACAATAGTGAAGTAAATATAAGAGTGTACCTCAAGCTTACAGAGAAACGCTATATTATTATCCAATTACTAAGACTGACAAAACTATTTTGTGTTGATAATTTTCCGCGCCCTATTTGCGTAGTGCTATAACATTTATACCTTAACCATTTGAATAACTGTCACATTTTGAATATTTTTCTCTGGGAAGCTAAACAATTATAAAGGTATCCATCATTAGAGGAAGTAGAAGAATGAAAACTTCTGGAAATTTTGCTAGCTTTACTATTGGGCTAACTTTAATATTACTTTTGACATTTGGTATTTTACAATGGCTACATATTTCGGTTGGTAGTTTTTTAGATTGGGTAATTGCGGGTGCTTGTTTTTGGTGGTTATTGTTAATTGTTACGGTTCCCTGGAATATACATTTTGAAGCTAAAGAGGTATTAGCTGAAGCTGCTGAGTCAAAGCAAAAAGGTATAGCAGTTGATGCTAAACAAGTTGATTATGTTACTAAGTTAGCGCGTTTTTCTTTGTGGATAGCTTTGGCCTTACATTTTCTTTCTACAGTTGGGCTTTATACTTTAGCTATTACTGGTATTAGTGTAGTTGGTTATGTGAGTTCTGGCGCAGCTTTATTGTTAACTGTTTTACGTCCCGCTATACGTTTATATCAATATTTAGTGGTGCGGTTATCGATGATTCGCCGAGAACTATTGCATCCTCGTGCAGATATTATTGAACTTAGAAATCGCTTTGAAAATATCGAAAAAACTGTGGAAAATCTAGCAGCACAACTAAGTCTTGAAAATCCAGAATCTTTTAGATCCAAACAACAACAACACTCGGAAATAACAAGAAAAGAATTAACTCGTTTAGCAGTGACAATAGAAGATTTAAGGAATACAAACCAAGCAGAACATCATCAGTTGGCTAGAGATTCTGAAAAAGCAATATCTCAACTTTCAAGAGACGGGCAATTTCTTAATCATGTGCAGGAAATAATTCGGTTTATCAAAGAAGCTTAATGATGGATTTACTTTCAAGACTTCTCCATGCCGATCTTCAATAGTTAACAATTAATAATTACCTCTCCTGAAAATAGATAGGATTGGCAAAAAGCATTTTTTTATTTATTTCTTCTTCAAAGAATAGGGTTTATAGCAGTCGAAAGAAAGGGAGGGAATATATCAACAACTTCAAACTCAAACAACACAAGATTTTTCCTTCTTCTTTCTGCTATAAACCTATAATTATTCAGTAAATTATGGAGATTCTTATCATCTTTCCAAACTATTAAACTTCATCAATAAAGCCAAACAATTATAACACTTATCTTTGAAGCAGGGATTAAGCAAAAAAATCTTAATCTATATACAGGGAAAAGGTTTGTCACAAAAAACTAAAAACTAAGTCTGCCTAACTTAATATACACCTAAATCTGTCCCGATTAAGATACACTGATTTTGACTTTAATCTATATTTAATATGACATCTTACTTCAGATAAACTGAAGCTTTGTAACAAAGCTTGGATGTGATTTTCTTTAGTAAAAAATTCTAGATTTTATCTGAAATAAAAAATTTATTCCTAATCATTTTTATTAGATATACCCCTTTGGGTATAGAAAATATTTAAAAGAAATTTTACATTAATCAGGAACTTATGGAAGAAAATTTAATCTACCATTTAAAATACTAGAATCCAAAATCTAAGATACTAACTCACCCAAAATTTAAAAATATTAGTTTTTGTTTTGAGCCTGAAGATTTGTATTAGGTTCACCATTGGCTTTATCAAACTCTTCTCGGTTAGGAAATATGTCAAAAACCCGATCCATACTTGTTAACTCAAACAGAATTTTAATTTGTTCATTAATAGAACATACAACTAATTGACTTCCCGCTGCCCTAACAGTTTTTAGCGCTAAAACTAAAGCACCTAAGCCAGAGCTATCCATAAAAGTTACATCTTTAAAATCTATCAAAATAATATCTGCTCCAGCTTCGACTTGCTCGCTAATTTCTTGGCGAAATGCAGTAGCCTTAGTGCCGTCTAAAATGCCATTAGGTTGAATATACTTAACCACAGTACTCATATTTTCTAGAAGCTATGACTCTAACTATTTACAAACCTAGGCTAGTATACCCCATTACTGAGATTAAGTCCAAGTATATTGATAAGTAAGTCAAAGTTAATTATTATATAGGCTTTTCTGTTGTTTGATTTAATTGATAGGACTAACTTTGGCACGGAATAGTAGTTTATCTCCTTGCCGATAGCCAGTATAACGAACTTTGACCAGTTCTCCCTCTTGGGCAGACCCTTCCATTAGTTGATGTAACTGAGGGTCAAAAGGAACTTCTGCTCCCACAGGAACGATAGATTCTACATTCCATTTTTGGAGCAATTGCTCTACTGGACGTAACAAAGGTAATATCTTTGTTGCTGCTAAACGAGGATTTTCTTTGACTTTGTATACAACAGTAGGCCATTGTTGTAACCAAGATTCTAAAATTTGCAAACTAGACTGTTGAAACTCTTGTGTTAAAAATTGTTTTTGTTGCTCAAAGTTTGCCTGGAGATTGCGATATTCTTGTTCTAATATTGATGTAGAAGTTGGTACTGATTTTTTGACAAGTTCGGGGGCAAAATTATCTAATAATTCTGTTAAGGTGATTCCTAATGCTTGACTAATTTTGAGTAAAATATCTACTCGCATTTGTGACCCTAACCCACGTCGCAACCTAATAACCTGCAATTCTGAAACCCCTGCTTTTTGACTTAATTCTTTAAAGCTAGAAATACTTGCTTTTTCCATAAGGTTTTGTAATTGGGAGGCATAGTTTATTGGAAAATACTGATTCATTTCACCGGAGATTAAAAGAAAAGAGTATACATAAAAGTATGCTCTAGAATATATCACAATTACTCATTATTACAAAGAGGGAGTAGGGGGAAATAATTGATAATTTATGTGCAATAGTTGATTTTATTTTTTACGATCGCTAGATATCTATTAATAGCAATTTTATTTGAGTTGTGAGATATTGTAGATTTTAAGGAATAGGGAACAGGAAATGACAAACACCGAAGCAATAAAATTATCACAAATGATTTAGGACTGCTAAGGTAGGTCATTTCAGTTATCAGTTATCAGTTATCAGTACCTTAAATCTTTTTGCGCAGCATTCCGTAGGAAAGTAGGAGGATTGAAATACTGAAGTTTATCTTTTTTCATCCCCTTAAAAGGGCGAGACCCTCTTTTTTGGTCAGCATTAAAAATTATCTTGATGACACGCCACGAAGCGGAGGGCAGAAGGAATAAAATAGTAGAGTGTTTGAGCTACTTTACTTTTGGTTACATAAATGTGGAGGTAAATAAAATTGCAGACTAAGATACATAAAAAATATTTAATTCACAAATTAATTCCGAGTACAATATTGATTACAGGTTTACTGCTAGGATTATATAAGATACCAGCAGAAGCTTTAGAAGAATCTAATAAATTGCTAAAAATAGGAGTTATACAACGATTTGGTACTAAAACTACAGATCAAATTACCCTGAGAGCTACTCCTGGAGATAAATTAACTTTAAGCTTTAAAACTCCAGCAGGAAAAGAAACTCTTACTACTGAAAAAGTTGAGCTAAAAATTAAGATGAGACCGCTAGAAAAAGCATTATTAAAAGAGCGGTTAGTTTTCAGCAGTCACCGTAGTTATGAAAATGCTGAAGAAGATGCTGAATTATGGAAAGATAAGGGAATAGAAGTAGAAGTAACCCAACCCGGAAGATGGAAAGTTTGGGCAAAAAGAGAAGTTTATAAAACTCCTTTATTGCGACGCTGGTTACTAGAAAGTCTAGAAGCTCATAGTAATACAAATGTATATCTCGATTTGGAAATTCTCAAACAACGACCCACAGCTTACTGGGAAATGAATGGCTATACTTATCATCGCCATGAATTAGATATTACAGCAGGAAAAGATATAATTCTCGTCAATAATCAATTTAACCAAGATACAGTAATACCAGAAGAACGACGTTATGCTGGCTCACTCAAATTACAACCGAATGCTTATGGAAGCTACACATTAGTAAATAATGTCCCAATAGAAACTTATATTCGGGGAGTAGTACCCCACGAATTAGGAGCTTGGCCACCAAAAGCATCCCTCGAAGCTCAAGCAATTTTAGCTAGAACTTATGCACTACGAAATTTACATAGGTTTGTGGCAGATAATTATGAGTTGTGTGCCAATACTCACTGTCAAGTCTACAAAGGATTAGATGTATACCCAGAAACAGATGAAGCAGTAGCAGCAACTAGAGGAAAAGTCCTGACTTATGAAGATGAGTTGATAGATGCTGTTTATTTTGCTGTTAGTGGTGGTGTGACAGCAGATTTTAACGATCTATGGAATGGCACTGAACGTCCATATTTACGACCTGTAGTTGATTCAGCTAATAATATCTGGGATTTATCTACAAATAGTTTAGCTGATGAACAAAATTTCCGTAAGTTTATGAGTCTTCAAACAGGATTTAATGAAGAAGGTTGGATAGAGTTTCGTTGGCGCGAGGTAGTGAGTTTGCCTGGTATCGTTAGTTATTTGAAGAGTTATTTTCGAGAGAAAAAAAGTCCTTTTGCTCAAATTGAAACTGTAAAAAATGTGGAGGTGACAGAGCGATCGCTTGCTGGTCGTGTTCTGAAAATGACTGTGGAAACTGATAAAGGAATTATAGAGTTAAATAAGGACGAAGTACAAAATGCCTTTTGGGTACCTTGGAGTACACTGTTTTATTTAGACCCTATATACAAACCAGATCAAACTTTATGGGGCTATAGTTTCGTTGGAGGAGGATTTGGACATGGGGTAGGTTTCTCTCAGAAAGGGTCTATTAAGTTAGCTGAGTTAGGTTGGAGTAGCGATCGAATTCTCAGTTTTTACTTTCCTGGAACAGAGATCCAACCTCTCAGTGAGTCCGTCACTTTTGGACAACAATAATAGTGGCGATCGAGGCAACATATAGCGGTTTTCACTCATGTTGACTACAAAATTTCTGCCCTCTGCCTTTCCTAGGTCATGCTGCACAGAAAGCATAGCTGCCTTTAAGCCAAAATCTCTGTATTTTACGTTAATGAAAACTGCTATAAGTGGCGTTGCTGAATAAATGTATGATTTCATACCAAATCTGGTGATCATGCACCACGTTTTTCGCCCTTCCTCTCTAACTCTTCAGCATAGCTGCCTTACCGTGCTGTGGAGGAGGTGCGTTACTTGACATACTCCCCGGCGTTTACGCACGGGGATTCTCCTGAAACCAGGATTCTTGGTTCAATGAGTCCACTTAAACTAAACACCTTACGGCATCTAGTCCAGAGATGGTTCTCACGCCTGCGCGTTCGCTCTATTGCCTCTTTCAGAG
>NZ_JAAHGH010000065.1 GCF_010672525.1 Okeania sp. SIO2B3 | reverse complement strand
ACAGCGGTTTTCATTTCAGTAGACCACAGTAGGGGCGAATGGCATTTGCTAACGCAAAGCTCCGCTAACGCCCTTACAAGGTTTTCGTTATGACGATGTGGTTTATCAATCTGAAAAGCGCTGTAATCAGCAGAGCAATAACTATTGGACAATAGATCAATAGAACATCAATAATCGCGAAACAGAGCGATATAGCTGCGGAATGGATGTTAAGAAACCTTTTCATGCAACAAAGCCATTAACAATTAACAATTACCTCTCCTTGAAAACGGATAGGATTGATAAAGCAGTTTTCATTTGAATAGACCAAGGAAGAAGAGGAGAAGGAGAAAGTTTTTTGATCACTAATTATCCGGACATGATATTACACAATAGCATCGTGTATGACAACTGTTCCGTAATTAATAGTTGCAAGATTGTATATCAATAATAGTGGGCATAACCTACCTACCAAGACTATAACTATATTAATGTAATGGGTAATGGTTAAATATTCAAAGTTATTACAATTTTGTACAATTGGGCTAATATTGGGAATAATCTCTCAAGGATGCACTTCTAACAGTCGCAACTTAAAACAAAATCAAAAACTATACAGTAATACTCACTCAACAACCACTACATCAACTCCTTTGTTGCTCAACTCACCCTTGACAAATACTAAAACCCCTAACTCAGAGCAACTACTATCCATGAGTCGAGAAGCATTCAATAGACGTTGGCAACAACTGCGTAACTTTGCAGAATCAAGAGGTTTTCAAGTTGGTCCGAGTTCTGCCTTATGGCGCAGCATCGATACACTTGCCGGAACTCAAGTTCCTGGAAACTTAGCAGAATTGGCAACACAACAGAATTTTCGCGCTCGGCAAATACTCTCCAACATGGAAGAAAGTCCAGGACAAAAACAATCTATCTGTTCTCCTGATGCTTTTACCTTTGACTGGCGCGACGCCGGAATTATTACCCCAGTGCGAGACCAGGGAGAATGTGGTAGTTGTTGGGCATTTGCGGCGATCGCTGCTTTTGAGTCTAGTGCTCTCTATCACAATAACCTTGTTTATTCTCAGGTCGGAGGTTTAGCAGATGGTTCAGAACAACACGTTCTTAGTTGTAGTGGTGGGGGAACCTGCAAGGGTGGTTGGTATGGACCTGTATTTAATTTTATGGTTAACAAAGGGAACTTACCAGAAAGAATGTTTCGCTATCAAGCAACAGATGCTGTCTGTCGTTTCCAACGCAATACACCCTTGAAAGCAGCGACTTGGGGATATGTGCGTAACGACGGTGGTATTCCTTCTGTGTCTCAGATGAAACAAGCTTTATGTAAACATGGTCCGGTTGTTTCTGCTGTATATATGACTGATGCGTTTCATGCTTACAAAGGTGGAGTTTATAACGAGAATGCCTATGGAACTCCTAATCATGCTGTGACTATTATTGGTTGGGATGATCAAAAACGTGCTTGGTTAGTGAAAAATTCTTGGGGTACTGACTGGGGTGAAGATGGTTATATGTGGATCGCTTATAATACTAATCGTATTGGTTATGGTGCAGCTTGGGTTGATGCGAGGAAATATCGTTTGCCACGAAGAAATGCCAGAAATTAGTAAGAGTAAAGAATATTGTGAAGTTAAATGAAATACAAACAATAATGCTAAAGTTATTTGATAAAAGCTGAAAGTTGAGCCAGAGAGTAATATCAAATCTGGTAGCATCGTTATAAAATCTTTTGAAGGTAGGAGTTAGGATGAGAGAGAATCACAAAGATTTAGTAGTTATAACAATTCGAGAATTTTTCTATGTTAAATCAAACGAATTTACAGCAGTTTTCTAGTTGATGAGGTACAAAGTTTTATTGCTTTAGGCAACAGCTCATCTGGCAACAGCGAATATAGGAATAAATAGTCTTATAGCTGTACCTCACTATCCTCAAAAGTGCTGTAATGTAATATAGCAATTTTATTTGAAATACAAGTAATTATGCTATCTGCTCATTTTCCCATCTCTCTATCAATCATTTTTAGTAAACATTAACCTATTTAATATTAAATCCTGGCATTGCTGAATGACTATATGATTTTGCTAGATTATGGGCAGTCCTACAGTAAGCATTCAGCCGTCAGCCATCAGCTATCAGCTAACCTCCTCCGGAGGAACTGCGGACTTCAGCTATTGCTTTTAGTTTAGGATAAAAGCTTGATTAATTGTCTTACTACAAAAGTTGGTTCCCTTGCCCTTAAAATCAGTTGTTAATTTAAACATTACCCTTGAGGAGAGAGTCTTGTTGCTGAGAGCTGACAGCTAATAGCTGTTTGCACAGCATTCCGTAGGAAATGCTTACGTCCTACAACCGTAATGGTATTAATTGAGTTGGGACAAATTACCTAATGATGTAAACTGTTATTACCGATGAAAAGAAAGAGGATGTATTTCGATTTCTTTCCTACTTACAGTAGTGCAGGATGGCAGAAATAACTAACCATTTACAATAGCCTAAAAGCCTTACCAATCAATACTTTTGACTCCCGCGTAGCGGCACTAGGTCTCCCCATCTCCCTCTACCATTACTATGCACCACTACCAAATTATGAATGTGGTTTATAGCTTTTAAGCATCTATTCATGCCCACTCATCAGCAGCGCCTAAATCCTAAAATGTGGCCAGGTACCGACAGCGCCACATTTTTATCTCTTCTTTTCTCAAGTCAAAGACTCCAAGTAATCCTGTACTTGACTACGACGCTTGGGTTGGCGCAGTTTCTGTAGAGCTTTTGCTTCAATTTGACGGACTCGTTCCCTAGATAATTTTAAAGAACGACCAATTTCTGATAAAGAGTAAGGATTACCATCTCCTAAACCATAACGCATCGAAATTACAGACTTTTCTCTTTGAGTTAAATCTTCTAGTAGTCCTTTTAATGTTTGTACTAAAGATTCTCGCATCAACATTTCCTCTGGAGAAGCATCTTCAGTTTCTAGGAGTTCCCCTAGCTCAGTATCCTTATCACTACCTACCTTAGTTTCAAGAGAAATTGAACGTGGAACTTTCAATAAAACTTCTCTTACTTGAGCTGGTGTCATATTTAGTTCTTGGGCAATGTCCTCAAGTTTTGCTATACGTCCTTTTTCTTGAGAAATTTTACGTTGCGCTTTTTTAATTTTGTTTAACTTTTCAGTAATATGAACGGGTAAGCGAATTGTACGACTTTGAGTAGCGATCGCTCTTGTAATTCCTTGACGAATCCACCAGTAAGCATAAGTGCTGAATCTATACCCTCGTCTTGGGTCAAATTTTTCAACTGCCCTTTCTAAACCCAAAGTTCCTTCTTGGATTAAATCTAAAAGCTCTAGGCCACGATTCTGGTACTTTTTCGCTACTGACACTACTAAACGTAAGTTAGCATTAATCATGTGGTCTTTGGCTTTAATTCCATCACTTTGAGCTTGCTCCAGCTCTTTGACACTTAAACCTGCTAATTGTGCCCAACGAAGTTTTCCTGCCGCGAGAGTTGGTTTTAGTTCTACCACAGGTATATCTGCTGCTTTTGCCCACCGTTCCAAAGATGGCTTATGTCCCAACTGAGCTGCCAGACGATTGCGAATTTCAATCAATCGAAGATAACACTGAATTATGCCTTCTTCTTTTGTAGCTGATTCATTGAGTAACTCCCATAACTCCACATAGCGTTTGACTTTTTGAGCTTCAGAGACTTCTTGATCTCTTTCTAGTAAGTCAACTCGACCAATTTCTTGGAGATACAAACGTACTAAATCAGTTGTACCACGGCTAGTACTTTTCTGAGCATTATCTGTTTCTCCATTCTCCATTTCTAGCTGATTGGTTTCTGCTCGATCAGTGATTTGCTCTATCTCTTCAGAAATTTTAGTCTGCAAATTATCATCTTGCAGTTGTTCTTCAGATTCTTCAGTGTAAGGATAAGTAGCTGACATAGCGATCATCTCAGTTGCTCCAAGTGACAAAAGGCTGTACTTAGTGGACAGTCTATGGATAAAATGCCTTAATCTGTGAGAAATTGGCATTTGGTCTAGTTTTGTTTCCTGATGGGTATTAACTACTTAGACTGAATGAACTTAGGCGATCGCTTATATTTAGATATATAAGCTATGACCTTGAGAGTTCATTTGCCTGTGTGTTTTTGCCCCAGGTAACTTCTCTAGGCTTGATTTTTAGTATAGGGAGACTTCTGCTATAGAAAAGTGACTATAGTCAGAAGTTATATTAATGTTCATCACTATTACTGGTTGTTTCCGATCACTTCGGGAATTTTCGGATTTTTGAGTTTAAATTATTATACATCGTTATTGTGATTTTTTCCTGGTTACACTTTTTATTCACTCAACTTAATCTTTTTAGAGCTTATAACTAAATTTATGTGTAGCGTTATCAATATAGTTACTAATTAATTTCTATCTATTAAGTTAGTCTAGACACAATAATAGGCGATCGGTATCACATTTTAGCAGTGATCATTTTTGCTATCAGGGGTGATGGGTGATGTACTTTGGAAGCGATCGTAGCTTTCCTGAGTCGTAAAAATGAGGCAAAATCTAAAATCTACTTCTGACTTTTAGCCTTTGGATGATTTTTCATTAATTCTTTTACCTGTTCTGCATGATATGAGCTACGAGTCAAGGGGGAAGCAACAACTTGTAAAAAACCCAATGAATAGCCCACTTCTCTCCATCGATCAAACTTTTCTGGTTTAACAAAATTAGATACTGGTAGGTGCTTAGGACTTGGTTGCAAGTATTGTCCAATAGTTAAAATGTCACAGTCAACACTCCGTAAGTCCTCCATTACTGTTTGGACTTCTGCTTCAGTTTCTCCCAGACCTACCATAATACCAGATTTTGTGTATACTTCTGGGGCAAATTCTCGCGATCGCCTGAAAAGTTCTAATGTCCGCAGATAGTCACCTTGAGGCCTAACTCGCCGATAAAGTCGTTTAACTGTTTCGGTATTATGGTTAAGCACTTCTGGTTTTGCTTGAAGAATTATTTCCAGAGCTTGCCAATTACCACACAAGTCTGGTATTAGGACTTCTATGCTTGTTTGAGGTGAAGTTTCTCTAACTTGGGAAATACATTTCGCAAATTGAGTAGCGCCCCCATCTTTCAAGTCATCTCTATTAACAGAGGTAATTACTACATGATTGAGCTTTAATCTTTTAACTGCTTCTGCTAGTCGCTCTGGTTCATTTGGGTCTAAAGGCTGAGGCTTTTTCTCAAAATCTATATCACAGTAGGGACAAGCACGGGTGCAAGCAGGTCCCATAATTAGGAAAGTTGCTGTACCAGCATTAAAACACTCACCGATATTTGGACAGGAAGCCTCTTCGCAGACCGTATTGAGATTCAAGTCTCGCAAAATTTCCTTGACATTACCAACTCTTTGCCATTGAGGGGCTTTTACTCGTAACCAGTTCGGCTTAACTACCACTTCTTCCTCTGCTGTGATTTTGACCTTAAGTTTAGTTTAACAAATGTCGCATAATAGCCACAAGAGGTTTAAGTAAGTTTTTCGGTAAATTCCTGAGTTTAGGAAGTAGCGAAAGATTGATAATCAAGTTTATACAAACAGGTATAAATTATTGTATGATAGTATCTAATTCCAACCTTATAAGACCACACTACAATAAAAAAAGTAAGGAAGAAGAAAAAAGATAAATAATATTATGGATAACAGCAATATTAATTATTCTAGTATTGAGAAAGCAGGGGCTATTGCCGTGAATTTACTCTAAATAATTAACACAAATTTATCGCTTTTTAACTCAGATTCCGCACCTCTAATTTGTCACATATAGTCATTTAACTTTAGATTGAGACAAAGCTTTCTTGCTATGAGGGAGTTTCAGACGAAAAAACGTCTCATCTTTAAGTTAAACTACTATAAAAATTACCACAAACATCAGTGGGTGGCTCAGTATTTATGTAAGCATTTCCTGCGGAATGCTGCGCAAACAGCCGTCAGCTATCAGCTATTATAGCAATGTGCGCTGGCATATTTACAAATTGCAGGAGGTGTCCAATAGCTAAAAGCCTTATATTATCAGCAATTTATTCCCCCAGATGAGCTGTTGCCTTCCGGAGCTGTTGCCTGCGCACAGCGCTATAATTTTGGGAAAAGTAAAAGCAACCTTTGAAATTGAGAAAGAATAAAAAGTTACTACCAAGGTCTCATTCCCCAACCTGATTTTTTTCAAGGATAGAATTGACGCGGTAGGGAAATTTTTTTTTATTAATCATCTGAAGTTTGCTTAATTAGAAGTTAATGATTCTTTTCCAACAAGTACAAATTTTAATATAAATATGATTGCTAATAGCCACATAGTAAAAGTAGTTTCATGTACTTTTCCTTGGAATGTTTTGAGAAGAGGATAAATAATTAAACCCATAGCTAATCCATCAGCAATTGAGTAACTTAAAGGCATGATTATAATTGTTAAAAATGCTGAAATAGATTCTGTTGGATCCTCCCAATGAATATTACGAACACTACCCATCATTAATACTCCTACAATTAATAATGCTGGTGCAGTTGCAAAGGAAGGAATTGCTGATAATAAGGGAATAAAAAATATAGATAAAATGAATAAAATTGCTGTAATAACTGCGGTGAATCCACTGCGTCCTCCTTCGGAAATACCTGAAGCTGATTCAATATAAGTTGTGACTGTGGAAGTACCCATTACTGCTCCAAATGTTGTACCAATTGCATCTGCCATAAATGCTTTTTTTAGGTTTAATGATTTTCCTGTTTGATTAAAATAACCTGTTTTTATTCCTAATCCTGTTAAAGTTCCTACTGTGTCAAATAAATCTACAAATATTAAAACAAAAATGATAGTTATTAGCTCCCAGATGTTAGTTTTTATTATACTTTTCAAGCCAATAAATGCTTGACCAAATAAGTGTGTTGGTAATTCAGGAAAACTGACAATTCCTTGAGGTAAAGGTGCAATTCCTAATATCCAGCTTAGTAAGGCAGTTGCTAAGATTCCCCATAATAATGCTCCAGTAATCCTGCGAGCTATGAATCCAGAAGTAATAATAATTCCAGCGATCGCTACTAATATTTCTGGTTGATTTAGATTCCCTAAAGTTGTAGTTGTTGTTTCATTAGCGACAATAATTTTGGTGTTTATCAGAGCTATATAAGCAATAAATAAACCAATACCAACTGTTGTCGCTTGTTTAATAGATTCAGGAATAGCATTAACTATTTGATTGCGGATTTTACTAATAGTTAAACCAATAAAAATCAAGCCTTCTACAAACACAGCAGCTAAGGCAATTTGCCAAGAAATTCCTAACTTCAACACTACTGAAAAAGTAAAATAAGCGTTTAACCCCATGCCTGGTGCTAAGGCAAATGGATAATTACCGTATATTCCCATAATTAGAGTAGCAAATGCTGCTGATATTGCTGTAGCAATTACTAATTCTCCAAATAAATCGCCCGAGTTCTGCAAAAAAATTGCTTTAGATAATATGTCAGGATTTACTACTAAAATATATGCCATTGTCACAAAGGTAGTTATTCCTGCTATTGTCTCTGTGCGAAAGTTAGTGTTGAGCTGGTTAAATTGAAAAAAATCAGCAATAATTCCTAATTTATTTAACTGGTCATTTTCTGGGGTCATGTCGCTACCTAACAATTGAAAATTTGGCTAAAAAACTTATCTTTATTTGTATATTTTGTCAAGTAAAAAAAAGTGTTTTTTCTACGATTCTAAATACCGTTTCTATCAACCGAGAATATTTTGAGATAGTGCTGTTTCAGTCTTTTGTAATACCAATTTCGTAAAATATGGCTATGGTCACGACACAAGGAACAGCGGTGCGACCCCGCGTCAGCGACATACCCAAGGGAATACTGACTCCTGTGAAGGAACAGGGAAAGAAAAACATCATAAAAAAAGAGGAAAAAAGTTTGAATTTTTAGAATTTATGTAATTTAGATTTTTTTATTGTAGAAATAAATCACAAATTTAAGATGTAACTACCTTTTTTTGAATTTTGTATAAAAAGTATTATGCCTACACTATCTTTAGTAATATTTAATTGATTTTTGCAAAAATACATAAATCTTAGTTTGATTATCATTTTCTTTTTATTTTAGGTTTAATACCCCATCATCTACACGGTGTTTACAATTGGTTGGGGTTTGAGTCCCCATCCACTTTTTCCTTTTTCTTCCTTCCAACTTAGGTCCTTCTTCCTTCTTCTTTGTTCAATTTTCAAATTTTATCTTTCATCATAAAAAAAAAATTGATTTTGTTAAAACCATACTGTATAATTATTTATATATTTATAATTTATTTAGAATTGTCACAGCAATTTTGCCGATAGATTCTAACCATGAGTAAACCCTAAATAAATTAGTAATTTTTTTTTGATTTTTTTTTCACATTCCCTGCTGTGGAAATCGTTTTTTTTTAATTCATCGATCAAAAAAAATCTTGAGTTATAGATTGTATTAAGAAAACTTATGCAAAAGAAGATTTTTCTGCAATTTCGAGCCCGTCAGCATTGCAGAGCAAAGCAATTTTAAACTCATAGGGTGCATCACAGACTCCTAAGTCCCGTTTGATTTTCATCGCTAAATAATTCAAATTACTAAAGAACTAAAAACTCTTTAGTTTTTCTACAAAACAGGACTAATATGTAAATTTTTTTCTAGCTTATACAAAACTTAAAGGTAAATTTAACATGACAAGTCAATTACAATTACTACCCCAAAATTCAGCACAAAAATCCACATTGTTATCTTTAATAGCATTATTAATAGGATTATTAGCCGTATCCTTAGCCGCAATTTTTATTCGATTAAGCGAACGAGAATTAGGACCTGCTAGCACAGTATTAGATCGTTTTGTCATCTCTGGTTTTGTCTTATGGTTTTGGGGTAATTTCCAAGCTCACAAAAATCAATCATCAACTAATAAAAACGAACAATATTCAACTTATACACTTAGTGATTGGATTTGCTTATTAGCTGGTGGTTTTACTTTTGCTCCTAGTTTACTTCTGTGGGCATGGTCTTTAACCCAAACTAATGTAGCGAATTCAACTATACTTCATAATATGATTCCCATCTTTACTGCTCTGGGAGGATGGATATTTTTAAGTCTTCGTTTTGACCGTAGATTTTTAATAGGAATGGGAATAGCTGTAGTAGGAGTAATTACCATTGGAGCAGATGATATACAAGTAGATTTAGAACATTTTACTGGCGACGTAGCAGCATTTGCATCTGCAATTTTATTTGGTGCTTACTACTTATTAATTGAAAAACTTCGCTCCAAATTTTCAGCGATAACTATCTTATTATGGACTTGTATAAGTGGTAGTTTATTTACTCTTCCTATTGCTTTGCTCACCGAAGATCATATTTTGCCTTTTTCTTGGGGAGGATGGTTATCAATTATTGGTTTAGCAGTAATTGCCCAAGTTTTAGGTCATGGGTTTGTTACTTATAGTCTCAAAACTTTTTCTTCTGGTTTTGTTGCTTTATGCTTTTTATTGGAACCTGTAATTACTGCTTTAATTGCTTGGGGATTATTTTCAGAACAACTTACTATAATTAGTTGGTTAGGATTTTCTATAGTATTGTTAGGATTATATTTAGCTCAATCAAGTCCTTCAATTCAGAAAGCTAGTAATTGAAATAGCAGTCAGCAGTCAGCATTCAGCTATCAGCTTTTCAAGGTGTGTAATAAGGGATTTAAATTCCTATTAAGCCACACCACTAATTTTTCAAATATAGTGGAGTGAGGCTCTTAAACTCTTAGATTTTTAACTGATAACTTAATGCTTTTTACAGAGTATTTCATCAGGAAAAGCTAATAGATAGTTAACTAATATCTAGTGAAAAATAACGTAGGGACGTTCCATGGAACGTCCCTAAAAAGTTTGAATAAAAAGTTTATTTATTTGGTATTTATCGAGATTTATAGTACATGAATAATTCATAAATCAATAATTGGTGAGTAAGCATTCAGCTATCAGCTATTGATTTGGAGGAGGATATAAAAGAAATTGAGAAATTGATGGAGAATTCAAAGTAACTATCAAAGCACTTTCCTTTAAACTTAGAAGTAATTATTCATTATTAATTGTGATTCTGTTTGTGTAACATTCGGCAGGAGAGGAAAAGCTGACTGCACTTAGCTAAATGCTTACCTGATTAGACCATAGCTGAATACTTACATTTATAAATTTAAATGCTTAAATTAATCCCACTATCAAATAAATCTTCTATAGTTTGTTTATCTCTGAGAATAACTCCTAGTTCATCTCTATATGTTAAATTAGGGTCTGCTCTAAATGATAAAAAGTTAAAACTGGTTACTATGGCAAATTTATCGTCACAAATAATTTGTTTACGATGACTATTTTCAGTTTTGTCAAATTGAAAATTTTTCTTGTAATTTTCCTTTAAAGTTTCTAATTGTTTAATCGACTGAGAATCATTTTGAGAATTTGAACCTTTAATTCCATAGATTATATGAACTTGAACTTTTCGTCTGAGGGTAGCTTCTAAAGTTGATAAAAATTCTTTGTCAACTACATTTGCTTTAATCCAAGGTGAAATTATCATTAATCTATTTTTTGCTTTTTTTAAAGCTTTAAGTAAATATTCGCGAATTTGATAAGTATGAACTACCTCTGAAATTCTAGTTTGAGATTTTATTTGTTGTAGCTCTTGTTTCAGCTTTTGTATTTCCTGTTTTAGTGAATTATTTTTAGTTTCGATAAAATTATCTGGGTCATCAAGAGAGTCAATTTTTGTAGTTAGCTTTTCTACTCTTTGAATATCATCATCTTTAATACTAAAAATAACCTCATTACCTAAACTTTCCGGTAGTTTATCCTGTTCCATTTGTTGAAAAATTGGCTCCAGTATTTTTTTTCCTTCAGCATACAATTTTTCTATAGTATTTCGATACTCTACTTGAATAGAACCTCTAGAAAAAAACTCATATTCAATTTCGCGATCGCCAGGATTATTTTTATACAAAACCAGCAAAATTTCATGCCATTGAGGATATATTATTTCTAGGTTATTAACTTGCAGTAATTCTATGGGATTAGAATTATTAGGATGAGAACTCTGCAAGAGTTTTTCAATCTCTGGATAATAATCAACTAAATCTTCTATATGACCTTTTCTCGGTTTTTTGATTACTTTATTTATCGAACTATTTTTATAATTTTTACTATCAAAAATTTTTAGAGAGAAAGAGTTTGTCAGTTTTCCATTTAGAGCGTCTAGATAAAATGTCTGAGTTTCAGAAATAGGAGCTAAAACTGTTTGTTGTTCTAAAACATCCACACCTGCTGCTGTTAACTTTAAATTTTCTTCTCTTTTAACTAAATCTCTGGAAATCAATTCTGATAATACTTTTTCTATTTGATAACTTTCCATACCAAGAAAACTAGAAATTTCTTTTGGTTTTACCAACCCATTAGTAATAGATTTCAATACAAATTCTTCTAGTAATTTTAATTCTCTATTCGCCAAATAAGTTAAGTCAAGACGTAAGACATAGAAAGGATAACCAACTGGTTTAGAATCAAGCACTATTGCTTCAGGAAGTGAATGATATTTTCTAATCTTATTTTCAAAGTCTTTAATTTCGTTCTCCATCATTAAGTTCCTCAAATAAATTTTTACAGCTTTTTATTTATTCTAGAGCTTTAGTCTCTAAACCCTTTTCAAAAGTTAGTTGCTATGATTTTCTTAATAGCTACATTCAAATTCTCATTTTCTGGAGCGCATAACTTCCGAATCAAATATTTCCATAATTCCTTCTCCATAGAAAACACCTCATCCAATCATTTTCTGGAGCGCATAACTTCCGCATCAAAGGTTTCCATAATTCCTTCTCCATAAAAAACACCTCACCCAATCATTTTCTGGAGCGCATAACTTCCGCATCAAAGGTTTCCATCCTCCCCCAAATTTTGATACTATAGTATTTAGATGAAGTCGTTCGTATATACCCATGACTTTTTATTCAACCCAAAATAGTACAGTTTTGAGCGCGATAGAACTCCATTCCGCTCCGCGATCGCTAAGGTTGTAGAAAGGAAAATCTTTTACAGCTTTTTAGAGGTTAATTGTAATAATTTTATTAATAACTCCATTTTTCCGAATTTTTCCAAATTTTCATCTGTAGGAGTTTGGTCTCTAAACCCCTCTTAAGAGTTCGTTGTAATAAAGAGTATTTCATCATATAAATTTACCAGACTCAAGTCGAGAGCAAACTTTACTACTATCAATATATTCAATTAAATCTTTAAATTGATTAGGAATGTTACGAGGAGTCTTTCCTTCATAAGCCATATTATCATTGCCTACCATAATTAATAACTGTCTAGCACGAGATAAAGCCACATTTAATCTGCGATAGTCGGAAGTAAAGCCTAATTTTTTCTCAGAATTACTCCTAACTAAATCATAAATAATAATATCCTTTTCTCCACCTTGAAAAGCATCAACTGTATGAATAACAATATGTAGATGTTTCCACAACTGCTTATTTTTAGGAGCAATAGTCGATTCCAAGATACCAATTTGTGAACGATAAGCAGAAATAACACCGACCTCTTTTGATAAATTATTCAACTCACAATTTTCTTGAATTTTTGCCAAAACTCCCTTAATAACTTTAGCCTCATAAAGATTACTAAAACTTTTTCCTATTCGTTTTTCTTGAGATTTTTCTTTTGAAACATCGCTAGTAGATATCCAATAAATACTGCTCTTAAATTCTGTCAAACCATGTTGTTTTTTCTCAAGATTGACAAATTGGCTTTTCACCTTACTTTCGTAGAATAATTCGCTGACTAAATTACCAATATCTGGGTGCATTCTATATTGATTAGTTAGAGTTATCTTATTATTATCTGGCAATTTTTCATAAAGATACTCAAACAAACTTATCTCCAGAATTTTCTTTTCAATCTGTTGTTCATTCCACGCTTTTTCCTGAATTTCTCTATCAATAATTGGCGGTAACTGTTGATGGTCTCCCACTAAAATAACTTTCTTTCCTTTCGACATTGGTACAAAACTTTCCGGTGCAGTCGAGCGAGCAGCTTCATCAATTATTACCCAATCAAAATTACGGTCTTTAAATCGCGCTACCCCTAAACAAGTTGCTCCTACAACATTTATTTCATCTAGAAATATAGACATCAAATCTTGTTGTTTTCTCTGCAATTTTTCATTCCATTCTTTATTTAACTTCTGTAAATTGATGAAATTCTGATAATTTTCTTGATTATCACCCAGGATAGTTTCCAAGAATTTTGACTCTTGATTAATCCAATTTGAAAGTTGCTTTTGTAGAGGATATTCGATGCCAAATTTATCAGTATATTTTTTTATCGATTTTAATATTTTTTTTTCCAACTCTAGCTTTTCATAAATTAGCTCTAAAGCAATATCAGAAAATTCTATAGATGCTAAATTATCAGGTTCAATAACCAATTCCGAATTAAGTCTGGCAATTGTTTTTGTTAATCTTGCCGCCAAACTTTTTAACTCTTGATTTTTATCTTTAATCTCTTCTAGCTCAGAAATCTTTTTCACCCCTGATAAAATTTGCTGATTTTTCTCCTGAGACTCCTGCCAATAAGCAACAGATTTTTTACTAATAGATTTTTGCCAGTTAATAATAGCCTTCCCCACTTCAAACTGTTTAGCACTTTCTTCTATTTTTTCTTCTCTACCAATTCTAATACACTGAATTTCTTCACCTTCCACATTAAATATTCTCGTCAAGACATTATCTACTGCCACATTAGACTGAGAAGAAATCAAAATTTTATCATTAGGATATTGTTTGAGAATTTGCCGAATAATTTCTGTAATCACAGAAGTTTTTCCAGTTCCTGGAGGTCTTTGAATTAAAAATATTTCTTCAGTAGCTAAAGCTTTACATACAGCATTTTTTTGTGACTCGTCTAGTTGTTGATTAAAAAATTCATTAATTAATATAGGCTCAATTAATTTAACATCAGAAGGATTAACTATAACCTGACATAATTCTGGATTTTCTGAATCACCATATCTAATTTCTCTTAAAGCTTTACGTCTTTTTTCAATTTCAGATTCTTGGTCTTGTAAATTTGTTTCGATTTTTCCTGTGTTCGATATAGACTGAATAATTTCATCAGGGCAAAAATCTCCTATACTGATATGTAGTTTTTCAATTAACTCTCCGTTACTAGATTTTTCCCCATCAATAATATCTCCAATAGGGAACTGCTTGAATTTTTTTCGACTAGAAGATGATTGTTTCGTAGTGGAAATATTTACAGGTAATGGAGGAGATGTAATTTTTTCCAAATCTTCACTAGAGATAGGTTTTGTTAAAGTTAAAATTACAATTTCTCTTTGCTGTTCATAAAATTTTTGTTTATATCCAAAAGTTGATTTTTGCTCTTGAATAATCTCTTTTTCAATATCAATTACAGATTGCCATTGTTCAAACGTTGCTGCTAATGTTTGATTATTTTCTCTTTCCTTTTTAACCTGTTGTTCTTTCTCCAAAATTTGATTAACTAACTCATTTAAATCGCCTAAATTTCTTTTCCTTCTTCTTGAATTAGAATCTATTTCAACGATTGGCTCAATTTTTATTTCTACTCCATTGTCAATAATTCTTTCTTGTATTTGAGGATTAACAAAGAATTGTTCGTTATAAATAACAATGTAATTAGGTTCATCTAACTCAATAAAACCTTGGTAAATTTTAGCTAAAGTTTCTATAAAAATTTCTACATTCAGCCGATTATCTTTTTCTTGCTTCCGATTCTTTTGAGTATGTTTTTTAATATATAAGATTCCTGAATTAGCTTTTAAATCTGACTCAATATGTCTTTGAACTCTTAAACCTTGTCCTTGATAATTATTGCTTTTATCTACTTTTTCTCTAAATCCAGGAGTCACCCTAAATACTATGTCCGTTGTTTCAGATAATATTTCTAAAAAATCCGCAATAACCTTTCTCAAAATATCAAGTTTAGGGCGTTTTTCGCGGTCTTTATTTGTCGCAGTTTTAAAACTTTCTATTAAATTTTGATAATTTTCATAACCATTTAAAAATTCTTCAACAGACTCATAAAGAATATTTTTATCCCTTTCATCTTGAAAATTAATTCGCTCCGACTGACTTGATAATAAATATAAAAAAGTCACGCCCAAAGAATAAACATCCGAATCTCTAGAAACTCTCTCAAGATTAATTTGCTCCGGCGCAGAAAATAAAGGTGTATGATAACTTCTAATCGTATTTGTTAACAAAGTAGTAGTAATAATAGCTATCCCAAAATCTAAAATTTTTGCTTCCGGTTCCTCATCAATATCTACCACCTTAATATTATCTGGCTTAATATCCCGATGAATAATACTCTTTCCATGAGCATGACTAATTCCATCAATAATCTGCAAAAATAAATTCAACTTTGTTTTTAAATCAATGCCACCATCAAAATAATTTTTAATATCTTGACCATCTAAATATTCCAATACCAAATAAACCAGTCTGTGACGCTCTTCATAACCAGCTTCGATAAATTTCACAATATGAGGATGATTTAAACGTTTTAAAGTTTGAGTTTCTCTCTCCAATAATTTAATTGCATTTTTTTCATCGGTAGAAAGTGTTTTGATAGCATAACGCTCCTTAGTATTTAACTTTTCAGTCAAATAAACAACACCACTTCCACCTTTGCCAATTTCAGTAAGAATGTCATACTTACCACCAATAATTTTACCTATAATAGAATCAGACATGATAATTTCTAACTTATTTAGCTTTAATAGAAAAATGTTATACCAATTTTATCTGAGACTGCATATAATTAGGCGTTATACCAATTTCAAAAAATAATTTTACTAATTAATTTAGGCAATTAAAATGCTTTACCGAATAATTAATAATTAATAATTAATAATTAAATAATTCGCGCCTTGAAGCCTCCCCTTTTAAGGGAAAAAAAGCGGTCGTTTGCGGAGCAGTCCGTTAGGATGGGATGGCGTTTGCTACCGCAAAGCTTTCCGTTCCGGAATGCTACCGCAAACGCTAACAGCGGAGCGGCTCTGATAAGAGCGGGTCTCCTCGCCATATCCATGAGACCAAGAGAAGAAATAATATTTCCTTATATTCAATTCCGTAGCGGTTTTAACCAGAGGTAATTATCAATTATAAATTATCAATTAATGAAAGGAGATGTCTCTTGAACTAAAAAGATAAATTCCGACCTAAAAACTGCTATTAAAGCCATTCATTCTTACTCCTGACTCCTAAGAAATATCCTATCTATTTGTAGCAAACATTTATCAATTTGGTATTAGATTTTAGGTGTTATACTAATTTGGAAAAAAATATTACGAATAATCAGAGCAGGACGAATTGCCATTCGCTTTACAGGAATGGCAAATATTACTTATTAATTATTAATTATTAATAATTAATTATTAATTATTAATTATTAATTATTAATTATTCAAGCGTATTTCCATTAATAGCTAATTAAAGAAACAAAATTTGAAATATAGCAGTCGAAGGAAAGATTAGGACGTATTAAAAGCTTAAAACTCAGACAACGCCACATTTTTTCTTCTTTCTTCTTCTTTCTGCTATATCTTTGAACTAGGCGATCGCCACTTTACCATTTTCAATCTAAATAACTTTTAAATACCTGGTTAATGGCTATTATTTCAGTCACCTTTATATTTAATTACAACTGATAACTGATAACTGATAACTGATAACTGAAATTACCAATTCAAACTTGATTAACTTCCTCAATAATCCAATGAAAAGTTTCTATTACTTGCTGTAATGCTACATCATCTTGTAATGTCGATAAACGTAAACTAGGCGCTCTAAATTCTTCTGAATTTCCAGGTAGAGCTAGACCAATTGAACTAAGTTTAGCTCTTAATTCCAACCATTTACCATTGTTATTAAATGGAGGTTGACAACTATATTTATTCGAGTAAATTTCTAGATGACCTGAAATATCAATACTAAATAACTCTAGACTCTTTTTTTCTGGTTGATTAACTATTATAGTAAAGCCACCATAAACATCTCCAGTCCCCCATTGAATTGAGGTTATGGGTTCTTGGTTTTTAGCCCACTCATGAATTTTTTTGAGTATTGCTGCCTCATCAGCGCCCCATCTAGTTTTAAATTCTTGAAAGAAAGATACTTCGTCCCACCTTCTTCTCTCGCGAGTTGTGCTTGATTTTTTCAGTTGCGCTTCAGTTGTTTGACCAATTAATCTTGGAACTAAAGTTCTTAAACCTTCTTGACTCACATACTGTTTAATTTCTAATGCTAAAACTTCTACTGGGTCTATCTGCTCATTGAGAAATTCTACTACTCTCCGTAGTTCTGCCGGAATATTATCTGCCACAAACACTAAACGAATTTTATTTGCTTGCAAATTAGTTTTAACTTTTTGCCAGAATTTCTCTTCGTTAGCATCTAAACCCAGAAATTTTTCAAACACTTGTTCTGGATCACGACCATGTTCCCGGCAGTTGACTTCAAATTGAGCAACAATTGACTCTAGAGGCCAATAAACTCCTACATTAGCAGCATAATCAATCATTTGACCTACTACTTGTTGGCGAATTTCTGCTTTATAAGCGCTTTTAACTATTACTAATGTTGGAATTGCTTCTTGGTCAATAAATAAATGAGATAACGCCCATTGTTGTGTAATCTCTTCTTCTGTCGATATTGCTATTTCCCGTGATATTAATAACCATCTTCTGGGAGTAGCTCTATCTATATCATCTCCCGCAAGTAAGTTAGGATAAGTTTCTATAAATTCTTGTAGTTGATCTTCAGACTCATAAGCTTGTTCTGTCATTTCCACAAGTTGATCGTTGTCACGAATTAAGTAAATACCTCCGCCCATGAATATACCTCTATTTTTAAGTCAAAATTCCCAGCAAAAATCAATATAACTTTTAATTTTTATTTATAGCGCTTTGCGCAGGCAATAGGAGGAATAAAAAACCAATTTTCTCAGACTTTTAGCTATTTAGTAGTTCCTGCAATTTGTCAACATACCAGCGCGCAATGCTATAAAAGTTATTCTAAGTATTGAAAATAGTACAGCTAATTTTTTTATAGCAGTCGAAAGAAAAGTAAGGAAATATCAAAAGCCGAAAACTCAGGCAACGCAATATTTTTCTTTCTTCCTTTTTCCTTCTTCCTTCTTCCTTCTTCTATAAAATTAATTTTTAAATTGTCAAAAAATTCATTTTCAACAATTGCCAATCTCTACATTTTTATGAACTCATTATTGATTCATTAATAACTCCTGTAAATACCTTTTCTGTTGGTCCAGTCATATAAACTTTTTGATCTGTAGTTGACCATTCAATCTCCAAACAACCTCCAGGTAGTTCAACTGTAACTTTGTTTTCGTTTCTTTGAGTTAAAACTCCTGCTACTACTGATGCACAAGCACCCGTGCCACAAGCTAATGTTGCACCAGCACCTCTTTCCCATACCCGCATTTTCACATAATTTGGGCTAACAATTTGAATAAATTCTGTATTAGTGCGTTCTGGAAATACCGAGTGATCCTCAAATTGAGGACCTACTATTTCTAGAGCTATATCAGCAACATTCTCTACAAAAGTTATACAGTGTGGGTTTCCCATATTGACACAGGTAACAGACCAAGACTTTCCAGCCACTTCTACAGTTTGATTGACAATTTTCTCATCAGCATTACCTAGAGTTGTGGGTATTTCCGATGCCAATAGTTTTGGTTGTCCCATGTCAACTTTTACTTGGCCATCTGGTTGTAATTCGATTCCAAGTAGACCTGCACCAGTATAAATTTTATATTTAGTTTTATTATCATTATCTATTTCAGCAATAAACTTAGCTAAACACCTAATCCCATTGCCACACATTTCTGACTCTGAACCATCAGAGTTAAATATCCGCATGGTATAATCTGCTTGATCTTGTCTAGGCAGAGCAAAAATCACACCATTTGCACCAACGCCAAAATTGCGATCGCACAATTTTATCGCCTGTTCTGGTGTTACTATAGGTTGCGGGAGGTGGCGATTATCTATCAAAATAAAATCGTTGCCCAGGCCATGATACTTGGTGAATGATACTGTCATGATGATGCTCCAGTAATTGAGTTGAAATTTACTTTTAAATGAAAAGATTACGTGGGAAATATATTGAATAATTATTATGTCTGATTTTGATACCAGTTTACCTAGTGTTCGCCAGATTCAAACTTATATCACAGATAAGAAAGAAGTAGAGCTAAAACTAATTACTAATGACCTCCATGTGGGAAAAGTTTTCTGGCAAGACCCAAATTGTATTTGCCTCTTAGACCAGTATGATTTACCAATTATAATTTGGCGACAAGCTATTGTTTATCTCAAACCCAAAAACTAATCCTAATTTTTTCACGAAACTTCTTCTACCTTCTTATTTTAAGAGAATCAGAAATAGACAATTCCAAAATGATGTAATTACAAAATTTGTGGCAAAGTCAAATAGGACAAATATAGCGCTACGCGCAAATCAGAAGTCAGAAGTAATATCTGACGCTTCTTTGAGTATTTAGGAATGTTCTAAACTTTGCTTCGACTGCTATAACTATTTAGACATAGGAGTAGAAATTACACATATAGAGCATTTTTTATGTATTTTTTCATAAATTTTCTTCCCTGTTGCCAGATGAGCTGTTGCCTACTTCTGCAAAAAGTCTATTCTTTTTCACTAGATGTCAACGCTAGATTTCTGTAGTTTCATTAACTGCTGTAGTTAACTTTTGTTTTTGAAGATATTTCTGAGTCTGGGGAATTTTCAATTGCCTTACAGCCATTGTACCTAAGTATTTATAAGTATACCCGACGAGAAACTAATCCTAATGTTTGTCCCGCACTAGCAAGCACAAAGGAAAATTCTTCTATTTGGGCTAAACCCAAACCTGCCAGAATAACTATTTTCAAAGGATAACCAAAAATTCTGACCATGGGAGTGACAATCAAAAATTTTCCCACTAGAACTAGAAATAACAAACCCAGGATAATTTCTAAATGACTCCATAAGAAAAATGGGTCAATTAACATCCCGATCGCCACAAAAAACAGAGCTGCAAAAATATCTCGGATCGGTTCAACGTAAGTTAAGGTTTGATCGGCATACTCTACCTCAGATATCATTAGACCCACCACAAAAGCACCCATCTCAATCGAAAAACCCAAGTCTATGATTAATCGAAAGTCTTCTTGCACAGATTTTTATAAGTATCACAATATTGTCAAGGTATATTAACTTCAAGATATAATATTTAATGTTTGATTAGTTATGTCTTAAATTATGATTCAAGAATCATAATTTATTGACATTTTATCGATTTAGTGTTAACTACGTTAAATTTGATTGATTAATAATCAAATAACTTAACTTTAAAAATTAGACCTTGGTGAATGAGTCTATAATTTTTTATATTTTTTATATTGGATTAGGTTGATAATTTTCAGCCATCTATCCATACCAAAAATTAGCAAAGCTCAAAATTAATTATCAAAGCTACGCTTCCTTTGGTGGTAAGTTTTAGGTGTAGAAAACACACCCTTTTCAATTGGGTTAGATAACTCCTCCATCACTCACCGTTTCTGCAATTGGTTAGTTTTGAACCCCCTAAAAATTGAATCTAATACCTAAAACTTACGACCTAAAACCTTCTTCAAATAGATTCCTCCTGAGATGAGAGGATATTTTTAATTTGAACCTGCAAATATAATTTAGTCTTTAATTAATCGGAAAAATCTTAAATAAAAAAACTAATGTTTTGGCCTATCAAAATTAAACAGTTTATCCCTAGCTTAATCTTAGCTATAGTTACAACAATATTAGTAATAGCTAGCCCTGGATTCAGCCAAACTGTACAAATAACTCCTACTAACCCACAACTTGGAGATACTTTATCAGTTGTAATTCAAGAATCTATTGGCGGAGCAACTCCTAAAGTTAATATGGATGGAAAAACTTATTCATTTTTTTCAATTGGACAAAATAAGCTGAGAGCATTATTACCAACTACTCCTTTAGACCGACCAGGTACACGACAGCTTCAAATTAACACTGAAGCAGGTATTCAGAATGTAAATGTAAATCTGCAAAGTCGCTCCTTTCCCACTCAGTCTATTTGGCTACCTCCTGGCAAAGATTCTCTCAAAGGAACAGACTTAGAATTTGACAGAGTAGGAGCATTTAAAAAACTTGTCACTCCAGAGAAGTTTTGGAATGGTCCATTTATTCGACCTAACCAAGGTCCTGTAAGTACAATTTATGGGGTACGACGGTATTACAATGGAGAGTTTGCTGAAAACTATTATCATCGTGGGGTAGATTATGCAGATTATAATGGCTCTCCTGTAGTAGCTCCTGCTGCTGGTCGTGTCGCTCTAGTGGGATTAGAATCTCAGGGTTTTGAAATTCATGGTAATACTGTGGGCATCGATCATGGTCAAGGAGTAACGAGCATTTTTATCCATTTGAGTCGTATCAATGTTCAAGAAGGTGATTTTGTCAAAGCTGGCCAGTTAATTGGTGCTGTAGGATCTACAGGGGCATCTACAGGTCCTCATCTACATTGGGGACTATATGTATCTGGTCAAGCTGTCGATCCTGTTCCTTGGAGATACAAAGGTATTGAATAAGACTTTTCTAATTAACACATCAAGACTCAGAGAATTTTTTTCCACCGACTTACTTATATTTGATTTTTAAGTTATGCTCTGAAAAGTAGGGTGATAGTTGATATTGACTTTGATTAACTTATAACCTTAGTCTGATAAATATGTAGAAACCTTATTTGAAAATTCTTTTGAGTAAACTTAAATAAAACTTATGAGTATAGAAAAAATTGTTGAACAAGCTTTACAAGATGGTTATTTAACACCTTCTATGGAAGCAGAGGTAGGACTAATTTGTAATACAGCTTCTGAATTATCAATTGAGGAATATATGGCTCTTGACCGTCTAATGGGAGCTTTATTGACAGGAGAAGTTGTCGTTTTACCTCGTAAACAATTTATTAATGTGATGGAAGAATTAGTCCTGTCTGAAGCGATCGCACGAGTGGCAGAAATTGAGGCCACTAGCGACAAAACCCTTGATGTGGGGGATATTGCAGCTTATGCTTTAAATAGACTTCCTCCTTTATATGCTACTACGGAAGAGGGTGCTCAGTTTCAAAGGTCTAAGGCTAAAGATGAACTTCAAAATCTAATTTCTCAGCGGGTAAATGAAGCTATTGCTCAAAATATAGATAGACAACCAATTAACCCTACACCTTTTGGTAGTTCTCCTGATGTTGGTTCACAGCTTAGTGAATTACTTAAATTTAATGCTCCACGGTATGAACAACAGTCTGATTGATAATTAAATTATCCTTACTAGACAGGAAAATCAAGGTTGTTTATTCTCAGGATTAAAATAATTATATAGAAAAAAATATTTTTATTATTTGTATTCGTAATTATGAAGTATTCTAAATTGTTATTTACTATTTTTTACTAAATAGATAGTCTTTTTAAAATAAAAAATTGACAATAATTATATATAATTGTTCGTCAATAAAGTGGGCTAAATTTTAGAAATATTACTTATGGAATTAATTAGAGTAGAGATATTTGAAAACATCTCATACTCAAAAAATAAAAATGAAAGAATAGCAAGGAGAATGTCTGATGAACCAGTAACATATTATCTGAGATAATACAGTCAAAATACTCAAGATTCAATAATTCAATCTTTCGTTATTTATAATTAATTACTATTATTTGAAGTCTTGCTAGTAGAAGTAGGTATATTCCCTTTTTCCAAGCTACGTTTCTCTCGTTTTTTCCGAGCTGCCATCAGAGTATCTTCCATAGCACTACGAGCTTGAATTATTCTCTCTAAATTGCTACGATAAATTTCTATATCTTTTAATGATTTTTCTTCTGGCAAGTTTAAAGCCTGGGAAATTTCCTTGATAGCTTCTGTACGCTGCTGTTCTTCCTTAACTAACTCTGTATCTGCTATTTCTAGTAAAGTGAATAAACCTATAACAAATAAGCGATTATACTTAAATTTATAATGATCGGAAATAGCTCTTAAATTATCTTGCAAATGTTGAGCATCATCTCTATCTGTTGATAAGCAAATCCACGAGAGCATATCCTTTCCAGACATTTGCCTAGCTAAATCTTCTAATCCTTTAGCATCTGCACGGTATTTATCTGGTTCTTCTTCTTGTGCTTGAATCAGAGCATTAAAAATAGAAATTTTGTCCTGTTCAGGAGAATATCCCTCCATAAAACGGTCAAAAGCTGTGACTATACCCAAAGCATAAAATGGATTATAGCTATAATTAGCATTGACGGAAATCAGGTGCATTTCCACTAGCAGCTCTTCAACAACTCGATTGTATATAGAGTTAATTGGACGGGTGTGAGAATTATAAAAAGCTTTCTTAGTATCTGAAACAGTACGAATATTATTCACCTGGTGTTCTAATTCTATAATCCCATCCCTGTCAGCTGTTGGTTTCCTACTAGGTCAGCTTGAAAGCATATAGTACTGGAAAAGCAGGGTGGGTTTGACTTTGTGAAGTACCTACAGTAATAACTAAACTGTAAAAAATAAAATTAAAATAGTTAACTTATTCTTACTGGTTTAACTAATCTTGACTGTATGGTACAGTTGAATATTCTATCAACTTAAAGGGCAAGTGCGAATTACTTTAACCTTCTCGAAAACTACTACACAAATATTTGGCCAACTACCTTGTCTTTCCGATGAGGAATTGTGCTGACGCAACCTGGTATAAACAAGATAATTGTTTTGCCTGACAAATTTGATTGTCGCCCCTTGTGTATATATAAACTATATATATAGTACAACTTTGCTACAGCTAATGTTTTAAAAGTTGTCGCTCCCAACCTTTAAATTATCAGAATTTCCTTATTGACATCCTCCCGACGCTGCACTTGCGTGAAAGCGCGGGATTCCTAACCATCGCTGATTAGGTCTTTCTGCTGCCTCTTGCAGAGGAGCTGCGCTAACAATGCACCAGCCTCCAAGGTCGAGCCTCTTTTCGGTCTAAAGGCGCGCTCCACAGACTGACACTGCTAGCCCAGCAGCCTAATTTTAAGTCTAACATACTATTGACAAAACCTCAAAATTGATTGGTTTTCCCATCTCTCCGCTCCCCTAATAGCTGCCGCACTTGCTCCGCCTTTTCCTGACGGAATGCTCCGCTTTCCATGTCGGCGACAGCCGTTAACGCAGTTATGCGAAGCGCAAAACGGGAGAGCGCGGGTCAAGGGCCAACGTTGAGATAATAGCACAAGTAAGGATTAAAGATAAAAATATAATTAATTTTCTTTAATTTTAAAGTTGAAAATAGCCTTCAGCCTTCAAGATTACGGAATGCTCTAAAACAATTGCAACTCAGGATATATTTTACCAAGGCTCTACAGCAATTTTAGTTCAGAACTGATTTTATAAGTACTGCAGTAATATTCTAATTCGGGTTTGCGTACGGAAAGTATGAGTGGTAGGGGTAGGAGTCAGAAATCAGGAGTCAGGAGAAATGGGAATGATAGAAGAGGTAGTCGGAAAAATTGTAAGAGTGATTTTTCTGCCATAATCGTCCCAAAATACTAGCTTTATGCAGCTCTTTCCACTGAAAAGCTGACACTTTTTTCGACAAAAAAATGCTACAACCAATATCAGTCAATACTTTGATATTTAATCAGCAAGCCCTAATTCCTCAAAAAAGGCCACCAGAATTTAAGAATTGGCAGCCATTCAGATGATTAAGCTTAACTCTGAGTTCAACTAAATATATATTTCACCAAATAACAAGTCCATACTCACTGAATTTGGATCGATTGCAAGTAAGGTAGACAATATGGCAAAATAATACATTTCTAGGTATTACTTTAACTATCAAGGTATTATTTGAATGCACAGTCAGCTAAACTAAGTGCAATTACAATTGTGATTGGGTATTTTGAATACATGTCAAGCTAGAACAAATTAATGTTTGTATTTGCTCATCAAAAAGTAGGTTTCTACAACAATTGTGAGAACTTTTGGTTAAGCCAACTTCAGAATATTCAGTAGATTCACAATCAAACTTTTTGTTAAACAAAATTAATTGTCAGTCTTTAATCTCAGGAAAATTTACCAATAGTTCTAAATAGTAATGGTAAATGGGATTGAAAAACCCAATATACCCTTACTAAAATAATGACAATTTACGATAACCAATTGACAATTATGTTGTCAGCTATATGCTTTTACTCTATTTTGACTGGTCTTGGTAATCCCATTTCAATCGAATTTTAATTTATTAAAGAAGTACTTTGCTGGACAGTTTGTTCAGATATAAAATTGATTAAGTTCTGCTTCAAAACTGTTTAAGCTCTATTCTCTTCACGGACATCACCATATTCAAGAGCTTCTTCTTCTGTTTCAAAAATCTCAAACACAGAATCCATCATAGTTACTTCAAATACCAGTTTGGCTTCTGGATGAACACTACAAATTCGGAAACTACCCTTAACTTTGTCAGCATCTCGCATGCCTGCTACCAAAGATGTAAGTCCAGAACTATCAATAAAGTTAACCTGACCTAAATTGACCACTACATGACGACTTAGTTTGGAGATACATTCCTGCAACTTGAGGCGAAACTGCCAAGCTGTTGTTATATCCAAGCGTCCAGTTGGTGCTAGGACGATTACTGTTGTGCCGTCCTGAGTTGTGTGGGTTTTTTGCTCAATATGAATCACTGACCCTTCCCTCGGGATGATATTAGTTATGGTGGTTGCCCATCTGACTGTAATTTAACTCAGAGTAATTAATGATTTTGTTTCCAGTTAGCCCAATCATGAGGTTTTAAGAATACTTCATATAGTTTAGCTTCTGGTGTATTAGGTTCTGGACTGTAGCCATATTCCCAACGAACCAAAGGTGGTAAAGACATCAAAATTGACTCTGTACGACCATTGGTTTGCAAACCAAAAATTGTACCTCTGTCATACACTAGATTAAATTCAACATAACGGCCACGTCGGTATAGCTGAAAGTTGCGTTCCCGATCGCCATATTCCATGGGTTGCCGTCGCTCTACTATTGTTTTATATGCTGGTAAGAATGATCTACCACAATTTTGTACGAATGTAAATAATGATTCCCAACTACGGGATTCAGGAACTCCTAACTGCTGACTATAGATTGCTGCTGGTCCTTGACTATCTGGCCCTTTGTATAATTCCCCTTGACCATCTTGATAATCAAAGAAGATACCCCCTACACCTCGCATTTCTTGACGATGCTTTAAGTAAAAATACTCGTCACACCATCTTTTAAATACAGGATAATACTCTTTATGGCTTTTGTCACAGGCTGCCTTAATAGTTTGATGAAAATGAGCTGCGTCTTCGGCATAGGGATAGTAAGGTGTTAAATCTATACCTCCACCAAACCACCATACAGGTCCTGCTTCAAAATAGCGATAATTAAGATGCACTGTTGGCACATAAGGATTTTTAGGGTGCAGCACCATTGAAGTCCCTGTAGCATAAAAACCATGACCTTTGGCTTCTGGTCTTTGTGCTAGTATGCTTGGTGGTAGTTTATCTCCCCACACTTCTGAAAAATTCACTCCTCCCTGTTCAAAAACCGCACCGTCTCTAATTACACGAGACCTTCCTCCACCACCACCTGGGCGTTCCCAACGGTCTTCTTTAAATTTGCCAATTCCATCTAGTTGCTCCAGTCCTTGACAAATTTCATCTTGTATATCCTGCATAAATTTACTGACTCGACCTTGGGTACTACCCAGTGATAGAGATAGAGGTGTTGTTTTTTGAGTTTCAGTGGAAGCTGTCATAGGTACAATATGTGTTTCAAATTTGGCTAAAAATTATATGTATCTTTCCAGACTTTTTATCCTACCATGCTATCGATCGTCTAGTAAAATTTTCCTGTTTTTTCCAGTTTTTCTTGAGTAAATCAACCTATCTTGTAATCAGAATATTTCAAATACTCAACTATGATTCTTAATTACTGAATTAGTCTTGCCTGTTGATTTACATCTAAACTATATGATTATGATATGGCAGACGATAAATTATTGATGGATTAAAAAAGATTTTGTAGCTAGTTATTATTGATTCTTTTACTAATTACTAAATTTCATTTTTTATCTCATTGGCAATCATTTCTATAGGCTACCTAAATTACATTAATTCTTAGGTTAAGATTCATTACTTTTATTAAAATATCAAATTAATAATTAATTTAATTATTAGTAATTAAGTGAAGAAAGTATTTAACATTATCTTGCAAATAACAGATATAATTTAAGAAAAATTTAATTTTTGAAGGATGTTATATGTCCACTATACCTGAGACTCAATCTATTTTAGATGTTTTACGACCAGTACAAGACCCCGAACTGCAAAAGAGTTTGGTGGAACTAAATATGATTCGCAATATTAAAGTTAAAGATGGACAAGTTGAGTTTACTTTAGTATTGACAACTCCAGCTTGTCCATTACGAGAGTTTATTGTCGAAGACTGTCAAAAAGCTGTCAAGCAACTTCCCGGGGTGAAGGAAGTAATAGTAGATGTCACAGCAGAGACTCCTCAGCAGAAAACTATACCTGACCGCCAAGGTATTGATGGAGTGAAAAATATTATTGCTGTTTCTAGTGGTAAGGGTGGAGTTGGTAAAAGTACAGTAGCAGTGAATGTAGCTGTGGCATTGGCTCAAATGGGCGCTAAAGTGGGTTTGATTGATGCTGATATTTATGGCCCTAACGACCCAACAATGTTAGGTCTAGCAGATGCTAAAGTTATGGTACAAGCAGGACAATCTGGAGAAGTCCTGGAACCAGCTTTTAATCATGGAGTTAAGTTGGTTTCTATGGCTTTTTTAATTGATAAAGATCAACCTGTAATTTGGCGTGGTCCAATGTTGAATGGAATTATCCGACAATTTTTGTACCAAGTGCAATGGGGTGATTTAGATTATTTATTGGTAGATTTGCCTCCCGGTACTGGTGATGCTCAATTAACATTAGCTCAAGCTGTTCCTATGTCTGGAGTGGTAATTGTGACAACACCTCAAACAGTGGCATTATTGGACTCTCGCAAAGGTCTAAAAATGTTTCAGCAGTTAGGAGTTTCTGTATTAGGAATAGTTGAAAATATGAGTTATTTTGTCCCTCCAGATATGCCAGAGAAAAAGTATGACATTTTTGGTTCTGGTGGTGGTAAAAGAACAGCAGAGGAACTAGGTGTACCGCTACTTGGAGGAGTTCCTTTGGAAATGCCTGTTAGAGAAGGTGGAGATACTGGAGTTCCTATTGTAGTTAGCGCTCCTAATTCTAGTTCTGCTCAAGAACTCAAAGCGATCGCTCAAAAAATTGCTGGTAGAGTTTCTGTTGTGGCCTTGGCTTAACGAAGTCAGAAGTCCCCAAGTCAGAAGTCAGAAGTTATTTTTGTAACTTAGGGCAGTGTTGGGAGGATATCAAAGATGCTAAAAATATTACAATAAAACAGCCTTCAATTTCCTAAAATTGAGAAAATTTTTGATAGGAGTAGAAAACAATGATTTTACCTGGTGTAGCAGTTCAAGTTAAAAATATTAGTGATACTTATTATGGATTTCAAGGACAGGTTCAACGAGTAAGTGACGGTAAAGCTGCTGTATTATTTGAAGGTGGAAATTGGGATAAGTTAGTAACATTTAGACTCTCAGAATTAGAGTTAGTGGATGCAACGGCAGGTCGCAAGAAAAAATAATTCAGTTAGTGCCGCTACGCGGAAGTCAAAAGCGAGTGCGTAATTCTGAGGGGACCTCAGAATGTAAGACGCACATCTGACAGTCAAAAGTCAAAAGTATTGCTTAGTAAGGCTTTTAGGATTTTGTAACTGGTCAGTTATTTCTGCCATCCTGCACTAGGAGACTAGCTGAATACTAAAAACTAAGAGCTGATTTATAAAGTAAATATTAAGAAGATAAATGCCTTACAGTGTAAGGGTTTGGGTATATCTAATCCCCTAGGGCATAATTTTCGACAAACCCCTGCTAGAAAAGGGTTTCAGCTCAGTTTACAAATCAGCTCTAATAGCTAGTTAAATATCTTCTTTGAAGAAAAAATAAAGATAAAAAATCCTGTTTGTTAACTCTATAATTTTAAGGAGAGACAGGGTAATTTCATTCTAGATTTTGGCAATGAGTTTATTGATTTTCATACGGCGAAAGATATAATTTCCTAACACTTGAAATAACGTGGTTTAATCAATACATAAAACGGCATAGTTTAGAATGAAACAACCCTGAAGGAGAAGTAATTATTAATTGTTGAAAAAAATCAAGAATGGTATGAGTTTTTGGGTAAAATCTTAATTGTCTACAAATTCTGCTTTCCAATTCTATAAATTTTAAGGAGAGGTAATTATTAATTGTTGAAAAAAGTAAAGAATAGTATGAGGTTTTAAGTGAAATATTAATTATCTACCAACTAAAACCTACAATTTACCGAATAATTAAGGTTTAAAGCCTCTCCTTTCAAGGATAAGCAAGAAAAAATTTTCCTTTGAGTCAATTCTCTCCTTTTCAAGGAGAGGTAATAATTATTAATTATTAACTGGAGAGTACAAAGTTCTGTCAAAAAAGGATCTGTCTTGAAGACTGAAAGTCTGACGGGAAAAGGCTTGCAGTACTTACAGCTCTGAATAAAGACTTTTTAACCTTTAGATCGCTGAAAGCGTTAGCTAGCAATAGTTATTCCCAGAACTTTGTACTGTCTAATTATTAATTATTAATTATTAATTATTAATTATCTACATTATGCGTCTTCCTTTACCCCAGTTTGCTAACACAAATCGCCATAAAAATTACATAGCTGAAGTAATAGAAACAGCAACTACAGAATTTTTGGCTCAATGTTTAGAACCAGAAGAATTAGATTTTCCGATGATGCCTGCTTTTGGTACTTGGGTAAAATCGGAAGATGAACAATCAGGAAATCAGATTTATGGAGTGGTTTATTATGCAACTACTTTACCTATTGATTCAGTACATAGGGCAAGAGCTTTGGGAATGTCTTTAGCTCAGTTACGGGAACAACAACCACAAATTTTTGCTATGTTGAAGACAGAATTTAGGGCAGCAATAGTAGGTTTTAAATCTCAAGAAGAATTAAATGGTTCTACAGCAGAAAATGGCAGAATTTACCAATATCTTCCACCTCGTCCGCCTCAAATTCATCAAGCAGTTTATTTATGTGAACCAGAAGAAATAGTTAGATTTAGTGAAAAGTTAGATTTTTTGCGGACTTTATTACAGTTATTTAATGCTCCTGTTGATGCTTTAGTAGCTGCTACTATTAGAGAAATTTATCAACTGAGAAAAGCAGACCGTAATTGGTTAGTTCAGGCAGGTAGAAATATGAGTGTTTTGTTGAGAGATGATTATGACCGTTTAAAAATAATATTAGGACAAATACATCCTTAAGACCTGATTTATCCAGTAAATATTGAACTATTTGCAATACAAGGTTTTTGTCTGTTATAGTTAGCAGAACTACAATTTAATCAAAGCTAGATTAAACTAAGATATTGAGTTAAGTTGACTAATCAAATTCACAACTCAAAAATGGGGTGCATCTCAATTTTGAATAAAGCCAAAAATTTATCGCTTTTAGGCAACAGTTGATTTGGCAACAGGCAACAGGGAATAGGGAATATATCGGAAAAAAAGTATTTTTGCAAATATTTGAGATGCACCCCAAAAATGATGATTAAACGAAAAGTATTTTACATATCTTTGCTTCTACTGTATCTAGTACTAGCAATTATCATAGTAGCTATAATTTTTCCCTTAAAGGAGGAATTCCAACTCAATTTTGATGAAGGACTTCAATTAATGAGGGCTTCACTTTATATGCAAGGTTACTCGCCGCAGACAGAAATTTGGAGCGATCAGCCTTTCTTTTTCCCAGCACTGCTTTCATTATGGTTTAGTATAGTTGGAAAATCTGTTTTTTCAGCACGACTTTTAACCTTAACTTTTTCAGCATTACTAATATGGTTTTTCTTTGAAACTATTCGTATTTCTTTAGGAATATTCCCTGCTATTATTGGAGCAATATCATTGGCTGCTTCATCAGGGTTTATCAGATTTAGTAGTGCTGTTATGATCGGAATTCCTGCATTATCTTTAGCCGTAATTTCTATCTACTTTTTATTTATTTACAAAAAGAGTCAGCAAAAATATTTATTGATTATTTCCGGTGTTCTTTTTGCATTGTCTTTAAAAATTAAATTTTTTACAGTTTTTTTAAGCCCAATCATTTTACTTTTTATCCTTGATCTCAAGAAAATTAATTTTGAATCAAATCAGAAGCCAAGAAGTAAATTGATTTACCCTTTATTACTTTGGATAATAAGTTTAGTTGTTATTTTCTTGATTGTTTCATTATTATTGAATGAGTTAAGCTATGAACAGCTTTTTGGCACTCATTTTGGAGAGGAAATTCAAACTGCATTTCCCATCAAAGATGGTTTTGAAAGGCTAAGTAAAGTCATCATCAATAAAGATTACGATCTATTTTATTTAGCTATTTTAGGTATATTAGTAGTTTTTGTGAGACATCGATGGGAAGGTCTATTTCCAGTTGCATGGCTAGGAACAGGAATATTGCTTCTTTTAAATCATAGACCAGTATGGCCACATCATTATTGTCTCATTGCTATTCCTATGGCTTGGTTGGCAGCTTATGCATCTGTTCCATTATTTGACCTTTTTCAGCAACGAGAGTTTAGATTAGGAAATTATTTTTGGGCAAGTATTTCATTAATTTTAATGATATTTGCATTATTGACATTAAAACCTAAAGTTTCAAAAGATATTCCTAGTCTTCAAACAAACTATGAACCACAATTTGCAGTTATAAATCGTCTAATAGAGCATAAAAGTTCAACAAAATGGCTATTTACAGATGTTCCAATTTATGGTTTTTATGCAGATTTACTTGTTCCTCCAGAAATTGCGGTTTTCTCTACTAAGCGCATAAAGACAGGCCAATTGACTCAAAATGAAATATATGAATTACTTCTAAAATACCGTCCTGAACAAATTTTAATCGGTAGATTTAAGGGTTTTATATATACATCCAGTGATGTTGACTCATACATAAATAAATTCTATTCAAAAAGCAATGATATTTCTGTTGTCGATCACTATGTTTTAAAGTCTTTAAAATAAGCTTTTTAATTTGCCAAGCAACCATTAAATTTTTTCAGATTGGTATGTTAGTAGTATTGGTAGGAATTTATATAGCAATTAAGAATCAGTTGTGAGAATTGAGGTGTTCCTGAAAAGTATAGAATATAGCAATTATTATATTCATATGATACGTTTTTTTCTTCTTCTCTGTTCCCAGATCCGGTGTTCCCTGTTGCCTAAAAGTTTCCAATATCTCACAACTCAAATCATATTGCTATATGATATCAAGTCCGGGGGAATTGGACTTAATGAAGTCAGAAGTCAGAAGTTATTTTTGTAACGGGGATTTTGAGCAACCCTCCAAAAATATTTCGCCAATCAAGGCGGGGTTTTAGACCAAATTATTTTGAGAAAAAAATTCTCCAATCGTCATAACTACGCTCATCAAAGTGATTCTCTCTACTTCTGACTCCTCCTGTACAGGCGTTTTGCTCCGCAACATGTAAAGCGACAGCTTTGCGTCAATAAATGGCCATTGACCCCTACGACTCCTGACTCCTAAAGACTTAACCATTCTATAACTGTTTAACCGGATTTGATATGATACACTAGAAAAGTTGTCTAAAATCGCACATCTGGGTAGTCGGGTGTTCTACAGATAAGAATCTGTGAGAATGCACCTGGATGGAGGATTAAACCCGAATAGGAGATTATAATTATGCCAGTTGTTAGTTTGGCTCAATTGTTAGAGTCAGGAGTCCACTTTGGGCATCAGACCCGTCGCTGGAATCCAAGAATGTCCCAGTATATTTTTACAGAGCGTAACGGCGTTCATATTATCGATCTTGTTCAAACAGCTCAATTAATGGAAGAAGCTTACGACTATATTAGAACTGCTTCTGAACAAGGAAAAAAATTCTTATTTGTTGGTACGAAGCGTCAAGCTGCTGGTATTATCGCTCAAGAGGCTAGTAGATGTGGGGCTTATTATATTAATCAACGTTGGTTAGGGGGGATGCTCACTAACTGGACTACTATTAAAACTAGGGTAGAAAGACTCAAGGACCTAGAGCGTCGTGAAGCAAATGGGGCACTAGATTTACTCCCGAAAAAAGAAGCTTCAGTCCTCCGTCGTGAAATGGCTAAGTTACAAAAATATCTGGGGGGTATTAAAAATATGCGTCGCTTGCCAGATGGAGTTGTTATGGTGGACCAGCGACGAGAGTATAATGCTGTTCAAGAATGCCAGAAGTTGGATATTCCTATAGTTTCTTTGTTGGATACGAATTGTGACCCGACTCAAGTTGATATTCCAATTCCAGCTAATGATGATGCTATTCGCTCAATTAAACTTATAGTGGGTAAGTTGGCTGATGCTATCTATGAAGGTCGTCATGGTCAACTAGAAACTCTGGATCAAGAAGATTATGATAGCTATGAAGAATATGAAGAAGATTATGATTATGATGGAGCGGAAGAAGAATTTAATGTAAGTGATGATGAAGAAGAGTCATCAGCAGAAAATAATGAAGAAGAATAACAAATTCTAGGTAAGCATTTCCTACGGAATGCTGCGCAAACAGCTGTCAGCTATTAGCTATCAGCTATTAATTTTGAGTCCGCATAAAAGTAACCTTTAAAATTGAAAAAGAATAAAAAGTTACTGCCATGAGTCCCTGGACAAAACCTTAGAAGTAATGAATAATTACTAATTGCTGTTTGCGTAGCATTCCGTAGGAATAGCTGACTGCTGATAGCTGTTTGCCCAACATTCCGCAGGAAATGCTTAGAATTCTAGTAATATTGTTGAGTAGTAGAGGTGGAGGGTAAATACAGAAGGGGAAAACTTATCTAAAGTTCATCAAAATTACTCATAACTAAAATGAGTAAGTCTATTCAGTTGTCTATCCATTGAGTCGTTATCAGCTACAATTAAGATATGAAGCTAGTTGAACGTCATGTTATTACCAAATAACATAATTTGTGGTTAGAAATTGAACACAAGGCTTTTTTGTCAAAAAATTTGTTCAATTTAGCTAATTATTATTATCACCAATATTTCTTTGAAAACAAAAAGAAATTAAATTTTAATGATAAGTTTAGTTGAGCGGTTTTTAGGGATAAAATACAGGTTCAAGAACTAAGAATTTAGAATGCGCGAATTTAGAATTACCTCTTCTTATAAATAAAAGGATTGGTTAAAAGGATTTTTTCTCTTCTTTCTCCATTAATGAAGAGGCTTTATATCTGAATTTTGCGGTAAATTATTTCTAAAAAGCCTATCTTAAATTAAGAAGCTAAAGTAGGATTAATTCCTAAATAATAAAGTTGTATTGACTTCTCACCCGACTAAAGTACGGGTGATTCTAAGCAGTCCCATCAGAATCGGTTTAAAAACACGATTCTCAAAAGCTACTAGCTGTCACTGGACTTGATTAAATTTTTTCCAGTGGTGGTAGTCAAAAACCACCTACAGACTCAAAGTTTGCTGACTCCGAATGTCGCATAGATCGCCCTTACTTTTGTCTCACTTTCAGAGTGGTTTTACTCAAGGAGTGAGCTATAAATCTCTATCCTTGCTGCCTGCTTGTCTGTGGTAAGCGTGTTGGTAGAACTATGCTACCAGTTTCTTCCCGACAGGAGTTTTACCCCTACAAGCATTGAGTCTATGGGACAAACCTTGTTCCTACTTGCATCCATTAGTATTATCCCACATTTTTGGGATACTTGGGAATAAATTCCCACAACTTGTTTTCATCCAAGGGCTAAAGTCACTTGGCTTTCAACTGCACGTTTTTTTGTAAAGTTAAATTGAGGAATGAAAAATATGCCGGAAATATCTGCAAAGTTAGTTCAAGAGTTGCGTAAAGCAACAGGTGCAGGCATGATGGACTGCAAAAACGCTCTCACAGAAAATAATGGCGATATTACTAAGGCTACAGAATGGTTAAGACAAAAAGGTATTGCTTCTGCAGGAAAACTTGAGGGTAAGGTAGCAGCAGAAGGACTGGTTGAGAGTTATATTCATACAGGCAGCAGAATTGGTGTTTTAGTAGAAGTAAATTGTCAGACAGATTTTGTAGCCCGGAATGAGGCATTCAAAGAGTTAGTGAAAAATATTGCTATGCAAATAGCAGCTTGTCCACAGGTAGAATATATTTCAGTTGATGATATCCCTACGGAATTTGTGGAGAGTGAAAAATCTATAGAAATGGGTAGAGAAGACCTTAGTAAAAAGCCGGAAAATATTAGGGAAAAAATAGTTCAGGGAAGAATAGAAAAGCGACTCAAAGAATTAACATTAATGGATCAAGCTTATATTAAAGACCAAAATGTCACAGTGGCAGAGTTGGTTAAGGAAACTAGCGCTCAGTTAGGTGAAAAAGTACAAGTACGTCGTTTTACACGATTTGTTTTGGGAGAGGGTATTGAGAAAAAAGAGGATAATTTTGCTGAAGAAGTAGCAGCACAAATGGGTAAAGAATAATTGATAAATCTTGAAGAAGAAAGAAGAAGGAAGAAGGAATAAGGAATAAGGAAAAAGTTGATGGGGACTCAAACCCCAACAAATTGTAAACACCGTGTAGACGGTAGGGTATTAAACCCATAAGGGAAAAAATAATCAGAATTAAAAATTAAAAGTAGCAGAGATAATCTGTTTATTTTTAATTTTTAATTGTGGATAGATAGAAAATAATCTACCATGGTGGGAGCAGAAAAACAAATAGAGGAAAAATTGAAAGAAATAGAAGTAGCGATCGCTGAAATTGCCAAGGAATTTTATGATACTTATGAAGGTTATTTCAAAGTATTAGGTGAAGGGATAGGCCAACAATTAATTTTTGCTAGTTATCATATATGTACTCAAGGGTATCCAGAAGCTTTTCTGAATTTATCATTTTCTCAGCGACAAAAAATGCAGTCTGAGTTACGAGAAATAGCAAAATTTCCAGTTAGAGAATTAGAAGAATTATTAGAACAAATTCCAGAAGAGCAGCAAAATTCAGATGAGACTTCCGCACCAGAATTAATTATGAGTTTTTTGAGTGAAGGAGATGGGGAGGAGAAAGAAGTAACATCTCTACTAAAAGACGAAAAGATAAATATAGAATTTGATTCTGCTGTATTATTTTCAACTAAAACATCTAATAATGAGGAGCCAAAACTGGCAGACCGGATAGAGGAAAATCTGAATAAAATTGAAACAGAAGAAATAGAAAATTATCCAGACAATATTATTGATAAATTAGAGAATTTAGATACATTAATATCTTGGCAAGAGAATATAGAAAAGCAAATACCTGAAATCCTCAAAAAAGTTTCCGACCGGGCAAACTCCATCCTGCAAAATGCAGAAATACTACCAAATAAAATACCGAAAAAAGTTTTAGAAGCTGCGACGAAAATGGAATCAGGCGATACTCCTTTGGGTGGAAAACCTAATTTATTAAATTTATTAATTGAAGCAGAAGATCCAGAAGAGGAAAAAAAACCTAGAGTTACTAAAGTTATGGCAATAAATCTTAGGTTATCTGAAATAGAATTTACTGATATTAATGTTAGTGCCTGGCGTAATAAAATTCGTAACCTTTTAGGAAGACTTAATCAACTGCAACGAGAATATCGTAAAAAGCAACGCGAACGAGCTGTAATAGAAGCAGAGTCAGCATGGCGTTCTAGTTGGTATCAAGAATAATTACCGAATAATGAATAATGAATAATTAAGAGTTGATAGTTAATAATTATTCATTCAACAATTCACGCCTTGAAGCTGACCCTTTTAAGGGGATAAAGCGGTCGTTTGCGCAGCATTCCGTAGGATGGGATGGCGAGGAAACCTGCGCCATATCCAATCGACCAAGAGAATCAAAAAAAATCCTTTTAGTCAATCATATCCGTTTTAAGAAGAGGTAATTATTAATTATTAATTGTTAATTGTTAATTGCTGAATTAGGAGTCAGTCCTCAGGAGTCGGGAGGGAAGAAAGAAGAAGTAAAGAGGATATTTAATGAATTTATTAATTATATAGATAAATTGCTTTCCTCAAAGAAAGCAAAATAAAAGAAATCAAAAAAACTGGGAGTTGCTGAATCAGAGGATGAATGTTTTTGGAACAGGTAAATCTCATCTTTAATACTTCATACTTATTTTTTATCCAGGGCTACAATTCATCCCACAAATATGCAACGCCAAAAACTGAATGCTGATATTGATTGAAGTATGACTTTCTATAAATGAGCGACTAAGAAAATATTACAGAAATAATCTGCCATGAATAACGAAAGAGAAAATATCGACTGGGAAAGACTACAAAAAGCTTTGTCAGTAGAAGTACAATATGGTTTTAAAAATATCCAGGGAAAACAATATATATTTAATGACTTTTTAAGTATCAGTTTGAGACAACCACCAATAATTTTACAAGGTTATCAAAATCAATTTCAGGAGATCTCTAATAAATTTGTCAGCTATCCAGAAATGACCAGAGAAGAACGACAAAGATTACTAGAAACAACTAAATATTTTTTAGAAAAAATGCAGTATATATCTGAAGGAGTAAAGCCTGAAGAAACAATACAAAAAGAGAGAGTTAAACCAGAAGAAAAAACTCAAGAAATACTAAAACATAAATCTGTTACTGCCCAAAAATACAGCGATAAACTTGATGTAGAACAACCATTAACAGAAGTCAAAGATATTAGCAAAAGAAACAGCGATCGCCTAGAAACATTAGGATTATATACAGTTAGAGAATTACTTTATTATTACCCAAGAGACCATATAGATTATGCTCGTCAAGTAAATATTCGTGACTTGGAACCCGGAGAAACTGTCACAATAATTGGCAAAGTTAAACGATTCAATTGTTTTTCTAGCCCGAAAAATAAGAAATTAACTATTCTCGAACTGACTCTCACAGATGCTACAGGTCAAATTAAAATAAGTCGCTTTTTTGCCGGACCTAGATTTAGTAATAAAGGTTGGCAAATGCAGCAGAAAAAAATCTATCCAGTCGGTGCAACAGTAGCTGTTTCAGGTTTAGTTAAAGAAAACAAATATGGGAAAAATTTAGATAACCCAGAAATAGAAGTTCTTGATAGTGAAGGGGGTCAAATTGAATCCATGAAAGTTGGTCGTTTAGTACCAGTTTATCCCTTAACAGATGGAGTAGGAGCAGATGTTGTTAGACGAGCAATATTTACAGTTTTACCAACAGCAGAACAATTGTTAGATACATTGCCTGAAGGATTACTGAATCAATATCAATTAATAGATTTAAAAAATGCGATTAAAAATATTCACTTTCCTATAGATAGAGATTGTTTAGCAGCAGCTCGTCGTCGCTTAGTTTTTGATGAATTTTTCTACCTACAATTAGGATTATTGAAACGTCGGCAATTGCAAAAAAAAGTAGAAACAGGAATAGCTTTACCAACTACAGGAAAATTAATTGAGCAATTCTATAAACTCCTGCCATTTGCGTTAACTAATGCTCAAAAAAGAGTAGTTAATGAAATACTTAACGACCTACAAAAACCTGAATCAATGAAAAGATTAGTACAAGGAGATGTAGGAGCAGGAAAAACAGTAGTAGCAGTAGTGGCGATGTTAGCAGCAATTCAAGCAGGTTATCAAGCAGCTTTAATGGCACCAACAGAAGTATTAGCAGAACAACATTATAAAAAATTAGTTGCTTGGTTTAATCTTTTACATTTACCAGTTGAACTATTAACTGGTTCGACAAAGGTAGCAAAACGCCGAGAAATTCACTCTCAACTTGAGACTGGAGAATTGCCTGTATTAGTCGGTACTCATGCTCTAATTCAAGAAGCAGTAAATTTTCACAAATTAGGTTTAGTAGTAATAGATGAACAACATAGATTTGGGGTTCAACAAAGAGCAAAATTGCAACAAAAAGGAGAATCTCCCCACTTTTTGGCAATGACAGCTACCCCAATTCCGAGAACTCTTGCTTTGACATTACATGGAGATTTAGATGTTAGTCAAATAGACGAACTACCCCCAGGAAGACAACCAATTCAAACAACGACTTTAACTGGAAGACAACGCAAAAAAGCTTACGATCTAATCCGCCGAGAAATAGTTCAAGGTAGACAAGTTTACATAGTTTTACCCTTAGTTGAAGAGTCGGAAAAATTGGATGTAAAATCCGCAGTTGAAGAACATCAAAAGTTAGCAGAAAAAGTTTTCCCAGAATTTCAAATAGGTTTACTTCATGGCAAAATGACAAGTGTAGAAAAAGACCAAGCAATTAGTACATTTCGGGATAATCAAACTCAGATTTTAGTATCTACAACTGTAGTGGAAGTGGGGGTAGATGTGCCGAATGCCACAGTAATGTTGATTGAAAATGCAGAAAGGTTTGGTTTATCTCAGTTACATCAGTTGCGGGGGCGAGTGGGTCGTGGTGTCCATCGGTCTTATTGTTTGTTGATGAGGGGTGCGGGTTCCACTGATGCTACGGAACGTTTGAAAGTGTTGGAGCAGTCTCAGGATGGGTTTTTTATTGCGGAAATGGATATGCGTTTGCGGGGTCCCGGTCAGGTTTTGGGAACGAAGCAGTCTGGGTTGCCGGATTTTGCTTTGGCGAGTTTGGTTGAGGACCAGGAGGTTTTGGAATTGGCGCGGGGTGCTGCTTTTCGGGTAATGGAGAAGGATGAAAGTTTGAATAGTTGGCCTCTGTTGAGGAGGGAGTTGGAATGGCGGTATCAGAAGATTATGGGAGGGTCGATTTTGAATTGATTTTGAATATTTATAATAGATTAATCCTAGAATTTTCAGGAGGTATTATTAGAGATATGCAAAGATGTCCAAAATGTAATTCTGAAAAGTTAATGCACAATGTCAGGATAATTGATAGGGGACACAATGACTGGATAAAATCTTTAGAAGTTGAAGTATTCACAAAACCAGACGCTATATTTTTTAAAGGGTCACATAGAGAGGCTCTAGAGGCAACTATTTGTGGAAAATGTGGCCATACAGAATTGACAGTAACGAATCCAGATAAGCTATATCAAGCTTATCTTGAATCTCAAAGGAACTCAATCTAGATCATAATTTTGTGTTAGACAAACAAACAGGAGTGTATCAGTCCAGTAGGGTGCGTTAATGAAATGTAACGCTTCATTTTAGCAGTATGGGAAGGTCCAGTAGAAGTAACGTGCCATTTGAGAAGATTATTATGTACTTAAATGAGTAGAAAATCTTTCAGAAGTTGTCCGTTTTCCGAGTCCAGTAGGGTGGGTTTCGGTGCGTAACGCTTCGCTAACACACCCTACCTTTCCTTCTCTAGATGTTGAGCGATCGTTCCAGACAAACAAACAGGAAGTGACATACTCCCACACTAAGCTGAAGCTATAGTGTGGGCTTCTCGTTTCCCAGTCCCGGTACCCCGTCGGACTCCACGAGCTTTAAGGACGGAATGTCCTACCGCCCTATTTTTTATATTTATCGCGGCATTTAAGTCGCGGTCTATTACAACACCGCAATGCGGACAAGAATGAGTTCGTATATTTAATTCTTTATCGACTTTTTCCCCACAATTTGAGCAATCTTGGCTGGTATTTTTGGGGTTCACTCCTATAGTTTTCTGTCCAGCATTTTCAGCTTTGACAGTCAAAATAGACAGGAATTGACCCCATCCAGCATCGTTAATTGATTTACTCAAACGAGTCTTTGCTAGCCCTTTAATATTTAAGTTTTCATGGGCTATAACATCCGCTTTTGATAACAATTCATTGGCTGTTTTGAAATGAAAATCTTTACGCTTGTCAGCTACCTTTTTATGTTGTTTAGCTACGGTTTTGACAGCTTTTAACCATCTTTTGCTTCCTTTCTTTTTACGGGATAAGCGTTTTTGTAGAGTCTTTAATTGCTGCTGAGAAGAGCGATAGTATTGAGGTATGGGGATAGACTCTCCTTCACTTGTTACTAAGAATTCTTTCAGCCCCATATCAATTCCTAGAGTGTTTTTTAATGTTGGTTCAACTTTAGTTGTTAAAGCTGGAACTGATTTATCTTCTAGGGATAAAGTCACATAATAACCATCTGCTTTACGACTAATTGTTACTGTTTTAATTTGAAAACCATCAGGTAAAGGCCGATGTTTAATTAACTTTACCTTGCCTATTTTGGGCAAATTAATTTGATTTCCTTCAATGCAGTTAAGTTTAATTTGAGGATAAGTAAAACTACGATAACGTCCTTTTCCTTTGAACCTTGGCTTTCCTAATTTCTGTCCATTTTTGTCTGCTTTAAACCATCTATCAAAGGCAAGTTTTACCCGTTTTATGCAATCCTGTAACACCTGAGAGTGAATTAGCTTGTATTCCGGAAACTTGTCTTTGGTATTGACCAAATCTCGTTTTTGAGAATAATAGTCTGGATTATCTCTTAGTTGAGGAATTGGCATCACCAAGGGGCAAGCGTTAACCGGACAACGGTTTTCGTCCCACCACCAGAACCGCTCGCCTAACCTATAGTTGTACTGCCGACGCAATAATTCCAACCACATTTCTATGGTGGCTAACTGTTCTTTATTGGGCCTTAATTTATATTGGTAGGCAGTGCGCATGGTGGAAAATTTCCAGGGTTATTGCAAGATAATCATACAAGTTTTTCTACTAGGGCGAAAGCTTCTGCTGTGATGTTGGAAAATTGAATGGGCATCGAACCTATTCAATTTGCCGCCGATTCATCTTACGCCAATTTTTCAAATATGGCGTGAGGCTTCTCGGCGATGTAGCTAAACTAAGAGTGAGTTACTCTCCCATCAAACTATTCTGAGCAGAAGAGTAACTATACAAATTCACTTCAACAATCACCTAAAACCCCAATTTGTTAAACTTTTCCGCAAAAAGCATCTCACTTTTGATTGTTTATTTTAACCTTCGTAAAATTGCTCATATTTCATTTTTGAGTACGAGCTAATTTGAGCATATCAATAAGAGTATGGTGAGCATCTTCAGCATCCTTTAAAGTATGGTCAAACTCAATTCTTATAGGTAAACTTTCCCCACTAACTTCAGCAGTTAAATTCATACCTTGAGCATCAATAGAAAGCATTTTTGCTA
>NZ_JAAHGH010000064.1 GCF_010672525.1 Okeania sp. SIO2B3 | reverse complement strand
TTTTAAAGGCTGGCCATGATATATTTGGCGATCGCCTGGGTTTTACTATTGATTTTGAGGAATGGTTTGAAGATTTTGAGTATGAGTTTCAGAAGAATTTGCCTTCGACAAAGAAGCCAGCAACCAGTAAATTAAAACCTTGGGGAAAGGAGGTAGCCAATAGACCCAAGAAGTTAAACCTGCTTACTAAAGAGCAAGCTAGAAAACAACGATAAAATGGACTATCACCTCCCCAATCCATAAATAAATTATTCTGGGGAATTTTTAGCTGTTGTTCCGATGGCTTTTTCACTCCACCAATACCTTCACTAAACTGAATATAAACCTGACCAAATAAAGAAGTTTCTACAGGAAAACCATATTCATAAGCTGCACCTCCAATACCTCCACCTATTCCTTCAATAGCAAAACAACTATTATCAACATTGCAGTAAATAATTCCATATTGAGGACCGAATCTACAAGTATTTTTAGCTGTTCTTTTTACTTCTGGTGGACAAGGTCATTTCAGTTATCAGTTATCAGTTATCAGTACCTCTGAAATAACGAGAGGAATATTATTTTTTTTATCCCCTTAAAAAGGGAGGCTTTGGACCACAATTTTTCGGTCAAATTGTTGGGCATTAGCAGGGTATAACATACAACTTACCCCCATAACTGCCAAAATAAAGTATAGAGAAACCCGCTTTTGATGATTCATAAATTTTATTTTTAATTATGCACTCTACCATTATAAAATATTGAAAATATTCATAGTTAAACTCCAGGTATTATTACTTAGGCATTATCTAGAAAATCTCAAAATGAAAATCTAAAAACTCAAGGTAGAAAATTCAACTAATAACTTAAGTTTAGTGACAACTGATAATTGAAATGACTGATTAATATTCTTTCAATAAACTTTCAAACAACAATCTAGTGGGATAAAAAAGCTAAAATGACAGAATTCTGGAATCAAGTTTTAAACTTCGCAGAAACAACAACTTTTCGAGTAGGAAATCAATTATTAAAAGACTTCGGAAATGTTACAGCAGATGAAAAAGCTGACGGTAGTTTAATTACTAAATCCGATAAATGGGCAGATAGAGAAATTAGAGAAGCGATCGCTCTTACTTTTCCCACTCATGGAATTTTAACAGAAGAAACTCAACAGATATTTCCTAGTAATGAATGGTGTTGGATTATTGACCCCTTAGATGCTACGACAAACTTTGCTCAAGGTATACCAATTTGGGGAACTTCTATCGCGTTATTGTATCAAGGTATTCCCATATTTGGCTATATACATTTGCCTCCATTAAACCAATCTTATTATGGTTTTTATTATCAAGAAAACCAGACTTATTTATCTAACCCACCTATCATCAGAGCATTTTTAAATCATCAACCAATTCAACCAAATCAAGACAAAATTAATAGTAATCATTTATTTAATCTTTGTTCCCGAAGTACCAAAATTTTACCTCAAATTCCCACAAAAATTAGAATGTTAGGCATAGCAAGTTATAACTTTTTACTTGTTGCTTGTGGTGCATCTATTGCAGGAGTTGAAGCTACACCTAGAATTTGGGATATTGCAGGATCTTGGGTAATAGCAAAAGCTGCAGGTGCAGTGTGGATACCATTAGAATCTACAGATATTTTTCCTTTAAAAATTGGCAAAGATTATTCAAGTCATCCCTTTCCTACTTTGGTTGTCGGAAATCAACAATTAGTGTCATATTTTTTGCCTTTAGTACAACCTTTAAGGAAGAAGTAAGAAGGAAGAAGGAAGAAGGAAGAAGGAAGAGGGAGGAAGGTTGATTACTGATATTCCGTTGTTTTAGATATTCCAGAAATCAAGAGTAGTAATGGCAGTTGCTATATACAGCAGTTTTCGAGTTGATAAAGTACAAACTTTTATGTTTTTAGGCAACTCTGAACAGAGAATAAAAAATGAATAAAAATTATAAATTAGTCTTAAACTGTACCTCACGCTTCCTGAAATTTGCTGTAATTAATAATCAACCCTCATTCCAACAATATAGAAGGAAAAATCGTTGAACTGATTAATGCTAAATCATACCAAAATACTCCATATTGCCAATTATATTAAATCCGTTTAATTGCACATATATCCAAATTAGACTGATATAGAATAGGGAATATTCAACAATTAATAATGAATAATGAATAATGAATAATTACCTCTCCTTGAAAGAAGAGGATTGACAAAGAGATGAAAATTTTTCTTTATTATCCCCTTAAAAGGGGAGGCTTTAAACCACAATTTTTCGGTAAAATTTATAGCAATACTAAACGTTTAAAGATTGAGTATCCTCTATTGACTCCTAATATCATGTCTCATTAAATAACTGTAATAAACAATCTTTGCTCAACCTGGTAGAGACGTTGCATGCAACGTTCCTACATTACGGTTAATTAATGTTACTTGATTATGACTTTTGACTACTTCTTCAAAGGAAATATTCAACAATTAATAATTAATAATTACCTTTCCTTCAAAAGAAGAGGATTAACTCAAAGGAAAAATTTTTTCTTCTCTTGGTCGATTGGATATGGCGAGGTCTCCTCGCCATCCCATCCTAACGGACTGTTCCGCAAACGACCGCTTTTTTCCCCTTAAAAGGGGAGACTTTAAACCACAATTTATCGGTAAAATTTCTAGCAATATTAAACGTTTAAAGGTTGAGCATCCTCTACTTATTCCTAACTCCTAACTCCTGACTCCTGACTCCTGACTCCTTCTTCTGACCCACTCAACAATTCCATCTGCTAATACCTTTGCTAACTTCTTTTGTTCTTGAGAATTCATAATCCATTCAAACTCATAAGGATTAATCATAAACCCTAACTCCAACAATACAGAAGGAGCTATTGTCGGACGAGCTAAAGCTAAATTATTCCAAAATACTCCATAAGAAGGTCGGTCTAATTTTTCTACTAAATAATTATGTAAAAATACTGCCAAACTATGAGCTTGAGAATGATACCAAAAAGTACCAATTCCCTGAGTTTTTAGAGCATCGCCATAATCAGGTAAAGCATTATAATGAACCGAAAGTGCTAAATCTGGAACTTGTTGATTAATCATTTCTACACGGTCTTTAGGATATAAATCCTCTTCTGCTTTTCGTGTCATATATACTGAAGCACCCCGTGCAATTAACTCATCCTGTAATAACTTCGACACAATTAATGTCACATTTTTTTCCGGATAACCAGTGGGACCTCTTGCACCTAAATCATTCTCACTACCATGTCCAGCATCAATCAAAATTTTCATTCCAGTCAGAGGTTTATTAATAGAATTAATCCCACTATTTACCGCCGGAGGATGTCGCAAAATTAATCGCAAAGTTGTACCAACATATTCTAATTTATAACCCCATTGTTGCTCTGTTTTTAAATAAAATTTATACCTAACTCCCTGCTCATTTTCCACTGTTGAAGTTAAGATTGGTTGCCAGTCTAATCGCTCAATTAAAGGGTCATCATCTAAACGAATAGTATCAGTTTGAGCCGTCGTATTATGCAGAATTAAAGTTAAATAACCATCTCCTTGTTCGACTGTAACTGGCACCGGTACTTGCAAAGGAAATCTGATTTCTGTTGCACCTTGAACTTGACGAGCAATAGCACCCCGAATTACCGAACGTGGTGGAGCAGCATCTGTAAATATCCTAGTTTCATCAGCTTTTATCCATCCACCATAGTCAAGACGTAAATAGTCTCCTTCCTTCCCTGTAATTAAAGCTTTTGTGCCTTTTGGCAGTGGTGTCAAACGAGAATAAGTGGTACTCGGTCCAGTTCTGGCCACACCTTCTTCTACTGTTACCTCTGCCACCTCAAATGTCGTGGGAGAAAGAATAGTCACTTTCCCCGGTGCTTTTTGAGTAACAGTTTGACCACTTACACTCAGTTTAAATTCAGGTTGACCTAAATCTCCCGATCTTTGCGCTTTAGCACAACCTTGATAATATTCTCCCGCAGAAGGAATTGGTTGATTTTCTCCTGTTAATACTGCTAAATTTCCTGGTAAATTTACTACTTGAGATTGGGAAAGTAAGGGAATAGTTTGTTCAGCTAATAACACAGAAATATTAGCATTTGGAGGAGCGATCGCCTGAAAACAAATTAATTCTCCAGGCATTCTAGAAATATCTTTTGCTGGAGTCAAAGAACCTTGACCAAAAGCTATTCCCACCGGTAAAGGTGGTTGGGTTGAATTGCGTGTTACCGTAATTATTTTTTCTTCGTCTTGATGGCGCACAGTAAATATATTTGCCCCCATTTGTAATGGAAAACTAGGGGCAAAATGACCAGACTTACTACGTTCATTAATTACTTTTCCATTAACAGTAACCTCTGCTTCTGGAGAAGCTGTACCAATTAAAAAAATTCGGTCTGAAGTAGTTTTTTTGTTTGCGGAAGGATAGGCAATAAATAGAGATTTTTTTGTGGTTTCTTCCGAGAGTTGAAGTGGATTTTCATCTCCATTGTTGTGTGACATGGCAAGAGGGCAAATACTTGTTATTACTCCTAAAAATACCATTAATCCTAGAGTTGATGAGCCAATCTTTTGACTAATTGCTTTAAGATTGGTAATTTTTTTTATCATTATTAGTAATTGATGAAAATTGCTAATATTATTTTGTTGTATTTTTGATGATTTATATTCTTTCATTGAACAAAATATAATCTTACTCAAGTTGATCTGAACAGTGATTTTAATGCCATTTAAAATATTTATGTAGCTAATCTTTATTTCTGCCAAAGTAGTAATTATAAAAATATCGACTTGACTTTACGTTTTTCTGTTTAAATCTTCATAGTTGCCGAATAATTAAGATTTAAAGCCTCTTCTTTCAAGAAGAAATAAAAGTCAAAAAAAAATTAGTCAATCCTATTCTTTTTAAAGAGAAGTAATTATTAATTTTTAAATTATCCTCCTGATTTTTGTCAACAGTTTTATCTAATTTACCGCAATTATGAATAATTGATCGACAAAATTAAAACAGATAAAAAGTTTAAAATCTTACCCATATTGTTTTTTTCTAGGATATTTTCTACATAACTCCAATAGGACTGCTATCTGTTATCCAATATACTTATACCCTAGCCCAATGTCACTATAGAAATATTTAAAAATAGCCTAACTTCTAATGATAACATGAAAAGCACAGTACCTCTAGAGATATAACTAAATCTATTTCATATTCAGACAATTTAATTTATTTAAGAGGTTGAGCAAAATAAATCTTGACATATTGTTATATATTGTTATGTATTATTGACAAAAATCCGAGCAATTATTAAAATTATACATAAATAAAATAGACAATATATATTCTTTCAGATTCTTAGTAGACCAGTTAACTAATCAGAGTTAGTTTTTCTGGAAATTCGCTAACTTTTAAATCTGCCTGACAATTCAAAGTATTAGTCTATATTTTCGATAAAAACATAGTTTTCAATTAAATCATATCTATTTAAAATTATGACAAATAAACCAGAAACAAAACAAGCCTACGAAGCTAAAACCAAAGCTCAACTTGATAAACTTAATGCTCAAATTGATGAAATGAAAGCCAAAGCTAAACAAGCTAAAGCTGATGCTGCGATTAATTATTACAAAAAGATAGAAGAATTGTCTACTAAGCGTGATGCAGTCAAAACGAAATTTAAGGAACTACAAAACTCAAGTGAACAAGCATGGGGAGATGTAAAAGTTGGTTTTGAAAAGGCTTGGAATGATTTGCACAACGCCTTTGATAGTGCAGTTTCTAAGTTTAAATAACTGATAGATAGTAGGTCAAACTAATCGGAGAGTATTTTTGACTACCCCCCGGACTAAAGTCACGGGGATTTTTAATGTGGCGTTGTTGAATCAAGCTATGAAACCTAAATTTAGCCAAATATAAAATGCTTTTCAGTTAATAGTTAGATAATTGCCATTAAAGCACAATCATAGCCACGCATCACCAACGCCTTTAATGTATATGTTAAATTAATTTAACATTTAGTAGAGTTAGAAATAAGGAACAGAAAATATACCTGAATACTGAGCATATAGCAGTTGAAGGAAAGGTGTTTGACAGTTCAAAAGTTTAAAACTCAGACAAAGTAAGACTTTTCCTTCTTTCCTCTTTCTTCTTCCTTATTCTATAAATAATACAAAATAAATAGGGCTTGCTGATTAAATCTAAAAGCATTGACATATAAAGACAAGTGCCTTTTTGGGGTCGAATTGCAGTGCCTGGTATCACATCTGAAACGCTCATGCATGGAGCGTATTTTAGGCGCATAGTTGGGTAGAAAAATCTTGGGACAAAACGCCCGCTCCTACCTCCTCGCTCCCGAGCCATTTCTCCTGTCTTCCCCTCCCCTCCTGGGAGGGGCTAGGGGTGGGTTGGGAGGGGCTAGGGGTGGGTTGGGAGGGGCCCGCGGGTGGGTTGTCTCCTGTCTCCTACCCCTACTAAAAGACTAGTGAAGCGCAAACCCTAAATAATTTTTCCTACCCACTTAATTAGGAAAAATTGAAAACTCCTGAGTTAAAACCCAGGAGAATAACAACGACATATTTCCAAAGCTCCCAATATATTCTGTGGAGAATTAAACTATTTAGTAGCATTACTTATTAGTTGTATAGGTGCATCTCTCCAGAGCTGGTCTAGTCTATTAGCTGGCATAGTTAAGTACAAAACATCACCAGAATTCAAGGTCGCATTTAACAATTCCCAACCATGAATTTCTCGACCGTTGCTTTCTATATACAAGGGTACAAAATCAGCACTGCTAGCTGCTTGTTGAACAATTTTCCCACAAAAAGGATGCCCCGGTGTAATTAAGGTAGCTAACGCTACCCACAAACTATCTGCCGTAATTCCATTACCAAGAATTCTACCGCCAATAGCTGCTGCTGCAAAAGCAGGAGAAGCTAATTCTGTGGGACTAAGTACAGACTCAAACTCAAAAACCTGTTGTACCATGAGAGCTAAGTGCGGGTCTTGACTTCTTACCACAACTGGCATTTTAGGAACAAGTCCTTTCGCACTCAGAGCAATTTCTAAATTAATAATATCATTACCAGTTACAGCTAAAAGTGCTTCAGCTTTTTCAATATTGGCAACTTCTAGAGTCGTAGATAAACTTGCATCCCCCTCAATCACAGGAATTTTCATAGACCTGGCAGTACTGAGAAATCGACAGTTAGGGTTACGCTCTATTACTACTACTTCATAACCACTATTAACCAGTTGCTGGGCAATATGTAAACCAATGCCACCAAACCCACAGATAATATAATGCTGTTTTAGTGGTATGCGGGCAGCATCCCAATACTCTTGGAAGCGAGTACCTAATACAAAATCATTCAGCAGCGCATAACAAATACCAACGATCGCCGTTCCTACAAGCATCATGATCGAAGTAAATACTTTGATACTACCTGGTGCTTGTTCGGCTATTTTTTCATTCCCCCCTGCTCCTGTAATCATCCCAACTGTAAAATAGAGAGAATCAACAAAGCTGTTATTCAGATTTATACTAATATAAGTAATAGTGCAGAATAACACAGTTACTAACAGAGCCAAGTTGAGAACTACTGCTGATTTACTGTGTCGCTGAAATTGCCTGAGTCTGCTAAATACCTTGAATAAGTAATAAACTAAATTTTGTCTGCGAGTTCGCACTTTTGGTTTGCTAGAAATAATCAGACGATCTCCTACCCGTAACTCTCGCTCTTCTACTACTGCAGAGACTAAATCTATTGGATTTGCCACTGGTATATAGTAGATCAACATTAGAGAGCGATCGTCCCACAAAGAACTCAGTTTACGACCTTTCCAAGGATGATTATGGCCGATAAATTCTTCTCGCATTGGCCAGGTCTGATTGTATATGTGTAGCTGGCCAATAGCATGATTTCCTAAAGCTGCAAAAGCAAACACTGGAGCTGCTAAAGCTGACACACTCATTGTTGTATGATCGGTTAGAGTGTGATCTAGGCGATCGCCTAAACTTGTATTAAATAGGCGATTAATAATCCGAATTTTTGGATTGAGAATTCTTGCTAACATTAAGACGGCCAAATTAACAGACTCATCTTTCCCTGCTAAAACCAGAGTATGAGCGCTTTGAATGCCTGCTGCTAATAATGTAGATGCTGAACGAAAGTTGCCGACAATAATCTCTGTACCCTCTCCACGGAGTGGGCGATCGCTTATACCTACAACTGTTGCACCCTGCTGTCTTAATAGACGGAATATTTTGTAGCCGGTACGACCCAAGCCACAGACTATTATTCTAGGTTTCATTAGACCGGGAAAGTTATTAAAGTAATGTTAAGAAGTCATCTTTTAGTTTTTCCTATAAACTATCATTTATTATTTATACTAAAAAAAATGTAACTTACAACACTGTTTATTTGCTGATATTGATCTTTAGTTTTTATCAATAGTTATTCTCTTTATTGATTTTTCTTAATTATTTGACACAAAAATTATTTTTTTTTATTTTGATAAATAATTAAATTTTGACTATATTTTTAGTTAGTTACACAAATCATTTTAAATTCAGCTATAGCAATATGATTTAAGTTGTGAGATATTGAATACTTCTAGGGAGCAGGGAACAGGGAACAGAGGAAAAGAAAAAAATGAATATATATGAATAAGATAACTGCTATATTGTATACTTTTAATGAAAAGTTAAATTCTCACATCTGATTCCTAATTGCTATATTTTTGTAAGCATTTCCTGCGGAATGCGCTCGCATTCAGCTATTAGCTGTCAGCTAGCCTCCTGGGGAGGAACTGCGGACTTCAGCAACAAGATTTTCTCTTTAAGAACAGTGTTTAAATTAACAACTGACTTTAAGGTCAAGGGAACCAACTTTTGTAGTAAAACAATTAATAAAGCTTTTATCGTCAACTAAAAGCAATAGCTGATAGCTGGGCGTTGCTGAAATGTAATGGTAATTAGCTGGAGATAACAATTGAAAAACTTATGTTTGGCGTTGATACTTAGTATCAAAATCATTACCATTCAGCAACGCCGATAGCTGACGGCTGAATGCTTACATATTTTTCAAACTAATCAATCTTGTTGATGAAGTAAGCATTTCCTGCTTCATAATTCATTCTCTAATAAAAAAAATTCTACTAAACTCATTAATATTATTACTAACTAATCCTAAATATGTCAGGATATTGATTAGTCAATCCTTTTTATGATTAGGAGGTAAGTGTTCATTAATGGATAATGGATAATGGATAATTACCTCTCCCTTTTAGAGAGAGGATTGACCAATAAGGGAAAAATTTATTCTCTTGGTCGATTGGATATGGCGAGGTTTCGGAACCATCGCTCAACCGCTTTTTTCCCCTTGAAAGGGGAGGCAGAGTCAGCTGAATTGTTTAATTATTTAATTATTTAATTATTAATTATTCGGTAAAAATTATGACTCATTTACCACTAAAAATTACTGATGACTTAAAGAGTAAGGTTGGAGATAATTACTGAATACATATTCTCCATATAACTAAAAAAAAAGTATTTTTTGACCGGTAATTATCCAAACATGATATAAAAACAAATAATGAATAAATTTGAGACTTTCAAAAGTAATTAGAGATGTCGATTTGAGTTGGAAATATAACTTTAGTATAGTATAGATTGCCATGACTACAGTTAAAGATATTAGCGAACAAGGACTTTTAAAAGTATTACACCGTTTTTGTCCCACAGAAGTGGTTGGGGATGATGCTGCTATTGTGCCAATTCAACCTAACAAGTCATTAGTAGTCACAACTGATACACTCGTCGATGGAGTACACTTTAGCGATCGCACCACTTCCCCTGAAGATGTGGGTTGGCGTAGCGCTGCTGCCAATTTATCCGACCTTGCAGCAATGGGTGCATTCCCTATTGGTATAACGATCGCTCTTGGTCTAACTGGCGATACTCCTGTTGCTTGGGTTGAAAAACTTTACCAAGGAATTTCTGAATGCTTACAACCGTACAATACTCCTATAGTCGGTGGAGACATAGTGCGATCGCCTATCTGTACTATCTCAATTACTGCTTTCGGACAAGTTGAAACTTCACAGACTATTCTGCGCTCAAACTGTCAACCCCAAAACGTGATCGTTGCTACTGGAGTACATGGAGCATCAAAAGCGGGGTTAGAATTATTACTGCATCCAGAATTAGGTCAATTTCTCACAGAAGCAGAACGTTCTTCCTTAATATTAGCTCACCAACGTCCTCGGCCAAGATTTGATATTTTAACAAATTTATGGAATTGCTTATCTTTAAATAGTTCTTATAGTCTAGAGAAAAACCAAAACTCGATCTTAGTAGGAGGAATGGATAGTAGTGATGGATTAGCAGATGCGATCGTTCAAATGTGTCAAGCATCTCACGTCGGAGCTAGGATCGATCGCAATCAAATTCCCATTCCTTCCTCTTTAACTAAACTTACCTCACCCGAACAAGCATTAAAGTGGGCACTCTATGGAGGAGAAGATTTCGAGTTAGTTCTGTGTTTGCCTCCAATTTGTGGCCAAGAATTAGTAAAAAAAATTGGAGTCGGTGCAGCCATCGTGGGTACAACCACAGACGACACCGACATCTTATTAATAGATAGCCAAGGAATTTACCCAAACGAGCAACTTACACTTAGCCAAGGATTTCAACATTTTTGAAAAAGTTATTTATCTTAGGTTTTTAATTCAATTGTCAGACAATCAAAACTCAAACAAACTAAGCAGTCCACTTCTGTGCGACAATTTCAGCCAAGTCTACAACACGCTGACTATAACCCCATTCATTATCATACCAAGCAATCACTTTCACTATATCACCACCCATAACCATTGTCAGACTAGCATCTACAATGGAAGATGAATCATTACCACGAAAGTCACTAGAAACCAAAGGCAGATCGCAGTATTCAATGATACCCTTCATTGGTCCATTAGCAGCTTCTTGTATAATTTCGTTAACTTGTTCAGTAAAAGTATTTTTCTCAACTTGAGCTACAAGGTCAACAACAGAAACGTTAGGAGTAGGAACACGCATCGCGATACCGTTTAACTTACCTTTCATTTCTGGAATTACCAGAGCTACCGCTTTAGCTGCACCTGTAGAAGTTGGTACAATATTTACAGCTGCTGCTCTGGCCCGCCGTACATCTCTGTGACTAGCATCCAAAATACGTTGGTCGCCAGTGTAACTATGAGTTGTAGTCATTGTACCTTTAATAATGCCAAAGTTGTCATTTATCACTTTGACCACTGGAGCTAGACAGTTGGTTGTACAACTAGCATTGCTGACAATATCATAATCATCATGCTCATAATCTTGATGATTAACTCCTACCACAAAAGTACCAACTTTTCCACCTTTACCAGGAGCAGTAATTACAACCTTTTTCGCTCCAGCTTGTAAATGCTTTGAGGCTCCTTCCTCAGTTACAAATACACCTGTAGCCTCAATAATTAGATCGACATTCCAGTCTGCCCATGGTAAATTTAAAGGATTACGGTCAGATACACACTTAATTGTTTTACCATTAACTGTGATGGAATTTTCGTCCGAACTAATATCTACACCCTTTAATGTGCCCAACATTGAATCGTACCTTAATAGGTGAGCATTGGTTTTAGGGTCGGAAGTATCATTGATAGCAACAACATCAAGTTGGCTATCTGTACGAGTGAGCCAGCAACGTAAAAAATTTCGTCCAATTCGTCCAAAACCATTTATAGCAACTCTAATCACTTTTTACCTCCTAATAACAGCAATAATCATGTATAATTAAAGTTTTTGACAGTTTTACACACTGAATTAATTCAGTTTCAGTGTTAACTAGCTATCAGCGCTTCAGCATTTTCCGTACCGGAATGCTCCGCAAACAGCTATCAGCTTTTTGACCTTGGGTTTATACTCCGGCAATTAATGCGCCGGATGCTTGAGTCGGGGTTGAAATCCTCGACTAGGGCATAAAAAAAACTCCTAAGGCTGACCGCTGACTGCTGAATTCTGACTTCTGACTGCTATTTAATTGAGCCTGGCCCCGTGCTGCCCCACTGGGTGCTTTTTGGTAGTTTCAGATATTGATTTCAGGCTTAAACTCTGCCATATCTTCATCTCAGATCCCTAACTTTTTCAGAAGTGATATGAATTTTAGAAAGGAGAGCTTAAAAGAAAATTAATCTTGACCATTATCATACAGCAAAATGGTAATTTAGTAATTTTTTTATAGGTTAATTACGATCCCTGCCATTAATCGAGTCAACTATGGCATTAAATTTAAGTTTTTGTTCACAGCTTGTTGTATAAAGGAACCTATGTGGATGAAGGTATAGAATTTGTGGCTATTTTTGTCAAGTGTCTAGCTAAGAAAGACATAAGTCTAAACAAGTCTGTCTTGGGATTCATTGAAGGAGAAAAATTTTTCTGCCCCACTAATCAACTCTGGGACAGTTTAAGTAGTAAGCAAATATAGAAGCTAATAAAAAACTTTTGTTTAATAGTTTTTATAGTAAGTTATTTACAACAATTTTTTTGGGATCAATAGCCTATACTTGACTGCTAACTATATCGGTGATTTTTACAAAAATTTTGCTGCTCAATTTAAGTAAGTTAGAATTAGCGACTTAATGAGTTATTAGTCAGTAATTTACTGTCCAATCACTAATGTTTGAATAGCAATCTCAACTGTGAATGATAATTAATAATTTATTTTTTCTCGTTAAGTTCCATAAATACTTATTCTTTTTTTTGTAAAAAATCCTGATGATTTATCCTTGATTAATTTTTCGAGGTATGTCCGGAAAAAGGTTGGCCAGTAGGTAAAGATTTGATAGAAAACAAACTAATTATTGCAAATGATAGAGCTTATTAACAAAGCTAACCAGTATTTTTGGTAAATTACTGCTAGACTCTATCTAAAAAAAAAAAATCCTGGTATGATATCGCGTGTTACGGGCGCAGTGTGGTTTATAAGGAGTAATTCATGTCTAAATATGTTGACTTCAGTGGTAGGCCGTTTCATTTTATTGGTATTGGAGGCATCGGAATGTCAGCTCTGGCTTACATTTTAGCCAAACGCAATTTACCAACTTATGGATCGGATATAAAATCAAGCCATATAACAAAGCGTTTGCAAGCAATAGGAACTCATATATTTTGGCGTCAAGATGCCAAAAATTTAGAATCATTTCAACAAGTTTCTCAACAGAAAAATGTATCTCCGTCAAACAACTTAAACTTAAATTTATCCCCTATAAATCTCCGTTTAAGTACAGAAACATTAATGACGGAAAAGCACAATAGTAGGATGGAGGATAAGCAAGAAATTTCGGAGCTGCCACAAGTAATTTGTTCAACAGCAATTAATAAAACTAACCCAGAGTATCAAGCCGCAATTGAACTAAAATGTCCAATTTTACATCGCTCGGATCTATTAGCAGCTCTAATTCAGGATTATCAAAGTATAGCAGTAGCAGGAACTCATGGCAAGACTACAACTAGCAGTCTCATTGGATTTATGCTTCTAGAAACTGGTTTAGACCCCACTATTGTTATTGGTGGAGAAGTAGATGCTTGGGAAGGTAATGCTCGTTTAGGTAACAGCACTTATCTGGTAGCAGAAGCAGATGAATCTGATGGCTCTCTGGTTAAATTATCTGCACACATTGGCGTAGTAACAAATATTGAATTAGACCATCCAGATCATTATGAAAGTTTAGATCAAGTAGTCGAAACTTTCAAAGTATTTAAAGAAAATTGTCAAACTTTGGTGGGTTGTATAGATTGTTCTACAGTCAAAAACTCCCTCCAGCCAACTATTAGCTATAGCCTTGACTCAGATAATAACTCAGATAATAATGCAGATTATACAGTCGATTGTGTAGATTATCAATCTCATGTTACCTTGGCTCGTGTTTGGGAGCGAGGCCAAATTCTGGGAGAGTTACAGTTGGGGTTATTGGGTAAACATAACTTAAGTAATGCTTTAGCTGCTGTAGCAGTAGGAAGATTACTAGGTTTAGAATTTGCTGCTATTGCTCAGGCGATCGCTAAATTTGAAGGCGCTCATCGTCGATTTGAACACCGCGGAGAGTGCAATGGTATTGTATTTATTGATGACTATGCTCACCATCCTAGTGAAATTAGCGCAACTTTAGCCGCAGCTGGCTTACGAAAAAACAGTCAAAAAGTGACTACAAAATCTCACATATCTAAAACCAGTTTATCTTTTACAAAACAAAATAACTCATTGCCGATCCAAAGAGTTGTTGCTATATTCCAACCTCATCGTTATAGCCGTACTCAAGCTTTTATTTCAGAGTTTGCTAAGTCATTTAATGATGCTGATATGGTGATTGTTACTGATATCTACAGTGCAGGAGAATCACCATTGGGTAAAATTAGTGGCCAACAAGTAGCTGAAGCAATTTCTGATGAGCATCAACAGGTTGACTATAAACCATCTTTAGAATCAGTAACTGCATTTTTACATGAAGTCTTAATACCAGGGGATCTGGTAATATTCCTCGGTGCTGGCAACCTCAATAAAATTATTCCAGAGGTTATGGCATATTATCAAAAACCTCACTATCCGGTTGTATCTAGTGAAACAGCTTATATAGAGAAACATTCAGTTGAGTTAGCTAACTCTTAAACACGATCTTCAAAATTACGATAATTCAAGTATTAGTTATGACCATGACTCTCTCTTATCACATAGCTAGTTCAGCTCAAAGGCCACAATATAAACCTATTCCACTACTTGGAACAGACTGTGTAATTAGGTCTAATGTTCCTTTGGCTCCTCTAACATCTTTCCGAGTAGGAGGACCTGCTGAATGGTATGTCACACCAAAAAAATTAGATCAATTACAAGCAAGTTTTCAATTTGCTCACTCTGAAGGACTACCAATTACTTTGCTAGGAGGAGGTTCTAATATGTTAGTTAGTGATAGTGGTTTACCAGGATTAGTTATTAGTAGTCGTAACCTTCGTCACATTAACTTTGAACAAGAAACAGGTCTTCTAACTGTAGGTGCTGGTGAATCATTACCACGTATTGCTTGGAAGGCAGCTAGAATGGGTTGGCAAGGTTTGGAGTGGGTTGTTGGTATCCCTGGTACTGTTGGTGGTGCTGTGGTAATGAATGCTGGGGCACAAGGTAAATGTATAGCTGATATATTAGTTAATGCTCATGCTATGTTACCTGATGGTCGGATAGAAATTCTGTCTCCTCAAGATTTGGAATATAGCTATCGTCATTCTAGCTTACAAGGTAAGTCTATTTTGGTTGCTCAAGCTACTTTTCAGTTACAACCAGGGGAAAATTCTGCTTTGGTGACTGCTATAACTTCTGAAAATTTTAATAAGCGAAAGACTAGCCAACCTTATCATTTACCCAGTTGTGGTAGTGTTTTTCGCAATCCTGGGCCAAAAGCTGCTGGTTGGTTAATTGAACAAACTGGGCTTAAGGGTTATCAAATAGGGATGGCCCAGGTAGCTCACCGTCATGCAAACTTTATTCTTAATTGTGGGGGAGCTACAGCTAACGATATTTTCCAATTGATATATCATGTTCAAGAGCAGGTGGAAAAGCAATGGTCTTTTTTATTAAAGCCAGAGGTAAAAATGATCGGAGATTTTTCAGGAGCAGCAACTTTCTAATACCAGTACACTTAACCTGTGCTTCTAGCTAGTTAAACAATCTAGTTAAGTACAAATTAGGTACACAAAATGGATAAATCAGCTTTAGATACCGAGTTTTTCTGTTAATTATTCAGATTTCTAACTACAAGTAAATTACCATCAGTTTCGATTAGTAATAGTCACTAAAGTTGGCAAAAGTTTCAGATTCCCCACCTTCTGAATTAATTACTATATTTTAGAGGCAGTCGATTGTCTATAAACAGCTTTTAACTAATATTATTGCCAATTATGGTATTGGGAAATCTTGAATAAATTAGGGCTGGAAATGGCAGGTTCGTCAAATTATTAATTTAATTAGGTACTAAAAATCTATTGCAGTGTTATGATTTTTATGTAAAGATGCCATGATGTTATATATAAGGTAGGTACGCATTTTGATCGGCTCCTACTAAAGCACAAAATCTAACTAGATTCTGCATAAATATATTGAGAATCTAGAAGAATTAAAATATGTGCTGCATAAATTATTAGGTTTCTAATGATTTAATGGCAACAAACAGATACAAATAAGACTTACCATAGAAGAGTAATCATTATGTCACAATCAGGAAAAGGCTTTGGCTTCGGGTTAGGTAAAATGAAAGAACTAACTGAGGCTTTTAAAAAAGCTCAACAGGTTCAAGAAGGAGCGAAAAAACTTCAAGAAGAACTGGATAAATTAGAGGTTGAAGGGGTAGCAGGTGGTGGTTTAGTTAAGGTTTTTTTGAGTGGAAACCAAGAACCACGGCGAGTAGAAATTTCACCTGATGCACTAGGAGAAGGAGCAGAAGTAATTTCTAAATTTGTAACAGAAGCAATGCAAGATGCTTATAGTAAGTCTACTGCTACTATGCGCGAGCGTATGGAAGATTTGACAGGCGGTTTAAATATACCTGGAATGTAATTTAAGTCTTAATAGCTAGGGCAGGTTTAAGTTAAGAACCAATTTATCATAGACTAATAACTAACCTGTATCCTAGTCTTAATCATATTTATAGAATTGTTAGAAGACTACTTCTAAAGTAATCGCTTCAATGTAAATTAATTTTCATTCTTAATTTATCGATATTTGCCTATTTTTGATTAATTTATGGAATATAAATTATTATTTGTTTGTCTTGGTAATATCTGCCGTTCTCCATCAGCAGAAAATATTATGAATCATCTGATAGAAAAAGCTAATTTGAACGATAGTATAGTTTGTGATTCTGCTGGTACAGGAGGTTATCATATAGGTAGTCCACCTGATTCTAGGATGACTTATGCAGCTAAGATGCGAGGAATTACCCTTAAAGGTGCAGCTCGTAAATTTCAAGTAGAAGATTTTGATAATTTTGACTTAATCTTAACAATGGATAAGGATAATTATCGGGATGTACTGCGTTTAGATACTGCTGGTAAATATCAGGATAAAGTCAAATTAATGTGCGACTTTTGTAGGTATTTTGATGTGCAGGAAGTTCCCGATCCTTATTATGGTGGTCAGGATGGATTTGACTATGTGATTGAAATACTTTTAGATGCTTGTGAGGGACTATTAGAGTATATTATTAATCAAAAAAAATAGCGGTCTATTAACGCTGAATTAGTCTGAATTTTTTGCAGAAAATCAACTAAAACTAACTAAATTTAAAATTAATTATTCAAGTAATTTTCCATTGTAAAACGAACTAATTCAGCTCGATTATTAGTATTAGTTTTTCTAAATAAACTGCTGACATATTTTTCAATAGTTCTATGGCTTAAATGTAGGCGATCGCCAATCTGAACATTAGAAAGACCGTTAAGCAGCAGACTCAACACTTGTTGTTCTCGCCCAGTCAAAATAATCTGAGTATTGGCTATTACTGACTGGGATGCTGCTTCTGAATAATGTGATTTTGATAGCTTTTCTGTCTCAGAATATTGGTTAAGCGTACTTGAAGCTTGGGCAATGAGAGCAGACCGCTCCAACAAAGACCGAACTATTGCTCCTAACTCTGGTAATTCAAAAGGTTTTGGTAAGTAAATATCACACCCCAAATTATAGCCTTTTACTCGTTCTTCTGTACTTGTACGAGCAGTTAAAAAAATTACAGGCAATAAACGAAAAATTGGACGCGATCGAACCTGTCGTACCAGGTCATAACCATCCATTTCTGGCATGGCAATATCAGTAATCATCAGATGTGGCCGAGATTTCTCTAATAAATCCAAAGCTTGTTGACCATTTTCAGCTTTGATTACCCAGTAACCTGAAATCTCCAGGTAATCACCAACACATAAACGAGTTCCCAAATCATCATCAACTACAAGAATTGTTAAGGGCATTGTTTAATGGGAATAGGGGAACAAATAAACATTGGGAGTAGGGAAATATCCAGACTATTAGTAACTAAATTTTTGTGCTTGTGAAGTTATTCCCTAGTGCAGGATAGCAGAAATAACTAGCCAGTTACAAAATCCTAAAAGCCTTACCAATCAATACTTTTGACTTTTAAATGCATGACTTTTGACTTCCGCTTAGAGGCACCAGTGACATCCTGATGATGCTGACCCTGGGTGTACGGCGCAGGTTCTCAAGATTATAATTATGTGGGTTCCTGTCCAACTCAACTTATGATCTGAGGTCAGAAAGCACCCACAAACTGACTTTACAGGCTATTTCCGTGCTCCAGAGTCCTTGAGTTACTAATTTTCTAGTCCACGAGTAAAAACCATATATGCTGCTGCACAATCTGGATGAGTCCAATCACCACCCCTAATGCTCTAGGCCAAATCACTACCTATAATACTACTGATAGCTTACAGCTAAATTAGCTGGTTGCCCAACATTTCCATGAAAAACAATATTCTGTTGGTTGGCTGCCAAATGGCGTAAAATCTTGTAGATGATTTCTATTTTGTCATCAGCACTTACTTTTTGGGCAATTTCTTCTAAAGATAGGGGAGAATCTTCTTGCTTGAGGACATTTACTACCTGTTGCTGTAACTCTAGCACTGTGGCCGCAGCTTTTTTACCTGCTTCTACTCCTGGTTGGTGATAGGCATTAATATTAACTAGAGAGCCATAAAAACTAACAGCTCTCTCATAAAGAGCAATTAAAGCTCCTACATTTTTAGGATTAACTTTAGGTATTGTAACTGTAATAGAATCTCGCTGATTTTCATACAGTGCTTGTCTAGTGCCTTGGAGAAAACCAGATAAGTAGTCACCAGAAGTTACTCCAGGTTCTACTTCGGGAGAAATACCTTGACGATCCTCTAGAACTTCGATAAAGGTAGTAAAGAAATTAGGTACACCATCACGCAACTGTTGGACATAAGCGTGCTGGTCTGTGGAACCTTTATTACCATAAACTGCAATACCTTGGTTGACTACATTGCCATCCAGGTCTTTTTCTTTGCCTAAAGATTCCATGACCAACTGCTGTAAATAACGGCTGAACATTAGCAGACTGTCTTTGTAGGGGAGAACTACCATATCTTTTTCCCCTCGTCCGTTACCTACGGCGTACCAACTCAAAGCTAATAGAGCAGAGGGGTTGCCTTTAATATCATGTTTGCGAGTGGCTATGTCCATTTCTTTCGCCCCATCTAACATAGCCTGGATATCAATTCCTTGCAATGCTGCTGGTAATAAACCAACGGAGGATAATTCTGAAGTACGTCCCCCTACCCAGTCTGCCATGGGTATAATATTTAGCCATCCTTCAGATTTGGCAATTTTACCTAGTTTACTATTGGGGGTGGTAGTAGCAACGGCGTGAGGGGCAAAATCTAGATTTTGAGCACCATAAGCTGCTTTGACTTCCATCATACCGTTGCGAGGTTCTGGGGTACCGCCTGACTTGGAGATTACTATGACTAGAGTGCTGTTGAGGCGGTCTTTGAGGTTGTAGAGTATGTGGTCGATACCTGCAGGGTCGGTATTATCGATGAAATGTATTTGCATTGGTGGGTCATTTGGACTCAGAGCTTCGGCTACAAATTGAGGACCGAGAGCTGAACCACCGATACCAATGGACAGAATATCTGTAAATTTGGGGGCATTGGGAGGTTTGATTTCTCCACTATGGACTTTCTTGGCAAAAGTCTCAATCTGTTCGATAGTCTGGACAATTTCTTGTTTGATTTCGGGGGTGGGCGCAAGTTCCGGGGATCTCAGCCAGTAGTGGCCAACCATCCGGTTTTCGTCTGGGTTGGCGATCGCTCCTTTTTCTAATGCTTCTATATCTTGGAAAGCTTTTTCAAATTTAGGCTTGATTGTTTCTAGAAAAGAATCGTCAAATTTAATGCGACTTATATCAACATAAAAGTTTAATCCTTCGTGGTAATAAAGCCAGTTAATATAGCGTTGCCAAAGTGCTTTTGAGTCCATAAAAATTACTGTATTTTTTGTTTTTTTTAGTCTGCTACCTATAGTTTAGAAGACTAAATTTGTGGCTTTGGTAAAATACGGATAAATTTAAGAATTTGACCTGTTACTTCTATTCCAATCAGATATTTGTCCACAGTAAATCTGTAGAAAATAGTACTGGTTCCAAGTTGTCGTAATTCTGGTAGTTCTTGTAAGTAATTTATTTGACTGAATTTGAGAAAAACAAAATCATATATTTTTTGGTAGGCAGCAGTTTCTAAAGTTTTGAGGTCTTCGATAAAAGACCGAGCATAACGCACTTCTAAGTTCACAATAATATGGTTTTTTTCTATACCTTATTTATTCTTATTAGTTATTTTTAGTTTGACTATCTTCTCGGTCAAAGTATAATATTTGTATAGCTTCTTCTTTGGTTAAGATATCTCCTGGTTTGTGAGTTATTTTAGATTTTTGAATAGCTTTTAACATGAAGCTATCATAATAAAGTGTTTGTAAATATTCCCAACCTCTTTCTAAGTCTACATCAGACATTCTACCTATTAGAGAGTACATTTTACTTTTGAGAAAGTTAATTCTTTTTGAATTTACCATATATTGCTCCTGATTTTATTGTGTTCTATTTTACTCAAAAATTGAGATTTTTCGGGGTTTAATAATTTTTTTTTGTCTTAGCTACTGAAGTTGCGTTTAAATCGTGGGTCGAAGTGATGTTTCTTTTTTTGATTACATTTATTACAGAGGGTTTGTAGATTACTAATATCATTACTACCGCCACTAGATAGGGGGATAATATGGTCTATAGTAAGTTGTGTTTCTCTAGTAGTTTGACCACAACTTTTACAATGGTAACGATCGCGCTCGAATACATATTTTCTGACTGCTAAAGGGATTTTTATTCGGGGAGTTTTGCTCAGAATTTATTTCTGATTAAATCTCTAGTTTTTGTTAATGAAGCATGATTAGATCACCAGTTAATAATTGATCAAAATACTAACATTATTTTACTGTGGATATTCAGTTATAATAAATCTTTAAGCATAATCTTTGATCGATTGAATAATGCTAGCAAAATATACTTATAAGAATACAGTTAAAATGTAAGCATTCAGCTATTAGTTGTCAGCTATCAGTAACAATACTCTCTCATATAGGACATTGTTTAAATTAACAACTGGCTTTAAGGACAAGGGAGGCAACTTTTGTAGTAAGACAATATATAAAGCTTTGATCCTAAACTAAAAGCAATAGCTGAAGTTCGCAGTTCCGACCATAGGAGGCTAGCTGATGGCTGACGGCTGTTTGCGCAGCATTCCGCAGGAAATGCTTACGTTAAAATGCTTTAATGAAAGATAGGTTGACTATTCTAGGCGCTTTTTATTTTCTACAATATTGAAGATACGGATGTCTTGACAGCTCTATTGCCAGAAAAGGTATTATTTGTCAATCAAAAAACTTCAAAAATTAATAATTAATAATTACATCTCCTGAAAATAGATAGGATTTTTTGCTTTTTTAAATCAGAGGCTTGATACGAAATTCATTTCTAAGCTGCATAGAATAATATATTAATCAGAGTTGATTGTAGATCGAGATAGACAAGTTAATAAATTTCATAATTCTGTGCTACTTCACATAAAATTGGTATAATACCAACACCTAAGACCTACGACCTACAAGTGATTAGTAAGGGAAAAAAGCTGAAATATACTCATGTTTATATTGAGATTAAAAATAAAAATATTTACATAGAAGAAGATTTTACTGAAGAAGGAATAGCTCATAAATTAATCATATTAGGTGTGATTAAAAGTGATATTATTTTTGCTTTTCAAGCTCCAGATATGAGAAAATTTACTGAGTTTACTATGACTTAAATTTTAATTGGAAAAATTTACTCCTATACAAACTTTTGAGGTGTGCCTTACAGGAGATAAAATAATCATGTAAACCCAACAATTTTTTGCTATGTCTTCAGAAAAAACTTCCACATCTGCATCAACTACTGGAGCAGATGCTGTGGATGAGGCGATCGCTAAAGGAATAGATTTAGATGGTTCTGTTATTCCACAAGAAAAGCTCGACCTTTACCACAAGGTAATGGCATTAGAAGGTCAACGACAACGTAGTGGGGTTAGTAATACAATGCGGTCTCGTATTGTGCGTATTGGGGCGAAGCATATTTCCCAGGAAGAGTTAAATCAAATGTTGAAAGATGCAGATTTTGCTCCACTTAAAGAGAAAGAAATTGCTTTTTATTATGGTGGCAAATAGAAATAGTTTCTAGAGAAAAGATAGGGGTTTGGTCTTCAAACCCTTAAAACAACCAAACTACTACCAAAAAAAATTCAAAAATATTGATTTTCATGTACTTCAGCTATTAAGCAAGATTTTTAATTATTGGCAGGTTTGATAGGAAATCATTTTGTTCTATTCTTTATTAATTTTCCTGATTAAATTTTTCTCGTAAATCATCTAGTGGGGATTCTGATTTACTGTTTTTAGATAATTGTTTTTCAGACATTTGAGAAGCTTCTTGTTCATCAGGGTAAAATTCTAAAGCCAGTTTTATTTTGCCTTTTACCCAACCACCGGAACCTAATCTTAATACTTGACAATCAAAACCATTAAAAATTAAATTTTCCTTGCTACTTATCCTTTCAGTCAATTTTTGCACTAACTCACTGACTTGGAAGGTTGTGCTTTTGATTATGTGTGGTTGATTTTTATGAAGCTCTTCTTCTACTGAGATGGTGGTGGTGCATAGTAATGGTAAAGGAGTGTGGGGAGATGGGGAGATGGGGGGATGGGGAGATGGGGAGATGGGGAGTATGAGAGAAATTAAAGAATATGTATCCTACCATTACCATGCAGGACTATCACTGAGATAACCTCATCATTTCTCAGGTGTTCAAATTTGTTTCCCATGTAATTTTTTCTTTTAACTCAACAATAGATATTATACCAGGTAGAAGTAATTTTTTGAGTATAAGTTTACTTTGTTATTACCTACTTAATTTTCGTAAGCATTCAGCTATTAGCGGTCAACTATTAGCTATTTCATAGATAATGTATATACACTTTCTCAGTCTAGAAAAACAAATTCTTGATTATCTGAATTTTCTGCCATTTTTAATTCTTCTCTTTCCAATAAATTATTTAGTGGGTATAGCAGTCGAAACAAAGGGCGCGGACATTTATAAAGGCTCAAACGAGCGTCAGGGATTACTTTTAACTTTTGACTTTTGACTTTTGCCTTGCGCGGAGCGCTATAACTGTAGGATGTCTCAACAAAACACCCTACATTTTTCTGAAATAAAACTACCCCTAACTATTCAAATTTATCTGCTGTCTTAAATCATCAAGTGGAGATACTTCTTCACTCTCCAATAATTTCTCATTTTCATCACTTACCACATCCAAATCATCCTCGCTTTTCCCAAAATTAAACCCAGAAATAATCGGTAATTGTCGCTCATTCAATAACATCGTCCATAAACAACTATTAATATTAGAAACCACCTGATTATAAATCCCCATCTTTTCCTCAACCTCAGTTTGTAAACGTAAATTTCGTTGAATTTTATCCCCAGCTTCCGTATCCAAACTTTTCTCTAAATATTCTCGTGCTTGATTATATTGCTGCATAATATCCTCTCCTTGTTTTTCCGCTATAGGTAATATGGGATTTATATTTTTTTGATTGTAGGAATAGAACGCAAATTAAGATGTAACTACCTTTTTTGAATTTGCTATGATAACAAACACTTATCAAGTTGCTATAATCGCCAAAAGTTTAGTTAATTATTGCTGTAAAAATAGCTCGATATTGACAAAAATATTATTTATTAACAAGCCAAAATATAGCAGGGAATAGGGAATAGGGAACAGAAAACAGTAGGAAAAGTATTTACCTTTCTCAAGATCGTTATCAGTCTATATCCTAATCGCTATGGCTATTGTTTTACAGCAGTTTTGGAGTTTATGAGGTACAAAATTTTAGGACTTTAGGGAGTAGGGAAAAAAAGATTAATCTTAAAACTGTACCTCACGCTTCCTCAAAAATGCTGTAAGTAGTAGAACAATCAAAGATTGCAAAAATTAGCTAATTATTGCTGTAAAAATAGCTGGATTTTGATAAAAATGTTATTTATTAACAAGCCAAAATACTGTTATATTTGATAGATAAGTTTCAAGTATTATGGCATCTATGAAAATCAAAATGTACGACCTAGTGGGCGCAGAAAATAACAGAGCTTTTAGCCCCTACTGCTGGAGAATTCGTATGGCTCTAGCCCATAAACAACTGGAAGTAGAAAGAATTCCTTGGCACTTTACTGAAAAAGAAACCATCGCTTTCTCAGGTCAGGAAAAAGTACCTGTAATTATTGATGGCGAACGAGTAGTTTTTGACTCTTGGAATATTGCCAACTATTTAGAAAAAACCTATCCAAATAAACCTTCTTTATTCGGCTGTTCTCAAGCACAAGCTCAAGCTTTATTTATCAAAAATTGGGATGAAAAAAATCTGACTCCAGCCTTACTACCAATGATCATCTTCAATGTATTTGAACATATAGATGCCAAAGATAAAGCTTATTTTCGAGAAACTCGCGAACAAAAATTAGGCAAACCACTAGAAGGATTTAAGGAAGTAAAACAATCTCAAATTGAGAATTTTAGAACCATCCTCTCTCCTTTAAGAGAAACTTTAAATCAGCAGCCTTTCTTAGCAGGACAAAAACCAAACTTTGCCGATTACATTATATTTGCTAGGTTTCAATTTGCCCGTTCTATTTCCCCCATAAAATTATTAGCAACCAACGATTCTGTTAATATGTGGCGGGAAAAAATGCTCGATTTATTTGACAGTCTGGCACGTCAAAGTATTGGTTACAATTAACTAACTATCAGCTATTAGTTAGTCTCCTAGGTCGGAACTACGTTAACAACTATCAGCCTAAAAATTTGCGCATATAATTAGGATTTGCTGATTAAATCTAAAAGCATTGACTTATATTGGTTGAGCGCATTTTTTAGTTAAAAAAAGTCCAAGCTTAATAGTTGTAATGGTTCAAAAAATTAGCATTTTAGGTAAAAGTTGCGCAGAATAATCCCTTGATTATTCTTCCTCCTACCTCCTCTATAATTCCCCGTTCCTCCTGTCTCCAGTATAGCTGTCTCCTACCCTTACCCATAAGACTTTTTCAACAAACCCTAATTAGGTATCTATTTGCGGAGTATTCCGGAACGGAAAAGCTTGGGTTTAAATCTCCGACTTCTATTAAATTGCTTAATTTTAGGAAAGTTTAAATCCCCTTATAAAAAGCTAACTGCTGATTGCTGAAGTGCTGAAGTGCTGTTTGCACAGCATTCCGCCAGGAAATCCTTTTTAATAGCAAACTCAAGAAAAATTGGAGCTTTTTAAACTATGACTATCGACTTATATTATTGGCCTACTCCTAATGGCTGGAAAGTTTCTATTATGTTAGAAGAAACAGAAACCCCCTATAACTTAATTCCAGTTAATATCACCGCCGGAGACCAATTTCAACCAGAATATCTGAAAATTAGCCCTAACAATAAAATGCCAGCCATTGTTGACCCCAATGGACCTAATGACAACCCTATTTCCATCTTCGAGTCAGGAGCTATTTTGCTTTATTTAGCTGAAAAAACAAGTCGCTTTATTCCCGATAACCCAGGCGATCGCTACACAGTAATTCAGTGGCTAATGTTTCAAATGGGAGGTATTGGCCCAATGTTAGGGCAAGCTCATCATTTTCGTCAATATGCACCGGAAAAAATTCCCTATGCAATTGAAAGATACACCAATGAAGCATCACGTTTATATGGAGTATTAAATCAACAATTATCTCAAGTACAATATGTCGCGGGAGATTATTCTATTGCCGATATGGCAATATATCCTTGGATAGTACCCCATGAAAAACAAGGGCAAAATTTATCAGACTTTCCTCATTTAAAGCGATGGTTTGAAACTATTAGTCAGCGACCTGCAGTGAGTCGTGGTTTAGCAGTTTTAAGTGAGAGTCGGACAAAGAAGTTTGATGAAAAAGCAAAGGAAAATCTTTTCGGCGCTCGCCAGTTTCAGCAGTAATTAATAACTATTAAGTAGAAAATGGTAAATTTTGGGCACTATTTATCAAATAGTAAATTAGCTCAAAAGTTTATATTAAATGGCTTTAGGGGTTTTTTGATTAAATATACAGTGTCTTTTTTTAGCCTGCTCTACTTAGTTTTGGTAGGGTAGGTAAAAATTTACTTACCCTAGCTAACCTAGTTTTGATAGTCGAATTTGCTACGGTACTATGTAACCCACATTCGGAACTTCAATTTGTAACATTAAAATTAGTATGCAAATCCATAGTTTGGTAGGTATTTATACATGCAAATCATCTCAATTACTTTTTTCGTTGATCAAATTCCGAGTCAAAAATTTACGCATAAATACTTGCTTGATTGATGACTCAATCACAGCAGCTATGATTTTCTTCTAAAATTCTGTCTCCTGTCTTTCCCTCCACGGTCGGGCCCCGCGGGTGGGTTGTCTCCTGACTCCTGATTCTATACCACTGGTGGTGCGGAATGTGGGTTTAAATATTTTCACCAGTTAAATTTTATGGCTAGTTTAAAAGGAGAAGTATTTATTTTTGAGGTAGTTACTATCAACAACTCTGGCAAAATAATCAACCGCACCTCTACCAGTGCCAGGCAAAAAATACCACAAGCAAGTTTCTAATAAAGATTTCCAGCTACATACCACAAAACAATCAATCTATCAATCTACTGAAAAATGAGGAGAGAAAAATTAGTCATTCATCGTCAAATAAATTCAGGCGATCGCCTCTAAAAACAACGACAATATAGGTATTTGCAGCCTCAAAATTCTTTTAAGCAATACTAACCCTTGGATTTTTCTACCATTTAGAGTATCACACAACCGAGTAAAAGCGCTAAAAATATTGAAACTTCGTGAGCTGATTGGGAAAACTTTTCTCCGATTTTGTCAGAGGTTGATGACAAAATTAAAAATTTTCAAACTAAAAGACTAAAACCTATAACTAAAACTTACATACCAGCCTAATTTTGAGACTTAGCAGTTTTTTTGATTTACTCATCAAAATTTTTAGGTAAGTGGGAAACCAACTTCTTTGACAGCACTTTTGAGGAAGCGTGAGGTACAGTTTATTAATTATCTGTTGCCTTCCGGAGCTGTTGCCTAAAGTCCTAAAATTTTGTACCTTACTAACTCCGAAACTGCTGTAAGGGCTAGAGAGACAAGATACCTGTTTATATGCCGATAATTCAACTGAATATAGTTTTAGTGGTAAGCGAGTTAACGGGACTTTAGCAAAAAAACGCCTTAAAAAAAGCCTTAAACTCTTGCTATGTAATACTTTAATGTCAAAATAGCTTATTTGTTGATATATCTAGGTTTTCCTGGGTCATGCTACCCAAAGAGCAATTTTTAGCCTGAGCTTCGTATTTTCCTTGCTACTGTTGAGTTTGAAGCAATTTTCACCGTCAAAAATATCAAAGTCTCGTTAAGCCTGGTTTGTACACAATTCTGAATTCTTTTCCAAAACTTCCTTCCGCTTCAAAAAAAATCATCCTAAATAAATAATAGACAAGTAATATCAAATCCGGTAGCATCGGTTTAATAAGATAGTGAATCAGAATTCAGAATTCAGAATTCAGAATCCAGAATAGAAGAGAACTCGGAATTATTTCCGCTCTGGGTGAAGATGGAATATTTTTTTATACCGAATTAAACGGATTTGATCTAATAGAAAGATTGCCCGATCGCTTCCTACTTCCTATGAGTATATGTAGTCAAAATATTTAACTTTGTCATTTTATGAAGCTCAAAAAAATTCAGAGGATAATTAGGTTGCATCCGCTTAAAAGTCGCGATAGGATATATATATTGGGGTTCGTTCGCCCCCCATAAATGACTTTTTATTCAACTAAAAAAGTGAAACAGATTCTATGAACTCCTCTGGAAATTTAAGTTGAATCTTGTCATTTTATGAAGCCCAGAAAAAATCAGAGGATAATTAGGGCTTGCTGATTAAATATCAAAGCATTGATTAATATTGGTTGTAGCATTTTTTGGTCGAAAAAAGTTTGAGCTTTTCAGTGGAAAAAGCTGGAAAAGCTAGTATTTTGAGACGATTATGGCAGAAAAATCACTCTTACAATTTTTCCGACCACCTCCTCTATAATTCCCATTTATCCTGAATTATGTTTGCGGAGCATTCCGTAGGAAATTCTGAATTCTGACTCCTACCCCTACCCCTACCAAAAGACTTTATTCAGCAAACCCTAATTAGGTTGCATCTGCTCAAAAACTGCGATAGGATATATATACTGGGGTGTGCTCGCCCATGCGCATGAAGTTTTATTCAACTTGAGAAGAATAAGACACATGAAAAATAGTTATCAATCTTCAAACCAACCGCACAGCTAAAACTCAAATTAAACAGGCAAATCCTTCCGAGGTTTAAACCTCTCAACCTCCCGTAACTTCTGATAAATCTCCAACTCCTCCTGAGTTGGCTCCTTCGGAGTCACAATCTTAATTTCCACCAACTGGTCGCCACGCTCACCCCTCCCATCAGGATACCCCTTACTCGCAAGTCGCAAACGTTGACCAGAAAAAACCCCCGCTGGCAACTTCATCTTCACCCAACCATCCAAAGTCGGCACCTCAATATCCCCACCCAAAACAGCCTCCACAGGAGTAATAGGCAACTCACAAAAAATATCCGGTCCCTCCAACTGATAAAAATTATGAGGAGCGATCGTAATCTTCAAATACAAATCTCCCCCACCAATACCCTGATTTTTCAGACGAATTCTTTGACCACTAACCATAGCCATCGGCATATTCACCTCTATCGAACGGCCATCCTCCAAACGTATTTTTTCAACCCCTCCCACATAAGCCTTTTCCAAAGGTAAAGTTAACCTAGCCTCAATATCCTTTTTTACTTCCCGTTCTGCTGCCTTATAAGTAGTCTTTTTCTGACCAGGACGATAAACATTAGAAGTCTGAGTTTTTGGAATTGTCGAAGCAACTGGAGTTCTAACTTCACGGCGACGACCCAATAGTTGGTCTACAAAAGTATTAAAATCTGAAAAATCACTAACATCTGAATTTTTTTCATTTTTTCGCCCATTTTCATCACGATTATCCCAATTCCTAAAATCAGGAACTCGTATCCCCACCCTACCCCCAATTCCTTTAGGTTTCCAATATCGAATAAACTTATCGTATTCTGTTCGTTTTTCTATATCCGATAAAATATCATAAGCTTCATTAATATCTTTAAATTTTTCTTCTGACTCCTTATCACCAGGATTCACATCTGGATGAAACTGTCGTGCCAGTCTCCTATATGCTTTCTTAATTTCATCCACCGAAGCATCTTTAGAAACATCTAAAATCTGATAATAATTCCGAAAATTTTGCATCTGCTAACTTAAACTTATAAGTTTTAACTATAAATATTTTCTATAAATCTTTGAGGCAAAATGGTAGGATATTTGAAACTTCTTAACTTTCTCACTTTTAGAGAAAAATCATAGAAAGTCACCAATTTACTCAGGACATTCTCCAATCTTCATCACTTATTCACAACAATAAAATCACTTTTTATTTTAACTATATCTTGTAACTAAGTACCAAACTATCTCCCGTAAAATCTAAAATAGTTATAGCCAATCATCATCATCATTCCAATCATCACTCTGATAATAACGATTTGGTCTAGTCGGTCTGTTATAACTGACTCGATCAGGAGGCCGACGATCTATCCTATTATCATAATCATAGCGTTCCTTGCGCTTGCGGTCCTCTCCAGAGATACTCCGACGCACAGATCCAAAGAAATCATCATCCTCTGAATCAGAGGTATAAATTGACACTTCACGATTCAGGTCATATAGAGCATCTTGTAAATCAACTCCTACCTGATCAATACCCCGCTCATCATCCCTCTCCAGGCTATCCCTTAGTTCCCTAATCAACATCTCAATCCGTTGACGACTCCTAGCAGCAAATTGCATACCATAATCTAAGGCCACTTCTCTGAGTTGTCGTTCAGCTTGAAAGGCCAAAGCCTCCGCACGATTCCGCTTTTCTACTTGCTCCCTTCTAAGTCGGTCTGTCTCAGCAAATTTTTCAGCATCCCGAATCATCTGATTAATTTCTTGCTGAGTCAAAGTCGATGCCCCTTGAATCGTAATACTTTGAGCCCTACCTGTAGTTTTGTCCATTGCAGTCACCTGCAAAATACCATTAGCATCAATATCAAAAGCTACTTGTACCTGTGGCACACCCCGTGGTGCAGGAGGAATACCCGTAAGCTTAAATTTTCCTAGAGACTTATTCTCCGCAGCAATTTCTCGTTCTCCCTGAATAACATGAATCTCAACTACAGTCTGGTTATTTTCTGAAGTAGAAAAAATATCAGAACGTCGCACCGGGATAGTAGTATTCCGAGGAATAAGTTTTTTCATCACCCCACCAATAGTTTCCAAGCCAAAAGATAAAGGTGAGACATCCAACAGCAACACATCTCGCACATCACCAGCTAAAATTCCGGCCTGAATAGCAGCTCCCACAGCCACAACTTCATCAGGATTAACCCCTTGATTTGGTTCCCTATCTATAAGAGAGTAAACTAAATCTTGGACAAAAGGAATCCGAGTTGAACCACCCACTAATACTACTTCATCAATCATAGAAGGACTAATACCTGCATCTTTTAATGCCATTTTGACAGGGCGTCCAATTCTGGGAATTAAATCCCCACAAAGTCCTTCAAATTGAGACCTAGTCAGTCTAGTTTCTAAATGTTTAGGACCCTCTTGTGTGGCCGTAATAAAGGGTAGGTTAATCTCAGTCACTCCGACCCCAGATAATTCTATCTTAGCTTTCTCCGCAGCCTCCATCAGCCGTTGTAACGCCTGGCGATCGCTTGTTCTTAAATCTATTCCTTCCGTCTCTAAAAACTGTTCTGCCAAGAAATTTACTATTCGTTGGTCAAAGTCATTACCCCCTAGTTGGGTATCTCCACTCGTAGATTTAACTTCAAATACTCCATCTCCTACCTCTAATATTGATACATCAAATGTACCTCCACCCAAGTCGAAGACCAAAATCACCTGATTTTCTGTATTCTCTAACCCATAGGCCAAAGATGCAGCCGTTGGTTCATTAAGAATTCTTTTAACTTCTAAACCCGCAATGGTCCCTGCATCACGAGTGGCCTGTCTTTGGGAATCATTAAAATAGGCTGGTACGGTAATTACTGCCCCTGTAACTTCTTCTCCCAGATAGCGACTTGCTTCATCTGCCAACTTCCGCAATATCATTGCTGAGACTTCTTCCGGAGCAAAATCTCGTTTCATCCGAGGACATTTGATTTTGACATTCCCATATTCATCTCGGCGAATTGTATAGGGAACCCGCTTTGACTCTGGAGATAGTTCAGAGTATTTACGTCCAATGTATCGTTTAACCCCGTAGAAAGTGTTCTGAGGGTTCAGAACAGTTTGTCTTCTGGCCATTTGTCCGACTATTCGTTCTCCTTCCTTAGTGAAGCCAACTACAGATGGAGTTGTCCGCATTCCTTCTGAATTAGCTATCACTATCGGTTTTCCGCCTTCCATAACGGAGACTACGGAGTTTGTTGTACCCAGGTCTATGCCGACTACTTTGCCCATGGCTTAGTTTTCTCTATTCTGTCCTTTTATTGATTATTCTATCGTTTCAAACTTCTCAAGCTTTGAGGATAGCCGATACTATTTTGCTAAATTTGTTAACAATGCACAGCTAGATTAACCTGCTGAGGGGGTATCTCCCAATGTGGTAGAAAAATTTTCTACCACGCTTTTGATCAAAATTCCACGCGCTCCATTTAGGTCACGATCGAGGCGAAAACCATCATTACCAATAACAACTTTTTTACCACCTAAATTATTCAGAATTTCACCAGTCCAGCTAACGGTTTTGCTAGTATAAGCTTCTGAAACATCTAAAACAGCTTTGTTATACTCAGCAGCTTTATGTTTCAAGAAAAGCTCAAATCTGTAATGTGCCCAATTCAGCATTTGTCTAACTGACTTACTTCTGAGTTTTCTACTTGATTTGATTATCATCTGAGAAACTTCAAAAGTTGGAAGTAAAATTACATCAAAGTTTTGGACTAGAAACAAAGCTGTTTTATGGTGCACCTCCGAAATAAGATTTCTAATTTTTAACCTCATTCGATTAGCTGCTTTTTTCATTCGTTGCTTGGTTTTAGATTTAGCTTGACTCAATCTAGAGATTAAATCATCTAAGTAGTAGCAAAGTCTTTGAACTTTACCAATCTCACCGGAACCTATCCAACCAAAACTATTCTCAGAAAATAATGTCAGAAAGTTTCTCACACCAGGGTCCAATGCCACAACTCGACCTTGATTCTCCAGATTGTACTTTGGTAAATCCACTGGCAAACAAAGATAATATTGACCCTGCTGTACAACTATTCTGCAATCCCCGAAAGATTCTGGTAATGGCTCAGAAAATCTAATTTGGCCTAGTTTAGTATGATAAATACCTTTAGATGAGACTGCCGACTTAGGTATGTAGCAAGACTGAATCGGGTTTTTACGAGATTTGAATTTGACCTGTTGTCGTTGCCCTGTCTTAGAATACTTAACTTTCGCTTCTCTCACTGCTATACAAGCATCACGAACAGCAATAGATTTTATCTGGTAAGGGACAAGCTTTGCCCACTCAGGTAAATTATTCAGGATACCACCTTTGATTGCTTTCCAATTAGCTTTGGTATCAGGTTGCATTAGATATTCAACAGTGCGGTTATAGGTAAACCTAGCCATACCTATCCATTGCCTGAGTAATTGTCTTTGTTCACGGCTGGGGTAAATCCGAATCTTCTTTGATTTTTTGTTTGTACTTTCTGAGTCCGTGGACTCTACAGGAAAAAATGTGGATGATAGAGAGAACATCGGCGACCATTTCTGATTCTGGACAGAATACAGTTTTGTCGAGAACCAGGATTTTTCCACCGTTTTGTTCGACCAAATACTGTATAAGCTCGAATCCAAATCTGGTAAGTCTGTCCCTACAGGTAACAACAATTGTGAGCTGATCCCCTCGCAAGAGTCTGTCCAGTATGGCTCTAAGACCTTTTCGTTTGAAGTTGAGTCCACTGCCGATGTCTTTGATAACTTCAGCTTCTGGGTACTGATTTTGCATGAACTCAACTTGTCTATTGAGGTCGTCTTTTTGTTTTGAGGATGAGACTCGGCAATAGCAAATAAAGGAAGCTCTAGTTGCACCCCTGATGTAGGATTGGGCATTGTACAGTCTTTGCCCTGCCTCATTTTTGATGATTTCGATTTTGCCTTCATCTGCATACTTACGTAATGTATTAGGATGCAAGCCAAGTATTTCTACGGCTTTCCTAAGTGGAACATAACCCATAATGCTATATGAACATATAGGAGCTTATGTGAACAAATGTTAGCAAATCAAGAATAGTTAGTCAACCTTACTGTCTGCCTATAAACTTAAAAATGGACTAAGGTTAATTTTTGTTAGAGGTACAACTACGATTGAGACTTCCTTGCTAAAACCCTCACATTTATTGAACTTATAGGGTTTGTATTATGCTCTCTACCTCCTTATTTCTTAACTTGGCCTTTTTTTTAGATTAATAAATTTAATTTTTTTTTAGCGATCGCCTCTGACCCTTAGTCTGTTAATCTTAATCTGTTATGGATATTCAAGAGCAAATTTAAATATGTATTTTTAAATTTTATTAAGATACTTAGATTATATTACTAATTTTGCTGTAACATTACCACACTTATCTACTTTTTGTCAAAAGTATATATAGCAAAAATTGAAAAAATGAGATGTTGCTGAAATTTGTAACAACTTGTAAAGTAATAATAATAAAAAAAAAGTAAATTGAATTAAAGAGGTTTTTACCAAGTAAATGCGAGTTGCGATCGCGGGAGCGGGACTAGCCGGTCTTTCTTGTGCCAAATATCTAACAGACATGGGTCATACTCCAATAGTCCTAGAAAGAAGGGACGTTCTTGGAGGAAAGGTAGCAGCCTGGAAAGACGAGGAAGGAGACTGGTACGAGACTGGTCTACATATATTTTTTGGAGCCTATCCAAATATGTTGCAGCTATTCAAAGAACTAAATATAGAGGATAGACTGCAATGGAAACAGCATACGATGATTTTTAATCAGCCAGAAAAACCAGGAACATACTCTAGATTTGATTTTCCTGATATTCCAGCACCTTTGAATGGAGTTGTGGCTATTCTCCGCAATAACGATATGCTAACCTGGCCAGAAAAAATTAGATTTGGCATAGGTCTGATTCCAGCTATGCTTCAAGGCCAGGAATATGTGGAAAAAATGGACAGATACACCTTCTCTGAATGGTTGAAAAAACAGAATGTTCCTCCCAGGGTAGAGAAAGAAGTATTCATCGCCATGTCAAAAGCATTGAACTTTATTGGGCCAGAGGAAATATCCTCAACCGTAATTCTCACAGCTCTAAACCGTTTTCTCCAAGAAAAAAATGGCTCTAAAATGGCCTTTTTAGATGGTTCGCCAACAGAGCGATTATGTCAACCTCTAGTAGATTATATTACTAACGGAGGTGGAGAAGTAGAGTTAAATGCACCGCTCAAGGAATTTTTACTGAACGATGATGGTCAAGTCAGTGGATTTCTCATCAGAGGATTAAATGGAGCAGAAGATCGAGTAATAACTGCTGATGCTTATGTATCAGCAATGCCAGTCGATCCCCTAAAAGTAATGTTACCCAAACCATGGCAGCAGATGGAATACTTCCAAAAACTCAATGGTCTTGAAGGTGTACCAGTAATTAATCTACATCTATGGTTTGATCGCAAACTCACAGATATAGACCACTTACTGTTTTCACGCTCACCTCTACTAAGTGTCTATGCAGACATGAGTAACACCTGTCGTGAATATGCTAATCCCGATCGTTCCATGTTGGAATTAGTATTAGCACCCGCCAAAGATTGGATTTCTAAATCCGACCAAGAAATAGTCGCAGCCACAATGGCAGAGTTGGAAAAATTATTTCCCCATCACTTTACAGGAAATTCTCCAGCTAAGTTGTTGAAATCTCACGTTGTCAAAACGCCCCGCTCTGTATATAAAGCTACCTCTGGTCGCCAAGATTGTCGCCCTTCCCAAGTAACACCAATTGCAAATTTCTTCCTGACAGGAGACTATACTATGCAGCGCTATCTAGCTAGCATGGAAGGAGCTGTACTTTCTGGAAAGCTGACAGCGCAGGCAATTACTAAGGCAAGTTCCGCTAACGCTTCTACTCACCTTGAATCTCATGCAAACCTGCAACCAACAACTCCAAAGCCAGCAAAGAATGCTGCAACGGTCTAAATATTCTCAGCACATGACTCGTTCATCCCTGGTATCACTAGAAGAGTCTTATGAGCTGTGTCGTCAAGTCACAGCTACCTATTCTAAAACTTTTTACATGGGTACTCAGTTAATGCCAGAAGTTAAACGTAAGGCGATATGGGCAATATATGTCTGGTGTCGTCGTACAGATGAACTGGTCGATGGACCCATGTCAAGTTCTACAACTACAGAAACTCTCCAAGAGTGGGAAAAACATCTAGAATCTATCTTTGCTGGCTATCCACTAGAAGATACAGATGTAGCTTTGGTAGATACCCTATCCAGGTTTCCTTTAGACATACAACCATTTCGAGATATGATCGCGGGTCAGCAAATGGATCTGTACCGCAGTCGCTACGAAACATTTGAAGAACTGGAACTTTACTGTTATCGAGTAGCAGGTACAGTTGGTTTAATGACTATGCCAGTTATGGGAGTGGTTCAATCGAGTTTGACTGCTCCCTGGAATAGAAACCAACAGATGAAATCTCCCGCATCAGAGGCGATCGCTTTGGGAATTGCCAATCAACTTACCAATATTCTACGAGATGTAGGAGAAGATGCTCGTCGGGGTAGGATTTATCTTCCTCTAGAAGAATTAGCTTTGTTTGATTATACCGAAGAAGATTTATTGAATGGTGTAATTGATCGACGCTGGCGAGAATTAATGAAGTTTCAGATTAACAGAGCACGTAAGTTTTTTGTTGATGCAGAGAAAGGTATTAGGCGTTTGAATCCTGATATTCGTTGGCCTGTTTGGTCAGCTTCTATGCTTTACAGTAAAATTTTAGATGCTATTGAGCGCAATCAATATGATGTGTTTAACCGTCGAGCTTACGTTTCTACCCCTCGAAAGTTAGTATGTTTACCCATAGCATTACTTAGATCGAAAGTGTTATAAGTTTTTATTTTGAGGAGTCAGGAGTCAGGAGTCAGGAGTCAGGAGGGAAGAAAGAAGAAGAGGAGGAAAAGGAGAAAGTTTTTTTATCACTAATTATCCAGACACGATAAAATAATGCTATACTTCCGATGCGACTTCAGTTATTAAGTAATAATAATGCTTCAGTAATGTTTGCATGCGATTATCGGCATTAAACCAAAATATCTTATGTCTTTTAACCCTACTCCCTACTCCCTACTCTCAAGCAGATGTAGCAAGAATGCGCGAGAAATGGTATAACTAATCAACTGAAATCTTTCTTGTCTTAGTCAAAAATTAAACCATAAAAATAGCCTTTGATTTATTTATTAAATCGAAGGCTTCAAAGTGACTGTTTGACATCCTCCCAACGTTGCACATAGCGCGACAACGCAGGATTCCTAAACCTCACGGTTCAGGACTTTCTGCTTCCTAGCACCTGCCTCCGAGGCCGAACCTCTTTCTGGCCTTATGGTCGCTCCACAGACTGAAACTGCTAGCCCAGCAGCCTTATTTAATATTAACACACATTAACACACTAATTGGCAAAACCGCAAAATTGATTGGTTTTCCCATGCGACGCTCCCCCTTTGGGAGAGCGTGGGTCTTCAACCAACGTTAAAGATTTTATGGTAAGCATACTGTCGCACACCCAACTTAATTGCTTGTTTGGCGTTGGTGATTTTAGGTATGATATCATGTCCGGATAATTTAGGGATAGAACTCTGTTCCGCTTACGCAACCAACAAACTTTCTCCTTCTATTCCTCTTTCTTTTTCTTTACTTCGCTCCTGACTTCCCCTCCTGGGAAGGGTTAGGGGTGGGTTGACTCCTAAGTAATTAAGATGAATATCATACACGCGCTTCAGCAACACCGTTTGTTTTCTTAAGAATTAGTAGTAGCTGCTAAACGCTGTTTCAACTCTGCTAAGGCATCTGCCCAACGAGGGTCTGGCTGAACTGCATCATTTCCGCTAGAATTAGGAGTACTACTGGTAGTCTTAGATCCTCCTTTATCCTTTTCACGACGAGACTTTTTAACCTTGCCACTGCTTTTGTTAGCTGGTTTTGACTCATCCTCAGTCTTTTCTGACTCGCTCTTATTCTTAGAGCGGGGCAAAGCTTTTTCAATTTTTAAAGGACTTTCTTTAAACTGATAACCATTGTACTTTTCAATAATTTGGTCAGCTTGTTCATCATTTTTGACTGTTACAAAGCCAAAACCACGACACTTACCAGTTTTACGGTCTGTGATCAATTTAGCGGTAACACTATCACCTTCTTGGGCAAAAACTTCTTGCAGTTCTTGACGTTCCATTACTTCTTTAGGTAGGTTACCTATATACAAACGAATTGACATACTAATTTCCTCCAGACTTTGACTTGCTTAATTACAATAAAACAAAAACTTTGTTAACTGAGATTGACTGAACACAAACAAAAGAAGAGGGCGCTCAAAAAAAACTGCTCTTGACTCTGAAGTGCAAAAAACCTGAAACAAATATTACTATTTACCTTAATAAAAAGTGAAATGATATCCCATTTTCCAATTTGGTTAACTTTAGCAGATAATCTGATTTTATCAGGTTGTTTTTAAACTTTATTAGTCACCACTCAGCAAACAAGGCTATAGGTCTTGCTAAATTACTTCTTTATTGATATTGATTTGCTAAACGCTTATAACCCTAATTGATCAATATAACTTTAAAGCCTGCTAAATTCAAGCAAACCAATTACTACATAGTATATTTATTTTTAGTATACTCCCTACTGTTAAAGACTAACTATTAACTATAATATTTGCGTTATTTTCTTAGCAAACCGGAAATGTTCATATCAGATATTTAATTTTTTAACAGACAATATTGTGTCTTACCAGTATAAACTTATCATAACCATAAGTCAATAATCTACATATTTTTGCAAAATTTGGCTACTAATATTTTTTTTCCACTAAATTCGGTTGAAAGCCCTATCCTAAAAGAAAAGCTCTATATTATTATCAAGGATAGCTTGTATTTTGTGAGTGTTTCATTAAGATTCAAATAGGATTGATACACCTAAATCCCAAAATCTTACACTAAAGATACATCAAGATTTATCGATCATGGCAATCAAGAAAAACATACTTGAGATATTTTTAATATAGGAGTTGTCTGTTCAAAATGAGATGCACTAGCGCTAACGCTAAAAAGCTAGAAAAGAAATGATGTTACATTTTCATGGAATGATGAGGATAGAACTCCAGCTTAGGAAAAGACAGATTAAATTAGAATAATCGCACAATCGCACATAATACCGCAAATATGCAAAGTCAAGAAAAATCACACAGATCAACTATTAAACAATCTCCAATTCTAAGACCGCGAAGTTTCTTAATTTAAAAAAAACAGCCGAAAGATGTAGCTGGCATAAATTACTGTGTTGGGAGATTGATTGACACTTACCATACAAGAAGTTTAGCCGACAATGAGTTTTTGAGCTTTATTACTAATTAACAAAACTATACTTAATATTAAATAGCATAAGTTTATATCTTTAAAAAGATGTAATATCTCTACAAGTTAATATAAACCTACATCCTGAAGTTCTGCAAAATTATGAAGTTACTTTAATTAAGCAAACTTAATTTATAGACAAATTTAACACTGTTTGTTTAATAGTGCAAGCTTTCTTTACATAATCTGATAATTACAACCTGCCTACATATATCATATAAACTCCCCATATAGAAAAAATACAAGCTACGACCGTTGACCAGACTGGATGGCCATTATTAATAGTTTGACCATTATCAGTTTTTAAGTTATCGATATCTATCCAAGGAATAGCCCCTCTCCTCAACCAACCAGTAACAGTTATAGGCTTACCAACAAGACCGCCAGGATTAGTTAGTCCAGGCCACAAGTTACCAATAGGACCTAATTGAGAAGAATAATGTAACTTTATCAGTCCTTCTGTTGTTTGTAGAATCAAATCTTGTCCCAACAAATTACTCATCCCACTCTTGCCGAGCAGTTGGCCTTTTAACTGAATTGGCTGACTATCTAATGGCAAAGCTTCTGGGTCGGTTAGCAATTTTAGCAAATTAGGATGTTGCCAAATTTTAGCTGGTTTAATATCGGGAAAAAAGTGATTAATTCTAATCAAAATACCAATACTAAAACCTATAGCTAAAGAGCCAACTAAAATCGAAATATCCCCCAATAACCAATCCAGTCTCCAAAGACCAAAAGCAGATGAAATTCCACCTATTAACCAAAGTAAGCTAGCAAAAAGTAGACCTATTAACATTCCGAAAAAAGGCGCTCCCTGAAGTAAAAGTTTTTGTAAATCAAAACTTGGTGGAGTTAAATACTTCCCTTGCTGATTCCTACTTAACTGATTTTTTTCAATTGTATTAGCATTGATATTTTCTAAATTTATCTCAGTCTCTAGCTTCCAAAATTTAGCATATAATTCTAACATTTTCAACCGATTGCCAAGCAAAGGATGAGTATCATTAATTGCCAACCAATTACGATATGGGTTAGTAATATCCCTGTTAAAAATTGATGCAAAATTACTATCTGAACAAATACTACCAATAGTAATAGTTTGATTTATTCCGACTGGCATTAATAGTTCAAAACTTTCTAATAAATTTCTAATTTTGCCTTGATTTTGTATATCATTAGCCATTCCAATTGTGATTTTAAGAATAGCTAGTGTCAGACCATTAGGATTTCCTGTTAAGTTACAAGCTAGGCGATCGCTATAATATACTCTTCGACGAGATAACCATAAAACAGGCAATCTTAGCAACCGATATAAGCCATAACTAAGGGTGGAAATTATTGCAGCGAATACTCTAAAACCGGATACTAAAATAGGTAAACAAGATTTGATAAATTCTGGTAAAAAATCGGGTAATCTGTGGTCTACAAAATCTAATACCCAGTCTGCCCAAAAAGTTAATTGCCAATAAATAGTATAGGGAATTTGAAGTATCAAAGTAGCCATAGACATTAACCAAAAGGCTCCTGTTTTAACATGACTAATTTCCCTGGCATAAATAGTGGCAATTTCATCTTCTGTTAAATTATCTAACAATCCCTGACTAACAACTATTCTGAAAAAACGAGGCAACCATCCATAACTAAATGCTATAGGAACATCTATTGGTAAAATTTTCAATTTAATTCCTCGTATTTTTCGTTTTTGGCAAAAGCTACGGAGCAGTTTATTGGCTTCTTTACTGTAATTAATTAGAGTTGTTGTTGGTAATTTTTTTAGACCGTAACCAAGAATTAATAATCCATCAATTAACCAAGGAGAGAAGATAAATAATGCTGTGATAAAAATTATAAAATTTCGAGTAGGGTCTCGGTAAAAAATTTGAATTGGTTGGAAATAAGGCAGCCAAACTAGGAAATCATTAGTAAAGTCTAAACTCAACTTTAATATAGTCAGACTTAGCCAATATAGACCAGCAACTACAGCTATTTTTTCTAACCAGAAAAGACTTAAGTTAGGAGATTTAAGTTGACGACCTCCTTTTGCTCTTCCCGCTTCACGCCATATTATTTTTGGCGAGCGATCGTCTATATCTTTAGCAATATCTGTTGATTTTTTGTCGGGTTTATTTGAGGGTTTTGAATTGGAGTTATTAATTTCTGTTGATAAAGGTAGTGTTTGATTTTTTTCTGTATCTATATCATTTTGATTTGACTGAGGATTTTCGACAATATCTGAAGGTTGACTAGAATTTTTTACCGAGTTATTTATGTTCGATAAATTAATATTTTTTTGAGATGGTTTTTGATGATTTTTGGCTGAGGCATTTTGCTCTGAAGTGGGATTAAATGGAACAAATCCTGTTTGAATTTTTTGTTGTTGATGTGGGGGAGGTAATGGTGGAGGTTTAGGAGCAGGAATAGTTGATTTTTTAGGATTTTTTTGCGGATATCGCTTTAATAATTCTTGGAGATGACGATGAGCAAAAGTTTGAATTTCATCATTAGATATTTTTGTTAAATTACGGCATAGGGTAATGGCTTTATCTATTTGTTTAGTTCGTTCATAAGCTACTATTAAACCCATCTTTGCTTTTAACTTTTGCTTCAGGGTTTCTTGTTGAGAAATTATTTCTAGATGAGCGATCGCCTGTGGATAATTTTGTTGTTTAAGAGCAAGTAAGCCAGCTTTTAGGGATGGTTTTTCCGGTACAGAATCACCTGTAGCAGAGGATGTATTATCTGTCATTTTTATTTTTGATATTAATATTTCGGATAACTAATTAGTCACCTGGAAAAAGTAGAACCACCTTGCCCATTTATTATTTTCATGTCTTTCTTTAATTTGAAATTTGACTTAAAATTTGCTGGCTCTACTCACTCTTTTTTAGTAAGCATTTTCTTTCCGAAGGAAAGCTAAGATAAATAGAATGCTGCCTCTTATACTAAGAGTGGAAAAAGGGCATTGCATAGTGACGAATGATTTTAGATTTTTGATTGAATGGGGTTTGGGATTTGAGAATTACTAGAATGATTAATATTAGATTTTTTTAGTCACAATCTAAACTAATTTTTGGCAATATCATTCCATGATGTGCAACCCCTCAAATTTTTTTCCTTCTTCCTTCTTCCTGATCATTCCATAATGTGCAACCCCGAAAAAAGAATGCTTTTCTTAGGTGAAAAAATTATTAACTAATTAATACAGGAAGAATGACCTTTTTGATAATTATTAACCACTTAATGTGTTAATTATTTATATTTTCTTTTGTGGGTTTAATACCCCACAATTAACAGGGGTACTTAAAATTGTTTGTGGTTATAATACACGGGGGTGGCATATCAAAGACTATCCATAAGTAATTATACCAATTCCCATGCATTAATGCTATACTTAGGTAGCACTTCAGTTATTAAGTAATAAAAAAACCGAACATTTTTTTTGCTAATTTTAGCCAAGTTAATGTTAATCTAAACCCCATCCTTAAGAGCTATGCTTTATAAACATCTTTCTTAACATAAAACGTAGACAAAAAAGACAAGTTATGGGTAAGTCTAAGAGCGGCTTTTTCGGGAGAAAATTGTATTGAAAAATACACTATAAGTGAGGACTGTAGACAAAATTCTTACTTCCCCCTCTTCCCCCTCTTCCCCCTCTCCCCCCTCTCCCCCCTCTCCCCCCTCTCCCCCCTTTCCCCTCCTCCCCCCCTTCCCCCCCCTCCCCCACCCCACCCCCCCATCCTCACCCTCCTC
>NZ_JAAHGH010000063.1 GCF_010672525.1 Okeania sp. SIO2B3 | reverse complement strand
CGTAGCTCCTCCGGAGGAGGCGTGCCCCCCGGCAACTAATAACACTATAGCATATATTCAATTGACTTAACATAAAAATAAAAAGTCGCCCTACAAGGGCGAGGCTTTAAACCCAATTTTTCGGTAATTCCCTTTTCCTTCTTCCTTCTTCAAGAGTAGAATTGACTCGCCCAACTTCGAGACTGACGCACAGGACCATCATCTTGATATAAAGGTGGATTATGAATATCTTTTTTATTCTCTAAAATACTCACATCTTGTTCAAAAGTTTCTAAAACATCCTGTTTTAACATCTTATTTAAAATCAAACTTAAAGGAAAAGGTAGAACTTTTTTCACACTGTAAAATATGGCAATATCAAGATGCTCATTATCTATTGGTGTTCCTGTAAAAATAGTCAACAAACCTAGCTTTAATTTTCCTTCTGTCCAGTAAAAACTCACATCATAAGCAGGTCCGTAATAAATAGTAGTAACTGAGCCATCTTCTAATACTAATTTTCCTGCTGCTAGAGAAGATAAATTATATTTCTGAGACATTCTATGGGTTAAAATTGGTCCGTCAATTTCTACGCCATGACTATGAGCGCTTTTAAAAGTACGGCTGTGCAGATTATATAAGTGAGAGACATCTACACTGTTATCCATATAATCTTGAAGGGTAGTACGTACTTTCCACTGACGGACTAAACGTAGGGGAGTCCATTCGACCGAATTTAGTTCTGGTATTTGAGGTATTTCCCAGTCTGGCAGTTTTCCTTGATAGTGATGGTACATCATTATGAGACCATTAAGCTCAAGTACAGGCCAGCTCTGTATTTTTGCTTTGGGTTTGGGTTTATCTGGATAAGGAATAGCAGCACATTGTCCATTTGTATCCCAGAGCCAACCGTGGTAAGGACATCTCAGACTTTGGCCTTGTATTCTACCTCCATGAGCAAGATGAGCGCCTAAGTGAGGACAGTGAGCATCAAAAATATGAGGTTTGCCATCTTCTGTACGAAATAGTACAAAGTCTTTTCCGAAGTAATGGAGTGGCATGACTCCTTTGGCAGATAAATCTTCACTTCTAGCAACGCGAAACCAACTATTGGGCAGGCTTGAATACATAATTATTTGTTGTTAAAGGTAGACAAAAATCAGCTATTAGTGTATTAGGATAGCGATCGCTTGCCAAGGATAAAGATTAAAAAATATAAAAGTTGATTGACAAAATATGAATCATATCATGTTTGGTTGAATACTTATAAATAAACGACGGAAGATTCAACCCACCCCTAACCCCTCCCCTCCTGGGAGGGGAAGTCAGGAGGGAAGAAAGGAGGAAAAGGAGAAAGTTTTTTGATTGCTGGCGCAAAACTTTGTTAACGCGTAAGCGGAAGGGAGTTCTATCGCGCTCTTATCCGGAGATGATATTATTCATTAATTACTGAAAATATATTTTGGTGAGAGTAGGGGTCGAGAGTTAGAATGGTCTCTCAATTTTTTCTTTGAAAAAAGGCTTTAGCTTTATATCTGTCAATATTTTGGGGTTAATCAGCAAGCTCTAAATATTCTGAATTAGAACAATTCTGACTTCAACAAAATTTATTAAGCACTTGAATAAAAATTTGGTAATTAAGAATTATCAGGTGAAAATGATAAGTTATATTTCCATCATTTTCAGAATATTTAAGTCTATTAGATATATTCGATAATCAAAAATAAAATTAATTATCGTTCATAAATCATCAATTATTTACCCCTAATGCCTACTCCCTAGTTCCTGCTCCCTCTTTTCCGGAGAAGTCTATTTTTTAAGATTGAATAACCTATAGACATTTTAGTTATACCAAACTGATAAATGTTTCCTATAAATATAGCAATCCCCGCATTGGTTGTGACATTTTTTATAATAGTTAATTTGAAATGAAAACCTTTAAAATTCTGGCTCCTAACTCCTAAGTGCCACCAATAATCAAAAATAAAATCAATTATCGTACTCTTATTCATCAATTCTTTCCCTCTACCCCCCACTCCCTATTTCCCCTTTTCTAGAGATGTCTAATAATTATCTCCCAAGTCTACTTACAGAGGAACTAATAATAACTTTAAGGTTTCTGCCAGGGTTTGTTAAATGTAGTAGAATACCAATGCCCAAGGAACGACTGCGTATAAACTCCTATTAGGGATAAAAACTCAGAATAACCTTCTCAAGTTCTTTTATGCAAACCACAAAAGTAGAACGAGTCAGAGGTGTCAGGGACATTCTGCCAAACACCTATCATATTGATAAACAAATCAAAAATGCACTAAGTGATAGTTTTGAATCTTATGGCTATCGACCCATAGATGTACCACTGATAGAATACACAGAACTCTATCTGAAAAAATCTGGTGAGGAGATAGTTTCTCGCCTCTACGATTTTATTTATCGTAACCGTCGCCTTTGTCTCAGACCAGAATTTACTGCTTCAGTGGTCCGCGCTTATCTGGACAATTTCCAAGAAATACCTCTGCCAGTAAGACTGTATTATACAGGGCCAGTATTTCGCTATGAAAAGCCTCAGAAAGAGAGATATCGTCAATTTACCCAGATGGGAATAGAGTTAATTGGGGCAAAAGGGGCGATCGCTGATGCGGAAATTATTTCTATGGCTTGTCGAGGTTTAGACGGCTTAGGTTTAACTGAATATCAAATGTTTATTGGTCATGTTGGAGTTATCAACAAATTCCTCGACCATCTTGAGTTAGATACTCGTCTTCGTAGTTTTCTACTTACTCAGATGGAAACCCTGAGAAAAGAAGGTAAACAAACAGTAGAAAATTTACTCTCTGAAATTTATCCAGCGTTTCAAAAAAATACTTCTGCTCAACAACAACCAGGTAAAAATATTACGACAAAAAAAATTACAGACCTCCTACAAGATTTAGAAGAAGAGGAGGCTAGGGCAGCCATTTTTGAGTTTCTCGAAAGTATGAATATCGAACTTTCAAGTACTCGCGAACCTGAAGAAATAGTTGACCGTTTGTTAGTGAAGATTAAACATCAAAACCAAACTAAACAGCTCAATCAAGCGTTAGATTTTATGACGGAATTGAGTCAACTAAAAGGAGAGCCGAATGCTATTTTAAAAGAAACAGAAAAATTACTTTCAGCTTACAGTATTGATGATTATGGCTTAACACAATTACAAGATATTCTTAAAAGTTTGGATGCTTTTAATGTAGACAAAAATCATATTAATATTGACCTCGGAATTAGTCGGGGTCTTCAATACTATACAGGTATGGTCTTTGAAATTTCTGACAGCAACTTAGGAGAAAGAAAATTATGTGGTGGTGGTAGATATGATGATTTAATTGTTAGTTTAGGAGGTCAACAAGAAACTCCTGCAACTGGTTTTTCTTATGTAATGGAAGAACTCAGACAAGTATTAGCTGAAAAATCTCATTTAAATATTAATAATTATCAATTTGTCGAAGCTTTGGTAGTTGGTATGAGTTCAGATGATTATGTTTATACTGTCACAATTGCCGAAAAATTAAGAAAGCTAGGTTTGCGAATAGAAACTGATATTATTGGGAGAAATATTGAAAATAATATTGAGTATGCAATTCAGCATAATATTCCATTTTTAATTATTTTAAACTCTGTAGAACCACAAGATAGTAAAGTGCTTTTGCAGAACCTGGAATCTGGCGAAAAGCAAAATTTGGAATTAAATGAAGTAGTAAAAAAAGTTAGAAATAGTTGAATTACCAAATAATTAATAATTAATAATTAATAATTAATAATTAAATAAATAATTTAGGTTTAAAGGGTATCTGTAAATAAAATATTAAATCAAGCGTGTAGGGTGGGTTGCGCAGATTACATGGTTCAAGTTAATAGTTAGCTTTGTGATTCATCGTAACCCAGTAAAACGTATACTTTTGAGCATCTCTTAAGATAAGATTTATTTGACAGATACTTTCTTAAAGCCTCTCCTTTCAAGGGAAAAAAAGAAATTTTTTTCCTTAAGCATCAATTCTCTCCCTAAAAGGAAGAGATAATTATTAATTATTAATTGTTAATTGCTGAATGAAAAATTAATACCCTTAAATCAAATGACCACTGAGCAAATTTTAAAAATAGCCTTACCGAGTAAAGGTGCATTAGAAAAAGGAGCCATGAACTTATTATCAGCTTGTGGTCTAACTGTATCTAGACCTAGTGAAAGACAATATTTCGGCTCTATTCCTGCCTTGCCACAAGTAAAAGTATTATTTCAAAGAGCAGCAGATATCTTTACAAAAGTAGAAGAAGGAAGTGTTGACTTAGGAATTACAGGTTATGACGTAGTTTCTGAAGACAGTCAATCCGATGATGATGTAATAGTTATTTGGGATAAATTAGGTTATGGTAAATGTGAAGTTGTTTTAGCTGTTCCTGAGAGTTGGGTAGATGTTTCTTCCATAGAAGATTTAGCAGAACTAACTCTATTATTTAAAGAGAAAGGCAAAAATCTCAGAATTGCTACAAAGTATAATAACCTGACTCGAAAATGGTTGTATGAAAAGTTAATTGTACATTTTTCCTTAGTAGCAGTACAAGGTGCAATGGAAGCAGCACCAAGTATGGGATATGCTGATATGATTGCTGATGTAACCAGCACTGGCACAACTCTGAGAGAAAATCGTTTAAAACGAATTGAAGGAGGCACACTTCTTAAGTCTCAAGCTTGTTTAATTGGTAATAAACGTTTGTTACAAGAAAGTGAAGCTAAGTTGGAAACAACTAAAGTCTTTTTAGAGTTAATTGAAGCTCAGATGGAGTCAAAAAAATATGTGTCGATAACTGCAAATGTGCATGGAAAGTCGGCCGATGAAATAGGTGATTTGTTAATGAATAAAAGTGGATTAAGTGGCATTACCGGTTTACAAGGACCGACTATTGCTAAAGTATATTCTGGGGGAAAAAATGACTGGTATGCCGTGACAATTGTAGTGAAACAAGAAATGTTATTATCAGCAATTAATCATCTCAGAAAAGTAGGTGGTACAGATATTACAGTTTCTTCTCCTAATTATATTTTTGGCTCCAAATCTCAAACTTATGAAGCATTTTTGGAAAAGTTAAATTAACCTGTTATTGGTGGAGAAAGTGTATATTTTTTAGAAAAAAATATCGACTTAACTCTCCTCTGACAACAGGGAAATATCCCCTACAAATTTTTAGTTTTGAATTGATAACATAATTAAAATGCCACATACAATTGTTACTGATATTTGCGAAGGTGTTGCTAAATGTGTTGGAGCTTGTCCCGTTGCTTGTATTCACGAAGGACCAAGTAAAAATACTAAGGGAACTGATTGGTATTGGATAGATTTTGATACCTGTATTGACTGCGGAATTTGCCTAAGTGTTTGTCCTGTAGAAGGAGCAATTGTAGCCGAAGAAAGACCAGAATTACAGAAGACACCTTAGTAACTTTTGAAGAAGGTTTGGTACTGCTCGTTTAATGACAGGTAGGAACAAAAAAATTCTTGGTACGGGAGCATTTTGCTCCCACTGACTGTACCGTGACAAAAATAATTACTAATATCATGTCCGCACTGCTTCATAAAACTGATACAAAGCGTCACATAACGTGACAAATTGATAGCGTAGCTCCTCCGATAGGAGGCTGTTTACTTCCTGCTTCTTGTGAGGCCGGGGGGCGGTTACTCATCCACAGGCATTAACGGTCAAGCCAACCGCATCTCTACACTGTATACTTACATTTAAGTCTTTGTCAATTAACATAACTAAAAAAGTCCTCAAACCCTTACTACGCCGTTTTAGCGTAGGAAGCGGGATTTCAGGATAGGTCTACGTCTATATAGATAGACTGCCAGAAATGCGAATAGCAGGGATTAGTGCAGAAGATACAAATTTCACCCTCGTTACTACTTGCCTGTGAGAACTATCGTATTATGTCGATAAATTGCGCAAATTGTTAACTAAGTCGAAACTCCCACTCCCCTGCTCAAGAAAATGTAGAAAAGTTTTTGAGAAATGGTATAACACATAGCACCTACATGGCCATAATTCTTAAATTTTCTCAACTATGTACGGTTTCCACGAACTAGCACTCTACCTCGCCGAGTGCTAAATTTTTATTTGGAAGTGAAGTAATATGAGAAAAACTAATGGCCAAAATTGTAGAATTTAATGATAAATCCAGACGCGCTCTAGAGCGAGGAATAAATTCCCTAGCGGATGCAGTCCGAATCACTATGGGTCCAAAGGGTAGAAATGTATTATTAGAGAAAAAATTTGGCGCACCACATATTGTGAATGATGGAATAACCGTAGCTAAGGATATCGAATTAGAAGACCCTCTCGAAAATACAGGTGCTAGACTTATTCAGGAAGTGGCATCCAAAACAAAAGATATTGCTGGAGACGGCACAACTACCGCTACAGTTTTAGCTCAATCTATGATTAGAGAAGGTCTCAAAAACATAACTGCTGGAGCAAACCCAGTAGCAGTGCGTAAAGGGATTGAAAAAACCATTAATCAGCTAGTTAAAGAAATAGAAGCAGTTGCTAAACCAGTAGAAGGAGGAGCGATCGCTCAAGTAGCTACGGTTTCTGCTGGTGGTGATGCAGAAGTAGGACGAATGATTGCTGAGGCAATGGATAAAGTTACTAAAGATGGGGTGATTACTGTAGAAGAATCTAAGTCTCTCTCTACAGATTTAGAAGTTGTTGAAGGGATGCAAATTGACCGTGGTTATCTTTCTCCCTACTTTATTACTGACCAAGAGCGGTTAGTAGTTGAATTTGAAAACTCTCGCATTCTCATCACTGATAAGAAAATTTCCTCTATTCAAGATTTAGTACCTGTACTAGAAAAAGTTGCTCGTGCTGGTCAATCTCTTTTAATTATTGCTGAGGATATTGAAGGGGAAGCTTTAGCTACTTTGGTGGTGAATAAAGCACGGGGTGTATTGAATGTTGCTGCTGTGAAAGCTCCTGGTTTTGGCGATCGCCGTAAAGCTATGCTCCAAGATATTGCTATTCTTACAGGTGGTCAACTTATCTCTGAAGAAATAGGTCTGAATCTGGAGATGGCAGATTTAGATATGATGGGAGTTGGTCGGAAAATCACTATTAACAAGGACAACACTACTATTGTTGCTGGTGGGGATACAGCAGAGGAAGTGAAAAAGCGCATTGCCCAAATTCGCGGACAGCTTGAAGAGAGTGATTCTGATTATGACAAGGAGAAGTTACAGGAACGCATCGCTAAGTTAGCTGGTGGGGTAGCAGTGATTAAAGTTGGTGCAGCAACAGAAACTGAACTTAAGGACCGCAAGTTAAGAATAGAAGATGCTTTGAATGCTACTAAAGCTGCTGTAGAGGAAGGTATTGTGCCTGGTGGTGGTACTACTTTAATTCATTTGGCGACTAAGGTTGATGAGTTGAAAGGTAGTTTAAGTGAGGAAGAGCAGATTGGTGCTGATATTGTTAAACGTGCTTTAGAAGGACCTTTGCGTCAGATTGCTGATAATTCTGGTGAAGAAGGTTCGGTAGTTGTAGAGAAAGTACGTTCTACTGATTTCAGTGTTGGTTTTAATGCCATAACTGGTGAATATGAAGATATGATTGCTGCTGGTATTCTTGACCCTGCAATGGTAGTACGTTCTGCGTTGCAAAATGCGGGTTCGATCGCTGGTATGGTCTTAACTACTGAAGCTGTGGTTGTTGAGAAACCTGAGAAGAAAGCTGCGATGCCAGATATGGATGGCGGCATGGGCGGCATGGGCGGCATGGGCGGCATGGGTGGCATGGGCGGCATGGGTATGCCTGGTATGGGTATGATGTAATTTCGCCTGTCTATTTAGGGTTTGCGCTCTTTAGTAGGGGTAGGAGACAGGAGACAGGAGACAGGAGACAACCCACCCACAGGCCCCTCCCAGGAGGGGAGAAAAGGGAATGAGCGAGGAGGTAGGAGTAAGAATTGTAAGAATGATTTTTCTGCCCAACTATGGGCCTAAAATATCCTCCTTTTTGAGCGTTTTAGACTGAAACAGGCGCACTTTTTAAAGGCCCCAAAAAGGCACTTGTCTTTATATGTCAATGCTTTTAGATTTAATCAGCAAACCCTATTTAGTATTAGAAGGCAGAAGACTGTATGGTTTATGGTATCTGCTCCGCCACACTGTACTAAAGCTTTATATTAATTTTGCCTAAAACGAGATCGATGAATTGAGATTATGTTCACCTTTCCCGTTTCCTTATTTTATACCTCTTGCAAAAGTCTTTTTCAGATAAAAGCGACATCAGATTTTCTGAACTAAACCTTCTAGGGATAAGTCGATTGAATACTCTTCACTATCTGCGTCAACAGCAATAAACCAGTTAGGCTTTGTTGCATGAAAGTATATAGCTGCCGCACTTGCTCCGCATATGTACTTCATAATCTGTGGAAACTGCTGTAACTATTGGACAATAAATGAATAGAACATCAATTTTTGACAGAAAAAGGCTGAAACTTTTACCTGTAAAGGCTTTGAGGTTTTATAGGTAGTTCAATAACTATTGTCCAATAGATGAATAGAACATCAATCTATAGAAAGAGAGCGATATAGCTGCGGAATGGATGTTAAGAACGCTACTTTCATGCAACAAAGCCAACCAGTTGTAATATTTTTCCATTTTTATAAAATATTGCTGTGCTGATAAGGCTTTGTATATTACAGCACTTTTTAGGATAGTGAGGTACGCTTTTAACCCACATTCGGCACTTCAAGAGCGTAACATTATTGGAAAGCAAGAGAACACATACTATCTAGCTTCAGTTCCCTACGTTTCCGACGCACAAGGAAGTGTAGTACGGCAAAGGTAATGACTTTTCGCCTAAATGTTTTACAGGCAGATTAAATAACAATTCGCGGATTTTAACGCGGAGTTGTAGGTTGGGTTGCGCTATAGCTTAACCCAACAAAACCTATACATAGCTTTTACAAATGTGTTGGGTTTATCCTGCGGATAAGCGGAGCGAACGTCACCTCAACCCAAGCTACAAATACTTCAAACTTCAAACTTCTGACTTATGACTTCAATAAACCGTATCCCTTTGCCGATCGCTTCTTCCTAAACTCCTAATAGTTTCTTGCAAATTTTCGACTTCCATACAAGTACCCCCAACAGCACCTGCCATTGTTGTAATATGTTCCTCCATTAACGTACCGCCAATATCATTACACCCCCACTTCAACGCCTCTTTTGCTCCATCCAAACCAATTTTTACCCAACTTGGTTGATGATTAATAATCCAATTTCCTAAAAATATTCTCGATACTGCTGTTAATAACAAAACATTCAGCAAAACAGGTTGGTCACGTCCCACTCTCCGACGCAAAGGTGCAGGTGCTTCTTGACCGACAAAGGGTAATAAAATAAATTCTGTTATTCTCGCCGGATAATTTTTTTCAATGGCAGTTTGTTGGAGCGATCGTAATTTCTCCAAATGTAAAATTTGTTGTTGAGGGGTTTCAATATGACCGCACAACATTGTGCTTGTGGTTGGCATTCCCAAGCGATGTGCTGTGCTGACTATTTCTAACCAAGTCGCTGTATCAATTTTTTCTGGGCAAATAACTCTTCTGACTGCATCATCCAAAACTTCCGCAGCAGTACCTGGCATCGACCCGACCCCCTCATCCCGCAAAGCAGCAATTACATATTCATAACTCACGCCATCTTCTCTGGCAATAAACTGTACTTCTTGGGGAGAAAAAGCGTGTAAATGTAATTGAGGAAACTCATCTTTAATACCTTTTACTATTTGCAAATAATAAGATAAAGATTTACCTGCAACTTTAGCTTGAAGATTTAATCCTCCCTGCATACAAATTTCTGTTGCTCCTCGTTGCACCGCATCATTAGCTTTTTCCAGAATTTGACCAATATCTAACCAAAAAGCACCCGCGTCTCCCTCATCTCGACGAAAAGCACAAAAACTACAATGTTGTTCGCAGATATTGGTGAAATTTATATTCCGGTTGATAACGTAAGTAACAGTATCTCCTACTTGTTGTTGTCGGAGTTTGTCTGCCGTTTTCTGGATAGTGGTTATTTCTGTGGGAAGTTGAGTTAAGGGAAGTTTTCCGAAATTTGCTTGAGAAGTTGGGGATAACAATAATAGTGTTTCTGCTGTAGATAGGTCATAACCTTCTAAAGCGCGATTTAAAATTGTCTCTAGGTTTTGGTTTGTCAAGTTGAAAGCGGTCATATTTATTAGGTTAAAAGTAAGAGTGAGAAAGTTTAATCAAGATATTCAGAAAATAGTCAACTTTTGGCGCAGGAGTTTACACAGTCAATGGTTACTTTTGCTAGTTTGGATAGCTATAGCTACTTGTTTACGTCTGACTAATTTAGATGGTAAACCACCTTGGACGGATGAATTTTCTACTTTGGTTTTTAGTTTGGGTAATAGTTTCCAGGATGTACCGCTAGATCGAGCGATCGCTCCGGAGATGTTACTCCAACCCCTACAGTTTAATGTCAATACTGATATTAATAATGTAGTTGATAATTTATTAACTTATAGTAACCACCCACCTGTCTATTTTATCTTGACTCATTGGTGGATGCAGTTTTTTTCTGCTGAAGGGGAGTTCGTTTCTCTATGGGGTGCGCGGTCTTTGAGTGTTATTTTTGGTGTTGTTTCTATTCCTGCTATTTATGGTTTGGCTAGGTTGGCTTTTCATTCTCGGTTAGTAGGACAATTTGCTGCTGCAATAATGGCTGTTTCTCCTTATGGTATTTATCTTGCTCAAGAGGCTCGTCATTATACTTTAGCTATTTTATTTGTTATTGCTTCTTTTTGTTGTTTAATTATTAGTATTCGCCATTTTCAGGAAGGTCAATCTTTGCCAATTTTCACAGCATTTATTTGGGTTGTAGTTAATAGTTTAGGTATTGCCACCCACTATTTTTTTATTTTGACTCTCTGCGCTGAAGCAATGGTATTAATTTCTCTATTTTTTTTTGAAGAAGGAAGAAGCAAGAAGCAAGAAGGAAAAAGGAAGAAATTGATGGATACTCAAAATTCTAGCAAAGAAGGAAGAGGGAATCAGGAAGAAGGAGAAAGGAAGAAATTGATGGGGAATCAAACTTTTACCAAAGAAGGAAGAAGGAATCAGGAAGAAGGAGAAAGGAAGAAATTGATGGGGAATCAAACTTTTACCAAAGAAGGAAGAGGGAATCAGGAAGAAGAAAGAAGGAAAAATTTGATGGATACTCAAACTTTTACCAAAGAAGGAAGAGGGAATAAGGAAAAAGAAAGAAGGAAAAATTTGATGGATACTCAAACTTTTACCAAAGAAGGAAGAGGGAATAAGGAAAAAGAAAGAAGGAAAAATTTAATGGATACTCAAACTTCTAGCAAAGAAGGAAGAGGGAATCAGGAAGAAGGAGAAAGGAAGAAATTGATGGGAAATCAAACTTTTACCAAAGAAGGAAAAGGGAATAAGGAAAAAGAAAGAAGGAAAAATTTAATGGATACTCAAACTTCTAGCAAAGAAGGAAGAGGGAATAAGGAAGAAGGAGAAAGGAAGAAATTGATGGGAAATCAAACTTTTACCAAAGAAGGAAGAGGGAGTCAGGAAAAAGAAAGAAGGAAAAATTTGATGGATACTCAAACTTCTAGCAAAGAAGGAAGAGGGAGTCAGGAAAAAGAAAGAAGGAAAAATTTGATGGATACTCAAAATTCTAGCAAAGAAGGAAGAGGGAATAAGGAAGAAGGAATAAGGAAAAATTTAATGGATACTCAAACTTCTAGCAATTTTCAAAACCCTGTAAACTGCGGGGTATTAAACCCAGAAGAAGGAAGAGGGAATAGTGTAGACGGCGGGGTATTAAACTCAGAAGAAGGAAGAGGGAATCAGGAAGAAGAAAAAAGGAAAAATTTGATGGATACTCAAACTTCTACCAATTTTAAATACCCTATAGATGGCGGGGTATTAAATTCAAAAGAAAAAGTTGAATCAGAAAGAGAAAATAGGGGAGAAGTAAGAAGAAAAAAATTAATGGAGACTCAAACTTTTACCAAAGAAGGAAGAGAGAAAAAGGAAGAAGAAAGAAGGAAAAAGTTGATGGGGACTCAAACTTCTACCAATTTTCAAAACCCTGTATACGGTGGGGTATTAAACTCAAAAGAAAAAGATAACTTTTCTAGCTTAAAAGTAAAAAAATCAAGTAAATTTTCTCTCCATACTCTCATCAAATCACTTGCTAATTTCTACATAGTAATTTTGGGAACTTTAGCTGGTGGTTTAGTTTGGCTGCCTTTTTGGAAAAATGGTTATAGCAGTGAATTAACAAAATGGATTTCGATTAGCGATGATAACTTAAAAAGTTTGCTCAGTCCGATTTTTCAATTCCTGGCTACAGGGATTACTATGTTATTTTTATTGCCGATAGAATCTCCGATTTTTCCCATAGCAATTATTTCTGTTGTGGTGATGATTTTATTTTTAATCTGGCTATTTCCTCTATTTATTAGTGGCACTATTAATTGTTTAAAAAATTCCGATATTAGTATTTCTTTCATTACTTTTGCCGGAGTCATATTAGCTAGTACATTATTATTTTTTAGTTTTACTTATATTTTCGGTATTGACCTAACTAGAGGTGCGCGTTACAGCTTTATTTATTTTCCAGCAGTAATTATTTTAGTAGCAGCAATACTCGCACAAATTTTTAATCAGCAGTTTGTTAAAAGTAAATTTTTGAATGTTTATATTTGCACAACTACGGGCAAAAAAGCCGTAATTTTAATTTGGTTAATGGCTTTATTAAGTGGCTTAACTGTTGTTTCAAATTTAGGCTATCAAAAATATTATCGACCAGATTTATTTGTTTCTCTCATAGAAAAAAAATCTGACAAACCAATAGTTATTGCTACGACTTATTATACCCATGTTGAAACTGGAGAATTCATGGGAATAGCTTGGAATATGAGAAAAAAATTTCAGCAAAAATGTAGAAAAGAGAGTATTTGTCAGGAAAAACATTTAGAGCCTATCAAATTTATTTTAGTAGAGCAAAAAACCGATAGAGAAAATACTGTAAATTCACTTCACAAAATTATCAATAGACTGGAATATCCTTTTGATTTATGGTTAGTAAATTTTGCGAGTGATTTTAATATAGCAGTAGAAAAATGCCTGGTTGACAAAGGTGAATTTCCATTAATAGATGGGTATAAATATCAGCTTTATCATTGCTATTTTTCAGGTGGTTAACGAAGTCAGAAGTTATTTTTGTAACGGGGATGAGTGAGCAACTCTCCAAAAATATTTCCCCTTAAAAGGCGGAGTGGCGCGACCCAATTATTTTGATAAATATAGATTAGATTATTAATCTATCAATCCATCACTAATTAATTTTGTCTCCTAACTCCTGCTTTATTTACTTTATCTTTTCTTTTACGGGTTGAATACCCTGTGGCGTGTTGAAGACTTATCCATAAGGAATTTTCCTTTTTGCCTTCTGCCTTCTGCCTTTTTCAATCAATTCCTTCTAACGCAATTTGAGTTAAGCGTTTGAGAATTCTAAGCACATCATAAAGTTCATTACCAGGATTAATAGTAATAAACATTTTTGAAAGAGCATATTGTGGTGGTTCTCCATTAACTAATTTAACAAATATAAAACCGCGTCATGGAAAACCTGCTCGTGTTGCATTAACAGAGTTAAGAAAAAAACATGATATTTCAAGTTGAAACTTCTTCATCTGCTTTATCTAATCGCTCCTACAATTCCTTGATACTTTCAAATTTTTCAAATTTATTTTTTATATCATGTCCGGATAATTTAGTCATAAAAAAACTTTCTCTTTTTCCTCCTCTTTATTCTTCTTTCTTCCCTCCTGACTCCTGACTCCTGACTCCTGACTCCTCTGTAATTTATTTATAACTGTTCAACCAGAGATGAGATTAAATATTGCTTCCAAACAAGATTAAGAGTAAATACGGTCAAATTATTCTCTGACTGCCCATCTAATAATAACCGTTTTTTCAGGGATTGAATTACGTTTACAGATTCCTGAATAGATAGTTCTGACTTTCTAATTATTTCTCCTATTGAAATAGGTTGGCTTTGATTGGCAATTTGCTCCATAATTCTGATTTCCACAGGAGATAAATGCTGCAATTGTTGTTCTAATTCTGCTTGTAATGCTTCTGGTAAAATTAGGGTTTGATATTCCAGAAATTCTGCTACTTGACCGCCAAATAATTCTTGAATTGTTGTTGCTACTATATCTAACCATCGGGGATTTCCTTGATAATTATTGATCAATTTTTCCCAAGATTCTCGATCTACTAATTGGCGTTTTTGGCATATTTCATTTGCAGCAGCTCCTAAACTTCCTAAAATTAAGGTTCGTACTGGATAATTTTCTGTTTCTAATTTGGTAATTTCTGGAATTTTTTCTCTACTTATTAATAGCAAACAACTCTGATGGGAGACTGTGACAAGTAGTTGAAAAAAATCTCGATAATCTTCATAACCAGATTTGTATTGACCTGCAAGTTTTCCTGGAGCAAATAATTTTTGTACGTCATCAAATATGATGCAGCAACGATATTTTTCTAGGTATTTTTGTAGTTGCGATATAAGAGTTTCGATATTGTCTGAAGTTTCTGTTTCTGGTGCGAAAATTTCCAGGAGGTTAGTGAGAGTTGTGGTGAGGGTGGGAGAAAAGCGGAGGGTGCGATAAATGATGTAATTAAAATTAGTTTTGATTTGCTTGATTAATTGTAGAGAAAGAGTCGTTTTGCCAATACCACTTATTCCTAAAAGTGAGATTACACGAAGGCGATCGCTCATTATCCATTTTGATAAGGTAGAAAGTTCGTCTATCCGACCATAAAAGTTGATAATTTCTGGTGCTTTGTCTAGGTCGATAATATTTTGAGTTGGTGTTTGTGGAGGGTTGGTTGTTGTTGGGGAAGCGCGAGGGTTTGACGGACAGATATTAATATTACTTGTTACGTTATCTCTACAAAAAACAGGTGCAAAATTGTAAATATTTGCATTTTCTAATATTGTTCTAAAATTTGCTTTAGTAATATTTTCACCCAGTATTTCCGATAAAATTTTCCATAATTTAGCACCGATATACCTAACATGAGTTTCGCTAGCGTAAGTTTCCTCAGCAATTTTTTTGTAAGTCTGATTTTCTAAAGTACGTTGCAATATAGTTTTTTGCAGATAGTCTAAATTTTCTCCAGTATGGTCATAAATTAGCTCTTCAGCTAACCTCAAAACTTCTTGAATATCCATATATTCGGAAATGTTAGGGTTTTGAGGAATTATAGCAAACAAATCGTACATTTCCTACAAATCCTACAAACAAATTAAGGAAAAATTTCCAACAATTCCTACTGACAAAGCCAGAATTTATGAGGAAAGATGGATTATAGCAGTTCTTTAATCTACGAGGTAGAGTTTTAGATTCCCCCCGCCCCCTTAAAAAGGAAGCCAACAAAAAGCATAGCTTTTTGAGAGGGATAGTCGGGGATCAGTAGATGTACCTCATACTTATGAGAAAAGCTACATTAGGACGTTAACAAATAGACTAATTCGGAACTTATGAATAGTTACTCAGTTATTATACTTAGGCCAAGTGGATCTGGGAAAACTGTGTTTTTAGCAATTATGCACAAAAAGTTATCTACACAGGGGAAACTCGGCTTTTTTGTGAAAGTTGAAAGTGCAGAAAGTTGATTGGAGAGACAACTGTCACCCTGTTCGCTTAATCAGTACCTTTTATTTTAAGAAAAACTCTAGGTTGTAGCAATCATATTATAGGGTAGGGAGAAAATGCTAAATGCTTGAATCTATAGATTTTTTTGATATTAGCGAAGAGCCAGAAACTCGTTACGCTCGTCACCACTTAATTGACTGGTGGAATCAGGAAAAACTCAGAGATGCCAGAGTATTGGTAGCAGGATGTGGTGCTTTAGGTAACGAAGTTCTTAAAAATTTAGCACTTGTTGGGGTTGGTAAAATCACTGTCATTGATTTTGACACAGTGTCAATTACTAACCTAACTCGCTCAGTCTTATTTCGAGAGTCAGATGTAGACTTACCAAAAGTAGAAGCAGCTCGTCAGCAACTGCTGGAAATTAATCCAGATATTTCTATTGAGGCAATTCAGGGAGACCTAGAATTTGACCTGGGGATTGGGAATGTTAGAGAACATGACATTATTATTGGTTGCCTTGATAGTGTTAATGCACGGTGGGCAATTAATCAAGCAGCTTACTATGCAGGGATTCCCTGGGTTAATGGTGGTATAGGTGTTGCTCAAGGAGAAGTAAGTTTTTTCGATCCGAAAAGCGAAGCAGCTTGCTATGACTGTAGTATCAGTGACAAAATGTGGGAAAGGCGTAATCAGCGATATTCCTGTCAGGGTGTGAAACGCAATATTCCAGATAGGGCAATGCCGACAACAGCTCCTATTGCTTCTATTGTAGCAGCGATGGAAGTTCACCAAGCACTGTTGTATTTACATGGCAAAGCAGGAATGCTTAATCCTGGTGAAAAAATTTTTCTGAGTTTAAATCCTTGGACATCCTTTAAAGTTCAAATTCAGCGTCAGGAATATTGTCCAGCTCACGATTTGCCGATAGAACCAACTATTAGTATTAAGTACGAGGCAAATAAACCAGTTGTAGAAATTCTGAAACATCTAGAAAAATCAGGGTTTTCTGAACCAGTTTTGTGGCTGCGCAATGAAATTATTGGCAAGATGAAATGTAATGATTGTGGATATGAGGAACAGGTGAATCAACTTCTGCGACAATACCCAGAATCGAAACTTCCTTGCCCCAAGTGTGAAAATGAGGAAAGGGATTTTGAAGTGATTAGAAATTTTACTCTTCAGGACAAATCTGCCCAAACTTTATTAGCAGATTTGTGTTTAACACAGAACGAAATTCTACAGTGTGATACTAGCAAAGGTAAAATAGCCATTCAATTTTGCTAAACAACTAAACATAGGAGGAAATAATATGAGTGATTCTGTATCTCTCGTTGTCCGTATGGCCGACGGTACTCGAAAAGCAGCTATTAGCTTGCCCCCTACTCTAACAGTGGGACAGGTTTTGCAAAGCGCACAACAAAGGTGGAATTTACCTTCAAATGCTGATTATGCAGCACGCTTGGAACGTACAGGTGAACAATTAGATAGTTCTGCAACTTTAAGCTCAGTGGGAATAGAGCCAGATGATGTAGTAGAAGTTTATCCTATTCTGGAGGCAGGTTAAAAATGAGTGTAAGAGAAAAACGATTGCGAAATGAGCATCAAGCATTATTAGAGCTTGTTGGTAATGCTGGCGGTTCTATAATAATTACTTCAGCTACTGGAAATCCCCCCTATCAATATGTGATTGACTATCGTTGTCGAGGCATAGAAAAATTAAAGGAAAAAAAACCTGTGTTCCGCAGTAACCATCGCGTTGAAATTTCCCTTAGCAATCAATATCCAAGAGAACAACCTAGTGTTAAATTTTTGACTCCTATTTTCCACCCTAATGTTTACTCAAACAAAGATGTTTGTTTGGGTAGTTACTGGACAATGGCAGAAACAGTACCTCAACTGGTTATCAGAATTGGCAAGATCATTCAGTATTCAAAAGATGTACTTAATTTAAACAGTCCAGCTAATTCTAAGGCAGAAAGTTGGGCGGCAAAAAATATGTCACTCTTTCCTGTTGACTCTCAAACCTTTAAGTCTCAGATTATCTGGGGTGACATTAAGTAATAACTAACTCCGTCTATAGCTGATTTGACTCAGGAAATCCTATACTTGATAGCTATCACTAATAGGAAAGTAAGGATTTCCCATCAACTCAGCATTTCGTTTATACACCAAATCTATTGAGGAAATAGCCATGCCAGATTTACCTCCTGTTGATCGCGATAATTCATCACTCAATCAAAATTCAGAACAAAACAAAATTGTATGGGTTGAGAGTGAAGATGTTTACAAACCCATACCAAAATCAATCGAAGATTTTAAATCTGAACGAGATATTAGCAATACTAAAAAAGAAAAAGTATATATCACAAAAATTGCTCTCAAACATCTCAAAGCGCATTTGGGTTCAAACACAACAGTAGAACAAGGTGGCATTCTTTTTGGTAATGCTTATGAAGACCCCCAGTATGGGATATATGTAGAAATTAGATCGGCAGTGGCAGCTCCATCAACTATTGGAACAGGGGCACATCTAGAGTTCACATCTGCTTCTTGGCAAGGAATTATGGATTATGCTAAAACTACCCACCCCCAAGAGAACATCGTAGGTTGGTATCACTCTCATCCAAATCTTGGAGTTTTCATGTCAGGTACAGATATGAATACACAAAGAGCATTTTTTCACCACCCTTGGTGTGTCTCAATTGTTTGCGATCCTGTACGCCGTGAAATTGCTTACTTCCTGGGTGCAAAAGCAGAACACGTTAATGTAGTTGAATTTGGCGGTGGACATACACACAAAATTCTCTCCGATCCAGCAGATAAAGCTCTAGATTCAAGGATTAAGTATTCACAAGAAGAGGAAACCAGTAAGGATGAAACAAATCAGGAGATTGAGCCGAAAAATCAAACGATCGGAAGTGGAAGAAATCGCAATAATTTTACACCTTTAGTCTTGGTAACTCTACTAATTTTGATGGTAGGAATTATTTTAAAATTATTGTTACAAATTCCATTGAATAATCCTATCAGTCAATCTAATCAAAATGGTTCTGACTCCTCAGTTAGTCAACCAGAAGCAGTTGGAAACTTGAGCAATTCTAACACTTTTACTAAAGATAATTATGAGTTTAATGCTAAGTATATAAAAATACCTATTGTCGCCTACAGAACGTTAGAAGCTAATCAGAATGTTTTACATTCTCCAATTATAGAGCCACAAACTGGTATTGGTGGTGGGGACGAAATAATTTTGTTAGTTATTGGGCAAGAGGGTAACTCTATAGCTAAAAATGTTACCTTAGAGATTGATAGAATCATTCTCAAGGATAAGGAAATTCAACTAATTGATTCTGTTAAAATTCCAGACAAGATTCCAGATAGGATGATTTCTAAAACACTCGAACCAATAACAGAAAATTTGGGATATCTAAGTAATGGCAAAGCAGTATTAGTTCGTATTTCCTCTAGTTATTCATCTAAAAATGCTTCTTCTCAAAGAGTAGTACGCAACGTAGTTAATATTCCACGTCGTCTTATCTACGAGGATAGTGAAGGTAATGAAAATAGAATAAAAGTTAGGAAAATACTTAAATAAAAACATTAGAGGATTGAATTTCTATCATGGGATGTTTTTTATCTTTTATTTTTTTTCTTCTCGGATTTGCAAATTGGGGGTTTTGGGTATTAGCTGTTTTATTTCTGTTTATTGGTAGAGCTTCTAAACCTTCCTCTTCCTCCCAGACTGTTTCCAAGAACCCTGAGATAGTACCTGACGATCTAGATAACATCCTTCAATCTCTGAGTCAAGGAGAAATTAAAGATCCTGTAACTCAAGAAACATTTAGGTCAGGACAAAAAGTCTATCTCTGTCACACCCACCGACTCGCATACCACGAAGATAGTTGGCAGGAAATGGGGTGTAGATGTATGGTGTGCGGACATAATAGAAACACTCGAGATTACATATTGCCAACTCCAATACAAATAACAAGAAACAAGACAAATGATTTAATTCAATGGGATGACCTGAAATGATGAAATATAGATTATAACAAGTATGTAGATAGCTGAAAATCAAGCAAGACTTAATATGGAATGGTTAATTTTAATAGGGTTAGGAGTAATTGCTTCTATCGGGGCATTTTTTTACCGTAGGTCTAGACTTCCTCCATCACCACCAAACAGAAACTCCCAAACATCAACTTCATATTCAAATAGGCACTCTTACCAAAGGGAGGCAAGCGGAATTCAATGGACAGATGTCAATCATCCTGAACAAACAAATCAAATTGGATGGGTGGAAGTTGATGTTAACACTTCTAGTAATAGTAATGTTAATGAACCTGAAACTGTTACAGATGAAAACTTTTTCAATCAAAATGTTCCTGACGATCTAAATAACATATTAACAACTGTAATAGGATCTAATGATCCTTATAGTCAGGAAGTTTTCAGTCCAGGAGAAACCGTTTATTTTTGTCGTCGCTGCCGACTAGCGTACCATGAAGATAGCTGGAGAGAAATGGATTGTAAATGTAGAGATTGTGGGAGTGATGCCCATACTAGACAACATACTTTGCCGTTCGCTCTTCAGTGGAATAACATTATCAGAAATCGGATAGAGCAATAAAAATCTACAAGAGAAATATATTTTAACAAATTAGAGTCTCTGTTAAATTTACTAAATTGCGCACAAAGAGGTAGAAAACATGAAAGCATTGTACGGCATAGAACCAGATTTATGTATTAGCAACCCTGATCTCCTTGTATGGAGTAGTAAAGACGTAATTTTACCTAAGTATTTTTACAATCAGCTAATCTATCTAACAGAAAGAGATTTTACCCAGGCGACACAAGCTGCTGAAAAAATTCTCAACTCTTTAGAAAGGCAAGAAATACCAAATCTACTAATATTTAAGACAATTTCTGAAGGAACCATATATTTCCATAACGAAGAAATTAACATTAAACCAATTGGCGACTTGGATGTTAGAAATCCCATAGACCGCTATGTACTTGGTTTAATAAATATAGCCGAAATCCTAGAATGTCCGACAATATTCTTACCCTTATCTTCGGAATCGGAAATAGTTAATAAATGTCGTGTTTTAAATATAGATGTTACAAATACAGAAGAGTTTATGACTACTGGTACTTCCTGGTTAAAACCAGAAATGTTGGTAGGTATTGAGGCCAAACTAGATCCACTATCACAAGTTCAATGGGAAGAAGTTCAAGCAGTAGAAGAGCTAGGAAACATTAATTGGGTAGAGTGAATTAATCAGAACAACAGCGATCGCCCTACCACAATGGTTTAAATTAATGTTTTTGTGACTTTTGGATATTTCTATTATAAATCAAGATGTTTGGTGTTTTTGAGCCATTAGAAATCAAGAGATTGACTATTTAGTAGTTGTAGCTCCTGATTTTATGTGCGAAGAGAATTATACGCTCATACTTGCTAACGCAACAGAAGAAGAAAGAACTAAAAAAATAACTGACAAGGGTACTATATACTACCGGAGAATTATTAACTCTAAAGTGGGATATTTAACATTAGCTTTCCGAGTTATCAAAGCTGTGAAAACAGATATAGGTATTTCTGGAGATGGTATTCTCAAAGACTATTTTGGTAGAGTCATTCGTTATTACGGGATGATTTGATCACAGAGGATCAACTATAATCGCCGTGTCTTGTCCCCCTGTCCCCGTGTCGGCCTCAATCATCCCAGTATTCAGCAACGCCTAAATTATTAATACTCTCCCTTATTCCCTGTTCTCTCTTTTTGAGTGGCCAAAAAGTTATGATTTTGGGCAGACAACCATAGAAAGATTAGGGGACAATTATTCCTCCTACCTCCTACCCTAACCACTCATACTTTTTCAGCAAACTCTCTTGTTGACAAAACCAATAATACAGCAGTTTTGAGAATGGCGAGATAAAGCTAAAGAATACCATCTTGTCGATCTAGGGCTATAGTATAAATGCGGTATCCAGGCAAAACTAAACCAACTGCTTCATAAAACTGATATAAAACGTCACATAGCGTGACATTTTAATGTTTACTTCCTGCTTCTTGTGAGACCGTCGGCGGCTACTCATCCACAGGCATTCACGGTCAAGCCGACCGCATTTCTCAAATTTATACTGGCATTCAGATCCCGGTCTATAGATATCCCACACTTCTTGCAATCATAAGTTCTCAGATGCAATGGCATATCTTGAACATGACCGCACCTACTGCAAGTCTTAGAAGATGGGAAAAATCTGTCAACTACTACCAGCTCACAACCGTACCACTGAGTTTTATATTCTAGCTGTCTACGAAACTCATAAAATCACTATCTGCTAATTGATTTAGCTAGCTTGTGGTTGGCTACCCATACGCTAACGTTCAAATCTTCAACGACAACAGTGCCGTGGTTCAAGGCTTGCGTATGTTGTCAATTTATCAAGTGCATCTTTGCGGATGTTAGCTACTCGTCTGTGCTGCGATCGCTAGCTTGATTACAGCTTTGTGCCAATTATTTGAATGTTTTACTTTCCTGCTCAGTTGCCGTTGCAATTTTGCTAGTTGATCTTGAGCTGTACGGTAAGGTTTAATGCTTGGGAAAACTTGACCAGTACTTAGTGTTGCTAGCGTTTTCACACCTAAATCAACACCTACAACATCAATAGTTTTTGGTGTGGGAGTTGTACTAAATTCATAGCTCAAACTTAAGTACCAATCCCCCGCTTGTCTACTAATGGTTATTTTTTGAGTAGTTGCTTCAATTGGCTCATAAGTCTTAACCCAACCAATAAAAGGTATTTTATGATTCCATCCATTTAATTCTATGGGTTTTCCACAATTATCTATTGTGAACGAATCAGATTTACCTTTCTTCTTAAACCGTGGGCGTTTACCCAATCCTTGGAAGAACCTCTTAAATGCTTCACCTAAGTTAATAAAAGCATATTGGTAAACTCTAGATGAAAGTTTTTTCATCCAAGGATAAAGTGGTTTGGTATGATTAGTAAAAACCTCTCTTAGCTTACGGGAGTTTGGCCTTAAACCATCTCGAGCAGCAACATTCCATAAACTTAAACCCCAGTTATAACACCACCTCGAATAGCCAGCGTGTTGAGCCATTAAAGTTTTTTGCTTATTATTTAATTTGAGTTTGGTTCTGATGGATTTCATAGAGATTGAGCATGGCCTGCCTAATAGTATGCTTTTTAACTTATTATATCGTTATTCTTTGATTAAGTCAATGCTCTATTCCCCTGGGAGCAAGATGCTCCCACTACAATTATTCTTTCTTCACTTTTTCTGGAACTGCTACAGGAGATAAACCAGCGATCGCTCTTAAATTTTGACACCTAACTAACTCGGTAAAGTTGAAATTATTACGCCCTTCAATTTTGGCTACATTTTCAATTCCTTGTAATAAATAATTTGCTGCTTCAGCTTGTTGATAACCCCGTCTGGTTGCCACTCTAATTGCCATTTCATCTGCTGCTAATTCTGTTTGTGTACTATGATTATTTTGCCAAATTTTGATTAAACCAATTGTACTTAAACCACCAGCAACTAATATTCCCACTACATCTGCTTCGCTCAATTGGGAAATTACTCCTATTAAACCAACTGCAAAAATACCTTGATTCAAATTAGGCTTAAACCATTGAATTTCACATAACCAATTGACAGTTCGTAACATTATTAAATCCCGTTGTCCTTTGGGTAAATTCATCCATAAGTCAAAATTTAGATATATTACCCGGTCGTTTTTCCAAGGTAAAGGAAAGGTTGTTTCAATAATGGTAGGTTGTTGATTTTTACCAACTATTTTTGTCATCATTCGCCCAGAAGCAGGCATAATATCTAATAAGCGGGTAGTTTCGGAAAGTTCTGGATTCATAATTTTTAAATTAAGCAAAAAGAAGGAGGTAAGAAATAAGAAGGAGTAAATAAAAAAGGGAAAAAAATAATAAAAATCTGTATTCTACAGGATTGGATAATTTACTTTTAAGCAGAATTTTCTAGTTTTCTTGAGTTGTAGCATTATTTTTTTTAATTGGGATTAAATTACTTTTAGAGACTGGGGCGAGTTTATCTCAATTTAATGTTGAGTAATTAATTTAATGCGGAACCCGTCCCTACTGCTTTTAAACTATTGGATAAAACTTGCAAAACTTGTGTGATTTTTTCTGCTTTTGCTTCTGTGGCACTAATTAATAATAAAAATACATTTCTATCGATCTGACGGGCTAAAATTATTCCATTTATCGGTTGTGTCTTATTATTTATTGTTAAACTAGCACTCCAAGGTAAAGTAATTTCTCCTGGTTTAATTATTTGAAATTCTTGTGGTTGAAAACTTTCGCCTCTAGCAAATTCATTTATGGCAATTATCGCTAAAGTTTGATTATCTAATTGTTGTAAATTAACTTGAGGTTTGACTACCACAGTATAAGCTAAATTTCCTTCTGGGGATTCAAATACTGGTACGCCAGCAATGATTTTTTGTTGATAACCTTCTATAATTCCAATCTCAAATTGACTATCTTTATATGAGCTAGAACTCAAAGTGATTAATGAATTGGTAATATCTTCAGCTTGGGCAGGTTTAAATAAGGATATTTGATGCCAATTTCCGATAATATAGTTGAAAATCAATAAAGTTAGAGCTGTTAATAATCCTATGCTAATTAAGCGCCGTTTTTTCATATATATAGCCATCCTATTTCAGTTATCAGTTATCAGTTGTAAAAATATCTTTGAATGTAAGCATTCAGCTATCAGCAGTCAGCTATTCCTACGGAATGCTACGCAAACAGCAATTAGTAATGAATAATTACTTATAAGATTTTGTCTAGAGACTTTTGCAGTAACTTTTTATTCTTTTTCAATTTCAAAGGTTGCTTTTACCTCTCCCAAAATTAATAGCTGATAGCTAATAGCTGACGGCTGTTAGCTCCGCATTCCGCAGGAAATACTTACCTTTGAATTTAAGGAACAGGAGTAAAAGTTTCATATTTTTTATATATCCTTAGATTTTTGACAAATGATTTGGAATGACTATTTTAAACTTCCAAATTAATTTTTTTCTGTAAATTATTAGTTAAATTCCTCAGAATATTTAACTACTAACCTACAACCTAAAACCTACTAGCTAAGACCTAAAATAGTAGGGTCTCCGAAATCAAATAATCCGGCGACACAACCTGTCATTAAAGTAGCAAGAGTACCAACCCATAGAGCTTTCCAACCAAGAGCAGAAAGTTCTGATCGCCTCGATGGTATGAGATTTGATATTCCACCGACAAAAATTCCATAGGATGCTATGTGGGTAAAACCACAAAGAACATAACTAACTATTAGTAAGCCACGACCGCTAATTTCTCCGGCCGCTTTTAGTTGTGCCAAAGTAAAATAAGGAGGGATACTTGTTTCAAATAATCTACGTCCAATTAATATTGAAACTTGCCAAAGTTCGTTCCATTCTAGAGATACTCCAGTGAGAAAAGTTAGGGGTAAAAATATCGCTCCTAAGATATTTTGTACAGTAATTATTTGGAAGATATTTCCTAGAGGACTTGGTAGATTTGCTAAACCATTAAATATGGCATTAACTAATGCAAGTAATCCTAAAATTACAATAATTACTGCCACAATTCCTACTGCCATTTTTACTCCATCTATCCCTCCATTCATTAAACTATCCATTGGGTTTGGTAATTGGTCATTTTCTTTTTTTTTCTCAGATGGAATATGACCTAAAGTTTTCGGTTTCTCGGTTTCTGGTATCAAGATTTTCGATAGTACAAAACAAGCAGGAATAGTCATTATTGATGCTGAGACTAAATGCCCAGTAATACCAGGAAATGTTGGTCTGAGAATAATTGCATATATGCCTAATATTGAAGAGGCGATCGAACCGAAACAACAAGATAAAATAGTACAAAGTTCGCTGCGTGTCATATCCTTTAGATATGGCTTGACGGCAATTGCTGATTCTATTCCTACGAAGATATTGGCAGCTCCAGATAAAGATTCTGCTCCACTAATGTTCATTGTTTTTTGGAAAATTTTAGCAAACAATTTAACGATAGGCTGAATAATATTTAGTCGATATAATAGACTAATTAACCCAGAAAAAAAGATAATTTGTGGGAGAGAACGAAAGGCAAAAATAAAGCCCAAATTAAGATTATCCGGAGTGAGGCGATCGCCTGGAATTTCTACATAAGGAGTACCGACGGTTCTAACTATCCATCTGGCTGCGGGGCCTGGTCCCACAATGCGATTAGGGTCTGGGACAATTGCCGAATCAGAGCCACCAAATAAAAATCTGGCCCCTGCTTCAGAAGCATCTAGTACTGTATTTAAGAGATTATTGATTTGTGCAATGAGGTCGCGGGTTGGTAATACAAATATGAGCAAACCAATAAATAGTTGTAATCCTATTCCCCAAAATATAACTTTCCAAGGAATAATTAGGCGATTTTCTGAACCTAACCATGCAATAAAGCACAGAATTACAATTCCAATTAAAGATATAAAGTTTAATAACAGATTCATTTGATTAGGGTTGAAGTAAGAAGTAAGAAGGAAGAAGGAAGAAGGAAGAAAAAGGAAAAAGTGGATTGGGAATCAAACCACAACCAATTTTAACGAAGTTAGAAGTCAGAAGTCAGAAGTTAACCCACCCGCGGACCCCGACAGTGGAGGGGAAGTCGGGGATTTTGAGCAACCCCCCAAAAACATTTCGCCACTTCCCGGCGGGGTTGCGCGACCCAATTATTTTGATAAAAACTGTTTTAAAATGTGAAACTAGATTGTAATTTTTTGACTACAAAAAAATCTCTTAATTACAGAATATTCTACTTTAGTAAGGTACACCTCTGGTGTGCAATATCCCCGAACTGGAAACATTTAATTGTTAATCTCTGTACTTATTATGGGAGGAATATACTGTATTTTTTCCTATTCTTTGCTAATGTTTAATTTAATGTCAATGCTATATCCTAAATAAGTTTTTCTTTTCAGTTTAACTAACTCTGGGCTAACAGCTTTTAGTGATTAGCTTGGGCTGAAATACTCGGCTTGTACGCCAGATAATTTAAGAGGGGTTAAAATATCCTTATAAATTGCTTTTCTTTCGGTTTCAGTATAAATCTAACCAGCAATGCTGAGTGCTAAATTTCTGTTTGCGGAGCATTCCGTCAGGAAACGCCTTTTAACTTTACAGTTATAATATTGACATAAGTAAATTTATATGATATTAATCATAAATCATGGAAGCATTTAGCCCAACTCCTCCTCAATGGACAGAATCCTCAATTCATGTGTTTCAGTTCTGCTGTCCTAAGTGTGGGGCAGGTACAATAGACGCACAGGCAGTTTGGATTAATCGACGTTCCCCTGTCTATGGAGAAAATAGTCGTCGCAAGTGGCAAGAATTTTATCATTGTGAGTGTGGCTGTAGTTGGTGGGCCTGGAGTAGCGATCGCCCTCCTTCTAAGTATGCTGGTAGCGATCAAGATGAGGACGAATGAATGATTCAGGACTTACGCAAAGACACTAATTTTATGGCAAAATGTCAGGGAAGAAATTGTGACTGCTGAAGATGGTTATTGAATTTTTGATGACACAATTATTAATAAAAAATATTCCCATGCATATTGAACTTGTCCGGTGTCAGTATAACGGTAATGAACATAGAGTAGTGCGTGGAATAGGGATAGTTAACTGCTTATATTTTAATCCTCAATCTAGTTAGATTTTGGATAATAAATTATCGTATCTATAACCCAGAAAGTGATAAAAAGAGCAAAATAGACCATGTAGAAGAAATCAGGACTTACACAAAGACACTATATATAGTGTCTGGCAAATATAGCGATTGCTGACGCAAAGCTCCGCTAACGCTTAAAAATACAGAGCGATCGCCTGAATAACAAAATCATCATAACTCATATAAAGACAGGCTAATATAGTTTATTTTCACCCATTGTAGATGTTGCTAATTGTCAATAAATTAGGTAATTTTTTACCCTGGTTTTAACAATGGTACTTGTCTTGAGGCGTACGCTCTGTATTTTTAAGCGGACGCTATATTTAGCATATACTATATATAGTGTCTTTGCGTAAGTCCTGTTAATGCTATACTTAAGTAACACTTCAGTTATTAAATAGGGCTTGCTTATTAATTATCAAACCATTGACAAGTAAAGGTTTGAGCATTCTTATATTCCCCAAAAGTGCGTTTAGGCAAAGATACTCCATCACCTTCTGTGTTGGCTTTAAAATTACTGAATACATTGCCTTCTATTTTGACCAAATCTTTCCAAATTGATGTTTTAGGAGATACAGCTTTTGGGACAATTAAATGAGAGTGAAAAACTCCGTGACGATTCCTTTAATCATCATGGAATTCTTGGCATCTCTAATAACAGAAAATTAACTGATGGAGGTAAGGTATCTCAACTAAAAACTTACAGACAACAAGTTGATCGAATAGGGCTGAGATTTTCCTGTATTTTGATCATGGGTTTGGCTAAAACGTTCCGGGAAAAAGAGTCAAGCGATTTGTGATTTCAACTAAACCTATGAAGGGAAAAACTATCGTCCGTTGGGGAAAACGTCGATGGCAGATTGAAGGTTTCTGGAAAACGGCCAAACATCAATTTAGTCTTCATCGTTTTGGACAAAAAACTTGATTAGGTGTTGATCGTTGGTTAATTCTTTCTTTCGTTTCTTATTTATTAGCTGATTGGATTTATTTACATCATGGTTGGCCATGATGATTTAGATTGGTATGATTGAGCAGAAATTGCCTTAGTTTTGCTCAGAACTCAGATTTTACTCCTTTGCCTGATCAAAAAATTAAAGTTACTAAATCCTTGGTTTTATGAACAGGGTTTGGAACTTTGTCTTGTCAGGTGCAAGATGTGAGTAAAAGGCAAACCTTCGGACAGAAAAATTGAGGGACAATTGTTACTCCTACCTCCTCGCTCCCGACACATTTCCCCTGTCTCCTGTCTCCTACCCCTACTAAAAGACTAGTGAAGCGCAAACCCTAAATATTTAATACAGAAAAAATCAATTTTTGCTAATTAGTAGCTCAGTTAATGTTAATTATTCTTATGCTTAAAACTCCCCCACTCCCCCACTCCCACACTCCCCCACTCAAGAAAATGTAGAAAAGTTTTTGAGAAATGGTATTATTCAAAATTCCACCTTTGACTGCTTTCCAATTAGCTTTGGTCTCAGGTTGCTGAAGATATTCAACGGTGCGGTTGTAGGTAGACCTAGCCACACCTATCCATTGCCTGAGTAATTGCCTTTGTTCACGGCTGAGGTAAATCCGAATCTTCTTTGATTTTTTGCCTGTACTTTCTAAGCCCATTGGGTTTAGTATAGTTCCATCATAAGCGCCATTGCCACATCTTTCTATATCTCCCCACACTCCCCACCCGATGAATCTAATTACACCAATGCAACCAGATTTGATATTATATCATGTCCGGATAATAGCGTGATCAAAAACTTTCTCCTTCAACTCCAGTTCTTCTTCTTCCTTCCCTCTTTCCTCCTGACTCCTGAGGACGGAGTCATCAGGAGTCCGTCGTTATTTATTTATAACTGTTCAACCGGACATGATATTACCCAGGAACCTGCCATATTTTAATCGTCTTATCATTACTCCCACTAGCTAAACTCCTACCATTCCGACTAAACATCACCGAAAATACATCACTTGAATGACCCTCAAGAGTTTCCAACAATTCTCCGGTGACAACATCCCATAAATTAATAATCCCATTGCGATACCCACCCGCAACAATTTTTCCATTTGGACTAAACGCAACAGACAAAACATCACTCATACCATATTTCAAATTGTGTATAGGTGTCGAAATAAGTTCCCCTCCATAAACCTGCCATAACTTAATCGTACCATCCCTACTACCACTCGCTAATGTGCCACCATCTGGACTGAAAACAAGCGATCGCACCCAGTCAGAATGACCCTTAATTGTAAATAGTTCTTTCGCATTCTCAAAGTCCCACATTTTAATTGTTCGATCGCGACTCCCGCTTGCCAATATCCGACCATCTCTATTGAAAGCAACACTATAAACCCGGTCTTCATGACCAACCAAAGTAAACCACCGCTTTGCCTTCTGCAAATTCCAAATTTCAATTGCCTTATCCCTACCGCCACTTGCCAATGCCTGACCATCTGGACTAAATGCCACTACATCCACCCAGTCAGAATGACCGATGAGAGTAAACCAGCGTTTTCCTTTATTCATATCCCAAATTTCAATAGTTTTATCCCGACTTCCACTCGCTAACATTTCTCCATTCTCACTAAATGCCACAGTTTGTACTGAGTCGCCATGACCAGTAAGAGTATACCAACGTCTGCCTTTATTCATATCCCAAATTTCAATAGTCTTATCCCGACTCCCACTAGCTAAAATTTCTTCATTCGGACTAAATGCTACTGAATTTACCGAGTCAAAATGTCCGGTCAGGGTCGATAAACATTTCCAAGTTGACTTTTGCGGTTGAGGAATAATTGTTGGTTGGATAACATGAGGCGGTGCAGTTATGGAATTAGTTGTTTGTCGAATTGGTGTGTATGTAGGTATTGGCGCTCTAGTGGGAGTAGGAGATGGTATTGGTCTTCTAGTTGGGGATGGTGTAGGTGGAGAAATATTAGGGAGAGTAGGGAACTTCTGCTCTGGGTTTAATTCTTTCATGACCTCAGCAGCAGACTGATAACGCATTTTGGGGTTAGTTGCCAGCATTTTATCAAGAATTCTCCCTAACATACTATTAATAGACTGATTCAAATAATCTCGCCACACCCATTTATCTTTCATTACATCAAATAGATCGAAAGGAGATACTTGAGTTAATAAATGAATACAAGTAACTCCCAAACTATAGATATCACTAGCAAAAATGGCATGACCTCTTACTTGTTCTGGAGCCACATATTCCGGACTGCCAATAATTGTTCCAGGTTGCATTAAAGAAGTTCCAGTAATAACTTTAGCCGCACCAAAATCAACTAATACTAATCGATTTGTATTAGTCATCCATCCTGTAGTTTGTGGTGGAAAATTACGACGAATAATATTTTCTGGTTTAATGTCCCGATGAATTACTTTATGTTCGTGAATAAACTGTAAAACTGGTAATAATTCATTCAATATTTGCTTAATTTGATTATCCTTAAATGGACCTGTTTTTGTTAACTCTTGAGCAAGATTAGAACCATCAATAAATTCCTGTACTAAATATTGATAATTATCCTGTTCAAAGTGAGCTAATAATTCTGGAATTTGTGGATGTTGACCAAGTTCATCTAATCTAACTGCTTCTTGTTGAAATAACTCGGCAGCTTTTTTTGGGTCACCAGTATTTTGAGGTAAAAATTGTTTAATTACACAAGGAGGGTGAGAAGGTTTATCCTCATCTACAGCATAAAAAGTTCTACCAAAGCCACCCCTACCAATAGGTTTAATTGGGCGATACCTTTCTCTGAGCAACAACTTTGACCCACAAGCTAGACAATATAATGTTTCTTCAGGATTTTGTGGATTTGGGCATTGAGGATTTAAACAGTAGCTCATATTATTAAGTATTAAAAAGATTCGGCAACTATCTCTATATTAATTCTTCCCTTGGACTGAGTGTAACAAGAATAATTACATTCCTGTTAGCAGAGATGTTGAGTTTGTTTGTGGCAGTGATAACATCTTCAATAAAAATGCATTGAAACTAACTAAAGAGGCCGAATAGAAAATGTCCAATATATCAATCGGATACTTGAGAAAATTGGCTACAAACTCATCCAGACATGCCGAAATGGAAAAGGATTTTACCGATAAATTGTGGGTATGCGCCTCCCCTTGTAAGGGGAAAAAAGCGGTCGTTTGCGGAGCAGTCAGTTAGGATGGGATGGCGTTTGCTAACGCACAACTACGTTAACGCGTAGCGTCCCGGAGGGAACGGTCTCCTCGCCATATCCAATCGACCAAGAGAAGAAAAAATTTTTCATGATTAGTCAATCCTCTTCTTTTCAAGGAGAGGTAATTATTAATTATTAATTATTAATTATTAATTGTTGAAGGGAGACTTTGTTGACCTAGATTGTGGCAAGATTTTCATCAAAATAGTTGCTATTTCCAAGGAGAAATTGAAGGGTATTTGGGGCACAAAAGACATAATTGAGTTTTCACTCTCGGAAATATGTAGACTCAAGCAATATTTAGGGGAAAAGTACTCATTAATCTGGGAACGCTGATATTTTCTACTTAAATATTTGGACAAACTTGAATATTTGAGAGAATTCAAGAGTTTTCTTGTGGCTAAATTATCGACAGTTTTTGATTGTCCAGCTTCATACTCATTTCGTACTCACTTTTGTATAGTTTTTTGTCCATTTGTTATCCATTTGCTGTTTAAGATCAGTCTAAAAAGTGGATAATTCGTTGTTTTACCCGATAAGCGGGTAGGGAAAATCGAACCCCCATGATTAGCTTGGAAGGCTCTACCCTAACTTGCTGACTTTATTGCTATTTGGTGTTTCCAGTAGTTATATCATGTCCGGTTGAATAATTAGACTTTGGTGGAAGGAAGGCAGCGGGAGCTGGAGGCAGAAGGCAGGAGGTTTTCTCCCATTGTCACCTTAATTTTATACACAAACGATGCTACCGGACATGATATTAAAGCTTTCTTAAACTGATGTACTTTAGTACAATTTTTTGTACACTTCTGCCTTAGCTTTTATGGAAGAGTTGAGGTATTTTATGAGTCTAAATAAGGCCCATTTTCTTCCTAGGGGTATTGCCCGACTAGATTCTTGTGAAGGCCGTTTACCTGTGCGTTTTCCCAGAAAATTGTTTGGTAAAGACAAGACCCTTTATTTAGGACTACCTGACTTACCTAAATAGGGCTTGCTGATTAAATCTCAAAGTCCTTACACATAAAGGTTTGAAGATTTTTAGGTATCAAAAAGTTCTAGCTTTTAGGTAGTTCCGGTTCAAAAATGAGGGTACTTTGGGTAGATGATGGCAGAACAATTTTGGGACGATTCTTCCAACTACCTCTTCTATAAATTCCCATTCCTCCTGGATTCACCGATTCTGGCTCCTGACTCCTACTCTTACCACTCATACTTTTGAGCGCAAACCCTAAATATAGGGCGATCACTGAAGTTAAGGTTGAGGCTATCAATACTGATATTGCTTGAGGCCAATTTGACTTTACGTTAGAGCGTTACAGGCCACAGCAAAAGAAACTGCTACAAATGCTTCCTGTGGAGGAGCTACGTTATCAAAAGATTGAAGAGGCCAAATCTCAGATTTCTTTACTAGAGTTATGGGACAAATTCTATGACTATGGACTACCTAAGTGGAAAGAAAGTACTCAAGTCTATTTAGAGACTACTGTCAGGCGATAGTTAGAAAAGGCGACTGCTAAAATCTTTATATGTCAATGCTTTTATATTTAATCAGCAAACCCTAATTACCAGAAAAAAGCTAGAGGTGTAGCTTTTACTCCAGCAGAGAAATCTGCAATCCTAGAAAACTTTGCTCAACATAAGGGCAATTGGAAATGTGCAATTCTCCTGGTTCGCCGATGGGTACTTGTTGTAGATTGCCATTCTTGAGCCTGGCAAGAGAAGGAAAGTTACATGACAAGAAATTCCATGACGAAGAAAAGTTGATAGGAAGTATACCCGTGAAGATACCAATTGAAGTAGATAGTGGCTTTCAAGGTATTCAACACCAGTATAAAAATATCCGCATACCCCATAAAAAACCAAAGGGGAGACAATTAAATCAACAGCAAAAGACCGAAAATCGGACATTGAGTCAATCTAGGGTGTTATGTGAAAACGCCTTCGCGGGAGTCAAATGCTATGGAGCTGTCAATCATATTTACCGTAATCACAAGGATGATTTTGATGACAAATTAATGTTAACAGCGACTGGATGGCTGGAACTTGTACCTGATGGCAGCATAAATAATAAGACCACTAACCAAAATTGATCAGTTTGAGTTTTCATTTTTCACTAACCTAAGTTATTTCCCAACAACTCTTTTCTGCTTGTTCTTCAAATAACTGATGGATACACTTATTCTGGATGAGTATCGTTCCAAGACATTAATAGGCGATCGCGTTCTTATTCTTTGGTCATAGATTTATTTCCAGCTCAACTTGAAAATAATAGTAAATTCCTAGTTGAGTTTACAGGATGATCGCTCATGGTGCAAATCCAGCCATTTTTAAGTTAGTATGACTCCTGTAGGATCTTGGTTACTAAACCTCTACCCATTTTCCCACCCTTAAAAAGTAAAGTAACTACTAATAACTATGAAAACAAACATCCACAAAACATCTGAGAACAGCAGTACAAAACTCACCACCAAACAAAAAAATCGCGGTATGTCAACTACAACTAGCATCCTAGATACCTTACAGCTAGTTTTTCAGGCAGGGGGGCCAGGATTTTGTCAATTTGCTATTAACAATGTTTGTAACGCTAATTGTGGTTTCTGCAACTTTGCACGGGATACTTTTCCTAAAGAACAAACACAGTTTGTCGGCCTTGATGAGGGATTAGACTCCATTAATATCCTGTTTCGAGAAGGTATTAGATATCTAGTTTTTACAGGTGGGGAGCCTACTCTTAATCCTAATCTCATCACATTTGTTGACCATGCCGCAGGATTAGGAATAAAACCGATGGTGGTGACAAACGGTGGGTTGTTAACGCCGAGCAAAATTCACGAATTGGCTGATGCAGGTTTGTCTAGTTTAATTATATCAGTTGATGCTGCCACTGAAGAAATTCACGAGAAAAATCGTGGGTTGCCTGGTGTATGCAATAAAATCAAAGAAGCTAACCAAGTCCTGAAATATATTGGGATGTATTCGACTGCTTCTGTGACGATGAGTCATTTAGTTGATTATGATGCACTACCTGATTTTCTGACATCTCTTGGGTTTGAGTCAGTGGTTTTTTCTTACCCATTAACTAAGCTTGATTCTAATTTTCTGGGATTTTCTGATGCTGGTCTGGTAACTCACACCAATGAAAGTCTCTGGCAAGCTTACGAAAAGGTGAAGCAACTGAAAAAGAAATTTCGTGTAGTTAACCCCACCCTTTCTCTGGAGGAAATGCAGAGATTTGTACAGGATGAGGAACAGCATTATCCTTGTCTGGCGGGTTATCGCTTCTTTTTTCTGGACTGGGATTTAAACTTATGGCGTTGTCATTTTTGGCATGAACCAATGTGTTCTATTTATGAGTTTGATAGTTCAAAGTTGGTAAGGGATGGTTGTACGAAATGTATGATTAATTGTTATCGAGATTCGAGTCTAATGCAAAATATTGCAGTGTCGATGCAGGATGCTTATCAGTCAATCAAGAAAGGTAAGTTGTTAAATACGGCAAAAGCTTTAACAAGGAAAGGTAATGTTGATTCTTTGCGGGCAGTGATGGAAGAGTTGCCTTGGATTATGCGGTTTTAATTAGTAGGAAACGGGGTAATCGGGACTTATATCATGTCCGGTAGCATCGGAGCGTGTATAAAATTAAGGTGACACTCTTGAGAAAACCTCCTGCCTCCTGCCTCCTGCCTCCTGCCTTCCTTCCACCAAAGTCTAATTATTCAACCGGACATGATATTACGCAAAGCATCTATAAATGTTTTTTGTAGGCGCAATTTCCTCAGGAATGCTCCGCAAACATGAATTGCCCCTACAGGTAGGTTCTGTGCGTAAGTCCTGTTGTATCATGTCCGGTTGAATAGTTATAAGTTAGAAGCTCTCGTAGTTGGGCTTGAGCAAGAAGATAGATATTTCATGGGCTAGAGCAAAACTACAAACAAAAATTTTTTTATCACTAATTAGGGCTTGCTGATTAAATCTCAAAAAAAGAAGTTTTAGAGGCAAAAGCAATATGTCTTGATAAATTAAGCGAAAGTAACTTCTACTGTAGTGGAAATATTGCAGAATGTAAGGATTTTATTAAGGAAGAAAGAGTCAATATATCAGGGAAAATAGAATACCCCACTGACAACTTAAAGGTTATGACTCGAACTGCGGATAGGTCGCCACAAGTCGATTGTGTCCCTGCCCCTTCAACAATTAATAATTAATACCAAATTGATAAATTTTTGCTACAAATAGCTAGGATATTTCTTAGGAGTTAACCCACCCCTAACCCCTCCCCTCCTGGTCAGTGCTGTTTCAAAGTATCATAAGTTAATGATTTAGGGAGAAAATGTGATGTGTTCAATAGGAATGGAAACAGATTCAAAAGCTATAAAACGTCCATCGTTGGAAATTGTATTACGACCAATATAATTTCCATGGTGTGATTCTGCTGTAATGCAAGAGTTGGTTCCAGTTTCGCGATCGTGAATATACATCTGACAGTTTTCCTCCCCAGGTACTAGGTTATCTACAACAGAAGAGGAAAAAGTGATAAATCTTCCATTGCTAGACATAGAGTAAATCCTGGAGTTCCTATTAACCTGATTTCCTGAAGAGTCTGGATTAAATTGGGTGGTAATACCTGTTTCTAGCTCCCGTATAAAAATATTTTGCTTTTCATTAGTATCTCCTGGCACTAGGTTGTCGGCAAAAGAGTTAAACAAAATTTCACTTCCATCAGCAGAAATTATAGGAATTTGAGAATCTCTGTTTCCCTGTTCTCCTGAGGAATTGACAAAAACCAAGCTAGTGACACCTGTTTGTTGATCGTATACAAATATATCCTGTACCTCGTTCGTATCTCCTGACACCAAATTATCGGCAGTAGAAGAAAAGGCGATGAAGCGTCCATCTGCAGAAATAGAGGGGTCATCGGAGGAATCATTTCCCAGTTCTCCTGCGGAGTTGACAGAAACCAAGCTAGTGACACCTGTTTGTCGGTCATGGACGAATACATCCCACGCTCCATTGGTATCTCCTGACACCAAATTATCAGCAACAGAAGAAAATGCGACAAACCTACCATCACTAGAGATAGCAGGAGAAGATCGACCGCTGTCTTGGTCGATTGGATATGGCGAGGGGACCGTTCCCTCCGGGACGCTACGCGAACGCCATCCCTCGACCGCTTTTTTTCCCGATCAAGGGGAGGCTTCAAGGTGCGAATTATTTAATTATTAATTATTAATTATTAATTTTAGGTAATATAATTTCTTCCTTCTTCCTTCTTCCTTATCTATTAACTATCAGACCAATAACAATAAAAATAATGCCGATAAATCTACCTTGAGAAACCTTTTCTTTTAGCCAAATTTTCGCTCCTAAAATACTACAAACATAAGTCAAGGCTGTGGCAGGTCGGACAAAACTAACATCTGCCCAACTTAAGACTGAAATTAATGATAAAAAAGCAATTGTTTGACAAAAAACTCCACCAATAATTAAAGGATTTATGATGATTTTACCTACTTGTTTAACGATATTTTTCATTGATTGTAAATTCACTTCTCCAATTTCCTTCATTCCTCTGGCAAGACATAAATCTCCTGTTGAATCTGCCAAAGCAATTATCGCGATCGCTAACCAAGTGTTAGACCGATAAAAACTAAAAGATAATGCCATTAATAGGATGTGAAAATTATGGTTTTGTCTATCTTCATAAAGAGGTTTACTTAAACCCACAATCAATACACCAATAGTTATAATCAAAGTTCCTATCCACCGCAGATTTGAAATTGTTTCGCCTAAAATCAACCAAGCAAATAAAGCATTTAACAAATAAGTTGAAGAGTGCATTGAGAGTACATAACTCAGGTCAAATTTAGAAATAACAGTCAGGTACAATCCCAGAGAAATCATCAGAAAAATTACCCCTAACCAAATCCAAAAATTTGTCAGTAAATAACCTATTAACGGTATCCAATTTTCGGGATTAACTACATTAACTTTCCCAAATTGTTTCATGGCTTTACTTAACCAAATATCTCCTAAAACCTGAGTAATACTTAACAGAAATAGTAAGATTAAATTTGCCATGCTCAAACAAAAAAAATGGTGTTAGTAAATAGAAAGCAGAAAAATACAGTCGTAATTTTAGAGTAATTACAGCGCTTTTCATATTAATGACCTCACGTCCAATTAAAACACAGTAGGGACGTTCCATGGAACGTCCCTACTAGCGTTTCTAGCTTTAGAATGTGGGTAAAGCAATTGCTAAGAAGGCAGTAAATTCAATATTATCGGTCTGTGTTTACCCACAATTTTAGTCATGACGAGCTACTACTGTGGTCTACCGAAATGAAAACCGCTGTAAGGTATTATCGAAAAATTGTGGTTTAAAGCCTCCCCTTTTAAGGGGATAATAAATAAAAATTTTCATGATTAGTCAATCCTATCCGTTTTCTAGGAGAGGTAATTATTAATTATTAATTATTAATTATTAATTGTTGAAGTATGCAAGACTCCATCGTCGAACTTTATGCTACTCCAAATTTCTAAGATATGCTCAAGCATTCTCTCAGACTTTTAATTCATTATCTCCAGTTCGGTGATATACCTCTTCCTACTTGATTCACCAACACCGTTTTTCCTTCTTCCTTCTTCCTTCTTCTAGAGACTAGAAGATATACAAAACCCCTAGTCCCTACTTAATTCAACTAATCATTCAAGATGTTAACTAATAATTAATTCACAGCTTGACAATATTCTTCATAAACACCATCAAGCAATAAATTTAAAGCATCTACTGCCTTAGCTGCTGCTGATAATGCTTCCTGTTTTTGAACATCAGTTTCACACATCTTTACTAAAGCTTCTCGTGTAACTTGGCTGTGAATTTCATCAGCTTTTTCATGTACTTGAAAAAATGCCAAAGCTGCTTCAGAATTAATGCCATAAAATTCTTTCAAACCAGCAATTTTAGTAGTAGCAACTTCGGGAATTTGAGACTCATAAGCATAAAGAGCTGCTAAACCTTTGGCCGGATTTTTACTGCGGGATAACTCTTTGAGAATACTGACAGATTCCTTGGTTTTTCCTAAATGTTGCCTATTTTTAACTGCTTCTCGTTTTACACCCAAACCTTCCGCAAAACGTAACCATAATTCGGGATGATTTGCTGCTCCCATTTCCTCTTCCATGAGATTTTCTAAGAGCATTTTACGAGTTTCTAAATCATCACAAGCTGCATGAGTAGCACTAACATAAGTGGGAAAATAATGGACTTGTAGATAATATTCTTGAGCATACTCTTGCAACATTTCTAGAGAAAGTTTTCCTTCATTCCACATTTGGTAGAAAGAGTGCTTAAGTAAATGTTGTTTTTCAATAATCTCATCAAGTTGTGCAAGGAAATTTTGTGCAGTCATTTGTGTATTTTGAAGCAACATACTTATTTAGTCAATTAATAGTTTCAAATCTGAATACTATCATCATATTTTTTATTTTCAAGAAAAGCAAAGATTTTTTTAATAAATTCTGAATCTAGCAGTAAACTTGATTGCTGTTTAAGTTTGTGGAGTTGAGAATTTATTTGAAATTATTCTGATTGTTTAATTATTAAAAACTTACCAATTTGTTCAGGGTATCTAAAACCTTCTTTAATCAAGCTAGACTTCAAAATTTCCGATCGCTTCTATTGCTATTTTTAATAATGAATGATGGGAGTATTTTTTTAAAATAATTGATAACGCTTCATCCAACTTAGCTTCAAAATCAAGATTTTGAATATCTACAATTATTTGATAGAGAAGTTCAAAAGTAATCCGTTCATCTTTGATTAAAACAATATATTCGCCATTATCTGAATTTTTAAATTTATCTAATTCTGCCATACTTTTTTCACCACTAACTTGATATCCTCTAGCATCTCTATATAGATAAAACTTGAGGTGAGAATTTTTTGCTGCTAATTGATTCCAGTTAGTCATCCTAGAAAAAAAGGCGTTACCTCCATCATATAAAAAACCGATAACGTAACCTTGAGTTTCTGTTTGAATCACCAGGTGATCTGGAATTTTTTTCGGTCTATCTAATGTGAGAAAGTCTAACTTGAGAGATGATTGAATTATTTTCAACGATTCAAAAATTTTTTCCAATTTTCCCCGGTCATCACTACTTGTAATAATTTGAGACTCACTATATTCTTCTTCTATTTGCTGATATTTTTGATTCAGGTAATCTCCGATAATTTTATTGACATCCGCTTGAGTCTCCTGATAAATATATGTTTCACTATTTTGCTCAATTTTTACTTCTAGATTCGATTCAATATTCAGTTTTTCAGCTATCTTCAGAACAAGTTCTTTAATTTGTTTAATATCTGAGGCTAAATTTGGTAAATTGGAATTATTCTGTAGTGTTATTTGACTATTGGTATCAATTTTTAGATAATCGGGCAGGGGAATATTATGAATTTTATAATTATAGAAATCTGCAGCAGAATTAATAATTGAGCGGATAGAATTTTTACTTAATATCCTCTGAATTTCTTGTGGCGTAAAAATTTGTTCTATCGATAGATTAATAGACTTAGATTTTTCATTTAGAATTGCTATTAGTTGTTCTTCAGATGGTTTATGTAAGAATACTTGACACTGAGAAATTCTATCTACAATAGAATCATCAAACTCTTTTTGAAACTGCTCCCATCGGTCGGGGAATAAATTTAGGATAATCAAGCTATTAGGAATATGAGTAAAAATTTCTTTAATTGCTTCTCCAAAACTGTGTAAAAGATTCTGATTGTATTCCCTGCCTAAACCTTCTAACTGGTCAAAGACAATAATTAAAGGTTCATCTAAAAGTGATAAATAACCTAATACTTTTAACACTTCTAGAGATACTTCTTCTCGATCTATACTTTTATTCCAAGATGCTATTTTAACTTTATCTAATAATTTTTGAGGTACATCATTCATTGCCAACCATTCTCGAATGATGCGACGATAATCTATAGCTCTATATCCACAAAACTTGATAATTCCTTTGAATATTTCTGGTGCGTATCCTGCCGTTGAATAATTTGTACTCCACCACATATAAGCTCGATTTTCTATATGTTCCCAAAACTCTCGTTTTGCTTGAGTATCTGATGATAAAAAAGAGAGTAATTTCAGATTTCCATTTTTGACTAACTCTATAATTGCCTGGTCTTTTTTACTTTCTTTTTTTGGGTACAAATCTGGATTGTCTATAATAATTTCTTGAAAAATTTTGGCACAACTATTAGCAATCAAATATTCTAGTTGAGTATAGTTGATTTTTGGTATACATCTAATGAGCGATTCAAGTATACGACTATAAATATGATAAATAATAGCATCAGGATTATTAGGTTGACGGATAAATAAGAGTCGGTTAGTTTTTAATCTGCTATTTGCTAGCCGCATCATCAGGTGAGTTTTGCCAAACCCTGGTTCTCCTACTACAACAACCCCTTTACTTTGATGATTAATATCTTGTTTAATATCTTTGAGAGTAGATTGTATTCTATGAAATTCTTGGCTAAAAACATTATCTGCATCGCTATGTGTCTGAAAAGGATGATCGACTCGACTACTTCCAAATGGATTTTTTCTTTTTTGCAGTTGGGATTGAAAATGTAGCTCGATCATAGGTACTTATAAGCAAAGTTTTGATAGTATAAATTATTATATCTTGTTTTGATACTCAAAAGAAATATTTTGGGCTAAATATCAGGATTTCTAATAATATCATGTAGCAGAAGTCAAAAGTAAGAAGAAAGAGGGATAGAACTTACGCATTACAAAATATTTCTGTCCGAAGCGATCCACAGGAAAGCCATCTCAAATCCTAATTTTTCCTACCTTATGCGTAAGTTCTGATAATTTGACAATCAAAGGAAGATTGAAGAACGGAAAATTTTGAGTTGCCTGAATTTTAGGCGTTGCTCAATTAAGGGATGAAACTTTTGGCAGAAGGTAAATCCCATGGGCGTGTTTTTTATACTTCCTGTGTTCGAGAGCCTAAAATTCATCCCGCACTCTATGCAACGCCATATATTTACTCATGTAGAAGCGATGTAGCTACCGCACTTGCTCTGCCAACGCTATTATTCACAACCAAATCAAATTATCATCCTGTGAAGCTCCAAAAAAAACGGCAAGGTATTTCCTCTTGCATCCTCAAAAAAATCGTGATAGTATGTAATCATTGGTATCTACTCGCCCCTAAGCATGACTTTTTATTCAACCAAAAAACAGTATATCGCCACAGAATACATAATAGAACGGATACTCACACCATCAAAGCAGAGAAAATTTATCATCCTGTGCAGCACTCCAAAAAGAAGTGGTTACAGGAAAAATTTTCACCCCATCAACACATCCATAATATTTACTCATCATAGAAGCGATCGCTATATTCACAACCAAATCAAATTATCATCCTGTGAAGCTCCAAAAAAAACGGCAAGGTATTTCCTCTTGCATCCTCAAAAAAATCGTGATAGTATGTAATCATTGGGATCTACTCGCCCCTGCACATGACTTTTTATTCAACCCAAAAACAGCATATCCCCAAAGAATACATATAGAACTCCCGATCATATCTTTGTCGGTGATTCAGTTTTTTTTGCCAGGAGTATTTTGCCAGGAGTCACGAATCAAGAGGTAGAGGGAAACTATAAGAGAAAAAGGTTGAAAAATACTCGGTAGTGCATAGCGCAAAGTGTGGGATAAGTAATTAGGTCCTTCCAACTCCAAGGAGCGATACAGAGTAACGCCACGCGGAGCGAACGCTAACCTCACTGTGCTCTCTGTCTGTGCCCAGACCTTACCAAATTTATTCTGGGGTGCGATGCCACCTACCTATCTGCTGTCTGACAATCTAGCAAAGCTCTAACTGCTGTGTCTGGTCTTTGCCAATAATGTGTTTACTTCTTCTGGGAGAATTCGCTCTAACCCACCCCAATCATCAGTATGCCACTGCTAGTCAGTTGGTTTTCCCTTCCTGGCGTTGGCAATTAATTCTGTAATCAACTGGTCAGTGTGTTGGCCGACACGAGTGGCCAAAATCAATCCAGGTTCTGGATGCTTGAGTCATCCCAATCCCACAAT
>NZ_JAAHGH010000062.1 GCF_010672525.1 Okeania sp. SIO2B3 | reverse complement strand
TCAAGATTCGTCCGATTGAATTGCAAGTAGTGGGAAGTCAACTACAAGAAGAAAAACCTCCTATTAAAACCTTAGATAGATTTCAGCAAAAATTTGGCATTAATCCACAAGAAGCCAAAGAAAAATTGATTAAAAAGTTTTTGGAGCAAGTAATCGTAGATTGTGGAAAGAAAAATGAAGAAACTACCATGCAAATTTTGTTTGCACTGACTAATGATAATTTAACTAGAGCTAGTCGAACTCAGACAGAATTATTAGAAAGAATTGAACAATTTACAAAACAAAATTTGCTATCTACATTTAATAATAATTTAGATAAAATCACCAAAAATCAACTTAATCTTATTGAGAGTAAAGAAATTAATCTGCCAGAATTAATTTTAGAAATTTTAATAGATTCAGGATTATTATTTGTCAGGAAAGAATCCCATGAAAAACACTACCAGCTAGTTCATGATTATTTAGTAAAACCAATCCGTCAAAGATTTAATTTAGAAGAGAGATTACTCCAAGCTGAAGTTGAAATTAAGCAAGCAGAAATCGCTAAAAAACAAGCAGAAAGCGAAAAAATAATTAGTCAAACTCAACTAAATATTGCCTTAAAACGACAACTAGCAGTAGCAATTGTAGGAATTATTTCCATGTCACTGTCAACCATCGCCACACTAGGTTTTTGGCAGAGAACAATATTTCAAAAACAGGTGGCAGATGCTCAAAAATATCGAGCAGATATTAATAGCATGACTGCTGCTTCGGAAGCATTATTTTTTTCAGATTATAAATTTGATGCTCTGATAGAAAGTCTCAGAGCAGGTGAAAAATGGACAAATATCAAACAATCATTAGGTGAAAATCATCTTTCAAATGATACCGAATATCGAATTGCAGCTTCCCTACAACAAGCAGTTTATGGAGTCAAAGAATATAATCATTTAGAAGGACATGGTGATGTAGTTTGGAGTGTAACTTTTCAACCTGAAGGTAATTTAATTGCTTCTGCTAGTGTAGATAAAACTATTAAATTATGGACCCACGATGGCAAATTAGAAAAGACATTAGAAGGTCATACAGATAGTGTCAGCAGAATTAGTTTTAGCTCAGATGGAAAATATCTAGCTTCTGCTTCCCATGACCGCACAGTTAAAATATGGAACCTTCAGCAAACAGAAATTAAACCTCTGAACCTGAAAAGTCATAGAGATGAAGTAACAGCAGTCAGCTTCAGTCCAGATAGTAGAATATTAGCATCAGGTTCCCAAGACAAAACAATCAAAATTTGGAGCAAAACAGGAAAATTACTCAGAACAATTAAAACCAAAGCAGTTGTCAATTCGGTTAGTTTTAGTCCAGATGGGCAGGTCGTTGCGGCTGCTAATGCAAATGGCACTGTCAAATTATGGAATCTTAGAGGCAGACTATTGGCAACTTTAAACCATGGAAATGGCAATCAGAATTATCCAGTCTACAGTGTAAATTTTTCCCCTGATGGTGGCAGGATAGTTACAGGAGGTGGAGACCAAACAATTAAAATTTGGCGCTTTTCTAGAAACAGAGTTATCCTCGAAACTAAAATTATCGGGCATAAGCAAGAAGTTCTCAGTGCTAGTTTTTCCCCTGATGGTCAAATAATAGCTTCCTCTAGTGCGGATAATACCATCAAAATTTGGAACCGAGATGGAAGTCTATTGAAGACTTTTGCTGGTCATGGAGACAAAGTTACTCAGGTTAGTTTTAGCCCCAATGGTCAAACCTTGGCTTCAGCAAGTTATGACAAAACTATTAAATTGTGGAGTCTCAAAAACAGTTCTCTCAATATTCTACGAGGACATAAACACAGAGTTCTGGGTGTGACTTTCAGTCAAGATGGTAATATCTTAGCTTCTGCATCTCAAGATAATACAATTAAACTATGGAGTCGTGCAGGTAAGTTACTCAAGACTCTTCAGGGACATACAGATAGAGTCGCAAGTGTAAATTTTAGTCCAGATGGTGAAATTCTCGCTTCTGGTAGTTATGACAATACAGTAAAATTGTGGTATCTTAACTATCCAGAGAAAATCTGGAATTCAGAATTACTTGATTATTCCAGGTATTGGCAACTATACAGTCAAAATGATCGGTTTCTCGATCTCAATAGCAGGAGAATTAAATTATATTTAAGTCAACAGGGAAAAGTTACAGATCATATTGCTACTAAGCTTCAATGTTTCGTCAAAGTAAGTAATTTTTGCATAGTTCCCCTGAGCAAAATTATTTCCTTACTTCCCCATAATTTTACCCTTCTGCCACAGTTCAATTTTTCTACAAATCAATATTTTGAAGAGGGAAAATATAGCAGTTTGACTAATATTGCCCCAGTACGAACGTTGCATGCAACGTCCGTACAAGCAGAAGTTGTAACCAGACTACAATGTTGTTCAGAAGCTATCAGAAATATTTGTGTTGATTGGAATTGGAATATAAATTATCATTCTGTTTATCCTATCTCTAAGAATATTAATCTTATCGGACATAGTGATAGTGTAATGAGTGTTAGCTTTAGTCCGAACAATCAAATTATTGCTTCTGGTAGTAAAGATAAAACAGTTAAGTTGTGGAACCGCAGAGGTAAATTACTTAAAACTTTAGTTGGTCATAAAAAATGGGTCAATAGTGTTAGTTTTAGTCCCGATGGTAAAATGCTTGCTTCTGCCAGCGATGATGGTACTGTGAAACTCTGGACTCAAGATGGTAAGTTGCTCAGAACTATTCCTGCTCACGATAATTGGGTGTTGGGGGTAAGTTTTAGTCCTGATGGTCAGGCGATCGCTACCGCTAGTTATGATAATATGGTTAAACTCTGGAGTATAAATGGCAAGTTATTGAAAACTTTTTTAAAAGGTTCTAGTGATAGTGTAACCAGTGTTAGTTTTAGTCCAGATGGTCAGGTAATTGCTTCATCTAGTTATGATGGTAAAGTTAAGTTATGGAGTCTTAATGATGATGATGATGATGGAACTTTATTGAAAACTTTGAGCGGTCATGGAGATAGTGTGATGAGTGTTAATTTTAGTTCTGATGGTAAATTGTTAGCTTCAGGTAGCAGAGATAATACTATTATTTTGTGGAATTTGGCATTGGATGATTTGTTAGAAAAAGGTTGTAGTTGGGTGAGTGATTATTTACAAACTAATCCTAATGTTTCTGATAGCGATCGTCAGCTTTGTGAAAAATTAAATGGAAGGGAGTAGGGGTAATAATTTAGAATTTAGAATTTAGAATTACCTCTTTTATGAATGTTTGCTATGAAGATCTATTATATCATGTCCGGTTGAACAGTGATAAATAAATACGGAGTCCTCAGGAGTCAGGAGGGAAGAAAGAAGAGGAAGAATAGGAGAAGAAGAAGAAAGTTTTTTTATAACGCTCTTATCCTGACACAATATTATACCAATTAAAAAAAGAATGTTATATAGTATCCAGATAATTAGTTATTGTATGATGAGAGAAGTCAGTCCTCAGGAGTCAGTAGTCAGTAGACATCTCCAGAAAAGAGGCAACAGGCAACAGCTCATCTGGCAACAGGGAGAAATAATTGATAACTTATGGATAAGAATTGATTTTATTTTGGATTTTTGGAGATGTCTAGTAGTCAGTAGGAAGAAAGGATGAGAGTTAGAATTATCTGAGGATATTCCGGCATTTTATGTCTGCATTGCATGGAAGTAGAAAGTGCGATAACTGTATAACCGGATTTTATATTACAAATAGTTTCAAACTTTAGATGTGAAATAATTTCCGTAAATTACTGTAGTGTTAAAGTGTTGAATCCATAAAATATTGCTTTTGTAAGGACGAATGCCATTCGCCCCTACGACTTCCGTGAAACTATATTACCTGTTGCTTATTCCCTATTCCCTATTCCCTATTCCCTGTTCTCTAAAGCGAAATGAATAATAATAATAACGAGATATTGCCAGAGATGAATTCTCTTTGGCAGGAAACATTAAATTGGCAACCAACAGCAGAACAACAACAACAATTTCAGCAACTTTATCGGTTGATTCTTATTGGTAATAAAAAGTTAAATTTAACTAGAATTACTACCCCAGAAGATTTTTGGGAAAAACATTTTTGGGATTCCCTCAGAGGCATTAAATTTATCTTAGAAAATCAGATTAATTCCCAAGAAGAAAAAAAGGTTATTGATATTGGCACAGGAGGAGGTTTTCCAGGATTACCAGTTGCTATTACTTTACCTCAATATACTGTTACGTTACTAGATTCAACACGTAAAAAAATTAATTTTATTGAAACTATTCTGGCAGATTTAGCTATTAAAAATTGTTTGACTTTAACTAACAGAGTTGAACAAATTGGTCGGATATTTAAACACAGAGAAATTTACGATTTTGCTCTTTTAAGAGCCGTTGCTCCTACAATAGTTTGTGCTGAATATGCTTTACCAATGTTAAAAATAGGTGGCATGGCAATTTTATATCGGGGAAATTTTACAACTAATGAACAGGCTAATTTACGAGAAGTTGTCAAATTTTTGGGAGGAAAAATACATACTATTGAAGAATTTAAAACTCCCTTAACTAACAGTATTCGTCATTGTATATATTTGCAGAAAGTAAAAAAAACTCCGATAAATTATCCTCGTCCAGTTGGCGTACCTAGTCAAAAACCTTTGAATAATCTACATAAACCTTAAAAACAAGCTTTAATACTTTCATTGTAAGCATTCAGCAGTCAGCTATCAGCTATCAGCTTTATTACCTTTAAAGGATAAAAAAGCAATTTTATCAAAGCTTCAAAGTACGAATCTGTGGTTGAGAATGTAGTAGAAATTAAACGAATACTTGCTTCATTCATTAAAAAGCTTACAGCTAACCGCTAATAGCTGTTTGCGCAGCATTCCGCAGGAAATGCTTACCTTTCATTTTTTGCAGGTTAAGCCTAAACCGAAGATTCAAATAACCATAACTCGTACTTTATGTCAACCCTCCTTATTCCAGAGGTACTGATAACTGATAACTGATAACTGAAATGACAGGAGATATCCCTTTGACTAAAAAGATAAGTTACCGAATAATTAATAATTATTAATTAAATAATTTAGGTTAAAATCCAGATTCCGCACTTCAATTTGTAATATTAAAATTAGTATAAAATCCGTAGCTTACTTAAGTATTTATACTATATAAATTATCTTCATTTACCTTGATCGGGAGTCAAATTCTTAGTTAAATATTAAGCATAAATACTTGCTGAATCCTTGACTCCTATTGACCACTATAATTTTCTTCTTACTTCTTATATCATGTTCGGTTGAATACTTACACTTAGGAGGAAGGAAGGCAGCTATGCTGCTATGCTGAAGGAAAAGAAAAGTTAAAATGGAAAAGGTTTTTTATAACTGATTATCCGAACATGATATTATTTCTTACTTCTTACTTCTTATTTCTTACTTTTGACTTTTGTTTTTATGCTACATCCTGACTTATGACTTATGACTCCTAATAAAAAGCCTAGCTCATTTGTCAAATTGGTATTATAGGTAATAGAACATTCAAATAAGCTATAATGTTCTGTAATACTGAGGTGAACGTGAAACCCTATTCTATACTTCAAATTTTGCGATTTACCTCCCACATATATTTGTTCATTCAGCAATGCCATCTTCAAATCCTTATTAAATAACTGAATAAATAGCTATGAATATTATTGAATGGGTAAAATCGTCAGAAACCAATCTAATTAGCTGTGACCGGGAAGCAATTCATATTCCTGGTGCAATTCAGCCTCACGGAATACTCTTGGTACTAAAAGAGCCAGAATTAATTATTTTACAAAGTAGTAAAAATACTCAGGAATTATTAGGGATTGACTGTGATGAAATTATTAATCAGAAATTAGATAAAATTCTCAAAGTATCCCAAATAAAAAAAATTCAATCTGTTTTAAACAAGAAAAAACAAGTAGACGTTGTTAATCAGATAAGTTTATTAGTACAAACTCCTGACAAAGGAGATACATTTTTGGATGGAATTATTCATCGTTACAATGGTGTTGTGATTCTAGAGTTAGAACAAAAATATTATCAATCTAGCAAGATTTCTTTCTCAAATTTTTATTATCTAATCAGAAATTCTACATACAAACTTCAAAGTGCCTTAAATTTTGAAGAATTAATTGAGTTTGTTGTCAAAGAGGTTAGAAAAATTACTGGATTTGACCGAGTAATGGTATATAAGTTTGATAAAGAAATGAATGGAGAGGTCATTGCAGAAGACAAACAAAAAGATTTAGAATCATACCTGGGATTACATTATCCGGCAATGGATATTCCCAAGCAAGCAAGGAAATTATATACTTTAAATTGCCTGAGATTAATACCAGATACAAATTATCAGTCAATTGCAATTTTTCCCACAAATAATCCAATTACTAATCAACCTTTAGACCTGAGTCTTAGCGTACTAAGAAGCGTTTCTCCTGTACATATAGAATATCTAAAAAATATGGGAGTCAGAGCAACTCTATCTATGTCTTTAATTAAAGATCAAAAATTATGGGGATTAATTGCTTGTCATCACTATTTACCCAAGTTTGTTTCTTATGAACTGAGGAAAGCTTGTGAATTTATATCTCAAGTAATGTCTGTAGAACTTGTTTATAAAGAACATACAGAAATAAACTATTATTATCTTCAAGGCTTAAAAAAGCTAAAAAATAACATTATTCAATCGATGACTAACAGCAAAAACTTTTTGCAGGGATTAGTTAAAGAACCAAATAGTTTGCTAAATTTAGTAAATGCTGAAGGCGGAGTAGTATGCTGGGGAGATAACTGCACTTTACTAGGTAAAACACCCACAGCAAAAAATCTCAAAAAATTAACTTCATGGTTAAAAACTAACATAAATCAAGAAGTTTTTTATACAGACTCTCTAGCTAAAATTTATCCAGAGTCAGAAAATTTTAAAGATATAGTTAGTGGTTTACTGGTAATTACTATAAATCTAAGTCAAAAATCTTATCAAGTTGTTTGGTTTAGACCAGAATTTATTCATACTGTAAACTGGGGAGGAAATCCCAAGAAAATCGTCAAAATTTATGAAAAACCAGAGATAAGATTGTCTCCACGGAAATCATTTGAGTTGTGGAAAGAAACAGTTAAATTAACATCTTATCCATGGCAGGAACAAGAAATTGATGTCGCTCTAGAACTGAGAAGTGCAATTATGTTAGCAGCTTTAGAATCTTCTCAAGAAGAGCTGCGCCAGAGCAAAGAACTTGCTCAAGTTACTCTAAAATCAATTGGGGATGCTGTAATTACAACTGATGCAGAGGGTAGGATTGAAGGTTTGAACCCCATAGCAGAAAAACTCACAGGTTGGTCAATGATGGAAGCCAGAGGTTTGCCAGTGGATCGAGTATTTTCGGTTATTAAAGAAAGCACTCGCTTGCCCATAGAAAATCAATTTGAAAAAGCGATTAACTCTGGCATGACTTTTAATATAGATGCAGATGCTGTACTCATTGCTAAAGATGGTAGTGAATATGCCATTGATGATTCAGTAGCACCCATTCGCAATTTGGCTGGTGAGATTATTGGAGCAGTGCTAGTATTTCGGGATGTTACTCAAGAAAGATATCTGGCAAATCAGTTATTATGGCAGGCAAGTCACGATCAATTGACAAGTTTAGTTAATCGCCATCAATTTGAGCGAGAACTTGAGCAGTTGCTGAAACTCAGGGACCAAAAGCATAATAATCATGCCCTCTGTTATCTTGATTTAGACCAATTTAAAATTGTTAATGATACCTGTGGTCATGTAGCAGGGGATGAATTGTTACGTCAAGTTAGTAATTTGCTGGAAAGTAAAGTAGGAAAAAATAATACTTTAGCGCGTTTAGGAGGTGATGAGTTTGGCTTGTTGTTACACAATATCAAATTAGAAACAGCAAAGCAGATAGCGAATTCACTGCGGGAAGAAATTATGAATTACCGATTTATTTGGGAGGAAAAGGTTTTTAGAATTGGAGTGAGTATTGGTTTGGTTTCTATCGACAGCAGTACTCAAGAAGATTTAGCTAGCGTGTTGAGTGCTGCAGATGCTGCTTGCTATGCTGCGAAGAATTTGGGGAGGAATAGAGTTCATGTTTATCAAGTAGATGATAATGAGTTAGTCAGACAGCGCAATCAGATTGAGTGGGCAGTGAAAATTCCTCAAGCTCTAGAAGACAATAGCTTTTGTTTGTACTATCAATCTATTATACCTTTGATAGCAACTGATTCTGTTTGGGAACATAGAGAAATACTTTTACGCTTGCAGGATAGTTCTGGGAAGATTATTTCCCCGATGGCTTTTATTCCAGCAGCAGAACGCTATAATTTGATGAATAAAATCGATCGCTGGGTAGTGAGCCATGTTTTTGCATATTTAGAACAGTGTTTTCAACAAGTAAAGAAATTGGACTGTGTGTATACTATCAATCTTTCTGGTGATAGTATTAATGATGAGATGTTTGTTGAATTTTTATATCAGCAATTTGACTCTCATCAAATACGACCTCAAATTATTTGTTTTGAAGTGACAGAAACTTTGGCGATCGCTAATTTAAAGAAAGCGGAGATGTTTATTCGCTCTCTAAAGGAGTTAGGTTGTAAGTTTGCTTTAGATGATTTTGGTAGTGGGATGTCGTCTTTTGGTTATTTAAGAAATTTGCCTGTAGATTACATCAAAATTGATGGTTCTTTTATTAAAGATATGGTGGATAATCCGATTAATTGTGAAATCGTGGAGGCTATTAATCGTATTGGTGATATGATGGGGATGGAAACAATTGCGGAGTTTGTAGAAAATGAGGCTATTTTAGAAAAGTTGCAAGAAATAGGTGTTGATTATGCTCAGGGTTATGGAATTGCCAGACCAAAACCTTTAATTAATTAGTAGTTCAACAATTAATAATTAACAATTACTTCTCCTTGAAAACGGATAGAATTGACGCGGTAGAGAAAATTTTTTCTTTTTTCTCCTTTAAAGAAGAGGCTTTAAACCTTAATTATTCGGTAAGTAGAGCAAAAGTGCATTTAATTATTAACACTTATGACTGATTTTGAAGAACAATTATATAATAACTAATTATCATCATTTTATAAGACCGGAGAAACAAAAAAACTGAGTGTAAATTGCTATGAAAAATATCTCCCGCCAGAAAATTTTCTCACGAGAGATTCAACAAATTCATTGATAAAAATAAACTTTATGATACCAATTCACTTTAAAGATGTCACAAATAGTTTCAAACCCCATATCTGAAATAATTTCCTGAAATTACTGTGGCATCAAAATTTCGAGTCTATAAAATCTTACTTTTGTAAGGGCGAATGCTATTTGCCCCTACGACTTCCGTGAAACGGTATGAAATTCTAGTGATTATGGCTATTTGGACAAGTTTGTAAGTCTTGACCCATCAACTCCTCACTTTTTTCCCTCTGGGTTTCATCTACAGGTTGTAAACCAACCCAGTTATTCACAACTTCCACATCAAATCCCACTTCTCTACGATCGCCCACTTGCATTAGAGGACGACGGATAAGTAATGGGTCACTCAGCATCATTGTTAGAGCAGTTTCAGCATCAGTTTGTTCAGGAACTACTTCTCCAGACTTAACTTTTGGAGCAGCTTTGTTAAACCACTCTACTACTGGGCGATCGCCAAAAAATAAACGCAAATTATCTTTTGTCCAAGTTTCTTTCAACAGGTTGTGAGTTTCTAATTGATGACCCGCTGCTTCCAGCAAAGTCTTTTGCTTGGTATTATTTTTACAACCTGTTTTTTCATAAAAAATCACCTTCGCCATTGTATTATCTCCTCAGCAGTTTTTTGGTGATTTTCTAATCTTAATGCCTACTTAAATAGTAAATTGTTACCAATTATCAAGAAATTTGATTTTCAAGTATGGTATAATTTAATATCTGATTTTTATTTCAGATCAAATACTTATCAAAAACCTAATATGTTCAAGTTATCTTTTTCTTTCTTCTTTCTTCCTTTTTAAATTAATTTTGATGTTCAAGTTATCTTCTTCCTTCTTCCTTCTTCCTTCTTCCCTCTTAAATTAATTTTGATGTTCAAGTTATTTTCTTCCTTCTTCCTTCTTCCCTCTTCCTTCTTAATAGCCATATTTTTCATCATTTTTCCTCTAACAACTTTGGCAGAAACTGTAGAAAAAACTGTATTAGAAGAAATCCAAAAAACGGGGGTACTAAAAGCAGGATTTAGAAGTGATGCAGCTCCTTTTAGCTATATCGGCAGTGAAACCAATCAATTAGAAGGTTATTCTGTTGAATTGGTTAAATTAATTCATCAACGTCTAGAACAAGAACTGGGTAAATCAATCAAATTGGAGTGGCAAGAAGTATCTCTAGAAAACCGTTTTAAACTAATCCAAGATGGAAAACTAGATATTGTCTGTGCTGCTACAACTATTAATAATACGAGAGAAGAAATAGTAGATTTTTCCATTCCTTTTTTTACTACAGGCATTCAATTCTTAGTAAGAAAAACAGATGTAGAAAGATTTGACCCCATGAAAGGTACTACAGGAAAAGTATCCATAGGATTTTTAGCAGGTTCAACTACTGATGAGGAATTTCGCCCTATTTATCCCAATGCAAATTGGCAGTCAGTTTCCAACAGAGCCGAAGGTATTAGTCAATTAGATAATGGTAAAATTGATGCTGTTGCTAGTGATGGAATTTTATTACTAGGAGAAATTAGGCAACAAAATAAAACTATTAGTGAGTTTGAATTAATACCTAAAATTCCTTTTACTTTTGAAAATTATGGTTGTATTTTACCATTACAAAATCCTGATTGGGATAAATTTGTTGATACTACTATTGCTAGTAATGAAAATACCCAACTTTTGCATCAGTGGTTTGACCCTGAAAAAGGTAAATTTCCTTATGAAAGCTTCAGATAATCTATGAAATTAAATTATGAAATTGAATCAGATTTTAGATTTAATTTTTAGGGGATTAATACCAATTTGATAAATGTTTGCTACATTTTCGCATTGCGGGGGACCCACCCCTAACCCCTCCCAGGAGGGGAAATAGGGGAGTGAGTAGGGACGTTGCATAAGGGCGTCCGTACAGGGAGAGGTAAAAATAAGAATAATTAACAATAACTGGCGTGCTAATTATCAAAAAAAATATTCAGTTTGTGTTAATTACTTAATAATTGAAGTGTCACTTAAATATAGCATTCTTTTTTCACGCTTGGTATAAAACAGAAATAATTGCAGATAGCATGACTGAATGTGTGATTTTTAACCCAATTGAACGGCAACTGTTTTCTACACTTAAAATCTACCAGTGAAAAAAGCATAGCTTTGATCAAACAAAGGGAAAGAGAAACAAGAAATAGAGAAAATTATAAATTTATATCATGTCCACTGGTATCGTTTGTGTAGAACCAAGGGTGAATATCTACAGGAAATTTTTCAATAATTGATAATTGATAATGGATAATTGATAATTACCTCTCCCTAAAAGGAAGAGGATTGAATAAAAGGAAAATATTTTCTTGTTTCCCCTTTAAAGGAGAGGATTTTTACCTTAATTATTCGGTAAGCATTTCCTGCGGACTGCTGCGCAAACAGCTATTAGTAGTCAGCTATCAGCAATTAATAATGAACCTATCCCACTAATAATATTTTTGCTAAAAACCATAAATATTTTGAGAATTAAAAACCAAAAATTAAGCTTTTTAAACACATTTTACTCAAAGAAATAAGTTTGTTAAAAATAGTGGGATAGGTTCATGAATCATTATTTCTCAGGTTGGGTCTGGAAACTTGATATTAAAACTCAGACAACGCCAGACTTTTCCTTCTTCCTTCTTCCCTTTTCCCTCTTCCTTCTTCCTTCTTCCTTCTTCCTTCTTCCATAATATCCTGTTTATCTATTCTGATGAGAGTATATTTCAAAGAAAAGTTTTGATGAACATATTATGAAAATAGACGAATTATTAAGGCAGTACGCAAGAGGAGAAAGAAATTTCAGCGGTGTTTACCTACATGAAGTACATTTGCTAGAAGCTGAATTAGAAGGGGCTAATTTTTTTGAAGCTGACTTAATCGGTGCCAACCTTAGTCGGGCGAATCTCAGTCGAGTAAATCTGGCCAAAGCTAATCTCAGTCGAGCTAATCTAATTGGAGCGGATCTAAGTGGGGCAAATTTATCTGGAGCTATTCTGGCAGGGGCTAAACTCAACAAAGCTGACTTAACAGGAGCAAAACTTACTAGAGCAGACTTAAGTCGTTCTAATTTTAGTCAAGTTAATATGATTAATGCTGACCTCTCAAGAGCTATCCTCTGTGAAACAGACTTACATGGGGCCAACCTATATGGCGTGAATTTCCGACGCGCTATTCTTAATGAAGCAGACTTAATTGGAGCTAATCTTGCCAGAGCAGATATGGCAGGAGCTGATTTAATTGGAGCAAGTTTAATGAGAGCTGATTTAACAGAGGCTATTTTGAGTGCTGCGGACTTAAATGAAGCAAGTCTTTTGGGTGCTAATATTTCCAATTTGAATATAGATGGAGCAGCTCTCCAGGGAGTCATAATGCCAGATGGCGCAAGTTATGAAGAGTTTCAAAAAAGTATGCAAGATTAGTATCTAAAGCCTGACACCAATGCTAAGTTGGCAGGCTTTCTTATGTTTTGATTTTGAAGATATAAGCTACTAAATCAAAAGATTTAATTTCAATTTTTTAGCTGAAAGTCTTTCAAGGCAAGAAACCTTGATTGATAATAAATCTGAGACAGAGAAATGCTTTTTCCACTGTTCCCTGCTATAGGAGTCGAAGGAAAGATTAGGACATATCAAAAGCTTAAAACTCAGACAATACAAGATTTTTTCTTCTTCCTTCTGCTAGATAAATTAAATGACAAAAAATGAACCTAATTCTGAGATTAAAGAAATTGATTAATGGGTAGGAAAGAAAATGACAAGCACTGTTAATTTAAAAGATATTATAGCATCTTTGCCAATTTTTTTAGAATTAGCAATTTTCAAAAAATTAGCTCTATCAGGAAAAATAGAAATCAATGATAAAAACGAATTTTATCAAAATCTTATCAACATCAAGTTGATAATTTCTCATTCTATTTTTGATAGTGTATTTTACGGCTTCTAAGTTATACCAATTTGAAAAAAGAATGTTATGAATAATAAGTGCAATAAAAAGATTTTGCAGGAAATGTCCCTTTGACAAAAAAGAGAATTTACGACCCAAGAAATAACTTAACTATTTTTAGCAAATATTTATCAAATTGGTATTATAGGAGTTGAAGTAAAAGGCACGAACATATCAAAAACTTAAAACTTAGACAAAGTAAGATTTTTCCTTCTTACTTCTTCGCTCTGCTATAACTTTGGATGGGCAATAGCGTAATTATTATGACTCTATTGATTCTATAGAATCTTTGACACTAACAGCATATTCTTTTGCTTTTTGGGCAAAGATAAATGGGAAAGGTAAAGCAGTAGTTCCGCCAAAATAAGCCCATCTATTTCTGAGGCGATGGAGACAAGTTGTTAAAGTATCATATTCTAAGACAGAATAAACAATTGCTATTTCTAGAAGTGGAGGATTTCCGGCTGTTTTTTTGCCTGCCTCAAGTCGAGATTCTTTGATTTTTAGAACACCTTGTTCTGTATTTAATAGTTGTCTTAAACTGAAGTAGATAGATTGATTATTTTCATCACAAACATTATCCCAACGAAATACTCCACTGGTTCGACTTCCCGGTTTATCTTCCACAGACCAGACAGGAACTTCTTGATTTTTAGAAGTACGAATTCTGACAATTGATAACCTTTGACAGTCTGCCTGTCGTCGTAAATTTCGCTTAATTTCTTGAGGCAATGTTCCTGAAGGTAAATTAGGATTAGTTAACCATTTCAACATACCCCTAGAATTTTGAGCTTCTAACATAAATAAGACATGGGGTTGAGAATTATCTCCAATTTTTGTATATAAACAATCTTTTAAAGCTTTACTAACAAAATCATTTATTAAATTCTGCTGCTCTTTTTCTATTTATAGTATTAAATTTTCCGGCAGTTCTTGTATATAAGAAGCGGGGTCCCATTTTTCAGTCAATAAAATTTTGTAAATTTCCCAAGATGACACCCATTTTCGTTTGTTCCCGTTGTTCCCCTCGAATTCCTGAGATGTTGTAATTTCCCTCAAGTATCCCTATATGTTTTTTGCCTGGAGAAAGTAGAAATTTGTCAGGTTGATTATTGAGTACCTTTTCATCTCTTTTTCCCTGGTTCAAAAATTTCAGCACTTAATTTTAGTTGTAATTTTCCCAAAGCATCCCTATATTTTTTTCCCTGGGAATGACAGGAACTCTTAAGGTTGATTATTGAGTACCTTTTCATCTCTTTTTCCCTACTTCAAAAATTTCAGTACTTAATTTTAGTTGTAATTTCCCTCAAGTATCCCTATATGTTTTTTGCCTGGAGAAAGTAGAAATTTGTCAGTTTGATTATTGAGTACCTTTTCATCTCTTTTTCCCTGGTTCAAAAATTTCAGCACTTAATTTTAGTTGTAATTTTCCCAAAGCATCCCTATATTTATTTTCCCTGGAGAAATTAGAAATTTGTCAGGTTGATTATTGAGTACCTTTTCATCTCTTTTTCCCTGGTTCAAAAATTTCAGCTCTTAATTTTAGTTGTAATTTTCCCAAAGCATCCCTATATACTTTTTGCTTGCGAATGACAGGAATTCATAAGCTTTATTGTTGAGTAACTTTTAATATCTTTTTCGCTGCTTCAAAAATTTCAGTACTTAATTTTAGTTGCAATTTCCCCAAAGCATCCCTATATGCTTTTTGCCTGCGAATGACAGGAATTCGCAAACTTTCTCTAGCATCAGCAATCACAATAAATGTCTCTGTCGCTTCCGACTGAACCCTAACTTCTTTCACACGTTCTGGAGTAATATAAGACCAATCTTTAACATCAATTGCCCATTTAATATTTCCAGGCAATTCCACCAGTAAATCATACCAATCAACATGAGGCCATAAGGTAACTTTTGCTCCTAAATTTGTTAAATCTTCAGCTAATTTTACCTCCCAAATTCCCGGAATTGTGCCATACAAATAAACTCCATAACTCACAGCTAACCATTGGTCAACTTCTTTTTTAGGAATGGGAGATAAACGAGGAAATTTATTTGGATTTTCAGCAACAACTCGCTGACAAAAAGCATTTTTACAGCTATAACTACCATCCCTGCGTTGCCTTTCTATATACTTACATCTCGGACAAAGATGGTATTGATCATACTCATCCAAATTTGTTAATGGTTTGTAGATTTCTTGATTTTTGAAGTAATCATTTAAAGGTCTGAATGTGCGGGAATCTAAATAGTCTTCTAATTCTATTCGATGTATAACTGGTGTGGTAATAATTAGATTTCTGAAATCACGATAAGAGTCTTCTAATGAATTATCTGTACAATAATCTTTGATTTTTTTCAAAATATATTCTTGCACTTGAGCAATAGAATTTTTACCAGTAAGTGCTAAATCTTTAGCAAAGTCAGACACTAAACCATCATCTATGAAAGTTGCATCTTCAGGAATAAATTCTACTTTTTCTGCTGGCTTCCAAGACTTAATCGGTTGAGTTGCCCACTGAAAAAATTCTGGTAAATTTGTCGGTGCAGTTTCTCCTTCTAAAATTGAGATTGCTGACAATTTTGACATTCCAATACGGAGAGCTTTTGGAATTTCATTTCGCTTATCCAAATCTAACTTTTCCCACTCCACTAAACCAGTAGCTAAGTATTGGAGGGTTTTGGTTATATCTATTTCTTTCATCTTTGAAATTATGGGTTGTTACGTCTGAATAATTAGTCATTATATTTTGTAGCGACTGTCTTGCTTATTAAGCGATCGCTACAAAAATTGCCATATCTCACAAATTTAGGTTTATAGTTAAGTTTTAGTTATAAATTTTAGTCTTTTAGTTCAAAAATTTTTAATTTTGTCAGGAGTTGATGACAAAAAATCAGAGAAACTTTCTGATAAACTTAACGAGGTTTCAATATTTTTAGCACTTAAGCTAGATTTTGTGATACTCTAAATAATATTAATATCCAAGGGGTTTTTATAGCTTTTTTAAAAAATAAAGCTCCAAATACCTATAATTTCGTTGTTTTTAGAGGCAAAGACTCTTCCGTTCTTTTACCATGAATGACTAATTTTCCTCGCCTAATTTTTTGGCAGATTGATAGATTGACAATTTTGTGGTATGGAGAAGGAAAAAGAAAGAAAGAAAAATCTTTCGTTGCCTAAGTTTTAAGTTTTTGATACAGCAAATTCCTCGCATAAGAAGTACAGATATTAACAATTAAATGAATGTAAGTGCGGGCATCTTGCCCGCTATGGGTGTACCTTATACCAATTTGAAAAAAGAATGCTACAAAAAAGTAGACCTTGATCGAATATGCTTAAAAATAGCTAGTATAGTTCATTTTAGATAGTTATTTATATCGTTTTTCCATTTTTTAAAATATTTATCCCTTCTTCCTTCTTCCCTCTTCCTTCTTTCGTACGGACGTTGCATAAGGGCGTCCCTACCATTTGTAACAAAAATTTATCACGCTTGGTATTACGAATAATAAGCATGAGAAAAAGACTTTACAGGAGGTCTACCTTTGACAAGAATGGTTTACTATTTCTCCTAATATATAAGGTATATATAAAGTTGGTTTAACTGCCAGAATAAAGTTTTTCTTTCTTACCTGTTCCCTGTTCCCTTTTCCATAAAAATCTACAATCTCTCACAATTCAAATAAGACTGCTGTATCTATATATTGACATAGAGTTGTTACCTAAATTTTCATCAAAACATAAAGGGACTTTGGCAGCAATTTTTATTCAAACTCAATTTCAAAGGTTGCTTTTACCTTTCTCAAAATGTAAGCATTTCCTGCGGAATGCTGCGCAAACAGCTATTCGCCGTCAGCTAGCCTCCTTTCCTGCGGAATGCTGCGCAAACGGAGGAACTGCGTTAACAGCAATAAGACCTTGTGCTTAAGGACGGGGTTGAAATTAATACAGACTTTGGAGCTGACTTTTGTAGTAATATTTTTCGTTTCTCAATTAATAAAGCTTTTATAACTCACTAAAAGCAATAGCTGATAGCTAATAGCTGACGGCTGAATGCTTACCTAAAAATTCCAATTCTTGATTTATTTCTGCCGACAAATTATTCAATAACTGTAATTTATTCCTTAACTTAATTGCCTCTGGTGACTGCTGACTAATAGGAACCTTAATCACTTTTTCTGCCTTTTCTTCATATTCCTCAACTGCTTTTAAAGCTACAGCACTAAAACGACTTAAATAATCTCTAGCCGCATTAGCATAAGCTTGTTTTACCTGCTGCTGATAACTATCTAAATTTTGTGATTTATTCTGTTTATTATCGCTCAAAAAATAGGTCGCACCACCAGCAACTGCAGCACCCATTGGACCTCCTAATAACCAACCTATTCCAGTGGCGATCGCTATATTTTTTACCCCTCCTGATTTTTTGGTTTCTGATGGGGGTGGGGATGGCAAAAAAACTTTAGGAGCTTCAGGGAATGTGATAATTAATTCTGCTGGTTCTTCTTGTTGAAAAAACTCACAAGCTTTATCTATCCATTCAGTAATTTCTTGTTTATATTTAAGCACTTCCGGTCTAAATTTTTCTGACTCCCAAATATTAAAAGTTCTTTGTTCCAAAACTATAGCTAATTCAAATTGATGGCGCTCTAAAAGTTTAGTTAAATATAACCAACTTTGGAAATTTGAACTACTTTTTTGAAAGCCTTGTTTAATTAATTTTTCTGCCCGCTTTTGAATTTCAAATTTTTCACTTTTCTGCTCTTGGATAGCAATTAACTCTTTAGTTACCTCCTTAGCACTAGCTTTTATGACTTGACATAACTGAGAAGCGATCGCCTGTATTCTTGGCAATTGAATATCTATCTTTTTCCCATGAGTTTCAACAATATTTTGTACAGCAGATTCAAAAATTGCTAAACCCGTTGTTTGTGCCACAGAAATATCACCTTTTAACCGACCCCGCAAAGCAGGTAAAGCATCAACTCGATATAAATTACTAATATTATTTGGTAGCTCCGAACGAAAACTTTCTGCCACAAACCGCATTCTATTGTCAACTTCTTTTTGTTCGTCTGGCGCTAGTAAATTCATAAAATTAACAACAAAAATTACTGTATTAATACCTCTTTCCCACAACCAATCTCTGAGATTTTCTCGTTCTCCTAAAGTCATCAAATTTCTGGCATCTAAAACCTGTACTACTAAATCGGCAGTTAATAATTTATCCTGCACCAAAATATCTTGAGCGACCCTGTCATTTGTTCCTGGTAAATCTAAAAATTCTACTCCTCTTTTCAAGAAAGAATGAGGGCAATAAACTTCGACTGAAGTCACATCATCTCGCATTCGACGGTTATTATCTAGCACTGCATATTGTTTGAGAATTTCTGTACCAGTTTCACAAATTTGACTTCCATCTTTCAGATTAATTTTAGTCTGTAACTCTCTGCCATATTTGATAGAAATTGCAGCTCCAGTAGTAGGAATCAAATCAATAGGTAATGTACGTTGACCTAAAAAAGCATTTAGTAAAGTAGATTTGCCATAATTAAATGGAGCAAAAACAGCAATTTTAAAATCAGGATTTTTGAGATATTCACAAATAAAAAATACATCTTTTCTTAGTTGTGACTCTGGCTCAAGTTCTAACATTCCTAGAGCAGAATTAAAATAATTAATTAGATTATGATAATTTTCTTGTTGTTGCATTTTTTTTAATCAAACGGAGTAGGGAGTAGGGAGTAGAAAAAAGGAAAAACAACTGTACCTCAGTAACTTGAAAAACCCTATACATACAGAATATAGCTGTTTATCCAAACAAAATTATCGATTTCAGGCAGTTGTTACTCAGCAATTATAGAACAATTTTTTCCAAGCTTAAAAAAATCACATAAATTCATAGCTTCTAACTACTAACTATTGACTATTGACTATTAGTAACCCTATGTCTTGTTAAAATATACCTATAAAACCGTTTTTTTTAGGGAGTAGGGAGTAGAAAAAAGGAAAAACAACTGTACCTCAGTAACTTGAAAAACCCTATACATACAGAATATAGCTGTTTATCCAAACAAAATTATCGATTTCAGGCAGTTGTTACTCAGCAATTATAGAACAATTTTTTCCAAGCTTAAAAAAATCACATAAATTCATAGCTCCTAACTACTAACTATTGACTATTAGTAACCCTATGTCTTGTCTAAATATACCTATAAAACTACTTTTTTAGCGAGTAGGGAGTAGAGAGTAGGGAATAGGGAATAGGGAATAGGGAGTAGGGAATAGAAAAGAAGAAAAACAAATTTACCTCAATAACTTGAAAAACCCTATACACAAAGAATATAGCTGTTTATCCAAACAAAATTATCGATTTGCTGACAGTTGTTACTCAGCAATTCTAAAGCAAATTTTTCCAAGCTTAAAAAAATCACATAAATTCATAGCTCCTAACTACTAACGATTGACTATTAGTAACCCTATGTCTTGTCTAAATATACCTATAAAACTACTTTTTTAGCGAATAGGGAGTAGAAAAGAGGAAAAACAAATGTACCTCAGTAACTTGAAAAACCCTATACATACAGAATATAGCTGTTTATCCAAACAAAATTATCGATTTGCTGACAGTTGTTACTCAGCAATTCTAAAGCAAATTTTTCCAAGCTTAAAAAAATCACATAAATTCATAGCTCCTAACTACTAACTATTGGTAAGCATTTTCTGCGGACTGCTGCGCAAACAGCTATTAGCAGTCAGCTATCAGAAATTAATAATTATTTATTACTTTTAAGGTTTAGGAAGGAGACTTTAACAGTAATTTTTATTATGTCTCAATTTCTCAATTATTCTTACCGAATAATTAATATTAATAATTAAATAATTCGTGCCTTGAAGCCGACCCTTTTAAGGGGAAAAAAGCGGTCGTTTTGCTGGCGCATAACTACGTTAACGCTACGCGACATGTTTGCGGAGCATTCCGTCAGGAAAAAGCGCAGCTTCCCGTAGGGTTGGATGGATGGGTTTCCTAACCATATCCAATCGACCAAGAGAAGAAATAATATTTCCTTATATTCAATTCCGTAACGCTTTTAACCAGAGGTAATTATCAATTAATGAACTTCCCCAAAATTAATAGCTGATAGCTAATAGCTGACGGCTGTTTGCGCAGCATTCCGCAGGAAATGCTTACAAACTTAAGCCACTGCTTTGAGAAAATTATCGCAGACAGTTTCAATATTTTTATACTCAGACGATACATCAATTTCTAACTGCTGAAACCTAGCTAACTCAGCACCGCGATTAATTTCTCGTTCCTCTTTTTGCTTCAGTAAATTATCTAATTCTCTTTTGCGAGATTGAATATCATCATCTATCCTTTCACTCACTTCTCCCTCATAAATATCAAAGCATTCTTTAATCGCATCATAAACTGGTTGCCACTGTTCTTGAGCAACTTGAGGCAAATGTTTGACCAGTTCTTTTTTAGTTACTTGAACTAATTTTTTTCTGGCTTGGTCTGCCTGCATTGCCCCTACTCCTAAGCCTAATAATGCTAAACCAATAGGACCTAAAGTTATGCCACTAATAGTAGCAATAATTGTTCCTATTCCAGCTACAGTAACTAAGTTTAATAAAATATTTTTCCAGTCAAAACCAACTCCTGCCATTGCCATACCAGCAATATTTCCTCTAGCTAAAGAAAATAATCCCATTGCCCATTTTGCCCAAGCCGGAGAGTCATCTTCTGTAGCAGAATTGCCAAAAGATTTAACTTTTTTTCCAGTAATTTTTTCAGTAATTTTATCTGTCACTGTATTGTAAGAGGCACCATAATGTGCAGCTCTTCTTGAAAGTTGTAAAAATGCTGCATCCATTTCATTTTCCACAGTTATTGTCCAGGCAGATAATTTATCATTAATATATTGTTCAAAGGCTTTTTTTAATTCTGTTTCAAATGTTTCTCGTTTCTCTTTATTCAGAAAATCCATAAAGTTTAAATCTGGCTGATAACGCAAAAAGTCAGTCTCGAAAGTATCGCCTAAATTTAAGATATAAGAGCGAAAAGAATCAGCCACAATTTTAGCTTTTTTATCCCGAACAGTCCTAATCTCCTCTTGAAATTGGTCGCGAATCTCTGTAAGTTTTTTAAACTCCGGTTCCACAGAATTAATCTTAACTTTTAACTCATTTACATCCTCATCTAATAAAGGTTTTCTTCTAGCGATCGCCTCTTTCATCCGACTATTAGCTTGACTAGCTAAAGTCTGAGCTTGTCGAAATTCTTGAGCTGCTCTTTCTTTAGTTAAAAAAGTATTCAAAGCACCCATAAATTCTGGAAAACCTGTTCCTTCCAGAGAAACAAAACTATCTTTTATCCGCCGTCGCAAAGCAGGTAAAGAAGATATTTCAAATACCCTTTCTGGATAAATATCTTGACCATCAACTATGCAATATTCAGCCAAGTTAGCATGAAAAACTTTTCTAATTTTTGCGGATGCTTCTGCTAATTCTTCCAGATCGTCTGGGTCTATTAAACTTTCTCTAACTTGGTCTGAACCATTAATTAGAAAAAATACACTCAAACCTCTACCTTTAATATAATTTTCTAAATAGCGACGCTCTCCCAAAGTACAAGGTTGAGTTGCCCTCATCACAAATAAAATTGCATGACAACTATTTATATATCCCAGGGATAATTCATTTCGAGCTTCCGTATCATTCAATCCTGGAGTATCAACAATTTCAACTCCTTTTTCTAATAGCGGTAAAGGATATTCAACCACAGCATAATCAACATCAGGAAAAGCTTGTTTTTTCTCCTTTTCTAATTTTTTAGCTTCTGCGGGGTCAATTGTATAATTACCCTTAAAACTTTTAAAATCTAAATCTTCAGGATTTTTCCCATCATTAAAATAAATCGTCACTTTTTTCTCTACTCCGTAGCGCAAAACAGTTAGTAAAGCAGTGCAAGGATTAACATCACTGGGAAGAATATTTTCACCAATTAAAGCATTTAAAAAAGTGCTTTTACCTCGTTTCATATCTCCCAAAACCATCAATCTAAACACACCCTCTCTGAGATTCTTACTAGAAGCTTTCATATCTTCTATTTCTCTGTCTAAACCAAACTCACCAGAAGTTTCTTTACCTGCAAATTCTGCTGTTTCTAATATTTGTGCAATTTTTCCTAAACTCTCAGCAACCTCAACACGAACTTTTGCTACTTTTGCCAAATCTTGGATAAAATTTTCAATTTCTATTTTGTCAATCATATTGTTTTTTTCTCTAGATTTAATAGTCAAAGATATACAGTAGTTTGTTAATTTCTGGATATACAAAGTTGCAGACAACATCCTTACAAAGTATGGAAGTTCAAGAAGTCAGAAGTGTGTTTGGACCGAAAGTCAGAAATTACAATTAGTCGGAGATTGTTAATCACCACTAATTTTCAACCGCTAAAATGAAATTTATAGCGGGGGTAGCGTCACCCTATTTCTCCCTTTAGAAAAGTAAGTATTTAGTTAGAAATTTTACCCTAACTGAATATAAGCAACTTTAAAAAGTAGAAAAATTTCCACCTTACTCCCTAAAGTTAGCACCTATAGAAAGTGGAATGTAAAGTCAAAAAATTAGTCAACCTTATTCATTTCCTCTTTTCCCCTCAAGTAAAGAAAAAATACCCTCGAAGAAAAGTTTTTCCTTCCTATTTATGCTTAATTCGTTAAAAATTTTATTCTCAACGAATTAAATCAGCAAAACTATAAGTGCTAAGAATTAACAATAGTATAGCTGTGAATTGGGAAGCCTGTATTTGAGGAGATGATGCCAGTGCTTCTCTCACTAAAATAGAAATAGAAGAACCCATTACATAACTCAGACATAATACTAAATATTGCCATTTATCTGTAACACTCCAACACAATAATAATACTATGGCAAAGACTAACATTATTAACTCGACAAAACCAGGTGGATTATATTGTATGCCACTCCTAATATTTTGCCACCACAGTTGTAAAATTCTCATATTTTTGACATCAAATAAAATCACAAAATTTCGACTAATTACCATAAAATAAATTAATGGCATTTGTATTTTATTAGCAATTATTTTCCTGGCTAGTTGATACAGTTAATCTTAAAAAAATTTCTGGAATAATAAATTTATCTTTTACTATTTTTTTTGTGTTATATCAAATCTTACCAATTTTTGCTACATCTTCTTGAGAGCATAAAGGCCGGGAGTAGGTCATTTCAGTTATCAGTTATCAGTACCTCTGCAATAAGGAAGCTTGACATATGTTCTCTTAGTCGATTAGATATGGTGAGTTTTCCTTGCCATATCTCGACCGCTGTTTATTCCTTTAAAATGGAGAGGCTTTAGACAAAAATTTTCGGTAAATAACCAATAAGATATCTTAACTTCATACAAATAATTACTAAAAATATTACTGAACAATTATTATTACTGAATAACTAGAGTCTTCAATAAGAATCGCATTATTTTTAGGAATTGGTCTGATCTCAAATCCGGTAGCATCAGTATTATAAATAGTTCAACCATCTTAACTCACAATCAAGAAAGAGGAAAGAAGATTTTAAATAATACCAAATCTGGTTTTCATACCATCTGCTATTTATGTTATTTATAAAGTATAAATCATTGATATAATAAAATTTAGTCAATATTTAAAAACGAGTTTTTCAACTCCAGAATTGGTATAAGGAAATTTACTCAGTTTTTATATAAACGATACTAACAGGCATGATGTTTTCGAATAGCACAACGATACTTTACAGCGAAAAAATAAATTGTACTCCTATCACAAAAATACTTTTTCATAAACTGAATATCTAAATAATTTGTTATTTGTCGCTATATTTAACTTAGATGATTAAATCATCTAAAAATATTTCTCCAGTTCCAAATTATTACAGCGCTTCCCGTTGCCCGTGAGGTACAATAAATGGACTTTTGACAGAGTAAATATTTTTTGCTTATTCCCTACTCCCCCTGCCCTATCATAACCACTCATTCTGTTGCTGGAGACAAGCCAAAGCAACCTCCATTTCCACCTGAGAAAACTCAGCATAAAATCGACTCACACTCAAAAAAGGCTGAGGAGTTTCCAATACAATTAAGCGATCGCAACAATCTTCCAAAGATTTAATCAATTCTGGAGGGGCAACTGGCACAGATATCCAGACAGCATTCGGCTTCTGCAACTTAATAGACTTTAATGCAGCTACCATAGTCATACCCGTAGCTATTCCGTCATCAACTAAAATTACTAACCTACCTAGAGGAATAACTTCAGGCTTTCCACCACTAAGACATTCTAATTGAGACTGTGCTTTTTCCCTTGCTCTTTCAATTATAGTCTTTTGGACTTGTAAATTGCGTGGTTTGTGCCTCGACCAAACTATACAACCATCCGCTGTCACAGCACCAAGAGCCAATTCTGGATTATCCGGTAAAGTAATTTTCTTCGCCACCACCACACTCAAAGGACAACCCAACCGACGCGCAATAGTTACTGCTACTGGCAACCCCCCTCTTGGTAGACCATAGACAATAGGCTTAATCATCCACTCAGTAGTCAAACTCATTTGACAAAAATCTGAAAAAATAACCTCGGCCAATTTTTCTCCAGCATCAGTGCGGTCTCGAAATATGGGAATAGATGACATAATTTTCTCCAGCTACTGACACTTATATTTTACCTAATGGCCTTTAAGTTGAGACTTTCTACCGCTCAACTAAACTTACTCAAAAATCTGAAAGCTTAGTTGCTCGTAGTGGATCGACCACCACAGGGTTAAACGGCAAACCCTTTATTCCTTGGTCAAAGACATCAGGAATTACTTTTTTAATAATATTCAACGAGCCATTGACATCTGCATTTAATAATTTATTTTCCCTGGTTTTATACAACCCTCTTGTTACTCTTCTTCCACTAAATTTCGGTTTTTTATCTCCATATTTTGGTAAATCATCCCCATCTAAACAGCTCGACTGAGATGTATAAGATTCTTCTGTAATTATTACTTTTATCCCTCTTAATTGGGCTTTATATGTTAATATCTCTATTAACTTATAATGAGGGATATTCACAAATTGTTGATTATTCTTTTTACCTAATTTTACCTCTTGTTTCCAAGTCTGATTATGCCCAATAATTAATTGGCCTATTTCATGTTTGACACACCAATCTATTACTCTTTTACTTGCTGTATGGAGATAGTTTTCTACTCGACAATTTCGTTTGTGAGTTAATTTTTTTAACCGATGAGAATGATTTTGATTATTTAATTGAGATTGTAAAGAAGAGCGCTGTTTATTATAAAATGTGTTAATGGCTTTTAATGGTCTGCCTTTTATCAAAAAAGGTGATACTCCTGTTTGATTTGTCGTTACAGCTATTAAATTATTTACGCCTAAATCTACTCCTGCTATTTGTTGATTTTCTGTAATTTCCTCCGCTTTTTCATAGACTATTTCTATAAGATAACAGCTACTTTTGGGGATGATTCTGGCTTCTATTATTTCTGTCTGTGAAGTGGGAATTTTTATTTCACTCATCGACAGATGACAAATTCCTTTTTTTAAGTTTTTTTTGTAAATTGATTCATTAGGATAGGGCAGAATATTTCGGCCTTTTGTTTTATGTTTATATTTGGGGATTTTTGGTTTTCCTAAAAATTTGTTTGGCTGTTTTTTCCACTCTCTTAAAGCTGCAAAATAGCTATTCCAAGCTGAGTCTAATCTTCTGATTATTTGCTTACTTACTTTGGTCGGTAAAGCTTGATAATCGTCACTTTTAGATACCTTGTGATAAAGTTCATTAAAATTTAATTTCTTTCGATCAGAAAAGAAATATTGACGATAATGGTAATTGGCTAAGTTAAACAGATTTTTTGACAAAAAAGCCTTGTGGTCAGCTTGTGACCACAAATCATGTGATTTGCTGATAACATGACGTTCAACTAGCTTCATATCTTAAATTGTAGCTGATAACTACTCAATGGATAAACAACTGAGAAAAATTACCCATTTTAGTTTTATAGCTATATTTATGAGTAATTTTGATAAACTTTAGATAAGTTTTCGCTTTCTGTATTTACCCCAAAACTTTAGATTAAACACATAGTGGCAGTTTATTCCTAAATCTCCTTTCATGTCTAACGAAAAACAACTGAGTCTCTTTGACTGGTCAAACAATAATTATTCTGAGGAATCTACCTCTGATTCTGACTTCGACTCCAAGCTCATTCCCACAGATGCTAAAATTCCCATTCCATCAGAAACATATCAAACAATGGAGCAAATAGCAGTTCATTGTAACCAATGTTGCAGATGTAAACTAGGAGAAAACCGTACTAACGCTGTCATTGGTAGAGGCAACCCCCAGGCAAAAATTATGATTATAGGGGAAGCACCCGGTCAAAATGAAGACGAACAAGGCTTACCATTCGTTGGTAGGTCTGGGCAACTGCTGGACAAAATTTTGGAGTCGGTGGAGCTAAGTAGCGATCGCCACGTTTATATTTCTAATGCTATTAGATGTCGGCCACCAGAAAATCGGACTCCGACAACTCAAGAAATAGAAGCTTGTAAACCATACTTACTAGAGCAAATACGTCTTGTAGACCCGAAAATTATTCTTTTAACTGGAGCAACGGCAGTTAAAGCTTTGACTGGTGAGAAACGGGGTATAACTAAAATAAGAGGCCAATGGCTGGAGTGGGAAGGGCGACTTTGTATGCCCATTTTTCATCCAGCTTATCTTTTGCGTAATCCTTCTAGGGAACCGGGGAAACCAAAGTGGTTAATGTGGCAAGATATTCAGGCAGTTAAACAAAAATTACATGAATTAGAAGGTGAAAATAATTCTATAGATTTTTGAACAAGGAGCTAGAAAAAGTCGAGGAATTCACCCCAACTAATTAAAACTGTGTGTAAGACTGCCTAAGAATTAGCCTCTTTAGACACAGAATAATTTGTTAAATTTCTGGTAGAGGTATTTCAATCAATTTACTCTTTGAAGATAAACCCGATTTAATTGTAATTTCTGATTTTTTCACATTAAACTTTTTTGCCAATAGTTTGATTAATTCTTGATTAGCTTTACCATCTACTGGTGGAGACTTCAAACATATTTTGAAACTGCCATCTACTTCTGCTTCAATACTTTGTTGTTGAGAATTTGGTTTAACTTTTACTTTGAAAATAGCCATGATTAGGGTTTGCTGAAACAGTCTTTTTGCCTGGGTAGGAGTCAGGGATACCGATTCATGATTTAGTATAAATAATTGTCTTAAAGTAAGCATTCAGCTGTCAGCCATTAGCTAACATTAGCTATCAGCTATTACTTTTATAGCAATCAGGAATCAGTTGTGAGAATTGAGATGTTCCTTAAAAGTATAGAATATAGCAATTATTATTTTTATATGATACGTTTTTGTCTTCTTCTCTGTCCCCTGTTCCCTTTTTCCTGTTCCCTAAAAATTTTCAATATCTCACAACTCAAATCATATTGCTATAGTTTAGGAGAAAAGCTTTACTAATTGTCTTAACTACAAAAGTTGCTTTCCTTGCCCTTCAAATATATATTGATTTAAACACTGTTCTTAAGGAGATAATCTTGTGGCTGATAGCTGAATGCTTACGTCTTAAATTTGTATTTTTAGGTTTGTTTAAAATGTGATTATTTTCAGATTTTTGGAGTAAAAAAACAGTAAGAAAACTGCATTTTTTTCGTAAAATAAGAAGGCTTTTAGAGTTAATTAGCAAATTCTAATTAAGTTACCAATAAAAAATCCCACAAATTAAACTATCAAAGATATAGTTATTTTAGTTTAGATTGAGACAAGCATTTCTTGCCTGGAAATAGTTTCAGTCGAAAAAATGTGTCATTCTTATTTTAAATGACTATAAAATATAGCAGTCACCATTACTATATTTGACATATCAAAAGCTTAAAACTAAGAAAAAAACAGATTTTTCCTTCTGTTGTAGATAACTAAACGCTTTCTTCCTTCTGCTATATCATTCCTCATTCTGTGTCCTGGCTCCTATCTTCAAAATAACATTTTTCTAACCAAACTCTAATACCTCTAGCAAATACTCCATTACTACTATCTTCTGGTTGTGGTGGTAAATTTTCTGGGAAACTTTCTTCTATAGAAAACATATTAACTAACTCCCATTGTCTCTGACTTTTCCTCAGAAATAACCAATGAAATTTTTGTAATTCAACTACCTTACTATCTCGATATTGCCTTTCTAAAGTTGTCAGAAAAATTTGATTAATATCCTCCTGAAAAAAAGGCATATTATCTATCGGTAAAGGTTCAAACTCAGGACGACCTGCTATAACTATATTCCGTTCTAAATAATCTTCATTTGATTGGCGATCGCGTTGAATTTCACGATTAACATAACCTGGTAAATCTAATATTAAATCTGTGGCTAGAATTTCTAAATCGTCATAATTTTCCGGGCAAGTAGATTTTTGTTTGAGTGGCTCAGTTGATTCTATTCTTTCTATTCTAGGTTTTCTAGGTCGTCTTTTTCTGACCATCCAATAATTGTCAATGGTCAAAAATAGGGAATTAGATAAAGATAAATCGTTACTAACTGTACTAATAATCGTGATTATAGAAATGAATATTTTCAAATAAAATAGCATTCAACTTTAGTATTTTCAGATTGATATTTCCCTGAAAGTTATCATGTATGAAAAATATTTACTGTTCAGTAGTTTTTCCTAATAATTTAATAAGTTTGAGGATTTGAGAATTTCCTAACATTAATGGCAACTGCTATAGCAATATTTTTGTAATTGTTATCCGGGGTAGGTTATACCATTTTGAAAAAAGAATATTACAAATAATAGGTATAACTAAAAGACACATATAGGATATGTTCCTTTGAGAAAAAAGAGAATTTCTGACCTAAAACTGTTATTGAAGCCATTCCTATACGACTCCTAACTCCTAAGAAATACCCTAGCTATTTGTAGCAAACATTTATCACGCTTAGTATTAGAAGTGAAAGCTATCTTTCATTTTGTGAAGCTCAGAAAAATCGAAAGATATTTAGCCTTGCATTCTGCCAAAAATTTTGATAATATGTAATCATTAGGATGCGTTCGTACCTACGCATGACTTTTTATTCAACCCAAATATAGTACTATTTACCTGAAGTTACGTTTGAAACAATCGAGCATCAAACATAGCAATACTTTGAATAAAACGCCCTTTAAATTTCCTGACAAATGCGCTCTAAAGCCTTTTTTGGGTCAGTAGCAGCAGTAATAGGTCGGCCAATAACAAGATAATCAGCACCAGCCTTAATAGCCTGACCAGGAGTAAGCGATCGCTTCTGGTCTCCTTTCTCTGCCCAAGTTGGCCTCACTCCCGGACAAACCAACAAAAAATCATCACCACAAACCCGCCTCAACTGTTCCACCTCTTGAGGAGAACAAACCGCCCCACCTAAACCAGATTCCTGAGCCAACAATGCCATCTGTAAAGCATACTCTGGCAATTCCAGAGGAATTTTGAGGTCAAAAGCCACATCACGAGAAGTCAAACTGGTCAAAATAGTAATAGCAATTAACCTGGGTGGGTTTTCTCCTGTAGCCTTTGCCCCTTCCACAACAGCATCTTGAGCAGCAGTCAAAGCCACTCTGCCAGCAGTAGCATGGATGGTCAACAAATCGACACCATAACTAGCAGCAGCTCGACAAGCTCCAGCAACAGTATTAGGAATATCGTGAAACTTTAAATCCAGAAAAATCCGCTTCTGACGTTCTTTGAGAATTGAGAGAATTTTAGGGCCACAACTAACAAACAATTCTAGACCAACCTTCCACCAGATTATTTCCGGTAATTGGTCTATCAGAGCGATCGCTGCTGCCTCAGTTGGAACATCCAACGGAACGATAATTTTATTAATACTCATCACTTTCGTTACAATTGAAAAGTTATTAGTTTAAGTACTTGGAGAATATTCTGCACAATTCTCAATCGTCTACATTTTTGTTCAGACTGTGAGTCTCAGCAAAAGTATTGATTAATTCTCAGTTGTCTATTTTTCGGTATTCAAACAAAAAACTAAGACGTTGTAGTTTTGAGTCATTTACACCTCAAGACTTTCTCTCAGTGTGAGTCAGAATTGTTGTCTACTGAATTTTTCCGACTGTGAGTCTCAGCAAAAGTATTGATTAATTCTCAGTTGTCTATTTTTCGGCATTCAAACAAAAAACTAAGACGTTGTAGTTTTGAGTTATTTCCACCTAGAGAATTTTTCTCGGTGTGAGTCAGAATTGTTGTCTACTGAATTTTTCCGACTGTGAGTCTCAGCAAAAGTATTGATTAATTCTCAGTTGTCTATTTTTCGGCATTCAAACAAAAAACTAAGACGTTGTAGTTTTGAGTTATTTCCACCTAGAGAATTTTTCTCGGTGTGAGTCAGAATTTTTATCTACTGACTTGTTCAGACTTTGAGTCTAAGCAAAAGTATTAATTAATTTTCAGTTGTCTATTTCTGAGCAATGAAACAAAAAAACTAAGACGTTACAGTTTTGAGTCATTTCCACCTAGAGATTTTCTCTCGGTGTGAGTCAGAATTTTTATCTACTGACTTGTTCAGACTTTGAGTCTAAGCAAAAGTATTAATTAATTTTCAGTTGTCTATTTCTGAGCAATGAAACAAAAAAAACTAAGACGTTACAGTTTTGAGTCATTTCCACCTAGAGATTTTCTCTCGGTGTGAGTCAGAATTGTTGTCTACTGAATTTTTCCGACTTGGAGCCTGAGCAAAAGTATTAATTAATTTTCAGTTGTCTATTTCTGGGCAATGAAACAAAAAACTAAGACGTTACAGTTTTGAGTCATTTCTACCTAGAGAATTTATCTCGGTGTGAGTCAGAATTTCTCTCTACTGAATTTTTCCGACTTGGAGCCTGAGCAAAAGTATTAATTAATTTTCAGTTGTCTATTTCTGGGCAATGAAACAAAAAACTAAGACGTTACAGTTTTGAGTCATTTCTACCTAGAGAATTTATCTCGGTGTGAGTCAGAATTTCTCTCTACTGATTTTTTCAGACTATGAGTCTCAACAAAAGTATTGATTAATCCTTCACCAAACGGACAAAATTTTTCTTACCCACTCGTAGAACCTTACCATCAAGGTCTGCCGGGGAATCAAAAGTCAAATTCTGGTCTGAAATACGGTCGTCATCCAAACGAACAGCTCCTCCGGCAATTTTTTTCCTAGCTTCAGAGCTACTTTTACATAAACCACTAGCACTAACAACATAAAACAACTTCGCTGGAAACTCCACAGTCGCCAAAGAAAACTCTGGTACTGCTTGAGCTTGACTCATATCTCCCTCAAGCACTATTTCCATAGCCGTTTTTTGAGCTAACAAAGCAGCTTCCCTACCGTGGTACTGAGATGCAATATCCAAGGCCAACAATTTTTGTCTGTCACGAGGATTTTCCGGCAATTCATCAAGAGATAAATCAGTCAATAGTTCAAAATACTGCTCTATCTGGTCATCAGGAATTTTTTCCAACTTAGAATACATACTCAGAGAGTCTTCCGATAAACCCACATAATTTCCCAGAGACTTAGACATTTTCTGTACCCCATCAGTCCCCAACAAAATTGGCATCAATAGACCAAACTGAGTTTTTTTACCAAAATGCCGTTGTAAATCTCGTCCCACAGCAATATTAAACTTTTGGTCTGTACCCCCCAACTCCACATCAGCATCCACAGCCACAGAATCATAACCTTGCATCAAAGGATAAAGAAATTCATGGATATAGATAGGGCTTTCCTGCTGATAACGAAGAGCAAAACCCTCCTTAGCCAACATCTGCCCCACCGTCATTGTTGCCAAAAGTTCCAGAATATTTGCCAAGTCTAATTTAGAGAGCCATTCTGAGTTGTAGCGAATTTCTAAGCGCCCTGGCGTGTCAAAATCTAATATAGGCCGGACTTGCTCTAAATAAGTTTTGGCATTTTCCTGCACCTGTTCAGAAGTTAACTGTTTTCGGACTTCAGATTTCCCTGTGGGGTCGCCAATTCTTGCAGTAAAATCTCCGATGATTAATACTGCTGTATGTCCAGCATCCTGAAATGCTCGGAGTTTGCGAACCGGAATACTATGACCTAAATGGATATCTGCCCCTGTGGGGTCAATTCCTAATTTAACTCGTAAAGGACGGTCTGACTTGGCCAATCTTTGCAATAAGTTTTCATCGGGGTCTGTAGAATCTGGTCGATCTGGGAAAATTTCGCTGATGCCACGACGCAGCCATGTAAATTTATCAGTCATCATTTAATTTAAGTTCATTTATATAGCTTGACTTTAGGGGGTAAATTAAATTTAGAGTAACTATGGTTTAAATTATCAATCAATCCTAATATTTAGTCTTTAGTCAGCTAAGACACATTTAAATTCTATATTCTCTATCCCCTTTGACAAAAATTGGATTATATAGTTTAAACGCTGAACAGTTTACCGAAAAATTGGGTTTAAAGCCTCGCCCTTCTAGGGCGACTTTTTAGTTTATTTTTGCCACAGGTTATGTTATCATATTGTTAGTTCAAAAGTCATTTTATGAAAGCAAGATTTAAGTACCGTATATATCCAACATTGGGACAAAAATACCGATTAGCAAGGCTATTTGGTTGTGTCCGTGTTGTCTGGAATGATAGTCTAGCTTGCTGTCAGGAAAAGTACAAATCTGGAGAGAAGAAACCTATTAACTCTGAGCTACAAAAACAGTTTATTACTCAAGCTAAAAAAACTGAATACAGAGAATGGTTATCAGAGGTTTCTGCTATACCACTACAGCAATCTTTGAATGATTTAAACCAGGCTTATCAAAACTTTTTTAAATCAACTCAAGGTAAGAGAAAGGGCAGACCTGTTAAACCTCCTAAATTCAAAACTAGAAAGTCAAGACAGACTGCAAGGTTTACAAAAGGTGGATTTAAAGTTGGCCAGCATAAGGTGTATTTAGCCAAAATAGGAAAGCTGAAAATTGTCTGGTCAAGGGAACTACCAAATGTTCCATCATCAGTAACAATAATCAAAGATTCAGCTAACAGATATTTCTTAAGTTTTGTAGTAGAAATTTTGCCTGAAACCTTACCTAAAACTGATAATTCAGTAGGTATAGATTTAGGAATTAAAACTTTTGCTACTTTGAGTAATGGTCAAAAAATTGATGCACCAAAACCACTAAAGAAACGAATCAATAAATATCGAAAGTTAAGTAAATCATTATCTAAGAAAGCTAAAGGTACAAATCGTCATGAAAAAGCTAGACTGAAAATAGCTAAATTTCATGCTAAACTGAAAGATACAAGAATAGATTTTCTACATAAATTATCTACTGAAATAATTCGTGAAAACCAAACAATTGTTTTAGAGGATTTGAATGTTTCAGGAATTGTTAAAAATCGGAAATTATCTAGAGCTATTTCTGATTTAGGTTGGAGGCAATTTAGGACATTTTTAGAAGGAAAAGCAGAAAAATACGGTCGTGATTTTAGGGTGATTAGCCGTTGGGAACCCACATCCCAAACTTGTTCTAGTTGTGGATTTAAGGGTGGAAGATTAGATTTATCAATTCGTGAGTGGGAATGTTTAAATTGCGGAAGTAAGCACGATAGAGACGAAAATGCAGCAAGAAATATATTAGTCGCGGGTGGGCAATCCGAGACATTAAACGGACATGGAGGCAAGCATGAGACTACTGCCAAAGTAGCAGCAGCCTGTGAGATGTCAACTCGCCGAGGAGCTACGGCTCGGTAGGAATCCCCGTGTCTTTAGGCCGGGGAGGATGTCAAAAACTCAACTGCCCAATGATATCTAAGTAAAATATTATAGAAACGTTCAGTAGATTTTGTAAAAACTATTAGACCTATCGGGAAAAGAGGGAGTAGGGAGTATGGAGTAGAGGGAAAAGAATTGATGATTTTTACGCGATAATTGATTTGATGTTTGATGATCACGCCTATGTCTATTGTGTTTAAGCCTCCTTAATAATTTTAGGAGTGCTAAAGTAACATAAATTATTTATGAGTATAATTCAACCTTATTCTTTGACCTTTTTACTTATGGGTTTAATACCCCACCGTCACGCCCTGTGTCTACAATTGATTGGGGTTTGTAGATGCGGAGTAGCAACTTTTCAGTATCCCCATCCACTTTTCCAGTCATTCGGTCCTTACTTTTTCCTTCTTCAAATACTTAATCTACTTTGTAAGCTCAATAAATTAAGACACTATCGACTCTCGCTGCTAGCTGACCAATTAATTCCGTCGAGAGGTTACGAGCTATGGGCATTAGAATTGCCAAATATAATCAGTTAACCTCTAAAAATATATCTAACACCTAAACAATTACTAGCTCTAAAATTTGAAATTTAGTTTTTTAAGCTCAATAAATTAAGACACCATCAACTATCACTTCTAGCTGACCAATTAATTAAGTCGAGAGGTTGCCAGCTATGAACAGTAAAATTCTCTAATATAATTAGGGTTTGCTCAATAAAGTCTTTTTGCTAGGGTAGGAGACAGGAGACAGAAGACAAGAGGCAGGAGACAGGAGACAACCCACCCCTAACCCCTCCCAGGAGGGGAGAAATGGGAATTTCGAGGAGGTAGGAGCTAAGTTTTGTCCCAAGATTTTTCTGCCCAACTATAGCACCTAAAGTACGCTCCTTTTTGAGCATTAATGACTGAAATAGGCGCATTTTTTTCGACACCAAAAAGGCACTTGTCTTTATATGTCAATACTTTTAGATTTAATCAGCAAACCCTAATTAGGACTTACGCAGTGCAATGTATTTTCGTCCAAAGCAACCCACAGGGAAGCAATCTCAAATCCTAGTTCTACCTCATGCATAAGTCCTGATAATCAATTAATCTCTAAAAATATATCTAACACCTAAACAATTACTAGCTCTAAAATTTGAAATTTCGTCAAGGAAGTTAAATAAAAGTGTCCACCAACGCCCTCCCACATAAGCAAACTACAAAATCTCAGTCTGAAATTTCACCAGTCTTCGGATTTGTTCAATCTGTCAGTAAGGTGACAGCAGGTACTGTACTAGGCATCACCATGCTGACTAGCTCATTAGTAGCTGGTGGACTGGTAGGTTTAGCAATCAGCTTTCGTAATCTTCCGGATGTTCGAGTACTAAAAAATTACACACCTTCAGAAACAACTCATATATATGATGTTAAAGGTAGACCATTGGCAAGTCTCCACGACGAGGCCAACCGAGAAGTCATACCCCTAAACCAAATTTCTCCAGACTTAAAACGAGCAGTTCTAGCGATCGAGGATAGTAACTTCTACAATCACTACGGAATCTATCCTATCGGAATTATGCGTGCTTTTGTGGCCAACTTAGAGCGGGGTAGAACAGTTGAAGGTGGTTCTACCGTAACTATGCAGTTGGTGAAAAATTTGTTTCTCTCCCCAACAGCCAAACTAAGTAGGAAAGTGGCTGAAGCAGTTTTGGCAATTAGGATGGAACAAATTCTCGATAAAAACGAAATTTTAGAATTATACCTCAACCAAATTTACTGGGGTCATAATCTCTATGGAGTTGAGACTGCAGCGAAAAGCTATTTTAATAAATCCTCCAAGGATTTAACTTTGGCTGAAGCTGCCTTGATGGCAGGTATGATTCCTGCGCCAGAAGAGTATAGTCCATTTATCAATTACCAAAAGTCCAAGCAACGCCAAGCCACTGTTTTAGCAAGACTGCGTGAACTTAATTGGATTACTGCTGAAGAGGAAGCAGAGGCTCTCAAGCAACCATTATTAGTGGGTAAAGTTACCTCTTTTCGCCAGAGTGAACTTCCTTATATTACTGAGGCAGTTGTTCAGGAGTTAACTGAGAGGTTTGGTAAAGATGCTGTTCTCAAGGGAGGAATGCGGATACAAACGACCATTGATATGAATTTCCAACGGATGGCTGAAAGAACTGTGACTGAATGGCATGAAATCTTATATTACCGTCGGGTTTATCGGAGTTGGGACAAAGGTCAAATGGCATTAGTGGCAGTTGACCCACGCACCCACTTTGTGCGGGCAATGGTTGGTGGGGCAGATTTTAAGAGTAGTCAATATAATCGTGCTGTTCAAGCTCGCAGGCAACCAGGTTCTGCTTTTAAGCCTTTTGTTTATTACACCGCTTTTGCTTCGGGTAGATATTCTCCATATTCGGTTGTGTCTGATACTCGAGTTAGTTATCCAGATGGTAATGGTTATTACTCTCCTCGAAATTATGGTGGTGGATATTCTGGCTCTGTTAGTATTCGTAAGGCTTTGGAGTCTTCTTTGAATATACCAGCGGTGAAAATTGGTCAATATGTTGGACTTAATAAGGTAATTGAGGTTTGTCGCATTTTAGGTATTAAGAGTCCGATGGAACCTGTTATTTCTTTACCACTTGGTTCGGTTGATTTGACACCTCTGGAGATGGCGGGTGCTTATGCGACTTTTGCTAATAATGGTTGGCATTCTGATACTACTTTTATTGTGCAGGTAACAGATACTAGTGGGAATGTCTTGTTGGATAATACTCCTAAACCTAAGTTGGTTCTCAATCAGTGGGCTGTCGCGTCACTTAATAGTGTATTGGTGGGGGTAATTGAACGAGGTACTGCTACTAGAGCTAAGATTGGTCGTCAGGCCGCTGGAAAAACTGGTACTACTTCTTCTGAACGAGATGTTTGGTTTGTAGGTTATACGCCTCAGTTGGCAACGGCTGTTTGGGTGGGCAATGATGATTATCGGCCTCTAAATTATGGTGCTACTGGTGGTACTACTGTTGCACCGATCTGGCGTGATTTTATGAATCAAGCCTTGAGTGGCCAGCGTCGCGAATATTTCCCTCCAGCATATAAATTTGATCGGCCATAAATTTAGTGTCTAATAAGTAGGGCTTGCTGAAAAAGTCTTTTGGTAAGTAAGGGGAGTAGTTAGGAGTCAGGAGTCAGGAGTTAGGGGAATTATAGAGAAAGTAGGAGTAAGAATTGTAAGAGTGATTTTTCTGCCCAACTCTTGCCCAAAATGCGTTCCTTTTTGACCTTGAGCAACCGAAAAGCTGGCTCTTTTGTTCAACCAAAAACAGTCAAAACCTTTATATATCAATACTTTGAAGTTTAATCAGCAATCCCTAAATAGGGTTTGTGTATGGAAAGTCTTTTTGCTGGGGTAGGAGACAGGAGACAGGAGACAGGAGACAGGAGACAACCCACCCCTAACCCCTCCTGGGAGGGGAGAAATAGGAATGAGCGAGGAGGTAGGAGTTAAGAATTGTCTGTCAATTTTTCTGCCATAATCATCCCAAAATACTAGCTTTATGCAGCTCTTTAGACCGAAAAGCTTGCACTTTTTAAAGGGAAAAAAAGGCTGAAACTAATATCAGTCAATGCTTTGATATTTAATCAGCAAGCCCTATTTATGCTTAACATTTCACTGAGAATTTGACTCCCGATCAATGTAAATGAAGATAACTTATATAGTATAAATACTTAAGCAAGCTACGGATTTTATACTAATTTTCATGTTACAAATTGAAGTGCGGAATGTGGGCTAAAAGAAAACTATAAGTTTGTATCTCTAAGATAGATTCTATTTTTAATTTTTCCAATCTGAATCAAAGGTCTAAGTAGAATTTTTTTGTTTGTTGCTAAATAAAACTAAATTAAAAGCCAAGCAGTACAACAATAAATTCCTAATTCTTCTTGTCTTGATGTTTTTGACAATCTCAAAAAAAATGTGTTTACTAAATACCTAAAATAAATAGCAAAATGCAAGATAATTTTTTTATTAATTCCTAGAATCAACAGCTTGGGTTAAAGAAAATAACTTTGTTAATAGGCAAGTATGATTATAGATTGAAAGTGACTTAATGATGGGTTCAAATCATACCGTTATTCGGAAAAGCGAAAAAACTGCTTATTTCTATCTATAATTTCTATAACTTCAAAAAATCAAAAAAATTTCCCAAAAAACTGTTTGAAATAATTTGCTTAACATATTAAATCGTTATTTATCTTGTATTCAATTAGGAATGTTTTTCTAATTCTGACTTCATTCTTTCTAAAGTTGTGTGCATTTGATCGAACATTTGTTGAGGACTAATGCCAAATTGATTTAACTGAGTTTTAAGTTGTTCCATAGTCATTTGAGCCATAAAATCTTCTGATAATTCAAAACGTTTCATAAAAATTCGGTAGCGCTCCATAATAGATTCCATCTTTTCAATATAAATCTTTTTACCTTCTCGGTCGAACTTACCATAGTCACTTCCTACCTTAATTAAGGATTGATAATCCTCAAATAATTGTTTAGCTTCCTGTTGAACTACTTCTGAATCAAAAAATCCCATAGCTTTCCTTATTTAAAATCTGAAATTATATTAACTAAATTTTTAAGTTTAGAACTACCCTAATTTAACAATTATGATATCAACATGATACCTGTTTGTTAGGTAAATCCATTACTTATAGTACTATAACATTAATTTTGTCTCGACCATTGAAAAAAAATGGTGTGGAAATACCCCTATCTTGGTTCGTCAACCCGAAATTTTATTTATCACATTTATATAGAGTTTACATTTAAGTTATGAAAATCCTTTTGAGAAAAAGTAAATAGGCAACAGATAATAGAGAATTAAGTATAGAAATATTTTTTGTGGTGGAAAAAATAGTTTTATTCATAGATATTTCATTAAATAGGGTTTGCTGATTAAATATCAAAGCATTAACTGATATCGGTTTGAAGAATTTTAAGTACTGAAAAAGTACCAGCTTTTCAGTTGATGGAGCGGAAAAAGTGAGGATCGTGGGGTAATGATGAGAGAAAAACTAAGGAGCAATGATGAATGACTACCTCTTCTACAACTCCCCTAAATCCTAACTCTTAACTACTGCCTACTCCCTACCCTAACAAAAAGACTTTATGAGCGCAAACCCTAATTATTAATTATTAATTATTAATTATTAATTGTTGAAGTAGCTTCTCTTTCTAACAAAAGAGTTACCGGACCGTCATTATCAATTTCAACTTCCATCATTGCTCCAAATATACCAGTTTCTACCTTTAAGCAACTCAATTTTAATCGGTCTACAAATAGCTGGTAAAGTTGTTTAGCAACTTCAGGAGATGCTGCATTATCAAAAGATGGACGACGACCTTTGCGACAGTCTCCATAAAGAGTAAATTGACTAATTATTAACAATTCACCATTTATATCTTTTACTGATTTTTCCCAACGGTTACTATTACTATCTGGGTCAGGAAATAAACGAATCTCTAAACATTTACGCACCATCCAATCTATTTCTACTTCTGTATCAGTAGTCGCAATACCTACAAGTAAATTTAACCCTTTGCCAATTTTACCGACAATTTCTCCATTTACTTTTACTTGAGAAAAATTCACTCTTTGGATAAAAACTCGCATAATAAAAAAGTTAAAAGTTAAAAGTTAAAAATAATTTTTTCTTTTGACAAAGAAGAAACTAGGGAAGAATAATAAATCTAAATTAGTATGGGTCTCTAACTTGAGGACAATTACTATGGTGACTTCTTCTTTTGAGAAGCTTTCTACTTTCTGGATTTCAATCTAAACATGAATCTCATAAAGTTATAAATCTATATTTGCTTTTTATTGCATATATTCCTTTGTCAAAGATGTGCAATTAATTTGGCACTACCACTTATAACATTTCTCCATAAATTTACACCTAATATAAAGATGAGAATAATCAGTATAATCAGGTCTGAGCAACAATTATTAAGCACATTTTTACAGATAAATTGTATTAATTAATCTTCAATCGAAAGGAGTCAGGAGTAGAGAATACTTACTTTTGTCTACCACTTCCCTGGTTTAATAGACCACACCTTACCTGCATTGCCTCAATTGTAATGGGGGTGAATCTTGAGTCATAATTTTCCCGATTCCTAATTCTGTTCTTTAAGCAGAATCAATGTATAGAACCCATTTGGGATCTTTTAGGCATTACCAGAAAAGAGGGAGTAGGGGGTAGGGACGTTGCATGCAACGTCTGTAGGTCATAGAGGCCAAGAATTGATGAATAAGAGTGCAATAATTGATTTAATTTTTTATTATTTGAGGTGTCTATTTATGTACTTTATGTACTTAAATATAGGGAGATAGGTAGATGGTGAATATAATGGCACATTTCCACCTTTTTCCCCTATCCTATTTCTCTAGCTCCTGATTCCTAATGTTTAAATATTGCTTTTAACCTCCCTATAATCATTTTTATACGTAGAAAAAATGCTAATGTATAGCACTTCTAAGAAAGAGAATAAAAAAGATATTTTGGTTTGTAGGAAATTTCAAGAATTCCAACCTATTACCTTATTCCTTTTTCCTAACTTTTTAAGCAATAACACAGTCTTCTAATTGCGATCGCAACTCATCATGGTCTAAATTTTGACCAATCAAAACTAACTGATTTTTAGGAGTACCTTTCCACTCATCATCATTAATAGTAAACCGCTTACCACTCAAATGAAAAATATGTCGTAGAGGGCTTTCTTGAAACCACAAAATTCCCTTTGCTCGGAAAATATTTGCAGGCAATTTATTATCCAAAAAATCTTGGAATTTTTTAAGAGAAAGAGGCTTATCACTTTGAAAAGAAATAGAAGTAAAACCATCATTTTCTAAGTGGTTGGAATGATGATGATCGTGGTCGTGGTCGTGGTCGTGATGATGATGTTCATGGTCATGGCTGTGATGATTTTCATGGTCGTGGTCATGGTCATGGTCATGGCTATGAGCTTCTTCTTTTATTTCAAAATACTTATCCGACTCAAACAAACCCACACTTAGAATTAACGGCAAAGCTATTTGTGATTGGCTAGTCCTCATAATTCTCGCATCTTTTTTAACATCTCTAATCTTCACTTCTAATAAGTCTAAATTTGCCTCCTCAACTAAGTCAGTTTTATTTAACAAAATAATATCACCATAAGCTATTTGACTATATGCTGCCTGACTATTAAACAAATCAAGACTGTAGTTAGCAGCATCAACCAAAGTAATAATTGAATCTAGGCGAGTCATATCTCGTAATTCAGTACCTAAAAAAGTTAAAGCTACTGGTAATGGGTCAGCTACACCAGTCGTTTCTACTACCATATAATCAATTTTGTCTGGTCTTTCTAAAATTTTATAAACAGCATTAACTAAATCTTCATTAATAGTACAGCAAACACAACCATTACTAAGTTCGACCATTGTGTCATCTCCATCGGTAGAAACAATTAACTCATTATCAATACCAATTTCTCCAAATTCATTTACTAAAACGGCAGTTTTTACACCCTGTTGATTTTGCAATATATGGTTAAGCAAAGTAGTCTTACCACTACCAAGAAAACCTGTAATTATTGTCACTGGTAAACCATATTTTGGCATATCCATATTTGAGGTATCTAATTGAGTCGTTGTTGATTGCATAATTGTCCTGTTAAGTTACTTTAATGTTTATTGTTGAGCAGAAGTACAATTATTATAGTATCAATTTTCATGTTCTAAAATTGAGGGTATCTTTAACGAAGTCAGAAGTCAGAAGTTAACCCACCCCTCGCCCCTCCCCCTCCCAGGAGGGGAAGTAGGGGATTTGAGCAACTCTCCAAAAACCCGATCGCCTTAAAAGGCGGGGTTGCGCGACCCAATCCTGTTTGATAATAAAAAATTAAATATAAAGTTATCAGCTTAACAAGTGCAACTTGATTAGACATCTCCAATAATAAAAAATCAAATTAATTCTCGTACATAAATCATTAATTCTTTCCGCCTACTCTCTACTCCCTGCTCCCTATTTTCTAGAGATGTCTATTAATTATGAGTTTCTATGATTGAAGATTTATCTACTGGTAAAAATCATCATTCTGTGAAGCATCAAAAAACCCCAGGATGGAAGGCAATAGGATTCCCACAATCAAAAAAAATGTGGTAGTATTATGTTATTGGGGTGAACTCGCCCATATACATGACTTTTTATTCAATGCATAAAAGTTGTCTAGGGAAGAAGTATTGAGAAATAGGAGTTTGGTTTTAGACTTAGTTGGGGCAAAAGCTAGTGGTTCAATAATTGATAATTGATAATTGATAATTACCTGTCCCTAAAAGGAAGAGGATTGAATAAAAGGAAAATTAATTCATTGTTTCTCCTTTAAAGGAGAGGGTTTAAACCTTAATTATTCGGTAAACTGAAGATTTATCCGACTGATAGAAATTATCATCCTGTGAAGCACCAAAAAAACCCCAGGATGGAAGCAAATAGGATTCTCACAGTCAAAAAAAATGTGGTAGTATTATGTTATTGGGGTGAACTCGCCCATACGCATGACTTTTTATTCAACGCATAAAAAGTATGATAGAGCAAATACTGAGAAATAGGAGCTGATTGCTAGTGTCAATATCTCTGGCAATTTCTGGCAATAGCTCAAACAAAGAAGGGGATTTTTTTGACTTGACAAAAAAAATGGTTGATAATCTGGTTGGAGGTGATTTGATTGTACGCC
>NZ_JAAHGH010000061.1 GCF_010672525.1 Okeania sp. SIO2B3 | reverse complement strand
GCGACGGTACAAAGGTTGATGCTCCTAAGCCACTGAAGAAAAGAATTAAGAAATTAAGAAAGTTAAGCAAGTCATTATCTCATAAAACTAAAGGATCTAAAAGGTATGAAAAAGCCAGGGTTAGAGTGGCTAAGTTCCATGGCAAACTGAAAGATACAAGAACAGATTTTCTGCATAAATTATCTACTAAAATAATTCGTGAAAACCAAACAATTATTTTAGAAGATTTGAATGTTTCTGGCATGGTAAAAAACCGTAAATTATCCAGAGCAATTTCAGATTTAGGTTGGAGACAATTCCGGACATTCCTAGATGGAATTGCTGAAAAATATGGTCGTGATTTTAGAGTCATTAGTCGCCCTTGAGCCAACATCTCAAGTTTGTTCAGATTGTGGCTTTAAAGGTGGGAAGCTAGACCTGAAGGTACGAGAATGGGAGTGTCTCAACTGCGGTGCAAAACATGTTCTTAGACGAGAATGCAGCCATAAATATATTAGTCGCGGGCGGGCAGTCCGAGACACTAAACGGACGTGGAGGCAAGCGTAAGACTACTGCAAAAGTAGCAGCAGCCTGTGAAACGTCAACCCACCGAGGAGCTTCGGCTCGGTAGGAATCCCCGCGCCTTTAGGCCGGGGAGGATGTCAAATTTAGAGCATATAGAAGAACAGTTTGTGGCATTTGCCAAATATCAGCAAATTTATTACCAACAGGACTTACGCAAAGACACTGTGTATAGAGTTCAGTAACTATTGTCCAATAGTTATGAGTACTATATATAGCGTATCTGCGTAAGTCCTAACCAAGTTCGACTGCTTGATACTACAGGTCAAGAAATAGTCAAAGTTAACTATGAAAATGGAAAAGTTGAACTTGTTCCCCAAAACTTAATGCCAAATAAAGCAGATAGGAATTACTTCAAAACAGCGATCGCTATACCAAGAAATAGTATTTACATCTCGGCCTTTGACTTAAACCAAGAATGGGGAAAAATTGACCGACCATTTAAAGCATCTATAAGATTAGCTGCACCTATATACAATAGCCAAAATAAACTGCAAGGGATTGTAGCGATTACCTACATGGGAGAACACTTAGACCGACAGCTAACCCAAAAAAGTTATACGACTCTAGGTCAAGTAATGATACTGAATAGGTCTGGATATTGGTTAATCAGTCCAGAGCCAGAGCAAGAATGGGGTTTCATACTACCCCAGCGAAGGCAACAAACATTTGAGCGTTAGTTCCCCCAAGCATGGCAAGATATATCTCTCAAAGATTCAGGACAAATACAAACTAAGGAGGGATTATTTAGTTTTACCACCTTTGACCCTCGGAATATACCTAAAAACTTGGCTCAAGTGAACATTCCCAAAATTACCCTATCCAAAAACGGCATAGATAGCTACGGTTGGAAAATAATTTCTTATATTTCCCCAGAAGCGTTGTCTGCTAAATCTCATAAAATGTTGAGCAATTTCCTCTGGCTGTATCTATTTTTACAGCACTTTTGAGGATAGTGAGGTATAGCTATAAGACTATTTATTCCTATATTCCCTTTCGGAGCTGTTGCCTTCCGGAGCTGTTGCCTAAAGCAATAAAACTTTGTACCTCATCAACTAGAAAACTGCTGTAAATGGTTTACTTGCTTTAAGTGTTGCTGGGGTGACAATAGTACGGAGAAAAAATCAACTGGCAAATGCTGAATTAGAGCGAACCCAACTTAAATTCCTGGAAGCTCAACGTCGCCACTGGCTCAAAAGTCATATTGCTAACCAAATTCTGCTTCATAAAACCGATATAAAACGTCATATAGCGACATTTTAATGTTTACTTCCTGCTTCCACCGGAACTGTCGGCAGCACTCCGTCCACAGGCATTAACGGTCAAGCCGACCGCATTTCTTAAATTTATACTTGCGTTTAAATCTCTGTCTATTGATAACCCACATTCTGGGCAATCATAAGTTCTCAGATGCAAGGGCATATCCTGAACATGACCACAGTTAGAGCAAGTCTTTGATGATGAAAAAAATCTATCAACTACCACTAGCTTAGAACCGTACCATTTGCACTTGTATTCTAGCTGTCGCCTGAACTCATAAAATCACTATCTGCTAACTGATTTTGCTAGCTTACGATTGCGTAACATTCCGCTTACATTCAAATCTTCAATTGAGACTCTGCCGTAGTTTTTGGCTAAGTATGTTGTCAATTTATGAAGTGCATCTTTACGGATATTTGCTACTTTTCTATGCAATCTAGCTATCTTCTGTTGTGCCGCCCTCCAGTTAGCAGAGCCTACCTCTTTGTGACGATTTAGGTATTGCTCTCTTGATAACTTAGCTTCAAACTGGCGATACGATCTCACACTTTCAAAGACTTTTCCATCACTCAATGTAGCTAAGGTTTTCACACCTAAATCTACACCGATAACATCAGTTTTTTTGGGTGTAGTTGTTGCATTAAATTCATAGCTACAGCTAAGATACCAATCACCTGCTTGTCTACTAATGGTGATTTTTTTGGTTGTCGCCTCAATGGGTTCATAAGTCTTAACAATACCGATAAAAGGTAACTTGTGAGACCAACCATTAAGTTCTATTGGTTTTCCACAATTATCTATTGTGAAAGAATCAGACCTACCTTTTTTCTTAAATTTTGGATATTTACAAGGGTCCTTTAAAAAACCTCTTAAATGCTTCACCTAAGTGGATGTTTGCGCAGCATTCCGTAGGAAAAGCGTATTGATAAACTCTAGACGACAAGTTTTTCATCCAGGGGTAAAGAGGTTTTGTATGGTTAGTAAAAACCTCTCTAAGTTTACGAGTATTAGGTTTATAAGCATCTCTGTAAGCTGCCTTCCACAAACTTAACCCCCAATTATAACACCATCGTGAGTAACCTGCGTGTTTAGCCAAGAGGGTTTTCTGTTTGTTATTAAGTTTGAGCTTGGTTCTAATGGACTTCATGTAAATGAGTGAGAACAGTCTGCTTTAATAGTATGCTTTTTAACGTATTATATCGTTATTATTTGATTAAGTCAATACTCTCAATATCAATACTATTTTGGAAACAGTTGTGAGTGAGATTCATACTTTACTCAAGATTGAACGCTGTACTTTTGCCTGGTATCGTGCCACAACTGCACAGCCATTTTGGGAAGTAGTCACAGAAGCGAAGAATCCTGAATTAGTCAGTGCCATTGGTTGTTATTCCAGGGCAAGTGTATGCAAATTATACGATCGCTTTTTACCATAAAAGTATTGATAGTACCGTTCTGAGAAACCTATGATTATCTATATAAATCATAGATTTTCTATAAATAATCTGTTCTATTCCTGCTTCTACCTGGGAACGTCGGCGTTATCCAGTCCGCTCGGATAGTTGACAATGGTTACGGAATTCCGCCAGATATTCAGTCTAAGTTATTTGACCCATTTTTTACCACCACAGAGATTGGCAAGGGAACAGGATTAGGATTATCAATTAGCTACCAAATTGTCGTCGAATATCATGGAGGGAATCTAATATGTAACTCTCAGTCTGGAGAGGGGACAGAATTTATCATTGAAATGCCGATTAGACAATCTTTGAGTCAAGCTATATAAAGGAAGAAGGCTTTAGTTATCTAACAGAGAAGGAAAAATCTGGTGTTGTCTGAGTTTTAAGATTTTGATATGTCCGCGCCCTTTCCTTCCAGTGCTCTATCAGCAGTCCTCATTAATTCAAGTAGAATTTAAAGAGATTGCTTTTAGATAAAAAGGAGGTTAATTCATGTTAAAAATGTTAGTGCATAATTTAATAAAAAGAGGAGTGTGTTTTTGGAGACGACAACGTTCTGATTATGTCCAAAGTATTTCCCGCAAAATTTCTCTCCGTAGTTTTTTGGTTGTTTTCTTTGTGTTACAAATATCAGTAGTAATGCTACTACTGCAATGGGTAACAGTTTGGAATGGGCATCAGGCTAGTTATAACTTAGCAGGAATTCTCCATGAAGAAATTATCAATAATGTTACTAATTTACTAGAAAACTACCTGCGTCAACCCCTATTAATTAATCAGATGAACCACAATGCGGTGAAATTAGGTTTGTTGGATTTATCCGATCTAGAAACAACAGGACGTTTTTTCTTCCAGCAAAGCCAGATATTTGATGTCAGCTATATTAATTTTGCCAATGAGACCGGAGAATTTGTAGGTGCTGGTATGAAAGGCAATAATAATATAAGTATTGATATTACAACCCGCTCCCATCCTCAAATCGTATATGAGTATGCTGTTGACTATGAAGGAAACCTGGGAGATGTTCGCAGCACTTATGCCTACGATTACAAAACAGAATACTGGTATACTCAGCCAATTAAAGCAGGTAAAGCTATCTGGAGCGACATCTATGTGTGCGATGGAATAACTGATATATTAGCAATTTCTGCAAGTTATCCCCTCTATGATGATAACCAAAAATTAATTGGTGTTTTGGGGGTAGATCAAGCGATTTCTGATATTTCCAATTTCCTACAAAGATTACAAGTTAATCAATCTGAGGTAGTAATGATTATGGAACGTTCTGGAATGTTGGTTGCCAGCTCCTCGAAATCACCTTCTTTTGAAGTGATCAATGGTAAACCAAAACGGTTAGCAGCAGTCAATAGTCCCGATCCACTGACTCAAGCAACTGCTCAATATTTGCAGCAACAGCTTGAAAACATACAGACAATTGAGTCGCATCAAAATTTTAATACGGAATTACTAGGCGAGCAATATTTTGTTAACGCTTCAAGTTGGGGAGAAAAGTTAGGTTTGGACTGGGTGCTAGTGGTGGCCACACCGGAGTTAGACTTAATGGCAGGTTTCTATGCCAGGCTGAAAACCATCGTCCCAGTTTCTTTAGTAGCATTCATACTAGCAATACAATTAGCCATCAAGATTTCGCGTTGGCTTACTGCTCCTATTCTCAGCGTTCATAAAGCATCTTTATCTGTTGCGTATGGAAATTTAGACCAGACAGTGCCATTAAAAAGTATTGCTCCTTGGCTACCAAATATTCGTGAGTTAGATGAACTAGCGATCGCTTTTAATCTGATGGCTGCTCAGTTAAAAATTGCTTTTGAAGCATGGGCACAAATGAATCAGACCTTAGAAGAACAAGTAGAGGAACGCACTGCCCAACTGCAAAGGAGTCGCAGACAGTTAATTGCCCACAATCAAGCACTGATCGATCTATCTAAAAATAAGGTATTAACTCAAGGAGATTTCTTGGCAGCTTGCCAAAAAATTAATGAGGTCGTATCGCAGACATTGGAAGTCAAACAGGTAAGTATTTGGTTGCTAGATGATGCTCACACTCTCATTCGATGTGTAGATTGTTATCGAGTTACTACAGATGAGCATACTCAGGGATTAGAATTGCCGGTTGCTGACTATCCAGACTACTTCCAAGCTTTGGAAAATAGCCGTGTACTGGTTATTGACAACGTACATTCTGATACAAGAGTCAAAGAATTGCTTCAGGAATATCTGATGCCACTTGGCATCACTTCCATATTGAATGCTTTGATTTATTCTGGTGGTCAAATCATTGGGGTTATTTGTCTGGAGCATATTGGTACTCCCCGTACCTGGACTTTAGAGGAACAAAATTTTATTGCTACTCTAGCAGATTTGGTAGCCTTAGCACTAGAAGCAAGTGAGCGAGTTGAAGCAGAGCGTGCTCATCAGTTAGCACAAAAGGCACTTCAAGAGAGCGAAACCCTTAACCGGGCTATGTTAGAGGCAATTCCTGATTTAATTATGCGCGTGCGACGCGATGGCACTTGTTTGGATTTTATTCCTCCTGAAAGTATTGATATGGTAAATTTTTTTCCTAATGATGAACCTTTACCACCAAATTTCTTAGAGCAAGAACTTTACTATATCAATCAAGCAATACTCACAGGCAAACTACAAGTTTATGAACGACAAATTCTCAGGTATGGTGAGGTACGTTATGAAGAACTCCGCATCGTTAGCAATGGAGAAGAGGAAGTGTTGATGATTGTGCGAGACATCACCGAACGAAAACAAGCTGAGGAGCAAATCAAGCAATCTTTAGCAGAAAAAGAAGTATTACTCAAGGAGATTCACCATCGCGTTAAAAATAACCTTAATATTATCTCTAACTTACTAGATTTGCAATCGTACTCAATTACTGATGAAATTCTGCTTCACCTATTTAATGATGCTAAAAAACGCATCCAGACTATGGGATTAATTCACGAACAACTTTACAAAGGAAATCATTTAGGGAAGGTTGATTTTAGTGAATACATAAAACAGTTAGTCAATAACATCTTTTGTTCTTGTCAAAGCAACAATAACAGAGTAAATCCTATTATGAAAGTTGATGCCATATTGCTCAATTTAGAAACAGCTGTTCCTTGTGGGTTACTGATTAATGAACTTCTGATGAATGCTTTTAAACATGGTTTTCCTGACCAAAGAGTAGGAAAAGTTCAGATCGCAATGTTTAAAGATATCAATCAAAAATTAGTCTTGGAAGTATGTGATAATGGTATTGGAATACCTTCAACAGTTAATTGGGAAACTTCTAACTCTCTGGGCCTCAAACTCGTCCGTATTTTGGCAAAACAGTTAAATGGAACTCTTACTTTTGATACTTCTAACGGTACATCTATTAGCTTAATTTTCTCAGAGTTAAAGTACAAACAACGGTTTTAAAAGTTCAAAAAATTATATTATCTTTGGAGGTATTACAATGAAAATCCCTACCCATTCTGCAACAAATAATCAAGTTAACTACACTGCAACTACTAAAATTCTGATTGTTGAAGATGAATTAATTGTGGCGGAAAACCTCAGGATGGTTTTACAAAAACTAGGCTATGAAATTGTCGGAGTTATTCACTCCGGAGAAGAAGTAATACAACAGGTTGCAACAACAAATCCAGATTTGATACTCATGGATATCATGCTTCAAGGCGAGATTGACGGAATTACAGCAGCAGAAAAAATCCATCAACAATTCCAGTCTCCAGTAATTTTTACCACAGCTTATGCTGATGATGATACCATTGAACGAGCAAAACATACACACTCCTATGGTTATCTAATTAAACCTTTTCAAATTCTAGACTTAAAAACTACTATAGAGATTACGTTGAAAAAGCATCAATCAGTTGTTGCTGCCCAAGCTGAATATACTTGTAAACTCGAAGATGCTTACCAAAAGTTAGAGCGTTTGCACAAATATGACCCACTGACGAACCTACCCACTAGGAAAGTTTTACAAAGTATGTTTGAAGAGATAGTAAATAGATTTTCACTTCCCATAGTAAACAATCACTCTCATTTCCAGCAATCTCTTTACATACCAGTATTTTGTCTGAGCCTCGATCGCTTCTATAGAATCTACCAATACATGAATCGTCAAGAAACAGACTATCTACTGCAAACTGTAGCCAAGCGAATTGTTGAGGTAGTAGGGAAAAATAATGTTGTTGCTCGTACAGATATCAATGAGTTTATCCTGATTTTGGAGCCTGTTGAGTACTTGGGTCAAGCTAGCGAAGTTGCTAACTCTGTATTAAAAACAATTGCCAATCCCTATATTATTGGAGAGCGAGAAGTTTTTCTCACAGCCAGCCTGGGTGGAGCGCTCTATCCTCGTGACAGCAAGAGTTTTCTCTCTTTATTACAAGATTGTCATTTAGTAATGCAAAAAGCCCAAGAGCAAGGAGGTAATCGTTATCAATTCCATAGCTCACAGGGTAAAACCAGCAATACTAACTGGTTGGCTCTAGAAACAGATTTACACTATGCGATCGACCGCGAACAACTTCAGCTTTATTATCAACCAAAAGTAGACCTAAAAACAGGTAAAATTTCTGGTGCTGAAGCTCTCTTGCGTTGGCATCACCCACAGTCAGGTTTCATATCTCCAACAGAATTCATTCCTCTAGCAGAAGCTACTGGTTTGATTGAAACTATTGGGGAATGGGTATTAGAAAATACTTGCAAACAACTCCAAGTATGGAAAGAAGATGAGCTGCTCAAAGACTTTAAAGTGGCTGTTAACATCTCAAGTTATCAACTTCGACAACCTCAGTTACAGCAGAAGTTTTCCAAAATATTATTAAATCACCAACTCAGTGCTAATTTTATAGAGTTGGAGTTGACTGAAAGTGCTTTGGTGGAAGATATCGATATAGCCCAGCAACAGTTAGAAGCTCTCAAAACCCTAGGACTGAATCTAGCGATCGATGATTTTGGCACTGGTTATTCGTCTCTGAGCTATCTCTATCGATTTCCTTTTGATACTCTCAAGCTCGACCGCTCGTTTTTATCCAATATTCACAAACATTCCAAGAACAGAGCCATTGTGATTGCAATGATTCAGATGGCACGTCAACTAGATCTTACTGTTGTAGCGGAAGGAGTGGAAACAGAGGATGAACTAGCATTCTTACAAAAACACCATTGCGATATGATTCAGGGTTATCTTTTTAGTCCCCCTATTTCTGCACAGGAATTTTACAAATTAGTGCATCAGGGAAAAATTTTGCGGCGTTGCTGAAGCGCGTGTATGATATTAATCTTAATTGCTTAGGAGTCAGGAGTCAGAAGTTAGAAGTCAGATTATATAGTTGAGAGTAGGGGAGTGGGGGAGTGGGGGAGTAGGGGAGATTAAATAGGGTCTGCTGAAAAAATTGGTTGGTGGGGGTAGGACACGGAGACGCATCAGACGCGGAGATGGGGGAACAGGCAATGGTTTCGCCATTTGATGTGAAGAAATTTTCTTGAACTTCAGCAGAAAATTTCAGTAAATTGATGCAAATAAGAGCCAATAACTTAGGAGATAAATTGAATATAAAAAGCTTCATTACCTTAAGCTACCTGACTTTTAGCTTTATTCAGCAAGCCCTAAATAGACATCTACAATAATCAAAAATCAAATTAATTATCGTACAGAAATTATCAATTATTTCCTCCTGATGCCTCTTTTGGTGGAGATGTCTAATATTGAAGTAATTATAGAATTATAAACAGATATTATATAATTAGGACTTACGCAGATACGCCATATATAGCGCTCAAAACTATTGTCCAATAGTACTTGGACTCTATAAATAGTGCCTTTGCGTAAGTCCTGATAATACCAAGCGTGAAAAAAGAATGTTACAAATAATAAGCAGTATTAAAATAATTTGTAGGAAATATCTATTGGACGAAAAAGATAAATTACTACATAAAAAATGGTATCAAACCTATTCCCATACGACTCAGTCCTCCTGTCTTCCCCTCCCCTCCTGGGAGAGACCCGCGGGTGGGTTGGGGAGGGGTAGGGGTGGGTTGACTCAATAGCAGTAACCTAAATATTTGTAGCAAAGATTTATCAAACTGGTATAACAGGATTCTATGTGCAATTAACCGGATTTGATATAACTACTGGACCGTTTCAGCTAAAATGTTGCAATAGAAAATGGGGTGATGGGGGGATGGGGTGATGAAAAAAGCTAATGCACTATTTTAGGTGAAACAATCCACTAGACCGTTTCAGCTAAAACTGTGCATTAGATTTTTTATCATTGTTGTTATGGCAAGGTTTGACCCTTTTTTTCTAAATCGTTGACTCCTATTGACTACTATAATTTTCTTCTTACTTTTGACTTCTTGCTTTTGACTTTTGACTTATGTTTTTATGCTACGTTTTGTAGTGGGGAATGTAGGTTCAATATGATCGCGGACTTAGCCTTTTCCTACATTCTTCTCTAAAAATTCTATTATTTTACCAGAAACATCTACTCCTGTAGCAGCTTCTATTCCTTCTAAACCAGGGGAAGAATTCACTTCCATCACTACTGGGCCATGATTAGAGCGTAACAAATCTACTCCAGCAACTCTCAACCCCATTGCTTTAGCTGAACGCACAGCAGTTGAGCGTTCTTCTGGACTCAATTTAATTTTTTCTGCTTTACCACCTCGATGCAAATTTGAGCGAAATTCTCCCTCAGCTCCCTGTCTTTTTATAGCTGCTATTACTCTATCTCCTACTACAAAACACCGCAAGTCTGCACCACCTGCTTCTTCAATAAATTCCTGTACTAAAATATTAGCATATAACGCACGAAAAGCTTCAATAACTGACTTAGCTGTTTGATAAGTTTCAGCTAAAACTACTCCTATTCCTTGAGTTCCTTCTAATAATTTAATTACCAAAGGAGTGCCACCAACAGTATTAATTAAACCATCAATATCTTGAGTTGAATGAGCAAAACCAGTCACAGGTAATCCTATTCCTTCTCTAGCTAATAATTGCAAACAATGTAATTTATCACGAGACCGAGAAATAGCTTGAGAAGGATTTGTTGTAAAAACTCCTATCATTTCAAACTGTCTAACTACCGCCGTGCCATAAAATGTTTGAGAAGCACCAATGCGAGGAATAATAGCATCAAATCCTTCTAAAGGTTCACCGATATAAATAACTTGAGGCTTCATTGAAGTAATATTCATATAACAACGTAGGTAATCAATAACCTGAACTTCGTGACCGCGTTTTTCTCCAGCTTCTACTAATTTTCTGGTTGAATAAAGAGTGGGGTCAGTAGATAAAACAGCGATTTTCATTTTGTTGTTTTCTACCATTTTTTTGACTAAATTTTGAATTGGTATCTAAATAGGATTTACCAGGGTTAATTAAGAAATTATTTCGCACAGCTTGTCGCCCCAATAACATTCTAAATCCCATTAATTCCCGATTAGTTAAGGTTAGTTCAATTTGCCATTTTTTGTTCATTAAATTGACTTCAGTTAAAATTACAGGACGTAATTCTGTTTCGCCACTAGAACTACGAACTTTTCGTTCATCTATTAATTCTGCTGCAGCAGTTACTATTAGATTGGTATTTCGTTGTTGGGGATGAACTTTAAATTTTACCATCGGTTTTCCGTGAATTTCAAAAGTTTTAATATCAAAAGCGTGTAAAGCAGAAGAACGGGCACCAGTATCAATTTTTGCCTTAATTCTAGTAATTCCAATTTCGGGTAATGCTATCCATTCTCGCCAACCAATAACAGGTAATTCTTGATGTTTCATTTTTAAGGAAGGAGGAAGAAGGAAGGAGGAAGGAGGAAGAAGCAAGAAGGAAGAAGGAGGAAGAAAAAAATAATAGTTTAATGGTAGATGGGGACGAACAACACCTAACAAGGGAGCAAGATGCTCCCACTATCATTCCCCTTGACTAAAATAATTACAACAGACTACTATTGCTATTGCAATGACTACGACAAAAAAATAACCTTTGAAAATAGCGAAAAATTGCAGTCTACACTAATAAATAGAGTTGTAATTTTTCCCTATTCCCTATTGCCTGTTCCCTATTCCCTATTCCTTCTATAAAAGGGTCGCTTAACAACAATAGCTGCATAATTTTTACCCCTAACTTCTACTTCTAATTTTTGACCTACCTTAGCTAATTTTTTAGGTACATAAGCTAGAGCGATCGCTTTCCCTAAAGTAGGAGACTTAGTACCGCTAGTAACTTCCCCTACCACTTTGCCATCACTCCAAACAGGATAACCATGACGAGCAATAGAGCGATCGAGCATTTCTAAACCTACCAAACGTTTTGAGACTCCTTCTGCTTTTTGTGTTTCCAAGACCTGGCGACCAATAAATTCTCCTTTTTTATCTAGGTGAACTAACCAACTTAAACCCGCTTCTAGAGGAGTAGTTTCAGTATCAATATCTTGACCGTAAAGTGCCATTGCAGCTTCTAAACGTAGAGTATCTCTTGCTCCCAAACCGCAGGGAGTAACGCCAGCACTCAACAAACTACGCCATAACTCCACACCCACAGACGGGTCAACCATAATTTCAAACCCATCTTCCCCAGTGTAACCAGTTCTGGCAATAAAACCAGGTTGTTCTAATACAGTAATATCTGAATGCCCGAAAAATCCAATTGATGCCAAATTTTCCTTCACAAACTGCTGCACATAAGACTCTGCTTCCGGACCTTGCACAGCTAATAACACTTTTTCCTCAGAAATATCTTGGAATTTCACACCACTATTTTCTAGATGACTTAATATCCATGCTTTATCATTAGCTTTAGTGGCAGCATTAACAATCATAAAACCCCGTGCTTCATTGGTGATGGGGTCATCACTTTGACGATAGAAAATGAAGTCATCAATAATACCTCCCTGGGAGTTTAATAAGACAGTATATTGAGCTTTACCAGGTTCTAAGTTACTCAGGTCGGAAGGTACTAAAAGTTGAATTTTTTCGATTAAGTCGTGGCCTTGAGCGATAAACTTACCCATGTGGGAAATATCGAACATTCCAGCTTTGGTGCGTACTGCCTCATGTTCGGTACTGATGCTGGTGTATTGTACTGGCATTTCCCACCCAGAAAATTCTACCATTCTGGCCTTAAGTTCAATGCATAAGTCATATAGAGGTGTGCGAGAAAGAGATTGTGTATTAGATTCTGTTGATTTGGCCACTGCTAGTTCCCTAAGTTGATGATTAACTTTATTGATTTTAGGACATTGTAGGTATTAACAGGGGTCAGGAGTTAGGAGGGAGTAGCGATCGCTCTGCTAATTAGCATGATTCAGTAGAGTGCAGGGTGAGCATAATTCAGGTTATTGACATATGTCTCCTGTCTCCTACCCTCACCCATAAGACTTTTGAGCGCAAACCCTAACTAGACCATAGAAGAGACCAATAGTTTATTTTTTCAGAAGTATGGCAGTACAATAATTTTGTAAGTTGGATAGCTCTCAATTTGATCCCTAACTAAATAAAGTAAAGTTTTATAATGTCTAATCAAAATTCAAATGTCCCACCAGGATGGATAGGCGGGTTCGCTGAATCAAATCCCGCCTTTGCCTATCCAGATCCAAACCTGAATTCGTTGCCAATGTTGTGTAACATGGACAACATTAACAGAATCAAACGCCAGCAACGTATATATTGGCCAGAATTCAGTTGGGAAACCATTAAAGGAGACCCCAGTTCCAGGTGTTTTCAGAGGTTTGCCCACGATATTTCCAGCATCGGTTATGACGATACAGGGAGAATATGGTCTATCATCTGTCCCCAGCAAGGTGCTTGTGCTCCTAACATAGCTTGCCTGAATGTAGAAGTTAGTGTTACCGGACAGAGAGGTTGGGTTAACGAGACAAATCGGGAGCTAGACCTAGCAGCGGATATGACTGTAGAAGCTAAGATTTGGTTTAGTCCAAGTTCCCACCAAAATTGGCTGGTTCGGCAAGCATGGGATCTCTTTGCCAGAGAATCTCTGCCCTTTCCCTCGGACAAAGCAAACGCGATTCAGGTCTATACTCATAAGGTTGGAAACCCCGTTCAACCTATCTTTCCAATTATGGCTGGCCAAAGCAAAACATTTGAAGTTCCTGATTTTGCTAAACACCCAAGAGCATGGGCAGTTGGGAATATAGAAGTGCAAATTGGTAGAATCATAACGAGAAATCATCCCACTGTCGATACCTTCAACCAAAAAGTCCTAGATATTTTCAATATTGCTACTGGCAATATGCTACTGCAGGGCAACGTACTTACTTGGAATCTCTGGTTCACAGCACCCGAGCTTGTTAATACGCTGCAGTGGAGAACCCACGCAGAGAGATGGCGGAAGGCTATTGATGCAGATCACGGTCCTAGCTCAAGCAAGCCGAGATACGCGAATGGTTCCGTCTTTACACCCCAGCACGACTTCTTAAAGGAGGCGGATGACATTATTGAAATTATAGAATCACTTCTGTAGCCTGCCTTATTCACAAATGTTTTGTGCCGGCCTCTTTCGGGAAATGTGCGAGGTCGGTCTTTTTTCAACTTCAAGTTCTTCAGATGATGCGCTATTAGAGGGGAGGAAACAAAACTCGCATTCAGAATTCTCGTTTTTCCTAACTACTCCCTATTCCCCTTCTCCCCTCCTGGGAGGGGTTAGGGGTGGGTCCCCTAGTCCCTAATTTAAGAATTTGACTGATAAATTTGCCGTAATTGCTCGATAGTTTCCACAGTTTTGAGAGAGGCAAGAATTGTTTCTAAAACCTGAATATTTTCAATAGCATTAATCTCTGAAAATATCTCTTTTCCTGAGGAGCAAAATTTCAATTCTCATCCTAGTTCTATTCCAGAAAGTATTCCTATTTGTTGACCAATTTCAATTCCGCGTTGTTCGCCAATTACTACTCCCTCTTGTAAAATTTGTTGATACTAAGGAGATTGTTGTCAAACTGCCATATCCCACCTCATTATCTGTTGTACTATTTCCGTCTTTAATACAAAGGTAGCAAAAAATGCTAGTAAGTTTTCTAATTCTAAGAGTTCTTCATCCTCCCGTAAAAGTTGTAATGCTTGTCTCACAGTTGCTTCTTCTCCTCCACCTTTGAGAATAGGAACAAAAGGCGTTTAATAATTAATAATTAATAATTAATAATTAATAATTAATAATTAATAATTGTTGAACATATCTTAATTGCATTTCATTGAGGACCAGAAATTCTCCATGTTCTTGACTAGAAACACTGAGCAAAACATCCCCTTCTCGACTTACCCATTGGAAGTCTGAAGAGATTATTTATTCGACAGTAATATTGGTAATTTATGTCACCCATTCTACCCAACGACTGGGGGCAATTCCAATTAAACGTTTACTACTAATATCGACTTTTTTTGTTTTTTTTGTCATTGGATGAAGTCTAGTTTATTCTGTCTTTTGAAAATTATCATAATATTGTAGTTTGATGAGCTGCAAATTATAAAATGTCCATTTCACTCGATCCTTTGCAACTACCTTCTGTCTCTTTAGCCGATCGTAACCAACTACCAACTTGTTCAGCTATCTACTTTGCAATAAATGCAAGTAATAGAATTCTATACATTATTTTATCTGTATTGCGTAATCTAAAAAATCCTTAAAAAAAAGTCTATACGCAATAGAAGAAAAATTTGACTATTCTGTTTGGGTACTTGAGAAAATGTATTGACTATTGCGTATAGAGCAATAGAAGAAAAATTTGACTATTATTTCAACGTAAGCATTGTCAGTTTTTTGAGATTATGCCGTAATTTTTGAGAGTTAGTAGTGTTTTGAAGGGCGATCGCCTAACCCAAAGAAATCAGGCAACATCTACATATAAAATTGTAGAGGCGAGCAAACGTTCGCCTCTACTGACGGTACAATATTCAAGAAAATTATACAATAACCTATCCCACTAGCAGCCTAAAGTAAATTTTCAAAATTTTAACGCCTGTAACAGCCAAGACAAAAACTCAACAATGATACCCAACAGTCCACGATCGGGTTTTATAGCTAATCCAAGGTATTGTTGCCCTACTTCGATAGGGACATTACTTTTAATTTCACCAGTAATAGAAGTCTTAATAAGTCTAAGTTCTGACTTCCCAGAATTAATATCGAGTAGAAAAAGATTTTTTCCGTCGGAGACTATATCATTGCTAGCTATTGGGAGATTAGCGATTGGGCTGAGAGAGCCATTAGTATAATTAACATTAAACAAATTAGTTGGGCCTGATCCTCCTAGACCATCTACTGAAAAAATCTGGGCAATTCCATCTCCTCCAAGACCATCAAAATCTGTGTCAGTTGGCATAGCATTAGTAATCGCGCCTATTAGTGATAATTCTCCTATGCTTTCAGAGCCAGGATCGCCACCGTTAGCTGAGAAGCCAATTATTAATTTTCTTCCAAGATTTGTTAATCCTTCTGCGTGTAAAACAGGCTTATTTTCATAAGCTACTTGAGCAGAAGATAGAGTTGCACCAGTTGTTGGATTAACTTCATAAATATCTACTCTGTTTCGGTAAATACTGTTGAGAATAAACAGTCGATCGCCAAAAGATGCTAAATCTGTATCAACTGCATCAAATCCTAGGGTACCAATAGTATTAACTTTCCCTGTTTCTGAATCAATCAGAACTAAGCTATTGGATTGCGTCTCTACGCTAAATAGAGAAACTGCATTAGCAGGCGGAACTGCAGTTGCTAAACCTAATACTACAATTGCTAAACCTAATACTATAATTCTGGCAAAGGTAAGTCTTTTCATATCAAAATCATTGATAATTTTTGCAGGTTTGCTTTCTAAAGTAGGTTACGGTGACAAAGAGCGCTTATCAGGGCAAAAAAAGTGACATTAATCAACCTGAAACAATCGTGTTAAATGTTCTAGAAATTAAAAATAACCAAATTTCATGCCTAGAGGTGTTCATCTGGAGTTTAGTAAAACTCCGGATTCAGGGTTATTTTTATTGTTTAATAGATTTATACCTACTTTCTTAGACCAAAAAATCAGGTTTCCTATCTCTTTCAAGGGGATAAAAAAAAAGAAATTTCAGATTTCAACCCTCTGACTGAAACTGGAGGTACTGACAAACGATAACTGATAACTGAAAAGACCATGAATAATCAAGCTAATACCCCGGTTAATACCGAAAATTCTTTATTAAGAAGTTGCAATAGATGTAGGTTGGGTTTCGTTCCTCAACCCAACAACAATCTTTCTCCCCTACGGACGTTCGTTGCATGCAACGTCCCTACCTAATGCACTATTTTAGTTGAAACAATCCACTACTAGACCTAACTCCTGACTCCTAAAAATCCGGATTTTTAGCTCAATTCATTGTTTAATAAATTTATACCTATTTTGACCCTAATATTGGATAACCTGACAATGAATAATCAAGCTAATACCCCTGTTAATACCGAAAATTATTTATTAAGAAGCGTACATACAAACAACTTCCCCCAAATTTTAGACCAATTAGGAATCTCTTTAGTCGTTTCCACTTATCAAGCAGGTAAATTAATCGTATTGCGTGCCGATAATGGAGTAATTAATACTCATTTTCGCACCTTTAATAAACCCATGGGATTAGCAGCAACTCACGAAAAAATTGCCCTGGGAACTGCTTATCAAATTTGGGATTTTCGCAATGTTCCAGCAGTGGCAGAAAAATTAGAACCTGCTGGTAAACATGACGCTTGTTATTTACCCAGAAATATTCATATAACTGGAGATATTGATATTCACGAAATGGCTTGGGCAAAAGATGAATTATGGTTTATTAATACTCGTTTTTCTTGCCTTTGTACTCTCGGTCATCCTAATAGTTTCGTGCCCAGATGGCGACCTCCTTTTATTACTGGATATGATTTAACAGACCGCTGTCATTTGAATGGATTATGTTTAAAAAATGAACGACCAAAATATGCTACAGCTTTAGGAGAAACTGATACTTCAGCAGGGTGGAGAAAAAATAAAGCCAATGGTGGCATATTAATGGATATAGAAACAAATGAAATATTGATGCGGGGTTTATCTATGCCCCATTCTCCGAGATGGTATCAAGAACAATTATGGTTATTAGAATCGGGCAATGGTAGCTTGGCAAAAGTCGATTTAAACCAGAGAAAATTAGAAACAATTGCTAAATTACCAGGATTTACTCGCGGTATAGATTTTTGGGGAAATTTAGCATTTATTGGTTTGTCTCAAGTTCGAGAAACTGCTGTTTTTAGTGGGATGCCAATTACTCAACTTCAAGAAAGAATTTGTGGGGTTTGGGTAGTAAATATTTTTACTGGAGAAACTGTCGCCTTTTTAAGGTTTGAAGCTGGAGTTCAGGAAATATTTTCTGTGGCAGTTTTGCCGAATATTCGTTTCCCGGAAATTATTGAATGGGATGAAAATTTATTAGCTAGTTCCTATGTTTTACCAGATGAAGCCTTAGCAGAAACAGTCAAACCAACTTCAGAAATAGCTATGGCAGAGACTCATTTAGTAAAAGGAAATCAGCTATATCAAGAAGGTAAATTATTAGAAGCGATCGCTGAGTATCAAGAATGTTTGAAGTTACAACCAGACTTAACAAGAGCTAAATATAATTTGGGTGTAGCTTTAGGAGATAATCAACAGTACGAAGCAGCAATTAATGTTTTACAACAGGTAATTAAAACAGAGTCAGATAATGCAGATGCTCATAACAGTCTTGCTTATGCTTATAGTCAAAAAGGTGCATTAGAAGCAGCAATTAAACATTATGAAAAGGCAATTAATCTCAACGGTAATTTTGCCAAAGCACATTTTAATTTAGGCATGACATTGTTGAAAAATGGAGACTTAAAACGGGGATTTGCAGAATGTGAATGGCGGTGGCAAACCGCAGAATTTACTCCTTTTCAATGCCCTCATCCCCGATGGAAAGGGGAAGATATTATGGATAAAATTTTGTTAATTCATACCGAACAAGGAGCAGGAGATGCTATTCAATTTATCCGTTATATTCCTCTAGCAGCGAAACGTTGTCAAAGAATTATATTAGTATGTCCGCCAGAGTTAATTCCTCTATTTAAAAATATCCCAGGAATTGATAAATTAATGCCACCCGGAGAACTACAATTATCAGAATTTGATATCTATGTACCCTTAATGAGTTTACCCTATATTTTCGGCACAACTTTAGAAACAATTCCTGCCAATATTCCCTATCTCCAATCCACAAAAAGTAACCATATAAATATCTCAGATACTGAATACAAAGTAGGTATTGTTTGGGCAGGTAGTCCTACTCATAAAAATGACCATAATCGTTCTTGCAAACTAACTAATTTTTTACCTATTTTGCAAGTACCAGGAGTCAAATTTTACAGTCTGCAAAAAGGAGAAGCTACCAAAGAACTAACTCAACTTTCCAGCAATATTCAGATAGAAGATATGAGTTCTCAGTTAAATAATTATGCTGATACAGCAGCAGTAATCAATCAACTAGATTTAGTAATAAGTGTTGATACTTCAGTGGCACATTTAGCAGGAGCATTAGGTAAAAATGTATGGACTTTGTTATGTTTTAATTCCGACTGGCGTTGGTTACAAGAAGGAGAAAAAACTCCTTGGTATCCAACAATGAAATTATTCCGTCATTCTCAGTCAAGGGAGTGGCAAGAAGTAGTTGAAAAGGTACAAGCAGAGTTATGGAAAATTATGGGAAAAAAAATGATTATAAGTGTTAAGTAGAAGCTTAAATTAAGTATTAATTTTAGGCTTTAGTAGAGGTGTTCTCTGGAATGTCTCTACAGAATAATGTCACATCAAAAATACCCTTGAAGAAGTAGTCATTTCAGTTAACAGTTTGCTACCCATATATTTGTGCATAATTTTGTAGGAAAAAGCCTTTTTATATAGAATCCGGTTATATAATATATCTTTATAATTCTATAATTACTTCAAGCCTTCAATCTCTCCTACTCCCCTACTCCCTTACCAAATAATTAAGGTTTAAAGCCTCTAGAAGCAAGCGGTCGATCTTCGGAGCTTCCCTAAGGGTGGGATGGCGATGTCTCCTCGCTGGCCGACCATCGACTAAGATAAGAAAAAATTTTCATTATGAGTTAATCCTCTTCTTTTCAAGGAGAAGTAATTGTTAATTATTAATGATTAATTATTAATTGTTGAATCCCCACCCCTTTTGCTAGAGCAACATATAAACACGGCAAGTGAGTGTAGATTTCCCCACCTTTTGAACGGCTATACCTACCTTGGCAATAATCAAAAACTTTAATTAATATTTTGTTATGAAGATTTACAGCTCATAGCTGAGTAAAACTGTGTACCAAAAATATTACTTCTAAAAATTTTCATATCAGGACTTAGGAGATTTTTATATGCGGATTTCTCAAGTTATTCCTTCTACCTTGTCTATAATTCCCATCTCTTCTGTTTGCGGAGCATTCCGTAGGAATTTATGGATTCTTGCTCCTGATTCCTACTCTTACCACTCATGTTTTTCAGCAAACCCTAATTAGTTGATAGATACCTCATTTATACTGATTTTACTGTTAAAGATTACAACGCTTATTTAACATTACAACTTCAGAAAATATATGGAGGTTATAATGAATTTAATATCATCAATTATCCTATGGACTATGCAGATTTACCCTATTTTGATTTGCTTGAAATACCCATTTATTAGGTACTATGTAGTCAATTTATCGCAGAGAATGAATGGCTATTTAGTCAGTATCAAAACCCCCATAAATTTAGTACATATAACTATTGATAACAGTTATTTTAGAACTAAATTATTTAAGAATACTTAATAACAATACTGTTAAAATCGAGCTTTAAATTCAACTTCATCCTGGATATCTAAAGGAGTCTTTGTTATGTCAGCAGAACATGATTGGAAGATACTTTATCAAAAAACACAAGAGCAGATTAAACAGCAATAATTATTACTCTATGCACTGTATCAACAACGTACTTTTATCCGGTCACAAATTTTAGAACAAGCACTAAGCAAAAGTAATGAAACAAATAATTTCAATTGATTGTTAAGTAAAAGCTTAAATCAAGTATTAAGTATTAGGAGTGAGTAGGGATATTTTATAGAACATCCCTAGATTATACTAAATACTAACTTCTGGGGAGAGAAGGTTTAGGGGAGATGGGGAAAAGGTAGAATCTGGCATACTCATAAAGTATCTTTGATAATCTAATTTGGTACGACCCCCCTAGCTTCTCTACTGAGTCTAAATTCCTCAATATTAAAGAGACAAATATTAAATATGAAGAAAATTAAAGCCAAGAAGAATCAAAAAATCAATCAAGTAGAGAATGGCTTAGTGGTATTACAAGAACATGAACTAGAAAGTGTGGTCGGGGGATTTCTTCCTCCAGATTTAGAAGATTTAATGAACAAAAATAAGGAGAATCCAACTTCCCCTAGTATTGAAAGTAATAGGTGGCGGAATTTAGCTTAATATTTACCGAATAATTAAGGTTTAATACAAAATCTGGATAATTAAATTTACTCCGCAAAAACAGAAATAATGCTATTAACTAAACTGTACTATTTACCAAACAATTAAAGTTGAAACCCTCTCCTTTAAAGGAGAAAAAAGCGGTCGGGGAATGGCGAAGTGTCGGAGGCATATCCAATCGACCAAGAGAAGAAAAAATTTTCATCATTAGTCAATTCTATCCATTTTCACTATCGAGGTAATTATTAATTATTAATTGTTGAATGCTGCCCACCACGGAGCATAAGTAATTTTTTGTCGTAGCAAAAACCATTGTAAAGCAGTTAAAATTACTCAAGTTATCAAAATTTTCAAGAAATCACCTAATGGTCATGGGTATGGAGGCCAATCATTTTCTTGTAAAGGCACTTCAAAAATAATAACAAATGCAGCAAAAGTAACGACCCCTAAAATAGATAAACCCATAGGCAAAGCTATAATGTTGGTAATTACCCATTGCCATACCAAGGGATGTCAATATCTCATAAACTATGCTTGTATTCAGATGTTGGCCAAGCAGAAAGTTAATATTGGGATTATTAGTTACCCTTCTTCCTTATTTCTTTGAATTAATAAATATGACTATTTGTACAAACTGTGGACATAACAATACTATTACCTCCCGTTTTTGCTCTAATTGTGGTGCTTATCTAGAGGAAATAAAACCCTATCAAACAACATCTACGGAATTAAAACCAGGAAGTAAATTAAGAAATCGCTACATAATTATTCGCCAAATAGGTCAAGGTGGATTCGGCAAAACTTACTTAGCAGAAGATACAGGTAGATTCAAGCAAGCAGTAGTTTTAAAACAATTAACACCAGGAAACCAAGGCACTGAGTTTGTGCAAAAAGCGGAGGAACTTTTTCACCGAGAAGCAATGATATTACATCAAATTAATCATCCTCAAATTCCGCGTTTTTGGGAATTTATTCAGGAAAATAAATGTTTGTTTTTGGTGCAAGATTTTATTGAAGGGCAAACTTATGAATCTCTGCTTAGTCAACGTCGGCGACAAGGTAAATTTTTTAGCGAAATAGAAATAATTGACTTTCTTCGTCAAATTTTACCAGTTTTAAATTATCTACATAGTCGAGGAATTATTCACCGAGATATTGCTCCTGATAATATTATTTGTCGGGCAGAAGATGGGTTACCAATTTTAATTGATTTGGGTGGAGTAAAACAAATTGCTGCCGAAGTTTCTCACGAAGCTGATAGTTCTAAAAATGTTGTTCCTGCTGCTACTAAGCTAGGTAAATTTGGTTATGCACCTGACGAACAAATACGGTTAGGAATTGTTGCTCCACATAGTGATTTGTATGCTTTAGGAGTGACTTGTTTAGTATTAATGACTGGCAAACTTCCCTCAGAGTTAATTAATACAAAAACAATGCAGTGGCAATGGAGTAAAGAACTAAAATTAAGTCCGAAATTTGATGGTATTTTAAATAGAATGTTGGCTTTTATTCCTGGCGATCGCTTCCAGTCCGCAGAGGAAATATTAGCACAGCTACAACCTCCAGAACCGGAAATTATTGCACCAACTCAAATCAGTAAAACTGAGTCAAAGAATCAAGAAATAGAGACAAAAACAGCAATAGCTTCTATTCCAAAAGTCGGAAATATTATTCATAGTTCTAATGAGGTGCCAGCAGAAATTATTGGTTGGAATTGGGGGGCATTTTTTTTGCCTGGTTTCTGGTGTTTAACTAATCATGTTTGGATAGGATTAATTGCCTGGATTGATTTAAGTTTTGTTACCTTGGGTATCGGATGGTTGCTGACAGGAATAATTTTAGGTATTAAAGGAAATGAGTGGGCTTGGAAAAGTCGGCAATGGAAAAATGTTGCTGAATTTAGAAAGCATCAGAGAATGTGGTCGATTATCTCTTTATTGTTAATTTCAACTGTTGTAATTATTGGTATTTTAGTGATTTTATTTCTGTTTGTTATTGCAGCTTTTATTGCTGGTTAGAGAGATGAATTATCTCTAATATAACTTGACTTTTCAATTAATCGTATCTATATTCTATATATAAATAGAGCTTGCTGATTAATTAGGGTTTGCGCTTCAGTAGTCTTATGGGTAAGGGTTGTCTCCTACCTCAGCAAAAAGACTTTCCATACGCAAACCCTAAATATAAGCAATTTTTTTTAATAACTAGCCCTCCTTATGAAAGTAAAACATTCAATTAATCTATCTAAAGCTACAACTTTTATATTTATATTGGCGCTGATGGTAGCCTATCAAAATTTTTCTTTAGTGACGTGGGTATATTTATCCCTACATGGTACTTATGGAATTTTATGGTTACTGAAAGACCGTATTTATCCAGATAAGCAATGGGAACAAGAAGTTCCTTTTGTACAAGGTATTATAATTTTTGGAATAGTCTGCTTATATTGGGTAGCTCCCTATATTTTAATTAGTAGTGGAACTGAACCTCCATTGCCTTTAGTAGCTGTCGCCATTTCTCTGAATATTTTTGGCATTTTCCTCCATTACAGTAGCGATGCTCAAAAATATTATACTCTCAAATATAAGTCAGGATTAATTACAGAAGGATTCTTTGCCCGTTGCCGAAATACTAACTATTTAGGAGAAATATTTATCTATCTTTCTTTTGCAATGTTAGCCCAACATTGGCTACCTTATTTAATTTTAGGAGCATTTGTTGCCGGAATATTTATCCCTAATATGCTGAAAAAAGATAAGTCTCTATCTCGCTATCCCGAATTTGCAGAATATCAAGCTAATTCTGGGTTAATTCTTCCTCAACTATTTGGCAACAATTCTCTTACTTCCGAAACCAAAAAAATGTAAGCATTTCCTACGGAATGCTGCGCAAACAGCTATTAGCTGTCAGCCCCTCAGCTCTCATTAGGGGTTTTAAATGAATATAGACTGTTTTAGCCGACTTTGGTAGTAAGTATAAATTCTGCTTCAATTACTCAGGACTTACGCAAAGGCACTATTTATAGGGTCCAGTAACTATTGGACAATAGTTTTGAGCAGTATATATAGCGCTGTGCGCAGGCAACAGCTCCGGAAAGCAACAGCTCCGGAAGGGGGAATAAATTACTGATAATATAAGACTTTTAGCTATTTGGCCTCTCCTGCAATTTGTAAATACACCAGCGCTCATTGCTATATAGCGTATCTGCGTAAGTCCTATTACTAAAGCTTTTATCTAAAACTAAAAGCAATAGCTGAACGCTGTTTGCGTAGCATCCCGCAGGGAAGCGCTGACGGCTGAATGCTTACAAAAAAGTTGCAGAAAAAAAATAGTTAAAATATTTGTAGTGGATTGTTTCACCTAAAATAGTGTATTAGCTTTTTTCGTTACCCCATCACCCCATCACCCCATTTTCTATTGCAACATTTTCTATTGCAACATTTTCTATTGCAACATTTTAGATGAAACAGTCCAGTAGTGTGAGGTGTGAGGTGTGAGGTGTGAGGTAGTAGGTAGTAGATTTTGGGTGTTATAACAATTTTATGTAAAGATTCAGCTCATAGATATTTCTTAAGTTTTGGAGTGGAAATATTACCTGAAACTTTGTCTAAAACTGATAATTCAGTGGGGATAGACTTAGGCATTAAAACCTTTGCTAAATTTAGCAGTGGTACGAAGGTTGATGCTCCTAAACCATTGAAAAAACGGATTAAAAAATAGCCTCTTTTCCTAGGTCATGCTCCGCAAACCGCAGGTGCTGCGCTCACGAAACTTAAGTAAATCACTATCTAAGAAAACATTAGGGTCTAAACGATATGAAAAAGCTAGATTGAGAGTAGCTAAATTTTCCTAGGTCATGCTACACAAATATGCCAAACTCAAAGATACTAGGACGGATTTTCTGCATAAATTATCCACTCAAATAATTCGTGAAAACCAAATAATTTTTTTATATCATGTCCGGTAGCATCGGTATTGTATAGCGAAGGTAAGGAAGAAGGAAGAGGGAAGAGGGAAGAGGGAAGAGGGAAGAGGGAAGAGGGAAGAGGGAAGAGGGAAGAAGACTATCAATACCAACGGACATGATATTACAGGTATGACAATGTTTCTGGAATGGTCAAAAAGCCATGCGACCCCGCAACGACCTCAGCTCGCTTGCGGAACGCGCACCAAGAGATATTGACATCCTCTCCCAGTTGAAGCACGGGAGAGGATGTCAAAGTTAGATCGGTGACAATCTTGATAATTAAACTCTCTATCTCCACATAAAACAGAAGTAAGAAGGAAGAAGGAAGAAGGAAAAATCTTGCGTTGTCTGAGTTGTAAGCTTTTTATCTATCAATTACAGTAATGGCGACTGCTATAACTCTCATAAAAAACACTTCTCTTTCCAACCATTAATTTGGTACAATAAGAACAAAAATAATTAATTTTTTGCTACTTAGGGCTTGCTGATTAAATCTAAAAGTATTTACAGATAAAGGTTTCAGTCTTTTTTTTGCCTTTAAAAAGTGCCTGGTTTTCAGCTCTTCACGCTCAAAAAGGAGCGTATTTTAGGCTCATAGTTGGGCAGAAAAATTAAGGGACAAAACTTAGCTCCTACCTCCTCTAAGTTCCCATTTCTCCCCTCCTGGGAGGGGTTGGGGGTGGGTTGTCTCCTGTCTCCTACCCCTACTAAAAGACTTTTTCAGCAAACCCTACTTCACTTTACCCCTGAGAATCAAAATGCTAAACTTAGCTGGTTATCAAGAAACAAACCAAATATATGCCGGAACCCGGACCTTAGTATATCAAGCTATCCAAACTACCCAAGGGCAACCAGTCATCATCAAAGTCTTACGCAACCCCCACCCCAACTTTAACGAATTAGTCCAATTTCGTAACCAATATATCATTACTCACCATCTTGAACATCCAGCTATTGTTCAACCTCTTGCCCTAGAACGTTACGGCAATGCTTACGCCTTGGTGATGCCAGACTCAGGAGCGATCGCCCTTTCGGACTATTGGCAGCACTCTGAGCATTCCCAAAAAGATTTCCTCAACATAGCTATCCAACTAGCATCAGTTCTACACTATCTCAGCCAACAACGGATTATTCATAAAGATATCAAACCAAGTAACATCCTGATTCATCCCGAAACCAAGCAAGTCAAACTCATCGACTTCAGTATTTCCAGTTTACTACCAACCGAACAACAACAACTCATCAACCCTAAAGTCTTACAAGGAACTCTCGCCTACATTTCCCCAGAACAAACCGGACGCATGAACCGAGGAATTGACTACCGTACCGACTTTTATTCCCTGGGAGCAACATTTTTTCAACTCTTAACCGGAAAATTACCGTTTCAGTCTAATGACCCAATGGAATTGCTGCATTGTCATATTGCCCAGACAGCAAGTTTTCCCATAGAAAGTCAAGTTCCAGAAGTATTGCAGAATATTATCCGGAAATTGATGGCTAAGAATGCTGAAGATCGTTATCAGAGTGCCTTGGGATTGAAGTACGATCTAGAGCGATGTCTGCAACAGTTAGAAACTATCGGGAAAATTCCATCCTTTGAATTAGGACAGAGGGATAAGAGCGATCGCTTCATTATTCCTGAAAAACTCTACGGAAGGGAACAGGAAATACAAACCCTCCTTAACGCCTTTGAGCGTGTTGCCACTCCCGCCGATACTACCCTTAGCAAAGGGGGAGAAGAATCCCCCCCAACCCCCCTTAATAAGGGGGGAGTAGAATCCTGTGGGGTAGAAATGATGCTAGTGGCAGGATTTTCAGGTATTGGCAAAACTGCTGTTATCAATGAAATTCACAAACCCATAGTTCGACAACGGGGCTATTTTATCAAAGGAAAGTTTGACCAATTCAATCGAAATATTCCCTTTTCTGCCATTGTGCAAGCTTTTCGAGATTTAATGAGGCAACTCCTCTCAGAAAGTGATACCCAACTGGATAATTGGAAACAAAAAATTATCAATGCAGTGGGAGAAAACGGTCAAGTTCTAATTGAAGTGATTCCAGAGTTGGAAAATATTATTGGTCAACAACCTCCTGTTCCTGAATTGTCTGGCAGTGCAGCACAGAATCGTTTCAACTTGCTGTTTGGCAAATTTATTAGCGTATTTACGACAAAAGATCATCCTCTAGTGATTTTCCTGGACGATTTACAATGGGCAGATTTGGCATCGTTGAAACTGCTGAAGTTGTTGATGAGTGAGTCGGAGATAGGTTATTTGCTATTATTGGGAGCTTATCGAGATAACGAAGTGTTTCCTACTCATCCATTAATGCTGACACTGGATGAAATTCAAAAACAGGAAGTGAAGATTAATACCATCACACTAGCTGCTTTAAGGGAAGTAGATATTACTCGTTTAGTTGCCGATACTCTGCAATGTTCTGTGGAAAATGCTACACCATTGTCTCAATTAGTCTATCAAAAGACCAAAGGAAACCCATTTTTTACAACCCAATTTTTGAAAGGGTTGTATGAAGATGCTTGGATTACATTTGATTCAGAGGCGGGTTACTGGCAATGTGATTTAACGCAAATACGACAGTTAGCCCTCACCGATGATGTGCTAGAATTCATGGTCGGGCGTTTACGTAAACTAGATGAAGCTACCCAGAATGTACTGAAGTTAGCAGCTTGCATTGGTAACCAGTTTGACTTGGAAACCTTAGCGGTAATTTGTGAAAAAAACCTAGAGAAAGTGGCAACAGATTTATGGGGAGCATTACAAGAAGGGTTTGTAATTCCTCAGAGTGAAACCTATAAGTTTTTCCAGGGAGAAGGGGAAAAGGATGTTGACGATATTACAGTTGGTTATCGCTTTTTACATGACCGAGTACAACAGGCAGCTTATTCTTTGATTCCAGAAAAGGAAAAACAAATAACCCATTACCACATCGGACAACTTCTACTGCAACAGCTCCCCAAAGAAGCAAGAGAACATAGAATTTTTGAGCTAGTGGGTCAATTAAATTATGGAACGGTCTTAATTAGTGAACAAAAAGAACGAGATGAATTATCCAAACTCAATCTAATTGCCTGTCGCAAAGCCAGAGCTGCAACAGCTTATCAAGCAGGTCGTGAATATGCCAGCATTGGATTATCCTTGCTCGGCAAAAAACCTTGGCAGCATCAATATGAAATGTGTCTGGAATTCCATAATTTAACGGCAGAATTGGCTTCACTATGTGGTGAGTTTGATGTGATGGAGCAGTTCATTGATACAGTCATCGAACAGGCAAATTATTTACTGGAAAAGGTTAATGTTTACCTAATTAGAATTCGAGCAAATGTCTTCCAGAATAAATCCAATGAAGCTATTGCCATTGCCCAACAACTCTTACAACAGTTTGATGTAACTTTTCCTCAAACACCTACACAAAATGATATTCAAGATTGCATTGCCGAGATTAACAGAGCGATCGGCGACCGGGAAATTGAAGACTTAGTTGATCTGCAAATCATGACGGACGTGGAAAAAATCGCCATTATTCAGATTGCCAATAGTATCACCCCAGCAGCTTATATCTCCGGTTCTCCCTTGTTTCCTTTACTGATTAGCTTATCAGTCAAACTCTCCATTCAATATGGCAACACAACAGCCTCTGTTCTTGCTTATAGTACCTATGGTATCGTTGCTTGTAATTTTTTGCAAGATGTCGATATGGGGGTGAAGTTTGGTCAATTAGCAATTCAGGTCGTTTCCAAACTGGATGCTAAAGCTGTTAAACCAGAGGTATTAGCTGTGGCGGGAATATTCATTTTACACCGCAAATATCATATCAAAGAAGTGTTACCGCTCTTGCAAGATGGGTATGCAACTGGGCTAGAAGTAGGGAGTCTGGAATTTCTTGGATATTGTGCTCACGGTTTTTGTCTTAATTCTTTTTGGTGCGGTCAGTCTCTTGCTATCTTGGAGCCGGAGACTCGTGCTTACTCCCATGCGTTAGTGCAATTGAATCAATTAATAACAGGAAATTGGTGTCTAATTTATTGGCAATCAATTTTAAATTTGCTGGAAGCTGTAGAAGATCCAAGTACATTGTCTGGGGAGGCTCTCCAAGAAGCAGAACTTCTGCCCCAACTGCTCGAAGCCAATGATTCTAATGGGTTGTATTACTTCTATGTCTATAAACTGATGCTTTGTTACTTGTTTGGAGAAATTGAATCAGCTCAAAACTATGCAGTTGAAGGTAGGCGTTATTTAATGGGTGGCGCAGGTTCAGTAACTGAACCTGCATTTTATTTCTATGATTCTCTAGTTGCTTTAGCACAGATGAGTTCACCTGCAGAAGAAACATCAGCAGAATTCCAGCGGGTCGAACAAAACCAAACACAATTACAACAACAGTGGGCAAATTATGCTCCCATGAATCATCAACATAAAGTTGATTTGGTAGAAGCAGAAAAATGCCGAGTCTTAGGACAAAAAGCTGAAGCGGTCGAACTTTATGCACGCGCCATTGCTGGAGCCAAAGAAAACGAATACATCCAAGAAGAAGCCTTAGCGAATGAATTAGTGGCAAAATTCTACCTCGACTGGTGTCAAGAAAAAGCGGCAGTAGGCTATATGCAAGAAGCTTATTATTGTTACGCTCGTTGGGGAGCAAGAGCCAAAACCAAACAACTCGAATCAACATATCCCCAACTTCTCACTGCCATCCTAGAAAGAAAAGAACCCCATAATTTCCACAACACTGTCACCTCTACTCAATCCTCAGATACACTCACTATAGTCCTAGACCAAGCATCTGTCATCAAAGCCTCCAGAGCCATCTCCGAAGAAATCGAACTCAATAGCTTGCTCTCAAAATTGATGCGGGTTCTAATGGAAAATGCTGGAGCAAACAAAGGAGTGTTATTGTTAAGCAACTCCGACAATTGGGAAATCGTTGCTCAATGCCATAACAACACTTGCGATCTATCCACTATTACTCTAGAACAAACTGAAATCATACCCCTCACCATCATCAATACTGTCAAACACACTCAAAAAACACTGTTATTGAACAACCTTGAGCAAAACAATACCTTCACTACAGACCCTTACTTTTTCGCACAAAAACCCAAAAGTCTCCTCTGTACTCCCATTCTCCACCAAGGAAAACTTATTGGCATCCTCTACCTAGAAAATAACCTCACTACAGAAGCTTTTACTCCAGAGCGCCTCGAAATTCTCAATCTGCTGACCGCCCAAGCAGCCATCTCCATCGAAAACGCCAGACTTTACCAACATCTAGAAGCAAAAGTTGAACAAAGAACCCAACATTTACAAGAAACTCTCAAACAATTACAACAAACCCAAGCTCAACTGATCCAAACTGAAAAAATGTCTTCTTTAGGACAAATGGTAGCAGGAATTGCCCATGAAATCAACAATCCCATTAGCTTTATCTCAGGTAATATCGCTCATGCTCGCGAATATTTCCAGGACTTACTAGAGCTGCTAAACCTTTACCAGGAAGACTCACCTGATCCTAGTTCAGTTATCCAAGAAAAACTTGAAGAGCTTGAGTTAGAGTTCTTATGTGACGACTTAGAAAAACTTTTGAACTCTATGGAAACAGGAAGTAAGCGCATTAGCAAAATTATTCGCGGTTTGCGTAACTTCTCCCGCCTGGACGAATCGAAAAGCAAGGAGGTAAACATCCATGAAGGATTAGATAATACCTTAATGATTTTGCAACATCGTCTCAATGGAAATAGCTCTGGTCTAGAAATTGCTATTGTTAAAAACTATGGGGAACTTCCCCGGGTTAACTGTTATGCCAATCAACTCAATCAAGTATTTCTACATATTCTGAACAATGCACTTGATGCTGTAATCGCCTCAGAGTCAGAGAATTGTCCCCAAATTTCCATCACAACTGAGGTGAAAGACTCGCAAACGGTAAGAATTAGAATTGCTGACAACGGCATTGGAATGAGTGAAGATATTTGTCAACGAATTTTTGACCCCTTTTTTACTACTAAAACAGTTGGTAAAGGCACCGGACTAGGGTTGTTTATTAGTTACCAAATTATCACTGAGCAACATGGAGGACAGTTAGAATGTATTTCTCAAGCAGGAAAAGGCACAGAATTTATGATCAATATTCCGATAAAATGACGGAGGAGTCAGGAGTCATATCATGTCCGGTTGAATAATTAGACTTTGGTGGAAGGAAGGCAGCGGGAGCTGGAGGCAGGAGGCAGAAGCGGTGCGACCCCGCGGGGCGCGTCAGACGCAAGCGGTCGGAACCCGCGTCGGCGTCAGACGCAAGGGAACGCCGACCAAGAGAGGGAATGCTGACCAAGAGAGGGAATGCGCACTCCTGTGAGGAAAGAAAAGGTAAGAAGGGAAAAGGTTTTTTTATAACTGATTATCCGGACATGATTAGGACTTACGCAGATACGCTATATATAGTACTTTTAACTATTGTCCAATAGTTACTGGACTCTATACATAGTGTCTTTGCGTAAATCCTGATGATATTAGGAGTCAGGAGTCAACCCACCCCTAACCCCTCCCAGGAGGGGGAGTCAGGAGGGAAGAAAGAAGCAAGAAATAATATCATTTGTTTGACATACTCCCGACGTTGTCCCGTAAGGGCAACGCGGGATTCTTCAGTCTGGGAAACCCTGACCGCTGTTTAGACAGAGGTGATGTCCTCCCCCTGTTTTGAACTGGAGAATAACAAAATGTAGCTAGCTTGTCAAGGGCTTGTGAACGTTTAGCTTATGAAGGTATCCGAATCCTGGCCCTGGCTTTCATCCCGACGCTCCCCTGCGGGAGAGCGCGGGACTTCCCGCCAGGAAAGTTAAACTCAAGGGTGAATATCTACAGGAAATTTAGGTTTTTTCAAGTTTTTAAGCCTTCTTCCCTCTTCCTTCTTCCTTCTCGGACATGATATTAAGCCTTCCTGCCTCTTCCCTCTTCCTTCTTCCTTCTTCCTTCTTCACTTCTCGGACATGATATTAAGCCTTCCTGCCTCTTCCCTCTTCCTTCTTCCTTCTTCACTTCTCGGACATGATATTAAGCCTTTCTGCCTCTTCCCTCTTCCTTCTTCCTTCTTCCTTCTTCCTTCTCAGACATGATATTAAGCCTTCCTGCCTCTTCCCTCTTCCTTCTTCCTTCTTCCTTCTTCAATGGTAATTCTAAAATAAATTCTGAACCCTGGCCTAAAATTGATTCACACCAAAGTCTCCCACCATGGTTTTCTACTACAATTTGATGGGCAATGCACAATCCTAAACCTGTTCCATCACCCACTGGTTTAGTAGTAAAATAGCTATCAAAAACTTTTGCCTTAACTTCTTGTGACATTCCCATTCCGTTGTCTTGAATTCTCACCACTACTGCTGTTTGATTCTCATTTATTGCAGTATGAATTAAAATCTGAGGCACAACTTTCAACTGAGAAAATTCTTTTTGATTACTCAACTCATTTATAGCATCAATAGCATTAGAAATAAGATTCATAAATACCTGTCCTAATTGTCCTGGAAAACATTCAATATGTGGAATATATCCATATTCTTTCACTACTTTAATCCGTGAACGATACTGATTAGCTTTCAGACGATGATTTAGTATTAATAGGGTGCTATTAATACTTTTATGAATATGAAATGTCACCTTTTTTTTGTTATTTAATTCAATCCGAGAAAATGTTCGTAAAGATGTGCTCAGGATAGTAATTCTTTCTGAAGCTGCTTTCATAGATGTAACCATGTTGGGTAAATCATGAATAATAAAGTCTAGATCCATTTTTTCAGCATCTTCAATAATTTCTGAAACAGGATGAGGATAATATTTTTGGTAAAGAGATAAGTGATGAATTATATTTTTAATATAAATTTCTAGATGATTAGTATTACTATAAATTGAACCTATGGGATTATTTAATTCGTGAGCTATTCCAGCAATTAATTCTCCTAGTGCTGACATTTTTTCGCTTTGAATTAGTTTTACTTGAAATTTTTTTAACTCATTTAAAATTTGATCGAGTTCATGAGTTTTCTCGACTATTGTTTGTTCTAGATTTTTTCTCAAATATTGTAAATTGATGTGAGTTTTAACTCTAGCGAGAACTTCTATTACTTTAAAAGGTTTTGTAATATAATCAACGGCTCCCAAAGTAAAACCTTTAACGATACTTTCACTATCTGCCATGGCCGTCATAAAAATTACGGGAATATCTTTAGTTTCAGGATTTTCTTTCAACTTTTTACAAGTTTCAAATCCATCCATGACTGGCATTTGTATATCTAGCAATATCAGTTCTGGCAATTCATAAGAAATTTGTTTGAGTGCTCGTTCACCGCTAATTGCTGTGGTAACTTCATATCCTTCATCAATTAAAGTTTCAACCATTACTGTGAGGTTAGCTGGAGTATCATCTACAACTAAAATAAGTGCTGAACTACTTGTGGTTGTCACTAATTTACTCCTTTTGCTCTAAAAAACTTTGAATAAATTCTTCAATTTTATCAGCTTCAAAATCTTTAGTCCATTGCAAAATTGGTTTAATGAAAGGAATATATTTTTGATTCGACTGCTGAATTTGTTGAGCTTTTATACTCAATTTATTCAGCCTACCTCTCTGTACCAATGCGAGTAAGATTTCTAATTCTTCTAATGGTGGGGATAAAATCTGAGGGTTGTCAATAACTATATCTGAAGTAGATGATTCTGGCATGATTTCTATATTTTTTGTTTGAGCATATTTCCATTTTATTCCTAAATGTCGATCTAGCATTTTAAATAATTTCTGTGCATTTACAGGTTTAGGGAGAAAATCATTACCCCCAGCATCAAGACTTTTGTGTCGATCTCTCTGTGATACGGAGGCAGAAGAGACTATTACTAGCAAATTTTTCAATTCATCAACTGCACGCAACTGCCTGAGCATCTCAAAACCATCCATCACTGGCATCTGTAAATCTGCAATGGTTACATCTGGCTTGAGTTCTGCTAATTTAGCTAATCCTTGAGAACCATTTTCTGCCTCCGCAGTTACAAAACCAATTGGTTGCAGCAAATTAATTAGCACAGATCGATTTTCCCAGCGATCGTCAATAACCAGAACAGTTTTTTGTGTCCCTGTGTAACCAATAATTTGTTTTCCAGCGATCGTAGAAGCTGACTTGACCCAGTTAGCACTGAGAGTAAATTTCGCTTTAAAGGAAAAGATACTGCCTACACCTAACTTACTTTTTACTCTAATTTTTGAACCCATGAGATTAACAATTTGACTACTAATAGCTAATCCTAATCCTGTTCCTTGAGAGCGTTTCATCTGCTCTCCCACCTGCTCAAAGGGTTTGAAAATAGTGTCGATTTTTTCTGCTGGAATACCAACTCCTGTATCTTGAACTTTAAATTCAATGGTAGAAAATGGATGTGAGTTATCTTGACTCTGACTCGACTTACCTCTAAAAGTTTTCACTTGAAAAACAACCTTACCAGTATCAGTAAATTTGACTGCATTACTTAACAAATTTATTAAAACTTGGCGCAAGCGTTTTTCATCTGCAATGATACCCGTTGGTAAGTTGGTTTCTGGTTGATAAATAAGCTCAATTCCTTTTCGATCAGATCTAATACGAATCATTTCTACAATTCCTTCTAGGAAAGAGGGGAAATGAAAATTGGAGGGATATAAATCAAGTTTACGAGCTTCTATTTTTGATATATCAAGAACATCATCGATCAGAGTTAACAAGTGGTTACCACATTGATGAATAATTTCAATGCTTTTGTGTTCTTTTTCGCCCCCATACTTAGAACGATGAAGGATTTGAGCGTAACCGAGAATGCCATTGAGAGGGGTGCGTAATTCATGGCTCATATTGGCTAGGAATTCGCTTTTGGCTTGGTTTGCTATCTCAGCAGCTTGTTTGGTTTTTTTGAGTTGCTTTTGCTCAAATGATTGTACTTTCCACAAGACTATAATCATGGTAACGGCTAAACTTAGCACTACTAATGCCATCAGATTTAGTGCTTTGAGTTGCGATTCAATATTTGCACGGGGGATAATTAAGCCCAGAGACCAGTCTGTTTGCTCTATGGGAAGATAAGCTAGATAAACTTGGCGATCGCTAATCTCTACTAATTCTATACCCTTTTCCTTGGCAAGCATTTTTCGGGAAATATTCTGTAACTTAGGATTTTTTGACGACGAAAAATTGGGAATAGGTTTTGTTTCATTGCCGTTTAGATCTTTTTGAGGTATAAATATTGACTCTCCTTCAGAATTAATTGCAAAAGCATAACTATTATCACCATACTGCAAACTACTCACTACTTGCCTCATCCGGTCAGTTGAAATTGCACCCGCTAGAATTCCTATTGGTTGTTTGATATTAGGATCGTCTGACCACACAGGAACAGCAACAAAAACCATTAAAACATCTAGAGTGCGAGAAATTACAGGATCGGAAACATTTACTTGACCAGCTATGGCTCGTTTAATGTGCTTACGGTCTTTAAGATTGGCTTTTGCCTTGCCAACTTTACTGGTATAGTAGGAACCATCAGGATTAATCATGGCAAAAAAGAAAAAATCTGGCGATCGCAACTCTTTAGATTTTAAGAAAGGTCTAACCACTGACCAGTCCATGGTTCGGAATGTAGGAGTATTAGCAGTAGTGTATGTTTCAATTTTTTTGGTGGCTAACCAGCGATCGATATTATCTGCTCCTAGCTGCACTTCCAACAAAGCATTTTTTTTCAATTTCTCTAGAATTAATTCACGAACAACTTGATAGCTATAAAAAGCAGCAATACTAACTAAGACAGTAGTACATGCAACCAACAAACGTAACAGAAAACTACGAGTTGATTTCCGATCTTGTAGACTATTTTTCCACCAAATACTTAGCTTTTGATGAAATTTGATTCCTGGTAGTTGCTCAGTTCTATTCATAGCTACTTCATTCTAGTTGATTGAATCAAATCATTAGTTTTTTTGGCGTTGCTGAATAGCGTGTATGATATTCATCTTCATTACTTAGGAGTCAACCCACCCCCGCCCCTCCCAGGAGGGGAGCCAGAAGGGGAACGACTGAGTCAGGAGTTAGGAGGACCGAGTCAGAAGGGAATAAAGAAGAAAAAACAGGAGTAGAAGGGGAAAGTTTTTTGCCCGCCCTCTTATCCGGACATGATATCATACCTCAAGTCACCAATGCCGTTTTTCAAGCACCTTAATTAAGGTTAATTAATCAGTCTAATTTTTCTTAGACAAACTAGGTCTACTAAAAAATATTAACTTGGTAATTGTCAGAAAAATTAAATCTTAATTTATCTATGAATTTTGATTGTATATCATTCTCATTTTCAAATTATATTTATAAGTAATTATCGTATTACTACTAATAAAAATTTGATAGATATTAGGATATATAAGTCATAAGTCACCGATTTATAACTTCTATTTTTTTGAGTTATTATTTAACTGTAGACAATCTATATTCTAATTGCGATAGCACCTCTTAAATACATATTATCATATAGAACATAAATTGCTCTTAAACTCTGAAAAGAGTAGTATAAAATAGTACCTAAAAACCAAACACTCGATTATGAATAGCCCATTTTTGAATCGTCTCCATAGCCCAGAACGCCCAGTCATAGTTTTTGATGGTGCAATGGGTACTAATCTCCAAGTCCAAAACCTGACTGCTGAAGACTTTGGCGGTAAAGAATACGAAGGTTGTAACGAATATCTTGTCCATACTAAACCAGAAGCAGTTGCTACAGTCCACCGAGGGTTCTTAGCAGCAGGTGCCGATGTGATTGAAACTGATACTTTTGGTGGTACAAAAATTGTATTGGCAGAATACGATTTAGCGGACAAAGCTTATTATTTGAATAAAGCAGCGGCCGAATTAGCAAAGTCTGTTACTGCGGAATTTTCAACCCCAGAAAAGCCTCGATTTGTTGCTGGGTCAATGGGGCCAGGAACAAAATTACCTACCCTGGGACATATTGATTTTGACACCCTAAAAAATGGTTTTGCCGAGCAAGCGGAAGGTCTTTTTGATGGGGGAGTAGATTTATTTCTTGTAGAAACTTGTCAGGATGTTTTACAAATAAAAGCAGCATTAAATGGCATAGAAGAAACCTTTGCAAAAAAAGGCGATCGCCGACCTATCATGGTGTCAGTAACTATGGAATCTTTTGGAACTATGTTAGTTGGTTCGGAAATTAATGCTGCTCTGACAATTTTAGAACCTTATTCTATCGATATTCTGGGATTAAATTGTGCCACTGGTCCGGATTTAATGAAGGAACATATTCGTTATTTGTCGGAAAATTCGCCTTTTGTTGTTTCCTGTATTCCTAATGCTGGCTTGCCAGAAAATATCGGCGGACAAGCTCACTACAAATTAACTCCTTTAGAGTTAAAAATGGCTTTAATGCACTTTGTTGAAGACCTGGGAGTACAAGTTATCGGCGGTTGTTGCGGTACTCGTCCAGACCATATTAAAGCATTAGCTGAAATTACTCAAACTCTCACACCAAAAGAACGAAAATATAACTATATTCCTTCAGCAGCATCTATTTATTCTTCGGAAACTTACGAACAAGATAACTCATTTTTAATTGTTGGGGAAAGACTGAATGCTAGTGGTTCTAAAAAATGTCGAACTTTGCTGAATAATGAAGACTGGGATGGTTTAGTTGCCTTAGCAAAATCTCAGGTAAAAGAAGGAGCACATATTCTCGATGTTAACGTTGATTATGTGGGGCGCGATGGGGTTAAAGATATGCACGAATTAGCATCTCGTTTAGTCACAAATGTTAATTTGCCTCTGATGTTAGACTCGACTGAATGGGAAAAAATGGAGGCTGGTTTAAAAGTTGCTGGCGGTAAATGTTTGCTAAATTCTACTAACTATGAAGATGGAGAACCTCGTTTTTTTAAAGTATTAGAATTGGCGAAAAAATATGGTGCTGGTGTGGTAGTTGGAACCATCGATGAGGATGGAATGGCTCGGACGGCGGATAAGAAATTTGAAATAGCAAAACGAGCTTATGATGCAGCAATAGAATATGGCATTCCAGCCCATGAATTGTTCTTTGATACTTTAGCTTTGCCAGTTTCTACAGGTATTGAAGAGGATAGGGAAAATGGAAAAGCCACAATTGAATCTATTAAAAAGATTCGGAAAGAGTTACCAGATTGTCATATAATGCTTGGGGTTTCTAACATTTCATTTGGTTTAAATCCCGCAGCAAGACAAGTGTTGAACTCGGTATTTTTGCATGAAGCAATGGCAGTAGGTTTGGATGGTTCTATTGTTAGTGCCAGTAAGATTTTACCCATGTCAAAAATTGAACCAGAACATCAAGAAGTTTGTCGGAAGCTAATATATGACCAACGGGAATTTGATGGGGATATTTGTGTTTACGACCCTCTAACTGAATTGACAACAATGTTCCAGGGTAAAACAACTAAAAAAGACCGAAGTGCTACACAAAATTTACCAATTGAAGAACGTTTAAAACAACATATTATTGATGGGGAACGTATCGGTTTAGAAGATGCTTTGGCAAAAGCTTTAGAAACATATCCGCCGTTAGATATTATCAACGTCTATTTATTAGATGGCATGAAAGTAGTAGGAGAATTATTCGGTTCCGGGCAAATGCAATTACCATTTGTATTGCAGTCTGCTCAAACTATGAAAGCAGCAGTTGCTTATCTACAACCTTTCATGGAAACAGAAGAGTCAGGTGAGGATAATTCTAAAGGAACTTTCTTAATTGCTACTGTTAAAGGAGACGTTCACGATATTGGTAAAAATCTCGTGGATATTATCTTGTCAAATAATGGTTATAAAGTAATTAACCTCGGAATTAAACAACCAGTTGATAATATTATTTCCGCTTACCGGGAACATAATGCTGACTGTATCGCCATGAGTGGTTTATTGGTGAAGTCAACCGCATTTATGAAAGATAACTTGGAAACATTTAACCAAGAAGGTATTACCGTTCCCGTGATTTTAGGTGGTGCTGCACTAACACCTAAATTCGTTCATCAAGATTGCCAAAATACCTACAAAGGTAAAGTAGTTTATGGTAAGGATGCCTTTTCCGACTTGCATTTCATGGATAAATTGATGCCAGCAAAAGCAGAAGAGAAATGGGATGACATTCAAGGGTTCTTAGGTGAGTTTGCCGAAGAAAACGGTAATGGGAGTGGGAATGGTAATGGTAATGGTAAAGTTGATACCCAAGTTAAGTCCGAGGAAAAAGAGAAAACTAAACCTGCTGAACCAGTTGTGGTAGATACTCGACGTTCCGATGATGTAGCAGTAGATATCGATCGCCCCACTCCTCCATTCTGGGGAACCAAGTTATTACAACCAGAAGATATGCCATTCGAGGAATTATTCTGGTATTTAGATTTACAAGCGTTGATGGCAGGGCAGTGGCAATTCCGCAAACCCCAAGGACAACCACGGGAAGAATATAATGAGTTTTTAGCTGAGAAAGTTTATCCGATTCTGGAAACTTGGAAATCACGGGTAGTTGAAGAAAAGTTACTACATCCCCAAGCTATTTATGGTTATTTCCCTTGTCAAGCAGAAGGAAATACACTTTTAATCTACGACTCCGACGAAATGAATAAGACTGGAAAAGCAACAAAAGTTGTCAACAGTTTTGAATTTCCTCGGCAAAAGTCAGGACGACGGTTATGTATTGCTGACTTCTTTGCTCCCAAGGATTCCGGAATTATTGATGTGTTCCCCATGCACGCTGTAACAGTGGGAGAAATAGCCACTGAGTTTGCTCAGAAGTTGTTTGCTGCCGATCAGTATACAGATTATTTGTATTTCCACGGTATGGCGGTACAAACTGCGGAAGCAATGGCAGAATGGTTACACGCTCGTATTCGTCGGGAGCTAGGTTTCGGTGCAGAGGATGCAGATAATATTAAGGATATTTTGAAACAGCGTTATCAAGGGTCGCGCTATAGTTTTGGTTATCCTGCTTGTCCCAATATGCAGGATCAGTTTAAGCAGTTAGACTTGTTGGATGTGAAAAGGATTGATATGTATATGGATGAGAGCGAGCAACTTTATCCAGAACAGTCTACGACAGCGATCATTACTTATCATCCTGTGGCGAAATATTTTAGTGCGTAGTTTGGTGTAGTTTAATTTAGGGTGGGCGATATGCTCACCTTTCCTGTAAACAACAGAGTGCAAATTTAGTTTATTACCGAAGAATTAATAATTAAATAATTAAATAATTCAGCTTTGTTAGCCTCCCCTTTCAAGGGAAAAAAAATAAATTTTTTCCTTTTCGTCAATCCTCTCCCTTTTAGGGAAAGGTAATTCTCCATTATCCATTATCCATTAATGAAAAGTATTTAGCTGAACATGAGATGAACCAATAATTTGCAAAAAAAAGCATCTATTTGATATGCTAGAAATAGCTTTTAAATTATTAGTTTTAGGTTGAGTTTTATGGCTTACGATTCAGAACAACTTTTTATTAGTGATGATTTTATTATAGAGCTGATGGGTTGGAAAGAAGTTGACTTTCTCGGTCCCTTTGGCGGTAGTCGCGGACTCAAAGAACAGAAGGAACTTCGAGAAAATGGTCTTAAGCTCCTTAGAATAGGACCAATTTTCTTACAGAGGTTGACTGGTTCTCTTTACTATAACTCTTTTTTCCAGGATAAATTTGTGAACCGATCTACTAAAAAAATTCCTCTAGCTTCTTCAGCTCTCAGACATTTAGTTTTAGAAGCTGATAAGTTTAATAATACTGCTAAAAACGTTGTTGTATTAGATAAATTAAAAGAAGCAGGAAATCCCGTTCAATTCTCGGATAGAGAAAAAGTTATTGGTGCAGTTAAACTAACACGAAAAGATATTGTGCGTGCTATTAAAACAGAAAGAATATTGAGAGAAAACCCTAATTTTAGACCAGAAAAATTTTCTGATAATATTTCTGCCTTAAAAGCCATGCAAATTAGTGATAAAGCTAATAGTTATGGAAAATATTTTGATGAAACAATGCAAGTAGCTGTAAGTATTCAAGATGAATTAAAGAGGTTATTGAATAACTAACAAAGGAAATAATAAATATGCCAGAACTAAAAATTAAATGCCAGCACCCAGAATCATTAAAAATTTTATTAAAAGCAGCAGTAGAAAAAGAATTACAATCTTTGTCTGATGGTATTGAACGAACCAAACAAAGATTGCAGGAATTTGAGACTAAGTATCAGTTATCTACAGAAGAATTTCTCAGAAGATATGAAAATGATGAATTTACAGAAACCCTAGAATTAGACGAATGGATTGGAGAATCTTGGATGCTGGAAAATCTCTGTGAAGAAGTAGAAAATTTAAAGGTGGTTGAGTTTGTTAATTAAGGATTATGTTCAGGAAATTCGTGAAGTAATTAACTCTTGCTCATTAGTCACTTCCTTCAATATTACATCTGATGAACGAACAGGCGATCAAGGTTTTATTGTAGGTGAAATAAGTTTTATAGATGGTTCTATTCTTTATTGGCGTGAATTTGTAAATGTTAAAACAATAATCAATCGTGGTATGTACGTATATCAATATATGACTCCCTCCAAAAACTTGATTTTTCGTTATGACAATACTAGACACCATAAAAAGCTAAATTTGCCCAACTTTCCTCATCACAAACATGATGGAACTGAAGAAAATATTATTTCCTCAAATGCTCCTACTTTGATAGAAGTATTGCAGGAAATTGAAAATTTATGATAAGTATTGCTATTCTGAAATAGGGCGATTTTAATGAATTAATTTACAAAATTAATAGAGGTAATTAAACATGAAATTAACAGCAACAGAACAAGGGTTATTCATACCCAAAGAATTGTTAGGAGAAAACCAAGAATTTGAGATTATTCAAGACAATGGGAAAATTATTATCACCAGCATCAAAAAAACACCTTCTATTTGGGATTTAGGTAAAAATCCTGTGGAATGTGATGTAAAGGATGGCGCAATTAATCACGACCGTTATCTGTATAATCAACAATGAAAGAAGTATATTTTTTGGATACTAGCTATATTTTGGCTCTAGAAATAAAAAATGAAGATGCTCATCAACAAGTATTACAAAATTGGAATTTTTTAGCCAAATCTCAGCCTTTGTTAGTAACAACAACATATATTTTTGATAAAGTAGTAACTTTCTTCAATAGTATAAACCTTCATTATAAAGCAGTTGAAGTTGGTAATCAACTATTGGAAAGTCCTGATATAGAATTGATTAATATTGATAAAAGTCTATTTAATCAAGGATGGCAATATTTTCAAAAGCATCAAGACAAATCCTATTCTCTTACTGATTGTTTATCATTTATCATTATGAAACAACGAAAGATAGTTACAGCTTTAACTTTAGATAACCATTTTCTTCAAGCTGGATTTGAAGTGTTACCATGATAACTTAATATTTTTGCTAAAATGACTTCTTATATGAGTTGGAGATGACTTTTATGACAGCAATAACAAATAATAATATTGAACAAGAAGTTATGGATAATCTGAAATTATTACCGCCTGAAAAACAACAGGAAGTGTTAGACTTTATTCAGTTTATTCAACACAAATTGAAACTATCTCAAGTTGATTCTAAAAATAAGTTATCTCTCAAAAAAAATCTCGTTTGCCTATAGCGGAGCGTCATAAATTATTAACAGCATCAATAGCTAAAACTGCTGAAAATTTTTTAAATGACCCAGAATTAACAGAGTTTTCTATTCTTGATGGAGAAGATTGGGAAACAGAAAATGAATAATCCTAAAAGAGGAGAAGTTTGATTCGTACAACTAGACCCGACTAGAGGTCAAGAAATCAAAAAAACTCGCCAGGCAGTTGTGATTAGTTCAAACCTTTTTAGTTCAGTAAGTGTCTGAATTATTATTTCTGTAGCCAAATGGAACCTAAGTTTCAAAACCGCCCCTTAACTCTGCGGGTAATGCGCTTTAAGTTCGTAGTATTGGGAATTTGGGACTTCTTGGTTCAGGTTTAGGTCGTCTCAGTTGACTCCTACCCTAACCACTCATACTTTTGAGCGCAAACTCTCTTGTTGACAAAACCAATAATTTTGTTTATATTTGCTTTTAAGTAACTTTATATATAATAGACATCTTATAAACTTTAACTATTGTCCAATAGTTAATAAAAAAAATCATGGGTACTAGAGAAGCATCTTTTTTATTAGGTATATCTCGTCAACGTTTATTAGTTTTATTAGCTCAAGGAAGAGTTAAAGGAGCCGAAAAAAAAGGCAGATTCTGGGAAATACCAGTTTCAGACAGTGGAATGCCTGTAATAATTCCGGCTCGGCGGGGTCCGAAAGGTATGTGGCGCAAGAGAGAATCTACCACACCAAAAATGATTCATGTCAATCAAAACAAAATTCAAAGTAATA
>NZ_JAAHGH010000060.1 GCF_010672525.1 Okeania sp. SIO2B3 | reverse complement strand
AATTCTCGATCGCCTTGACCTGTGACTAATATAATTGGTGTCTGACAATTTAAGTCTATTGCTGTTTTGAGTAATTCTATTCCATCTTTTTCTCCTAGACGATAGTCAAGCAAACAAACATCATATTCTCCTGTTTCTATTGCAGCTAATCCCCCTTCATAAGTATTTTCCCAATTCAGAGATATTGTTGGTGATTCTACTTCTGACAAGATGTCATCAATGATGATAAAATCATCTTGATCATCTTCTATTAGGAGAACATTAATAATCTGCTTTTCCATGATATAAATATTTATTTACTAAGTTTTAATTTGAGAATAATATTTAAGTACTAATATCAATTTTATGTGAAGCTGCATAGAATTCGGTGTTAGGTGTTAGGTGTTATACCAATTTTATGTGAGGCTGCACAGAATGATGAAATTCATTAATTTGTCTGTCTCGATCTACAGTAGACTCTGATTAAAATATTATTCTATGCAACTTTATATTAATTTGATATAATACCAAATTATCGGTGCATTTTTTACTAAAATAAATTGGCTTAAGCTATGTCTGGGAAAAAAATATAACTCAACATTAAATATACAAATAATTTTGCTTATTTACTTATTTGATCGCTGCTAAAGTTCTTTAATACATCACCTAACTATCCATATATTTGTAAGTCTTCAGCTATTATATCATGTCTCTTTAAATACCCACAAATAATATACTTACAGCGGTTTTCCTGCACGGTAGACCACAGTAGGGACGTTCCATGGAACCTCCCTAAAGAGTTTTGCTTGTGAAGATGTGGTTCATCAATTTGAAAAGCGCTGTATTATATAGTTGAGAGTAGGGGAGTGGGGGAGCATTGACTTAATCAAATAATAACGATATAATAAGTTATAAAGCGTACTATTAGACAGACTATGTTTGCTGCGCACATGAAACACAAGTAAATGAAATCCATTAGAACCAAGCTCAAACTCAATAACAAGCAGAAAACTCTCATGGCTCAACACGCAGGCTACTCACGTTTCTGTTATAACTGGGGTTTAAGTTTGTGGAACGCAGCTTACAGAGATGGTTATAAACCTAATGCTCGTAAACTTAGAGAGGTTTTTACTAACTATACAAAGCCTCTTTACCCCTGGATGAAAAACTTGTCATCTAAAGTTTACCAATATGCTTTTATTAACTTGGGTGAGGCATTTAAAAGGTTTTTTCAGGGGTTAGGTAAACGCCCAAAGTTTAAAAAGAAAGGTAAGTCTGATTCATTCACCATAGAAAACCAGTGGAAAACCAATAGAATTAAATGGATGGAATCATAAATTACCTTTTATTGGTTGGGTCAAAACTTATGAACCAATTGAAGCTACAACTCAAAAAATAACTATTAGCAGGCAAGCAGGTGATTGGTATCTAAGTTGCAGCTATGAATTTACTCCGACTTCAACACCTAAAAAGACTGAAATTGTTGGTGTAGATTTAGGAGTAAAAACTTTAGCAACTTTAAGTGACGCTAAAGTATTTGAAAGTGTAAAATCTTATCAAAGATTTGAAGCTAAACTATCTAGAATGCAATACCTAAATCGTCATAAAGAGGTAGGTTCTGCTAACGGTCGGGCGGCACAACTAAAGATAGGGAGATTACATAGAAAAGTAGCCAACATCCGTCAAGACGCACTTCATAAATTGACAACATACGCAAGCCTTGAACCACAACCCACCCCCATCCCCTCCTGGGAGGGGAGCAAGAGGGGTGGGTGAAGATTTGAATGTTCGCGGTATGTTAGCTAACCAGAAGCTAGCTAAATCAGTTAGCAGATAGTGGTTTTATGAATTCCGGAGACAGCTTAAATACAAGTGTCAATGGTATGACTCTGAGTTAGTAGTAGTTGATAGATTTTTTCCATCGTCAAAGACTTGCTCAAACTGCGGTCACGTCCAAGATATGCCCTTAAATGTAAGGACTTATGACTGCCCGTCATGTGGCTTGTCAATAGATAGAGATTTAAATGCCAGTATAAAGAGCGAGAGATGCGGTCGGCTCGACCGTAAATGCCTGTGGATGAGTAACCGCCGACGGCCTCACAAGAAGCAGGAAGTAAACATCAAATTGTCATACTATATGACGCTTTGTATCGGTTTTATAGAGCAGTAGCTGATTAATTCTAATACAAAGAGCAAAAAGACTTTCCATACGCAAACCCTAGTTAATACCTGAATTGCTAAACGCTTACTTCTACTTGTTCTTTCAGTAGATAGGTAGTCATATTTCCTTTTCCCTTAATTGAAATTTCACCTCGCTCTTCAAAGACAAATTTTTCTTTGAGTCGCTGATATATAACAGAGGTAACTTGAATTTCACCATCAATACCACTAGACTCCATTCGAGATGCAATATTTACAGTATCACCCCACAGATCGTAGATAAATTTAGTCTGACCAATAACTCCAGCAACTACAGGTCCGACATGAATACCAATTCGTAGAGTTAGAGATGTTTGTTGTTGAACGCAAATACGCTCTAAACAAGCTTGCATCTCTAGTGCCATATTAGCGATCGCCTGTAAATGGTCTTCTTGTTGTATTAGCAAACCACCAACTACCATATAAGCATCTCCAATAGTTTTAATTTTTTCCAAACGATACTTTTGGGCTAGTTGGTCAAACTCCGAAAAAATCAAATTCAGAAAATCTACAAGTTCAATGGCAGAAACATTTGAGCAAAATTCAGTAAATCCTACCAAGTCAGCAAATAACACACTCACATCATCAAAACTATCAGCAATCGATCTTGCTCCTGTTTGCAGGCGTTGAGCAATTTTAGCTGGCAGAATATTTAGCAATAATTGTTGCATTTGTTGTTTCTGAAACTTCAAAGCTTCCTGTGCTATTTTTCGCTCGGTAATATTGGAAACAGTACCCTCATAATACAATAATTTTCCCTGAGAATCATTGACAGCGCGAGCATTTTCAGAAATCCAAATTGTATTACCATCTTTGCAATAGACTAAGGACTCAAAATTATGTACTGCATTATCTGCTTTCATTGCCAATATAAATTCTTGCCGTCGGTTTACTACAAAATAAACCTGGCGAGAAATATCTTGAATACTCTTGATTAACTCTTCTGGCGAACTATAACCACACATTTTTGCTAATGCCATATTTGCACTAATAAAACGTCCAGAAGGAGTAGTCTGAAAAATACCATCAACAGCATTTTCTACTATCTCGTGATATAGTTGTTCTGCAATTCTGAGAGATTCTTCTACTTGCTTATGTTGGACTAGAGAGCCTAATTGAGTAGCTACTACCTCAATTAATTGCATTACATGGAGCTGCCGAGATAGTACTTTTTTGTTAAAGAAAATCAAGATTGCCAACACTTTTTTTTCGACAATAATTGGCACTCCAAAAGCTGTTTTTAAATCTGCTATAGCAGCTAATTTTGACTCAATTGAAAAATCTTCAACCCACTCTGATTTTTGAGATGCAAAAATTCTACCAGGTAAACCATTATTATGACTAAAAGTTAGTTTCATGCTCTGGTCTCTACACTCAAATAAATCTGGTTTTTGAGGACACCAACCTTGACTACATTCGAGCAAATTAGTATCTTGATTCGGAGTCCATGCCTCACTAAAATCCCAATCAATTAATTGACAACAAGACTGAAGAATAATTGCTAATGCAGAATTAAAATCATCTGCATTATTAATAGATTGAGTAGTTTCTAATAAAAATCTGATTTCGGATTCAGCTCTTTTTCTTTCTGTAATTTCTTGTTGTAAAGATAAATTATTATCTGTTAATTCTTGGTTTAAGCTTTCTACATATTGATAAAGTTGAGCTTGTTGAATAGCGATCGCTGTCTGAGCTGCCAAGCGTCTTAATAAGTCAGTTTCCGATATTTCCCACTCTCTATTTTCTCGACAATGATGAGCTATTAATAACCCCCATACATTAATTTCTGATTTTTCTGTATGATTTTTGTTTTCAGTTTCGTTTGTAATTAAGATAGGTAGCACTATATTTGCTTTCACCTGAAATTGTGTCAGCAGTTCTGCATAACATGATTTAATTTTTGATTGATTAATATTACTAATAATACTAAAATAACCTTGTTTGTAACGTTCTAAAATATTGCTATTGGGAAAACATGGATCTACTATTGTCATTCCTAACAGTGAAAGACAATTTGCTGCTAAAGATTCTTTTTCTACCACACCATGACCATTTGGTAAGAAACGGTAAATTAGTACCCGGTCACACTGCAAAAATTCTCGCACCGACTCTACTGTCGTTTCTAATATTTCCTCTAAGTTTAAAGATTGATGAATTCTGTCTATTACTAGACTTAATAAATGCTCTTGTTTTCTGATTTTTTTGACTTCTAATTCGGCTAGTTGGCGCTTTGTAATATCTAGAATTGTGCCAAATATGCCGATTGATTCTAAGTTACTATTTGTGATTAAAGTCGTCTTAGTATAAAGATATCTCACTGTTCCGTCCGGGCGAATTATTTCATATTCACATTCACACTTTTGTGTTTTCTCTAAGATTAAAGCCATATTTTTAGACCATAATTTTCGACTTTCAGGAAGGAACATTTCGAGGAATTCTGGATAAGTTGGTTGCTTTTGAGTTGAACTCAGACCAAAAATCCGAAATACTTCATCAGACCAAGTTATTTTCTGTGTTTTTAAGTCTAATTCCCAGTTTCCTAAATGGGGAATTTTTTGAGCTTCTTGTAGTTTTTCTTGACTTTCTTTGAGGGCAATTAAATTTTTATTTCTTTCAATGACATAGCGAATTACTCGCTCTAATGTATATTCTCGAATTTCTAATTTATTCAAATAATCTGCTGCTCCAATTTTCATCGCCAGTAGGTCTAATTCTCGATCGCCTTGACCTGTGACTAATATAATTGGTGTCTGACAATTTAAGTCTATTGCTGTTTTGAGTAATTCTATTCCATCTTTTTCTCCTAGACGATAGTCAAGCAAACAAACATCATATTTTCCTGTTTCTATTGCAGCTAATCCCCCTTCATAAGTATTTTCCCAATTCAGAGATATTGTTGGTGATTCTACTTCTGACAAGATGTCATCAATGATGATAAAATCATCTTCATCATCTTCTATTAGGAGAACATTAATAGTGTATTTTTGCATAAAAGTCTGCTTGATTTTATATACTATGAATCATAGTTATACCCAGGTAAACAATTGTCATCGCAACCAACATAAATCATCTAATACATATAATTTTCCCAAGAAATTAGAAGGGAAAATTTCCCCAGTAGATTCAATATTCTCTAGCAGGGAGTTCAACAATTTCAAACCAATATCTACTCAAACTTTGGATGACTGTTATTAATCCCTCAAATGTTACTGGCTTGACAATAAATGAACTAATTCCTAATTGATAAGAAGTATAGATATCTTCTTCTTCTTTAGAAGTAGTTAAAACTACAACAGGAATTAAACGTAAATGAGGGTCAGCTTTAATTTCTTTGATCGCCTCTCGGCCATCTTTTTTGGGCATATTTAAGTCTAACAAAATTATTCCTGGCTCAGGCGAAGTTTTGATGTCTGTATAAGCACCTCGATGATATAAAAAATCTAATAATTCTTCCCCATCTTCAACAAGATATAGCTTATTAAGTAATTTACTTTCCTCAAAAGCTTCCACCGCCAGGAGACGATCGTCCTCATCATCTTCAGCCATGAGAATTGGTACTGGTCTTCTATTCAACTTAAGATATGCTCCTTTTGCTTTTCTACAGTTTGTTTAATGGGCAAAGTAATCACAAAAGTAGTTCCTTGATTGGGGATACTACGAGCAGTAATATTACCATTATGTCTCTCTACTATTTTACGACATATTGCCAGACCTATGCCAGTACCTTGATATTTTTGCTTGCCATGCAGTCGTTGGAAAGGAGTAAATATTCGGTCTAAATATTTTTCCTCAAAACCTATTCCATTGTCGGATACCATAATTTGAACTTGATTAATTTCCGACTGTAAAATTGCTTCTACCTTGACAATGGGGCAATTTCCTGGTATGTGAAATTTAAGTGCATTGCCAATTAAATTTTGGAACAATTGTCGCATTTGTATTGAGTCGGCCTGAATGGTGAGTAACTCTCCTACTTCCACCTGAGCTTTTGTTTGTTCAATGGGGTTTTCCAAGTCGTCAATAACTTCTGCCACTATTTGAGAAAGGGTTACAGGTACATAGGGTTGCGCTTTAGTCGTAATGCGTGAGAAGTTTAATAAATCCCTAATTAAAATTTGCATCCTTTTGGCAGCACTCTGCATTCTTTGTAGATAGTCTTGCCCTTTTTCATCTAACACTCCCCCATATTTAATTTTGAGGCGATCGCCAAAGGTCTGAATTTTCCGCAGTGGTTCCTGCAAGTCGTGGGAAGCTACATAAGCAAAATCTTCTAGTTCTTGGTTACTGATTTTTAGCTTAGTAATGAGTCTTTGCTGTTCAGCTTCATGTTGCTTGCGGGAAGTAATATTTTGAATTTGAGAAATGAAATACAGAGGTTCACCTGATGGATCTTTTACTAGAGAAACACTCAAAATTGTCCAGACAATATTATCTTCCTGATTAATGTATCGCTTCTCTATCGTGTAGAAGTTGATTTCGCCCTCTAAGAGCTGCTGTACAAAAGCAAGGTCAGTAGTTAGATCCTCAGGATGAGTAATTTCTGGGAAGGTTAACTGTATCAATTCAACTTCACTGTAACCCAGCATTACACACAAAGCACGGTTAACCCGGATAAAATTTCCATCTGGTGATACCAGGGCAATACCAATAGGTGCATGATCGAAAGCTAGACGGAAACGTTCTTTTCTTTCTTGCAATATTTTTTCCATCTGTTTGTGTTCGGTGATATCTCTAGTAGTAATAGCAATACCATCTGTTAGAGGAACTACCATATGTTGCAACCAGGAGATATTGGGAGTAAAGAGATTTGTGGAAAACTCTTCTTTGAAAACTTTACCTGTTTCCACAACCTGAACGTATTTTTCCAAGAAACCTCTAGTATCGTTGGTAGGAATTAGTTCAGACAGTCTTTGTCCCAATACTTCTGATTTAGTCATAGAAATGAGTTGTTCGGCGCGGGAGTTTAGCTCTACAAAAATAAAATCAACAATACGTCCAGTTTCATCCCGCAGACTATTAAATATAAATAAACTATCTAAACTTGCTTCCGCAGCAGCATAAAATTTAACTTCGCTTTCTCGTAATTGAGTTTCTATACGCTGGCGTTCTACTATTTGTTTCTGTAGTTCCTGATTTGCTTTTTCTAGTTCTTCTGGACTAGGCAATAGTAAAGCTTGAGGTATGAGAATACGGAGTTCAAAAGCTGTAAACAATGAAATTATGGCAGTTATAGCTTTCAAAATTCCTGAAAACCAGTAAGTGGGATGCCATAAGGTCCACACATCTAGAACATGGGTTGTCCCACAAGAAACAATAAAGGCGCTAAATAGCCAGAATATAGAAGGAAAAGGTAAATCTTGTCTTTGCTGGATAAAATAAACCAACATTAAAGGGATAGAGAAGTAAGCAACAGCAATCAGAATATCTGAGATTAAATGCAAGCTAACTAAACTAGGATTCCATAGATAACAGTGTCCATGAGGAATATATTTAAACATATTTTTTGTGAAAGGCAATAGAGAAAAGAAAACAGCGAGAAAGAAATTAATTTTAAAGTGCGCCTGACGATTCTAAAAAGTTCTGTATATTTACAGTTGAGCAACTTGAAACTTTTGTCTAGTAAATGCTGACTACTGACTTGTATCTTTTTGATTTTAAGCTGACCCACATATTGAATTCTACCAATTTGATAAATGTTTGCTACAAATAGCTAGGGTATTTTTTAGGAGTCAGGAGTCAGGAGTCACGAGTCAGAATGAATGTCTTCGATATCATTTATTAGCCCATAAATCATCTTTTTAGTCAAAGGGACATTTACTGAAAAGTCTTTTTATCACCCTTATTATTCGTAACATTCTTTTTTCACACTTGGTATTACAGCACAAAAAATATAGAACCCCTGAGTGGTATCTTTGCAGGAGGTATGTACTTTTGGCTGTAGTCCTCAGTTCTGGTTAAGTCAGGAAATTCAGGAACGAGAATAGGGGAAAAAGCGGATGCGACCCCGCGACGACGACAGCTCGCTTGCGGAACGCGCACCAAGAGAGGGAATGCTGACCAAGCAGGTTGAAATTTGCTCCCATCTCCCCATCCCCCCATCCCCCCATCTCCCCATCCCCCCATCCCCCCATCTCCCCATCTCCCCATATCTTTATTAAATAGATCTCAAATGGCTTCTATAGAACAGTTATTAGCCCTTGTCCCTATATATCTATGTATGCTTTTGCAGCTAAAATGCAATAAACGCATTCTATATATACATTTTATTCATAAAAATATACATTTTGTAACAAAAAATACGAATATTTAATTTAAACTCATTTACATTAGTCAACAACAAATTAATAAAAATTTGACATTAGATGGTGACAACAGATGCAGAATTTTTAAACATTTTGATTTTCTAGTTGTCGGCTCAAAAAAATTAGTAATTGAGTCAATTCAAACATCTTACAGTTAGTTTTCCTAAAATTTATGAGACTGCCTACAAATGAGGATAATATAGATGACTGGCACAGTAGAGCGCCAAGAAAAACTAAATAAATTTGAGAAATTTAAAGCAGAAAAAGATGGTCTGGCAGTGAAAACAGAACTAGAAAAATTTGCCAATATTGGTTGGGAAGCAATAGATAAAACTGACCGCGACCACAGACTAAAATGGTTAGGTGTATTCTTCCGACCAGTAACTCCAGGGAAATTTATGTTGCGGATGCGGATGCCAAATGGATTCATCACCAGTCAACAAATGGGAGTCTTGGCAGAAATAGTCCAACGGTACGGGGAAGACGGCAGCGCCGACATCACCACCAGACAAAACTTGCAACTGCGGGGAATTAGAATAGAAGATATCCCAGAAATCTTTCGCCGATTTGAACAAGTAGGTTTAACCACCGTTCAATCAGGTATGGATAATGTACGCAACATCACAGGTTCCCCAGTAGCTGGAATAGATGCAGACGAACTTTACGATACCCGTGAGTTAGTACAGCAAGTCCAAGACATGATTACTGGCAACAGCAAAGGCAACCCAGAATTTACCAATTTACCACGGAAATTCAATATAGCGATCGCCGGATGCCGTGATAATTCTGTTCATGCTGAAATTAACGATATTGCTTTTGTTCCTGCTTACAAAAACGATAAATTTGGTTTTAACGTTTTGGTGGGTGGCTTTTTCTCCGCCAAACGTTGTGCAGCAGCTATACCCCTGAATGCTTGGGTAGAACCAAATCAAGTTGTTGCCATCTGTCGAGCTATTCTAGAAGTATTTCGCGATTACGGACTCCGAGCAAATCGCCAAAAATCAAGGCTAATGTGGCTGATAGATGAGTGGGGTTTAGATGAATTCCGCTCAAAAGTTGAGCAACAAATGGGGCAAACTCTAGAAACAGAAGCTCCAAAAGACGAAATTATCTGGGAAAAACGTGACCATATAGGGGTTTACAAACAAAAACAACCAGGGTTAAATTATATTGGGTTGCACATTCCGGTTGGTAGGCTATATGCTGACAATATGTTTGACCTGGCTCGTCTAGCTGAGGTTTATGGAAATGGAGAAATTAGGCTGACTGTGGAACAAAATGCTATTATTCCTAATGTTCCTGAGTCTAGAATAGAACCATTCCTTGGAGAAGCACTCCTAGAAAAGTTTTCCATTAATCCTCAACCATTAACTCGGGCTGTAGTTTCATGCACGGGGGCACAGTTTTGTAACTTTGCTCTCATTGAAACCAAAAATCGTGCCATGGCAATGGTAAAGGAACTCGAAGCTGAACTGTCAATACCAAAACCAGTACGCATTCACTGGACTGGTTGCCCCAACTCTTGTGGACAGCCACAGGTTGCAGATATTGGTTTGATGGGTACTAAAGCACGCAAAGATGGTAAAATGGTTGAGGGTGTTGACCTGTACATGGGAGGCACAGTTGGCAAAGATGCTAAACTCGGCAATTGCGTTCAAAAAGGTATTCCCTGTGAAGACCTCAAAGCTATTTTGCGGAATTTGCTAATTGAAAATTTTGGTGCTCAACCAAAGTAAATCGTAAATCTTACAAATAAAGACTGGAGAAGCTTAAATAGCGTTTCTCAAATTTAGTCTCACAGCAAAAATTTATTTATTAGACTCAAAGCAAAAAAACAACAAGGAGAATTTCAACAATGTCTACTACAATTAATACTTCTAACAATTCATCCGAAACAGCAAAATCTCTAGGTCTAAAAATTCTATCTGTAGTTGGGTTAACACTATTTGCTGGTTTTTATACTAATAGTTGGCAGCGTTCTCTAGCAGAATATGCTCAACAACAAGAACAAGAAGCAGAAGAAACAATAGTTGCTACATCCACTACTGATACTGCTCCTATTGTAGCCAGCGCACCCACATCAAAACCTACTATTGCTCCATCAACTGTTGCTACATCAACTACTAATACTGCTCCTATTGTAGCCAGCACATCAAAACCTACTATTGCTCCATCAACTTCTGTTGTTTCTTCCGCAGTTGATACTACCGAGTCAGTCTCAGCAGTCAATACAGTACCTGTTGCAGAAACTCAAGTAACTATGGCAGTTCCAGAAACTCAAGCAGCACCAAAAATTACTGACTCAAATACTCTTGAGAAATTAAACTCGATGCTGTACAACCAGATCGACCAAGCTTGGAAACAATATCCAACTTTTTCTGAAAATTTAGCCTATCGAGTCACAATGAACTCTGCTGGAATGGTTGCCAAGTATGAACATATCAATAAAGCAGCTTCCGAGTATATTGGAGAAACTCCTTTAGCCAAATTGACTAACTCCAGCATTCTTGATGATAACAAACCAACAGCAGAATATTTAGTGCTACTAACTCCCAATGGTGTACTTCAAGTTAACCAATGGTTAACCAAATAGGTCTTTGGTTTGAGATAATACATAGTAGGTGTTAGGTAGAAATTTATATATAATTCACTACTAACTAAAAATTGCACTGATAGTGATGAAAGTAAGAAACTTTTTGATGCTAAAGTGCTGAAAAATCTGCAAAATACATAAATTATAATTTTGGCCTACCTACTATGTTATTAGAAAAAAATTGAATTGTTCGCTTTAAACTAACACTTCACTCTGGTACTAATTTAATTCACAAATTTCATAACTGCCTCAGATTATTTTTAGTTAGACTTGTCAGCAAAATTAATCGGCGTTGTTGATTATGGGTATAATGCAAGCCCCCCTAACCCCCCCCAAAATTGGGGGGAATAAAACTCTAAAATTCCCCCGTTTTATCCCCCTCCCGTCCCCCTTGGAAAGGGGGAAGCCAGAAGATGCTGCGCTTTTTGTTGAACGGGGGATGCGCGGGGGCGAAGGCGAGAACAAAATAATCGCTCATTCATACTTCAATTCAGCAACGCCAATTAATCTTTGTTTGTGACCTTACATCGCCTTAATAATTATAATTCAACAGAAAATGTTAACAGAACTTTGGTCTTTTCGGGGCCGTTACCGTATCCTCCATTTTACTTGGTTTGCTTTTTTTCTATCGTTTGTTGTGTGGTTTAATTTAGCTCCATTAGCAACATCAATAAAAGCAGACTTTGGTTTAGAAACTTCTCAAATAAGAACTATTGCTATTTGTAACGTTGCACTAACAGTACCTGCCCGAATTATTATTGGGATGTTGTTAGATAAATACGGACCAAGAATTACCTATTCGCTGCTACTAATGTATGCAGCTATTCCCTGTATAGGTTTTGCTCTTGCCCAAAACTTCAGCCAGTTAGTTATCAGCCGTCTAGCACTGAGTATTGTCGGTGCTGGTTTTGTGATTGGTATTCGCATGGTCGCTGAATGGTTTCCCCCTAAAGAAATAGGTTTGGCAGAAGGTATTTATGGCGGTTGGGGTAACTTTGGTTCTGCTGCTTCTGCTTTTACCCTTCCTACTGTAGCTGCTGTGTTAACTTTTAGTGGCGGTGAGATATTGAACTGGCGGTTATCCATCGCTCTGACAGGTATTATAGCTGCGCTTTATGGTGCGTTTTATTTCTTCAATGTTCAAGATACTCCTCCTGGTAAGGTGTATAAAAAGCCTAAGCGTGCCACAGGTTTAGAAGTTACCACCCAGAAAGATTTTCTCTTCCTAATTTTGATGAACCTTCCTTTAACAGGGGTTCTTTGTTTACTAGCTTGGCGCTTGAGTAAAGTTGGTTTCCTATCTCAAGGTCAACTTTATATTGTCTGGCTATTGCTCTTAGGTTTGTACGCTTTCCAAACTTATAACTGTTGGGCAGTTAATAAAGAGTTGATAGCAGGTGAGAAGCGTTATCCTCCTGCTGACCGCTATCAGTTTTCTCAAGTAGCAATTTTAGAACTTACTTATTTTGTTAATTTTGGTTCTGAGCTAGCAGTAGTTTCTATGCTTCCTGCTTTCTTTGAAAATACTTTTGGCCTGGATAAAGCCTTGGCAGGGATGATAGCAGCTAGCTATGCTTTTATGAACCTCGCATCTCGTCCTGGTGGTGGTTTAATTTCAGACAAACTTGGTAGTCGGAAGTTGACAATGACAGTATTGACTGCTGGGATGGGAATTGGTTATCTCACATTTGGTCGTGTAACTGGAGGTTGGTGGCTATTTGCTGCTGTGATACTTACTATGATGTGTTCTTTCTTTGTGCAAGCGGCTGAAGGTTCTACTTTTGCTATAGTTCCTTTAATTAAGCGCCGAGTGACAGGTCAAATTGCTGGTAATGTTGGTGCTTATGGTAACGTAGGTGCGGTAGTTTATCTGACTACGTTTAGTTTATTGCCTGAAGGTGCTGTTGGTAACCGAATTTTCTTTGAAGTTCTCGGTGTAATGTCAATAATTGTGGCGTTCCTGTGTGCTTTCTTCTTGAAAGAGCCAGAGGGTTCATTTGCTGAACACCATAAGGATGAAGAGGATGAAGAGGAAGTGAATCTAGAATCTGCTCCTATATTTGCTGAAGACTAATACTAATAGAACTTACGCTAAACAGGAAATTAGGCGTTGGTGATTCTGGGTATGATGCAAGCCCCCCTAACCCCCCAATTTTGGGGGGGAATAAAACTCTAAAAGTCCCCCAAAGTTGGGGGATGTGCGGGGGCGAAGGCGAGAACCAAATAATCGCGCATTCATACTTCAATTCAGCAACGGCGGAAATTATATACCATTTGTAGGGGTTAACGGCCGTTAACCCCTACTATATCTAGAGCCTTTCTTCTTCTTTCTTCCTGAATTGCAGAATTCTGACTCGTGAGTAGTTTATTTATAACTGTTCAACCGGATATGATATTATTTTAAAACTGTATTAAAACGTATCCAATGTGACAGATAATTTTTCATAAAGTCTTCAATAATAAACAAAAATTAAATTCTATATCATTGAGATTAAGTATTATATTATATTAATTATAAATAACAATAAATCAGGGAAAGTTTAGCAGGAGAACAACTTCTGCTGGAATACAAAATTAAATGATTTAGCATCTAAGTGTAAATGATATTCGCTTGAATTTCACTTATTCGTCTGCCAAGAAAATTATTTTTAAAGTAAACTATGGAACCTACAAAAACTCTTTGCCCTTATTGTGGAGTTGGCTGTGGCTTAGATGTATTACCGCCAGCAATTCCTGGAAAAGCAACAAATCGAGATAGCAAAGGTAATCCAATTTGGCGAGTAGTGGGCGATCGCTCTCATCCCTCTAGTCAAGGCAAAGTTTGTGTAAAAGGTGCCACTGTTGCTGAAGCATTGGATAAAGGTCGCCTCAAATATCCAATGATGCGCGATACCCTAGATGAGCCTTTTCGTCGGGTTACTTGGGATCAAGCTTTTAATCGGATTGTTAACCGGATTCAAACTGTACGCTTCACTCAAGGACCAGATGCAATTTGTATGTACGGTTCTGGTCAGTTTCAAACAGAAGATTATTATGTAGCTCAGAAATTGCTCAAAGGATGTCTGGGGACTAATAACTTTGATGCGAACTCTCGTCTCTGTATGTCTTCAGCAGTATCGGGGTATATTCAAAGTTTTGGTTCCGACGGCCCCCCCTGTTGCTACGATGACTTAGAAAAAACGGACTGTGCATTTTTAATCGGTACTAATACAGCTGAATGTCACCCCATTGTATTTAATCGTCTGCGGGTTCACCACAAGAGAAATAAAAAAGTGAAAATGATTGTGGTAGACCCCCGTCGTACTAAAACAGCAGAAGCAGCAGATTTGCATTTGGCAATTCGACCAGGTACTGATATCGATCTACTCAACGGTATTGCTAATCTACTTATGCGTTGGGGAGCGATAGATGCGACATTCATTGATGAATGTACGACTGGTTTTCCTGAATACACTGATGTCATTCGTCATTCCCCACCCGATCTAGTCGCACGCCACTGCGGTATTCGTTTGGATGAGTTGGAAAAGGCAGCTCGTTATTGGAGTGAGTCAAAGCAAGTTTTATCTTTGTGGTCAATGGGGATGAATCAGTCCTCTGAGGGGACGGCCAAAGTCCGGACTCTGATTAATCTGCATTTGATGACAGGTAATATTAGTAAACCGGGTGCAGGACCGTTTTCACTGACTGGTCAACCTAATGCTATGGGTGGTAGGGAAGCAGGTGGACTGGCTCATATTTTGCCTGGTTATCGGGTGGTGAAAAATCCCCAACATCGGGCTGATTTGGAAAAGTTATGGGGATTGACTCCTGGGCAAATTTCTGCTGTTCCTGGTCGTACTGCTTGGGAGATGATTACGGCTTTGGAACGCCAGGAATTAGGTTGTTTGTGGATTGCAGCGACTAATCCGGCTGTGAGTATGCCAGATTTAGAGCGGACTAAAGCTGCTTTGTTACGATCGCCTTTTACTGTTTATCAGGATGCTTATTATCCTACTGAAACAGCGGAATATGCTCATCTGTTGTTACCTGCTGCTCAGTGGGGAGAAAAAACAGGAACGATGACAAACTCGGAGCGAGTAGTGACTTTGTGTTCTGCATTCCGCGATCCTCTTGGGGAAGCAAAAGCAGATTGGGAAATTTTTGCAGAGGTGGGTCGCCGTTTAGGATTTACAAATCAGTTTGATTTTGCTGATTCGGAAGCAGTGAGAGCTGAGTTTCTTGAGTTGACACGCGATCGCCCCTGTGACCAGACGGATATTACTTATGAGCGACTAAGGGAAAAGGGTCCGACCCAGTGGCCTTGTCCTGATAGTAGTGGAGTATCTCAGGAACGTCTGTATACTAATTTCCGATTTAATACTCCTGATGGCAGGGCAAAGTTTGCTGCATTTTACTCCCAAGGTTTAGCAGAACCACCAAATTTTGATTATCCTTTTGTGTTGACAACAGGGCGCTTATATGCTCATTGGCATACTCAAACACGTACAGGACGCATTGATAAAATTAGAAAAATGCACCCGATGCCTTTTATAGAAATTCATCCAAAGGATGCTCAGAAGTTAGAGATTAAGGAAAATGATTGGGTAGAAGTGCGATCGCGACGAGGCTGGGCAAGATTTCCAGCAAAAGTGACTAAAGCTATTACTCCAGGCACTGTATTTGTGCCGATGCACTGGGGCGCACTATGGGCAAATCAAGCTGAGGCAAATGCTTTGACTCATCCTCAAGTTTGTCCTGAGTCTGGGCAACCAGAGTTAAAAGCTTGTGCCGTGCAGTTGAAGCCAATTAAATTTGAAACTGCTGCTATGGAAGATTTGATGGGGTCGGAATATTGTGTAGAAAGATCGTCAGCGATATCTTTGAAGGGGTGATATAGCGCTACGCGCAAGTCAGAAGTTAGAAGTCAGAAGTCAGAAGTCAGGAGGAAAGAGGATTTAGGTGTAGGTTGGGTTGAAGAATGTTAGCGTAGCTTATCCGGAGGATCAACACAACAAAAAAGTTGTGTTGGGTTAAGCGGCAGTGAAACCCAACCTACTAGCTATAGCAGTGTGCGCTGGTATATTTATAAATTGCAGGAGGTGCCCAATCGCTAAAATCTTATATTATCCCTAGGAAATGCTTACGCAAACGGCAATTTATTCTCCCTGTTGCCTGTTGCCTGTGCACAGCGCTATAGTTGATAATTCTAGGCATTGCTGAGGGGCGGGATAAATAGGGTTTTGCTGAAAAAATTGGTTGTGGGGGTAGGACACGGGGACGCACCAGACACGGAGACGGGTCGATTTGTGGGGGAACAGGCAACGGTTTCGGCCATTTTATGTGAAGAAATTTTCTTGAATTTAAGCAGAAAAATTCAGTAAATTGATGCCAATAACAGCCATAAACGTAGGAGATCAACTTAATATAAAAAGCTCCATTACCTTGGCTATCCTGACTTTTAGCTTTATTCCACAAACCCTAAATATAAGTGGGGTGGGTATCCTGCCTGCCTAAAAATATAAGGAACGGACAAGATACCCATTCCACAAAACTATTAAAATTATCCCGCATTTATGTAACGCCTAATATCATGTTCGGTTGAATACTTATAATATCTGTGGACCGAAGGCAGCGGGAGCTGAGGGCAGAAGGCAGAAGGGAAAGAGCAAGGTTAGAAGACAGAGAATTTTTTATAACTGATTATCCGTTAGCGCAGCTCCCCTGGAAGGGGAACATGATATAATTCTATAATTACTTCAATATTCAATCTCCCCTACTCCCCTACTCCCTGACCTATCCGTGTATCCGTGTATCCGTGCCATAATCCGTGTGAGCCACTCCCCTACTCAAGAAAATGAATAGGAAGAACGATCGCAAACTCTGTACCTTTTCCTTGTTCGGAAATTACTTCTATGCTACCTCTATGCTTTTCAATAATTTGATAACAAATAGAGAGACCCAAACCTGTTCCTTTTCCTACTGACTTCGTAGTAAAAAATGGGTCAAAAATCTTTTCTTTGACTTCTAGTGGTATTCCAAGACCATTATCCTTGATTTTCACCATGACTTGATCTTCAGGGACCTTTTCTGTTTGAATCACAATCTGTTTTGGTTGAATATCTGACTCTAGCATCGCATCAATAGCATTAGAAATGATATTCATAAACACTTGATTTAATTGAGCTGGATAACATTCTACTAAAGGTAAATCTCCATAGTTTTTGATAACTTTAATTCCCTTTTTGAGGCGATGACTGAGAATTAATAAAGTGCTATCAATCCCTATGTGAAGGTCTGCTGGCCTCACATTTTTTTGATCTAGACGAGAAAAATTCCGTAGCGAGAGTATAATATTTTTAATCCGGTCAGTGCTCATCCGTATAGAAGAAATTATCTGGGGCAAATCATTGATTATATAATTAAGATCGATCTCGCTCATCAAATCTTCTATTTCTGGATGTAAGTCAGGATATAGTTTTCGATAAAGATTTATTAAATCCAAAAGCTCTTGTATATAATCCTGAAGTGGGTTGATGTTACCATAAATAAAATTGATGGGGTTGTTAATCTCATGGGCAATTCCCGCCACCATTTGCCCAAGACTAGACATTTTTTCTGTTTGAATTAATTGCGTCTGAGCTTGTTTTAGGTCTTGCAAAGCTTGTGTGAGTTCAGTACTACGTTTTTCTAGTTTTTGATGAGTTAACTTTAATTCTCGAGTATACTCTCCTACCCATCGTATAAGCTGATTTAGGGATGTAGCTAATAACCCAACTTCATCAGTAGTGGTGACTTGAGCTTGCAGGTTAAAATCAGATTCTGCTGTCACCCTTTGGGCAGTCTTAGTTAACGTTTTGAGTGGACTGGCGATCGCTCGACTGGTATAGAATGCTAAAAAAGCAGCGATCGCTACTGATAGTGTCATACTACCAATAATAATTTTGATTCGTAATATTTCCGAATGTATGAATCGCTTGTTAGCTTGATTTTGTTGTTTTTCTACAATATCTATTAACTGATTTAAGCTTTCTGATAGTTTTTCAAACTCAATGCGAATCTCAATGGCCTTTTTCCCAGTGTTAGCTGCCAACACTCTTTGCTTGGCAACTGGGATATCTTCTGGTTGCAAATTAGCCGGATTTATCTCCTGCCAAATTCCCTGCATTAACTGAGTGTATGAATTCCATGTCTGAGTGTAACTTTGTAATATTTTCTTAAATTTTTCTGGTTCTGCTACTAATTGACTTGATTGAAAATCAATTATATTCTTGAGAGACTTTATTACTTGTTTTAATTGTTTACTCTGAGCCAAAAATTTAGTCGTTTCATACTGAAACCATACAGGGTTGCCAACTACAGCAGCTAGCTGTTGGGGATGAGATTGGGCCTCCCAAATAGCGCTTTCTAACTCTTTTAACAGACTATAATTTTTTTGTACTAATCTTAGCTGCTCTCGGGCCTGTCTTTGATAGTAGTCTCCTACCATTAGCCCTAAACTTGTCCCTAGCACAGAAATACCAATCACCAGGGAATAGCCATAGCCAATTTTTTTGGCAATACTTAAGCCTCTACTCCACTTATCGATCGCCGAAAAAAGTTTCCCTGTTTTCATACTCTGTACCTCATCAGTAAACTATATATTCTTAATTACTTAATAAAATTCTCTTCTCCAATAGCTTTATACACCTCGCGAATCATATCGTAATCACTATCTTCAGCAGCAACCAAGGTACCACCCTCATACTTAGAAGGCAAAGGTGGTATAGATAGGATGGCTTGCAGCATTTTTTCCTTATTTTTCAGCATCCGCTCGCGAATTTCTGCCACCAGCATCGGTTCCAGTTTGCTACTAGCAATAAATACATCATTGGGCAGTCGCGGACTTTCGGCAAGTAGGAGGTAATCATTCTGGTCGACACTTTCTTTTTGCATAGTTTTTTCATATCTGTGCGAAGTTCTTCCCCACGCATCAGCTTCACCATTGTTTAATGCTTTGAAATCATACTCTTTTGAGTTGAGAATGTTCACATCAGATTGTATATTTAATCCAGCATCCATCAGCATTTTAATTTGTCCAAGATAGCTCCCCGTGCTACCAATTTTACCTAACTCAATTGTTTTGTCTTTTAAGTCAGCTAATGACTTAATCTCACTGTCTTTACGGACGACGATGACTGCACGGTAAGTAGGTCGTGTTACCGCAACAATAGGCATTGCATTAGTTCTTGCTTTAATAATCGCATATTCTGATGGCCCCGCCAGAACTATATCTACTAAAGCCAACTGTAATGCTGTTGCTTCCATCAAACTATCAATGGGAACAAACTCAATTTTTGTCTCTAATACTTCTTCCAAGGCAATTCTAAATGGGGCATAATCACGCTGCCAATTTGCTAGACTTTGAATACCACTCACCGCAAATCTTAGTTTTTCTTGATCTTTAAGAAGAGAATTATTAGAGTTTCTAGGCTGATTATTTGTAACTGTAGTACAACCAGCAACAAAGAGGAGAATATACCCAATAAAATAGCGTCGCAACATAGTTTTATTGATTTGTTTACTCAAATTATATATAGAAAATATAGAGGTTAATTGTTTGATTTTGGAGTACATAACTTCTGACTTCAAGCTATTTTGTATGTAATAAAGTATATAATATATAGTATAGCAAAAAACCAGTTGGTGTTTGGCATAGACTGATGATCAACCTTAAACAGGGAAATATTTTTCCCACAGATGAGCTGTTGCCTATCTTGGTGTGGGTTCCCTGCTATACAATTTTTTTGAAAAGAAAAAGGGAGCAGAGAACATAAAATCTAAATACGTCTTAGTTTACTCTACTCCCAATCAAAACTTATATAAATTTACTAGACATTTCCATAAATTAAATATTCCTATTCGAGCAACCCTTGTAGAGAGGTTATGTGCAGTCTCTTTAATTAGGGTTAAAATAACCTTTGCTATTGCTCCCTGTTCCCCACTCCCTAATATCATGTCCGCTTGAATACTTACACTTTGGTGGAAAGAAAGGTTCAAAGGGAGAAGGCTTTTTTATAACTGATTATCCGGACATGATATAACTCAAGGTTTCTACATTCTTTTTTACTGATAACTAATAACTGATAACTGATAACTGAAATGACGCTTATGTCTACTGTTCGATCGCAGACCCATAAATTTGCCAGAGCTGAATAAGATTATCTTGCGAAACACTTACAAGTTGTTTGCTATCTGGACTAAAAACAATTGCACCATCACCTTTGATACTTCTCAACAATTTTCCCGTACCAAGATCCCACAGATTAATATTACCATCCTCACTGCTACTAGCAAGTATTTTTCCATCTGGACTAATTGCGATCGCTTTAATTGCCTGAGAATGTTTTTCTAGAGTATAACGTACTTTCCAGGTTTCCACATCCCAGACTGAAATCTTACTTTCTCCTTTCATCGCATGAGCAATAGTTTGCCCATCTTCACTGAAAGCGATCGCTTCTATGCCACGATTATTATTTGTATTGGGTATAGAAAGATTTCTCAGCAGTTGCCCTTGTTCTGCATTCCAAAGTCGAATAAATCTTGGCCCTCCACTAGCTGCCATGCGCAGGCCACCAGCGCCAAAAGCAATAGGTTGAGTACCATTCATCCTGTGCAGTAGTCGCCCTGTATAAATATCCCAAGATTTCATTCCGCGATCGGCGCTGCATCCTATTACTGTTCTGCCATCAGCAGTGAAACCAACAGCAGTGACTACGCCAGAATGCAAAAAACTGACGAGCATTTCTCCTGTAGGAATATCCCACAATTTGACTGTGCCATCTCCACTTCCACTAGCTAGAGTTCTTCCATCTGGACTAATTGCTACTGAGCGCACATTAGCTTGATGACTGGATAAAGTCTCTAGTAATTTGCCTGTTTGTAAGTTCCACAGTTGGATATCTTGACCGCGACTACTGGCTAATATTTCTCCATCAAAACTAATGGTTACAGAGAAAGCAGAATCTGGTTGCGGGTTAGATAGAGAGCGAACTAACCTTGGTGCTAGCACTAGATCGTTATTAATATCTGCCTGAGTTTCTGTATTTTCTGTTTCTCTGGTTGCTTGGGGTGAAGTTTCGGGTTGTTGTGTTTCAGTATTGTCTTCTGTTTCTGTTGTTTCTGGTGTAAGTGTTCTTGGCGGCAGTGTATTTTCTGTTTCTCTGGTTGTTTGGGGTGAAGTTTCGGGTTGTTGTGTTTCAGTATTGTCTTCTGTTTCTGTTGTTTCTGGTGTAAGTGTTCTTGGCGGCAGTGTATTTTCTGTTTCTCTGGTTGTTTGGGGTGAAGTTTCGGGTTGTTGTGTTTCAGTATTGTCTTCTGTTTCTGTTGTTTCTGGTGTAAGTGTTCTTGGTGGCAGTGTATTTTCTGTTTCTCTGGTTGTTTGAGGTGAAATTTCGGGTTGTTGTGTTTCAGTATTGTCTTCTGTTTCTGTTGTTTCTGGTGTAAGTGTTCTTGGTGGCAGTGTATTTTCTGTTTCTCTGGTTGTTTGAGGTGAAATTTCTTCCGTATCATTAGTCGCAAAGGTAACGGTTTCTTTATTTTCTGTAGCAGTATTTTCAGGCGCAACTACATTTCCTCTAATTTGTCGATCGCTATCATAACCTTTATCTACTAAAAATTGACGCAAATTATCAAAATATACTTCGCGATCGCTGTTTTGATATACCTTTTCTATTAATTTCCAACCATCTTCTTTTTGACCTAACAAATATTTATTTGCTAGATAAGCTGCCAAAACTCCTTTGACATTTTGATTTTGACTAGAACGCTGATAAAATTCCAGCCAAAGTTCTGAAGCGCTAGTATTTATTTGTACTGGATATTGCCTAGTAACATCTAACATTTCTCCTTGACGATACTGCCAAATACGAATAGGAAATCGAGCATCATTTATATTAGAAAATACATTGGTAAATCTACCATCAACACTTTTAAATTCTGGAATATTATCTTGATCTAAATCTGTAAGTCTATAATTTACATTTCCCCAGAAATGACGCAACATAGAATATTTATTTCGTGTTGGTTCGTAGAGATAAATCAATGAATAAGTACCACTATCAAATACAACATCACTATTATTTATAGTTACTAAATCTACTAATACTTCTGATTCTCCATTTCCATCTAAGTCTAGTAACTGTACTTTGACAAATCTACCTGCTAATACTTCCATTTCAGTCTCAGATTCTGAGTCACCTGCTAAAGATTTAACTGGTATTGGTTCATTTAAAATAATTTCTCCACCTCTGATAATTTTCAGATTTAAGTTACTTACTAAATCTGTATTATTTGCTTGTTCGTAAATAATTTCTGCTTGTAAATTACCATTGCCAAACCTTTCTACAATTCCTGGTGGTTCTGTATTTTCTGTAGAAGATTCTGGAGTAGTTTCTGAGTTAGTATTTGCCGTAGATTCTGGAGTAGTTTCTGGTGCAGTTGCGGTAGTTGTTGATTGAGTATCTATATCAATTTTGGCAATGTATTCTGAGGGGACTTTAGAAACTAAACTATCATTATTTGTTTCAAAATTTGCAATAGATTGACAGAGAAAAGTAGCCACCTCTGAGCGAGTAGCATCTCGATTAGGATTTAGTTTCCTCACATTTGGATAATTTACAACAATACCTTTTGCTGTTGCTGCGGCAATAGATTTTTTAGCTTCTTCAGGAATTGCTTCTGCATCTTCAAAAATTGCGTTTAAATTTCGTTCTACAGATACACTTGCTCGATAATTTAATCCTTCACTTAAAGCTGTTAATACTTGCCATCTTGTAATCTTGAGAGTAGGGTTAAAAGTTTTGCCAATATATCCGGAGAGAAAACCCATTTCATAAGATTTTTTAATTGCATTATAAGCCCAATAATTTTGAGGAATATCTACAAACTTAATCGGGTCGCGCACTAATTTTGCATCTGGAAAAGCCCTAGTAATCATTGCAGCAAATTCCGCTCTAGTTACAGGTGCATTAGGGCGAAATGTTTGACTTTCATAGTCACCATATATTATTTTTCGGTCTAATAAATCTTCAATACAAGCTTGAGCAAAATGATTTTGTATATCTTTTAAGGTTGTTTCAGCAAGTGCTGGTTTGATAATTTTATGGTCAAATAATTTGGAATTGATTATGGTACTTAATGCTACGACTAAAGCAACTACAGGATGCCATTTATAAATTTTTATCATTAATTTTCCTCCACCACTTTTGAGTTCTAAAAAATAGCTCAACTTTTGTCATCTGAACTACTCAAGAATACCTTGAGAAGAAAGCTTTGATTACATACTGACAATTCCTTATTCTAGCCAGTTTATTCTATCTCTGACCAAAGAAAATTATATTTAGTTCCATTTTCATTAGACATCTACAGAAAAAAGGGAATAGGGAATAGGCAATGGGCAATAGGGAGAAGTAATTAATAATTTATGGATAATAATTGATTTTATTTTTGATTTTTGGAGAGGTCTATTAGACATTTGTCAATCAAAAAATGGGTGCTTTTTAGAATGTTTTATTCAGGATTACGAGAAAAGGCTTATTTCAACAATTAAAAATTACCTTATATCTACAACAATAACGCGCTGAAACTGCTGTAACTATTGGACAATAGATAAATAGAACATCAGTCTTGGAAATAAAAAAGCTGAAACCTTTATATGTAAAAGCTTTGAGGTTTGAACGATCAGCCCTAACTATAAGACAATAGTAAATAGAACATCAATAGTCGCGAAACAGAGCGATATAGCTGCCGCTAGGCTCCGCCAACGCTTTCTCAGCAGAGCAATAACTATTGGACAATAGATAAATAGAACATCAATAATCGCGAAACAGAGCGATTAAACTGCGGAATGGATGTTAAGAACGCTACTTTCATGCAACAAAGCCATTATTTGCTACAAATAACTATGCTATTTCTTAGAATTCAGGATTCAGAATGAATAGCTTTGATACCATTTTTGAGGTCGTAATTTATATTTTTCTTTGAATAAAAATATCCTGTATACTCTTTTGTTAGCCCTGATTATTCTAAACATTCTTTTTTCACGCTTGATATAAGAAGCAAGAAGAAAAAAATGATAAATCTACAGGATATTTCAGTTCATTAATTGATAATTGATAATGGATAATTGATAATTACCTCTGGTTAAAACCGTCCTTGATTGAATATCAGGAAATATTATTTCTTCTCTTGGTCGATTAGATATGGCGAGGAGACCTCGCCATCCCTCGACCGCTTTTTTCCCCTTAAAAGGGGAGGCTTTAAACCAGAATTATTTAATTATTAATTATTAATAATTAATAATTCGGTAAATGAGGTATAAATATGAAGAGCAAAGTGAATGCAAGTGCGGGCATCTTGCCCGCGAATGGTGTACCTTACTAATATGAGGTATGCTGTATTTATCGGTCTATCTTTGGTTACTTAATTCTATCTGTTTTATTTGTTTGCCACATTTGGTCTATAGTAATAAACTTGTAAGTTTTTTCTAGTAAAATCGGAATTATTTCAGCAGTTATTGTTGCCACATCTTGACCGCCAGAACATCCATCATGCAAAACAATAATAGAACCATTAGAGGTTTGTTGAACTACTCGATTAACTACCACTGAAATTCCTGGTATAACCCAATCTTCAGGTACTACACTCCACATAACATTTCGATATCCCCATTCCTGTAATAACTTTAAAGTTTGAGGTAGAAATACACCATTGGGAGGACGAACATCACAAACTAATTTTGCTTCTAATCCACAAGCATTATAAATAGAAAGCTCAGTTTTTTTTAAACTAGATTTAAGTTGAATAGGGGTTAGTTTAGGAAATGATATATGTTCGTAGCCATGTAAACCAATCCAATGACCTTTTTCATATACAGCTTTAGCTATTTCTGGATAACGATCTATACATATACCTAACCAAAAAAAGTTAGCTTTAATCTGATATTTATCTAGAACTTCTAATAATTGAAGTGTATATTCTGGATGTGGTCCATCATCAAAAGTAAGAGTAATTTCTGATTTTTTTGTATTTCCTTGCCATAAACAATTAGGAAAAGCCGATTTTAATATTGGATGTAAAATAGGAAATAAAGGTGCTAGGGCCATAATGAAGTCAGAAGTTAGAAGTCAGAAGTCAGAAGTTGTTTTTGTAACGGGTATTTGAGCAAACTTCCAAAAATATTTCGCCTTAAAAAGCGGGGTTTTAGACCCAATTATTTTGATAAATGGAAGTTATTTTGCTCTAAATTATATCTTAAAGAAGCAAGAAGGAAAAAGCAAGATGAGGAAAAGGAGAAAGTTTTTTTGAGCACTAATTATCCAGACATGATATTACAAGGGTATATTTGTGTCAAAAGTTTAGAGGCAAACAGCAGTAAATGGGATAGAGGCAATAATTGACAATACTTCAAGACATCCCATCTCCCCATCTCCCCATCCCCCCATCTCCCCATCCCCCCATCTCCCCACCTCCCCACCTCCACCTCTCCACCTCTACAAAGGCGTTCCAAATACTTGTGTCCAATAATGATTGAAATTAACGCTACCAGTATCGTTTTCCAAGAAATAGTAACCAACACCAATTTCCTGCAAATTTGGATCGAGAATGTTAGCGCGATGTCCTGGACTATTCATCCATCCTTCTACTACTTCTTCCGGTGTCAACTGCCCTGCCGCAATATTTTCTGCCCAAGCTGAAAAATCATAACCTGTAGCTTCAATGCGATCGCCTGCCGACGAACCATCTAACCCTGTATGCTCAACAAAGTCTTGTAGTGCCATATTCTCTGTGTGAGTTTGCGCTGCCTGACCTAATAATGGGTCTGTACTCAGGGGAGACAAACCCAACTGGGTGCGCTCTTGGTTGGTCAGATCGACAACTCTATTAATGAAATTTTGATTATCTGTTTCGGTAGGAGGAACCCCTTCAAATAAAAAATTGGCGCTACTGAGACTCCCCGCAGATACATTATTTACTTGCGCTATAGTTTCTCCTGTGAGGCGATCGATAATCACAGTGTTTTGCTGACTATTTTGTAAACTTATATTGTCAAAACTTAAACCATCGGGTAGTTGAATTATATCAATACCATTTTCAAAGTCAGCTATTTCATCCACACCTGCACCATTTTCTAAGACAAAGACATCGCTACCTGCTCCACCATTGAGAGTATCCTGTCCCAAACCACCACTGAGAGTATCATTATCGCGATCGCCAAATAAAACATCATTGCCCCCATCGCCAAAGAGGCGGTCGTTATTTTTGCCTCCAAATAAACTATCCCCACCATTGCCTCCTCTAACAACATCAGCTTCGCGATCGCCACGGACTAAGTCGTTACCATTGCCACCTTCTACTGTATCATTGTCTTTACCACCCATTAAAGTATCATTGCCTCCTCCACCAATAAGACTATCTTCACCCCGGTTTCCCAGGATGAATTCTGAGTCTGAAGACCCCGTAACTGTATCGTTGCCACTAAGAGCAGCTAACCCATCGGGAAAATTAGCGAGTTCTCCAGAGGAAAGAGCGATCGCTTCTGCATTATCAGTGGCGAGCAAGTTATTGCCATTAGGCGTAAGTTCGGTTTCCATTTGTTACCTGTTTTATTAGTTTTTTTTACTTAGACAGGACTTACGCAGAACCGTTATATTTAGCGAATGGCATTCGCCCTCTACAGATAGGCATTTACCGAATAATTAATAATTAATAATTAATAATTAATAATTAGGGTTTGCTGATTAAATATCAAAGGATTGACAGATAAAGGTTTTAGCCTTTTTGAGGTCGATAAAAGTGCCTGCTTTTCAGCTCTTCATGCTCAAAAAGGAGCGTATTTTAGGCTCATAGTTGCGGAGAATAATCCCTTGATTATTCTTCCTCCTACCTCCTCTATAATTCCCATTTATCCTGTATCCTACCCTTACCCATGAGACTTTTTAAGCAAAGCCTAATTAAATAATTCTGGTTTAAAGCCTCCCCTTAAAAGGGGAAAAAAACGGTCGATATTCGTAGCTTCCCGTAGGGTGGGATGGATGGGTTTCCTAACAATATCCAATCTACCAAGAGAAGAAATCATATTTCCTTATATTCAATCAAGGACGGTTTTAACCAGAAGTAATTATCAATGATCAATTAATAAACCCCTATGGATAGCCTATTGTCTAATAATTTGCATAAGTCCTGTTAGAATTAAAATCTGCTCAAAGCTGATTTAATTTAACAATTAATAATTGTCGCAAATTAAAATTAAATTCATACATCTGCCTGTAAAAACACATATTTAGATATCTGGGAAAAAAGAGTCAGAAGATAGTAGTAAAAATTACTGAATAATTAAGGTATAAAGCTTCTTCTTTCAAGGATAAAAAAGAAAAAATTTTCCCTACCGCGTCAATCCTATCCGTTTTCAAGCAGAGGTAATTATTAATTATTAATTGTTGAACCTTCATCTCCCATTTTTCAGATAGATAAACCACAAAGCCAAAACTACAATTAACAGTACAGACATTCCGGAAAACATTCTTACTTTGGTCTACTTTGACTGAAGTGAGTAAAAGACCATCAAAAAGTGGTGGTGGTACATAGTAATGGTAGAGAGAATGTGGGGAGTTTGGAGACCTCCTGGGAGCAGAATTTGGGGAGTTTGTGAAGAAATTAAAAAATATATCTCTTCACCATTACGCGAGCAGGACAACCCAAAAAGTTAACAAAACTTTGCAATCTGACAGTGGAACCTCTAACCCACAAGCTTGTAAAATCCAGGTGAACTATTAGAAAGGAATAGATTAAAATGAAAAAATATGTCTGTAATGCTTGTGGATATATATATGACCCAGAAGAAGGAGATGAAGATTCAGGAATAGCAGCAGGAACACCCTTTGAAGAAATTCCCGATGATTGGGCTTGCCCAATTTGCGGGGTTGGTAAAGATGATTTTGAACCAGTTGAAGAGTAACTATAGCGCTACGCGCAAGTCAGATAGGGGAGTCGTTTGATTGGCGACATACAGAAGTCAGAAGTCAGAAGTAATGTCTAACTGAGTTTTTCCTGTGGAAATGCTGCGCAAACAACATTTAGTAATGTCTTAAGTTATGCTTCAACTACTATAATATTATATAAAATGTTTTTCCCACCTCTTAAAATTGTAGTTGTAGGTGGGGGAGCAGCAGGTTTTTTTGGAGCGATCGCCTGTAGCACCCCCCACACTAATGTGACCATCTTAGAAGCAGGGCGACAAACTCTGGCTAAAGTGCGTATATCTGGCGGTGGTCGTTGTAATGTTACTCACGCTTGCTTCGACCCAGGGATTTTTGTTCAAAATTACCCCAGGGGAAGTAAAGCACTTCGGGGTGCATTTAGTCAATTTCAGGCTCGTGATACTGTGGAATGGTTTACAGCGAGGGGCGTACAGTTAAAGACAGAAGCAGATGGACGGATGTTTCCCACTACCGATGATTCTGCTACAATTGTTGAGTGTTTAACTAGGGTGGCATTAGACCGAGGTGTGAATATTCGCACGGGTGCAGCAGTGGTTTCTATAACACGAAAGTCAACAATAGAGGATAATAATTTATTTGAAATCAGATTAAAATCGGGAGAAATTGTGGAATGCGATCGTCTGCTCTTAGCAACTGGCAGTAGTCCTCTTGGTTATGGTTGGGCAAAAGCATTGGGTCATCAGGTTGCAGCACCTGTACCTTCTCTATTTACTTTCAAGATTTCTGACCCGCGCTTCCAAGGGTTGGCAGGTATTTCGGTTGAGAATGTCTGTTTACAACTGCCGACAGCTAAATTAAAACAAATCGGACCTGTACTGGTAACTCACTGGGGTTTAAGTGGTCCGGCAGTTTTGAAATTGTCCGCCTGGGGTGCAAGATTTCTCCATGAAAATGACTATCAAGCTAATTTATTGATTAATTGGTTATCTAAGCTTAACCCAGAAGATATACGAACACAGTTATTAGGACTCAAGACTCAGGAAAAGAAAGCGATCATTAATAGTTGTCCGTTTTCTCTAGCGCGCCGTTTGTGGGAAAGTTTAATTATTGCTGCGGATATTGACCCGCAAAAACGTTGGGCGGAGTTATCAAAAAAAGCAATTAACAAGTTGATTCTAGAATTAACTCAAGGTAAATATCAAATTCAGGGTAAAGGGGTTTTTAAGGAAGAGTTTGTTACTTGTGGTGGGGTGAATTTGAAAGAAATTAATTTTAAAACTATGGAAAGTCGTTGTTGTCAGGGGTTATATTTTGCTGGTGAAATATTAGATATTGATGGAGTTACAGGGGGTTTTAATTTTCAAAGTGCATGGACAACTGGATGGTTAGCAGGTCAAGGGATGAAGGTTAGGGGAGTACTGGAGTAGGGGAGTACTGGAGTGGGGGAGTACTGGAGTGGGGGAGTGGGGGAGTGGGGGAGTTTGGGGAGTTTGGGAAGAAATTAAAAAATATATATTTTCACCATTACGCTAGATTGTCCTTACAAATTTTGGTAGTCCTGCAACTGTAATGGTAAGTGGAGACAAGCAACACTTAGAACGGGAGCAAGATGCTCCCACTGGCGATAATTACAATACACCACTACCAAAATTTCATCTTGTGATACCAATTTGATAAATATTTGCTACAAATAACTAGTGGAGGATGGCGGAAATAACTAACCAGTTAAAAAAGGTTCAAAAGCTTGTAAAATAACCTTTCTTCCCTTCTGCCTTCTGCCTCCTGCCTTCTGCCTTCTTGCACTAGGTTATTTCTTAGAAGTCAACCCACACCTAATATCATGTCCGGTTAAACAGTTATAGAACCCCTAAGTGTATCTTTAATTTTCTCTTTTTTGTCAGGAATGCGATCGCCAATAATCCAAAAGTAGTTTCTAACTAAAAATTAGACAAGAAGGGAAACATATAGGTTTAAATTATCACGTCAGTAATTAAAATTATTTATTTTAATCAAACAAGTTCCGATTTTCCCCAAATTATTGCAAAATATTTCACGCACTTGCGTTATTTTAGGCATTTGGTATCATAGTTTGTACATAAGGTATTGTGCCAATGTTGTGTTTAAAAGTAAAAGATTCTGTCTTGAATAAAGCTACAAGCAAGTATTTACGTTAATATCATCCAGAATATTTACATTTTTGGGCATTGGTGAATAATCTCAAAACGAGAAATTTTAGACAAGTAGAAATGCTTAAGTAATTATGGCTATTGACAGATAACAAGTTAATAGAGTAATAAGTTGCGGCATTAAAGAATGCTACTGACTCTTCCCTAACTATTTAACCGGACATAATATAACTCCCTATTCTCTCTTCCTTGCTAAATCAAAATTAATCCATTTTGAACTTCCAATTCCGTGACACCAATAAAAATCGCAATTAGATCCCCATCCACAAAAACTCCAGTACCTCCTTGAGTCTCTATAGGAGAAGGACCCAACACAACTCCATCACCACCAAATGCAATAACTACATCACCTTCGAGATTATTAAAATCAACAATTACTCCATAATCACTACTACCTGCACCACTATAAAAAGCAACATCACTATTACCAAAAACAAACGTATCAGCACCTGCACTACCAGTCAAAAAATCAATCTCATTTTCTCCAGACTGACGACCTGCACCAATAATCAAATCATCACCAATACCACCAACAATAGTATCATTACTCAAATCTCCATTTAGGCTATCATTTCCTCCACCACCATCAAGAAAATCATTATCTTTACCGCCAAATATCAAATCTTCAGATTCTCCACCACTCAATTCATCATTGCCCAACTCTCCTAAAATGAAATCTAAATCAAAACCACCATCAACTATATCGTTACCCTTTCCTCCACGAATAGTATCATTACCTGAATTTCCCTCCAGACGGTCATTATCTTGATTACCAAAAATACTATCGTTACCATCATTGCCAAAAATACTATCATTACCTTCATTTCCGGCAATACTGTCATTCCCTATTCCACCATCAAGGCGATCGCTCTCTTCATTCCCAGCAATACTATCATTACCTACATTACCAAAAATACTATCGCTACCCACATTGCCGACCAGACTATCATCACCCCCACCCCCATCTATCTCATCACTACCTTCATTACCCAGGACAGTATCATTGCCTTCACCACCACCTAGAAGGTCGTTATCTTGGTTGCCCAGAATACTATCATCTCCTATTTCGCCATTAATGGTATCAGCTCCTTCATTGCCAAAAATGGTGTCATTGCCTATCCCCGCAAAAATACTATCGCTCCCGGGACTACCAAACAAACTATCTTCACCTGCTTGCCCATCAATTGTATCATTACCACCTAGTCCAAAAACGGTGTCATTGTTAGGAGTACCTTGAATAAACTGGGGAGTATTATTACCAATAATGGAACCTGGTGGAAATTGACCGTCTGGTATAAAAGGAGGTGGAGTAGGAATATTTACACCATCAATAATACTGGTACTATTAACATCTATTCTGCCATTTTCTAGAGTTACAGTTCCAGAAATTGCGATGGGTTGATTTGGCTGTAAATTTAAAGCTATAGCATTAAATTCATCTAATAAATTAACAAAGTATATTTGACCATTAGAATTTAAAATAAATTGGCTATCGTCAACTACAAAACCAACAGTTCCAGATATAGTTTGTAGTCCGACAATTGGTGGTGGAGGTCTGGTCGAATCATCATTAATCAGAATAGTATTGATTAGATTTAATCGATTATTTTCTACATTTACAAATCCTGTTACTGTGATTGATTGACCAATTTGTAAGCCTAAGATTGAAGTATTGAGTTCATCTATGAGGTCAACAAAAAAGTTTTGACCATTGTCAGCGGTCAGAATAAAAGTATCATTACCAGTAATAGAAAATATTGTTCCTGCGACTTCTGTTAATGTTAATTCTAATTGGGAGCTGGTAATAATAGTTGTCATAATTTATGGTTTTAGTTTATATTTGCTGAAGAAGGAAGAAAGAAGAAGGAAAAAGTTGGTGCATCTCATATTTGCAAAGATACTCTTTTCCTATATATTCCTTATTATCTGAAGAAGGAATAAAGAAGAAGGAAAAAGGAAAAAGTTGGTGCATCTCAGTATTTGCAAAAATACTTTTTTCCTATATATTCCCTATTCTCTGAAGAAGGAAGAATTTGGTGCATCTCATATTTGCAAAAATACTTTTTTCCTATATATTCCCTATCCTCTATTCTCTATTGCCTGTTAGCGAAGAATTAATAATTCAATAATTCAATAATTCAGGTAAAAATCCTCCCCTTTCAAGGGGAAAAAAGCGGTCGAGAGATGGCGAGGTCCCCTCGCCATCTCTAATCGACCAAGAGAATAAATTTTTTCCTTTTATTCAATCCTCTTTCTTTTAGGGAGAGGTAATTATCAATTATCAATTATCAATTATTGAACTGTTGTCTACTTCTGCAAAAAGTCTATTCTTTTTCACCAGATGTCTATTAGACATCTCCAAAAATAAAAAATAAAATCAGTTATCGTACAGAAATCATCAATTATTTCCCCCTCCATACCTATTCCCTATTCCCTATTCCCTCTTTTCTAGAGATGTCTATTTATTCCGATTCGACTGAGAGGGGAAAAGTATCGGGTTTCACGAGAATTTTAGCAATCTTACGATTACGAATTACTTCTACTGCTAAATCTTTTCCAACTAAACTTTGTTCTACCTGTTGCTGAACTTCTAATGGACTTTTAACTGCCACTCCACCTACTCTCTGAATTACATCTCCTTGACGTAAACCAGCTTTAGCTGCCGGAGAATCTTCTATAATTCGCATAATCACAACACCCTGATTTTGCTGAATATTCGTGTCTAGTCGTTGATTAATTTCATCTCTGACTTCCGGTGTTAAATCGACCATTGAAATTCCTAAAAATGGATGCTCTACTTTCCCATTATCAAATAACTCATCCGCAATTCTTTTTGCCGTTTCTATCGGAATAGCAAATCCTAATCCTTGGGCATCAGCTCTAATCGCTGTATTGATGCCAATTACTTGACCACGACTATTCAAAAGTGGCCCACCAGAGTTGCCAGGATTAATCGCGGCATCTGTTTGAATAAAACGGACTCGTTTGTCTGGAATACCGACTTGAGAACTGCTACGACCAATAGCACTGATAATTCCTACCGTTACAGTATTGTCTAAACCGAGAGGATTACCAATAGCGATCGCCCATTGTCCCGGAATTAATTTTTCTGATTTGCCAATGGACACTTCTGGCAGACCTGTGGCCTCAATTTCAATTACAGCCACATCTGTTAGTGAGTCTACACCTTTAACCTGACCTTCAAAAACTCGACCATCTTTCAGTGTCACCTTAACTGTATCAGCTCCACTAACTACATGAGCATTTGTAATTAAGCGACCATTAGAATTAATAATTACCCCAGAACCAGTACCACGTTTAACACGCTCTTCTGGAATAGGCAAATTTTCCCCAAAGAAACGTTTAAATAAGGGATTTTGAAAAGCTTCTGGAACTTGAGTTGTTAACTTTTTAGCTGCATCTATACGGACTACTGCTGGACCTACTTTTTCTACTGCCTGAGCTATAAAGTTATAGTTAGTTGGCTCAAGTACAGCATTTTGGGAATTTGAATGTGATGGGTAATCTGTAGGTTGCTGCTTGACTACTGGTATTACATCAGAGTCTATGGTCAAACCTTTGGCTTCGATATAACGATGACCCAACCATCCTGTGCCACCACCAATAGATAATAGAGAAAAATATAAGGTCAATTGTTTGAAGGATAAAGTCATTTTTTTCCTGTTAGATAATTCTTGAGATATAGATATTTAAGAGAAAAGAGGGGTAGAATTGCTTTCTTTCAGGCTAGCAAAAGTAATTCGATTGTTGATATAATTTAAGGACTTTAAAATTATTTGTTAAAGTGAGTGGATTTTATATATGTAATTTTAATAATTCAGCTATCTTCAAAGTTATTTTGGGCTTTGTTGCGCTTGAATGGAAGGTCATTTCAGTTATCAGTTATCAGTTAGCCTCCTCCGGAGGAACTGCGTTAACAGTACCTCTGCAATAAGGAGGCTTGAAATCTGAAATATTCTCTTTTTTTTATCCCCTTAAAAGAGGAGGCGCATACCCATAATTTTTCGGTGATAAAATCTAGATGAGGTAAGCATTTCCTGTGGAATGCTGCGCAAACAGCTATTAGCTGTCAGCTATCAGCAACAAGACTCTCTTCTTAAGGATAGTGTTTAAATTAAAATAGACTTTAAGGACAAGGGAGGCAACTTTTGTAGTAAGACAATTAAATATTGCTTTTATCCTAAACTAAAAGTAATAGCTGACGGCTGAATACTTACTAGATGAGAGTTTGAGATGCTTAACTATACTTACTCCTTAGCTTGTGGCCTTAATATTTAGTAATAACTAATCTTAGCCTACTAATATCTACTAATATCATTGTACTTCTACATAATCAGGCAAACATTTTCTGGGAAGAAGCAAAATAATAAATTAATTTTTATTTTTTTACAATAAACCCTTGGATATCTCCCATAAAAATAAAATTATATCAAGTTCGGTATATCAAAAGAGATTTAGAATTGTTAACGATGTCTGTGTTTTTTCTTCAGCAATACAAGTAAACTGGATTTGTGATTAGAGCGATCGCTTTCTCCAGTCATTTCAGTTATCAGTTATCAGTTATCAGTACCTCTAGTTAAAGTCAAAGGCTTAAATATTGAACTTTATTTGATCTTGGTCTCATGGATATGGCGAGGAGACCTCGCCATCCCTCGACCGCTTTTTCATCCCCTTGAAAGGGGAGGGTTGAGACCTTATTTTTTGGTCAGGAGCCAGGAGGATATGCTTAAAAATAGTCTATCCAGTTCATTTTAGATATTTATTTCTATCGTTTATCCCTTGTTTTCAATATTTACCCCGTCTTCCTTTTTTCCTCTTTTTTCTTCCCTCTTTTTTCTTCCCTCTTTCTTCTTCCTTCTTCCTTCAAATTTTAATCTCTAGTTACAACTTAGAAATTCCCAGAATGTTTGCTGCTTTATTTTTAACTACAGGTTTAGGAATATTTATCTTTGTTTTGTTTACGGTTTTATCAGATTTTCTATTAAAAGATTGGCATGAAAGTTCTGTGCAGAAAGATAGTTAAAATTTAGGAGGAGTCATTTCAGTTATCAGTTATCAGTACCTCTAGTTAAAGTCAGAAGGCTTAAATATTGAACTTTATTTGATCTTGGTCTCATGGATATGGCGAGGAGACCTCGCCATCCCTCGACCGCTTTTCATCCCCTTGAAAGACTATGCTTTATTAACATCTTTACTTAACATAAAAATTGACAAAATAGACAAGTTATGTACAAGCTTTTAAAAGGTTTTTGTCAGAGAAAAAGTGTATTAAAAAGTACATTTTTTTTGATAACTTAAGTAGTTTTTCCTATCTACTATGATTCTTTCTCCCTTCTCCCCTGCTCCCTGCTCCCCACAAGGTTTTCAGGAGTTCCTTATAAGGGATAGCTTGAAAGGGGAGGGTTGAGACCTTATTTTTTGGTCAGGAGTCAGTAGTCAGGAGTCAGGAGGATATGCTGAAAAATAGTCTATCCAGTTCATTTTAGATATTTATTTCTATCGTTTATCCCTTGTTTTCAATATTTACCCCGTCTTCCTTCTTCCCTCTTCCCTCTTTCTTATTTCTTCTTCCTTCTTCCTTCAAATATCTAATTTGGTTTATGAATTATTTTCTCGACTAATCTCCGTTTTACATTAGAGTCAATTCCAATCAACCTCACATAATCATTTTGATGTTCAGCTAAACAATTTTCTACAGCATTAATCACCTCTTGTTCTCCCTCATTTTCGATTTTCCCACAACTTTTCCATGAACCAGTTTTATATCTACGTTTATCTGCATATTCCATTCCAATTTTCAAACCATCTTGGAGAATTTGTTGCACTTTTGCTCTAACTTCTGAACTGAGATTATTATTTTTAACGTTATGATTAATCCTATTTTCTATTAACTGATTAGATGTAGCTGTTTCTGGAGATAAATAGTTAGAATTTGGCGCAACTTTTTCGGAACGCTCTACCTGAGTACCACCGAATAATCGAGATTGATTATATTCTTCAACTAATCGTAATTCTCGAATACGTTGTTGTTCTCCAACCATAATTTTTCCGTATTCCAGAAGATGGGAGAGATTAAAATTAGGTTGGGGAAAATCTGGAACTTTTTCTACAGAATTAACTACCCGTTTGGAAATTTTTTCTATTCCTACTTGATGAATAAAATCACGAATCTGTTCATCATATATTCGACTGCGTAATGCACTGAAAAAATCTATAGCTTGGTCAGAAAATTCATCTACTAAATTTTCAATATCTCTCGCAGAAAGTTGATCAGTTTTAAAAATACCACCTACTATACCAACTCTATCTTCTCGGTTTGGTTCCCAATAAAATTTTTCCATTCGACCATCTCTAATTAAAGGTGCATAGAGAGTAGAAAAATCATTTCCAGTCACAATAATCGGTATTCGATTTAGAGGTGTTTCATCATAACTACCAGGCAATTGTACATTAGTAGGATTATCAGCAATATTCATCAAAGTAGCATTTACTAATTGAGTATTTACCGTATATTGAGTACCCCCATCAAATCTACCAGCACCTGCATCTAAGTCATTAATAAATAAAGCACACATTCGACCTTGAACTTTGATTTTTTCTGATGCTTCTCGATAACGTAAGCGTAATAAACGTGCTGGGTCTCCCGCATCTTTACTTTCTAATTCTCCGCCAGATATTGTGACAGGTTCAATTCCCATTTTTTCAAAGACTAATTGGCATTGAAAGGTTTTTCCTTCTCCTTTTCGTCCGTGTATTCCTAATATTAAAGGTACTCTTACTCTGGGTAAGTCTAAGAAATTTTTGGTAATATGAACTGCTAGTTTATCTATGAATCTGGGTGAGATGTAATATGGCATTTCAGTTATTAGTTATTAGTTGGATTCGCTCTCGTAAGTCGCCGATTAACGCTTGTTCCCTATTTGGTGAGTACATCATTCCTGCAGACCAACCCTATCCCAATTATGCCCGACAATGTCAAGCTCTCACGAAAGCCAAAAAAGATTATCCTGAACTGAAAACTGTTAATGCTCAGGCTTTACAGCAAGTCTTAAAAACCTTAGAGACAGCCTTTGTCGATATGAAACGCAAAGGGATGGGTTTCCCTCGGTTTAAGAAAGCGCGACGAATGCGCTCATTTGTGTTCCCACAAATGCTAAAAAACTGCGTTCAGGGAATTTATTTGAAACTCCCTCAATTGGGGCGAATCGAATATATTAAATCAAGGGAAATTCCTGAAGGGTTTCGGGTAAAACTTGCCCGAATCATCCGAAAAGCCAGTGGTTACTTTGTCGCTCTCTGTTTAGAGTGTGATGTGGATGTTCCCGATGTCCCCCCTCATGGTTATCCCATTGGGATTGATTTGGGACTCGATAAATTCCTAGCCACATCAGAGGGAGAATTAATTAAACGACCCAGATTCTTTAACAGTTTGCACCGCCAGATGAAATTACTGCAACGCAGACTCAAGAAGAAACAGATTGGGTCAAATAACTGGCAAAAGTTAAGCAAGATTATTGCTCGTTTACACGAAACTATTGCCAATACTCGAAAAGACTTCCATTTTAAGTTAGCCCATCATTTATGCGACCAAGCAGGAATGGTTTTTGTTGAAGACCTTAATTTTCAGGCATGGGCAAAAGGAATGTTGGGAAAACATACCTTAGATGCAGGTTTCGGTCAGTTTGTCACAATTCTGCAATGGGTTTGTTGGAAGCGAGGAGTCTATTTCGGGAAAGTCAATAAAGATTATACTTCTCAAATTTGTCCCAATTGCAATGCTCATACAGGGAAGAAAAAACTCACTCAGAGAGTTCATTCTTGTCCTGAATGTGGTTATATGACTCATCGAGACGTGGCCTCCGCGCTGATTGTGAGAAATAGAGGGGTGTCTGAGGTGGGGCGCATCTTGGACGTTAAAGAAGTTGCCTGGGGAGGCGGTCTGACGGGGACTGGAAACGGTCTAGTTAAGAGCCTAAGAAACAGGAAAAAGGGTGGAGAAGGGTGGATTTATCCCGCTTCGTAACATCCGCCTGAGAATCCCCGTGCATTTATGCCGGGGAGTACGTCAATTTTATTCCTACTATTAGTTTTTTCCTGATGTAGTGCTAATTTATGCAATACACATAAATGTATTTTTGTCAATTGCCAGTTAAATAGGTTGGAGAAAATTAGTTAGTCATCCTTCAAACAATAAAGAGCGATCGCTACCTAAAATAACGACAGAATAAGGGTTTACAAGTTTATTTTTCCATTAAGCAATAAAAATCCCGTGGATTATAATTAAATTTACCATATCACGAAATTGAGAAAAATCGCTGAAAGTATTGAAAATTTGTTAGTTTATTCACCAATATTATTGTCAGAGATTGATAACAAAGTTTTAAATTTTAAAATACACAACCTGAAAAGTATAATTAAAACTTGTTAAAAATCTCTGACTACCATTGAGACAAAGATTTTGAGAAAAAAAAGACATCTATTTGGTATCTTTGTCCGCGATTAAATTTTTGGGCGTTGCTGAGTGGTAATGATTTTTAGATTAAGTATCAACGTAAAATATAAACTTTTTCTTAGTTGAATAAAAAGTCATGCTTAGGGGCGAGCAGCACCCAATGATTACATCATATCATAACTTTTTTGGAGATGCAACGAGAAATACCTTGCCGTTTTTTGGAGCTTCACAGGATGATGATTTTCTGGATTTGTGCATAAGTAATTTCAATCTATTCATGGGGATGAAAATTTTTCCTGTTGCCAGTTCTTTTTCGAGTGCTCCACAGAATGATAATTTGTCTGATGCTTTGATGGTGTGACTATCTCCTCTATATGTATTCAGTGGCGGAATGCTGTTTTTGTGTTGAATAAAAAGTCATGCGTAGGGGCGAGTGACACCCAATGGTTACATACTATTATAATTTTTTTTGAGGATGCAAGAGGAAAATCCTTGCCATTTTTTTTAGAGCTTCACAGAATGATTACTTTTCTGGATTTGTGAATATAGCGTTGGCGGAGCAAGTGCGGTAGCTACATCGCTTCTACATGAATAATATCGGTACTGTTGATGGGGCGGGCAAGTTTTCCGATGGTTACTTTTTTCTCTAAATGCTTCACAGAATGATTACTTTTCTGGTGCTTTGATGGTGTGAGCATCTCCTCTATATATATTCAGCAACGAAATGCTGTTTTTGCGTTGAATAAAAAGTCATGCATAGAGTCGAGTTACACCCAATGATTAAATTGTCTCATAATTTTTTGGGGAGTTCAAGGGGAAATACCTTGTCGTTTTTTTTAGAGCTTCACAGGATGATGATTTTCTGGATTTGTGAGTGTAGCGTTGGCGGAGCAAGTGCGGTAGCTACATCGCTTCTAGATGAATCATAATAATATCGGTATTGTTGATGGGGCGGGCAAGTTTTCCGGTGGTTACTTTTTTCTCCAAGTGCTTCACAGGATGATCAATTTTTCTGGTGCTTTGATGGTGTGAGTATCTCTTCTATATATATATTCAATAACGAAATGCTGTTTCCTTGTTGAATAAAAAGTCATACATAGGTTCGAGTTACACCTAATGATTAAATTGTCTCATAATTTTTTGGGGAATTCAAGGGGAAATACCTTGTCGTTTTTTTTAGAGCTTCACAGGATGATAAATTTCTGGATTTGTGAGTATAGCGATCGCTTCTAGATGAATCATAATAATATCGGTATTGTTGATGGGGCGGGCAAGTTTTCCGGTGGTTACTTTTTTCTCCAAGTGCTTCACAGGATGATCAATTTTTCTGGTGCTTTGATGGTGTGAGTATCTCTTCTATATATATATTCAATAACGAAATGCTGTTTCCTTGTTGAATAAAAAGTCATCCGCAGGGGCGAGTTATACCCAATGATTAAATTGTCTCATAATTTTTTGGGGAATTCAAGGGGAAATACCTTGTCGTTTTTTTAGAGCTTCACAGGATGATAAATTTCTGGATTTGTGAGTGTAGCGTTGGCGGAGCAAGTGCGGTAGCTACATCGCTTCTAAATGAATAATATCGGTACTATTTATGGGGTGAGTATCTCCTCTATATGTATTCAGTGGCGAAATGCTGTTTTAGTGTTGAACAAAAAGTCATGCTTAGGGACGAGTTACACCTAATGATTAAATTGTCTCATAATTTTTTGGGGAATTCAAGGAGAAATACCTTGCCGTTTTTTTTAAGCTTCACAAAATGCAGATTAATCATCCGTGTATCCGTGGTCAAATCCTTGTCTAGCAAGAACTTCTCCCACTCTGAAAAAAACTTTTTCAACGTTGCTCAAATTTAATAGTAAGTAGCTGAAAGTAAAATTGAAAAACTTATATTCAGCAAACCCTACTTAATCTAAAAATCATTACCACTCAGCAGCGCCAATTTTTGAGTTACGAGTCGGTAGTGGAATAGAGGCAACACAGAAATATTTTCATTTTGTGTAGCTTCTGCAAATCTTTCCATCTATACCTCCTAAGTGGAAGATCGCCAACATTTTCATTTTGTTAAGCTTATCATCGGCGCGTCAAAGGATTTCCGCTTCCATACTCACAATTTTTGTGATATCATAAAACTTATAAGGGTTTGCTCGCCCCTACGCATGATTTTTTATTCAACATATTTTCCTAACTGAGAGACAATCAAATCTTCAGGAATTTTTCCCAGGAGCAATACCAAAAATATTTTCATTCTGTGAAGCTTCCATAAATAGTGGTTTTTTCTCATCAAATCTTTCCATCAATAACTCCCCAGTGAAAAATCATCAACATATTCATTTTGTTAAGCACCCTAAAAAATGCGGCGTGCCAAAGGTTTTTTGGTTTCATACTCACAATTTTTGTGATATCATAAAATTTATAAGGGTTTGCTCGCCCCTACGCATGATTTTTTTATTCAACATATTTTCCTAACTGAGAGACAATCAAATCTTCAGGAATTTTCCTAGAAGCAATACCAGAAACATTTTTATTCTGTGAAGCTCCCATAAATAGTGGTTTTTTTCATCAAATCTTTCCATCAATAACTCCCCAGTGGAAATCATCAACATATTCATTTTATGAAGCTTCCCAAAAATTGTGCCAAAGGTTTTTCGGTTGTATCCTCATAATTTTTGTGATATCATAAAACCTATAAGGGTTCGTTCGCCCCTGCGCATGACTTTTTATTCAACTAAAAATAGTATAGTTTTGATTGCGATCGCTCAGGTTGCAGAAAAAAAGTTAATGTAAAAAATACGATTAGGGTTCTATAGAATGTGGAGTCCTTGAAGTTTTCAAACAAATTAAAAAACCCAATTTCTTTTGCTACTTGAAACTGGGTTTTTGAATAAAAATAAATATAAAAATAACTAAAGAGTTTGTCGAGAAATTAACTTTTCAAAATGAGCTTGAGTTTGTTGTAACATTTCCTCGCGACCATCTTTTGCTTGATTAAGAGAAGGAACTAAATTACGAGCGTGTAAAGTCATGTGAAATTGTAAATCAGCCACATATTCACTAACATCTTGATGTAAAGAACAAGATGGATATTTTTTAATTTCTGAATTCAAAGTTTTTTCCTCCCCTAAATTATTTGAACTTGTTTCTGATTAGAAACGGTAGCACAGAAATTATTTTATGTTGCAGCTTAGTAACGAAGCTTAATATTTTTCAGTAAATAAAATTATATTTCTTTACATAGTATTAAAAAAAAATTTTTCGACAATAAATAGTTACCGAAAAATTGTGGTTTAAATCCTCCTCTTTTAAGAGGATAAAAAGAAAAAATTTCCTTTGAGTCAATCCTATCAGTTTTAAAGGAGAAGTAATTCTAAATTCTTAATTCTTAATTCTTAATTATTGAAATCCAGATGCACAGGGGGATATTTAAAACTGCTCAAACAAAACATTTTATAGTATTAAAAAGTAAGCATTCAAAGATTATCAACTCAAGCTGAACGCTGTTTGCGGAGCATTCCGTAGGAAATGCTAATAGCTGAATGCTTACCTTAAAATTACCACTTTAATAAATTAAACTGTTCCATATCTACCGTGTCACGGTTACGATAAATTGCAAGAACTATCGCTAGACCAACTGCAGCTTCAGCAGCAGCAACAGTAATTACAAATACAGTAAATACCTGACCTTTAATATTCTGGGAATCTAGAAAATTAGAAAAACCCATCAAATTTAGATTTACAGCATTAAGCAGTAACTCAATAGACATCAGCACCCTAACTGCATTGCGACTGGTAATTAAACCATAAATACCTATACAGAAAAGTGCTGCGGCTAATAACAAAAAATACTCCAGTTGCAATTGCATAAACTTATCAACTCTTTGAATTTAATTATTAGAAATTTCGCTAGAACCAGACACTAATTCACGGGGACGTTCTGGCAAACTTAAAACAGGTGTTTGAGGAATATCAGTCGGTACTTCATCAGGCAAAATATCACGACGAGCCAAAATAATAGCACCCACCATTGCCATTAACAAAAACACAGAAGCAAGTTCAAAAGGAAGTAAAAAATCACTAAAAAAGTGTCTACCAATTAAAACAATTGAACTTTCTGTATTAGCAATACTAGCACCAGGAATTGACCAAGAAGTAGATAATACCATGGTACTTAGTAAAGCAAATAAACCAACGCAAACTAAACCTGTAGCTATTTTTCTAAACCAAGCATTAGGCAAAGCTTTAAAATCTTCTCGTTTATTTACAAGCATAATTGCAAATAAAATCAAGACATTAACAGCTCCAACATAAATCAAAACTTGGGCAGTAGCCACAAAATCAGCATTTAATAAAAGGTATAAACCAGAAATACTCATAAATACTCCACCCAACAAAAATGCTGAGTAGACAATATTAGAAAATAACACTACTCCCAAAGCAGCAGCAATCATCATTATGCTTAATAAAGCAAATGAAACAAATTGAACTCCTTGCGCTAAATCCACTTTTTATTCCTTTAGAGATTTGTTTATTTTGAATGATATTTCATCTTAAGCATTCAGCGGTCAGCTATCAGCTATCAGCTTTATTACCTTACAAAAAAGGAGAAAAAAGCAATTGATAAATTTCAAAGAATTAAAAGTATGGGCAAAAAAAGTCCATCACTTAACCTTAACAGTTTATCAAGCCACATCTACATTTCTTTTCATAGAGTTGAAAATGTAGTAGAAGTTAAACGAATGCTTACTTCATTCATTCAAAAGCTGTTTGCGTAGCATTCCAAAGGAAGAGCTGACCACTAATAGCTGAATCTTACTTCACAACAGAGGCTTCAAGGCGCGAATTATTTAATTATTAATTATTAATTATTCGGTAAAAATCAAAAATCAAATCAATTATTATCCATAAATTATCAATTATTTCTTTCTGTTGCCTGTTGCCAGATGAGCTG
>NZ_JAAHGH010000006.1:58519-148932 GCF_010672525.1 Okeania sp. SIO2B3 | reverse complement strand
TTTCAGTTATCAGTTATCAGTTATCAGTTATCAGTACCTCTGCCTAAAGTCAGAGGCTTGAAATATTGAAGTTTATTTTTTTTCATCCCCTTGAAAGGGGAGGCTTGAGACCTGATTTTTTGGTCAGGAGGGAAGAAGAAGGAAGAGGAAAAGAAAGTTTTTTATACCAAATCAAATAGACATTATATGAAGCTCATTTTTTTGAACCCTTAAATTTAGATATTGGTATAAAAAAATGTTCCACCCTCAGCGTCATTGCCACATCGTTAGTCCTAGTCGCGTAATGGTGAAGATATATAGCGCTACGCGCAGGCAACAGCTCCGGAAAGCAACAGCTCCGGAAGGGGGAATAAATTGCTGATCATATAAGACTTTTAGCTATTAGACACCTCCTGCAATTTGTACATAAGCCAGCGCACATTGCACATTGCTATATATTTTTTGATTTTTTCCCACACTCCCCACACTTCCCACCTTCCCCTCCAGGGAGGGGGAGGGGCGAGGGGTGGGTCCCCACCCTAACCCTATGAATCTAATTACACCGATGCTAGATGCTACCGGAACTGATATCATATTATGTCCGCTGGTATCGTTTGTGTAAACCCAAGAGTAAATATCTACAGGAAATTTAAGTTTTTTTCAGCTTTAAACCTTCTTGTTTCTTCCTTCTTGTTTCTTCCTTCTTCCTTCTGGTATCAAAAACCGATGCTACCGGAACTGATATCATATTATGTCCACTGGTATCGTTTGTGTAAACCCAAGAGTAAATATCTACAGGAAATTTAAGTTTTTTCAGCTTTAAACCTTCTTGTTTCTTCCTTCTGGTACCAAAAGGTGAAGCCCTAAGTTCTGTCCTTACTTAGGGCTTCATTTTATCACTCAATTGCACAGGCGATCCCATCTAATTCTCGGTTTTAATCTTTCATCATTGGGTTTTACCAGTTAAACTATCCTTGCATACTAATTATCAAATTAGAGCAAGGAGTCGGATGCGAGCAGGCATTTCAATGATACTTTTCCTCGAAATTCGTTCTCGCGACAGTGATGAATATTCAGCTTGGAGTAATAGCTTAATCTTGAAAATGTACAAAATATTGCCTCTACCTATTTGGGCTACTTCGCCGATAAAACGAAGGTCAGAATCGAACTGACACTAGAATATTTCTACGGTTTAAATTAAAGTTTGAGATTAAATTTGTACTCCAATTTAATAATAACTCAAACTATAAAAATTGACAACTCAATTAACCAAATAAATATTGAAAAATACGCTTTCCAACTCTTTGTTCTTCTGTCTGAGAATTATTAGCTTCACTCTGGGAAGAAAAGGAGACAAAATTATACTTATCTCCTAAACTTTTCGGGACAATTATACTTATCGCCTTTTAAGTACAATTGGCCTTTTTGAGCATTGGCCATAATCTTCTAAGGGCAAGGCGAATTACTTTAAAGGCAATTAAGGTTTTGACACCATGAGCTTTTTGAGATGTTCCAGCACTTGGTAAATCTACATTAACTCCAGACTGAGCAGTCAAAATCAGAGCATCTTTGCTTTGGACTGTGGCTAACTTGACAGCCTTAATTTGTAAAAGTGCCGAACGTAGTAATGGGGTCGGGCTGGAAGTCTAAAAAATATTCTGGTTGTTCCCAATGTTTCCAGGTGTAAGCAGCTAAAGCTAGCGCATCAGCTTGGTCATTCTTGTTAGGCAAACGCTCAGACCGTCGGGTAAAAACCCTTTCCTGATAACCTACCCATCTAACTTCAACCCCTACATACTCAGCAACAATTGCCCAAACTTTAGCATAATGAATTCCCTTCAACAATGAATAATGAATAATGAATAATGAATAATGAATAATTACCTCTCCTTGAAAGAAGAGGATTGACAAAGAGATGAAAATTTTTCTTTATTATCCCCTTAAAAGGGGAGGCTTTAAACCACAATTTTTCGGTAAGTTCCAACACCAAACAATCAGCTTTAATTCTTGCCTTAGCTAATTCGTGATTGCCAAGCAAATAAGCTTCAAAATCAGCTAAACTTAATTTATTGGCATGAAAAGTCAAGGGGTCTGGTTTAGATTTGGAAAATTTACGTTTTTCATTACTAAATATTTGCTTGAGTTTTCCTGGTTGTTCCACCAATTCCCAACAGACCAGAGAACTTTTACAAACATCCCCACCAATTATTCTCATATTAAATTTTCAAGGTTCTGTTTATCTTGGGTTTTAGTTGTTTAAAACTAGCATCAATAGCTCAGGAAGCACCCGAAAACGTGATAGTTCAATTTTGAGAGAATCTACTTTTAAGCAAAAATAAGTACTGTAGGTTAATTGTGTTTTCCTAAACCTTAAAAAGTTTGTTCCATTGACATTAAATAAATTCACAACTTCCCAATTTTCAGGAGATTTTATTGTTGTCAAGCCTGTTTCAGTAGCCATATTCAATTACTCACCCTCAATAATTCTGTCAAACCTAATTGAAAAGTTAAAAATATCTTGACACTCCAAGATTCTACCTTCAACAAAATCGTCTACATCTGGCAATCAAAAGTTTAATTCAATAATTAATCTACAATCGTTAATCCTCAAACAATGACGGCTGATGGTAATTAATTAAAAACGTTTAACTGTTTGGGGGAAACTACCCAGGAGGCGATCGCTCCCTGCAAATACTCACAAAATTGTCGCGGTCGCAATATTTGCTAAAGGCCAATTTGCTAACTATCAGTATAGGACTAACTACCAACACCCTTCGTTCTGGAGTGCTGGAAGTGGAAGGCCATCTATACATTTAACAATACATAGGTCTAAGTCTTCGGTGCTGAAGACTTTCTACTCACCAACCAACCATCAATTCTTCACGCAGCACCCTTCCAGAATTTTGAGCCAATGCTGGAATATTTCCATCACCAACCAAGTCTAAAGTGCTGGAACTTTCTGCTAACTTGGCCAAAACTGAAGCAATATTGACCGTCGCTGGTAATTTTGGCCTTGGTTGTGGTTTTGATTGTGGCTGTGGCTGTGGCCTTTCCACTTGTGCGATCGCCTGAATGATGGGCAATCTCTCATAGGTATATTCAGAGTAAGCTTTCTCCCCAGTGGCCTTAAGTCGGAGGTCGCCGTACTTGCCCTTTATCTCCAGGGGAGATACCCCCTCCTGGATGAAAAACTTCCGTTATTGCAGAACTGTCCGTGGTTGTATCATAATTAACCTTACTTTACCCATCTCAGAGCAAATCTCCCTATCAGCAAGTAGGGTATTAAAGTTAAAAACCCACCTAAAACTACACAAAGAAAAACTAAAAAAATCTCGCACAAAACTCGGTACAGGAGAAGAAGTAGACGACCAACTATACCGCTTTTTAGAAAGAGAAAGAGTCCTAGAATCTAAACTAGCAGACCTACTACGAAATATCATCCCCATCACTCAACCTAACAAAAATATCCTCCTAAAAAGCGAAAGAGAAAGAGCTGAATACTACCGACCCTTTAAATGTTTTGTTGCCCAAGTTTATGCAGGGCTATTCACAACCTTACTCCGCAGAAGTATACAATGATGAAAAGCCAAATTTAATCGAACAATTAACTAATAACAAACTTAGCCGTTATGAAGACGATTAATATACAGGGAAACTGCTGTTTTGTAGGAGACGGACACGTCGGTAAATCTATTTATAATCAAGAAGTTGCTAAAGCCAGCTTCCCTGATTTACCCGTCAATGATGTTAGCCTTAAAAGAATGTTTCAGCATTTTCAAGGAGTTGATATTATCTTTTTTAGTTGTGGGTATCCTCTTCATGGCTGTCAAGAAATTGAAACTATTAAAAAACTCCAAAACACAGTTGTTTACAAGAGATTAATTCCTGATTATTTAAAAGTAGGAAATAGAAAATTTTATAGCGAGGATTTCTGGAAAAGTTTATCTTCAGAAGATATAGATTTATGATTGAAGAATTGGGCAGAAATGCTTAATTACTAATGAAGTTTAATTGTCATAAATTACCATGTTACATAAATGGAATTAAAGCCATGAATAAACTACTTAATATTTAATTATTTCTGAGCAACTAAAATTGATAAAAGTGAGTTTTTTGATAATTTTATTTTAGAGGCTGGTTTGAACTATTGTTCAATACAGGTAGAGGGTGTGACGATCGCACCACACCCCTATCTATTCTCAATAATAGTTCTCTTTTAGTTGAAGTATTCTTCAGCTTATTCGATAAGTCCATCTCTATATATAGCTTTCAGCTACCTTGTCACCCCGTGAGCTATATTTGACATATCAAAAGCTTAAAACTCAGACAACGCCAGATTTTTCCCTTTTCCTCCTTCCTTTCTTCCTTCTTCCTTCTTCCTTTTTCTTCCTTTCTTCCTTCTTCCTTCTTCTATAGAACCCTGATGATATCTATATAATTATGGTAGTCAAGTCTTTTCGCGCATCAATTTTGACCGAAAATCATCTGAAGGAGTGTTTTTTGTATTATTTCTCCCCACATCTTCCCTCTTCCCCTCCTGGGAGGGGTTAGGGGTGGGTTGTCTCCTGTCTCCTGTCTTCCCCTCCTGGGAGGGGTTAGGGGTGGGTTGTCTCCTGTCTCCTCGCTAAAAAAACGTGCGTATTTATGAAGATACGATCGGGGGTTCTATAAGTTAGAGCTAAAATAGATTTTGTAGAGTTCAAGTCAAGCAATGAGTTTAGAAAAAGATTTATCTAAGAAATATTTAAGACCTGTGAAAGAAAAAGATTTATTGAAAACTTTGAAAAAAACCGCAAAAAAAGTTTCTAAGATGAACATTTCCCTAGTAAAAAAATTAGATGGCTATCGTTTAAATAAAAAAGTAGAAAAGAAGATAATTTCAGATAATTTCAAGTCGGCAAAGTGGTTACAATCGCTAATATCTAGAAAATAATTTTACTTTCTTTAAGTTTGACATAAGCTGCTAATTTTTCTTGATTTTCAGTCAAGAAAAGTAGGTTAATTTCAACAATTAATTATTAATTATTAATTATTAATAATTACCTCTCCTTGAAAAGAAGAGGATTGACGAGACAGGAAAATTTTTTCTTCTCTTGGTCGATGGTAGGCCAGCGACGAGACCCGCTCTTGACAGAGCCGCTCCGAATTGCGCCATCCCACCCTACGGGAAGCTGCGAAGATAGAACGACTGCTTGTTTATCCTTTAAAGGAGAGGATTTTTACCTTAATTATTCAGTAACAGGGAATAGGGAACAGGGAACAGGGAACAGGGAAAATTTTATCTGATAAAACATTTTTACCCTTGGCTAATTAATGAGACTTTATCTTACAAACTGATATGAAGAAAGTATTTGGCATGACTACATTTGATATATAAAAACAAAGCTTAAAACTCGGAAAACACTAGATTTTTTCCTCTTCCCCTCTATCTTTTCCTTTTTCCTTTTCCCTTCTACCTTTTCCTTTTTCCTTTTCCCTTCTTCCCTCTTCCTTCTTACTCGATTATGAGCAATAATCCTAATCAAATTTATTTAGATACTGGTTTAGCAAATAAATTAACATTAGACACTGAATATGTTAAACAATTACTGTTAGACAATAACATCGCTAAATTATCTGCAGCAATAGAAGCGCAAAAAATTAGCCTAGACTTAATAATTAAGGCATTACAAGATAATTCACCAGAAATACAATGGAAAGCTTATGCTATTTTGCAGGAAATAGAAGAGCCTCAAGTTATACAAGCATTATCAGAATATCAATGGCAAGCAGGTAGACTTTTAGAATTATATGTAAATGGTCATAGAAAATTTATTAGGGCTAATCTGTGTGATGCTGAATTAATAGATGTTGATTTGAGTAGGATTAATTTAAGTTCAGCTAACCTCAAAAATGCTAACTTAAGAAATACAAATTTAAGTAATGCTAATTTGCAAAATGCTAATCTAACAGATGCTTATTTGAGTTGTTGTAATTTTAGTTATGCTTGTTTAAAAGGAGTTGATTTTACTCATGCTTTTATGTGGGGAGCTAATCTCAGTAATGTTGACTTAAATGGAATGTATTTAGTAAATATAAACTTCAGTCATGTTAATTTACAAAATGCTAACTTGAGTCAGGCTAATTTAAGTTATGCCAACCTGAAAAGTGCTGATTGTTTTCATGCAAATTTGAGGAATATTATTCTCAAAAATGCTAATCTAAGTAACATTAATTTGAACAGGGTAAATTTACAGGAAGCTAACCTGAAAGATACTAATTTAAGTGGTGCTAATCTTCAAGAAGCTGACCTGAAAAACGCTAACTTGAAATATGCAGAATTATGGGATGCTAATTTGACTAGAGCGAATTTTTTTGGTGCTGACCTGAGTAATGCTAATCTAGAATCTGCAAATCTTCAGGATGCTAATTTAGAAAGTACTAACCTTGAGAATACTAATCTGGAAAATGCTAATTTAGAAGGCTGTAAATTACCGTAGATGGGAGATGGCCAGATGGGGAGATGGGGAGATGGATGCGTTACGCTTTGCTAAGGCACCGTTTATCATCTGCTGATTGTTAGTCTCAAAAAAGTAGTAGATCGACACAACTAAAACGTTGCGTTACAACGGATTGTTAAATATCTTTCATAGTCTGAATTTAAGCCGTCTAAAGCACCCTACAATTTTCTTAACCTCCAGAAAGCAGAATCCCACCCAAAGCTAGGGCGGGATCTTTACTAACTCTACACTTAAGCAACCTGCCAATGTTGGTCAGTCAGGAGTTCATCCCGCCACCAGTCCATAGCTAAGAAGGAGGTTGTTTATAGCGTTTTTTAGATAGATGATATACAGCTAACCGCAGACAAGCAAACGGTTACAGCTATTCTTGGCAACCATTTACTGGCAGAACTCTTCGATTATCTCAAGACATTCTTCTGCGATTGCGGGTTCTTCATCCGGATTCTCTGCATCCAAGATACCCCAGTTCTCCTGACGATAAGCCAACTCATTTCCACTTAGGTCATTGAAGAAAGCTAGACATACGCCCTGGCCAGCATATTCGGCTGACGTTATGAAGGTACCAGGATTTTCACAAGCAGAAGCGAGATCGGGCACAATCACTGACGTAACGTACCTTTTTTCAGGGCTTCCGAACTGGTTGCTGAGCCCTATGCTTGCTTGTGCTCGAGGGTCCACAGAATTGTAGAACTCTGCCCAATAGGGGCCGTCAAAATTTAAAATGCAGGTCATCCCCAGAACGTCCCCATAAAATTCCTTGCTAGCCTCGAAATCTTCCACGTTGACCCTGGTCACTACGCCAGAGGTACGAGGTCCATAGGGCAGGTATTGACAATTATAGGCTGCAGCTGGGGAGGTTGTCCCAGGAATGCTTAAGAAAGCAACTGATATCGCTAAAGCGATCGCTAGAGTTTGAAAGAACTTAATCGCGGTTTTCATTAAATTTCCTATATGTACAAGGGTTGATCATCCCACTAACACCTCATAGACAATAGTCAGATTCCCATCGGCTCGAAGGCAGGAACAGGTAACGAGCTTTTAGCTCGAACCCACGCTCGAGGCCGTGGTTTGAGGAACGCGACCCAAGGCCATATCAAGCCCCTTAGCATTACGAGACTCAGAACTGACAGGGACTATACTTCACGAATCCAACTATTGGCCCAGAGGGGCGGGTCTCTATCATCATCAGAAGCTAAACAAAAATTGCTTCCTAATATATAGGACGCTTCAAGGTTCTATTTTATGACTTTATGACAAAAAAAATTTTTTTGACTTACGCGAGTCTTCGGCTCTAACCCTATATGTAGGGGGAGATGGGGAGATGGGGAGATGGGGGGATAGAGACATGGCAAGTGTGGGGAGTTGGCGAGTTGGGGAGTGTGGGGATATGGGGGGATAGAGAGATGGGGAGAAAAATCTTGTGTCACGCCACTATCATGTGATTTACTGACTTTTGCTTTTTGTATTTTGCCTTTTGACTTCTGACCCCTCCGTGTATAATAAAAGTTATACGTAAATATAGTCATATATAGTCAAATAATGTCAAATATCTTCGTTGATTTGTGCAAAAGAGTTACTAAATATTTGACAAAATTTAATAACTCAAAGGCCATCTGTTTAATAGTATAATGAAATTAGCACGCTTAGTTCCAGACTAAATAATCATCAAAATTCCGCGCGTCCTCGAATCCTAATATAATTTTAACCCCTTGATTTATGAGATTAGTTGAGAGACATATTATTCAAAAAAATCATCGGTTTTATCCTGAAATTGACCGACTGTGTTTCTTGTCTAAAAATCTCTATAACTATGCTAATTATTTAGTTCGTCAATCTTTCATCTTTGAAAATAATTATCGTCACTATTACGACCTGCAAAAAACACTCTCTACTCAATCAGATTATCAAGCAATACCAGCTAAAGTATCTCAACAAATATTGATGATACTAGATAGAAACTGGAAGAGTTTTTTAGCAGCAAGCGAAGTTTATCTAAAGAACCCATCAAAGTTTAATGCTCGTCCTCGCCTTCCTGGATATAAAAATAAAATAACGGGAAGAAATATTGTAGTTTATACGACACAAGCTATCAGCAAGAGGCAATTAAAACAAGGAATTATTAATCCTAGTAAGACAGGAATTTATCTAAAAACATTAGTACCTACTTCACAAATTAAACAAGTTCGTCTAGTCCCTAAACTTAACCATTATGTAATAGAGGTGATTTATGAGAAATGCGAAAAACAATACGAGCTAGAAAAAAATCGTTGCGCAAGTATTGATATAGGATTAAACAATCTAGCTACATTTTCATGTCGGCGACAGCCGAAACTTTTAATAAGCGCCGGAATCAAACCAAAGAGTGATAAATGGCAGACCGTTAAAATCTATCAATCAATACTATAATAAAGTCAAAAGCTTCCTACAGTCTAAACTCCGGGAAAATCAATCAAGTAAGAAGCTGAAAAAACTTTGTAATAAAAGAGAATTTAAAATCAATGATTATCTTGCGTATTGCATCCCGTTTAATTATTGATACTCTAATTAATCAGAAAATAGGAACATTGATAATAGGGCACAATGAAGAGTGGAAACAGAAGATAAATCTAGGGAAAAGAAACAATCAAAATTTTGTCTGTGTTCCCTATAACAAGTTAATAGAAATGTTATCTTATAAAGCCAAGATGGTAGGGATAAATGTAATTATTACAGAAGAGTCTTATACCTCAAAAGCGAGTTTTATAGATAATGATTTGATTCCTATTTACAAGAAAGGTGAGAAAAATCATGTCACTTTTTCTGGAAAAAGAATAAAAAGAGGTTTGTATTGTACCACAAGCATTGGATTGATTAATGCTGATGTCAACGGTTCTCTAAACATAATGAAAAAAGCAGTCCCAAATGTCTTTGACCATGGGATAGAGAAGCCAGTGCTTTGGGCGGGTTTCCCGACTTGAAGCAACTGGCGTGGTGTTGTAGTGCCTCCTCCGGAGGAGCTGCGCTAACACCCAGTCAGAGTAACACCTGCAAAATAAGGATATGTCATATTTGACTATATTTTTACGAACTATTTGTTGTCATATAATAGCTACGATTAATATTTTTCCACATGACACGGAGATTTAAGTCTTGGGTATAGAACTGCGCAGCTATGTATACATAGATAATTTGCAACCTCAACACGCCGCTTATATCGGTACAGTAGCCCTTGGCTTCTTGCCCCTACCTGGGGATACCTCTCTGTGGGTGGAGATTTCGCCAGGTATTGAAATTAATCGGATTACTGATGTGGCCCTCAAGTCTAATTCTGTTCGGCCTGGGGTACAGTTTGTGGAACGACTTTATGGTTTGCTAGAAATTCATTCCAGTCGTCAGGGAGATACGAAAGCTGCAGGAAAGGCTATTTTACAAGCTTTGGGGGTGGCGGAACGCGATCGCCTCAAACCTCGTATTGTCTCTAGTCAGGTGATCCGAAATATTGATTCCCACCAAGCACAATTGATTAATCGTAATCGTCGGGGCCAAATGCTTTTGGGTGGACAAACTCTCTATGTATTGGAAGTACAACCTGCTGCTTATGCTGCTTTAGCTGCCAATGAAGCGGAGAAAGCTGCTCTAATTAATATTTTGCAAATTCAAGCGGTGGGTAGTTTTGGCAGGCTTTATTTGGGAGGGGAAGAACGAGATATTTTGGCAGGTTCTCGAGCAGCTTTGGAGGCTATGCAAAATGTTTCTGGTCGGGAACATTCTCAGAAAGCTCAAGAATAAGTTTATAGCAGAAGGAAGAAGGAAGGAGGAAGGAGGAAGAAGGAAAAATCTGGCATTGTCTGAATTTTCAGCTTTTGAGTTGTCCGCGCCCGAAGAATATTTCGGCAAAAACACTATATAAATGGGTTAAAAACTATAGTACTACACTATATCTAGAGTTTACTGCTCAAATAATTTATCACAGAAGGAACAAGGGGTTTACTGATCTAGGAGAGAAGACAAAATCTGGCATTGCCTGAGTTTTCAGCTTTTGAGTTGTTGAAAACTATAGTGCCACACTATATCTAGAGTTTACTGCTCAAATAATTTATCACAGAAGGAACAAGGGGTTTACTGATCTAGGAGAGAAGACAAAATCTGGCATTGCCTGAGTTTTCAGCTTTTGAGTTGTCCGCGCCCGAAGAATATTTCGGCAAAAACACTATATAAATGGGTTAAAAACTATAGTGCCACACTATATCTAGAGTTTACTGCTCAAATAATTTATCACAGAAGGAACAAGGGGTTTACTGATCTAGGAGAGAAGACAAAATCTGGCATTGTCTGAATTTTCAGCTTTTGAGTTGTCCACGCCCGAAGAATATTTCGGCAAAAACACTATATAAATGGGTTAAAAACTATAGTACTACACTATATATAGATTTTACTGCTCAAAAATGTATAAGTATAGCAGTACATTCTTTCTATTTGCATAGTGGCATACCGTTTGACATCCTCCCGACGCTGACCTGACGGTACAGCGCGGGATTCCTAACCATCGCTGATTAGGCCTTTCTGCTGCCTCTTGCAGAGGAGCTGCGCTAACAATGCACCAGCCTCCAAGGTCGAGCCTCTTTTCGGTCTTACAGTCGCTCCACAGACTGACACTGCTAGCCCAGCAGCCATATTTCTAAGTCTAACACACTATTGACATGCGCCGCAAAATTGATTGGTTTTCCCATGCGACGCTCCCCTTCGGGAGAGCGCGGGTCTTCAACCAACGTTGAGATAAAATCTAGTTTTATGTATAAAAAAACACATTTAGTTACTCTATCAAGTCAAGTGTTTCTCGGAGTCATCAGGTAAACTTGTTGTTCTTCTTTTCTGTTCCCTACAAATATTGAGAATTGCTATATGATAATTATGCATGGGTACTAAAAATTTGTACATAACCAATTTTGTTAAAACTTGTTCTTTAGAGAGAAATTGCTAGAAATTTAACAATGTCAGAAAAACTTAAATTAATGGTTGTTGATGACGAACCTAATAATTTGGATTTACTTTATCGGACTTTTAGACGTGAATTTAAAGTTATTAAGGCAGAAAGTGCTACTGTAGCGATGGAAATTATCGACACTGAAGGGGAAATGGCTATTATTATTTCTGACCAAAGTATGCCAGATATGACAGGTATTCAATTTCTGAGAAAAACAAGACAGAGCTTTCCTGATACTATTCGTATTTTGTTAAGTGGTTATGCTGAAGAACAAATAAATTGTGATTTTGATCAGATCAAAGAGGCTGATATTTTTAAATGTGTAACTAAACCTTGTTCTCTTCCAGAACTTAAAAGTGTCATTCAAGAATGTGCGGAATTATATAAGGCTAGGAAGAGTTTATAAGAGAGAATTAAATAGGTACAGTTTGTTAAAAGAGTATACAAATTATATTGTTATTGTCTAGAAAATATAATAGTTTTTAATTTTGTTGAAAGTAAAAAATAATATGGTTTTTGACAACAGAACACTAGCGCTGAAAGTGCTTCATATTTCAACAAATTTTGATTGTTGCCAATTAGGTAAGTTATGTGTAGGGAAATACGAATAAAAATTATCGAAGATAACTGTACCTTACTAACCTGAGAAATACTATATCTATAGTAAGAGAAGAACAAGAAATGAAAAAATAGAGTAAGCATTTCCTCCGGAATGCTGCGCAAACAGCGGTCAGCTATCAACTATCAGCTGTTAGAAGAAATGATTGATTATAAATAGGCGTGGAAATTCAAAATAAAATCAATTATTATCCATAAATTGTCAATTATTTCTCCCTATGCCCAGCTCCGGTGTTCCCTCTCTTATGGAGATGTCTATTAATCACATTGCTGATAGCTGAGTGCTAATAGCTGAATGCTTACAAAATAGGTAATTAAAATATTCTCAACATACTGATGACTGACAGGACTGTTTCCATCTAAAACTGTACCATTTTATGTATTGAGGAAGCCACGTTATTTCAAGCTTGAGGAAATTTATATTTTCCTGTCTGAAAATAAATAAATTTATTGCCAAAATCTAGAATAAAATGACTCTGGATAACTGATAAATGATAACTGATAACTGAAATGACCAACTCCCTAAAGCAAAGGAATTTTTTACCTCACGCTTTTTGGGAATTGCTATAACTGAATTGATGTATAAAATATAATTAAAAATTGTTAAGCTTAAACATTATCTATAGCAGTCGAAGGAAAGATTAGGACATATCAAAAGCTGAAAACTCAGACAACGGAAGATTTTTCCTTCTTCCCTTTTCCTTCTTCCTTCTTCCTTCTGCTATAAGAACTAATATTAATAGTTTGGCCATGAAAAACATAACTTGCTCTTAACCTAAACTTGGAGACTAATTATAAATGCTGAGATTAGAACATATAAGTAAAATTTATCCTACAGGTGTTGTTCTTAAAGATGTTAATTGGGAAGTTAAACCAGGCGATCGCATTGGGTTAGTGGGTGTAAATGGGGCAGGAAAATCTACTCAATTAAAAATTATTACTGGGGAAATAGAACCTTCTTCTGGAGAAATTATTCGTCCTGCTAGTTTAGAAATTGCTTATTTAAATCAAGAGTTTGAAGTAGACCCTAACCGTACTGTGAGAGAAGAATTTTGGAGGGTATTTAAGGAGGCAAATGAAATCCATGAATCTATCCAAAAAGTACAGTTAGAAATGGAAACTGCTACTGTTGAAGAGTTGGATAAATTGATACATAAATTAGACCGTTTACAACGACAATTTGAAGGTTTAAATGGTTATGGACTAGATGCAGAAATTGAGAAAATTTTGCCGGAAATGGGATTTGAACCGGAAGATGGCGATCGCTTGGTTAGTGCTTTTAGTGGTGGTTGGCAAATGCGTATGAGTTTGGGTAAAATTCTCTTACAAAATCCAGATATATTGTTATTGGACGAACCTACGAACCACTTAGATTTAGAAACAATTGAATGGTTGGAAGATTATTTGAAAAATTTAACTACTCCCATGGTGATAGTTTCCCATGACCGGGAATTTCTTGACCGTCTTTCCACTCAAATTGTGGAGACAGAACGAGGAGTTTCTAATACTTATTTGGGTAATTATTCGGCTTATTTACAACAAAAGTTAGAAAATCAAGCGGCACAACTGAGTACTTATGAACGACAACAAAAAGAAATAGAAAAACAACAAGCTTTTGTGGAACGTTTTCGCGCTAGTGCTACTCGGAGTACTCAGGCAAAAAGTAGAGAAAAACAATTAGAAAAAGTAGAACTTGTAGAGGCACCCGTAGCAGGATTAAGAAGTTTAAGTTTCCGTTTTCCTCCAGCACCCCGTAGTGGTAGAGAGGTAGTAACAATTAAAGACTTAGTTCATACTTATGGGGATAAAATTTTATTTTTAGGAGCAAATTTAGAGATAGAAAGAGGCGACCGAATTGCTTTTTTAGGACCGAATGGTTGTGGGAAATCTACTATTTTGCGGATGATTATGGGAATGGAAGAACCCACAGAAGGTAATGCTAAATTAGGTAATCATAATGTTATTCCTAGTTATTTTGAGCAAAATCAAGCGGAAGCTTTAGACCTGACAAAAAATGTGATGGAAACTATCCATGATGAGGTGCCAGAGTGGAAAAATGAAGAGGTAAGAACTTTACTTGGTAATTTCTTATTTAGTGGTGAGACGGTATTTAAAAAAGTAGCTGCTTTGAGTGGGGGAGAAAAGGCACGTTTAGCTTTAGCAAAAATGTTACTTAAACCAGGTAATTTTATGTTACTTGATGAGCCTACAAATCATTTGGATATTCCAGCAAAGGAAATGTTGGAGGAGGCTTTGAAAAATTATGATGGAACTGTAGTTATTGTTTCTCACGACCGTTATTTTATTTCTCAAGTGGCAAATAAAATTGTGGAAATTCGTGATGGTGATTTTCAAGTTTATTTAGGAGATTATCATTATTATTTAGATAAGATTGAGGAGGAAAAAGAGGCAGAAAGGGTGGCAAAGATTATGGCTGAAAAAGCTGCTAAGAAAGCTGAGAAAGCTGCTAAGAAAAAACAGAAAGATAAGGAGAAAGCGGCAGCTAAACGTAATTCATGAATTTAGAATTTAGAATTTAGAATTTAGAATTTAGTCAGTCCAGTAGGTTGGGTTGAACGGAGGGAAACCCAACACAACTTTACTATAGTTGGGTACCGAATTTTGCCCCCCGAGCAAGCCAAGTTTGGGGGGAACAAGAGTCAATTTACTTGCTCTAGTCCCCCAATTTTGGGGGATGCGCGGGGGCGAGGGATGTAGCACGAGAAAACTAAAGTCTTCTTCCCCCTATCTTTTTCTTTTTTCCTTCTTACTTCTTCCCTCTCTCTTTTTCCTTCTTTTTTAACACTGAATTTTGCCCCCCGAGCAAGCCAAGTTTGGGGGGAACAAAAGCCAATTTGCTTGCTCTAGTCCCCCAAAATTGGGGGATGCGCGGGGGCGAGTGATGTAGCACTAGAAAACTAAAGTCTTCTTCCCTCTCTCTTTTTCCTTCTTCCTTCTTACTTCTTCCCTCTCTCTTTTTCCTTCTTTTTTAACACTGAATTTTGCCCCCCGAGCAAGCCAAGTTTGGGGGGAACAAAAGCCAATTTGCTTGCTCTAGTCCCCCAAAATTGGGGGATGCGCGGGGGCGAGGGATGTAGCACGAGAAAACTAAAGTCTTCTTCCCCCTATCTTTTTCTTTCTTCCTTCTTACTTCTTCCTTCTTTTTAACTATGTCTATTCTTATTCACTTTGAAAATATAATTTTGTTGACCTACCTCACAATATCTATGGGTGGGAAACAACCTATTATTAGACCATCAGATTACCAAATTAATCCAGTAACAAGTCAGTTATTGACACAGAACTCTCAACCAGTCGCGCCAGAATTAACAGAGATTTTGCCGAAAATCAAACAACAAACTAAAGTGCCAATTTTACTTCCGAGTCAATTATTAATAACAGGCACGGATAATCAAATTTATGTTGATGGGAAAGGCACAAATAATAGTTATGAAATAACTTTAGCTTTTGAAAAAGATTGTACTGCTAATGCTTGTTCCATTGGTTATATGAGTGGAGAAAAAGGAGGCAAACCTTTAGATGATGAATTTAGTCGAGAATTGAGTTTAGTACAAGACATTAAAGGATATTTTAGACCTTTAACTTGTGGAGCATCTTGTGCGCCTCCAATTATTGGATGGGAATATCAAGGAGTATTCTATCGTATATCTTTAAAAGGCGTTGGTCAAAGTCCAGAAATTGAGGGGGAGACTTTGAAAAAAATGGCTAATTCTGCTATAGAAGCAGGAGCAAGGTGATATTGAAGAAGCAGGACTGTTTCATTCTCGATAGACGCGGGGACGCGGAGACACACCAGACACGGGGATTACTGAAACAGTACATTAGTGTGGGATGGCGAGGTTTCCTCGCCATATCCAATCAACCAAGAGAAAATCAAGCTCAATATTTCAAGTCTCTGACTTTCCTACGGAATGCTGCGCAAACAGGTAGAGAGAGGTACTGATAACTGATAACTGATAACTGATAACTGAAATGACGTGGACTATGTCTCTAATTGCTGCAATTTCTTTTTTGCCCACTCCCGCAGTTTTTCGTCTGGGTCATTTTCTGCTCTGTCTTGTAATAGTGGGAGAGTTTGCTGATGGTCTGGATATTGTTTGACTATTGCTTCTAGCGCTATTTGTCGAGGGTTGGTTTGAAATTCATGTTCGCGTTGAAAGGGGTCATTGAGGACTGTGTGATCAAACAATTCTAAAATTCCGGGTTGATTTTTCCAACCAGTCGCTATTTGTTTCACTGCTTCACCTCGTACTTGCCAATTCTCATCAGACTCTACCTTTTGTTTGAGTAATTCTAAAATTCCGGGTTGATTTTTCCAACCAGTCGCTATTTGTTTCACCGCTTCCAGTCGCACATCCGAATCTTCATCAGAGTTTACCCTTTGTTTGAGTAATTCTAAAATTCCGGGTTGATTTTTCCAACCAGTCGCTATTTGTTTCACCGCTTCACCTCGTACTTGCCAATTCTCATCAGACTTTACCCATTGTTTGAGTAATTCTAAAATTCCGGGTTGATTTTTCCAACCAGTCGCTATTTGTTTCACCGCTTCCAGTCGTACATCCGAATCTTCATCAGAGTTTACCCTTTGTTTGAGTAATTCTAAAATTCCGGGTTGATTTTTCCAACCAGTAGCTATTTGTTTCACCGCTTCCAGTCGTACATCCGAATCTTCATCAGAGTTTACCCTTTGTTTGAGTAATTCTAAAATTCCGGGTTGATTTTTCCAACCAGTCGCTATTTGTCGCACTGCTTCCCGTCGTACTTGCCAATTCTCATCAGACTTTACCCTTTGTTTGAGTAATTCTAAAATTCCGGGTTGATTTTTCCAACCAGTAGCTATTTGTTTCACCGCTTCAAGTCGCACATCCGAATCTTCATCAGAGTTTACCCTTTGTTTGAGTAATTCTAAAATTCCCTCCTCATGTTTCCAACCAGTAGCTATTTGTCGCACTGCTTCCCGTCGTACTTGCCAATTCTCATCAGAGTTTACCCATTGTTTGAGTAATTCTAAAATTCCCTCCTCATGTTTCCAACCAGTAGCTATTTGTTCCACCGCTTCACGTCGCACATCCGAATCTTCATCAGAGTTTACCCATTGTTTGAGTAATTCTAATATTCCCTCCTCATGCTTCCAAGCAGTAGCAATTTGTTTCACCGCTTCACCTCGCACATCCCAATTCTCATCATACTCTACCCATTGTTTGAGTAATTCTAAAATTCCCGGTTTACCTTTCCAACCAGTAGCTATTTGTTTCACCGCTTCACGCCGCACATCCGAATCTTCATCAGAGTTTACCCATTGTTTGAGTAATTCTAAAATTCCCTCCTCATCTTTCCAACCAGTAGCAATTTGTTTCACCGCTTCACGTCGCACATCCGAATCTTCATCAGAGTTTACCCTTTGTTTGAGTAATTCTAAAATTCCGGGTTTACCTTTCCAAGCAGTAGCTATTTGTTGTAGCGCTTCCAGTCGCACAAACTCATTCTCATCAGATACTACCCATTGTTTGAGTAATTCTAAAATTCCCTCCTCATCTTTCCAACCAGTAGCAATTTGTCGCACCGCTTCACGTCGCACATCTGGATGTTCATCAGATACTACCCATTGTTTGAGTAATTCTAATATTCCCTCCTCATGTTTCCAACCAGTAGCTATTTGTGTCACCACTTCACGTCGCACAAACTCATTCTCATCAGACTCTACCCATTGTTTGAGTAATTCTAAAATTCCGGGTTTACCTTTCCAACCAGTAGCTATTTGTTTCACCGCTTCACCTCGTACTTGCCAATTCTCATCAGAGTTTACCCATTGTTTGAGTAATTCTAAAATTCCCTCCTCATGTTTCCAACCAGTCGCTATTTGTTGTAGCGCTTCCAGTCGCACAAACTCATTCTCATCAGAGTTTACCCATTGTTTGAGTAATTCTAAAATTCCCTCCTCATCTTTCCAACCAGTAGCTATTTGTTTCACCGCTTCACGTCGTACATCCGGATGTTCATCAGATACTACCCATTGTTTGAGTAATTCTAAAATTCCCTCCTCATCTTTCCAACCAGTAGCAATTTGTCGCACCGCTTCACGTCGCACATCCGGATGTTCATCAGATACTACCCATTGTTTGAGTAATTCTAAAATTCCCTCCTCATCTTTCCAACCAGTAGCAATTTGTTGCACCGCTTCACGTCGTACATCCGGATGTTCATCAGAGTTTACCCTTTGTTTGAGTAATTCTAAAATTCCCGGTTTACCTTTCCAACCAGTCGCTATTTGTCGCACCGCTTCACCTCTTACATACGAGTCACTATCAGAGTTTACCCTTTGTTTGAGCCAAGTATAAGTTTTTTGCTCATCCCTCCAAGTTGTAGCCACCACTTCCACCGCTTGAGTACGAATTTCACGAACTAGCTTTGCTTCATCGCTATAAGATTTATAAGAATAACCAAGGTCATACCCAGTCAAATCTTTTAACCTATTTAATAAGCGAGACCCCACATCACCAATACCATGACGACTCCTAACTTCAAACAAACACTTACCAGCCAAAAATAAATTCAGAAACTTTTCCTCTTCCCCCTCTTGCTCTATCAAATAACTAATAACTTCCCCCACAAACTTCGCATCTATCATTCCTGCAATTAACCGCAAAACTTCATGCCATTTTTCATCCCGCCAATGCTTACCAAAAACTTCCTCAATTAACTCTTTTTTAGAAATTTTCTGTTCTTTTTCAAACTGCCAAACAAACTCCCTGGCACAAAAATATTCCAAAAAAGTCCGATGCACAAAAGCATAATATTCAGCCCCAACAAAACACAAAACAAAATTCCGACTCCGCAACTGTTCGATCAACGCTTTAGCCACACTTCTCACATCATTAATTTCTATACTTTTTAGATACTCCGAAATAATCCTTTCTAAATCATCTCCCAAAATCAAATTGCCAGCTAACCCTACAGTATTTCTCTGCATAAAAAAAGCAACCAGACACAAAATTGCCTGCTTATCTTTATAGTCAATAGTTATCGGGTCAATAGTTATCGGGTCAATTTTAGCATCAACTAACTTTTTTAACTCCATATCCCATTGATGTAATAAAACCCGCGAAGCTTGATTATAAAGTTCGGCTTTATCTCTCGGCAATTCTTGATTCCGATTTAGAATAGCCATCATCGTTAATAACAGAGGATTTCCCGACAATTCTTTAATAGCTGAAGAATCCTTAATTGCTCGTTTCAATCGTTCCCTTTTTCTCTCTCTTTCCCCCTCATCGATATAAGTCAAATTATGCCAACGTTGAATAAAATCTTCAATTTGTTCCGCTGAAAAATCTTGCAACATAAAATGATTAAATTCAGCATCCCGGAGTTTTTGTGGCTTATAACCAATTACCCGCGAAGTAACAATAACCCGCACATTTTTATAGACATTTGTAAACCGATGAATATCAGTAATTATTTCCTCTCGTTTAGCAGGGTCGAAAACTTCATCTAATCCATCAAACATCACAATAGCATCGCCATTTTGTAATTTTGCATGGAGTTCCTGTTGAGGTAATTGACAAGTTATGCCGCTACCTTTTTCCAGAAAATCCAGAAAATTTTGGCATTTATTAGCATCATTGTTCCGAACATAAGTCCGTAGTTCAATTAATATAGGAATTGGCTGTAAATATAAATCTTTCCGAGATAATTCTGCCCATTGGAGAGCGATATATTGTAACAAAGTAGACTTGCCAGAACCGGGGTTACCCAGAATAACTAAATATTGATAATTGCTATTTTCTATTAATTCTAAAACCGAGCGAATAGGACGGTCTAAATATCTCCTGCGGAGACCTTCCAATTGTTCTTGAGAAAGTTTTTCCTCAAACTGCCCAGTCTCCTTTAATCGCTGCCGATATTCTTTAGGAATTTCATGTACTTGAGGCAAAAACTCCTGAGATTCCCGGACATTTTGAGGAATAAACATTCGCCATAATTTCAATTGATTATAGGCATAACCACTCGTATCTAAACTTTCTAATTTCAGATTCCCATATTGTTCTCGGACTCCCTCCTGATATTTTTCTAAGTCAAAATCTGGTTTAATATCAGTGTTTTGATTTGCCAATTTCTCCAGATTTTCTGAATTTAATATTTCCCGTAATTCATCAGACTCTCGAATAATCTTTTTAACCCTTCTCCGATACTGCTTGGCAACTAATTCCCAGTCAAAATCATCTGGTAAAAGTGGATTAATTTCGTTCCAAGTAATAGCTAGTTTATTAGTATCTAAAATTTTTAGGTCATTATCGAAATCCATAATCAGAACTTCTAAAACAGACTTATTTTTAATAAACTGTTTTAAAGGTTTAGTATATTCCTTTAACTCACTTTCACTCAATTCCGCATTTTCTAACTCTTGCTGTATCAAATCTAAAAAATCTTTAATAGCTTGTGCCGTAGCTTTTTGTAAAAGTTTTGTATTTGTTATCCCACCAATAGCATCAGAAATACCTTGTTTAAAAAAGTCTTTAACATAGTCTTCAGCAGTACCCTGAGCTAATTCTCCAATAACTTCCTGAGCAATAAATTTAACCGCTTCACTACCCCCCCAAGCAATTAACAATTCAAGCATAATTATTCAATCTCTTATGTGTTAGTTATCTTTCATTAGGACTTACGCAAATTGACTATATGTAGGGGCAAATGGCATTCGCCCTTGCTGCGTAAGTCCTGTTTCATTATAAAAAAATTAGGAAGAATTTATAGCAGTATAAATGAGGATTTTAGCCCAACTACGAGCCTGATTATAACTTTTCTACCTAACATAATCAGGACTTATATCATGTCCGCTTGAATAGTTACATTTAGGAGGAAGGAAGGCAGCTATGCTGAAGGGAAACAAAGGTTTAAAGAGAGAAAGTTTTTTTTGTCACTAATTATCCGGACATGATATTACGCAGAGTTTCGACTTAGTTAACAATTTGCGATACGGAGCGCGATATAATACGCTAGTTCTCACACGCAAGTAGTAACGATGGTAACGCTTTGTATCTTCTGCACTAATTGCTGCTTAAACATTTCTGGCAGTCTATCTATATAGACATAGACCTCACAAGAAATCCCGCTCCCTACGCTAAAACGGCGCAGCAAGGGTTTGAGGACTTTTTTCTGATGTTGATTGACAAAGACTTAAATGTAAGTATAGAATGTAGAAATGCGGTCGGGCAAGACCCGTCAATGCCTGTGGATGAGTAACCGCCGACGGCCTCACAAGAAGCAGGTAGAGACGTTGCATAAGGGCGTCCGTACACATCAATTTGTCACGTTATTTGACGCTTTGTATCAGTTTTATGAAGCAGGTTCTACATATAGGTAGGGAGGGCGAATGCTAGGTAGGGAGGGCGAATGCCATTCGCCCCTACATATGGTGTATGACCTAATATTTTGCGTAAGTCGTGTTAATAATCATTTTCTCCACTGCTTCTGCCGTCGCAGGAGCTAATAACACCCCATTCCGATAGTGACCCGTTGCCAACAACACATTTTTAAACCCCTCCAAATAACCAACAGCAGGAGCTGGTTGACCTTCCGGACGAGGCCGCAAACCAGACCATTTTCTTAATACCGTTGCATCTGCTAAACTCGGGCAAAAACTAATAGCTCTCTCCATCACCCTATCCAATAAACTAGAGTCAGCTACCACCTCACCCACATCATCAGGAAATTCTACCGTTGCTCCCACCCAATACTCATTTTCACCCACTGGTACAATATGCACATCATCCCCAGTTATAACTGGCCGAAAATCTAGATTTCCTAGAGGCGATCGCCCTTGCAGATGTAGAGCTTGACCCAACACGGGTACAAGAGTAAATTTACGGTCAAGATTTGATTTACGCTTCAGTTGTAGAGACCTCAACTTACCATCTTTTATTCCTTGCAAACATGGCAACGACCCCAACCCCGCCGCCACAACTAACCAATTTACATCCGCCAAAACAGGAGCTTTTTTAGTTGCGTCTAGACTTTTTGTCCGTATTTGCTGACAACGATATTCATTATTTGGTAACGCTATAGTATTATATTCTGCAACTGTCACTCCAAAATGAAAATTTACCCCATTTTGTTGAGCAGCTTCTACTAAAGCTAAAGTAAGCTCCACCGGGTTAATTTGTAAATCTTGAGGAGAATAAATAGCCGCTGTAACTTCAGATGTCTCGATCTGAGGAGAGCGATCGCCCAATTGAGCAATATCCCACATTTCCAATGGTAAACCATCTGCTTGCCGAATATCTACCAATCTTTTCCATCTATCTAAGTCATCCCCAGGCAAACACAACCACAAAATACCATCACGGTTATGAGAAATAGGGCGATTTATTTTTGCTTCTAACTCAGGAATTAAATTATGATAGCTCTGGACACTCATGCGCCTCATTTTCCAAGGTCTGCCTTTAACTTTTTGGCTAATTACCCCCATCAATACGCCCAAAGCAGCGCCAGTAGAACCTTGGGCAGGTGCTTGTTTGTCCAAGACCGTAATTTTTAACCCTTCAATTTTACTCAGTTGATAGGCGATCGCTGCCCCAATAATTCCACATCCAATAATTACGATATGAGTCATATTAGCGTTGCTGAATAGCGTGTATGATATTAATTACTTAGGAGTCAACCCACCTGCGGGCCCCGACCGTGGAGGGGAAGTCAGGAGGACTGAGTCAGGAGGGAAGTAAAGAAGAAAGAGGAATAGAAGGAGAAAGTTTTTTGATTGCGCTCTTATGTGTAACATGATATCATACCTCAAATCACCAATGCCAAAAATTTATAATTTAAAAAGAAAGAAGGAAGAAGTGAATGGGTAAAGTAGAAATTAAGATAGGGTAAGCAGTGCGCACCCCATCAAGCAATATTGAAATTTATCAAAATAATTGGGTCGCGCAGCCCCGCCTTTTTACAGAAATAACTTCTGACTTCTGACTTGGGGACTTCTGACTTCGTTAACGTCGCTACACTTCTGGTTGGGTTGAGGGTTTTAACTAGCTATTAGCTTTTAGCATTTCCGTACTGGAATGCTCCGCAAACAGCGCTTCAGTTTTTAGGCTCTCATGTTTAACCCCCCGGCTTCTATAAACCGGAAAGTGCGTCGAGCAGTGAAATCTCCTTCTAAACATTTACTGCTGAGTGCTGATTACTTATTTAGGGCTTGCTGATTAAATCTAAAAGTATTTACAGATAAAGGTAAGTGCCTTTTTGGGGCATTTAAAAAGTGCCTGGGAGTCAGCTCTTCACGTTCAAAAAGGAGCGTATTTTAGGCCAGAGTAGGGCCGATAAATCATTCTTACAAAACGCCCGCTCCTACCTCCTGGTTCATTCCCATTTCTCCTGTCTCGGTCTTTCCCCTCCACGGTCGGGGCCTGTGGGTGGGTTGTCTCCTACCCTCATCCATAAGACTTTTTCAGCAGACCCTATTTAATTACTTTTAGGTATCAAACCGAAGAAAGTGTCAAAATCTGCTATTGCTTTTTTATACTCATTAGTCGCTTGCAGTTTGTCACCTGCTGCTGCTGCAACATCAATTTCTTCTAAATCCTGAAATACTTCCTTTGCTGCATCCAATACAGGTGTTTTATCTTTTGGTAATAACAAACTTTGGGTCAAATAGTTAGTCTTGCTCCGCAAGTCTCCTAAAGGCCCATGAATAAATGTATCTACATTGACCCAATCTTCCTTTTGAATTAGGGTTTTTAGTTCATCCATGCGATCGCGCAAAGCGACTATTCCCGTTGTGTACTGTTCAATTTTTTGTAATTGAGCATCTGAGTAGGTTGGCGGTGGAGCAGGAGACCCACAGCTCGCCAAAAACGCTACTAACAGCGCCATCATCCATGCTACTATTGAGCGTTTATTTAACATCATCCTCTTTGAATTTATCTACTAAATTGAATATTCCATCTTAGATTAAAAATGGAAACGACCATTTTGGCAAGGGGAGTATATATACTTATTAGGAAAGGCAGAGTTCATTAATTGATAATTGATAATTACCTCTGGTTAAAACCGTTACGCAATTGAATATAAGGAAATATTACTTCTTTATTTTCCCCTTAAAAGGGGAGGTTTCAAGGCGCGAATTATTTAATTATTAATTATTAATTATTCGGTAAAATTGTTCCTTCTGCCTTCTGCCTTCTGCCTTCGTTCATTTAATACTTCTAAACTGCTTTTCTACTACACTGACTAAAGTCTCTCGTGGGAAAAAACGAGAAGCATTAACAATTACCTGATTTAAAAAGCCTCCTGTCACAGCATTAGACTGATTTTTTTCTAAGGCTTGAAGAGCATCTTTTACTACTTCTTCTGTAGGGGTCAATTTTGACATGGAAGCTCCACCTACAGACTTAGGAAATTCTGCTCTTTGGAAAAATTCTGATTCTGTCGGTCCAGGGCAAAGTGCTAATATTTTCACCCCTGAATCTTGATTTTCTGCCCACAATGCCTCACTAAAACTCAAAACAAATGCTTTTGTTGCACCATAAACTGACATATAAGGCAAAGGTTGAAAACCACCAATTGAGGAAACATTAATAATTGCCCCGGACTTATTTTGTTGCATTCGAGGTAAAAATAAATGTGTTAATTCTACTAAAGCAGTAATATTTAATTGAATCATATTAACTTGCTTTTCTAGAGTTCTCTCGGTAAAATTTCCATAGTCACCGAAACCAGCATTATTTACTAATAAATCGATATTTAATCCTTTCTGAAACACTGTCTCAAATATAGAATTTGTTGCTGCTGGTGCTGTTAAATCTTGAATTATTACATCAGCCTGAATTTGATATTGACTTTGTAATTGATTTGCTAATTGTTGTAGTTTATCCTCAGAACGAGCTACCAATACTAAATTAGTTTTTCTACTTGCTAATTCTTTGGCAAAAATTTCACCAATTCCAGAAGAAGCACCTGTAATTAATGCAGTTTTCATTTTATTTGATTTGAGATTAGTTATGTAAAGTAAAGTTATCAGGAATTACGCAAATTCACCTTGAAAACGCTATATGTAGGGGCGAATGGCATTGGCGTTCCGCCAAGCTCCGAATTGCGCCCTCACTTGATTTAGTCTCCGTGCGCAAGTCCTGGTTATAAAATTACATTACATAATTAATCATAGTATAAAGGAATATAAATTTTATTAAATATTTACTAAATAGTAAAATTTCCAGCAGTTTTGGTAGATTAATCAAAATAAATACCGGAGGTTATATTATGACTTGACGTAATTGAGCAAATTAAAGTAATATCTATTGGTACTGGAGACCCAGCATCCCCAATTTCCTGGGAACAATCTAGAGGATGGGGAAAAATTCAATGGGCTGTAAGTATTGCAGATATTTTCATGGATGCACCAACTGATATACATCAATATGTTGCCGAACAAATTATAGGTGTTAGTAATAATGACGAGCGATCGCAATATATTCGTCTACAGTTACCCCTCAAAGACCCATTACTGGCAATGGATGATGCGAGGGAGACAACTTTACAAGCACTTTTGAATAAAACAGATGAGTATCTTGCTCAGGAAAAAGAAAAGTTAGAAAAATTCTTAGACAAGTGGTAGCTATTGTCACGAAAAAGTCAAGAAAAATTATTCAAGGTGCTGGGGTGGGTTTGATTAATGCTGACCAGAAAATTAGGTTTCAAGCCTTCCCTTTATACCAATTTGATAAATATTTGCTACATTTTGGCATTGTGGGGGAGTAGGGGAGTGGGGGACCCACCCCTAAGCAATGAATTATTTCACCCCAGGAAGCTAAACTTCTTTCTTCCTCAAAAATAACAGTAGTTCATCTGTAATATCTCCAGACCAATGTTCTTGAGGATAATGTGCAGCTTCTGCTAATTTAACTAACTTTCCATTTTCACAAATATTAACTAAGTTTTCAGCTTGACTAATATCTAACCAAGGGTCTTTAGTTCCCCAAACAATTAATGTAGGTTGTTGCCACCCTTTAAAGCCAGATTCAATTTCTGTCATTGACTTTTTTAAGTCTAAATTTTGCACAATTGCTGATACGGATCTACCAGCAGCAGAACTTTTTAGATAAGGACTACGATAGACATCTAAATCTTCATCAGCAACTGTTAAACAACTGCCTTTTTCTAAAGTTCTATCGACAAATAGAGGGTCTTGAACGAGCATATCACCAACTAAAGGTATGCCTAATTGTTTCATTTGCCAAGGTAATTTTGCTGTAGAAGAAAGTGGTGTATTTAAAATAGTTAAACGCTCAATCTTTTCTCGATTTTGCAAAGCATATTGTAAACCAACAGAGCCTAAAAATCCTTGAATAACTAGATAAAATCGTTCAATTTCTAGAGCATCAATTAATTCTGCTAAAGCCTGAATAAAAGCTTCTGGTTTGTAGGAAAAATCTCGTTTATCTAATTTAGGGGATAAACCACAACCTATCCAGTCTGGAGCGATCGCTCGATAACCTGCTTCAGCTAATTCGGGCATCATAGCAGTCCAACTATGACTTTGAGAAGGAAATCCATGTAATAGTAAAATTGGTAATTTATCTGTTTCGTCATCGGGTTTAGCTTCCCGATAAAACCATTCTAGAGAACCGACTTGTATATTTTTTTTCTCAATTGACACGATATTTTTATCTGTTAACCAATAAATGAATATGGTGATTATATCATTTGATGAACAACAGGAAGAATGAAATATCAATTTATTGTGTACTGTTCCCTAATCCAATAATTTTTATTGTAGTTTTTTGAGGCTTTCCTGAGCCTTTAATTGTTCTAGAAAATCTTTGATTTCAGCAAATAACCATTTTTGTTCTTTTTGAGTCAGGATATAGCCAAATCCATATTCTTTTCTAGGTTTCAATAAATAAAATGTTATATTTGTTGTTTTTTGACTATTTGGGTTACTAATAAATAAATCTTTGTTCAAATAAACTTTTTTTATATATTTTGTTTGAGCTGTAATTGTACGACTAAAAAACCAAAATCTCCAATTAATCAAAAACTTATTTTTAGCTATTTTAATATAATTTCCAAAACCTAATTTTAAGAAAGGTAAGTAAACCAAATTACCTATTAATAACCCGATAATAGCTCCTATTCTAGAGCTATTATCATTGAGTGATTGTGACAAAAATAAGTTATACACAAATAAGTTAATAATACAAAATATAACAGCCATACAACACAAGGCAATTTTTACCGATTTTGAAGAAGCCACAGATGGAATGTTAATAATTAAGCTACTAGATGTTTTTTTCAGAGTTACTTCACTGCCTTCAGGTTTTTGGTGAGTAGATTTAACCACAGAACGATCGTCATAAATATAAATATTTTCTGAATTATTACTAAGTACATTCAAAGCTGCTGTTGCCGACTGAAATCTATCTTCCCATATAGGTTCTAATATTACATCTAACCAATTCATAAATTCCGGTGAAATTTCCACACAAGAACGAAAATCTATTTTCATTCTTTTTTGAGGTAATTCATCTGGGGAACGATGAGTTAATAAATACAATAAAGTTGCACCTAAACTATATAAATCTGAGGCATAATAAGCTTTTCCTCGTAATTGTTCTAGTGGCATATATCCAATAGTTCCTACAAAGGTTCCACTAAAAGACATTGTATTCCGATAAATATCTTTAACTGCCCCAAAATCTACTAAAAATACTTGACCATCAGGCTGTAAAATAATATTTTCTGGTTTAATATCCCGGTGAATTATTGGCGGATTTAATTGATGTAAATAACTGAGAATTTTTAAGATTTGAATCGCAATATTTTGAATTTGTATTTCTGTCGGATGCCAACCTTTTTCCACCCAAGTTGCTAAGGAATTTCCCGACACTAATTCACGAATTAAATAAAAGCATCTATCTTGCTCTGTATCAATATAAAAATAATTCAAATATTTGGGAATTTGAGGATGATGTAAATTGGCGAGAACTTTAGCTTCTCTCTCAAAAAGTTCTAATATTTTCCAGTCTTTTGCTTGTTGTAAAGAAACAGCTTTAAGCGCTACTCGCTGATAATTTGTCAGGTCTTCTGCTTCATAAGTAATTCCCATTCCTCCTTTTCCCAAAGCAGTGACAATACGATATCGTTGAGCAATAATATCATTAGGTTGGTGTACAGTCATTTCAGTTATCAATTATCAATTATCAGTTATCAGAACCTACTGTAATAGGGAGGCTTTAAATATGGAATATTCTCTTTTTTTTGTACCCTTAAAAGGGGAGATTTGAGACCAGAAATTTTCGGTCATATTCACTATTTTATAGAAAAGTGTTTATTCTATTTTAGCTCTGAGTAATTCACATTAATCTAAAAACAGAATTTCCTATTTCAACACTGGCATTGAAGCTATTCATTCTGACTCCTGACTTCCCCTCCTGGGAGGGATTAGGCGTGGGTTGACTCCTAAGAAATATCCTAGCTATTATAGCAAAAATTTACCAAATTAATGTAAGCTGGCAAAGAATTATTAAATTTACTAATTATGCAAATTCAGATTCAAACATTTACTGTCCATAAAAGATTTCCTTTAACTATTAGTCGAGGAACTACCGCCGAAAGTAACAACATTTTGGTAAAAATACAACAAGAAGGTATCGAAGGTTGGGGAGAAGCTTCACCTTTTTCTTCAGGGGAAAAACCACAAACTACAAAAATTTTACAGCAAGCTTTAGAGCAACTTACCCCTACTCTAAAAAAGTTTACTCCACTTGACAGACAACAAATAGAGCAAGTCTTGATAGAGTTGGAAATACCATCCGCCGCTAGAGCAGCTATTGATATGGCTTTGTATGACTGGGTAGGTAAAAAAGTTGGGTTGCCTTTATGGCGACTTTGGGGGTTAGAACGAAATCACATTGTTCCTATCTCAGTTACTATTGGTATCAGCACCCCCGAAGCTGCTAAACAGAGGGTGCGGAACTGGCTAGAATTTATTGATGCGCGGGTGTTGAAAGTAAAATTAGGTAGTCCGGAAGGTATTGAAGCAGACAAAGCAATGTTGATGGCAGTCAAAGAAGAAGCGCCCGCAGATGCTTTGTTATATGTAGATGCTAATGGAGGTTGGAGTCTGGAGGATGCAGTGAAAATGTGTGACTGGTTGGCTACAGTTGGGGTTATTTATGTGGAACAACCGTTAGCTGCTATTTCAGCGATCGCAGATCTACCTCATCTTTACAGGCGATCGCCCCTACCTATTTTTGTGGATGAAAGTTGTTTTGCCGCTAAGGATATTCCCGTTTTAGCAGAAATGGTGCATGGCATCAATATTAAGTTGATGAAGTCTGGAGGGTTAACTGAAGCTATGCGGATGGTTTATGTAGCTAAAGCTTGTGGGTTGAAAGTAATGTTTGGTTGCTATTCTGACAGTTGTTTGGCAAATACAGCAGCAGCACAACTTGCTCCCCTCGCGGATTATTTGGACTTGGATAGTCATCTCAATTTGATTGACGATCCGTTTATTGGTGCGGTGATGGAAAAAGGGCGGTTGTTGCCAAATGATTTACCTGGGTTAGGAGTTTGTCTGAATGGTGGAATGATTTAATCAGACTTATATCATGTTCGGTTGAATACTTATACTTGAGTGGAAGGAAGGCAGAAGGCAGAAGGCAGAGGGCAGAAGGGAAAGAAAGCTTCAAAGGGAGAAGGTTTTTTATAACTAATTATCCGAACATGATATTATATAGCGCTAGGGAATAGGGAATAGGGAATAGCGAGCTTTCATTAATTAGACATCTCCGAAAAAGATATAGATTTTTTGCAGGAGTAGGCAACAGGCAACAGCTCCGAAAGGCAACAGGTAAGATATTTTTACGCGCGAAGGCACGAAAAAGGATTTTTTTAGGGTGAATTTTTCGCATCCTTAGCTTGCTCTAATTAGGGTTTGCGTATGGAAAGTCTTTTTGCTGGGGTTAGGAGACAAGAGACAGGAGACAACCCACCCCTAACCCCTCCCAACCCACCCCTAGCCCCTCCCAGGAGGGGAGGGGAAGACAGGAGAAATAGGAATGAGCGAAGAGGTAGGAGTAAGAATTGTCCCAAGATTGTTCTGCTCAACTATGCGCCTAAAATACGCTCCATGCATGAGCGTGAAGAGCTGAAAACCAAGGTATTTCAGACCCTAAAAGGCACTTGTCTTTATATGTCAATGCTTTTAGATTTAATCAGCAAGCCCTAATTAAAAGATTTATTTTCTGGAGATGTCTAGTGATAATTGATAATGGCTTTGTTGCATGAAAGTAGCGTTCTTAACATCCATTCCGCAGCTATATCGCTGTATTTCGGGATGGCTTGATGTTCTATTTATCTATTGTCCAATAGTTATTGCTCTGCACAGAAAGCGTTGGCGGAGCAAGTGCGGCAGCTATATCGCTGTGTTTGGCGATTACTGATGTTCTATTTATCTATTGTCCAATAGTTATGACTCTGCACAGAAAGCGTTGGCGGAGCAAGTGCGGCAGCTATATCGCTGTGTTTGGCGATTACTGATGTTCTATTTATCTATTGTCCAATAGTTATGACTCTGCACAGAAAGCGTTGGCGGAGCAAGTGCGGCAGCTATATCGCTGTGTTTGGCGATTACTGATGTTCTATTTATCTATTGTCCAATAGTTATGACTCTGCTGATTAAACCTCAAAGCTCTTACAGCTAAAAGTTTCAGCCTTTTTCTGTCAAACATTGATGTTCTATTTATCTATTGTCCAATAGTTACAGCAATTTCCGCGCATTATGAAGTACATATGTGGAACAAGTACGGCAGCTACATACTTTCATGCAACAAAGCCATTGATAATTGATAATTACCTCGGGTTTTAACCGCTACGGAATTGAATATCAGGAAATATTATTTCTTCCCCTCCTGGGAGTAGGGGTGGGTTAACTTCTGTACGGGCGATTCGCGAATCGCCCCTACTGACTTCTGACTTCGTTAAGACTCCTGACTCCTGTCTTCCTCTCCTGGGAGCTAGGAGTGGGTTTACTCTTTTTTTTGGGAAATGATATCATGTCCGAAGGCAATCGTTTGTGTAAAAGTTAGCGTGGATATCTACAGGAAATTTAAGTTTTTTTCTTGCCTGTTGCCTGTTGCCTTTCGGAGCTGTTGCCTGTTGCCTATTTACTATACAAGACCGATGCTACCGGACATCATATGACTCACGAAAGTACAGTTATATAAGGTTCAAGCGATCGAATTGTCCACGGATCGAAGACTCCTATTAGTAGTAAACTCCAAATAGTCGTAAAAAGGCCATGAGTTTCCCTATAATCAAGAATCTGATTGGCTCGCCAAGCTTCAATTAAAGGAAGTTTCACAAGTTCATCGAATGTAGCCAGGTTGATGTTTAATCGACCACGATCGTCATAGTGAGAAATACTTGGACTTGGTGGTACTGGAGGTTGAATCCCAAAATCATCTTGCAACTTTTCTAATGCAGCACGAGCATTAATTCGACCTGCTCCCAACATTCCCAGATACAAAGGATTGACCATATCAACAGAATCAGCAGTCTCTTTAATGATAGCGATCGCCTGTTGAGGAGTGAGTTCTGGTTTCAAAGAAAATAGCAATGCAATTAAACCCGCTACATGAGGAGCTGCAAAGGAAGTTCCCCAAGTGTATGTATAACTATTGGAGGTTGAGGTTGTATAAATTGCTGTACCTGCTCTCCCTTGCTCGCCCCCAGGAGCAGAGAGCGTCACACTTTGTTCTCCATAATAAGAATAGTTGGCTTTGCGATCTCCTGCTCCAACAGCAGCAACGGAACATAATGCAGTTAACTGGGGATCAAGATAGGAATAGGCAGAAGGATAGTGAATCTCATCAGGTTTTTGAGGCATTCCCAGAGTATAATTTCCCGCCGAACAGACAATTGCTACCCCCTGATTTTGAGCTGCAATTAAAGCTTGGCGAATACCAATATGCTCGCCATCAATACGCCAACTGAGATTAATAACCCCCCGTTCATTAGGTTGGAGATAGGTTAAACTCTCTAAAATTGCTTCTGCTCTCAAGCCATACCCTTGGCTCCCTGAAATCTTAATCGGCAAAATTGAACAGTTCGGTGCAACCCCTCTAACTTGAGAGATAGTAGCATTTCCCCTTCCCGCAACAAGACCAGAAACCTTTGTTCCGTGAGCAATATAGGAAGCATGGGGAGATAAGACAGTCGCAGGTATACCCCTTTCAAAGTTGAGATCGAGGCTTTGCCAGTCCGATCGCAAAGCAGGTACTAAATCAGAATGATTAGTATCAATTCCACTATCAATCACGATCAGAGTAACTAGAGGAGAACCAGTTGTAATAGCGTGAGCAGCTTCAAGTTCAATCAGTTCATAATTCCAGAAGCGATCGACTGCTTCAAAATCTCCCTCTGCTTCTGTGATCGGAAAAGAAGGATCAAATTGAAAATCGTCAAAACCTACTCGATCTGGTTCAGCAAAAGCCACTTCCTGAAATTGGTTCGCTTTAGAAATTACCCGAAGCACTTCCCGAGTGACATCGAAATCTTCAGGTTTGTGAGTGAGTTGAGCGCGGTAGTAGCCCATTCGAGGGCGAGGATCGACAATTTCTAGTCCTAACTCCTGAATAATTTCTTCACGTCGAGGGGACGGGGTATTCAAATGAAACCATAAATCTATAGAACCAGGGACTAGATAAAGTTTAGACCCTTGAACATCTCGCAAGACAGGGTGAACATTTCCTGCAAAGGCAGCTTTTAATAGATGAGCAGTTTGTGAACCACTCTCAAAATCACTATTTTCTACAATCCGAAATTCAAGAGTCTCTGGTATCGGTAGACTCTCAACATACCCTAACTGAACAGCAGGATCTAATCTTTCAAAATCTGGTTGACGGGGGATGAGGTAGTATCCAGTTACAGGTTCTAAAATAACTTCTTTATTGGCAGGTTTGTCAGGAAAAGACAGAGGCGGAATGACAAAAAAATAATCTAATACTGTAAGCGGTAAAGCTGTTGCAACCGCCAATTCTGTCATGGAGTAATAGGGTTTTCCCTGTAACACTATGTCAATTCGATCCGGTTTTAATTGAGGAATTTGTTCCAATTGATTGCGATTAACTCGGTTGGGATTTAATCGCATCTTTTCTACATTGCTTGAATTTAGGAGTAATTGCTCTACAGTTTCTCGATCAAGTTGAGCGCGGAGGCTAATGTCTTCAAGGTTGATTACTTTTGAGAGCATTTGACGCCACTGCACTATCGCTTCTATCTCTCTAACACTCAAGTCTAGAATAAAGCGTAATTTCTGTTGAGGCGACAAGCTGAATGTTTTTGTTTCAGTCATCTTTTTTTCTCGACTTCAATTGTTATCAACAGGACTTAGGCAAAGGCACTATTTATAGCAGACATTAACTATTGGACAATAGTTTTGAGCACTATATATAGTGTATCTGCGTAAGTCCCGATCAAGATAGGTTCATATCAAAGGAGGTAGCATTGGTGTAATTAGATCAGGAGTCAAGAGTTAAGAGTTATATAGAATCCGGTTATATAATAGACCTCTCTGGAAAAGAGGGAGTAGGGAGTAGGGGGAAAGAATTAATAATTTATGTACGATAATTGATTTTATTTTTAATTATCACCAAATGTCTATTTAACCGGATTTGATTTAGGAGGGAAGAGAATTTAGAAAGATTTGGCAGTTATAGGATTTACGCAAAAATACTATATATAAAGTTTGAAAACTATAACGTTATAGTTATTGATACTAGAGTTGTTGGGAATTAAGCGAAAAAAATGGCTAAAACCCTTATTAGTCAAAGTTTACAGCGGTTTTTTTATACCTAAACTCCTGAAAAGCTTATATAGTAAGCCTTTGAGCATTATTCAATTGTTATTTCCCAACAACTCTACTATATATGTGGTCTATGCCTAAGTCCCAAGTGACTGAAGATAGAACATTTTTTTATGTTGTGCGGAACGCTAAACGCCATATCCATGAGACCAAGAGAAGAAATGATATTTCCCAATATTCAATTCCGTAACGGTTTTAACCAGAGGTAATTATCAATTATCCATGATCAATTATCAATTAATGAACGCCTGACTCCTGAAGCTAAATAGAGCGTTTCTACTCCTCCTGCCAAAACAGTAGCAACCGAAGAGCCACTTGTAGACTTGCCTCTAACTCCTATTTCCAAGCCTGGAGCGTAGCAGTTGACTTGCGGCATCTGACAGCACCAATTTAAGGGTTGACCATTAATATCTGCGGCTGAAACGGCAATTACATCAGATAAACGAGCTGGAAAGAGTAATGTCTCAGCGCCCCTATTTCCAGCAGCTGCTAAAACCACACAACCTGCTTTGATTGCTAGACGCACAGCCTTAGTTACAACAGTTGTGCCGCGAATTCGTCCTAAAGGCATGATAATCACATCTGCCTTTTCGTAAACAGCCCAACGAATTCCTTTGGCTAAAGCTTCTGCACCCCTATGTGGAACGCCTGTTCCCAGAACTTTTCCCACTAAAAGTACAGAAGCAGGCACTAGTCCCCAAAATCCATCTATACCCTGAGCAACTAGCAATCTAGCGTTTTTTGTGCCGTGTCCAGTGGGATCGAAAACCCCACCAGACCCTGTGAAATCTCGCGCTTGAATTTGAGCGCTTTGCAGTTGACTATCGGTTCCGGAAATCCCAGAGTCCAGTAGTGCGACTCGCATTCCTGCTCCATCCTCCTTGTTCAAAGCCGGATGCCAACGCAGTCGGTTTGGATGACTGCTATTAGAGGTAAAATGACGAAGGACTTCTCGCAGATCGAGTTGGGTTTGCGAGTTTTTCACGGGAGAAGGGGTAGAAACCATACTCAATTCTGGGAAAAGGGATCAAAAGTTCAGACTACGAGAAGATAGGACACTTAGGCGTACAACTTCCAGTAATAGTTAATAATGTAGTGACCGCCATGTCCATAGAAGTGAGCGGTACGAATGCCAGAAGTTGGGCTACCCCATTTGCCATTAGGATAATACCAACGCGCACCAAAACTAGGAACAGTACAACTTAGAACCTTGACAGGGAAAATATCATCTTTAAACAAATTGATGATCCAGCCGATCAGCTTGTCTACAAGCCAAGCTGTAATTTGTCCGATAGCTTTTGCAATTGCCGGCCCGACTAGAGAGGATAAAGCACCTGCTACAGCCTTAGCGATCGCCTTTTTGACATAATCCCGAATTTTGACATAAATAGTATTCAAAACTGAGGAAAGTCCTCCGTTATCTTTTTCTGCCAAAATCAGAGAAACCTTGTAAGCTTTCGGCCAATATTGACCTTCCCGCATATTGAACCAGTGATATTTCCAATGAGGAGAGTAGGTTTTTTGATCTCCATCATCAAATCCACCTCCAATAAATTTTTCAGGAACCTTCTTCGTATCACCAGTTTCATCGACAGAAACACCAGCCAAGGCAATTTCGTCACTTCCCCAGAACTCTGGGTTCGTTTCATCAAGACATTTAACTCGCGTGATATAAAATCCGAGTTTGTCTGTAACAGCTTGTTCTTCAAAGTCGTCTGAATCACTCACTCCGAATGGATCTTCTGAGTAGACAGGCCCCCAAACTTGTTGCAGTTTTTCTGCATCATAAACTTCGGAATCAACAGAAGTTTTAACAACCTCTTGAGCTGCTCCCTCAAAATCAGTTTGATTGGAAATTCTAGCCGGAAGTTGATCTTTAGGAATAAGCAAACCCGCATCGGTCATTTGAGCAACACTTTGTGGTAAGGTAAGAACAGGAGTTTTTAATCCCAGAAGTTTTTGGTCAATTTCGAGTTTCGGTAAGACATTTGCTTCTTCAACACGATCTATTCCCATGCTGAGATATTCTTGGCTACTCAGTTTTCCGTAACGTCCAAACTGAATCTCTCGTATTGCTTGAGGTGCCATTGTCAGTTCGGTGGCTTTGGATCGGACACTGGCACGCTTCTCCTCATTCATGCCTTTGATGGCTTCTTGAAAAGTTGCCTCCAATGTTTCCGGACGAGCCTGTTGTTCTACATTAGCAGCCGCAGCTGTAAAAGAGTACTTAGCTGCATCTAGAACATCATTGGCAATCTTACGCAGTTCGCTATTTTCGATGTCTGCAATTTGATCTGTATCAGAAACTGTAGGTTTCAAGAACCCAGGTTCTAGAGTTAATCTAGTAGAGTCAATGTTTGAAAAGTCTTGCATAATTATTTTCTCGTTGAAATTCTATTCTTGCGAATAATTTTTCTGACTTGAGTTGAGGCATTTAATTGTTTCATGCTTCAACCCTCTTGTTACTATTAACGGTTTCGCCACAGAAAATATTCCCAAATTTCTCAAAAATCTTTTTTTCAAAAGGTCTAGATGTAGATCAAAATTTTGCTATACAAAAGTTATAGCATTTTTATTTTCTGGGATATTAATGCCAATAGCATTTCTGCCTGATTCAATACTCAAGTATATGTATAGTGCGATCAATTTCTGGTTGTCCCAGATTTATAGTAAAGAATCTTGGACTGACAAGTCGAGGTCACTTGTTTATAACTCCCATCTCTGGGGCATTAATACCAATTGCGTTACTGTCTGATTCAACACTCAAATATATCTATAGTCTAATAAATTTCTAGTTATCCCAAGTTTTAGACTAAGGAACTTAGACTACGCTGAAACTTACTGCATAACTATGAAATTCCTGGAAATACTATCTCTTTTAGTTGAGGTATTAGTCTAAGTTGTGTTTCTGTTTGATTTTTTATAGTCGTCAATTACAACCGAAACTTCCTGATACTAAGCATTTCACAAATAATTATCAATTTTCCTAAAACTATTAGGTAAGTGCCACACAAGTTTAAATATTAGGACCTGTATTTTATGCTTTCTCAGACATTTGTAAAGACTCAAAGTCAAATAATCTTCAAACGAGAAGTTGACTATTGGAATCAATTAATTAATAGTTCTGAACACAGAAATATTCTCGAAAAGATTGCCCGCAAACGTACTTATAATACGAGCATTGCTTGGGAAGATGCTCTACAGATAGCTTACTTGAAAATTGTAGAAGCAATTCAAGCAGGAAAATTTTCTGGTGACACAATTAAGGATTTTTATCGTTGGTCAGCCAAAGTAGCAAAAAATTCGATAATTGATTACATTTACCAAGGGAAAAATCGATATTGCATTAGTTTAGACCGATATGTATCTGAGACAGATGTCCCTTTACTAGAAACACTATCTAGCCAATTAAATCTATGGGAAAATTTGGAAATAGAAGATTTAGCCATCAAAGCAGCTCAGATTGTCCAAAATCTTGACCAATGTTATCCAAAACGAAAGTACCAGGAGCTTTGGTTCGGAAGAGTTCAGGGCAAAACTCAAAGACAACTTGCTCAAGAAATTGGATTAACCCAAAGTACTATTTCTAAGCGCTGGAAAGAGCTAGAAAGTCGTTTACTTGAAGAGATGGGATTTTAACAATTAGTAGGGCGTTGTGATTATTCCTATTATTAACCAAATTTTTAGGTTAATTTGTGTTAATTATATAAAATCTGGTTATACAGTAATCGCAAAATTACTTCATTTCTATTGAATACGAATTTTTAAATTCATGCTATTCAAACCTTTTCTTTCTCAATGCTACTAATGGTACTTAGACATTTTCTGGTAGGAAAAATGCGTCAAAGTCAATCTAGACAAGGGAATTACGTCGATGCCTTAAAAATGGCTAGAACCCCTGCTTCCATACGGATTTATGCCTTTTTGACGTAAAATCCTCTGCCTATCTATGCTTGAGCCTATTTTATAGCTTGATTTTGTGTAAGTCCCACTAACTCCTAACTCCTGACTCCTGTGAAATCATACAATAGACATCTCCAAAAAACTTTCTATTTTCAGCCATTGCCAAATATTTCCCCATCTCCCCATCTCCCCATCTCCCCATCTCCCCATCTCCCCATCTCCCCATCTCCCCATTTAATTTAGTTGCACCTCTTTTCTAACATCTATTAATACTTTATTGCCTCGAATCAAATTATACTGACTGCTCTATAAAACTGACACAAAGCGTCACATAACGTGACAATTTGATGTTTACTTCCTGCTTCCACTGAGGCCGTTGGCGGTTACTCATCCACAGGCATTCACGGTCAAGCCGACCGCATTTCTTAAATTTATACTGGCGTTCAAATCTCTATCTATTGACAAGCCACAGTCGGGGCAGTCATAAGTTCTTAGATTTAATGGCATATCTTGGACGTGACCGCAGTTTGAACAAGTCTTTGATGATGGAAAGAATCTATCTACTACTACTAATTCACTTCCGTACCATTCGCATTTGTATTTAAGCTGTCGCCTAAACTCATAAAATCACTATCTGCTAACTGATTTTAGCTAGCTTATGGTTAGCCAACATTCCGCTAACGTTCAAATCTTCTATGACAACACTGCCGTGGTTCTTGGCTAAATATGTTGTCAGTTTATGAAGTGCGTCTTGACGGATGTTTGCTACTTTTCTATGCAACCTAGCTATCTTCCGTTGTGCTGCCCGACCGTTAGCAGATCCCAAATCTTTATGACGATTTAGGTATTGCAGCCTAGACAACTTAGCTTCAAATTTCTGATACGCTCTCACACTTTCAAATACTTTTCCATCACTTAGTGTAGCTAAGGTTTTCACTCCTAAATCTACACCAACTACATCAGTTTTTTTGGGTGTAGTGTCAGGATCAAATTCATAGCTACAGCTCAGATACCATGAACCCGCTTGTCTACTAATGGTGATTTTTTTAGTTGAGACCTCAATGGGTTCATAAGTTCTGATCATACCAATAAAAGGTAATTTGTGACTCCATCCGTTTAATTCTATTGTTTTTCCACAATTATCTATTGTGAAAGAATCAGACTTACCTTTTTTCTTAAATCTTGGATATTTACTCAACCCTTGAAAGAACCTCTTAAATGCTTCACCTAAGTTCATGAAAGCGTATTGATAAACTCTAGACGACAAGTTTTTCATCCAGGGATAAAGAGGTTTTGTATGATTAGTAAAAACCTCTCTGAGTTTACGGGCATTAGGTTTATAACCATCAATATATGCAGCATTCCACAAACTTAACCCCCAATTATAACACCACCTGCTATAACCTGCGTGTTGAGCCAAGAGCGTTTTCTGTTTGTTATTGAGTTTGAGTTTTGTATGAATTGACTTGTACATATTTCTAGCTCTTGGCCTGATAGTTACGACCGTATTTTCTCTGATATCAGAGAACTGTGGTACTATACTGCAAAAGCGCGTAAATTGTCAACTAGGTCAAAACTCTTAATACTTTGCCTGGAGCTACTGCTTCTACAGGTACACCTCTGGCCATTATTTTTTCATCGGGTATGGCAAAGTCTGTTCCTTTATGACCGTCGTAAGTTTGCCGACCGCAGCCAAAATCTACTGCATTTGGACTGGGGTCGCGATCGCTGTACAATAAAATAAAGCAGTCTTGGTCTAAGTTACATTTGATTGGTAGGCCAAACTTGGAGTTCGGTACTTGAGCAATAGACTTATCAATGACAGAATGTTCAAATAGTACAGTATTGGCATTAGCATTGGTAAGTAAATACTGGGTGGCTAATGTTATAACTAATATTGTGAGGAAGGTGTAAAAATATTTATTCATTTTCATAAGTTTTTTATCCTTAGTTTCATCCTTTTTTTATTTCATCACTCCTCAATAATAGTATTAGTTTCCCATAAAAATTTCTCCAAAAATACTCTGTATAGTATTATTTAATTGAATCTAGACTAACTTTTTATCCTTATATTGTATTGTTGATTATCTTTTTATTTTGGGTTTAATACCCCACCGTCTACACGGTGTTTAAAATTGCTTGGGGTTTGTAGACGCGGAGCGACTTGTCGAAGACTATCCCCATCCATTTTTTCTTCCTTCTTCCTTCTTCCTTCTTCCTTCTTCAATGATAAGTATTCAAATAGATATCATATCAGTAATCAGCCCTGATGAAATTGTTGTTAATATATAAGTATATATGTATCACTCACATTAGATCGAAGGATAATACTGTGTTAGAAACAGGAAAAATCTTACAAGGAACCTACCAACTCCAACAAGAATTAGGTCGCACTGCTCCTGGTCGTCAAACTTGGTTAGCAGTTAACTTAAATACCAAGGAACAAGTAATAGTTAAACTCTTAGCTTTTAGCCCAGAAATGCAGTGGGAAGAATTCAAACTATTTGAACGAGAAGCCCAAATATTACAAACACTTAATCATCCCTACATTCCCCAATATCGCGACTATTTTTCCATTGATAAAAATGCAGATTTAGGGTTGCCTTGGTTTGGGATAGTACAAGAATATATCCCTGGTTCATCTCTTCAGGAACTATTAGATAAAGGTCAACGCTTCACAGAAAAAGAAGTAAAAAAAATTGCTATTGCTATTCTGGAAATTCTCATTTATTTACATGAACTTAGCCCGCCTGTTTTACACCGAGATATTAAACCCAGTAATTTAATTATGGGAGCAGATAATAATGTTTATTTAGTAGATTTTGGCGCAGTCCAAGCTCAAGGAAGTATTACCGGAGTCACTTTTACTGTTGTGGGAACAAGTGGTTATTCACCCCTAGAACAATATTGGGGTAGAGCTGTTGCAGCATCAGATTTATATGCTTTGGGGGCAACTTTAATTCATTTATTAACTGGTATTTCTCCTGGAGATTTACCTCAAGAAGATTCTCAAATTAAATTCACTCATCTTGTAAATATTAATTCCTCTTTTGTAAGTTGGATTGAACAAATAACAGAAATAGCAGTAGAAAAACGTTTTCCCACTGCTAGAGAAGCATTAGAAAAGTTAAAAACGGGAAAAATGCGTTCTAAATCTTCCTTAGAAGTCCCGGCAGTGAGAAAAATTGCTAAACCAACTCATAGTCAGATCGAAATCACGAAAAAATCTCCCGAACAACTAGAAATTTACATTCCGTCTCTGTTTCAAAGAAAGATACCTAATAAATTTATATCTTTTTTACTTATTTGTTTATCTAGCATTATTGTAGCTTGTCTTTTATTAAAATTTATCTTAACTTTGGAAATGTTTTACTCATCCCTCGCTGTCATAACTTTAATTATGTTTTTTTTGTTGATCGTTAAACATTTATTTGCCACAACTTTTATTTGTTTTGACCGAAATCAATCGATCGATCGATTTATGATAGAGCAATATTTCTTAAAGCTTAAATATCAAAGAATGGATTCTATTTCTAATATTTATGGAGTATTTTTACATAACTCTCGTGATTCTCAAGAAACTTATCAAGTAAAAATACACTCCCAATCAAAAACATATACACTTATTAACCCAGCGAATAAACAAGAAAGTATTTGGTTAGCTCAGGAAATACAAGATTGGCTGTATAGAAGGTAAATAATATTTATAGAGAATAAGAGGGATAAAGAAGCTAAAAACGGACATAAATTATTAGTTTTATCGTAAGCATTTCCTACGGAATGCTGCGAAACAGGTGTCAGCTATCAGCCATCAGCTATTAATTTATTACCGAGTGAAGGAGGAATCAGAGTTGAAAGGTCTAACAGAATTAAAAGTAGGAAATACATCAGCTACTTGCTCACGACTTGAGATTATTCAAATCCTCGAACTACTAATTCCTGAAAGCCGAACGCGAATGGTTGAATGCTTACGTTTTCTCATAATTTAAGAGGTAGAAAAATGTTTTTCACTAGCTTATATGAAAGACAAAAAATTAGACTAAAATTATTTCACAAAAACTGAAAATTGAGCCAGATAGTAAAAGAGCAATTTTATCTGTAAGCATTTCCTGCGGAATGCTGTGCAAACAGCTATTAGCAGTCAGCTTTTGAATGAATGAAGTAAAAAAATGTTTAACTTAATACTACATTTTTCACCCATAAATTGAAGCACAAGAAAAACTTGTTTTGAGTTTTTAACCCATATAATTTAAGCTAATGAAGCTGATAGTTGACGGCTGAATGCTTACTTTTATCTTAAATACAAGTAATATAAAATCCGGATGATTAAGTATAGAACCCCCGATCGTATCTTCATAAATTTAGCAAGGAGACAGCTATACTGGAGACAGGAGACAACCCACCCCTCGCCCCTCCCCCGACCGTGGAGGGGAAGAAGAAAAAGGGAAGATATGGGGAGAAATAATACACAAAATTAAACACACCAACAGAAGATTTTCGGTCAAAATTGATGCGCGAAAAGACTTGAATACCATAATTATATAGCGATCAAATGGGTTCTATAATAAAAATGTTCGACTAAAGCGATCTTGAAGGAATATCCCAAATTTATGCTCCTATAGCAATTCCCAAGAGGAGTGAGGTACAAAATTCCTTTTTTTTCGGGATTAGGGAGTAGGGAGTAGGGAGTAGGGAGCAGGGAGTAGGGAGTAGGGATTAGGGAATAGGGAATAGAAAAGAAGAAAAACAACTGTACCTCAGTAACTTGAGAAACGCTATATCGAATGTTCTATCTTGAATTTACGCCTACAACCTACCACCTATTATATTCATATAGTTTCATCCTTAACTTCTTCTGTTCTAACTAACATCAAAAACATGATAACCCCATGCAGGTAAATCCAAATATAAACCTCGTGAAATCAAGTTATCCCCCAAGCGGTCGTAACTCATCTCACTCATTAAATCTTGTAGTCCATACGTTTCACCCATGAGACTCTCAAATGGCAACCGAACATAACATTGTCCTTGATAAGAAGCATAGTTAACAGTTATCAACAACAGTCGCTCATCTTTTCCTTCCCAACTGAAAGCAATAAAATTATTCCATGTGTAATTTCCTTCCCATGCAGCAACACATTCAAGTAATTGCCAATTTCCCTCATGGAAAATATCCAGAGCTAAAGAATCTAATAATTGATGGTAAAATCTATCTATGTGTGGAACAGTAGCTTCTTCAGGAGCATAACATAAGTGCATCGAAATTTTTTTAGACCAACCTTGTAACTGACCTTGATGGAAAAAACGTAAACCAGGGGTAAAATAAGTCAAAATTGCAGCAGCTTCATGAACTCTTAGTGGAAAATCTGTATTCGCCCTGGGTTCATCGTGATTTTCCATAAAGCGTGCTAACTTATTTTGAAGAGCAAGACCAGCATAAAGATGTTCTCTGACTGGAATTGCCTGCTGTTGATGGAGGCGATCGTATAAGCGTTTGTCATAAGTGTAATTAAATCCTAACTGTTGCAATTCCCACTCCAAATTCCAATAGACTTCTGCCATAAAGATAAAATCTGGATATTGCTGTTTAATTTGGGAAATTGCATCAGACCAAAACGGTTGTATTGGAATACCCCAAGTCTGCTCAAAAATATTTGGCAATATTAGCATTGCCATATCGCAGCGAACGCCATCGCACAAATGAGCAATATTGAATAACTCTGCTAACATCCCCTCCTGTAATTTGGGGTTGCCGTAGTTCAGTTGCAAAGTATCAGACCAACCTGGAAAAAAGGGGTCTCTTCCATGAGCAAATATTTGGCTACCTGTTGGCAATTCTATTCGTATATAGTTGTGGGGTTCTCGTTCCAGATCGGCCTGGGTTCCCTGAACATAAAAGTCAGGATTTGTTTGTACCCAAGGATGGTCGGGGGCGGTATGGTTGGGGACAAAATCAAGCATGAGTTTTAGTCCCTTTTGATGGAGGCGATCGCGCAGTCGTAACATAGCTCCATTGTCACCTAGGTTTTCATGGATGTGATAACCAGTTACTGCAAAACAAGACCCACAAATATAATCTTCTTGGAAATTATCACCAAAAAGTTCTATAGCTTCCTTTCGGACATCAGGATTTGCACGAGAGATATTTCGCGCCATTATTCCTGTTTGCCAAACTCCTAAGAAGTACACCCAGTCAAATCCCAAGTTTACTATTTGGTCCAATTCTGCATCGGGAATATCATCTAAGGTGGCGTGACGACCCAACTCTTGGGACAATCTGTTGAGCCAAACACGGGTGTTTATTTGATATAGAGAAGGATTAATCATATATTTCATATTTGAGAGTAGACAGTAAAAAAACTTTACTATTACTCAAACACATAATAAATATAGCGTTTCTCAGTAAGCGTGAGGTAGACTCTTGTCTTTACTTCACTATTGCCTATTGCCTTTAGGAGTTGTTGCCTAAAACCTAGAGTTTTGTACCTCACTCTTTTTGGGAATTGCTATATAGACTTCAAAAATTAATAATGAATAATTATCTCTCCTGAAAACTGATAGGACTGGCGAACAGGATTTTTTGTCTTTATTTCTTCAAAGAGGAAGAGACTTTATAGCAGTCGAAGGAAAGGGTAAGACCTATCAAAAGCTTAAAACTCAGACAATGTAATATTTTTCCTTTTGCTTTAAACTTTAATTATATCAAATCCGGGGGAATTGGACATAAAAAAATTATCGAATCGTCATAATTAATAAATCTTTGTGATTCTCTCTCCTGGTGACTCCTAAAAACTTAACTAATCTATAACTGTTTAACCGGATTTGATATTATTGGGTAAAAAAAAATGTAGAGACGTTTCATGGAGAGTCTCTACAAGGTTTGGATCAAAGGTTCATTTAATTTATAAATTTGTCTAATAATAATGAATCTGCTGATCGAAAGGTATTTTTTTCAAGTTTCCCTCAGCTTTCTGCTTTACCCTAGTAATAAAGATACTAGCTAAAGAGGATTTAGTATTATTAGAGTTTAAACAATGGCTAAAAATCAATTTTTCTTTTGTTGATTCTTTTGTTCTAAAACAATTTCTTTCATGGCTTGAAATGAACGAGAATTTGATGCACCTTCAATGGCTTTAACTGCTAAATCTTGAACCTGTGTCAAGGTGGAATCTAATTGTGCAGATAAATTTTTAATTCGTTGCTCTTGATTTTGAATTGTCTGTTGTAAAGATTGAATTCGTAGTTCATAAAATTGCTTTTCTCCTTCGACTTCTTTTGCCAACAAATCAGATTTAATTTTCGCCTGATAAGTACCAATATTTCGCCCATTTTCCTTGCCGTTATTAATATTAGACTCTAGTTCTTTTTTAAAGTTTTCTACCTCAGTTTTTACCTGTGCAAATTCTTTTTCCCGTTCAGAAATAGACTGCTCTCTTTCAGACCATATTTTCTCTTGTTGCTGTTGAAATTCTTCTAATTCCTTATACAAATTTTTCTTATTTTGTTCATACTGGTCAAGATCTAGATTGTGTTGCAAATTCAAGTCATATTCATAAGTTTCTTCATCTCGTTGGCGAGTTTTATCTTGTTGTTCATTTCGTTCTTTTATTGTGCGTTGATGTTCCTGTTGTTCCTTTGACCAAGCTTGTTTATTTGACTCTATTTCTTGTTGTAATTCTTCTTGGCGATCGCTAAATTCTGTCTCGAATTCTTTGGCGCTTTGTTCATATTGTTGAATCAAATTATCTAAGGTATTTTCTTCGATATTTTCTAAACTATGCAAATTGTTTAATTGTTGCATTTCTTCTGTCACTTGCTGTCGAACTTCTTCTAATTTAGTTGCTTCTGAAGTGAGTTTTTCTGATAATTCGCTGATAGCTCCACCAAAGCCACTTTGCACCATCAACAAATTTTCAATTGTGTACTGCATACTTGGTTTGTTATGAGTTTGATTTAAGTTCATAAATTTTGCGACTTCTTTTTCTGGTTTTTTTGATATTGAATCTACAGAGGTTTTAGTTGTAGTTTTACTTCCCTGACTTAGCTGATTTATTTCTGCTTCTAGGGCAGATTTTTCTTTTTTTAGTTCTGCAAAAGCTTCTAAAATTTCAGCCTTTGTATTTTTAGAATTAACTCTTTTAGCCATTTTTTTTCTCCTGTTAAATTTGCGATTTTTTCGATTGATTTGAGCTGCGATATAGGTGGAAAAATTTGGTATAAATACCACCTAAATATTTATACCAATTGAAATAGCAGTCAGCGGTCAGCTATAGCAGTTGAAGGAAAGGTGAGGACAGATCAAAAGCTTAAAGCTCAGACAAAGTAAGATTTTTCCTTCTTCCTTCTTCCTTCTTCCTTCTTTCTTCTGCTATATCAGCTTCTCAAGGTGTATAATGAAGGATTAAAACCCTCATAAAAGGCGCACCAAGGGCTTTTTTAAATATAGTGGGGGACTTAAACCCTTAGATTTTTAGCTGTTAAGGCAGTTCCTCTGCAAGAGGCTAGCTAAATACTTACCGAAAAATTGTGGGTATGTGCCTCCCCTTTTAAGGGGATAATAAGCGGTCGAGGGATGGCGAGGTCTCCTCGCCATATCCAATCGACTCCTGTGAAGAAAAATTTTCATCTCTTTGTCAATCCTACGCATAGCTCCGCTTTATATGTTGCGGAGCAAAATGCCCCTACCATAAGTGATGGTTATGTGTAAGTCCTGTAGTTATAATAAAGTTCTTAGGTCGTAGGTCGTAAGTCGTAGGTGTAAATTCAGGATTTAACACCATATTCGGATAATTAGTGATAAAAAACCTTCTCCCTTTGAACCTTTATTTCCCTTCTGCCTTATGCTTTCTGCCTTCTGCCTTCCTTTTTTCAAAGTATAAGTATTCAACCGAACATGATATAACACTGGAAACGGAGCAGAAATTTGAGATATTCCCTCAAGATCGCTTCAATAGAACATTTTTATTCTACTTAATCATCCGAATCTGGTATGATATCATGTCCAGTAGCATCGTTTGTGTATAATAGAGATCAAAATAATTGCCCGGAGCGATACAGCTGAAGCCACGCTCCACAAATGCCACTATGCCAAAACGCTTAAGTATCCAGGAGCATCTAAGTATAGATGAATTAGAAATAAATTACCGAATTACCCATGACCCAATAGAAAAGAGTCGATATCAAATCATTTGGCTTAAGCGCAAAAGGTCTTACTTGTTTTCACGCTCTGGCCTACCGATCATCTCACAAGGGCTTGAAGAGTAGCGTTCGCGAAGCGTGTCGGAGGCAATTGCTCAGGTTTTACACAAACCATACTACCAAAAATGATATCACCTAAAACCTAAAACCTAAAACAACCTAAAAGCTACACTTGCGCATAACTAACACTAGCTAAAGCTTCTACCAAACTACGAACCGCAGCTATCATTGCCACTTCATCATTGAGGCGGTTAATAGCAGAACCCACACCAACTCCTGCTGCACCCGCAGCAATAGCTAAGGTCGCAGTTACATTAGAAATGCCGGAAGCACACAATACAGGTACAGATACAGCACGAGAAATTTCATAAGCTGCTGCTAGAGTAGGGGCAGCTTTTTCAATTAACCCTAATGTTCCAGGATGAATGGGTTTAGCACTGACGCCGCCCTCAGTTTGAATAATATCAGCACCAGCTTTTACTAACTCAGTAGCTAGTTGTACTTGTCGGTCTAGTTCTAAAATATGGGGAACAGTTACAGAAAGAGTAATATTAGGTAACAGATCGCGAGTTTGTTGAGTTAACCCCAATACTTCCTCCGCTTCAAAGCATATTCCTTGGGCGTAGAATGGATCGTAGTTACCTATTTCAATCAAATTAGCTCCTGCTTCTACTGCTGGCAAAAATTTAGTAGGTTCGATGGCAGAAACACAGATGGGCAAGTTAGTTAAACTGCGCGCCATTCGTACTAAATTAGGATCGGCAGCAATATCAACGTAGGTTGCACCACCTAGGGTGGCAGCTTTGACGGTTGCTGCTACTCTGTTTGTATCAAAATTAGTCAAACCACTGATAATTTTTAGAGCTTGGCCATTTTCTAATGCAGTTTGTAATCTAGATTCAGTCATCATTGTAGATTAATCCTTTTGCCGATTGTGTTCTCAACATTAATTTTGCCATGGAGACAGCACTTATTGCTCAAGTCAAAAGTCAAAAATTTTAAAAAGTCAAAAGTCAAAAATTTTAAGTCAAAAGTTTTAAGTAGAAAGATTTGTCAGATGGAACATTTTTTTCAGCGCTTTTCAAATTGATCAACTACATCTTCACATATCAAACCTTGTAGGGAGATTCCCATGATATAATCATGTCCGGATAATTAGTGATCAAAAAACTTTCTTCTTCTTCTCCTGTTCTTCCTCTTCCTTCTTTTTTTTTCCCTCCTGACTCCTGACTTCCCCTCCCAGGAGGGGAGGGGGAGGGGCGAGGGGTGGGTTGACTCCTAAATAATTAAGATTAATATCATACACTAATTCACCAACACCGATATTATGAATAATCAACAATTTTCTGTAATTTATGATAATCATCACTATTGGCTAAAAAATGCTCATATACCTGTATGTCTTGTAGAAACTGATTTTGACATACCTAGTCAAACTAGGGAGGGTTTATCACTGATGGATATCGAAATTAGTGAAGGACTTATTACACAAGTCGTCTACTCCTCAACACATTTGCCCTCTCTGGAAACTAATATTCCTACAATAGACCTCAAAGGTGGCCAGGTTTGGCCATGTTTTGTGGATATGCACACCCATCTAGATAAAGGTCATATCTGGGTGCGATCGCCTAACTCAGATGGTAGTTTTAATGGCGCTTTGGATGCGGGAGCTAGGGATGCGAAAGAATATTGGAATGCTGAAGATATTTACCGCCGGATGGAATTTGGTCTGAAGTGTAGTTATGCTCATGGTACAAAGGCTATTCGGACTCATCTTGACTGTTTTGCAGAACAGGCAAATATTAGTTTGGAAGTATTTCAAGCGTTACAAAAAGATTGGGAAGGTCGATTAATATTACAACCTGTTTCTTTGGTTACTGGGGATTATTATCTTAGTGAAGCTGGAGAAAAATTAGCTGATAAAGTTGCTGATGTTGGTGGGATATTAGGAGCGGTTCCATTTATGAGTTCAGATATAGATAATCAATTAGATAGATTATTTAGTCTGGCGAAAGAAAGACAATTAGATTTAGACTTACATACTGATGAAAATGGAGACCCTAATTCTAGGGTTTTACATAAGGTTGCTGAGAAGGCAATTAGTCATCAATTTTCTGGGGAAATTATCTGCGGACATTGTTGTAGTTTGGCTGTACAAACTCAGGAAAAAGTAACAGAAACTCTAGAGTTAGTTAAGGAAGCTGGTATTAGTATTGTGAGTCTGCCAATGTGTAATCTTTATCTGCAAAATCGGCAAGATAATTATACTCCGAGATGGCGGGGTGTGACTTTATTACATGAATTGAAAAAACAGGGAATTTCTGTTGCTATTGCCAGTGATAATTGTCGCGACCCGTTTTTTGGATTTGGTGACCATGATGTTTTGGAAGTGTTTAATATGTCAGTCAGAATTGCTCATTTAGATATGCCTTATGGGGATTGGCCGAATGCTGTTACTAAGACTCCTGCGGATTTAATTGGTTTGCCTAATATTGGCAGAATTAGAGTTGGATTATCTGCCGATTTAATTCTGTTTAAAGGTAGGAATTTTAGCGAACTTTTGTCACGGTCTCAACATGATAGGGTGGTATTAAGAAATGGTCGAGTTATTGATAGAAGTTTACCTGATTATTGTGAATTAGATAGTTTATTTGGCGTTGCTGAATTGAAGTATGAATGAGCGATTATTTGGTTCTGGGAAAGCCCCCTAAATCCCCCAATTTTGGGGGAATTTTAGAGTTTTATCCCCCCCAATTTTGGGGGGTTAGGGGGGCTTGCATCATACCCAGAATCAGCAACGCCGTTTATTTGAAATGTAGGTTGGGTTAAGCGACAGCGCAACCCAACAGATACCTATATTTTTTGCTATATTTGTTGTTGTTGGGTTACCCTGCGGGAAGCAAGCTACGTTCCTCAACCCAACCTACATAATTGTTAGGAGTTTTAAAACCAGTGGTCATTTTTCCAATGTTCCTTTACTAAATCATTATTAATAGATAAAAAATATGAATCGGCGTAAACGTGAAATATTGCAACAATATCAACAAGGTGAACGAAATTTCCAAGGAGCTAATCTTAGAGGTCTGTCTTTTAAGGGAGAAAATTTGTCTGATGCAGATTTCAGTTTTGCTGATATTCGGGGTACTAATTTTAGTGGGGTAAATCTAAGGGGGGCTAAGTTTTGTGGAGCTAAGGCGGGGTTACAGAAGCGTTGGGTGGTAGTTTTGCTTGCTGGTGCTTTTGTTTTAGTTTGTATATCAGCTTATTTGAGTCTATTCATTTCAATAATTTTTTTGATGTTAGTAACACCTGTGTTAATAAAGGGTGATTCATCTGATTTAATGACTCAAATTGCTGGTTGGGTATGCTTAATTATAACTATTATATCCTGGATGAGGTTTGTTTCTAATAAAATAGAAGACTCAGCTTTCCCCGGAGCTATTGCCGGAGCCTTAACTGTAGCAATAGCCGTATGCTTCTCCGTAGCCGGAATGTTCACCGGAATCGTTATTGGAGCTTTCGCGGTAGCTGGAGCATTCGTCTTCACCTTCATCGAAGTCTTTGCCCTCATAGGAACCTTTGCTGTAGCTGGAGTCGTGGCTGTAGCTGTAGCCGGAACCTTCACCGTAAGCGGAACCCTAGCTTTAAACGTATTCATATATGAATTCCTACTTGAAAGCGAAAGCTTTGGCTTCGGTTTCATTGGAGCCGGAACCTTATTCCAGACACTCTTAAGTGCTTACATTGCTTGTCAAGCAATTAAAGGAGATAAAAAATACTCTCTAATTCGCAATACAGCTATTGCCTTTGCTGCCATAGGTGGAACCTCTTTCAGAGATGCCAATTTAACTGATACTGACTTCACTAATGCTACTCTCAAAAGTACAGATTTTAGAGGAGCTAACATAACCCGCACTATTTGGAAAAACACTATAAAACTAGACCGTATACGACCAGGAAAAACCTATCTAAAAGATGCCAAAGTCAGAGAGTTAGTCAAAACTGGTGAAGGTGAAAACATCAACTTAGATCGCTTTGCTCTCCAAGGAATAAATCTCCGCGGAGCAAACCTAACTAATGCCAGTTTCATAGAAGCGAATCTCAACTTAGCCAACCTTCAAGATGCAAACCTTTCTCGTGCCAAATTAGTAGGAACATTTTTAGACCAAGCTGACCTCACAGGAGCAACTTTAACCGGAGCTTTTCTTGAAGACTGGGGAATAACAACCACAACCAAACTAGACGATATCAAATGCGATTATATTTATATGCGCCTGCCTCCAGATAAACGACCAGACTTTCTCAAACTTCCACCAGAACAAAGTTTGGATGAGCGTGTGCGCCGAAAACCTGCCGATGAAGATAAAAATTTTGAAGAAGGGGAGTTTGCAGAATTTATCAAACCTTTGGTGAATACCTTAGACCTTTATCATAATCAAGGAGTAGACCCCCGAATAGCTGCATATTCATTTGAGAAACTACAAAAAGACCATCCAGAAGCAGAAATAAAAATGCGTTCTTTTGAAGTTCGAGGCGAAAATAACGACAAATTATTGATTAGAGCTGACACTAAACCTGAAGCTGATCATTCAATATTAGATAAAGAATATTTCGATACTTATAATGAGTTGAAAGCACTTTCACCAGAACAACTTCGAGCAGTATTAGCACAGAGAGAAAAAGATATTGAATGGTATAAAGGTGTATTAAGCGCAGCAGTTAATCGCCCTGGTGTTAATATAGAAAATTATAGTAATCAAGGAGATACAAAAATGTCAGAAAGTAGTGGAGACCAAATTCATGCTCAAGAAATTCATGGAGCAGTTGCCAACAAAGAAAAAATTGATGGTTTCGCTGGTAGCGGAAGAGAAATTTATGGTTTAGCTGGTAAAGGAGAAATTAAAGACTCAAAAATTGCTCGAACAATTCACGAATCTCAGGAACAACAAAATTTAGCACAAGCAGCAAAAGATATTCAAGAATTATTAGCTCAACTTGATGAAACTTACCCGTCAGATACAACGGCAGGCAAAATGAAAATTGCTACTGAAGTAATTACACAAATTGATAATAATACAACTAAGGCAGGAAGAATATTCAGTGCTATAAAAGCTGGTGGAATTGCTGGTGTTGAACAATTCCTGAATCACCCTGCTAGTAGCTTTATTATTGCAGCGTTGGAAGATTGGCAAAAGACTAAATAGAGTTTGAGGAGTCAGGAGTCAGGAAAAAACCGGATTTATTTTCCTTCAAGAAATTTCGTGGATAAACCCGGTTTCTAGGTAAGTCCTATGTATATAATATCTGGCGTTGTTAAAGCGCGTGTATGATATTCATCTTAATTTTTTAGGAGTCAACCCACCCCTCGCCCCTCCCAACCCACCCCTAACCCCTCCCCTCCTGGGAGGGGAAGTCAGGAGAGAAGAAGAAACCGGAGTAGAAGGAGAAAGTTTTTTGGTCGAGTAAAAGTCACGGAGTTCTATCGCGCTCTGATCGGGACATGATATAATACCTCAAATCACCAATGCCATTGTATATTAGTCGTTGCTGAATAGAAGTATGAATGTGCGATTGTTTGGTTCTGGTAAAGCCCCCGCGCATCCCCCTTTCAACAAAAAGCGAAGCAACATCTGGCTTCCCATCGTTCAAAAGCGAAGCATCCTCTGGCTTCCCCCTTTCTAAGGGGGACGGGAGGGGGATTAAAGGGGGACTTTTAGAGTTTTATTCCCCCCAAAATTGGGGGGCTAGGGGGGCAAAATCATACCTCAAATCACCAACGCCATTCTATATTAGTCGTCATCATCATCGTCATCGTCATCGTCATCGTCATCATCATCACCATCGTCATCATCATCATCATCGTCATCATCATCATCATCGTCATCATCATCATCATTTGACTGAATATTAATTACATTTTCATCTTGGCGAGTAATAGAAAAAGCATCAACATCATCATCCTCGTACTCTCCTATTACTTTTACTTGCTCTCCCACTGATAAGTTTGTGGTTTCCCGATCATCAGTATCAACTAAAATTTGTCCTGTGCCATCATCAAGCATAAATTCATCGCCCGAAATTCCTATGACTTGCCCGGAAATAGTCGCATTGTCACCACGTTGTAATTCTCCTATGGGAGTTTTAGCAAGAGTAGGGGTGACAATGACAATTGAGAAAAAACTTATATAAGCAGCGATCGCTCCTGTTAAACTTTTGGCCAGTTTACCAAGTTTAATAAAATTCATGGCAATTAACCTCCTATAACTGTTTCCCAGCTGAATACTTACGAAAATTCCTATAATATTAAACTAGGATAATTACTATAGTCAAGTCATTGCGACTGGAACGGAGTGAAATAAAGCAATATTAAGGGTTTAGGGGATTACTTCCTCTGGTCGCCATGACTACTTTTCAACCGAATTCTATATAATAATGTTAAAATAACTTTTTACTCAAAATACCAATGACAACAACTGAAACAAAACAAATAAATTGGGAAACATTAGCCTCAGACCTAAAAAATATCGAAATTATTACCGAACCAAATCAAGTTATTAAACTATCCTTAGACTATTATCATTTCAGCCCAGTTTTACAATCACAACTAAAAGATAAAAGAGCTAATTTAATTGTTCGTCCTAGCAATGAAGCAGAGGTTTTACAAATAGCTAAAACTTGCGTTAAATATCAAGCACCTTTAACAGTAAGAGGTGCTGGAACTGGTAACTATGGGCAATGTATTCCTTTAGAAGGAGGAGTGGTTCTTGACACTACAAAAATGAATAATATTAATTGGATTAAACCAGGTTTATCTTGCGTAGAACCAGGAGTAAAATTAGTAGCATTAGACAAAAAAGCCAGAGAAATTGGTTGGGAAATCAGGATGTTTCCCTCAACTTATCGTACTGCTACAATTGGCGGTTTTATTGGTGGTGGTAGTAGTGGAATTGGCTCAATTAATTATGGTGGATTGAGAGATAGAGGTAATGTTTCTGCTGTGCGAGTTGTAACAATGGAAGACGAACCAAGAGTTATAGAATTACGTGGAGATGATGTACAAAAAGTTAATCATGCTTATGGTACAAATGGAATTATTACTCAATTAGAAATACCTCTAGCTCCTGCTTATCCTTGGGCAGAATTAATAGTAACTTTTGATGATTTTATGACCTGTGCAAAATTCGCTCAAGCATTGGGAGATAGTGATGGAATTGTCAAGAAATTAATTACTGTTTTTGCTTGGCCGATACCTAGTTTTTTTGCAGGAGTAAAAAATTCAATTCCGGAAGGAAAACATTGTGCTTTTTTGATGGTATCTGAATATAGTTTGGAGTCTTTTCAGGATTTGGTTAAAGAATTTAAGGGTGAAATTTGTTATGAAAAAACTGCTGAAGAGGCAAGTAAGGGTACGCCAATATATGAGTTTACTTGGAATCATACGACATTACACGCTAGGAGTGTAGATACAAATTTGACTTATTTACAAAGTGGTTTTCCAACTGATAAAAACTTGGAACTTGTAGAAAAAATGTATCGGCATTTTGGTGATGAAGTAATCATGCACTTAGAATTTATGCGAATGGATGGTCAAACGACACCAGTAGGATTACAAATTGTGCGTTATACTTCTGAAGAAAGGTTGAATGAAATTATTGAATATCACGAGGAAAATGGGGTAAATATTTTTAATCCTCATACCTATATTTTGGAAGATGGAGGAATGAAAACTACAGACTTTGAACAGTTAGAGTTTAAGCAAAAAGTAGACCCTTATGGATTATTAAATCCGGGAAAAATGAAAGCTTGGATGGATAATGGATAATTGATAATGGATAATTGATAATTAAAGTTCAGTAGTGGACCGACACAGCTAAAATGGTGCGTTAGATGGGGAGATGGGGAGATGGGAAGATAGGGAGAAAAAGACACCTAGAAACAAAAATAAGAGTGCACAGTTTTCGGTGTGTCAGTCTACTACAAGATGGCTTATATTTACCGTACAATTACAAAATGTATATTGAAACTTTATAGAATGAAATAGTATTGTCAAAACTAAGTACTAATTGCTATAAACATGAACGATAAACCGACAGACTATGCTGCTATTATTCGAGCTGGAAATCAATTACCATCTCCTCCAGAATGGTTAAAAATTGGTGCAAAAGTCTATTCTCCTGAATATGGCATAGGTCAAATTACAGCAGTATTGGGAAAACGTTTAATTGTAGATTTTTTAGAAAATCCCACCCCAGTAAATTTTCCTGATTGGCAAATAGTAATTAATCAGAAAAAAATTAATTCTAGAGAGAATATACATGATCATAATCAAAATTTAAAACAGTCAGAAAAATCCAAAATTACTTCAGCAGAAATAGATGCTATTACTCGACCAGTATTTCAAACAATTGCCCAAGAATTTAAAGATAAATTAGTAGGGATAGATAATACTCCTCCAACTCCAGGAGTACTTTATCCTTTGCCAGAAGATTTACCAATTACTCTCAAAAGTTCTCTGATTTTACAAAATATTACAGAACTCTATGAACATCAAATTGAATCATTAACTGCTCTGAGGAAAGGATTAGATATTTGCATTTTTACTCCTACAGCTTCTGGCAAAACTCTCTGTTATAACCTCGCCATTTTAGAATCATGTCTCCAACAACCTCAGACCACAGCATTATATATTTTTCCTCTCAAAGCATTAGCATTAGACCAGATGCAAAAGCTGGAAAAAATGGCTTCATATTTTCCCGAAAATTCTGTGAAAATTGGATTAATTACAGGTGATATTTCCTCAGAAAAAAGGAAAAAATTATTTATCCCAAACCCACCCAATATATTAGGAGTAAGTCCAGATTTATTACACTATCAACTATATAGAATTAGAAGTAAAGATGGAGAGGGATGGCGCAAATTTTTTCAACAACTCCGCTATGTAGTTATAGATGAATCTCATACTTATAGAGGTGCTTTTGGCGCTCATTTTGCCAACCTAATGCGCAGATTAAAAATGGCGGTAGACCGAGTAGGAGGAAGTTCAGAAAAATTACAATTTATTTTTAGTTCAGCTACTATTGGCAACCCGGCAGAAATGGCAATGAGATTTAGCGATCGCTCTCATCAAACAGAAAGACTTCATCTAATATCAAAAAGTGGTGCTGATAGTGCTGGTAGAACCATTTTATTTCTGGAACCTAGCGAAATTGCTAACCCCGATGCTTGTCAAATAATTCTATCTTGGTTACGCCACGACTTAAGTGGGATAGTATTTTGTAATTCCCGGGGAGCTGTTAAAAAACTCCTGGGCATAATTAAGCGAATAGCTGATAAGAATGGAGAGAGTTATTTGGCAGATAAAGTGGCAATTTTTTATGGTTCTTTGCAGTTTAAGAGACGACAGGATATTATCCAAAAATTAGAAGCTGGGATAATAAAAGTTATTCTTTCTACTTCTGCATTAGAAGCAGGAATTGATTTACCAGGACTTGACTGTTGTTTGGTGCGTGGTTATCCAGGTAGTTTAATGTCATGGGGGCAAAGAATTGGTAGAGCAGGACGTAGAAATGCTGGGTTAGTGATGTTTTTACCAGTAGCTCAAAACCCCTTGGATAACTTTTATGGAAATCAACCAGATTTATTATTAAATGGTGAGGTGGAAAGTGCTGCTTTTAATCCAAATTATCCAACAATTTTAGGCAAACATTTAGAATGTAGTTGTGTAGAAAGTGGCGTACCTTTGAATGAAATAACAGAACGTTTTGGAGAAGTCTCTGGAGTAATTGCCGATAGCTTATTAAAACAGCAAAAAATCTATATTACTAACTCTTCTGAACTTTGGGGATATGGTTTTCCTCATCGGAATATTAATATTCGCGGTCATGCTCAAAATGATGTGGAGTTAATCAATATTAATACTGGAAAAAGTTTTGAAAAAATGCAAATGAGTCTGGCACATAAAGAAGTATTTCCAGGGGCAATTTATTTTGCCCAAAATTATGACAGTGAGTTAAATTTTTATCGTTCTGAGAATCTCGACTTAGATAAAAAACAAGCAATTTTAAAACCTTTAGGCAAAGATTGTAATTTAGAAAGCAAACCAAAAACTGAGTTAGTTATTCAAGAAATTCAGCAATTAGCAAAACCCCAAATAATTCAAACCAATATTCCACACGCTAGATTGAGATTAAGTTTAATCTGGGGAGAAATTACCTCTTTAGTAACAGGATATGATTTGTTTACTACTGAATATACGAAAAAAGGTGAAATTATTAGAATAACTTTAGATAAAGGTAGCTTCGATCCCCCCTATCAAACTCAATATCAAGCTCCAGTTGTGAAGGTAGAGATAAATCATGTTTTTAACAATGTTATAGAGGAAAATATTAGACAAATTCAGGAGAAAATCAAAGAGAAGTATCAAAAAACAATTCCAGATAAGTTCAAAAAATTATGGAGTTGTAGTCCAGATTTTATTGCATTGCATAGTATGGGGCATCAACTAATGTTTGCTGTGCCTTTAGTAGTGTTAAGTTCGAGTCAGGATGTGCAATGGTTTGTGAAGGTAAAGGCAGGAGAAACTGTAGGTTATTTTTTTGATACTTGTGATGGTGGAAATGGGGCGAGCGAAGCAATTTTTAATCAATTGTTGAAGTTTGCAAGAAAGGCAACAGAATTAGCCAAAAATTGTGATTGTGAATATGGTTGTCCCCGCTGTTTAACTCAGCATAGTTGTCCTCAGCAAAATCAAGGTTTATATAAAGATTTAGGGTTGTTAATTTTGGAAGCGATCGCTTTTTAGGGAGTAGGGAGTAGGGAATAGAAAACAAGAAAAACAACTGTACCTCAGTAACTTGAGAAACGCTATATCGCTACTCGGTTATTCAGTCAAACTATTACAAAGTTATATATGATATAATTATGAGTATTGACAACTGATAACTGAAATTATACAAATTTTGATGAGATTTTTATCCCCATTATTTGGTTAGAATAAAATTTATGAATACTGAGTAGGAGTCAGTCCTCAGTCCTCAGAGGATAGTGAGGTACAGCTATAAGACTATTTATTCCTATATTCCCTGTTGCCTGTTGCCTGTTGCCTGTTGCCTGTTGCCTGTTGCCTAGATCAATAAAACTTTGTACCTCATCAACTAGAAAACTGCTGTAAGATGAAACAGTCCAATACCCTCTTTTAACGCAGGAAGAAATTTTCAGTAGTAATGTCTGCTCCATTAGTTAAGGTGGCAAAATGAGCGGTAATATCATTAGTGTTATAGAACAACTTACCATTTTCATTGTTGTAGACAATAAAAGCATCAGAGCTTTCTACTTCTTCATCAGTGCTAACTAATGCAAACTCTGTTGTAACACTAAAACCATCACCTTTAACACTCATCAGTGCGGTGAAAGTTCTTTTATCTAGGAGAATCAAATCTTGTCCGGGAACGAAATCTGTAATTTCATCTATTCCTAAATCTTCAGGATTAAACTCTTTGTTGGTGTTGAAAATAAAGCGATCTATACTAGCTCCTCCACTGAGTACATCATTTCCACTACCACCGTTGAGTCGATCGCGACCAAGACCACCTTCTAGAGTATCATCACCTTCACCTCCTAACAAGATATCGTTACCGGGGCGACCTATCAATAGATCGTCGCCAGATCCAGCAAGCATACGATCGCTTCCACTGCCTCCATTCATATTATCATCATCTGCACCAGCTTCCAAAGTATCCTCACCAGGACCGCCACTCAGGATATCGTCACCTCCATGACTCCTGATTAAGTCGTTACCTCCTCGGCCAATATATGTATCATTACCTTCACTACCATTAATAAAATCATTATCATCATTACCTTCACGGAGAACTCCAGCAGGTCTAACTGTCACAGTAACAATATTATTATCAACACTGCCGTTACTATCTTGAATAGCATAGAAGATAATGTCTTCTCCTGTAAAACCATTATTGGGAGTGTAGGTAAGGGTATTATCTTGGTTAATAACTACTTCCGCATTATCAGAGGCAAAAATATCTACAATTTCAATTGCATCATTGTCTGGATCGCTATCGTTGTCTAAAACATTTATCGTGACTGATGTAGCAATCTCAGTATCTGCAAAATCTGGTTCAGCGATGGGGCGACTATTGCTAAAGTCAGGACGGGTAGTAGGGTCTATTTCTTCTGTATTTTCAATTTGTTCGGTAAGTTCTTCTCCTGTATTATCATCAACAATTTCTTCAACATTTTCCTCTTCTGTTCCTAATTCTAGTAAATCTTCTACTAGACCTTCTGGGTCATCGCTTTGGGCCACTTGCTGTACTTGGACGATTTCTATCGATTTTTCGCGATCGCCCATCGTGCCATCGTCAGCGATGTCATCAATGCGTTCGTTAGTTTCAGTAATGATTTCTGCTGCACCATCAACAGTATTGTCTGCTAACTCGGGAGCAAGTTCGTTGATAATTTCTTCTACTTGAGTTGAGTCGCTCAAATCAAGATTTTCAGAGTTAGCGATTTCATTTGATAGTGCTTCAACAATTTCGGTTTCGGAAACTCCCGTTACCGCCTCTATTTGGACGAGGGTATTTTGCACCTGAACTTGTGCTGCATAGACTTCTAGCCAGTTGGGGTCTTGGTTAGAGGCTGCTTGTAAAGCATCGAAGTTGAGCAGGTCCACATCTTCTGGTAGTCCTAATGCGGTTTTAACTCGGTCTTGAGCTACTTCGGGATCGGTAGCTTCGGCAAGCAGACGGGAGATGGTTGCTAAAGGATTGATAACTAGATGTTGGAACCCACCAGCTAATTCGGGAGATTCTGTACTATCAACAAATACTTTACCAGGTTCGACAAAAGGATCGAGGAGATCTGTGCCATCATCAAAGACAGGAGAGAATAGTTCTCCGCGATCGAATTCTCCGTTACTATTACTATCTACAAACGACCATCGATCTACAGGGGTACTTTCAAGCACTACTTGTCTTAGTTCGTCTAATTCTAAGACACCATTTTCATTATTATCTTCTCCTGGATCTAAGATACCGTTATTGTTATCGTCTTCTCCTACTTCTAAAACCCCATTCTCATTAAGGTCGAAAGGAGAAATTGCAACTTCAGTACCATCGGGATTGAGAGGAGAAGCGATCGAGAAGGGTTCGTTCTCATCTTGTACACCGTTGCCATTATTATCAATGAAATCAATTTCTAAGTTGTTGTCACCGCTAGGATTGACAACTGAGAAGGGTTCGTCTGGATCGAATTCACCGTTAGCATTACTATCTACAAAGACAAAATCTGGGGATTCTCCTTCGATGACAACGCGCACGTCTAACAGACCGTTTTCATTTGTGTCAAAGGGAGTAATATCTAGCTCGTCTGCGCCTGTTTCGTCTACTAAAGAAGAAGGTTCGTCGGTATCTTGTATTCCATTATCGTTAACATCAATAAAGACATAGCGACTGCTAATTTGTTGTCTTTGTTCGGCTTCAGAAAGGAAAGCTTTACCTAAGATGCCATCAATATTGAGGTTTTTCTCCACAATGCTTGCGGTCAGTTGAGAAATGGCATTTTCATTAAGATTGGTATTGCTATCTTCCGCGATAGCAAAGGTTAAAGCTTCGTTAATAATAGCAGTTACGGTATCAGCATCGGCAAGATCGGGGACTTCCCCATTGCTAGCGCGAGCGGCAATTTCTTGAAGAATAGCACTGGCAATTTGTGCTTCATTTACTGTAGAAGAAACCTCGTTATTATCTAATTCTCCGTTGTCGTTAACATCGAAGAAACGAGAGCCATCATCAGCTTGAACTATTTCTAAATCCCCATCGTCAAACTGTTGGTTATTGTTGTTGTCAAGATAAATCAGACCATCTTTAACCAGAATCTCGCTACCATTGATGGTTTGCCCTGTTAAAGAAGTCGCACCGATAGTTTGGGTAGCTAAAATAATCAGATTTTGCAGTTGAGATTGTAAACCCAAGACCGATACTTCGGAAGTTTGGGGGTCATCATTATATAAATCGCTATTTTCTGATAAACCGAAAACATTAATTACTTCTGCTTGTGCTGCTTCGAGATCGGGTTCAGCAATTTCCGCAGCCAAGCTAGTTAAAGGTGTGGCAACAGTCGCATTGGGAGTAGTAATAATCGGTGCGGTTTGAGGTAAGGAAGTGGAGATATCAATGCCGTTAACAATAACCACTCTACCTTCTTCGGGATCTATAACACCATTACTATTAAGGTCGAAGGGAGAGAATGGTATATCGAGATCGTAACTACCATCGGCATTACTAATGGTAACGGGTTCGTTGGGGTCTTGAATACCATTGAAGTTCGCATCAAAGAAGACCGTACCGCCAGAAATTACCCCATCTATAACGCTACTAAAACTATTGCCTTTACCCCCGACACTAAACTCAGCTAGGGGGAAAGTGGCAATTCGTTGCTCGAATACCGTCCTACGAAATAATTGAACTTCTGCACCCAAAAAGGCGTTAACGATACCGTTTAATTGGAACAGTTCAAAGGGTGTGGAAATGCGGTCTGCAATCTCCGAAGCACGCAGTCTGCCATCATCCGTGCCGTTGATTTCTCCGCCATCAATCAGATCCAGACCAATTATACCTTCTAAGCCTCCCTTTACAAAGCCCGAAAGAGCAAAAAGGTCTACACCTAAACCTGCTGCAATAGTAGCGGTAGCAACCAACTCATCGATATCTTCCCCTGTACCGTCTGGATTTTCCCGATCGCTTACAAAGAAACCATCAAGGACTCTAAAGGATTCTGCGAGGTCGAAATCATTAGCCGCCCATTGATTGAAACCAAAGGTATCGAAGCCAAAAGCGAGATCCAAAGCGACATTAAAATCCCCTTCCAGCAAACCGCTAATCGGGCCAAAGATGGGAAACGTTTGTTGTACGTCGAATCCAACTTCTAATGCAGGAAGATCGTAAGTAAAGAGTGCGACATCTTTACCCAAGAGTAAGTCGATGGCGCTGAAGGGATCGTTAATTAGAGGAATATCGAAATTATCGTTATTAAGTATTCTATTGGTATTTGCTTTCTGGGTATTTCTGCTACCATCATCGGGAGCATCATCGAGTTGTTGCTCTAAATCTGGTGCAGGAGCGGTTTGGTCTGCTTCAACGCTCGTCGGATCGGCATCGGGATCGCTAGGATCAAAATTGCCCAACTCGAAAGAACCAACATCAATGAGGATGCCTTCATCACCAGCGATCGATTCATTGAGAGCATCTGACAGAGCGAACAGTTCGGTAATTTGATCGAAAGCCTCCTGAAATCTAGCGTTGGGAGGATTGCCCGACAATTCCGCAATACCAATCGCGAGTTCGATGACGCTAATTTCACCATCACCATTGCCATCCAAACCATCCGCAATGCTCAGATCGTTGAGGATTTCCGTATCGGTGTTGAGAAAATCAACTATAGGACGAAAAGGATCGATGATGCTGTTAATATTACCAATTACGGGGCGAGCAAAGTCGGAGAGAAAACTGCCTAAATCTAGTTGCACGTTGTTAAAGGCGATTGTCGGTGAAAAATCCCCAACTGCTTCTCCCTCTTCAAACGTAAACGAGCCGAATTCTCCTGCCAAATCGAAATTAATACTGGGAAAAGCAGTATCCGCTTCCACACTCGTAACGGCTTTTAAACCAAGATTGGCACTTGCCGAAGCACTGGGATTGAAGAGATCCGATATGTCATCGAAAGAAGCATTCCTTAGTTCTGTGCTGGTCAGGCGATCGCCATCTATATCTTCTTCTTCATCTGAATTTTCGCCAGTATCTAAGTTTTCGTCAGTATTTGAATCTTCGCCAGTATCGGAATCTTCATTATTATCGATGTCGTTGAGTCCTAGAGTAAAATCAGCACTGACAGCAGTGGGGTTTTCTTCATCATTAACCAGATCGAGTTGCAAAAAGCCCAGATTACCCGTTGCTTGGAAATCATCACTCAAACCAAGATCGATTCCTGCGGTAAAGTTGGTTTTTTCTGTATCGATAAAGAAACCGAATTCTTGGTTAATGCCAAATCCCAGATCGAATTGGTAATCAAAATTGAGATCGACACTACCATCAACATCAATTCCTAATCCTGGCAAACCTAAATCCGCATCCAGATCGATATTGGCAAGGTTAAATTCTTTGGCAACTGTAATATCGAAAGTGGCTTCTTCTTCCGAGAGAGTTGCGCTCGCTTCCACATCAACTTCTAGAATCTCCTCAATAGTTTCTTCAATTAACCCGCTAAGTTTCTCTACGTCTAATACTCCTCCCGTCTGCACCCGATTAATTAAGCTAGTTTGGAAACTACCGATCAAATCTGGTGCGAGAGTTTCTAGAGAACCAATAAAGGGTAATTCAATGGCTCGAAACTGAGCGTCAATCGAATCTTGAATCGAATTGAGGGCGTTATTTAAACCCCCTGCTGTCTCGATATTATCGAAACTGAGTTCGTTAATGGCAATGGGAAGAGGTTGTACTGACAAGCCATCATATAGAGGATCGTCACTCTCAATAGTGTGAGTGATGTCTTGAAATTCCGTTTCTTCTACTTCATCATCAATTGCAGCAGTAACTGTAACTTCTTGAGGAGTAGCAAAGTTATCGGGAGTAAAAGTTATGGGTGCAATGGGTTCAAGATCGTCGCTAATGTCAAAACTAATATTGACATCTGCTGTGGGTTCGGTTGCTAGAGCAATGGTGTAGGTTTCCCCTGCTGCACCTTCGGCGATGCTGAAATTATTTCCGTTGCCAATAACAATCCCAGGAACATCATTTTCGGTAATATTGACAGTAACTTCATTAATGCTAATTCCCTGATAAGCATTATCATCACTGGTTGCAGTATGGGAAATAACCGAAGTGCGGTCTTCTGTAGTTATATCGTTATCAACAGAAACCACCGTAATATTTTCCCTGATATTGAAGTTTTCGGGAGTAAAAGTAATGGAGTCAATACTCTCTACCTGAGTAGTATCGGTAGCAAAATTAATAGTGACATCGCTAGTAGGTTCACTGGTTAACTCAATCGTATAGTTATCTGTAGTCTGTCCTTCTATGAGGTTAGTCGAACCTTGGGATTCAATAATTTGCACCCCTACTACATTATCCGCATCATCCCTACCACTGTCTTCAATAGTTAGTTCTGCTGAAGTTTCTCCTAGTTCGTATCCTTCTCCTTCATTGAGGGTAAAAGTAACGTTTTCATTAACTTCTTCTTCATTGTCATCAATTGGTCTGACCTCAATGCTGACAGTATTCGTACCTTCTGGTAAAGAGAAACTGTTGCCGATAATATCTTGCTCCGTATTATTAGCAACTAAAACTAAGTTGTAGTCTTCACCTCGCGTAGCATCTCCACCGATAGTAAAATTAAAGATAGCATCCTCATCATCGTTTTCATTGCCATTACTGAGCAAGGGATTGGAGAAATTAAGCTGGAAAACACCGGGGTTAGAATCAGTTTCAGTAGCATTATCTCCTGCAACAACATCAATTGTAGGAGGACTGTCATTATCAATAATCTCGGCAGTTATGGTATTTCCGCCACCACCATACTCTTCACTAGGATTGAGAGTAATTTCTATTGTCTCATTTCCTTCTGCAGCAGAATCGTCAAAATCGGGAATCCCTCCTGAAATCCCTGTGGCATCTACTTGAACCACAACTCCTTCTTCACCAGAAATATCTAAGAAAAAATCACCATCTTCATTTCTGACGATAGGTTCATCGTCAGTATCGAGCAACCTGTAATCTGTATCTAATTCTGCTGTTCCGCCAGTAATGCTAAAGCTTAACTGACGACCTTCAGGAGCATTGGGCTCTAAATTAAATATCAATTGACCGTTACTCTCCCCTTCTACTGCATTTGTCGCATCAAGGCTAATATCTGGCTCGTCGTCCACAATCGTCAATTCAGCAAAAATAGAATTACCGAGATTGTAAAGTGGAGAATCTTCTAGGGTGACAATAATATTTTCATCAGGGTCGAAAAGGCGATCGTCAATAACTGCGACATTAATAGAACCCGTTGTATCTCCCGTAGGAATTGTAACGCTCAGGGGAATACTCAGATCAGCACTATCAATCTCCTCATCATCAAAGAGATCGGGATCGTTAATAGCAGTTCCCGTAATGGTATAGTTAACAACTAAATCTACTGGTAAAGCTCTGTCTAGAGATAGATTAAAAGAACCATTTGCATCGGGATTAGATTCAGACAGATTATTTCCAGGTGCGATATTAATTGTAGGGAGGGTAAACTCGCTGATATCTCCAAAAACGCTACCATTATCTAGGTTATTTCCCGTGGCAACATTAGTACCTACTTGAGAAACTTGACCACCAGGGATGAGGGTTATCCCAAATATAGAGAACTCTTCTCTAACAAAAATGTCACGACCCTTTGTTCGACCGTTATTAGCACCAGCACCTCTAGTAGCTGTATTACCAGAAAAATTACTGTTAAGCAGGATTAAATCAGCACCACGGTCAACAAAGATAGCACCGCCGAGTCCAGCACCACCGCCACCACGACCACCAAGTCCGCGGTTTCCATCTGGTGGGACATCAGCACCATCACCGCCATCACCGCCAAATGCTCCGCCATTACCGCCGTCTCCACCCTCTGCCGTTCTGCTTCTTCCTCTTCTATTGGGATTCGAGCCGCCACCACCGCCACCGCCGCCACCACCACCGAAACCACCATTACCACCATCACCACCAAAACCACCCCTGCCTTCTATTAATCCACCAGATTCACCGCCGCCGCCCCCACCGCCGCCCCCACCGCCATTGCCGAAGCTACCACTATCACCATCACCACCACTGCCACCACTACGACCATTTCTTGTTCCACCATTACCTGCCGTTCCACCATCAGCAGCAGTTCTGTCATTAAAAGCAGTACCATTTTCATTGGCAATTCCCCCACTAAGTCCATCTATACCTGCTCTCTCAGCATTACCACCTCTAGCACCATTAGCACCATTGCCACCAACGGCACTATTGTCAATAAACTCAACGTTATTAGCAATTACCGTACCGTTTTTAATAAACAAAGCACCACCAGCACCTAAGCCTCCGCCACCGCCTCTTTGCCCATTACTACCCCTGGCGTTACCATTTCTCAAGGAAAGATCCGAAAAGATTATTTGTGTAGCGTCGGTTTCTCCATTAATTGCTAAAATCTGATGTTCATCCGAGCCATTAATTACAACACCGTTACCCTGAATCTCAACATCCTCGCTAATAGTTGGCAAGCTATCAGTTAAATTGATAGTTAAACCTTCATCTACTTGGATAATGTCTCTTGTCCCGCCATTGTTATTGTTTTCCGAATCTAGAATGGCTTGTCGCAAAGAACCCGTACCACTATTATTAGCGTTAGTAACTGTAAAAGTCTGCAATACAGAATTAAACGCAGACATTGCCTCGACTTGAAACGCTAGAGGTGATTCGATAAATCCCGTCGTGGCTTCTAATACCCAATCTCCCCCCAGATCGCTATTACCCGTCAAATCTTCAGAGGCAGCAATATCCGCTTCGGTAATCTCTCCCAAGCGATTAATAAAAGCTTGTCCTTGTTGGCCTTCTGCGACATTACAAGCATATAAAAGAATATCACCATTTTCAACTAGGGCTTTTCCCCACTGTTGCAATTGGTTTTCATAGCTCTCAATATTACCGTTATCTAGGCTACTATTTCCCAATTGTAAAACGGCTGAATTTCCGTGAGAAAGAATTTGTACGCTATCTAAATTGTCGTAGTTAGCTAATACTTCAGTAATTTGCTCGACACCATTGCGGTTGGTATCCAAGACAACTACTTCTGTCCCTGCTTCGACGCTGTCAACTAGAGATTGGTAGTCAGCAATATTGCTGTCAACAAAAATGACGGTAGAGGGAGCGTTAATTATCATCCTATCTGTAGTCCTATTTTCAAGAATTGGTATAAGAAGGTTAGTTAGAGTTTTAGGATTGCTGTACCTCGGGAATCTACTACAATGTGACGCTTACACCCCTTAACTTTCTTGCCACCGTCGCGCGCCGTAGACAGAGCCTTGCTTGCTCCGTCCTTACGCTGAGGTTTCCTCAGCGCGGGCGGTGCGCTTTTTTCTGTTTTTTTCACTGACTGGGAATCAGCAATGGCAACAGTTGAGTCTTCATCCCTGTCTAATTCTGTTCTTAATTTTTGGCGTACAATACCAGTGTATCTGTTGCCAAAAACCGCCTTTTTGTCATTTTTTGAAGTATCTGTATACTGTGCCATAAGGTGGTAGATCATGAGGCATCATTTTCCACTGACATTCAGTCCGTTGCACATAGAATATGGCGTTGAAGATTTCTCTGAAATCCACCTCTATAGGATGACCAAAGCCATTGGGTAATGGTACTAGAGGCTTGAGTATTTCCCATTCTGAGTCGCTCAGGTCACTTGGGTATGGTTGACGTTGAGGATTTGCGATCACCTCCGGTTAAGCGTAAGCTATCGCAGTTAGACGGCTCATTAGTCACAATATAGCTTAATTATAACTAACAGATAACACCATATTCACTTAATCCCCTACTTTCCTTAGATTATCTTTATAAATCAGCTCTTATACTTGGCTCATACAACGCAAAAATCACCCCTGTAGAAGAATGAACTAGAATTGTACTTTGTAATGGCGAGGATATCTGAAAAGTTTTTTTATACTGAATTTTGCCCCCCTAGCCCCCCAACCTTGGGGGAACAAGAGTCAATTTGCTTGCTCTAGTCCCCCAATATTGGGGGATGCGCGGGGGCGAGCGATGTAGCAAATGGGACTTCTCAGACAACCTCTAAGAATGGGTAATTATTAATTATTAATTATTAATTATTAATTGCTAACACTTTCTTCTTAATTTCACCATAAAAAAGCCATCCATTAGTTCTCTATGAGGCCAAACTTTTACCCATCCTTCCGCAGTGGGAGACACTATAAAATCAATAGTTGGCGCTTCAATTTCCCACTCAGAATTATTTGTCAAAAACTTCTCAATCACCTCCTCATTTTCTAAAGGATGAATTGTACAAGTTGCATATACCAAAACTCCCCCTTGTTTGACCCATTTGGCAGTATTTTCTAATAATTCACTTTGAAGTTTTGAGAGCTTTTGAATATTTTCTGGAGTTTGTCTCCACCGTGCATCTACTCGACGGTGTAAAGTTCCTAAACCAGAACAAGGTACATCTAATAAAACTCGGTCAGCTAGGTCGATAAATTCAGGAAAACTTCGACTATCTCCTATAGAGATAGAAATAGATTTTAACTGCAATCTTTCAGAATTTTGTTCTAACATTTTTAGTCGAGAAGCTGTTTTATCAATAGCAAAAATTTTGCCATTATCTCCTATTAATTCTGCTATGTGAGTTGCCTTACCTCCAGGGGCAGCACAAGCATCAATAATTATTTCTCCTGGTTGTGGATTTAATAAATAACTAACTAATTGAGCGCTACTATCTTGAACTGACCACCAACCCTCTTTATAACCCGGTAATTTTTGAATTGAACCTACTGCACCTGTTAATCTTAAAAGTTGGGGAAATTGGGGCATCCATTTAACAGAAATACCTGTATTTTTAATTGCTGTTTCTACTTCTGTAATTGAGGTGTTGAGTGGATTAATTCTTAAATCAAGACTAGGCGATTGATTGAACCATGAGCATAATTCTTCAGTTTCTTTTAAACCTAATGTCTCTATCCAATATTCAATTATCCAGTCAGGAAAACTATATAAGGTCCCTAATTTTTGTACTGGATTTTTTGGCAGGTCAATCGTCAATTCTCGCCGAATATATTCTCTGAGTAAACCATTAACAAAACCAGCTAATTTAGCTAGTTTATTTTCTTTTGCTAGCTCAACTGTGGTATTAACTGCTGCTGATTCTGGGATTTGTGCTAAATAAGATAATTGATATAGACCAATATGGAGAATTATCCGTAAGTCTGGATGTTGTTGCTGAGATTTCTTTTTTGCTAATCGATCGATAATTGCATCAAGCGATCGCTGCTTTCTCACACATCCATAAACTAATTCTGTAACTAATCTACGGTTGGTATCAATTAAATCATTTTTTCTGAGATGTTTATCTAGGGCAAAATCAGCAAAAGCTTGTTTTCGATAAACTTCTTGGAGGATAATAAAAACTAATTGACGAGGGTTATTATTCACTACAATTAATTAAAAAAATCTTAAGAACTTTTATTATTAGTCTCGAAATTATAACATGATCAGATAAATGTATAATTTTAACTTTCAAGAAGCGGTCAGTACTCAACTTTCAGCAATCAGTAGGATAGAACTCTGTTCCGCTCCGCGTTTTCCTGCGGAATGCTGCGCAAACATGTCGGCGCAGCGCCGAAACATTTTTTTTACGTTGAGAAGGAGATTTCAACTGCTCCTAAACTATCCGGTTTCTATCAGGGAATTTTAACCCAGAGCTTTAACGAAATCAGAAGTCAGAAGTCAGAAGTTAACCCACCCCTAATACCATGCATGAAAAAAGAATGTGTTCGAATAATAAGCATGAGAAAAAGACAAATGCAGGAGGTCTCCCTTTGACAAAAAATATAATTTCCTAGCTCAAAACTGGTATTGAAGCTATTCCCGTGTGACTCCTGACTCCCCCTCCAGGGAGCAGGGTTTATTTATTGTCACCCTTAGAAAAATTGATCACGGGGATGGGGAGATGGGGAGATGGGAACCCACCCCTGACCCCTCCCAGGAGGCGAAGGGTGGGGAGATGGGGAGATGGGGAGATGGGAACCCACCCCTGACCCCTCCCAGGAGGCGAAGGGTGGGGAGATGGGGAGATGGGGGGATGGGGGGATTTGTATATTTGCACAATTAAATGTATTTCTTATGAATATTCTCCCCAGGCAATGAATTAGCCCTGCCCTCCAGGGAGGGGGAGGGGCGAGGGGTGGGTTGACTCCTTACGAAATAGCCTAACTATTTGTAGCAAATATTTATCAAATTGGTATAACCCCTCCCTGGAGGGGAAGTAGGGGATGCGTGAGCAACTCTCCAAAAATATTTCGCCAATCAAAGCGGGGTTTTATACCAATTAAAAAAAAGAATGTTACGAATAGTAAGAGGAATAAAAAGACAAATGTAGGATATGTCCTTTGATAAAAAGGATGATTTCCGGCCTAAAAATGGTATTGACGCCATTCCCAGATGACTCCTGACTCCTGAATTCCCCTCCCCTGCACTCCAGGGAGAGGTTAGGGGTGGGTTGACTCCTTACGAAATAGCCTAACTATTTGTAGCAAATATTTATCAAATTGGTATTAGACCCATATTATTTTGATAAAAGCTGATAGCTAGTTAAACTGTTCAGAATTTACAATGGGTAGATAAATATTGACTAAATAAGGCTGATAGTTGAAAAGTCTTTCCCTATTCCCTACTTTCTTGAATAGTTTACTAAAATAAGTAATCAAACAAAATTAATTGATTTGATAGTCTGGTTAAATATGTAGGACAAATGATTTTTATAGCGTTGATTAAAAAAGTGAGGTACAACCTAATTCCTATTGCCTATTGCCTGTTTCCTCTTCCCTCTTCCTCATTAAAAAAGTATTTCTCTATTCCCTATTTTCTTGAAAAGTTTACTAAAATAATGTAGTCAAACAAAATTAACTAGCTATCAGCGCTTCAGAATTTTCCGTACCGGAATGCTCTGCAAACAGCGCTTCAGCTTTTTGACCTTGGGTTTATACAATATGCAACTAATGCACCGGATGGTTGAGTTGGGGTTGAAATCTCCGACGAGGGCTTCAACAATTAATAATTAATAATTAATAATTAATAATGACCTCTCCTTGAAAAGAAGAGGATTGACAAAGAGATGAAAATTTTTCTTCTCTTGGTCGATTGGATATGGCTCCGAGACCTCGCCATCCCTCGACCGCTTATTATCCCCTTAAAAGGGGAGGCACATACCCACAATTTTTCGGTAAAAAAAGTCCTAATGCTGACCGCTGACCGCTGACTGCTGAGTGCTATTTAATTTTATATTTGATAGTCCGGTTAAATATGTAGAACAAATGATTTTTATAGCGTCGATCAAAAAAGTGAGGTACAACTTATTGCCTATTCCCTGTTCCTTCTTCCCCATTAAAAAATGAAATTACAATTAGAAAACCAATTGTTTGTGGTAGGTATAGCAATATTTGCAGAGAATATACAACTATTAGAAACATTTTTTTCTCATCTGCCAAAGCAACTAAATATTGCATTCATAATAGTAGTCCAAAATCAATCTACTAATTTTCCCAGTCAGCTTGTCCAACTTCTAGAAGGAAAAACGAGCCTCACAGTCCATACAATAGAAGATGGAATGAAAATGAACCCCTGGACTATATATATTGTGCCAGAGGGAAAATATCTACAGTTAGAAACTCAGACCCTAAATTTACTCGACCTTCTCTTAAAGTCTGACACTCCCATCAACTATTTTTTCAAGTCTCTGGCACAAGAATGGGGAAAGCACGCTCTTGCCATTCTTATTCCCGGTAGCAGTAGTGATGGCCAAGAAGGATTAGCAGCCATCCGTGATGCTAATGGTGTTGCCCTGGTTAAATCTCCAGAAACAGACCAATTTACCAGTATGTCCACCAATGCCATTTCCCCTGAGTTAATTGAGGAAATCTTGTCTCCAGTAGAACTTGCTCAACTTATCTATCACATTGTGGAGTGGGAAGAAAATCCATTATTTTCTAGAGACGATCGAGAATCACCATTAATTCCTTCCGAAGAGCTACAGGAAATATTAAGTATCCTCTACAAATATAAAGAGGTAGATTTTTCCTATTACAAAACTTCCACCATCACTCGTCGAATTATTCATCGTTGCACTTTAGTACGATCTGGAAAGCTAGAAAATTATATTCATTATCTCAAAAATTCTGAAGAAGAACAAAAAATACTTTATCAAGATTTACTGATCGGTGCTACCTCCTTTTTTCGAGACCCTCCAGCTTGGGAATATTTAAGAACAGAAATTTTGCCCGAACTTGTTAAGAAAGTTCAACAGGAAGAAAAACAATTGCGAATTTGGGTTTGTGCTTGTGCAACTGGAGAAGAAGCGTACTCAATGGCTATCCTACTCAATGAAGCTATACGAGAAACAGGTAAGTCCCTGAATGTGAAAATCTTTGCCACAGACATTGATACTAATGCTCTAGAAACTGCTGCTAGGGGAATTTATCCAGAGTCTATTGCTAAATATATATCTCAGGAATACTTAGAACGATATTTTCACCATGAAGTAGGTAGTTACCAGGTAAAGCGATCGCTACGGGAAATGTTGATATTTGCCCCTCACGACCTGACAAAAAATCCTGGTTTTTCCAGGATGAATTTAGTTTCGTGCCGTAACGTACTAATTTATATGCAGCCAGAATTGCAGCAACGAGTGCTACGGTTACTCCACTTTTCCTTATCTTCCCAAGGAATTTTATTTTTAGGTAATACTGAAAGCGTTAGAGAACTGGAGGAAGAATTTATCGTCCTCAAATCTTGTTTTAAAGTCTATCGCAAGCGACGAGATGTGCAGCTATCCTTAACTCATCTGGCTCCAAAAGCAGTAACCATGCCTACTATCTATTATTCCATACAGACAAAACTTAATCGCTCCAGACTTGACAAAATGCTGACAGAAGTATTTCAAGTAGGTTTTGGGGAGCGAAAAATTACTGCTTTGTTGGTCAATGTAGATAACCGCTTGCTGAATGTTTTCTATAATGAGGCCGATCTACTGCAAATTCCCATTGGGGAAGCAAATTTAGAAATCACCGACATTATTTTACCAGAACTCAAGCTACCTTTGGATACAGCACTGCATCGTGCCAAACGGGACAAGCTGACAGTTTTGTATACTGGAATTAAGTTCTACCGAAACGATCGAGAAGAAAATATTACTCTGCGAGTTGGTTATAATTGCAATGCTCCATCATTAGAAGAATATTTAATAGTATTTCTGGAAATAGAAACTCCACCAACGGTATCTTTACTAAACGATCGCCAAAAAAAAGTCTATGAAGTAGCACCTGAAGTGGCACAACAAATTACAGAGCTAGAATATGAACTCCAACAAACCAGAGAAAATTTACAAGCAGCAGTAGAAGAGTTGGAAACTATTAATGAAGAGCAACAAGCTACCAATGAAGAACTACTAGCTTCCAACGAAGAACTTCAAAGCACCAATGAAGAGTTACAGTCAACAAACGAAGAATTATTTACTATTAACTCCCAATATCAGGCAAAAATTGAAGAACTGACTCATCTGAGCGAAGATATTGATAATCTCCTCCGTAGCATAGATATCGGCGTAGTTTTTCTCGACAAAAATCTTAAAATTCGTAAATTTACCCCTCCTGCTACCCAAGCTATTAATATTAGAGGTACTGATATTAACCGTCCTATATATCATTTTACTCACAACCTAGACTGTCCAGACTTCATCGCAATTATCCAACAAGCTCTCAGCAATCAAAAATTAATTGAGAGGGAAGTAACTTTATCTGCTACCGGAGAAAATTTACTCCTGCGCATTCATCCCTATATCCGGGAAGATGACATCAACGACGGTATAGTCATCACATTAGTAAATATTAACGAACTCCAAAAGACCAAAACTCTACTTACACGCACTAATAATGTTCTGGAAAGCTTGTATGAATCTAGTCCCGCAGGTTTGTTTTTACTAGACCAAGAATTAAGATTTTTACGCATTAACCCTATTTTTGCTGAGATTAATAACTTAAACGTATCAGAAAATATTGGCAAGATATTCTCAGAAGTGCTGCCGTATTTAGCAGATCAATTAAATCCCTTATTCCATGAAATATTGGAAACAGGAGAAATCATCAGAAATATTGAAATCAATGCTCCTCATCCTACTAATATTGAAACAGTAGGTTGGTGGCTATCAAGTTATTATCCTGTAGAATTAGAAAACGGCAAACAAGGAATTGGTGGAGTAATTACAGAAATTACTCAACTCAAGCAAACTCAGCAACAGTTATTAGAAAGCCAAAAATTAGCCGAAGCAGCTAACAAAACTAAGAGTGACTTTTTCAAGCAGATGACTCATGAGCTGCGAACACCTCTAAATGTGATTCTCGGTTTTACCCAACTTTTAGCCCATGGAGATAATCTCGATCGCCAGCAAAGAGAGCAGTTAGACCTGATATATAAAAGTGGGAATAATTTACTAGAATTGGTCGAAGAAGTTTTGGATTTTTCCAAGCTCGAAGCTAACCGCATGGAGCTTAAGCTAAGTTTGTTTGATTTTAAAGCCTTCATCACAGAGCTGAGAGAAATGTTTCGACCAAGTGCAGAAAAAAAAGGTTTTAATTTATTGCTTGAGCTTGATGAGAGAGTACCTCAATATATTTATGGCGATCGACAGAAACTACGACAAGTACTGATTAATTTCCTCTCCAATGCCATCAAATTTACTGATGTGGGTCATGTAAAGTTAAGCGTCCGAGTTGCACAAATATCAGAAATTAATGATACAGAAGTGAACCCTGTGGATTTAACTAATAACCTAGAGTTTGAGATTGAAGATACAGGTAAAGGCATTACTCAGCAAGAGTTAGAGAAAATATTTGAAGCATTTGTTCAAGGTAAAGCAGGTAGATATTCTCAAACAGGTACAGGTTTGGGTTTGTCAATAAGTCAGGGATTTGTACAACTAATGGGTGGCGATATTCATGTCCAAAGTTGCCTGGGTTCAGGAACAACTTTTAGTTTCTCAATTATAGTTAATTATGCTGCCGATACTACCCATACCAAGCTGCCCATTGTTCAACAAATATTAGGTCTCGCTCCCGAACAACCAGAATATCGTATTTTAGTAGTTGATGACATAGAAGAAAATCGAAAATTGCTGCTGATGATGTTGAGACCATTAGGTTTCCGAATATTAGAGGCAGCTAACGGTGAAGAAGCGCTCCACCAGTGGGAACAGCACCAACCACAGTTAATTTGTATGGATTTACGAATGCCTGGAATGAATGGGTTTGAGGCTATTGAACAGATTAAATCTACTCCTGAAGGTCAAAATACTATGATTATTGCTCTTTCTGCTTCTGGAGCTTTTAGTGACGAGCAACATTCATTTTTGGAAGATAACTGTTGTCATATACTCTCCAAACCAGTTGAAGAAGATGTTTTGCTCAACTCAATTGCTGAATGTATTGGTGTTAAATACATATATAGTTCTTGTCATATTACCCCTGCTCCTGACACTGATGCTTCAGCAGTATCTAATTTATCTAAAGACATCTTAAGTGATATGAGTCTGAGTTCAGAGTTTCGCTCTCAACTTCAAATGGCAGCTCTTAGCTGTAGCTCTGAGGAAGTCATTTCTCTATTAGAGCAAATTCCAGATGAACACCAGCAACTCACAGACGCTTTGATGGAATTAGCTGATGAGTTTCGGTTCGATCTTATTGCTGAATTGATGGAAGAAGAGTAGGAAGTAAGAAGGAAGAAGGAAGAAGGAAAAAGGAAGAAGGAAGAAGGAAGAAGGAAAAATCATTACGTTGTCTGAGTTTTAATGCCATTTATCAATAGTAATACTATGTTTGATTACCATCTCCCCAAATTCCCCTCCTGGGAGGGGTCAGGGGTGGGTTCCCATCCCCCCATCTCCCCATCTGGCCATCTGGCCATCCCCCCATCTAGCCATCTCCCCAAATTCCCCTCCTGGGAGGGGTCAGGGGTGGGTTCCCATCTCCCCATCTCCCCACACTCCCCATTACCACTACACTTACTTCCCTTCTGTAAATCCTGATACAATAATGGCCAGTGCTATAGAATCACCCAGTTGGAGGAAAACAAAATCACCTTCATAGGTGAAGTGCGACATTAAGTCTGTGTCTTATTCTGAAGATACTTAAGAAAAGCAAACTTTGAGGAGAACTATAATGATGAGCTTTCAAGTAAACGACTATGTAATGTTGATTGAGTATCAATGGATTGGAAAAATCTGTAGAATTATCAAACATAGCAATCAAAAAGGTACTCGTTTTGAATATGTCTTGTCTAGTATTTATGACAACAAACCTTTTGTTTACAGCAGAGAAGAAGAATTAATGCCTGTATCTGACGATAGTCTATAAATCAGTAGTCAGGAGTCAGGAGTTGGAAGTCAGGAGAAAGGAAGGATGAAAGTGGGAAAAATCTTGGGATAAGTAGGCATTTTATGTCTGCATTGAATGGAAGTAGAAAGTGCGATAACTGTATAACCAGATTTCAGATAATAGACATCTGACTAAAAATAAGAAACTTTTTGCAGGATTAGGCAACAGATCCCAAAAGCAACAGGGAATATGCTGTCCGGTCGGAAACACGAACAATTCTCTCCATATCTAAGTTTCCACCAAATGTCTAATATAGTTCCGGATAATTAGTTATTGTATGATTTAGGAGTCAGTCCTCAGTCCTCAGGAGAAAGTAAGGATGAGAGTGGGAAAAATCTTGGGATAAGTAGGCATTTTATGTCTACATTGAATGGACGTAGAAAGTGCGATAACTGTATAACCGGATTTCATATAATATTTGAATGGCCTATCCTCTCGTTCTAGCAAGCTACTACCCAACACATAGCGCTATAACTCATTTTGATGGCATTGTTAAGTACGCGCCAGACAATAAAACCTGCAAATAAAACATAACCTGCTACTCCTACCCAGTCTTGCCAACTTCCGGATAATTGACTTTCCATAATTTAACTTCCTATTGATAACGACGGAGTCCTCAGGAGTCAGTCCTCAGGAGTCAACCCACCCTTAGCCCCTCCCAGGAGGGAAATAAAGAAGAAGAAAGAGGAGGAGAAGGATAAAGTTTTTTGGTCGCGTCAGCGGAACGGAGTTCTATTGTGCTCTTATCCGGAAATGATATAACTCATTTTGATGGCATTGTTAGGACGCGCCAGACAATAAAACCTGCAAATAAAACATAACCTGCTACTCCTACCCAGTCTTGCCAACTTCCGGATAATTGACTTTCCATAATTTAACTTCCTATTAATTTTGATTTAGATTATCATAATTATGGGTATAAAAAATCTAGAAATTAATCACTCAAAATTTGCAAAATATTGCCAACCGCTACACCCCCATCACTATCAACAGTTGCCAAAACACCTGTGTGAGCGTGACCAAATTTTTCTTTCAATACCGATAATAAAGGTATATCGCGATCGCCTGTTTCTGGGTCAACCTCAATATTCATACAACGCCCAATTTTAGCAGTAACAGTAATTTTAGCATTACCCAAGCGCAACTGTTTTCCTACCAAGTCAAATTCTGACCAAGCATCTATTCCATCCACAACCACATTAGGGCGAAACCTCCGTATATCTAATATCTTGCCTGTCTTTTCTCCTAAATCATCCAGAGTTGCCTGACTAATAATAGAAATATGTACAATTTCGCGGTCGGGATAACGAGTTGTCTTGCCATTTCCCACTAACTGCACGGGAGCTTTTTGAGGATGACGCGCTCCTTTATTCGGTGTGAGAGTGTTCAAATAATCTGTGAAAAAAGCACTAACGCGGTCGCGTTCCTCAGATAAAACTGTATTTGCCTTCAGTAGTTCAACCCCCTGCCGTCGCACGGTCAAAAATCCAGTTTCTGGGTCAAACTCACAATTCAAAGCAGCTAACCCAGGCCAGTCATTTTGTACTGCAAAATGCTTTTTACTCATCCAAGGTATAATTTCTGGCCCTGCGGTCTGGCGATCAGAGTCGAGAAACATCAAAGCAAAAGCGCGATCGCCTTTAATGCCATATCCTGAAGTGAGGAAAAAATTCTGGCAATTTTTAGGAGTTAACCCTTTAATTGGGTGAATAAATAATTGTTTAACTGTTGCTAATTTCATGTTATATCAATTTTATAAATCTTTGCTACAAATAGTTAGGTTATTTCTTAGGAGTTAACCCACCCCTAACCCCTCCCAACCCACCCCTAACCCCTCCCAACCCACCCCTAACCCCTCCCAGGAGGGGAGGGGAAGTCAGGAGTCAGGAGTCAGAATAAATAGACATCTCCTCCATGCATAGGGAGTAGGCAGTAGGTAGTAGGGGGAAAGAATTGATAATTTATGTTTGATAATTGATTTTATTTTTGATTATCGGAGATGTCTAATAGCTTTAATACCATTTATTAGGTCTTCATTAATGGATAATTGATAATTACCTCGGGTTTTAACCGCTACGGAATTGAATATAAGGAAATATTGTTTCTTCTCTTGGTCGATCAGATATGGCGAGGTTTCCTCGCCATCCCACCCTACGGGAAGCTCCGCTAACGGCCACTTTTTTCCCCTTAAAAGGGGAGGCTTCAAAGCGCGAATTATTTAATTATTAATTATTAATTATTAATTATTCGGTAAGTTATCTTTGTAGTCAAAGGCACATCTCCTAGGCGTGTATTTTAATTGCCCTTATTATTTTGAACATTCTTTTTTCAAAATGATATTATCATACCAAGATAGGAAAATTAGAAAAAATTATATAGGAATAAGTTTATATCATTATGCGTTTCCCTGTTACCTCAAACCTAGAATTTTTTTCCTCACGCTTTTTGGAAATTACTATTACTATATTACTAAAATATTCTATTACCGAACAATTAAGGTAAAAATCCTCTCATAACCAAGGAGAAACAATGAATTAATTTTCCTTTTATTCAATCCTCTTCCTTTTAGGGAGAGGTAATTATCAATTATCCATTATCAATTATCAATTATTGAATAATACCTAAAAAAATTGAATCATAATTCTCATCGTTATTTACAAAAAGAGTGGAAATGCACTCAAGTAGGACTATTACTGTTTCCTATGTTACCAACTATAGGTATATTAACTATAATTTTTGCTGTTATTAGCATTTGGCAACAAAAATGGCACAGCATTATTCGTCGTCCCCACAATATAGCCTTAGCTGGTCTTGCTGTCTGGTTAGCGATCGCTACATTTTTTGCATTAGACCGCCAGGAAGCATTTTTAGGACTAGCTAATTTATTACCGTTTTTTGGGGTATTTGCTGCCTTGAGTACTCTCATTCAAACTCCATCCCAACTACGGCGACTTTCTTGGGTAATGGTATTCTCTTCAGTTCCTGTAGTCATTTTAGGTTTCGGACAATTATTTTTGGGTTGGTCTGGCCCCCTAAGCATACAAATTATTTTAGGTTGGGTTCTTGCACCACAAGGCAACCCTCCAGGGAGAATGGCTTCAGTATTTATGTATGCTAATATTCTCGCAATTTATTTGACGGTTGTATTTATTCTAGGGTTGGGGTTGTGGATTGAAAAATGGAAATTTTTATCTGGAAACAGGGTGAGGAAAGAGAGCGCACATCCAAAAAAGAAAATGGGTCGCTTCAATATTTTTCATGGTAAGTTGTCTCAAGAATTTGTTGTTTTGACAGTGGCAATAATTAGTAATGGCATTGCTTTGGTTTTGACAAATTCACGCAATGCTTGGGGGTTAGTGGTATTTGCTGGTCTTGCTTATGCTATTTATCTAGGTTGGCATTGGTTAGTGTGGTTAGTAATGACAGCAGTGGCAACTGTATTTGGAGCTGCTTTTGCTCCTGCATCTTTGCAGGAATGGTTACGGATAATTGTTCCGGAATACTTTTGGGCACGACTCACGGATCAATATTTTGACAGACCTGTAGCCATTCTACGCAGTACCCAATGGCAATTTGCTTGGAATATGACTTTAGAAAAGCCTTGGAGTGGTTGGGGTTTGCGGAATTTTACTCCTTTGTATGAAGCCAAGATGCAAATGTGGCTTGGTCATCCCCACAATTTATTATTGATGTTAACGGCAGAAACTGGAATTCCTGCTGCTTTGTTTTTGTTTGGTTGGGTGGGTTGGATATTGGCAAAGGCAGTATTGTTATTAATGAATTGGTCATCAATTTATTCCAGAGGAGACCGTTTAATATTTTTTAGTTATTTAGTGGCTTTTGCTGCTTGTACTATATTTAATATGTTTGATGTGAGTTTGTTTGATTTACGAGTAAATACCATAGGGTGGTTACTTTTAGCTGCAATTTGTGGGTTAATTGCGAAGAAGTAAGAAGGAAGAAGGAAGAAGTAAGTCACGTCACTACGAAATATTTATTTGACTTTTATTTATGGTAAAATGTTCAATAAATCTATCAGGACTTACGCGAATTTACCTTGAAATCACCATCTGTAGGTGCGAATGGCATTCGCCCTCGCTATATAAGGAAGAAGTAAGAAGTAAGTCACGCCACTACGAAATATTTATTTGACTTTTATTTATGGTAAAATGTTCAATAAATCTATCAGGACTTACGCGAATTTACCTTGAAATCACCATCTGTAGGGGTGAATGGCATTGGCTAACGCCAAGCTCCGAATGGCGCCCTCGCTATATGTAGAGTATCTGCGTAATTCCTGTATATTCAACAAATAAAACTAGCAATGAAAACAGAAACATCTCAACAAAAATCTCTTCCTAACTGGGAAGAATTACTACAGGTTGCCCAACAAAATACTACGGCAAAATGGATATCAAGACCAGGACAAACACCTGCCACCGCAACAATATCTAGTTATCTCCATCGACTCAGTCCTGAAGAAAAACCTTCTGTATTGCTCTATCGAGATACTCATGCTTGGTGTCCTTTCTGTGAAAGAGTTTGGTTTGCTTTAGAAGAAAAACAAATTCCTTTTGAAACTGAATTAATTGATTTATCAAACAAACCACAGTGGTATAAGGATATGGTACCAACAGCATTGGTTCCCGCAGCCAAAATTGAGGGGGAGTTAGTTTATGAGTCTAAAGATATTCTGCTCGCTTTAGAAAAAAAATTCGATCGCTTTCCTCTATTGCCGATCGCCTCTCAAGAAAAGTCTGTGGCATTAGATATGATTGAGAATTTTGATGCCAATGGTTTAGTCAGATCGGGATATGAGTTTCTCCGAGGCAAACCATTTAATTCCGAGCAGTCTACAGAAACTATTCCGGAACAGATGGCAGCACAACTGCTGAATTTGCAAACAACTTTTGAGACAAAATTAGACCAGTTGGAGGTAACATTGGGTCAATATCCTGGTGTTTATTTTATGGGTGAGTTTAGTTTGGTGGATATTATGTATACTCCAGCTATCAGAAGGTTCGCAGCAAATTTACCTGTATTCCGGGGATATTCTCTATACAATAACGACCGTTTTCCTCGACTCAACCAATGGTTGACAGCTATCAATAAACGTTCTGCTTATCAACGGGTCAAACCCAGTCCTCGAACTAATAATTTGATTATGCACAAGTTATTTGGCGTACAACCTATCCATAATAATAAATCTCTAAGTGTTACTCAACCACAACCTCATGCAGAAGCAGGAAGTGACAAACAAGACTATTTTATGGAGGCAGCCGCGAGATTAAGTAGTAACTACCAAACTGTGATTGCTGATATTATCAAAAATTCGGGAATTAAAAAATGGGTGAGTCAGGAGACTTTACCCAGTATTGAATCAGCTATTGATGGGCATTTGAGACGTTTAGTTCATTGTTTGATTGAAGGAAGTATTCCATTATTTTCTGACAAACCAGTTGACTCCAAAACTGACCAACAGAATGAAGGAAAGGAGGAACTTGCTGCTGATGCTGCTGTGGGAGCGATCGCTCTTGCTTTTCTCAGAAATAGAGTTTGTGTTCCTCGGGATATGAGTGCGGGAGCAGCAGTTGCTTTAGAAACAACAATTGATGCGATGTTGTCTAGTATCTATTAGACATCTCCTCCACCCATAGGGAGTAGGCAGTAGGCAGCAGGGAGGAAATAATTGATAATTTCTGTGTAATAAGGCAGTAAGTAGTAGGCAGTAGGAGGGAAGAATTGATAATTTCTGTGTAATAAGGCAGTAGCAGAAAATAAATTATCCCAGTTTTTGTATTCTATCGTTAACTAGCTACTCTCTACTCTTTTACTTTTTCAATTTCTTCCCTACTCCCTACTCCCTTACCGAATAATTAATAATTAATAATTAATAATTAAATAATTCAGGTTTAAAGCCTCTCATTTTCAGGAAAAAAAAGACAATATTCCTTACATCATGTCCGGTTGAACAGTTACAAATAAACTACTCAGAATTCAGCAATTCTGCAATTTCCTACGGAATGCTACGCAAACAGAATTCAGAAGGGAAGAAAGAAGAAAAGAAGGAGAAAGTTTTTTGATCACTAATTATCCGGACATGATATTATATTCAATTCTGTAACGGTTTTAACCAGAGGTAATTATCAATTATCCATTATCCATTATCCATTAATGAATTTCATAGCTAATAGGATGATTTTGGGTGCATCTCATAGCAAGCAAAAATACTTTTATCCTATATATTCCCTGTTCCCTGTTCCCTAAAAGCGATAAATTTTTGGCTTTATTCAAAATTGAGATGCACCCATAATTTTTGATTTTGAAGTCCCTAATTGATTTGATTTTTTACGACCGGAACCAAGTATTTTCAACAGTTAATAATTAATAATTAATAATTAATAATTACCTCTCCTGGAAAAGAAGAGGATTGACTAAAAGGAAAATTTTTTCTTCTCTTGATTGATTGGATATGGTTAGGAAAACCATCCATCCCACCCTTCGGGAAGCTGCGCTTTTTCCTACGGAATGCTACGCAAACATGTCGCGCAGCGTTAACGGAGTTGTGCGCCAGCAAAACGACCGCTTTTTTCTCCTTTAAAGGAGAGGCTTTAAACCTTAATTATTCGGTAAGGACTAGAGCAAAACTACAAGCAAAAACTTTATTATAGTACTACACATTAAAATTAGGATAGCTAAGAAACTTCAAAATATTACAGTTAAACGTTTTGACTCTAGCTGAATGCTGAATGCTTAATTGTAAGGACTAGAGCAAAACTACAAGCAAAAATTTGATTATAGCACTACGCATTAAGATTAGGACAGCTAAGAAACTTCAAAACATTACAGTTAAAAGTTTTGACTCTAGCTGATAGCTGATAGCTATATATATAAGTAATTATCCGGAATATATTACCTATTTTATGAAAGCAAGATTAAAATTGAAGTGAATTTAATTAAGGGTAATTTATGGGGCCAGATTTAGTAAGTTGGGTAATACCAAAAGTAGGGGGTTATCTTGTGAAAAAAGCGGGCGATCGCTTAACTAAAACTTTGAATAAAACAGATATAGAAAAGGCTATTGAAGCTGGAGAAAAAGCTGTTAAGGTATGGGAAAAAGAACTCTTGCCTCAACAGCTTTTGTTTTATTCGGCTAAACGGGATGGTTGGAATGGAGTTAACAAATTTCTGAGTCAATATTTTGAACATTCTGCTGTTTTGACGGAATTATAAAAACCATTAATTAATCTAGGTAAGCCAGATGTTGATATTTTAATTACGGTATTTCAACAGGAAGCTGAAGCTAAAAATATTCCACTAATTCAATCAAGTCTCAAGTCATGGTTAGAGATTTTTATTAATGCTTATTTTCAGCATACTAATACTTATATTAAATTTCAGGTTGCTAAACAAAATTATTTTGAACAGTTAGCAAATTGGTTTGATGATGTGAAATTTGCTGGTATTTCTGTGCCTGGGCAAGAGGTAGAAAAGTCTGAGAAGTTAGCCTATATTTTTGTTATGCCTGATGTGGTAGATGAGAATTCTGACGTGGGTAGGATGGCAGCCTATGCTTTGGGCAATTTGGGTAACAGTTCCGAAACAGTAATTAACTCCCTACTAGCTCTACTTCAGGATGAGAATTCTGACGTGGGTAGGATGGCAGCCTATGCTTTGGGCAATTTGGGTAACAGTTCCGAAACAGTAATTAACTCCCTACTAGCTCTACTTCAGGATGAGAATTCTGATGTGCGTTGGATGGCAGCCTATGCTTTGGGCAATTTGGGTAACAGTTCCGAAACAGTAATTAACTCCCTACTAGCTCTACTTCAGGATGAGAATTCTGATGTGCGTTGGATGGCAGCCTATGCTTTGGGCAAATTGGGTAAAAAATCCAACCATATCCTCCCCACTATCATTCAATGGATTCAACAACATCAGGAGTCAGAATATGTCGGCAGAGTTATTGATGTGTTGTGGTATTTAGTCGTAGGCGAGGAAAATTGAGATGGTGGAAAACATCTAGATTTTCAACTTCAAAGAGTGAGTCATTTCAGTTATCAGTTATCAGTTATCAGTTATCAGTACCTCTAGCTGAAGCTCCTTAAAAGGGGAGGCTATTGACTAATTTTTTTCGCTCTAGGAAAAGAAACTATTGGACAATAGTAAGGGCGATCGCCCAAAAATGCCAAACAAACATTTGAGTTCAATGTTCTTTTCCACTATTGTTCAATAGATTCAACAACATCAAGATTCAGAATATGTCGGCAGAGGTATTGATGCGTTGTGGTATTTAAATGAAAATTGTATAAAGTAGTTGCTATTTGTAGAAAAGTGTTGTAATATTAAACAGGTACAGGACTTAAAATAAATTATAGCTGGTGAATGCGACTTGTTGACAGACATATTATTAACCGAACACATCAGCATTAATGACTATACCAGTTCCACTCCTGAATAAACCACGTTTGACTCGTTTACCTACATAGTTTTCATGTTTAATTGGTTTTTCTAGGTCAATAGCAGATGTTTTACTGGTGTAACTTTCTTCGGTTTCAATGACTTTTATCCCAACCAGTTGACACTTATAAGTTATCTGTTGAATTAACTTATAGTGAGGTATTTGAGTAAAATTTTGGTTGTTTTTTTTGCCCATATTTGCACCTTGTTTCCAGTTATCATTTTTGCCTATGACTACAGTACCAATATTATTTGTGGTTAAATACAAGGGCCACTAACTTACTGGTGTTATGCAGATAATTCTCGACAAAACGATTTCGGTGATAGGTTAACGCTTCAATCTTACGACTGGTTTTTCTGTTGCCTTTGAGGTGACTTTGGTACTTAGCTTTACGCTTGTTATATAGTTGATTGACGCTTTTTAGTGGCTTCCCGTTAATCAGCAGTGGTTTGACACCAGGCTTATTTGTAGATAGAGCGACTATACGGTCAATCCCTAAGTCTATTCCTGCTACATATTTTGACTCTACCCGTTGTTGTTCAGTTTTTTCATACACTACTTCAATTACATAGCAGCCAGTTGCAGGTACTATCCTGACTTCAACTACAGACTCAACCACTACAGGTATTTTGATATCACTCATAGATAAGTGACAAATACCGTCCTTTAGTGGTGCTTTATATACAGACTATGCATGAATATATAACTACATTCCTACCTTGAGTTTTATTCTTATACTTTGGTATTTTGGGTTTACCTAAAAACTTTTGTGGATGTTTTGACCATTCTCCTATTGCCTGAAAATAACCACGCCAAGTTGCAACCAAGCATTTTATTATTTGTTTTGATACTTTCGTTGGTAATGCTCTGTAGGCATCGCTATCTTTGGTGGTGTGGTACAGTTTAGTTAATTCTAGACTTTTTCCACACTTGAAAAAATGCTGACGACAATAATAATTAGCCAAGTTGTACAAGTTTTTTGATTTAAAGGCTAATTGATCACACACCCGCCAATACTGATGTGTTCGGTTAATAATATGTCTGTCAACAAGTCGCATTCACCCGCTATAACTAATTAGAGTTATTTCCTGTTTAATATTACAACACTTTTCTACTTTTAGCAACTACTTTATACAATTTTCATTCAACATTTGCTACCCCAGAAGGTAAACATGATGATATCCGTCAAACCATTGATACATATCTCAAACAATGGAAGAAAGATCGACAATCTATCTATTATGAAACCTATAATCATTGGTACGGTGGTAAAGAATTTGTAAAAGAAACCATACCTAAGTGGTTGATTATTTTATTAATTGGAGGAATTGGTGGAACGATAGTTATCTTCTTTTGGAATCAAATACTAAAGCAGGAAATTGAACGACGCAAGGTATTAGAATTACAACTTCAAACCTCGAAAGAAAAAGCGGAAGTAGCAAACCAAGCAAAAAGTACTTTTATTGCTAATATGAGTCATGAATTACGGACTCCTTTAAATGCTATTTTAGGCTTTTCGCAAATTATGATTCGTTCTCCGAGTTTATCAAAAGAAGATAAGGAAAATACAACTATTATTCATAACAGTGGTAGCTATTTATTAACCTTGATTAATAATATTTTAGACTTATCTAAAATTGAAGCGGGTAAAATGACCCTCAATGCTAAAACATTTGACTTTTATTCTTTCTTAAACGAACTGGAAGATTTATTACATATAACCGCAGAAAATAAAGGATTAACATTAATTTTTGATCGTCAGGATGATGTACCTCAATATATCTATACTGATGAAACTAAACTCCGGCAAGTCTTAATTAATTTAATCAATAATGGTATTAAATTTACATCTGAAGGAGGGGTAAGTGTCACAGTTGGTAGTCAAAAAGAATCCCCCCTTAATTCCCCCTTAGAAAGGGGGGAAAGTTCTGGAAAATATCCCTCTTTGGAATGGGGTGAAAGTAATGGAAAAGCAACAATTATTTTTGAAGTGAGAGATACAGGAGCAGGAATTGCTGAAGATGAAATGCCCAAATTATTTGAAGCATTTGCTCAAACAGAAACAGGTGAAAATAGTCAAGAAGGTACAGGTTTAGGATTACCCATTAGTCGTAAATTTGTCAATTTAATGGGAGGAGATATTACTGTTAAAAGTCAAGTAGGAAAAGGTACAACTTTTAGATTTAAAATTGCAGTTTATATTGTCAATAAAACAGATATAGAAACTCAAGAAATTCCGCGTCATGTTATTGCTCTCAAACCCAATCAAATCCGTTATAGAATTTTAATTGTAGATGACCGCCATACTAATCGTTTATTATTAATCAAGCTATTACAACCATTAGGATTTGAATTAAAAGAAGCTACAAATGGAAAAGAAGCCATTGAAATTTGGGAAAAATGGCAACCTCATTTAATTTGGATGGATATGAGAATGCCAGTGATTGATGGTTATGAAGCAACTCAAATAATTAAAGGTACAACTAAAGGAAATGCCACGGCAATAATTGCCTTAACAGCAAGTGTATTAGAAGAACAGAAAGCAATTATTTTATCAGCAGGATGTGATGATTTTGTCAGAAAACCATTTCGAGAATCAATGATTTTTGAGACAATGAAAAAGCATTTAGGAGTTGAATATATTTATGAAGAGGAAAGTCCATCTCCAACTGCTACTGAATTATCTAGTTTAACAGTAGAAGATTTACAGGCAATGCCGAGTGAATGGTTAGATAAACTGTATGATGCAGTGAAAGCTTTAGATGACGATCTGAGCTTAGAATTAATAGAAAAAATTCCGGTTGAAGAATCTTTATTAGCGGAAAAATTAACTAATTTAGTCAATGATTTTCAATTTAAGACTATTAGGCAATTAATTGAATTATTTAGGTGTTGAACATCAAGATATGTTAACGCGCGTCAGAAGTCAGAAGCGAGTGCTAATTGGCGAGGTCTCCTACGGGGCGCCTACTGTGCGGAAGTAATTCCGCACACAGCCCCTCCAGAATGTAAGACACACTTCATTTCAGTCAGAAGTTAACCCACCCGCAAGCCCAACCCACCCCTAACCCCTCCCAGCTATCCCTTATAAGGAACTCCTGAAACCCTTGTAGGAGGGTGGGGAAGAGGGGGAAGAGGGGGAAGAGGGGGAAGAGGGGGAAGAGGGGGAAGAGGGGGAAGAGGGGGAAGAGGGGGAAGAGGGGGGAGTAAGAATTTTGTCTACAGTCCTCACACTTGCGTGTATTTTTCAATACAATTTTCTCCCGAAAAAGCCGCTCCCAGACTAACCCATAACTTGTCTGTTTTGTCAAGTTTTATGTTAAGAAAGATGTTTATAAAGCATAGCCCTCCCAGGAGGGGAAGTAGGGGATTTGAGCAACTCTCCAAAAACCCGATCGCCTTAAAAGGTGGGGTTGCGCGACCCTTATGATTTTGATAAAAAATGATGTACAAAAATGGTCTTAGTTGATAATTTTAGATTCGCTCTAACTTATTAATTTATTTAATCAGGTAACATAACATGAATAAAACTTGTATTAAACGACTCTTAGTCTTGATAATGGTTAGTTTCTGTTTATTGATTTCTGCATCTAAGATTTATGCTCAAAATAATCAGAACTTACAGCATATTAATAATCCTGTGATTTTAACCGATGAAAATACCAAATATCCTTTAGGATTACATTTAGAAATATTTGAAGATCAAACTAGAGAATTAACTATTGAAGATATTGTTGATCGAGAATTTACTCCTAGTAATCAAAACATCCCCAACTTAGGTGTAAAAACATCAGCAATCTGGGTTCGTTTTCGAGTCAAAAATCAAGCAAGTGTGACACAAAAATGGATATTAAGTTTAAATGATACTCGTGCAGGTACAGTAGATTTTTATTTTAATCGAGGAGAAAAAAAAGGATTTAAAATAATTCAAACAGGCAGATTTTTACCTTTTAGCACTAGAGAATTTAACCATCGTTTTTTTATCTTTAGTTTGCCTTTTACTGACAATAATGAAAAAACTATTTATCTACGTTTAACTTCAAAAGCTAGTTTAGTTATTCCCTTAAATATTTATTCTTTGGAAACTTTTTTCCAGGAGGATCAAAATCATGTTTTATCTTTAGGAATAGCTTATGGAACTTTTGTGATAATGATTGGTTATAACTTATTTTTATTTATTTCTTTAAAAGACAAAAGTTATCTACATTTTATCTTGTTTATTATCGGTTATTTATGGTTTCGATTATGTCGAGATGGAATAGGACATCAATTATTGTGGAGTAATTTTCCTAACTATCATGAGATTCAATCATTAGCCGTATTATTAATGTTGTTTTCCTGGATAAAATTCACCCAGTCTTTCTTAAAAACTAAAAAATATGTTCCTCAAATAGATAGATTTTTATTTATTATATCTTTAGTTATAGTTATGGTAATTATTATATCAATACCAACAAAATGGCATAATATTATCGTGATTTTTAATGTTATAGTTATTAGTGTCATAATATTAACAATTGCTTTGATAAGATGGAGACAAAGATATAAGCCAAGTAAATATTTTTTATTAGCTATGCTTTCCCCTCTTTTAGGAATAATTATTCGTTCTTTTAGTGCTCTTGGTTTTATACCTTATGGTTTTTATGTAGAGAACCGTTCAAATTTTACTTTTAGTTTATCGGTATTATTATTTTCCTTTGCTTTAGCAGATAGAATTAATCTGATTCAAGATGAAAGAGAGAAAGCACAAAATGAAGCATTGAAAAATGCTGAACTTAACCAAAAATTAATTCAAGAACAAAATATTGTTTTAGAAAAAAAAGTTGAAGAAAGAACGGAAGAATTATCCATTGCTAAAGAAAAAGCGGAAGTTGCAAACCAAGCAAAAAGCAGTTTTATTGCTAATATGAGTCACGAACTACGGACTCCTTTAAATGCTATTTTGGGCTTTTCTCAAATTATGATGCGTTCTCAAAGTTTATCTCAAGAACAGAAGGAAAATACAACTATCATTAATAAAAGTGGCAATTATTTATTAACCTTAATTAATAATATTTTAGACCTATCTAAAATTGAAGCGGGGAAAATGACTCTCCATGGGAAAACCTTTGATTTTTATTCATTGTTGAACGAACTAGAAGACTTATTACATATTACTGCCGAAAATAAAGGATTAACATTAGTCTTTGACCATCAAGACGATGTACCTCGATATATCTATACTGATGAAACTAAACTCCGTCAAGTCTTAATTAATTTAATCAATAATGGTATTAAATTTACATCTGAAGGAGGGGTAAGTGTCACAGTTGGTAGTCAAAAAGAATCCCCCCTTAATTCCTCCTTAGAAAGGCAAAAAGAATCCCCCCTTAATCCCTCCTTAGAAAGGGGGGAAAGTTCTGGAAAAAATCTCTCCTTAGAAAGGGGGGAAAGTTCTGGAAAAAATCCCTCCTTAGAAAGGGGGGAAAGTTCTGGAAAAAATCCCTCATTTGAAAAGGGAGAAAGTCAAGGAAAAGCCACAATTATTTTTGAAGTCAGAGATACAGGAGCAGGAATAGCTGAAGCTGAAACTCCTAAATTATTTGAAGCATTTTCCCAAACTGAAACAGGTAAAAATAGTCAAGAAGGAACAGGATTAGGATTACCCATTAGTCGTAAATTTGTGCAGTTAATGGGAGGAGATATTACCGTCAAAAGTAAAG
>NZ_JAAHGH010000006.1:0-58419 GCF_010672525.1 Okeania sp. SIO2B3 | reverse complement strand
AAATTATTTGAAGCATTTTCCCAAACTGAAACAGGTAAAAATAGTCAAGAAGGAACAGGATTAGGATTACCCATTAGTCGTAAATTTGTGCAGTTAATGGGAGGAGATATTACCGTCAAAAGTAAAGTAGGTAAAGGTACAACTTTTAGATTTCAAATTCAAGTAAATGTTGCCAATAAAACAGATGTAGAAATTGAACAAAACCCGCGTAATGTCATAGCTTTAAAACCCCATCAACCTCGTTGTAAAATCTTAATAGTGGATGACCGCCCCACCAATCGTTTATTATTGATTAAATTATTACAACCATTAGGATTTGAATTAAAAGAAGCAGAAAATGGAAAACAAGCAATAGAAATCTGGAATGAATGGCAACCTAATTTAATTTGGATGGATATGAGAATGCCAGTAATGGATGGTTACGAAGCAACTCAAATAATTAAAGGTACAACCAAAGGAAATGCCACGGCAGTAATTGCCTTAACAGCAAGTGTATTAGAAGAACAGAAAGCAATTATTTTATCAGCAGGATGTGATGATTTTGTCAGAAAACCATTTCGAGAATCAATAATTTTTGAGACAATGAAAAAGCATTTAGGAGTGGAATATATTTATCAACAAGAAACTCCAGCTCCAACTGCCAGTGAATTGCCAAGTTTAACAGTAGAAGATTTGCAGGTAATGCCTAGTGAATGGTTAGAAAAACTGTATGATGCAACGAGAGCTTTAGATGACGATAGTATCTTAGAATTAATAGAACAAATTCCGGTTGAACAATCTTTATTAGCGGAAAAATTAACTAATCTGGTGGATAATTTTCAATTGAAGACTATTAGAAAATTACTTGAATCATTTGATTTTTGACCATCAATATATTAGATATCTCCAGAAAAAAAAAGGGAATAGGGAATAGGGAATAGGGAATAGGGAACCCACCCCTCGCCCCTCCCAGGAGGGGAGTAATTGATAATTTCTGTGGGATAATTGATTTTATTTTTGATTTTTGGAGATGTCTATTATGAAAAACCATGTATAAATAGGGTTTGCGCTCAAAAGTCTTATGGTTAAGGGTAGGAGACAGGAGACAGGAGACAACCCACCCCTAACCCCTCCCCCTCCCAGGAGGGGAGAAACGGGGAATTTATAGAGGAGGTAGGAGGAAGAATAATCAAGGGATTATTCTGCGCAACTATGTGCCTAAAATGCTAATTTTTTGAACCATTACGAGCTAAAAGCTTGGACTTTTTCCAACTTAAAAATGCGCTCAACCTTTATATGTAAATGCTTTTAGATTTAATCAGCAAACCCTAAATATTATGAAAAACCATGTATAAAAATCGTCTCAAAAATAATAAATATTATCAGCCAAATATAAACAATAGCAGGACTCAACTGTTTGGGAAACATCCCATTCGGATAGGGTGCATCTCATATTTACAAAAATACTTTTTTCCTATATATTGCCTATTGCCTATTGCCTGTTGCCTGTTGCCTGTTGCCTTGGGAGAAGACCGCTCCTTTCAGACTAAACAGAAAACAGTGGAAAATTTAGCTACCTTGGCAAAGAAACCAACACCACAGATACTCCGAGCAAGAGACCCAGGAAAATTTACCAAATTTAAACATATCACCAGTGAAGATGGACTTCCAGAAGATAGAGTCTGGAATGTTGTTCAAGATAATGATGGGTTTATGTGGTTTGCGATGAATGGTGGACTCATTCGCTATGATGGCAATGGAATGAAAATTTTTCAGCACGATCCTAATAACCCTAGTAGTTTGAGTAGCGATCGCACCAGAGACCTATTGATAGACCGTAGTGGTACACTCTGGATTACAACTTGGAATGCTGGACTTAATCAGTATGTACCTTCCACAGAGAGTTTTACCCACTATTATCACGATCCAGATAATCCCCACAGTCTGAGTAGCGATGCACTTCGAGCTATCCATGAAGACAGTCAGGGAAATTTATGGATTGGTACTTTGGGTGGTGGACTTAACAAACTGAATCGAAATACAAACAAATTTACTCGCTACCAACATGATTCCACAAATCCCCACAGCTTAATTAATAACGATGTGTTTAAAATCTATGAAGACAGCAAAGGTGTGCTTTGGATAGCAACTTATGGTGGTCTGGAAAGGTTTGACTATGAAACAGAAAAATTTACCCATTATCAGCACGATCCGGATAATACCTATAGTCTCAGCGACAATGTTGTACGAGGAATTTATGAAGACAGTCGCGGGAATTTATGGGTGGGTACTCAAAACGGTCTTAACATCTTAGACCGGGAAACCCAGAAATTTACTCGATATCAATACTATCCCGACAATATCAATAAGTCAGATAACAACACAGTTTTTACAGTATCAGCAGTTGAGGATGATGCTGGTTTTGTGTGGTTTGCGACTTGGGGTAATGGACTTTTCCGATTCGATCCCCAAACCAAAACCTTTACCCATTATGAACATAACTCTGGCGATCCCTATAGTCTCAGTCATGATAATACTCTTCCGCTCTACAAAGACGAAATCGGCAAATTGTGGATTCCGACAGAAAGGGGTGTGAGTATACTGGATCTTTTAGCCAAACCATTTATTCATTATCGTGCTATCCCTGGTGATGATAATAGTTTGAAACATAATGGTACCAATGCTATTTATGAAGACCGATCAGGTATTGTCTGGATTGGAGGTAGTGGTGGGTTAACAAGATTTGACCGAAATTCAGGACAATTTACCCATTATGAATACGACCCCAATAATCCCAATAGCTTAAATAACCCGACGGTTAAATCTATTTGTGAAGACCAGAAGGGAAATCTTTGGATCGGTACTATCGGGGGAGGGTTGAACAAGCTAAATCTCAAGACAAACCAATTTACTCATTACGTTCACGATCCAAGCAACCCCAACAGTCTCAGCAATAACCTCATCCATGACGTTGAGTGTGAAAGTCAAACGGGGAAAATCTGGATCGGCACCTGGGGAGGAGGTTTAAACCAATTCGATCCTGAGACAGAGAAGTTTACTCACTATACCCACGACCCGGACAACCCGAAGAGTCTGCTCAACAATCAAATTCGTGTTCTTAATGAAGACAGGGAGGGAATACTTTGGATCGGTACTTTAATCGGACTAGATAAATTTGACCCTAAAACAAAAACCTTTAGTCGCTATTATCACCGTGCGAACGATAAAAATATAATTGGATATAATCTCAGCACTGCTGCTACTATCCAAGACATATATGAGGATCAACAAGGTCAACTTTGGGTCGGTAGTAGTTCAGGATTAGGAAAATATGACGATCGCCAAGATAAATTCATCCAATATACTGCCGATCACCATGGATTACCAAGAGATTCAATTTATGGCATCTTAGAAGAAAATACCTCTAACGATGAAAAGGGAAGAGGTTTGTGGTTGAGTCATAGTAGTAAGGGACTGACGAGATTTAACCCTGAGACAGGAAGTGTTCACAATTATGATGTGAGGGATGGACTACAAAGTAATGCTTTTCTTTATAGCACTGCTCAACATAAAACTAAGGATGGTAAACTTTGGTTCGGTGGAGTAAATGGTATCACTGCTTTCTATCCAGAACAAATTCAGGATAATCCCAACATTCCGACTGTATTTATCACAGACTTTAAACTGGAAAATAAACTTGTTCCTATTGATGAAAATTCAGTTCTCAAGGAATCTATCCTCAAAACCAAACACTTAACCCTCTCCTATAAAGACCGAATCTTCTCCTTTAAATTTGCAGCATTGAATTTCCAATCACCAGAAAAAAATCGCTACAAGTACAAATTAGAGGGATTTGATCGAGACTGGAATGAAGTAAGTAGTAAAGATAATTCTGCCACCTATACCAATTTAGATCCTGGCAATTATGTATTTCGGGCGATCGCCTCGAATAATGATGGACTGTGGAACGAACAGGGTGTTTCTATCAAGATTACAATTACACCACCTTGGTGGGAAACTTTTTGGTTTAGAGCAGCAATGGCGATTTTATCTTTGGGAGTTGTACTAGGTGGGGTGTGGTGGCGTATATATGAAACGGAAAAACGTAATCGCGAACTGGAAACTGAAGTCAAAAAACGTACTGCTGAATTACAAGATTCAAATCAACAGTTAGTTATTGCCAAAGAAAAAGCGGAAGTTGCAAACCAAGCAAAAAGCAGTTTTATCGCTAATATGAGTCACGAATTACGCACTCCATTAAATGCTATTTTAGGCTTTTCGCAAATTATGATGCGTTCTCCAACCTTATCTCAAGAACAGAAGGAAAATACAACTATTATTAATAAAAGTGGCAACTATTTATTGACCTTGATTAATAATATTTTAGACTTATCTAAAATTGAAGCGGGGAAAATGACTCTCCATGGGAAAACCTTTGATTTTTATTCCTTCTTAAATGAACTAGAAGACTTATTACATATTACTGCCGAAAATAAAGGATTAACATTAATTTTTGACCGCCAGGATGATGTACCTCAATATATCTATACTGATGAAACTAAGCTCCGTCAAGTATTAATTAACTTAATCAATAATGGGATTAAATTTACCAAACAAGGAGGAGTAAGTGTAACAGTTGTGAGTCAAAAAGAATCTCCCCTTAATCCTCCCTTGGAAAGGGGGGAAAATTCTGGAAAAAATCCCTCCTTGGAAAGAGGGGAAAGTTCTGGAAAAAATCTCTCCTTAGAAAGGGGAAAAAGTTCTGGAAAAAATCTCTCCTTAGAAAGGGGAAAAAGTTCTGGAAAAAATCTCTCCTTGGAAAGGGGGGAAAGTTCTGGAAAAAATCTCTCCTTGGAAAGGGGGGAAAATTATGGAAAAGCCACAATTATTTTTGAAGTTAGAGATACAGGAGCAGGAATAGCTGAAGATGAAACTCCTAAATTATTTGAAGCATTTACTCAAACAGAAACAGGCAAAAATAGTCAAGAAGGAACAGGATTAGGATTACCCATTAGTCGTAAATTTGTACAGTTAATGGGAGGAGATATTACTGTCAAAAGTAAAGTAGGTAAAGGTACAACTTTTAGATTTGAAATTCCAGTAAATGTTGCCAATCAAACAGATATAGAAACTCAAGAAAATCCGCGTCATGTCATTGCTTTAAAACCCAATCAACCCCGTTATAAAATATTAATAGTGGATGACCGCCCCACCAATCGTTTATTATTGATTAAATTATTACAACCATTAGGATTTGAATTACAAGAATCAGAAAATGGGAAAAAAGCAATAGAAATCTGGAATGAATGGCAACCTAATTTAATTTGGATGGATATGAGAATGCCAGTGATGGATGGTTACGAAGCAACTCAAATAATCAAAGGTACAACTAAAGGAAATGCCACGGCAATTATCGCCTTAACAGCAAGTGTGTTAGAAGAAGAAAAGTCAATTATTCTATCAGCAGGATGTGATGATTTTGTCAGAAAACCTTTCCGAGAAGCAATGATTTTTGAGACGATGAAAAAGCATTTAGGAGTGGAATATATTTATGCACAAGAAAATCCAGACAAAACTACCAGTGAATTACCAAGTTTAACAGTAGAAGATTTGCAGGTAATGCCTAGTGAATGGTTAGAAGAACTGTATGATGCAGCGAAAGCTTTAGATGACGATCTGAGCTTAGAATTAATTGCACAAATTCCGGTTGAACAATCTTTATTAGCGGAAAAGTTAAGTAATTTAGTCAATGATTTTCAATTTAAGACTATTAGGCAGTTAATTGAATCATTTACTTTTTGATATTATGTCCGCTGGTATCGTTTGTGTAAAATCAAGGGTGAATATCTACAGGAAATTTACGTTTTTTCAAGCTTTTAAGCCTTCTTCCCTCTTCCTTCTTCCTTCTTCCTTACTTCACTATACAATACCGATGCTACCGGACATGATATGACAAGAAAATATAGAATTAATGAGAATAAATTTATTGATTATTTATGAATAAGACTTATCTGAAACGACTCTCGATATTAATAATTTTTAGTTTCTGTTTATTGATTTCTGCATCTAAGATTTATGCTCAAAATAATCATAGCTTAGAGAATATAAATAATCCTGTTATTTTAACAGATGAAAATACAGAATATCATTTAGGATTAAATTTAGAAATATTTGAAGATCGAACTAGAAAATTAACAATTGATGATATTACATCACCAGAAATAGAAAAAAAGTTTATCCCTAATACACAATCTATCCCAAACTTAGGATTAAAAAAATCAGCTATTTGGGTGCGTTTTCGAGTTAAAAATAATTCTAGTTCAATAGAAAAATGGAAATTAATATTAGCAGATGTCAGAATGGGAAAAATCGAGCTATATATTCCTCAAGATCGAAAAAAAGAATTTATTATCAAAAAAACAGGTAGATATTTACCTTTTAATACTAGAGAATATAATTATCGTTATTTTATCTTTAATTTACCGTTAAACTATCAACAAGAACAAACGGTTTATTTACGTTTAACTTCTAATTCAATAATTATATTTCCTTTAATAATTTCTTCTTTAGATAATTTTCTGATTAGCGATCAAGATAGTCTTATATTCTTTGGTTGGACAACAGGAATAAGTTTAATTATTTTCATCTATAGTTTATTTTTGTTTATTTCTTTAAAAGATCCCGATTATTTTTATTATAGTATCTTCAATTTTTGTTTTTGTGCTACACGAGTAACAAAACATGGTTTCTATCAACAATTTTTATTTCCTAATTTAACAAATGAATTTGAAATACATATATTATTGGTTTTTCTTAGTCTTTTATCGATCATTAAATTTTCGCATAGTTTTTTAGCAATTAAAAATAGTAATAGATTTCTACATAAGATTAATTTATTTTTGATGATTATTATCATTGTTGTGGTAATTATGAGTTATCTTTTTTTACAAACTTATATTATTATTATTAATTCTATTTTATGTATAATAGCCCCTGCTTTTGTCTTAATTAATACTATTATTAGATTGAAACAAGGTTATACTCCAGCTCGTTATTTCTTTTTAGGTTTATCTATTCCTCTCATTATTATTATTTTTATTGCTTTGACTGTAATACATGCCAATGAAAATAATGTATTAGCTGCAAAAAGTCTTGAAATTAGCTTAATTGTATCTATTTGTTTCTTTAGTTTTGCATTAGGAGATAAAATTAAATTAATCAAAAAACAAAAAGAAAAGGCTCAAACTGAAGCTATCAGTAATGCTGAATTAAACACTAAATTAATTCGAGAACAAAATGTAATTTTAGAACAAAAAGTAGCAGAAAGAACAAAAGAATTATCAATTGCTAAAGAAAAAGCGGAAGTAGCAAACAAAGCAAAAAGCTCATTTATAGCTAATATGAGTCACGAATTACGCACTCCATTAAACGCCATTTTAGGCTTTTCGCAAATTATGATGCGTTCTCCAATTCTCTCTAAAGAAGACAAGGAAAATACAACGATTATTAATAAGAGTGGCAACTATTTATTAACCTTGATTAATAATATTCTAGACTTATCTAAAATTGAAGCCGGAAAAATGACCCTCAATGCTAAAACTTTTGACTTTTATTCTTTTTTAAACGAACTAGAAGACTTATTGCATATTACCGCCGAAAATAAAGGCTTAACATTAATTTTCGACCATCAAGATGATGTACCTCAATATATTTATACTGATGAAACTAAACTGCGACAAGTATTAATCAATTTAATCAATAATGGGATTAAATTTACATCTGAAGGAGGGGTAAGTGTCACAGTTGCCAGTAAAATTTTGCCAAAAAATGGAGAAAAAAAAGCTACTAATGCCAACATTATTTTTGAAGTCAGAGATACAGGAGCAGGAGTAGCTGAAGCAGAAATGCCCAAATTATTTGAAGCATTTTCCCAAACTGAAACAGGTAAAAATAGTCAAGAAGGAACAGGATTAGGATTACCCATTAGTCGTAAATTTGTGCAGTTAATGGGAGGAGATATTACCGTCAAAAGTAAAGTAGGTAAAGGTACAACTTTTAGATTTCAAATTCAAGTAAATGTTGCCAATAAAACAGATGTAGAAATTGAACAAAACCCGCGTCATGTCATAGCTTTAAAACCCCATCAACCTCGTTATAAAATATTAATAGTGGATGACCGTCCCACCAATCGTTTATTATTGATTAAATTATTACAACCATTAGGATTTGAATTACAAGAAGCAGAAAATGGAAAACAAGCAATAGAAATTTGGTCCGAATGGCAACCTCATTTAATTTGGATGGATATGAGAATGCCAGTGATGGATGGTTACGAATCAACTCAAATAATCAAAGGCACAACTAAAGGAAATGCCACGGCAATTATCGCTTTAACAGCAAGTGTGTTAGAAGAAGAAAAGTCAATTATTCTATCAGCAGGATGTGATGATTTTGTCAGAAAACCATTTCGAGAATCAATAATTTTTGAGACAATGAAAAAACATTTAGGAGTGGAATATATTTATGCAGAAGAAACAGCCACTCAAACTCCCAGTGAATTGCCAAATTTACAAGTAGAAGATTTGCAGGTAATGCCTAGTGAATGGTTAGAAGAACTGTATGATGCAGCGAAAGCTTTAGATGACGATCTGAGCTTAGAATTAATAGAACAAATTCCGGTTGAACAATCCTTATTAGCGGAAAAGTTAAGTAATCTGGTGGATGATTTTCAATTTAAGACCATTAGACAATTAATTAAATCTCTTAAATCAGGATAAAACATAAAAATATGAATAATATATCAGAAAAAAATTCAGAAGGAACTATTTTAATCGTTGACGATCAACTTTCTAATTTGAAAATTTTAGCTACTCTTTTAAAAGATAATAATTATAAGGTAAAAAAAGCCATTGATGGAGAGAGCGCATTAATTTCTATCGAAACGGACACTCCCGATTTAATTTTACTAGATATAAAAATGCCCGATATGAATGGCTATGAAGTTTGTGAAAGCTTAAAAAATCATCCTAAAACCAAGGATATTCCCGTGATTTTTATTAGCGCTTTAAATGAAGTTTTTGATAAAGTAAAAGCATTTGAAGTAGGAGGAATAGACTATATTACTAAGCCTTTTCAAGAAGAAGAAGTTTTAGCAAGAGTTAAAAGTCAGTTAATCATTCAAAAACAGAGAAAACTATTAGAAATAGAACAGGAAAATCTTAAACAAGAAATTAAACAACGCCAAGAAACAGAGGCTATTTTATATCAATCTAGAGCATTAATTTCTGGTATTTTAAATTCTTCTCTTGACGGTATTGCAGCGATGGAAGCATTGAGGGACCGGAGAACAGGAAATATTATTGATTTTTCTTGTTTAGTTGTTAATCCAGTTATTGCTAGAGCTTTTAATCAAGAACCACAAGATTTAATTGGTAAATTAGTGTTTAAAAAGTTTTTAAATACAATTAATTATGATTTATTTACTGATTTAGTTAATGTGGTAGAAACTGGAAAGTCTTTGGAGCAGGATATTTATTATAGTGACCAAGAAGAAGGAAAATGGTATCATTTCATAGCCGTTAAATTAGGGGATGGTTTTGCTATTACAGTCAGAGATATTACAGAAAGGAAAAACTTAGAATTAACCCTTGAAGAAACTAATAAAGAATTAGAAACTTTTAGTTATAGTATAGCTCATGATTTCCGCGACCAATTAGAAACTATTGAGTCATTAATTTATTTTCTCAAAGAAGAATATGCAGATGATAATTCTAGCACTAAAAATACTCAATATTATTTTGAATTGATGTTTCAATCAACTGCTCGAACCCAGCAGATTATTACAGATTTACTCGTGTTGTCCAAAATTAAAAAAAGTCCAATAACTATTGAATTAGTGCATTTGAGTAATATAGTTCAAGAAATACTAATGAAACTTCAAATAAAAGAACCACAAAGAAAAGTTGAATTAGTAATTCAGCCTAATGTTACAGCTCCAGCAGATCAAATATTTTTAACAATGGCTTTAGAACATTTAATTGGTAATGCTTGGAAATATTCATCTAAAAAAGATGTTACTCAGATTGAATTTGGAGTTTTATCGGCAGAAAAAACAAAATTCGATTCAATCATTAATCAATGTTCTTTATATTACAAAGACAAAAGCTTATGTGTACAAAAATTAGATGTAATTTATTTTATTAAAGATAATGGAGCTGGCTTTAACATGGAAATATTCACACAATTATTTACTCCTTTTAAACGATTCCATTCAGATGATGAATTTGAAGGAACTGGTATTGGTTTGTCAATTGTGAAAAGAATTATTAATTGTCACCAAGGTTTAATTTGGTGTACTTCTCAAGTGGAACAAGGGACAACTTTTTATTTTACTCTTAATAGCAGTAGAAAAAGTTAAAAAAGATAAAGAAGGAGTCAGGAGTCAGGAGGGAAGAAAGAAGAAGAAGGAAGAGGAGAAAAAGGAGAAAGTTTTTTGGTCGCGTAAGCAGAACAGAGTTCTATCCCACATTCCGCTGTGCGTGAAGATCATTTTCAATTTCTATTGCTATAATAAAAGAAGAAAAAAACTCTACAAACTGCTCTGATATAGATTGAAATCTAGGAGGGCCATTATGATTGAAATCAGTTCCAATCAACAGGATAACGTTCTTGCCTTTACTGCTCATGGTCGAGTCACTGGAGACGACTACGAATCTGTTTTGATTCCCGCTATAGAGGCTAAGTTAAAAGAAAAACCCAAAATTCGCTTGCTTTATAATTTCGGCAGTGATTTTTCAGGGTTTGAAGCTAAAGCTTTATGGGATGATGCAAAAGTAGGTTTTCAACACCCAACTGCTTGGGAAAAAATTGCAGTTGTTTCCGATAATAAATGGGTTGTCGGAGCAACAAAAGTGTTTAGATTTATTATTCCTTGCCCTGTAAAAGTATTCGACAGTCATCAATTAGTGGGAGCCACTGAATGGATTAATTCGTAGGTTGAGCAAGTAGTGATTGGTATAGCAGAAAGAAGAAGGAACGATCAAGGGAACGAAGGAGCGAAAAATCTTGCGTTGTCTGAATTTTAAGCTTTTGATATGTCTGCGCCCTTTTCTTCTACTGCTATATATATTCATATTCAACTTCTTGGAATTTGCCCAACTTAATCTTTATTTATGTTAAGCCAAATATTTTTTTGAAGGCAAAATCTATTTTAGGGCTAATAAATCTCATATTCTTGAACTTCATATTCCTGAACTACTGACTAATTTTTTTCTCACTTCTAGTCCGCAAAAATTCTCCAACAATTGCCATCGCTCCTGAGCCTAAAATTAAAATTACACTCAGGGCATTAATATCAGGTTTTACCCCTGTACGAATCCTACTAAAAATTTCCATTGGCAAAGTTGTTGCCCCACTTCCTGAAGTAAAACTAGCTATTAAAAAATCATCCATACTTAATACAAAAGCTAACAAACATCCAGATACAATTCCTGGTATTAATTGGGGTAATAATACTTGCAAAAAAGCTTGTACTGGAGTTGCTCCCAAGTCAAGGGCAGCTTCCTCTAAATTAGGGTCTAAATCTGCTAATCTTGTGGAAACAACTAAACCCACATAAGCTAGACAAAAAACAATATGAGCTGCAATAATTGTCCATAAACTTAATCTAATTGCCAACGCTGCTAAAAAGACTAAAGTCGCAACAGCGATCGCTATATCAGGAATAATTAATGGTAAATAAGAAACACCTAAATATAAAGATTTGCCTCGAAATTTATATTTTGCTAAACCTACTGCCATTAAAGTACCAATAACTGCTGAAACAGCCACAGCACAAATAGCTACAGTTAAACTATTTTGTAAAGCATTTAAAACCCTAGTATCCTGAAAAAGCTTGACATACCATTGCAGGGTAAAGCCTTCCCATCCTGCACTATATTTAGATTTATTGAAACTATAAAAAGTCAAGACAAAAATTGGCAAGTACATAAAAAAGAACATTGAAATTGTAAATATTACCTGCCAAGAAATCTGAAATTTTGATTTAGATTTAGACATATCTATTGGGATATTATCTTCTGGATTTATTAAAGTATTTGTCATTTCAGTTATCAGTTATCAGTTATCAGTTATCAGTACCTGTTTGTGCAGCATGCCGTAGGAAAGTCAGAGGCTTGAAATAATCGACCAAGAGAAGAAAAATTTTTCCTTTGACTCAATCCTATCCGTTTCCAAGGAGAGGTAATAATTAATAATTAATAATTAATAATTAATTGTTGAATCCTACCTCCTCCCTCATTCCCCGTTCCTCCTGTCTCCTGTCTCCTGTCTCCTGTCTCCTGTCTCCTGTCTCCTCCCCAAACCCTACTTAGAAGGTTTAGCATCGCCAAATTTTAATAAAAGAGCGATCGCTATACTCACCCCAAAAATCATAACCATACTCAAAGCAGAACCAAACCCCCAATTTTGAGTTGCTCCTAAAAATTGATTATAAATTAATCGAGCAGCGGTCATACTAGAAGCACCACCCAATAATTCAGGATCAACAAAATCTCCTAAAGAACTAATAAAAACTAATAAAGAACCTGCAGCAATACCAGGTAAACTTTGAGGAACAGTCACTTTCCAAAAAGTTTGTATAGGGGTTGCTCCTAAATCTGCCGATGCTTCTAATAATCTCCGGTCTAACTTTTCTAAAGAAGCATAAAGAACAGTCACAATATAGGGTAAATAACTATAACTCATACCAATAAAAACAGCGGGAGTTCTATTCAATACTTCTAACGGTGGTAATCCAATAATTCCAATAATTGAGTTTAATACACCAGTGGGTCGTAAAATTGTAATCCAAGCATAAGAGCGTAATAAAGATGAAGTCCAAAGGGGCAAAATAAAGCCTAATAAAAGTAAATTTCGCCACCGTTTAGGTGATATTAAAGCAATCCAATAAGCTACAGGAAATCCCAATAATAAACATAAAATTGTTGTACCTGTAGCAAAATAAATTGAACGCCAAATTACTTTTAAATTAATCAGGTTAAATACTCGTAAATAATTACCAATGCCATCAGGATTTACTAAATCTCCCGGTCGAATATTTTCTACTAAACTCAGTTGGAAAATGACTAAAGTTGGCAACACTAATATCAACAGTAACCACAAACCAGCAGGACCTAATAAAGCTAGAGGGCCTAACATTTTGTTAAATATTTGACCTATACCATTTTTCGATTGATAATTAGATGAAATAATAGAAGATGATTTAGTAGGTGTAGTCATTTGAGTTATCAGTTATCAGTTATCAGTTATCAGCTCAAGTCAAAACTATTGACTGTATAAGGGTTTCAATTTTATCAATGCCCTAACATTTTTTTGTAGCACTATAAGCACTATAGAAGTTAGAAAATTTATCAACTATTGGGTTCTATATTTTTAGGAACAAGGAATTTGATTAACCTTATACTTAGGCTTTAATAACTAAAAAAAGTTCGTAGAATCATCCCACCGAGAAACTTAGGAATTTTTCTTCTTCCTTCTTCCTTCTTCCTTCCTCCTTCTTCCTTCTTTCAATTATCCACTTCTTAATTTCGTCCAGTACTCATCATAAACTTCTTCATATTCACCCAGTGGAGCTAAACTTTCACACTTTTCAATAATTGATTCTGGGGGAAATAAAGTAGGATCTTCTTTTAGCTCTTCCGATAACCTTCGATAAGCTTCACGAGAAGGTGTCGCAAAACTGAGTCTCTCCACAATTTCAGCAGCTATATCTGGCTGTAACATAAAGTTAATCCACTGATAGGCACCATCAGGGTTAGGAGCATTTGTCGGAATTACTAATGTATCCGTCCACAGAGATGAACCACTGCGGGGAGTAATATATTCTAAGTCTTCATTTTCTGGTTTAATTTCTGCAGCATCAGAAGAGTAACACATGGCAATTAACAAATCTTCGACCAAAATTTGAGAACGCCAACCATCTGTAGTAAAAGAGGCGATCGCTGGTCTAAGTATGAGTAACTCTTGGTAAGCTTCCCTGATACTTTCAACATTGGTAGAGTTGTAGGAATATCCCAGCTTTCGCAAAGCACACCCCATCACCTCGCGCACATCATTAACTAGAGTCAAGCGCTTCGATATTAAATCTTGATTTTCCCAGAGATACTCCCAGTCAGTGGGCGCAGTTGGTAACAATTTGCGATTGTAAATTAAACCAGTAGTACCCCAACTTATGGGTACACTATAGGTATTACCACGGTCATATATAGGGTCTTGAAATTCAGGGAACAGATCGTCTAAACCCAGAATTAGAGAATGGTCTAACTCTGTCAGCAAACCCAGAGATTCCATTTTTTGCACCATATAATCAGACGGATAGATGATGCTATATGCTCCACCACCTCCAGCTTGTACTCTAGCTAGCATCGACTCATTAGAGTCAAACACATCTGCAACTACTTTGATTCCTGTTTCATCGTAGAAGCGATCGAGCAAATCTTGATCTGTATAACCTGCCCAAGTATAGATATAGAGTAAATCTGAATCTCCCTGCATTCGGGGGTTAGATTTTACTTCTGCTAATCTCCAACCACAACTAGATAGAGCTGAAGCTGCGATAGTAGCTGCTGACGTTTTCAGAAATTGACGTCTAGAAGTGCCAGCATCTTGCTTGTCAACAGATGTAGCAATAACATTTCCCCGATATTTCTCGAAATTAGTTGGAGGCACTTTCAACAATTAATAATTAATAATTAATAATTAACAATTACCTCTTCTTTTCAAGGAGAGGATTAACGTTTAAGGAAATTTTTTTCTCCTTTAAAGGAGAGGGTTTAAAACTTAATTATTCGGTAATTTTTCATAGGTTTTTGTTATCTTGTCTCGCTGAGAGCTAAACAATTTTGTTTTGCCCAATAAATATAGATAGGAGTATCTGCACTGGGCAAAGTTCCTTCTGTATTGGGTTGTCTGATTGTCATGCGATCGCCTGACAACAGATTTACATGATAATACACATGAGTCCCCATATACATTACATTCATCAACCTGCCTTCAAAACAATTTTCTGATACATCTGGAGAATAAAGACTTAGCTCTATTTTCTCTGGCCGCACACTGACGACTACGGAAGCACCTGTATAAATCTCTCCATTTTTCTCTTCTTCACCAACCGTTGATTGTTGTACAACAATTTTAAGACCACGATCTGTCTTAACTACTATATTTGAATTATCAATAAATTCAACTCTACCCTGAAATAAATTCGTCTCTCCAATAAAATCTGCGACAAAAGGACTTTCAGGCCGCTCGTAAATTTCTTGAGGGGAACCTATCTGCTCTATTCTACCTTCGTGCATCACCGCAATACGGTCAGACATACTCATAGCTTCTTCTTGGTCGTGAGTTACCATCACAAATGTTACGCCTAAATCTCGATGTAAACTAGACAATTCCATTTGCATTTGTTTGCGTAGTTTCAAGTCTAGGGCACCAAGAGGTTCATCTAATAATAATACTGCGGGACGATTTACCAACGCCCTTGCTAAAGCCACCCTTTGTTGTTGCCCACCAGATATTTGATTGGGATAGCGGTCGGCAAATTTTTCCATTTTCACTAACCGTAAAGCTTGTGCAACTTTTTCTTCGGTTTCAGTTTTTCCTACACGTTTAATTTTTAGTCCAAAGGCAATATTATCTTTGACACTGAGATGATTAAATAGAGCGTAGCTTTGGAAAACAGTATTTACAGGGCGACGGTAAGGAGGAGTTTGATTCATGGATACTCCCCTAATCATTATTTCACCTGCTGATGGAGATTCAAACCCAGCAATTAAGCGTAATGTTGTAGTCTTGCCACAGCCAGAAGGGCCAAGAATACTAAAAAATTCTCCTTGACGGATATTCAGGTCCACACCTCTTACGGCTGTATGGCCTTCAAACACTTTGAATACTTTACGCAGTTCAACGTCATTTTGGGTGTCGGTTACTGTTGTTCCTATATTTAGTGCAGTTTGAGTCATGGTTGCTATGTCATAAGTGGGGAATTTACTCTGGAAATTTGGGTCTTTAATTAATTTAAGTGTAATGTTTTTCAATATTTTAGCAGTTCTGGCTATTACGCTTCATCTATTTTGAGTAAAAGTAGCTTAATTAACTAGAGGATAATACAGACATTTATTACATCTGTTAGAGGTGTAGGGTATTAAACCCAAGAGAGAAAATATCGGAACAGTTTGAAAATTTTGCTGTTGTTTGCAAACAACTTTTTAGCTGTTTGTCTAGGAGGTCAAAAATCTGATTTTCTATTTTTTTAATCTCCTACTGCAAAAATCTGTTTGGCGGTTAATTTCAACTCTGGAAATGTAGGATAAATAATTTTTTCATCTCCTCTAAATTGTTGTACTTGATATTCCCCATCAATTATCTGATAAATTGACAAAGTAGGTTTTTTTTGGTCGCCAATATAACGTTTTCCTCCTAATCCTAAATAATCAACTATCCAATATTCTGGTATTTCTAATCCCTCATAATCAATTAATTTATGACCATAATCATCGCGCCAATTTGTACTTACAACTTCAATAATTAGTTTGACTGTTTTTCCTTGAGTAATTGTGGAACTTTTTTTCCATAAAGATTCATTTTTGAAAGCAGATTTATCCAGAACAATTACATCTGGATTATAACCAGATTTATCTGTATCTATAGGTTTAACAATTGCTTGTCTGGGAATAATATAAGGAAGTTCAAGAAGTTCGATTTGTACTCCTAGTTTAAGAGCAAGAAAACCTGCTACTTGTTCGTGAGTTCCAGTAGGTTGCATTTCAAAAACAACTCCATTGTGTAATTCATAACGACCATAACCATCTGGATACCAATCTGAAAATTCATCCAAGGTCATTAATTGTGGGATAGTTTCTACAATCATATTAATCTCTTTTCTGTAATTTTATATTAGTTCTATTCTACGATATTAATTTAGCGTTAAAATTTAGCCTTAGTTTCTAGCAAATCTATTAATTTCAGGGATAAATTTAGTTATTAGACATCTCCAGAAAAGAGGGAGTAGGGAGTATGGGGAAATACAGCAAATTGCAAGTATATGAAGTAGAGATATTAATAATTAAATCCTATGAGTGCGAGCATCTTGCTCGCGTAGATGTACCTCATCAAAGTGGAATACGCTGTAATTGATTTATATAGTGCAATAATTAATTTGATTTTTTATTATTGGAGATGTCTATTCTGTGAGTAAATAATCATCAGTAGGTGAAGGAGATACGTCTGGGTTAAGAGATGATTTTTCTATTTGCATATCGTCTTTTTTTTCAGTAGATTATTCTAATTGTTCGGGAGATTTTTCTGAGGATGGTTTAGCTGTTTCTGGTGCATCTTTTTTCTCCGTGTCATTTTGGGTGTCGGTTATTGTTGTCCCAATATTTAGTGCAGTTTGAGTCATAATTGCTATGTTTTGAGTCGGGAATATGATTGGGAAATTGGGTATTGGATTCTTTAGTATTTTAAGCGTTAGCCAAATAGCCTTAACTAGCTATCCGCTTTGGAAGCAAAAAACCCAGGTAGTTACATCTGCCTGGGTTTTTTAAGTTTTACTTTTTGGATACTACAGCGCTTTTGCTGATTGATATAGCAATGAGCGCTCAGATATTTACAATGTCCAGCTCAAAGTGCAGTAAGCGAAAAGGTGTACAAAAAATAACTGAAATGACCTTTTTCTTGACTGCGGAATGCTGCATAAACATAAATTTTAATTCTCCTTCTCAGATAATAAGTTAATAACTGAATGCTGAATGCTGAATGCTGAATGCTTACTATTCTGTTAGTAAATAATCATCAGTATTTGAAGGAGATACTTCTGAGTTAGGAGATGATTTTTCTCTTGGTAAATCATCTTTTTTCTCAGTAGATTCTTCTAATTGTTCGGGAGATTTTTCTGAGGATGGTTTAGCTGTTTCTGGTTCATCTTTTTTCTCAGTAGATTCTTCTGTTTCAGCAGATGATTCTTCTGATTTTTCTTGTTTTTCCCATTCTGCAATTGGTTTAGTTAAAACATTTTTGAAATTGACAGATAATAACAAAACAGACACCTCTTTTGGTGGTTCTCCTTCAGCTTCTACTTGAGAATATATAGAATTACCATCAAAATCTGGCTTCCCTAAAAATAATCTCCTAGTTTTATCGTCTTGAAGTTTAATTTCTACAGTAATTTCTGGTTTTTCTAAACCATATTCAGATAACTGAGAAACGGGAGTATTAATAGAGCGATCGCTTTTTAATCCTGTTATTTGGTCTAACAAAAATTCTACTGTTGGTAGATCGGCTTCTTTTTCTACAGGCGCAGTTATTTTCCAAGTAGTTTCTTCGGCATTTTCATCCTTTGTTAAAGTTAATATTTCTGATTCTTGCTTGATAGTAATAGCCTGAATTTCTTCTGACTCAAAATTAAACACCTGTTTTTGTTGTTCTTGCAATTCAGCTTGTTGCTGCTTACCTCTAATTTCATAAAAATAAACAAAACCACCTAAAGCAAGTGCTGTTAATATTAATGTTAAAGTTGTTCTTTTGATTTTCATAATTTTAGGAAGTCATTTCAGTTATCAGTTATCAGTTATCAGTACCTCTAGCTGTTGGCGCAGCATGACCTAGGAAAGCGAGAGGCTTGAAATCTGAAATATTCTCTTTTTTTATCCCCTTAAAAGGGGAGGCTTTAGACCATAATTTTTCGGTAAGAAGTAGGGGGGGTAGAGGACAGTTCAACAATTAATAATTAATAATTACCTATTCTAAATTATGAGTTATAACTTCTGAATTCATTATCCTCATGGCAGTCTCTAATCATTTGTTTTGCTTTTTTAATGCTCCAAAAATATATACTTTTTAACAATTATACTGACTTCTAAATTCAGAAATCTCCGTAAAAAAAACAACTTCTGACTTCTGACTTCTGACTTCTGACTTCATTAGTAAATATCCATTACAAAAACAACTTCTGACTTCTGACTTCTGACTTCGTTAACGTCTTCGCCACCAAATAATTCCACCAATTGTAAACCCTAAAAGTGGCAAAATGACTATTGCCATCCAACTTAACAATCTAGCTCGTACTAACCTCATTGCAATACGACGGTTTGTGGTTTTTTTTGGACTAATAGAAAGTATTTTCTCTTCTGGTTTACCTAACCAAGAAACCGAGTTAAAAAAAACATCTTTATTTAGCTGTTGTTGAAACCAACCATTTGTAGCAAATTGAGAATTTCCTAACACTACTAAACGTGCTTCTTCAGATGTATTTTCTGATTTTTCTACTATTTCTGTAGGGTCAAATTCATCCGGTGGTTGACCAGGAAGTGGGGGGATAACTTCAGCTGAAGTTATCTCTTTTTGCTCTTCTAACTCTGAAGTAGAAGTTGCCACAGGTTCATTCGGTGGTTGACCAGGAAGTGGAGGAATAGGAGTAAGGTCTAATCCTATTTCATTACCTTTTTCTACAGTAGAAGAACGAGTAAAAGCTACACCTATTGATAATGGTCCAAGGCGATCGCGACCCTCATTAAACTGTAACTGACCCCTTAAATCTGTTTCGGCCCAACTTTGGTCATTAGTCCAAATTAGCGGACTTTCTACTATTCCATCCACAGTTTCACTTTCTATCGGTCGAGCGAAGGGATATAAGGAAATACCATTGCTAAAGTCTTGAGTAATAGGATGTTCTCCATAGCTGCTAACTAATACCACCCAAGGGTCAAGACCTACTAACCGACCAATACTTGGGTCATCTATTGCCAGGCGATCGTCAACTAATACTCCCCATTCTTCAAATAAATCATCTAACCCTGGGTTAGTGCTTGGGTCTAACATGATAAATACACCACCACCTCGGTCTAAATAGTCTTTTAAAGCAGTAACTTCTGCCTCTAAAAATTCTCTTTGCGGACCAGCAATAATCACAACATCTGCATCTTCAGGTACTTGAGAAATGCTTGCCAAATTTATAGATTCTACTATATATTTTTTATTTTCAAGAGCCTTAACAGCGTCTGAAAAACCTCTTTGACCTTCTTCTAATTCTCGTTCACCATGACCTTGAATAAAGTATATTTTTAAGATTCTGCCACCGAGTATTTCTTCTATATTATTAGTTAGTTTAGATTCTGTTAGTGGTTCTAGTTTTCTACTAATAATAACTTCTTTTCTTTCTCCAGTTTCGAGATGAATTTCTCCTAACTGTTGAACTCCAAATTCATTAGCTTTTCCTGGTTCTTTCTGGGGGTCTACTAACTCAAAATTAAATTTACCATTTCCTTGTCTTTGATAATTTTCTATTAGTTGAGTGTATTGAGGATTTTCCCCTCGATCGAATATCCAAAGTTTGACTGGTTGTTCGAGATTTTCTAATACTTCAATTGTTTGAGGCGATAATGTAAATTTTTGATTTTCAGTAAAGTCTATTCTAGTTTGATAACGAACTGCCAAGAAGTTGATTAACCCCAGAATTATTAGTACAGAAATCGTGGCAAAAATTGCATTTGTACCTGCTTCTGTTGCTCGTCCACCCCACCAAGTTGTAGTTGAATTTTGTTCTACAGAATAAGCTTGATAAAAAATCCACAAACCAATTATGACTATGCCAGTAGTTATTAAACTTAATGGTATTGGTTCCCAAGTTCCTGAAACAACACCTGCTGATACACCGATAATAGTTAAAATTGGTCCTAGCCAAAATATATAAGTCCAAGTACTTTTGATACTGTTCATATTATCTTTTTATCTTTTTTTCGATCTGTAAATTATCTTGAATAGGAAATTAGGAATAAGGGAGAAGTAACATTATAAATAAGTTTAGGGATTTCTGCAATGAATTATTTATACCAAATCCAGTTTAGAAAAGCTAGGAGAGAATTATTATGATTAAATTTATTAATAATCTAACATCACATTTAATCCAGGTAAAATATTTTCACTTGATAACATAATAGGCATAGTTACAATTTCTACCTCTTGATTTTGACGATAAATTTATACTTGTTTTTGTTGAGGATTAATTAACCAACCTAACAATAAACCTGATGCTAAATATTCTCTCATTTTTGCTTGTAAAGGTGAAAGTCTATCAGATTTAGACCGTAATTCAATCACAAAATCTGGGCAAATAGGAGGAAAACTTTCTCTTTCTTGTTGAGTAAGATTTTCCCATTTTTCTAAAGATACCCAAGCAACATCAGGGGAGCGGTCGCCTCCTCCTGGTAAACTAAAGATAGTGGAAGAACTAAAAACTATTCCTAACTTAGTTTGATGATTCCAGAGGCTAATATAAAAAATCAAATTAGCTTCTTTTTGACCACTTTCACCACCTAGAGGGGACATAATAATTAATTCTCTTTGAGGATTTCTTTCTAATTGTAATTCAGGATTAGCTTGACACAGTTGAACAAATTGTTCTCTAGTTAGTTTTGTAATTGGATTAAGATTTAGTACAATAATCATTTCAGTTATCAGTTATCAGTTATCAGTTATCAGTTATCAGTACCTCTGGTTGTTTGCGCAGCATTCCGCAGGAAAGCTAGAGGCTTGAAATATTGAATCGAATATTTTTTTCATCCCCTTGAAAGAGGAGGCTTGAGACCTTATTTTTTGGTCATAAGTTGAAATACTTTATAGGATTTAATGATGATTAAAATTTAATAATATATCAATTTTTATAATTTTTTATAATTAAAATATTTTAATTTTCTATTCCTTCTAAAATACCCACTAAAACTGCACCTAAATCTTTTATATCGTCTGGGATTTTAAATAAATTAATATCTTGTGTAATTTGTTTTTCGGCTTTATTTAATTTACCAAAACGCCAGATATCTCCCATTGTTACTGCGCCATATAAAATATTGTCTTCTTCGACTTCAGCTAATGCAATTAACTCGGCAGCTAGCTGAGTAAAACCTCTAGTTAAATCGTCATTTTTCGCTTCAATAACTAATAAATTATTCTGATAACGCAATAAATAATCCAAATTCCCCTTCAACCAATCATTGACTTTCAGAGGATATTCAATTCTTAACTGACAATGACAATAATAAACAATTTCCAATAAAATTGGAGAGACTAAAATTTCTCGTCTAGCAGTTTCATTACTTAAACTAACAAAGGGTAAAATCTTCTCTAGCTTATTCTGTACTTCGGATAAACTTTCTAATGTTTTTGTTGTCTTTGGCAAAGATAAACGAGATTTAACTAATGAATAGTTTAACTCTGCTAAGATTTCATCAGCTTCATAAGGTAAATCAAAGTAAGACCGAAAAGTATAAGATTGATCTTCTTGTAATATTTTTGTTTTAGGCATCGCGAGACTCCATTAATTCAGTTATCAGTTATCAGTACCTCCTGGAATAGGAAGGCTATTATCTTATTTATTGGTCAGAATAAATGGCTTCAATACCATTTTTTCGGTCGGAAATTAAGTAGGTAAGTGAAAAAAATTACCGAATAATTAAGGTTTAAAGCCTCTCCTTTAAAGGAGAAACAAGCGGTCGTTTGCTTCGCAACGCTGACGCGAAACGCGACAGCGGAACGGAGTTCTCTCTTCGCAGCTTCCCGTAGGGTGGGATGGCGAAGTCTCCTCGCCATATCCAATCGACCAAGAGAGAAAAAATTTTCCTTTGAATCAATCCTCTCCTTGAAAAGAAGAGGTAATTATTAATTATTAATTATTAATTATTAATTATTAATTATTAATTGTTGAAAACTACGTCATTGGGACTGGAACAGAGTGGAAGGTTTGCAGAGCATTCCGGAACGGAAAGCAATATCAATGGTTTTGACTACATCAAAATTTTGTTGAATAGTTAAGTTTATTTGTGCCTACCTACTTAATTTCTTTTGTCAAAAGACATCCTTACATTATTTTTTCACCCTTAGTATTATACCTTTAGTATTATACCTAATTTCTCTACTCCCTATTCTCAAAAATTTCTATCCCCACTTTGCATTAATTCTACCTGGTACAGAAATATATAAGGGGATAAGTTGAAAAAATTTTTGCTGTTGAAGTGCATATTTCTGAATTGTTATCCTGATAAATAAGTAGCAGGACAAAATTAATCTAACATTTTTAGGAGGTTAGGTATGAATAGGGGCAATAAAATTTGTAGTACCACAACTCATAGAGTGTGTTAGATTTCTAAAATTTAGACTGTGAAAGGCATTTAACCATCCGTCGTAACGCACCATTTTAGTTCTGTCGGTTTAGTGTGCATTATATCCTTGGGGTGGGGGGTTCATCAGATAATTTTTAACACCATTAATTTAACGCGGAACCCGCTCCTACTAGACTAAATTCTTCCTTCTTCCTTCTTCCTTCTTACACAAAAAAATCTCAATTAGTTAAAAATTATGCTTTTAGAAGATTTAATCAGTGAAATTATTCGCAAGCGGAAAGCTACTGCAGATATTCCTAAAAAATCTGTGGATTATTTTAATTGTCTGGAATTAAAGATAAGTAAACTTAAAGATTTACAGGAATCAATTCTTAGATTATCAACTACTTCTTCCATGGGAGTTCAACAACTTTATCAAATTGATTTTCAGACAATACTAAACCGAATTGCTCAAGAACGTAAGGTCTGGGAAAATCTCTGGCAAAGACTTAATCGCGACACAATTAATATTGGTGTTGTGGGGTTAGCACGTCAAGGTAAAAGTACCTTTCTACAAAATGTAGCTGGACTAACAGATGAAGAAGATGAAGGGATTATTCCTAGTAGCGATCGCTTGCCTTGTACTACTGTTCAAAGTAATATTTATCATTACGAAGGGGATACTTATGCTAAGGTTTATTTTCATTCTGAATCTTCTTTTATTCAGGAGATTATTACACCTTATTATCAAGAGTTAGGCTTTGAAAATATTCCGAAAAATCTCCATGAGTTTGCTAATTTGCCATTTCCTTCTCAGCCTATTAATCCTCGCCAACCTGCTCAAGCTGAGGCTATTTATGAACATTTGCGACAGGATTATTATGTTCATCTGAATAAATATTCTGATTTATTGCAGTCGGAAAAGCGTTTTATTAAGGTTCCAAAACATAAAATAAGAGAGTATGTTTCACAAAGTTATGATGCTAAAAGTCATCCACTATTTTTCAATCATTTAGCTGTAGAAAAGGTGGAAATTTTTTGCCCTTTCCCTCAAGTAGGAGTGAAAAAATTAGCCTTGGTTGATATGCCTGGTTTGGGAGATACTAGACTGGGTGATACAGAAAGAATGATTAAAGCTTTGGCGGAAGATATTGATTTTATTCTGTTGATTCGGAGACCAGGAAAAAAAGGAACGGGGGATTTTTTACGGAAGGAAGATGTGAATTTATATGATGTAGCTTCTCAAGCTTTGAAGGAGAAACTTCCTTTGAAAGAATGGGTTTTTATGTTACTAAATCAGGATGGGGAAAATGAACAGTTATCTCTGGATTTTGAGAATACTATGCCTAGGAAAGGAATCCATGTTAAACAATGTTTGAAAGCTAACTGCAAAAATTCAAATGCAGCAAATCAAGTTATGGAAAAAGTGCTTGATTATCTGACAACAAATATGAAAAACTTAGACAAACAATATATGTCTGCTGCGTCGAGAGATTTGAGGAATTTTCAAAGTTGGATAGAGGAAAAATTGGCAGCAGTAAGGCAAGCGATCGCTGGTTATGGGGATGTTGATACTGAATATGTGAAACTAAGAGAACAATTTTTACCAAAACTATACGAAAGTATTGAAGGATTTCGAGAGAAATTAAGAGCAGAACTTTCACAACTAAATGAGGAGTTTAAATCTCAGGTTAATGCAGTAATTAATAGATGTCAAAAAAAAGGAGATATTCCTGATTTTATAGATATTGAAATGTGGGCAAAGCGGGAAGGAATTGATGGAGCTTATTTCCGAGCAATACAACAAATGCGACCTGGTATATTGAAACATTTTCAGACAATGGAGGATGGTTTGAAAGAGTCTCATAATCAAACTAAGTCAGAGTTGGCAGATATATTTATCAACTTAGGAATAGGAGGTTTAGTAGAAACAGAAAATACAGATTTTTTGGAGGCTTTTGCAAAGTTATTAGCTAAAACAAACAACTTACCAAATTTAGCGAGGGGGTTTCAGTTCATTGCATCTTTTGAAATTATGTATAAAGGTTTTATGCAGTCCTATGTATGGCAAAAAATTAGTGAAGTTTTGCCTGCAGATCCGATGAAACCTATTAACACACCAGATAATATAGATAATATTTTGACTAATCTTGAACAGCGCCATCAAAATGCTATTGAAGTGTGTCAAAAAACTTTGGATAAACTAGGGGTATCTGTTAACCGGACAAAAGTTTCAATGGTAGAAGAATTTGCAGACCATATTACTCGTGCAAAAGGAGTGGAACAGGAATGGGATATTTTATTAAGTAAAAATCGAAGTCTAATTTGGTCACAATTTCAGGAGTTAGAGGAACAAAAGGAATTACAGAAACAATGGTTTGCTTTAGTAGATGAAGCTTTGTCTTGTAAAGAGCAATTATAATAGAAATATTTGGGCGTTCTATGAACGTCCATTTATAGTTTTTCTGTACTTTCAAATATGCTGGAAATTTAGATTCAAATAAAGCTACTTCAGGAGTTAGAAGAACAAAAGGAATTACAGAAACAGTGGTTTGCTCTAATAGATGAAGCTTTATTTTGTAAAGAGCAATTATAATAGAAATATTTGGGCGTTCTATCAACGTCTATTTATAGTTTTTCTGTGGTGTCAAATTGCGGGTAATTTATATTCAGGTAAAACTACTTCAGGAGTTAGAAGAACAAAAAGAATTACAGAAACAATGGTTTGCTCTAGTAGATGAAGCTTTATCTTGTAAAGAGCAATTATAATAGAAGTATTTGGGCGTTCTATAAACATCCATTTATAGTTTTTCTGTACTGTCAAATATGCTGGAAATTTAGATTCAGGTAAAGCTACTTATATACGAGGTAAATTTCGTCTATGTTTAATACAAAAGCAAACGAAACTGTCAATGAACCAGTCAATGAACCGAGTCCAAAACCACGACCAATTCCTTCACAAATTCGTTTAGGAATTTGGGGTTTTCACCACGCAGGAAAATCTGTTTATATGCTCAGGTTATATGAATATTTACTTAATGAAGGGAAGATTCAAATAACCGATTGGGATACAGAAGAATATATTAATAATGGTATGGAACTTTTGGATAGAGGAATATTTGTATCTCCTACAGCAACAGCAGGAAAAAAAAGCAAGTATTCCTACACGATCAATAATGAGGATGGAAGCAATACTGAATTAACATTTTTAGACATTGCCGGAGATATTTTAAGAGACCCTTATCATGATTTTCTTGATGAAAATAGTCAAGAGAATACTGTTGTTGACTATCTCCTTCAATGTCATGGGATTATATTTTTACTCAGTCCGTTACAGGAGGATAAACAAACTAAACCATATCATACTTTACTAATGAAACTATTTATCGCAATGCAAAGGAAAAGTGGTCGAAAACCATTAGAGCAGTATGTAGCTTTTGGCATTACTAAAATAGATCATCCAGAAGTTAATCAAAAGTTATTGCAAGAAAAATATCAGTATCCCGAACAGATGTTTCTAGAAATGTTAGGGAAAGGACCAAACGTCAAGTTACAATGGTTAAAAGGCTTTTTTCATGCACAAATAGAAAAACCTAAAGATAAATCTAAAGATAATCCTAGATTGAATATAAATCCTACTCGAGAAAATCGTTGTCAGTTATTTTATATTTCTGCTTTTGGAACCTACAAAGATAGTGATGGTAATGTAAAATCTCCTGTTATTCTCGACAAAGAAGAAAAACAAAAAAGCACAACATCCAAAGCTGAATCTGAAGAAGATCCTATATTTTCAACATACGAGCAAGACGATCCAGATCCATACGATTTTGGAAAGGAAAATATCAAGACAGAAGACATTAATCCCAACAAATATAAAATTGATACAGAAGCACCTTTCAATCCAATAAATATATTTTCCCCTATTGAATGGTTAGTAAGAGGAATAAAGAGTTGTCCACCAAATATTTCAAATACTTCTTCATCGGATTCTAATACTTAAAAGCTATTTTAGTTATGGAGATATAACCTTATGTCACAAGAGTCTAAATTTGACCAGTTTATCTATGGTAAGTTTGTTGCAGAAAAGGATAGTGAATACCGTCTAGTTTCTTATAGTGAAAATTTAAACAATAATATTTCAGAGCTGGAAGACATACATGAAAAAATTTATTACTTTTGGGGAAGTCAAAGTAGCGACTTTAATCATAAAGCTGTAGGAATTTGTAGGAATAATACTCGGATTTTGCCAAAAGAAAAACAAATTCTACTTATTCAAGCTGCTCCTGCTTTTAATAAAGATAAAGGTATCTTTTCTAGAGGTGGCAGTCGCTCATTTTTCCAGCACCGTTATATTTTTGTATCTGAAACAGAAATAACTGGATTTAACAATCAAATTTGTAGGTTGTTGGGATATCTAGGTAAGATGTCAATTCCCACCTTCAGTAATCTTAATCAACTTGATGATTCTGAGCAAAAATCTTGGCTTTTGGGCCCGGAAGATTTTGAATCTTTACTAGCAACAGAAACTACAGAGAAAAAAGTAAGGGAGACCATAGAAAAGGTCTGGAAAAAACTTAAAAATTCTGAGCAAAAGATTTTGCTTAAAGCACTAGATGTAATTTTGAATGGTAAAAGATTACTACTTACTGACCAAAACCCAAAAAAGACACGATCGCTATTATTACTTCTAGATAATCTTTTGCTTTTCCTACCTACTAATTTGCGTAACGAAATTTATTTAGCTATAGGTTCGGTTGACCCTGAATATTGCAAGTGGGCACAAATAATAGTTAAGTTAGATGGTTCTTCAATACGTTCTTTACCTGAAAATATGGTGTGGTTAGATTTTAGTAAAGAGGAGTTTGAAAAAGAGGAATATCTAGACCACGAATATGTTAAAGATTTTATTGCCCCAAACAAGGATAAATCTGAAAATTTAATTACCATATGCGGATACCTTGATAAGACTACTAAGGATGATTCTGATAATTTTGCTTGGGAATTTCAGAAAATAGATGGTTGGTTGAAGTTAAACCATCCATCACTAGATTTTATTTTTAATTACCCAGCAGAGGAACCAGACAAAATTGAAATTTTGGGCAAGTACATTCCCAGAATGGAAGAGAAGGTGCAAAGTTTTCTGGATAAGTTTGGGGAAAATTTATCTACTCCAGATAGTAAAGATTTAGAACTTTTAGAGTTTTTATGGGAAGCATTGCCAATACCTGAAAATAATGGCGACTTAATGAAGACTCTGTTATGTAAAATCTATCTTTATTTGCCAGATAAATTTTTAGAGATAGTAGAAGCAGGTAGTAAGTTTTCTGATTCTTTAGAGATTCTAATTGGAAATCAATTTATAGATTCTTTGGCAGATGAAAATCTCAGGAATGATATTTTACAGGAATTACAAAATGCTTGTTTAGAACTGATAAGAAATATTTCTCAAGGAAGCACTGAAGATTTGTATAACAAGTCTGGAGGTAGAAACACTTCATTACATACAAAGTATCTACCACCTCCGAAACCCTCTACAAAAAATTATCCAGAACTGGAAAAACTAATAATTGGTTGTGAAAAAATATTTCGTTCTGAGAAAGAGAAGTTCAAACTATGGGATTTAGCATTAGTTGGAAGAATGACGAGTGGTGATTTTAAAAGATTGTTTATCGAACGACTTTTTCCTACTTTTCATGTTCTAGAGAGAGAAACTTTTGAACAAAGTAATTTAAAGGAATGTTGGGAGAAATATTTTCATGATTCATTCGGTTCTTTGAATTTCTATTTATTGGAAAAAGACAAAGGTATTTTCCATATTCCTGAGATTGCTAATAGTTTGAAACTTAGCAATTCTGAAGTTAGTGAACTTTATATGACTTGCCTAAAGTCCCACTCACCAACTTGTGAACAAAGTTTGCCATTATTAGAATCTGCCATTGAAAAGAGCGTCAGTTTTTTAGAAGAGAAACTGAAGTTTCAGGCAAATGATTTTATGGCAGTTTATCAATGGTTTAATTCTCAATATTTTCAAGATAAATCTCCAGACAAACCAGGTAAGTTTCCAGGCAAAGTTTCAATATTCAGCAAGCTAGTTACAGATAGTAATTCTAATCGCTGGATAAGTTGGCAAGAACTTTCAAATATTCTTTACAAGGACGATATAGAACAAACGATTTTTCTAGATAAAACTATAGGAAAATATTTTCCTGTTGAGGTGCTAGAAGCATGGCTCACATTATTGGATAATCACCCGGAAAGTAAAGAGGTAGAAGCAAAATTTATGGCTAGTAAAGCTTGGTCATTGCTGAATCGTAAAACATTGAGAAAAATGCGAGAAAATCTAACAGGTACTTACCAAAAATATGTAGGCAAATTTATTCAGTTGGCAATTAAACATGAACATTTAGATTTAAGTAATGATACTCCTGTCGAGTTAATTAGTGGAGAACTGATAGAGTATATCACTGAAATCTGGCTTGAGAAGAAAAAATCAATTGATAAAAGTCTGTGGAAGTTGTTAAATTCGGAAAGAGTATTACCAAAGTTGAGCGATAAAGATTGTCTGAAGTTAATAGATGTTCACTGGCGTTTAGGTGCAGATTCATTGTCGCTATCCTTAACAAATTTATATGAGAGAGCGAAAAATTTTTCTCTAGAAGAAAAGGAGTCTTTGATGAATAGTGCAAAAGAAATAGTAAATCAGTGTGAAGACCTTCAAACCATGAAAAAAATCATACTTTATATGTTTTTATAGAAATATAAAATTGATACAAAAGCAAATTTCAACCCAATAAATATGTATTCACCTGTTGAATGGCTAATACAAGGAATTAAGGAATGTTCACCAAATATTTCTGATAATTATTCTGCAAATTTCAATACTTAAATACAATTTTAGTTTCAGAGATACATATCATGTCACAAGAGTCTAAATTTGACCAGTTTATATATGGTAAATTTGTAGGAAATGATAGTGGATACCGTGTAGTTTATTACAGTGAAAATTTAAACAATAATTCGTCAGACTTAGCAGATATAAAGATAAATTATTCTTTTTGGGGCAGCCAAAGTAGCGATCTTAATTCTCAAGCTGTAGGGATTTGTAGGAATAATACTCGGATTTTGCCCGAAAAAAAATTTATACTTATTCAAGCTAGTCCTGCTTTTAATAAAGATAAAAGTTTCTTTTTGAGCAGTGGCGATCGCTCATTTTTCCAGCACCGTTTTATTTTTGTATCTGAAACAGAAATAGCTAGATTTAATAATCAAATTTGTAGGTTGTTGGGATATCTAGCTAAGATGTCAATTCCCACCTTCAGTAATAATCAACTTGATGATTCTGAGCAAAAATCTTGGCTTTTGGGCCCGGAAGATTTTGAATCTTTACTAGCAACAGAAACTACAGAGAAAAAAGTAAGGGAGAGCATAGAAAAGGTCTGGAAAAAACTTAAAAATTCTGAGCAAAAGATTTTGCTCCAAGCGTTAGATGTAATTTTGAGTGGTAAAAGATTACTACTTACTGACCAAAACCCAAAAAAGACACGATCGCTATTATTACTTCTAGATAATCTTTTGCTTTTTCTGCCTACTAATTTGCGTAACGAAATTTCTTTAGCTCTAGGTTCGGTTGACCCTGAATATTGCAAGTGGGCACAAATAATAGTTAAGTTAGATGGTTCTTCAATACGTTCTTTACCTGAAAATATGGTGTGGTTAGATTTTAGTAAAGAGGAGTTTGATAAAGAGGAATATCTAGACCACGAATATGTGAAATATTTTATTGCTCCGAACAAGGATAAATATGAAAATTTAATCACTATATGCGAATACCTTGACCAGACTACTAAGGATGATTCTAATAATTTAGCTTGGGAATTTGAGGAAGTAGATGGTTGGTTGAAGTTAAATCATCCATCAATAGATTTTATTTTTAATTACCCAGCAGAGAAACGAGAAAAAATTGAAATCTGGCGCAAGTATATTCTTCCAATGAAAAATAAGGTGCTAAGTTTTCTCTCTGAAATGAGGGAAAATTTATCGATTCCAGATAGTCAAAATTTAGAACTTTTAGAGATATGGTGGGAAGCATTGCCAAATGCTGAAAATAATGGCGACTTAATGAAGACTCTGTTATGTAAAATCTATCGTTATTTGCCAGATAAATTTTTAGAGATAGTCAAAGCAGATAATAAATTTTTTAATTCCTTAGCAATTCTCATAGAAAATCAGTTTATAGAATTTTTTGCAAATGATGAAAATCTAATTCCTGAGATTTTACAGACATTACAAAATGCTTGCTTAAAACTGATAATAAACATTTCTCAAGAAAGCATTGAATATTTGGATAACAAGTCTGGAGGTATCAATGCTAAATTACAGATAAATAATCCAGTACTTCAGCAACACTCTACTACAAAAAACTATCCAGAATTAGAAAAACTAATAATTGGTTGTGAAAAGATATTTCGTTCTGAAAAAGAAAAATTCCAACTATGGGATTTAGCATTAGTTGGAAGAATTACGAGTGGTGATTTTAAAAGATTATTTATCGAACGACTTTTTCCTAAATTTCCTGTTATAGATGGAGAAACTTTTGAAAAAAGTAATTTAAAGAAATTTTGGCAGGAAAATTTTACTGATACATTCGGTTCTCTGAATTTCTATTTATTGGAAAAAGACAAAGGTATTTTCCATATTCCTGAGATTGCTAATGGTTTAAAACTTAGCAATTATGAAGCTAGTAAACTTTATCTGACTTGCCTAAAATCTCACTCACCAACTTATGAACAAAGTTTGCCATTATTAGAATCTGCTATTGAAAAGAGCATCAGTTTTCTAGAAGAGAGAGTAAAATTTCAGGCAGATAATTTTATGGAAGTTTATCAATGGTTTAATTCTCAATATTTTCAAGATAAATCTACAGACAAATTTACCCATGAGTCTCCATACAAATTTTCAGATAAATCTTCACAAAGCGAAGTTCCAGATAGTAGTTTGCAAGATTCTCCAAATAAATCTTCAGACAAACCAGATGAATCTCTAGATCCATTTGAATTATTTTTAACCTCAAGGGAAATTCCAGATAGTAGCTTCCAAGATTCTCCAAATAAATTTCCAGACAAATTTTCAGATAAATCTCTAGACAAATCAAATAACTCTCCAGATCCATTAGAATTATTTTTAACCTCAAGGGAAATTCCAGATAGTAGCTTCCAAGATTCTCCAAATAAATCTTCAGATAAATCAGATAACTCTCCAGACAAATTTTCAGATAAATCTCTAGACAAACCAAATAACTCTCCAGACAAAATTAAACTACTTTCAATATTAAGCAACCTAGTTATAGATAGTAATTCTAATCGCTGGATAAATTGGCAAGAACTTTCAAATGTTCTTTACGAAGACGATATAAAACAAACTATTTTTTTGGATAAAACTATCGGAGAAGCTTTTCCTGTTCAGATGCTAGAAACATGGCTCAAATTATTGGATACTCACCAGGAAAGTGAAAAGGTAAAAACAGAATTTATGGATAGTGAAGCTTGGTCATTGCTGAATCGTAAAACATTGAAAAAAATGCGAGAAAATCTAACAGGTACTTACCAGAAATATGTATGTAAATTTATTTATTGGGCAAATAAACATGAAAATTTAGATTTAAGTAATGATACTCCTGTCGAGTTAATTAGTGGAGAACTGATAGAGTACATAGCTGAAATCTGGAGTCGGCAAAAATCAATTGATGAAAATTTATGGAAGTTGTTAAATTCGGAAGAATTATTACCAAAATTGAGCAATAAAGATTGTCTGAAACTAATAGATGTTTATTGGCGTTTCAGTGGAAATTCATTGTCATTATCATTAATCAATTTGTATAAGAGATCAGAAAAATTTTCTCAGGAAGAAAAGGAGCATTTGATAAATTCTGCAAAAGAAATAGTCAGTCAGTTTCAAGACCTTCAAAGTCTGAAAAATTTTATTCGTAAATGTAGGCTTTTCTACAATAATTCAGACCTGTTAGAAATTATGCCTTACGCCGATAATACTCTGAAGAGCGAGATATCATATAATGAGGTAATACGTTGAGAAATATCTTAAATATCTTACAGAGAAATAAAATTCCAGCTTGAACTTTGTATTCTGAAGTTAATCTACAATTTTTCAAACTATCATAAGTAAATAACAACCTAATTAAATGAATAGATTATTTGTGTTATGAACAATCAAGAAAATGGATTCTGGGAATGTAGCGGAGATGAAAATAATCGCCACATTCTACAAGTAATGTCCCCAGACGAAAATGAGTGTCGTGAATGTGGCATAAAAAAACCTCACCAAAGAAGGCAACAAAAGTCACAAACAGATAGTACAAAAAATTATTCGTACTCGACAAATAATAATGGAAATAACGGAAATAATGGCAGCAATAAAACAAATTCTCAAACAGACAATCATATAAATACCGAACCAAAACCCGAAAAGGATACTAAACTGCTCATAGCGTTAATTATGCTGAACATTACCAGTGGTTTTACAACCATGTATGGAGCAGCACAAATCTTACCTTGGTATGTAGGTTGGTCTAGTGGTGCTGTTATTCAAGCATTATTATTTCTATTAACTTCAGGTTCCACTCTTAAACACGCTCGCTGGTTAAAATGGATGGCCGTAGGTTCTTTTTCTATTATTAGCGTTTATACCAGTTTCTTTGCTTATTATGATACTTTAGTGTCAGAAACACGAGAAAAAGATGGCTTAAATAGAGCCATATCTGCTCATCAAAATTTAGTGAATGAAATTTTTACTCCTATTGAAGAAAAAGCTCAACAATTAGAAGATGAAATTAGGGCGAAAAATCAAGAAATAGAAAATGAAGTAGGTGGGACAGGAGGCTCTTTTAATCCAGGGGAAGGACCTATATTTAAGCAACGAATCAGAGAAAAAAATCAACTGCAAATTAGACTCAATGGAGTGAAGCGAGTAGCTAATCAATTAAGACCTTTTTTTGAATATGAATTAGAAGGAAAAGAACCACAGGAAATTTTTGATGCAGGTCGTAAAGCTTTAGCTGAAGTCAAACCAAAATGCTTACCAACAGAACCAGAATTTGTTTGTTTGCCAGAAAAATATAAAGGTAGTTTAGACCCCCTAAATCCAAAATACAAAGAACTCCAAGCAAAGTATTTTGATCAAGATGCTAGAGTCAGAATTATTGAACCTTTTCTGAAGATTGGAAAAGGTGAAGAAGCTGGCATTGCATCAGCTTTTATGGCTCTACTTGTTGATGGTTGTATTATTTTATTAGGAATAGGAATTGAAATTCCTCCCACTTCTAAACCTAAAAATACTGCTAAAAAGACTCCTAAAACAATAACTTTACCAATAGAAGGAACAGGAACAGAATTTTTGGATAAATTATTTCAAGCAATTAATTTTAATGATGCAGAGAATGATGCAGAGATAGACAACAAACTGTTTCAAGAGAATCAAAAAAATAATACACAATACCAAAAGTTACTCCAAAGACTTTCCAATGAAACAGAATGGATTGCCAAAAATCAGAACAACCAATGGGTTATAAATGATGAAAAAAAGTTTACAGATTGGGTTATCAAAGAAGGGGAAAGGTTAATCAAAAACCAACAGGAAAATAATAGTGATAATATTACATTTTATCTGCCTGATGATGACACCACGGAATTATAAAGAAGTTGAAATATAGATTCAAGAATTAATAATTTAGAATTAATAACTTAGAATTACCTCTTCTTACTCTTCTTATAAATAAGAGGATTGGATCAGATGCTCACTCTAACTAAATTGATAAAAAGCTTCTCCCTTATACAGCGCTTTTTAGATTGATAAACCACATCTTCATAACCAAAACCCTGTAAGGGCGAATGGCCATTCGCCCCTACTATGGTCTGCTGAAATGAAAACCGCTGTAAACCTTTCTTTCCCTTCCTCCTTCTTCCTTCTTCCTTCTTCCCTCTTCCTTCTTCCTTCTTCCTTCTTCCTTCTTCCTTATAAACCTTTCTTTCCCTTCTTCCTTCTTCCCTCTTCCTTCTTCCTTCCCTATTAAGACCGCTGAAACCGTAAAGCATCAATTGATTGAGCAGTTAAAAATACTCCCAAAACAATATAACTCAACAACATAATTATACTGCTAGTATCCACAAGTCCCTGAATAATATTAGTGTAATGTGTCAGCATTGATAAATGTCTTAATGCCTCTGCTAAAGGACCACTTACATTATTTGCTACAACATCAATTACCCACAAAAATAATACTAAAGCAAAGGTAAGAATCGCAGATAAAATTGTACTATCTGTCAAAGAAGAGATAAACATTCCTAATGATAAGACTGCTCCAGCTAGTAAAATCAAACCTCCATGTCCTAACAAAAGTAACACTGGCGAAATAGGCGGTTCAGCAGCACCAATAGCAATAGCTTCTAATCCTAACAATGGCAATACCATAGAAATATAAAATGTTAATACAGCTAATAACTTTCCTGTTGCAACTGCCCAGTTTGTAATCGGAGAAGTAGCTAATAATTCCAAAGTTCCTCTTTTTCTTTCTTCCGCATATAAACTCATGGATAACATCGGCAGTAAAAATAAAGAAAGAGAACCCATAATACCCAGATAAGCCTTCAAAAATTCGTATGGTGCATCAACTGGCGGTTCAGTAATTCCTAATTGGTCTCTAGTCGCAATTTGTTGAATAATTCCATCTGGTCCTAACAAAATAGCAACTAAAAAATATCCTGCCAATAGCCAAAATATTCCTGTAATTGCATAAGCTAATGGTGATGCAAAATATCCCTGTAATTCTTTTCTGTAGATTGCCAAAATATTGCTAATTACTACTAGCATTGCTTAATATCCTTTTGATTTTTTTGTGGTCTGGAAATGATATAAAATCCGGTTGAATACTTATTATATACAGGACTTACGCATAACCGCCATATCTAGTAGGGGCGAATGGCATTCGCCCCCTACGGATAGCGTATTGTCTAAGAATTTGCGTAATTCCTGATATAGTTGAGAGTGGGGGAGTGGCTCACACGGATTATGGCACGGATACACGGATACGGAAGGAAGTGGGGGAGTGGGGGGAGATTAAATAGACATCTCTAATAATGGATAATGGATAATTGATAATGGATAATTGATAATTACCTCTCCCTAGAAGGAAGAGGATTGAATAATAGGAAAATTTTTTCTTGTTTCTCCTTTAAAGGAGAGGCTTTAAACCTTAATTATTTGGTAACTTTTAATTCCCTCTCAATTTTTCAATTGCTTTTACCTCCTCCTTATGCTTACCGAAAAATTGTGGTGGAAAGCCTCCTCTTTTAAGAGGATAAAAATAAAAAATTTTCTTTCGACTCAATCCTCTTCTTTTCAAGGATAGGTAATTATTAATTATTAATTATTAATTATTAATTATTAATTGTTGAACGATCACCTTAATTTTTCTTTTCTTCTTGACCATCTGTTTCTGTCACCTCTTGCCAAGGATCGGGAAGAGGATTGTGATTTTTATGAAGTTCAATATTTCGGTCATTATTCACTCTATTTATGACAGAATTTGCCGATACTTCAATCGATGATTTTTTAGGAATTTCACCTGTAGTTAACCCTAAGAAAACATCTTCTAAACTAGCACGAGTTCGGCGCAACTCGCATAAACTCAAACCATTTGTAACTATAGTATTAGCAATTTCTTTTCCTGGTTCCATATCTGGTTGAGATTTTATTTGTATTCTGAAGCGACTTTCATTATCTGACTTAACTTTTTCTAGAGATTGAACCCCCGGAACTTCAGCTAATAATTTTAATCCTGTTTCCATTGCCTGATTTTCTCCCTCAATTTCTACCTCATATCCCCACCCACTTGCTGATTTATTACTCATTTCTTCAGGACTACCTGTAGCGACAATTTCACCATAATTAATAATCGTCACTCGATTACAAGTCATGCTAACTTCAGGCAAAATATGAGTAGATAAAATAATTGTATGGTCATTAGCAAGACTCTTAATCAAATTCCTAACTTCAATAATTTGTCTAGGGTCAAGACCAACAGTAGGTTCATCTAATATAATTACCTGCGGGTCATGTACCAAAGCTTGAGCAATACCAACCCTTTGTTTATAACCCTTAGAAAGTTTTCTAATTAATATTTTCCGCTTATCTAATAACCCACATCTCTTCATTGCCACCTTAACTTTAGAAGAGCGATCGCCCGCAGGAACACGTTTAATTCTTGTCACAAAAAATAAAAAACTTTCCACAGTCATTTCTGGATACAAAGGCGGAATTTCTGGTAGATAACCAATCAATTGTCGTACTGCCATAGAATCTTCATGGACATCATAACCAGCAATTTTAGCCGTACCACTCGTAGCAGGCAAATATCCAGCTAATATCCGCATTGTTGTAGTTTTTCCTGCACCATTCGGACCTAAAAATCCCAATATTTCTCCTTGTTGTACAGCAAAGGATACCTCCTTAATTGCTGAGGTTGAACCATAAATTTTGCTTAACTTCTCAACTTCAATCATTATGACCTTAAATAAGCTATTAAGTCTAAACTTTTAATGATAAACTATTAATAGGTAAATTACCTCAAATCTTGGGTAAAAATATAGCTTTGCTCACTGACTATAAAATTCGATCAAATCATCATTTACCATTTTATGTAAGTGAGTTGATTCTAAATTTTTAATAACAAAACTAACTATCAATATTGTTTTAACTTTAATTATTTACCTTATTTTTAACAAAAAATTTTTATAGATGCTAACTTTACTTTAGGCACAAAAAAATTAGTGTAAGTATTTCCTGCGGAATGCTGCGCAAACAGCTATTAGCTGTCAGCTCTCATAAGGGGGTTTTAATTAATATAGACTGTTTCAGCCAGCTTTTATAGTAAGTATAAATTATGGCTCAATTAGTAAAGTTTTTATCTAAAACTAAAAGCAATAGCTGATGGCTGAATGCTTACAAATTATTTTAACTTTAACTTTGGGTGAAAATATCAATCATGTTAAAAATTAAAACTATACTAGCCACATTAGCAGTAGCCACATTTCTACTACCAAATAATCAACTATCAGTTAAGGCCAACACTACTTCCTCGGAAAATTCTACCCCAACAGAACAGACAAAAGACACCGAACAACCAAAAAATATATACGAACAGGCCAAACAAGAACTACCCGATGACCTTTACGCACTGTATCGAATCGTTGACCGTATTGCTAGAGCAAATGGACTAGACGAAAAACCTTGGCGAATCATCATATTTCCCAAATATGAAATCAATGCCTTTGCTACAGAAGTCAATCTTATTGCGATGTACAACGGCATCCTAGACCAACTTGTAGGAGATGCCTCTGCCATAGCTTGTGTAGTTGCCCACGAAATGGCACATCATACTGAAAGGCACATAGCTTTGAGCACACCAGAAAAACTTGCTTTGATCGAAAAAATTGAACAAGAGGCTCAACAAGAAGTTTTGGCAGAAAAACAGGATGCTCAAGCAGAGGCAACTGGTATGTCCATTGGAGGTACTGCAGCCAGAGTATTTGGAGGCAGAGCAGGGAGAGTTGGTGGTGCTGTTTTGGGCACTGCTAGTCGTCAACGCATTAAAGCTAGCCAAGAAAAAATAAATGAAATTGTAGCTCAGAAAAAAGAAGAGTTAGAACAAACTTTGGCTGAAGAAAGCCGTAAAAGAGAATTGGAGGCTGACGAAAAGGGGTATTTGTATTCGGCAAAGGCAGGTTTTGAACCAGAGGGTTGTTTAAGAGCAATGAATGTTTTGCTGCAAACTCCAGGTGCTGAATTTGATACTACTCATCCCGCCGTACCTAAACGTATTGAAGCCCTAAAAGATTTAATGGTCAAATCTCCAGCTACATCTCTAGCAGAAGAGGGAAAAGCCCTTGTTTCTGAAACTGAACCTTTGAGTTATGATTTGTCTAAAGATGGAAAATCTTTGAGAGTTAATTCTAGTCGCGGTGGTTCCTCTGGAGATGATATAGAACGTTTATTTGATTAGTGAAAATTATCAAATTTAATAAGGTCTATATTTATAGATATTCATAGGTTTATTTGATTACAATTATGCCTATGAAATAATTGTATTTTAGTAGTAGAACGTTGCTCACAACTTGATTAAGTGAAAATATATGAATTTTGCAGAAAAACTGAAAAATTAATAGGTAAAATAGGGATTTAGATTCAAATCAAGCTATTAACTATAGCAAGAAATAGTTGTAAAAGCTTTTCTATGCCTCGAGTTCATCATCAACATAAGTCAAAGACCAACTCGTTCCTTGATATATGATTAAATTTAGATATTAATTGGCATCTTTGTCTATATAAAATTTATGATTAATGTATCTATAAAAGACTATATTTAAAGTTAAATATCTTGATATTTATACTATTTGATTGAGTAAATATTTAAAGTTATTAAATCGGGATTTTATTAATGCCAACTTACAGAAATAGTCTGATAAATTCTTCCTCTTAATTAAGAGTTAAATTATTTATCTAAAATTATTGTTATTTAAAGTTTTTAGCCAAATCTATGTTTTTCTTGACTTTTTTTATATACTCAGTTCTGTGAAACTCGATCGGATTGTGTTTATAATAATATTTTAATGATTTCTTAAGGATTAAAAAGATACTGATGAGTGCAATTCAATTTATTCAAGGTGTTGATGAAGAAGCTATACCAGAAGTACGTCTAACCCGTTCTCGTAGCGGTAATCAGGGGACGGCCACATTTATTTTTGAGGACCCCAAGGCTTTAGGCCAGGATGTTACTGAAGATATTACAGGAATGTATATGATTGATGAAGAAGGCCAAATGACCAGTCGCGAAGTTAAGGCCAAGTTTATTAATGGTGAGCCTAAATTCCTTGAGGGACTTTATGTGATGAAATCTAGAGAAGATTGGGACCGCTTTATGCGGTTCATGGAGCGTTATGCTAAAGATCATGGTTTAGAATTTAATCAGGCTTAATTGTTTACCCAGGCCAGTAAATTTTAAGCCTGGGTTGAACAGTTAAAAGTGGAGTGCCCAAAAGACATCTATAAAAAAAGTTGACTAACGCAGATGTTCCAGCAAAAAAAATTCATCCCTGTGCTTTCTTCTGTTACTTTGATGATGTTCTACGTTTTCTTAAAAACCGGGCGTTCTCCTCTGGCAGCAGAGTGTGAAAATACCGGTAGCGTTAAAGGTGGTGATGTTATTTTTTTAAGAAGTAAGCAGAAGGAAGATGGCGAGGATATGTATATCTATATCGGAAGGTCTGACTCAGGAAATAATGAATACCCGACAACAACATTGGATTCCTCAATGGCTGTAAGATTTAAAGTTATTATTTTTGGTAATATATTTGAAAATGACTATATTGGTCTTCAGACTATAGATAAAGAGACTATAGAACAAGAAAATTGGAAAGAAAGTAGGTTGACTCGCGATCGGCTTGGAAAATTTAAAGACAGAGACCGTCTTTACTACTGGAGGGGTTCCGGTTATCGTTATGGTGCCACATATAAGGATTATGCTGATAGTACTAAATGGTTGATCGAACGAGCCTCCGATTTAAGTAAAGTTGGACCGATTCAATATAATGAGGAAGTTTACATTATTAATGGTCGTAATGGTAATATTCTAGCCCTATTTGATCCTCCTTTTTTAACAGCAAAAGAAGACAAGGAGGAGAATCCCTTTACTTGGGAATTTGTTAAATCTTGCCCTTAGTCTTAAGCTCTTAACACCTCACTATATCATCCTCTGATGGTGAAAAATTCACTTTAAAAGTCATCAGAATATTTCTTATGGATAAACAAATTCCTCATCCAACTCCTGAAAATATTTCTCTAAGTTGTGCTGTGATTACGGTTAGTGATACCCGCACTCCAGAAACAGACAAAAGTGGTCAGTTACTCCAGGAATTGTTGAAAAATGCCGAGCACTCCGTCACAGCATATATAATTATCAAAGATGAAAAATTGGAAGTTGTCAAACACCTGCAACATCTATGTCAGATAGAATTTCTAGATGCTGTAATCTTGAATGGTGGTACAGGAATAGCTCCAAGAGATACAACTTACGATGCTATTGAGAATTTATTAGAAAAAACTTTACCTGGTTTTGGGGAATTATTTCGATGGCTGAGTTATCAAGAAATTGGCTCCAGGGCGATCGCTTCTCGTGCTGTTGCTGGAACTTATCAAGGTAAATTAGTCTTTTCACTTCCAGGTTCTAGAAATGCAGTTAGACTAGGGATGGAAAAACTAATTTTACCAGAATTAGTTCACTTGAGAAGGCAGTTGCATGGAATATAAATTAAAGTATGTTCGGTTAAATAGTTATTGTATAGTTTTTGGTGGGGAGCAGGGGAGATTAAATATTGAAGTAATTATCAGACATCTCCAATGATCAAAAATAAAATTAATCACTGCACATAAATTATCAATTCTTTCCCCTACTCCCTCTTTTCTGTATATGTCTATAGAATTATCAACATATACTATATAACCGGATTCTATATTAAAGCCTCATTAGCTATAGTCTTATAATAACCTAAAATCAGGTTTTGCTGAATAACAGTATGATTGTTAGTAGTTAGTAGTCAGGATAGATACTAAACCTCTGCTTGCTTCATACAAGATAGACTAAAGAGATTGTACGATCAATATATTCCATTATTTATTATATAGATTAGTGACTATTGATTTACTTTAGTTCCAGCTCTCATAACTATTTTCAGCAACACCTAAAATCATCATTCCTAACTTCAATTTTGTTGGTCCCGCAATACTAACGGACGTAACAATATTTTATTTTTCAAGAGATTTACCGCTCTAGAATAATAAGGGTCTGATATAGTAGCGACCGCCCCTGGTTGCCTATATAAACGTCGTTTTTGAGAATCTGTCAAATTTATACTGACATCAGGAGTAACACCTTTTTTACTAATATCAGTTCCTTTAGGAGTATAATAGTGAGCAATAGTTACTGCTAAACCTGAACCATCTGATAAAGAATGTACTGACTGTACCAAAGCTTTACCAAAAGTTTGATCTCCCATAATCACAGCACGACCATTATCTTTAAGTGCCCCTGCTAAAATTTCACTAGCACTCGCTGAGTCACCATCTACCAAGACGACTATTGGTTTATCAGTTAAAGCTGAACGGTTTGCCCGCAATTCTTGCTTTTCTCCATTACGGTCAACTGTACTGACAATAGCACCTTTGTCCATTAACATCCGAGCAATATCTATACTAATGCGCAATAAACCCCCTGGGTTGCCCCGCAAATCTAAAACATAACCATCAGCATTCTGATTATCCAGATTTTCGATCGCCTTCTGCATTTGTTCTCCCGCATGGGCACTAAATTCTTGTAAATGGATATACCCAATACGTTCATTCCCTTCACGCTTAAGCTCGTAACGAACTGCTTGTAATTCTATTCTCGCCCTGGTTAAAGTTACATCAAATTCTGTTTCTCCAGAACGCATGACTTGCAGTACAACATCTGTACCCACATCACCTCGAATTAGTTTTGCTGCTGCTGATACACTCAAACTAGCAGTAGGTTTGCCATCAATTTCCAGAATTTGATCTCCTGGTAATAAACCTGCTTTCATAGCTGGAGAATTTTCTACAACGTCCACCACCGTAATTACTTTACTCAGCTCATCCTCTTTTAACTGCATTCCCACTCCAGACATTTCCCCTGATGTTTGATTTGTCAAAGTTTTGAACTGCTCTGGGTCTAGAAAACGAGTATAGGGGTCATTAAGTTGATCTAATGCTTGACGTAATGCCTCATAAGCTTGTTCGCTAGAAGTATAATTTTTCTCTAACAAAGTTTGCCTAGTCGCTTGCCAATCTGTCTGATTAAAACTACCATCAACATATTCTCGATTGACAATTTGCCATGCTTCATCCAGAACTGCTTTCGGGCTATTTTCTAAATTTGCTTCAGCAGGCTTACTCAGGTTAGGGGCCAATAAAGATAAAGCTGTGGTTGTAGCGATCGCTCCACTGTACAAAATGACTTGAAGAATGGAGTTGCGTTTTGAGGCTGATTTCATTGAATTTTTTTAGTAGTTGGACATTTATTGATATTGACGTTCCCACTAATTTATGATAATGGGATAGTATTTTTTTGAAAGAAGTCTAATATACTACAATATTAGCTGAATATATTTATTATTGTATCTATAGTGACAAGGGAATTTACTGTCTAGTCAAATTTTACCGTTACGACTATTGTCTCTAACTCTATATTTGAGAAGAGTTAAGTAATTAAAATAAATTAACTGATAATCATCTTACAGTACTTTTTAGGATGGTGAGGTACAGTTTAACTTGAAGAAGGAAAAGGGAAAATAAAGTGACTAATTTTCCTGCTTATTCCTTTCTTTCTACTTCATCTCTATTCTCTGTTGCTGAAAGGCCGATCGACTTGTAACTAAATTAAGTCGAAAACTGTTGTAATTTTGGATCTCTCGCTCGTTAGTTTTCTTGACATAAAAATTTTAAGATATGATGGAAACAAAAGCTAAAAGCTCAAATTGGCTAGGTTCATTCGTAAATCTAGCAGTTTTCATAACAGCTTTAGGAAGTATAATCACTTTACAAGTATTCTGGCCTTCAGAAAATTCTCCCTTAAAAGAGAAAATCGTTTTAGATTTGGCAGAAGCAGTAGAAGCTGAAGAAAAAGAAGCTCTACAGCTAAAATTATTGAAGGCATCTCCGACTTTTGGATTTGATAATTTGATTGCAGACTGGGTGTTTCTCAAATTTTTGCAATATTTTGGGGACGACTCTGCCAGAAATCAAACAGGCTATTCTCTGAGTGAAGATTACTTTGAGATCATCACCCGCTTAGATCCAAGATGGGTTGACACTTATCTATTTGTGTCTAACTCTTTATCTATATATGAGGGTAAACCAGAAGTCGCGGTAGAATATATGACTCGCGGTACCGATGTACTTTCTCCAGAAATAGATCCGAAAGCTTGGCAAGTATGGAGATGGAAAGGCATAGATCAATTACTGTTAGTAGGTGATATTCCTGGAGCAATTGATTCTCATGAAATGGCTGCTGAATGGGCTGAAAATACATCATATCAAGGGTTAACATCTCTGTTTAGACAAACAGCAGAATTTCTGAAGCGAGACCCCGATAGTAAATTAATCAAGTTTAATGCTTGGTTATGGGTATACGGTCAAACAATAGACCAAAAAGTACGCGATCGCGCTCAACAAGAAATTCTCAAGCTTGGAGGAAAGGTGGAAATCGATCAAAATGGAGAAATGCGTTTTGTCTTGCCAGAATCTTCTGAATAACTGTGGTGATTAATAGACATAGGTGCGAAAATAATTTAGGGAACTCCCTAAGAATTTCACTATTGTATTGTAGTGGCGCGTCAAGCTTGAAATAGTGTTTGAGGAAAATTCTCCAAACCTTAGTCATAGCAAGAATTATACTCAAAAATTTAATACATCATTTTCAGCTTGACGCGCTAGTAGGAGAAAGTTTTTCAATCAGATTCCATGAGGACTTCAAATTATATGAAATACAAAAAATTGTGCAAATATACTAATCTCCCCATCTCCCCATCTCCCCATCTATTTTTAAATAGAACCCATTTGGGATCTATAATAATATAAATACAGTCCACCCTTAGCCATAAGATAGACACTAAAAATGGTTCTACAAATAAAATCCACTAAACCAGAACCAACTGTAACTTGGAAAGCACTACCAGCAGACTTTACCTTACCAGACGACCCAGTGGAAAATTTTCAACAACCTATCCTTGCTACTGCTCTGACTGATGCTTTGGGAGCTGCATTGTTCATTCAACCTCAAATGCTCATTGGTTCAAATTTTGGATTAGTAGCTACCGTTAACAAAAAAATAGTTGTCAAAGCTCCCGATTGGTTTTATGTCCCCCAAGTACAACCAGTGGCAGAGGGAGTCATTCGCCGTAGTTACACTCCCCATCTAGAAGGCGCTCCTGTAGCTGTAGTGATGGAGTTCCTCTCAGAAACAGAATGTGGGGAACTATCAGTGCGTTCGACTCCACCTTATGGCAAACTTTATTTTTATGAACAGATCCTCAAAGTACCAACCTATGTAACTTATGACCCCTATGAAGAGAATTTAGAGGTGCGCAGTTTGCACGATGGAAAGTATCGCTTTGAGTCAGCTAATGAGAATGGACATTTTTGGATACCGGAATTAGACTTGTTCTTGGGAATTTGGCAAGGGGAAAGATTAGGACAAAATATTAGCTGGCTCAGATGGTGGGATAAGTCCGAAAATTTGTTATTGTGGAGTAGCGAACAAGCCGAACAGGAAAAACAACGGGCCGAACAGGAAAAGCAACGGGCCGAACAAGAAAAGCAACGGGCCGAAAAATTAGCTGCTAAATTACGCGATTTGGGTGTCGATCCAGATTCGCTCTGATATAGGAAATTATGTCCGATTCAATAATTATGGCGCTACGGGACAGAAGTAGGGGAGTAGGGGAGTAGGGGAGTTTGGGAGATGAGAGCATTTTTCTACCTTTTTCCCCTATTCTCTGCCTGAATTTCCTGACTTCTGAGTCCTGAGTCCTAACTTCTATGCCAAAAACACATGCCAATGGTACGGAAGTGAATTAGTAGTAGTAGATAGATTCTTTCCATCATCAAAGACTTGTTCTAACTGTGGTCATGTTCAAGACATGCCCTTGCATCTGAGAACTTATGACTGCCCCGACTGTGGCTTGTCAATAGATCGAGATTTAAACGCAAGTATAAAGAGCGACAGATGCGGTCGGCTCGACCGTGAATGCCTGTGGATGAGCAACCGCCGACGGCCTCACAAGAAGCAGGAAGTAAACCTCAAGTTGTCACGCTATGTGACGCTTTGTATAAGTTTTATAGAGCAGATAGAGATAAGCTAAAAGAACTTGCTATAATTTCTATGATAAAAAATCCAAACATTCGTGGCAATCAGAAAATCAGGAAAATATTGCTGTTGTTGCTTTTTTCTATATTTTCTAGTCTATTAGTGTTGCTAGTGGGAAATACTATTTCACTCCAGTCAGCAGCAAAATCTCCTGTGGATACTTATTTAGTTTTAGGTGGGAGTATTAAACGGGAAATTTATATTGCTCAAGTGGCAAAACAATATCCTCAGACCCCAATTTTAATTTCTGCTGGATCTAAAGACCCTTGTCTTGTGGGATTATTTCAACGGGAAAATGCTCCTGTAGAGAATATTTGGTTAGAACATTGCGCTAAATCTACTTTTGGTAACTTCTATTTTACTTTGCCAATTCTCAAGAAATGGGAAGTGGAACATATTAAACTGGTAACATCTCCTACTCATTTACCTAGAGCTAAATGGTTAGCACAGATTATTCTGGGTACTAATGGGATATGGGTAGAAACTGATATTGTTGAGGAAATAGGTGTACCTGGTAATAGAGAATCTCGTTTCAAGACTGGTTTGGATGTAATTCGTAGTTTATTTTGGGCTGTGGGAAGTAAGATAATAGAACCAAAATGTGCTGATGTGCTAAAACTCACACAGGTGAATATGACGCAATGGTGCAAGGATGGTTTTCGCTGCGAGCATCAGGCAAAATTGAAGTCTGAGTCAATTTGTCGGGGAAGAAGGAAGAAGGAAGAAGGAAGAGGGAAGAGGGAAGAGGAAGGAAGAAAGAATATTGTGCGGTTTCAGTTTTAAGCTGTTGATTTGTCCTAATCTTTTGTTTCGGCTGCTTTACCTAATATAGCGCTTTCCTCTCCGAATACAATTATCGCAGTGGCCGCAACGCATATTCTGAGCTTCCTTAGAAAAGCCAAATGCTTGTAGTAAAAACTGCCATCGACATTTGCTTGTGGTGAAATATTGATTAATTTCCTGAATACCGGAATTGTAATCTAAGGATAATATTTTGCCAGTACCAGACTTATTGATAATATAGTTAAAGGGGTCGCGCCATCTCAGTTTTCCGGAAGAGTGTAGGATAGAGAGAGCGATCGCTGCATCAGGAAATTCATCTGTTACAGCATTAATATTTCCTGTAGTTGGCAGTTGTTTGATTAATTTTTGGGCTGTTTGATATTGCGATCGCAATTTATCCACTAGAAATTTTTGTCTTTGTTTATCCTCTGGGTCTAACCAACCAGTAGGTTCGCTGACTAATGTTAAAGCTTCGGCAGGTTTCCCATCTCTACCACCTCTACCGACTTCTTGAATATATTCAGACAAAAGTGATGGTGCTTGAAAATGTATTACCCACCGCACATCTGGTTTATTTATTCCCATACCAAAGGCAGATGTACAGACTACAAAATTTATTTCTCCACCTATCCAAGCTTTCTCAATATTTCTTCTTTCTTGAGCACTTAAACCTGCATGATAAGCTATAGTTTTATAATCTTTTTGTCGTAATATTTCTGCTAAATTTTCACTGTCTTTTCTGGTTCTAACGTAAATTAAACCTGCTTGTTTTTCTCTGGTTTTGATAAATTTAAATAACTGTTGACGGCGACTTCTGGGAGTACAAATTTTTTGAATTTTTAAATATAAATTATTTCGGTAGGGGCTAAGTAAAAATGGTTGTGGGTTTTGCAGTTGTAAGGTTTTTTTAATAATATTTTGGGCTTGGGGGTCGGCAGTGGCGGTAAAGGCAGCAATAGCAATATTAGTATTTGGAGTTTTAGATTTTATTAGTGCTGAACGTACTGCTTCTAAGCGACGATAAGCAGGACGAAAAGTTTCTCCCCACTGTACTAGACAATGAGCTTCATCTAATATTAAACCGTTGATTTTTATCTGGGGTTGGCAGAGTAAATTCCAAACTTTTTTGTTAAGTAAAGTTTCTGGGGAAAGATAGAGTAATCTTAGTTTATTTTGTTGTAATGCTTGGAGGGTTTTTTGTTTTTGGGAATTGGGAATTTGGCTATGGAGAAGAGAGGCGGGAAGTGAGCGATCGCGCAATTCTTGAACTTGATTTTCCATCAGTGCCACTAAGGGAGAAATTACTAAAGTTAAGCCTGTTTTTAGTAGAGCTGGTAGTTGAAAACAGATTGATTTTCCTCCTCCAGTTGGCATGATTATTAAGGCGTCTTTTCCTTTTAATAAGCAACTAATTATTTCTCCTTGTGGTGGTCGAAAATTATCGTATCCCCAGATTTTACGGAAGGCTTCGCGGATGTTATTCCAAGTGGTTTGTTCGGAATTATTCATGGTTGAATATTGTTTTTTTCTGATGTTTGAAGTTGTAGGGTTATTGACGAAGTCAGAAGTCAGAAGTCGTAGGGGCGAATGGCCATTCGCCCCTACAGAAGTTAACCCACCCCCGCCCCTCCCAGGAGGGGAAGTAGGGGATTTGAGCTTCGCTCCAAAAATATTTCGCCATTTCCTGGCGGGGTTTTAGACCCAATTATTTTGATAATTATTAATTTCTTTCTTTCTAGGGTTTTTTATGTTGAATAAAACATCATGCGCAGGGGCGAACACCACCCAATAACATTAGACTATCAAAGTTTTTTTGGGGATGCAAGCTCTTTTTTGATTCGGCTCCGACTTTTTTTGGTGCTTCAGAAAATGATTTTTTTCCTTTGGGTGATTTTGTTGGTATTGGCGATCGCTTGGCTTTTAATTATGTTGAATAAAACATCATGCGCAGGGGCGAACACCACCAAATAACATTAGACTATCAAAGTTTTTTTGGGGATGCAAGCTCTTTTTTGATTCGGCTCCGACTTTTTTTGGTGCTCCAGAAAATGATTTTTTGCTCCTTTGGGTGATTTTGTTGGTATTGGCGATCGCTTGGCTTTTAATTATGTTGAATAAAACATCATGCGCAGGGGCGAACACCACCCAATAACATTATACTATCAAAGTTTTTTTGAAGATGCAAGCTCTTTTTTGATTCGGCTCCGACTTTTTTTGTAAGAGCTTCAGAAAATGAAAATATTTTGTGTCTGAGGTTCTTGTTAGGGGTGCTTGAATCTACTCAGTTTATTTAAAACCGAATTGAAGAAGTAGTCAGCAGTTAGTTTGGTAGTTGGTATAGCAGAAGGAAGAAATAAAAAGCAGAAAGCAAGAATAGACCTGTTGCAAAAAAGTTAATTAAATCAATTCAAGACTATGAAATAAACAATTTCAGGGTGCATCTCAATGCGTGAATAAAGCCAAAAATTTATTGCTTTTAGGCAACAGGCAACAGCTCCGGAAGGCAACAGCTCCGAAAGGGAATATATAGGAAAAAAGTATTTTTGCAAATATGAGATGCACCCCAATTTCATCTGTCTATTCCCTATTCTCTGACTTTTGCAAGAAGTCTAAAGAAAAATCTTGCGTTGTGTGAGTTTTAAGCTTTTGATATGTCAGTAATGGCGACTGCTTTAACGAAGTCAGAAGTCAGAAATCAACCCACCCCTAACCCGGAGCGTGGATGGGAAGTAGGGGATTTGAGTTTCGTTCCAAAAATATTTCGCCATTTCCCGATGGAGTGGCGCGACCCAATTATTTTGATAAATCCTCTGACTTTAAGGTAATGATTAATTATTAATTGTTGAATTAACCGTACTAATATCAATTCTCAAAAGTAATATGATACATCAATTTATTGATCGATGAGTTGTAGAGAAAAATGGCTTTTTACCTCTAGCAATTAATTTTGCTAACCAAATTTTCTCAACGCTACTTGCTATAATATTTAGGGTTTGCTGAAAAAGTATTTTAGTAGGGGTAGTAGACAGGAGACAACCGACCCCTCGCCCCTCCCCCTCCTGGTAGGGGAAAAAAGGATAAATGAGAATTAGCGAGGAGGTAGGAGTAAGAATTGTCCCTTGATTTTTCTGCCCAACTATGCGCCTAAAATACGCTCCTTTTTGAGCGTTTCAGACTGAAAATCAGGCATTTTTTAAAGGCCCCAAAAAGACTAAATTATTTATATGTCAATGCTTTTAGATTTAATCAGCAAGCCCTATTTAATTGCTCAATATTCAATCATCATATTTAATTATGCTTTATACTCGCAAAACTGTAAATTTACCTGATATTCAACTTTCTTACTTGGAGTGGCAATTAGAGGAAAATAAAGATAAAAAACAGCCACTTTTGCTATTACATGGTTTGGCAGATTTGGCTTTAGTTTGGTCAAGTTTAGGAAAGTATTTAGCGGATAAATATCATATTGTTGCACCAGATATGCGCGGTCATGGAGAAAGTGGAAAACCAGAAAGTGGGTATACTTTCGAGAAAACAATTACTGATTTAGAAGCGCTCATGGAGCATTTAAACTGGTCTTCTGCTCATATTTTAGGTCATTCTTGGACAGGAAAATTAGCTTGTATTTGGGCAAGACAAAATCGAGAAAGATTTAAAAGTATGATGTTGATAGACCCGATTTTTATTGGCAAAATGCCGGGATTAATTAAAGTTACTTTTCCTATTCTTTATCGTACTTTAGAAACCTTAAAAGGTATGGGTCCATTTGATAGTTTTGCTGAGGCAGAAACTCAGGCAAAGCAGTTAGGAAAATATGCAGGTTGGAGTGAATTGCAACAGATAGTATTTCAGGAAAGTATGGAGGAAAAAGCTGATGGTAAGTGGGGAAGTAAATTTGTGATTCCGGCGCGGGATGAAATATTTGAAGAGGTGATGCGAGTTCCTGGTTTAACAGAATATATTGATGTGCCGACTTTGTTTATTCAACCAGAAAAAGGTGTGAATAGAAGTGAGTTGCAAATTAAGCCTTATCGGAAATATTTAAGGAATTTAAAAATGGAAAAAGTTCCGGGAAATCATTGGCTATTTTTGGTGGAACCAGAAAAATTTAATCAGACTGTTGGGAATTTTTTAGATATTTTTTGAAATCTGAAAAAATTAGCAGTAAATTGAGGTAACATAGTGTCTAAATATTATGTTTGTAGTTGGGCTTTAGCCCTAAGACAAGTATTTAAAGGGCTAGAGCAAAACTACAGAGAGAAATTTTATTATATAGCTATCAGCTAGAGTCAAAACTTTTAATTGTAATTTTTTGAAGTTTTTTAGCTGTCCTAATCTTAATGTGTAGTGCTATAACTCATTATCCAAAAATAATATAACTAGGGTTAAAATCTATAATCAAATATCCTATTTTTCTTAAATATTAAATTAGTTTTGGGCATAAATAATGAGCTTTTAAAATATGTAATTGCTATGTCTGTTAAACTGATTATTGACTAGCTATTAAACGAGATTATTTCGTAACCAATCAATTACATCATCAGGATTTCTATCAGGTGGGAATACTGGATAGAAAACTTTGAGAATTTTTCCTGCTTGTGCAATTAATGTAACTCTTTTGAGTAGTTGCTTTCCTTCTATTTCAAATATTGGCAGTTTTAACGCTTGGGAAAAGTTTAAATCACTATCACTCAGAAGTTCAAAAGGTAAATGAAGTCGCTTCGCTGCTTCTATCTGATATTCAGTTTTTTGTGTGCTGATACCAAAAACTTGCACTTTTAAATCTGTTATTTCTTGGTGATGGTCTCGAAAAGCGCATGATTGAGGGGTACATCCTCTTGCTCCAGGAATTTTGTCCCATTGTTCGGGTAGTAGAATACCTGGTTGACCAGTCATGGGATAACAGTAAATAACGACGTAACCTGAAATTTCAGATAAATCTACATATCTATTATGGGTTGAAGGTAAAGTAAGTGATGGCACAAACAAACCCTGTAGGTGATTACAAGCTCCATCATCTACTGGGATAGGAAGATTTGCAGGTAATTCTGTAAAATTGCTCATAAAAATCTCCATTGTAGGTGTGACATTTTTTACATATAGCAGTAGCTATAGCTGTTAGAATGGTCTAAAGAAAGGGCGCGGACATATCAAAAGCTTAAAAATCAAACAACGCCAGATTTTTCCTTCTTCCTTCTTCCTTCTCTCCTAGATAACTAATACCAATTTGATAAATGTTTGTTACAAATGGTAGGGACGTTGTATAAGGGCGTCCGTACGAAAGAAGGAAGAGGAAAGAAGGAAGAAGGGATAAATATTGAAAAAAATGGAAAAACAATATAAATAACTATCTAAAATGAACTGGACTAGCTATTTTTAAGCATATTCGAGCAAGGTCTACCTTTTTGTAGCATTCTTTTTTCACGCTTGGTATAAAACCTTTTTCCTTCTGCTATAGAACATATCAAAAGCCTAAAACCTAGAGTGTTGGATGATTTTTCCTTCTACGTTTGAGGGATAGTATCTTCATTTTTCTGAACGATAGCTCTTCATTTCCATCACAAAATATAAAGGCGATCGATCATATAGCAGTGTAAGGAAAGGGCGCGGACATATCAAAAGCTTAAAGTTCAAACAACGCCAGTATTTCCCTCTTCCTTCTTCTTTCTTTCTTCTGTTAGACCATCTTAAATTTTTAGTTCAGTCATTGTTACTGTTTCTCCAATTATTTATAGCGAATTTCATCTCAGTCAGGTACAGTACTAGCGGGCAAGATGCCCGCAATACAAAGATTTCAACGTTAATACTTGCACCTCTTATGCGAGGAATCTGCTGTATTTTTGACTTTTGACTTTGGTCTTTTGACTTGTTAGAAGCTTATGAATTGATTGGTAACTTTTCACTTAATTCCTCTTCATTTTCACCCCATTTTTCCAGCCAATCTCCATCAATATTTTCCACGTATAAATTGACATGATTTATTCCCCAAGTTAGTCGGTCTTCTTGTAATTGTTGAGCCTCTTGGAGAGCGTGCCAAACTTTTTCTAAACGTTCTTTATTTGACAGAGTTTTGCTAATTGTTACCATGTATCCTGCCTAGTATTAAAATGCGTAGTTTGATGTGCAAGTTGAAAATGTAATAGAAATTTGCTCAATTCCTATCTAAAACAAAATTTAATATATTTAGCCTCAGTTAAATGTCTGCTGTTATGCAGAACAAGATTTACTAATTGAATAACTGAGCGGTCCTGTCCGGGATTATAACTAACAAAAATACCCCTTCTAATTTTCCATTGCTGTAGTGTATCTTTCCATTCATTATACTTATGATTACACAATTCTCCGGACATAGTAGTAATTTGAACACAGAGAGGCTTACCTGTGCTACTACTCACAATTACATCTGTTGCCATAGACAAATCTGCTATATAACGATGAACAACACACCCGTCACGACTTTTTATCTGACGAGCAACAGATTTTAGTATATCGGCATCTTCTTGATTAAATTCCCCCGATCTTAACTTTTGTTTCCATATATAGAATTTACGATCGTTTTCATTAAACCATTTTGGAAAAAGATTTTCATACCAGTACCTTACTGGTGATGGAAGATGACTTAAAAATAGTTGCCTTTCTTCATTTGTTAAGGATTGCAATTTTAACCAAAATTCTCCATCCTTAATTAATTCTAACAAAAATCCTACTAAGACTCCTTTCTGCATTAACAAGCCTGGCCTAATATCCTTAATCCAGCGTGTTACTTCATCTAACCTCTGGGCTAACGCAGGTTCAGTTGACCAGGCAAGACTGCTAAGTTGTTTCAGCTTAGGCTCGATTTCTCTTGCTTGCAATCATCCTCCTAAATCAGCTCGCCCATTCCAATCTGCGAAAACCTTTTATATAATAACTTATATTGTAGCTGTAGCGCTTGGTTATCAGTATAACAGATTGAGCATTAGGAAATCATAAATTATAGCAGTAAGTTTTTTTGGTCAGGACAATTTGTGAACTACAGCTCTCGTTACTGGGTGATTTTTTTTTCAAACTTTTACTTGTCCTACTTAAACCCATCGGAGAACATAAGCATTGCTTTTTTGTGGCTACCAATAAACTGGAACAATCCATAATGCAAGCCTTCCTATATACAGCTATTTCCGCAGCTCACTCTTGGCAAATTTGTCCCACTTTAGGTTAGTAGCTCAACAAGTCCAACTTAACAACCTGATTCTTTAGTCAAAGTTACTTCAAGTAACACAGGACCTCCACCTATATTAGGACCATTATTAATAATACGAAGCTGAACATCGGTTTCCTGAGCGACTCCAATTTCACGCTCAAAGGTAGTAAGACCCGTCGGGGGAAACTGTTCCTTAAAAAGATCGCCAAGCTCAACAGTATAGGTGTTTTCAGAATCTCCGTTTTTACCCATTTTAAAGGATAGCTTATAGAAGCCAGGGGTTAACTTAAAACTGTCTTTTGCCTCAAGGGTTGAAGTACTTAAATATCCACTCAAATCTAAGAAAAGTCCATTACCGGGATAAAAATCATATATAGTTTGACCTCCTTTTTCCCCTATGACATCGACGTTACCATCGACGATGTCCCACTTCGTCAAAGTTGTAATACCCTCTGCCAATGATGGTTCTTCATCAAAGTTATCTTGAAACAGTATAGTTGTTTCTTGCACTGCATTTGCTGGTGTAGCAATAAAAAAAATTGACACAAGTAAAGAGGACAGCAAAAGTGATATGATTTTTTTCATGTTTGTGTATCCACCTTGTATTATATAGGTATTATATAGAACAATTAAAAAAGTTGAACAAAATTTTTTCCTAAGTGAAACATAACAAAAGAATGCGAGACCGCAAACTTTGCACTCCAATAACTTTTGAGTTAATCCTATTATTAATAGGATGGACCTGTCAACTAGCAAAAGACTGTATACCTACGATCTTAACTTTTGTTTATATTATTGTAGCGTTTGATGGTTAGTATTTAGGTATAATAAAAGTTATACGTAAATATAGTCATATATAGTCAAATCATGTCAAATATCTTCGTTGATTTGTGCAAAAGAGCGCCTTTATATTTGACAAAATTTAATAACTCAAAGGCAATCTGTATTAATAGTATAATGAAATTGGCACGCTTAGTTCCAGACTAAATAATCATCAAAATTCCGCGCGTCCTCGAATCCTAATATAATTTTAACTCCTGGATTTATGAGATTAGTTGAGAGACATATCCCATACAAAAAATCATCGGTTTTATCCTGAAATTGACCGACTGTGTTTCTTGTCGAAAAATCTCTATAACTATGCTAATTACTTAGTTCGTCAGTCTTTTATATTTGAAAATACAAATATTTCCTATTACGACCTGCAAAAAACACTCTCTACTCAATCAGATTATCAAGCAATGCCAGCTAAAGTATCTCAACAAATATTGATGATTTTAGAGAAAAATTGGAAGAGTTTTTTAGCAGCGAACGAAGTTTATAAACAGAATCCATCAAAGTTTAAATCTCGTCCTCGTCTTCGGTGGATATAAAAATAAAGTAACGGGAAGAAATATAACTGAAAAATGGTGTGTGTTCAAAATCTTAACTCAACTTAAAAAAAATAAAGATTCTTAATATCATTCTAAGTCCACAATAATTATTAGCAGTAACTACAAATACAAAAATGTCACAACCGACTATTGAATCAATCCTACAAGAAAAACGCCTTTTTCCCCCACCTAAAGAATTTGCTCAAAAAGCACATATTAAAAGTATAGAAGAATATAAACAACTCTACGAAAAGGCCAAGGCTGACCCAGAAGGATTTTGGGCGGGACTAGCTGAAACAGAATTAGATTGGTTCGAGAAATGGGACAAAGTTCTTGACTGGCAGCCACCTTTTGTTAAATGGTTTGTTAATGGCAAAATTAACATTTCCTATAACTGCCTCGACCGTCATCTTACCACCTGGCGACGTAACAAAGCAGCCCTGATTTGGGAAGGAGAACCTGGAGACTCTCGCACCCTTACATACGCCCAACTACATCGGGAAGTTTGCCAGATGGCTAACGTTTTCAAACAATTGGGAGTGAAAAAAGGCGATCGCGTGGGTATCTATATGCCGATGATTCCCGAAGCAGCTATTGCCATGTTGGCCTGTGCCAGAATAGGCGCTCCTCACACTGTTGTTTTTGGGGGTTTTAGTGCCGAAGCTCTCAAAGACAGACTGGTTGATGCTGAGGCTAAGTTAGTAGTGACTGCCGATGGTGGTTGGCGAAAGGATGCCATTGTTCCCCTAAAAGAACAAGTAGACAAAGCTCTAGCAGCAGGTGCCCCCACTGTGGAAAATGTGCTAGTGGTTAAACGCACTGCCCAACAAATTCAGATGGAACCTGGGCGCGACCATTGGTGGCACGATGTCCAAAAAGGAGCTTCTGGGGAATGTCCAGCGGAACCGATGGATAGTGAAGATATGCTATTTATTCTGTACACCAGTGGAACTACTGGCAAACCTAAAGGTGTTGTACACACCACAGGTGGTTATAATCTCTATACTCATGTTACTAATAAATGGGCGTTTGACCTGCAAGATACAGATGTATATTGGTGTACTGCGGATGTAGGTTGGATTACTGGTCATAGTTATATTGTCTATGGTCCTCTTTCCAATGGTGCCACTAGCTTAATGTATGAAGGCGCACCAAGAGCTTCTAATCCTGGCTGTCTGTGGGATGTGGTAGAAAAATATGGCGTTACTATTTTTTATACTGCTCCTACTGCTATCCGAGCATTAATGAAAATGGGAGAACATCATCCCAATTCTAGAAATCTTACTTCTTTGCGGTTGTTAGGAACAGTGGGAGAACCGATCAATCCAGAAGCTTGGATTTGGTATAACCGTGTTATTGGTGGCGATCGCTGTCCGATAGTTGATACTTGGTGGCAAACTGAAACGGGTGGGTTTATGATTACTCCTTTACCTGGTGCGACTTCGACTAAACCTGGTTCGGCGACTTTGCCTTTCCCTGGCATTATTGCTGATATTGTCAATCAGGAAGGTGAGTCTGTGGATGGTAATAATGGTGGTTATTTGGTGGTGAAGCATCCTTGGCCGGGAATGATGCGGACTGTTTATGGAGATGATGACCGTTTCCGTCGTACTTATTGGGAGTATTTACGTCCGAAGAGTGGAGAGTATATTTATTTTGCTGGTGATGGTGCTCACAGAGACGAGGATGGTTATTTTTGGGTGATGGGTCGCGTTGATGATGTGATTAATGTGGCTGGTCATCGTTTGGGTACTATGGAGGTAGAGTCGGCATTGGTGTCTCACCCTGCTGTTGCTGAGGCGGCAGTTGTTGGTAAACCTGATGAGGTTAAAGGTGAAGATATTGTGGCTTTTGTGACTTTAGAAGGCGATCGCGAACCAGATGAAGCTTTGGAGAAGGAGTTGAAGCAGCACGTTGTCCAGGAGATAGGAGCGATCGCTCGTCCTGGTGATATTCGCTTTACTGAAGATTTGCCTAAAACTCGTTCTGGTAAGATTATGCGAAGGTTGTTACGGTCTCTGGCGGCGGGTCAGGAAATTGCTGGGGATACTTCAACGTTACAAGACCGGAGTGTATTAGATAAGTTACGGGGTGGAGCGTAAGGAAGTCAGAAGTCAGAAGTCAGAAGTTAGAAGTTAGAAGTTAGAAGTTAGAAGTGAGTGTGTAATTCTGAGGTCTCCTACGGCGCTTTTCTCGTGCGGAACTTCCGCACACATCGCCTCCAGAATGTAAGACACACTCAAGACAGCCAGAAGTTATATCATCTCCGGATAATTAGGGTTTGCGGAAAAAGTCTTATGGGTAAGGGTAGGAGACAACCCACCCCTAACCCCTCCCAGGAGGGGAAGACAGGAGAAATGGGAATTTAGAGGAGATAGAAGTAAGAATTGTCCCTCAATTTTTCTGTCCTCGATTTGCCCAAAATGCGCTCCTTTTTGAACGTTTTAGACTAAAACAAGCGTACTTTTTGGAAATCTCAGAAGGCTAAAACCTTTATCTGTCAATGCTTTGATAGTTAATCAGCAAACTCTAATTAGTGATAAAAAAAACTGGTGGTGGTGCATTGTAATGGTCGTGCATTGCATTATTTTTGTTACGAGGTACGGCAGTGGGAGCATCTTGCTCCTGTGCCAAGCATCCCTTGTTCCTTGTATACCATTACGCGAGCAGGACTACCAAAAAACTTTCTCTTTGTTCTTCTTTCTTCCCTCCTGACTCCTGATATCATGTCCGGTAGCATCGGTATTGTATAGCAAAGGTAGGCAACAGGCAACAGGCAACAGGCAACAGGCAACAGGCAGGAAGGCTTAAGACAAGAAAAAAACCTCACGGGGTGACAAGCGCCTCAAAAGCATTGTGGGGTAAGAGTTTAAAAGATATAATCCCTTTAAAAAATTAAATGTTTTTCTCATAATAATTATTCTCATAAAGGGTTCGCGATCGCGAAAC
>NZ_JAAHGH010000059.1 GCF_010672525.1 Okeania sp. SIO2B3 | reverse complement strand
TGTCATATATAATCAGGTTATATAGTATAGATTTATAATTCTATAATTACAATAAACATATGAAGAAAAGAGGGAACAGGGAACAGGGAAAAATAATTGACAATTGATGGATAAGAATTGATTTTATTTTGAATTTTAGCAGATATCTAATATTTAATCTCCCCATCTCCCCATCTTCCCATCCCCCCATCTCCCCATCCCCCCCATCTCCCCATCTCCCCATCTCCCCATCCCCCCCATCCCCCCCATCTCCCCATCTCATAGCTCGCTCTCCTTTGCTAAAGCATTCACTGCCGCAGCTGCGATCGCGCTACCTCCACATCTTCCATGGAGAGTAATAAATGGAACACCTCGACTATTTGCTGCCAGTTCAGCTTTTGATTCCGCTGCACCCACAAATCCCACAGGAAAGCCTAAAATTAGAGCAGGTTTTGCCATACCCTCATCCAGCATTTCTAGTAAGTGAAACAATGCCGTCGGTGCATTGCCAATAGCAACAACAGAATTATTGCTTAGAGGTTTCCATAATTCTATCGCTGTTGCAGAGCGAGTATTCTTAATTCGTCGAGCCATCTCAGGCACTTCTGGATGATTAAGAGTACAAATCACTTCATTGTTAGCTGGCAACCGATGACGTATAATTCCGTTAGCTACCATTTGAGAATCACAAAGAATTGGCACACCATCAATTAACGCAGCACGTCCTATTTGCACTGCATCTGTGGAAGCGACTAAATCTTCTACAATATCTGTCATACCGCAGGCGTGAATCAGTCTAACTGCAACATGAGCTAAATCCTGAGAAAATCTTTCTAGATTAACTTCGGAGCGAATCATGGCAAAAGATTTGCGGTAAATTTCTTCGCCATTGCGAATGTAATCAATCATTTTGGGGAAATTTGGTAATTGGTAATTGGTAATAGCTCAAATAAATTCATTGCTTTATGAAATAATAGCAAAAAAATCACTCTGACAAATATATCCGACTATCTCCTCTATAATTCCTCGTTTCTCCTAATTACTCTCTACTCCTCTACTCCCCTACTCCTTAAAAAGACTAGTGAAGCGCAAACCCTATTTATCACGCTTGGTATTATACCAATTTGAAAAAAGAATGCTACAAAAAGGTAGACCTTGGTCGAATATGCTTAAAAATAGCTATTCCAGTTCATTTTAGATAGTTATTTATATTGTTTTTCCATTTTTTTCAATATTTATCCCTTCTTCCTTATTTCCCAACAACTCTATTGCATTTTCTTCTTCATTGCCTACTCTTTCTTCATTAGATTTCAGAATTATTTCAAAGATTGCTCCTTGTGGTTGGTTATTTCTCACACAAATTTTGTCTCCATGTGCCTCAACAACCATTTTGCAAAAGGCTAAACCCAATCCTATTTGGGAGACACCAGACATCATAGTTCCAATCTCGTATTTCTCAAAAATCTTTTGTCGCAATTTTTCTGGAACGCCAGGACCTGAATCTAGGACCTCAATTTTGTAATCTCCAGATTTGAGTAATTCTAAACTCACGATAACTTGACTGTTATGTGGGGAAAACTTAATAGCATTTGAGATGAGGTTATCCAATACTCTATGATACAAAGTAACATCAATAGCAACTTTTTTACAGATAACTTCTGGGAGTTGACTAAATAGGGACTGATTTTTTTGCTCGGCGATCGCTTCAAAATTTGAGATAGCAGACTCGATCAGACTGCATAGATCGACCCTTGTGCAATTGAGACGAATTTGACCAGATTCTAGTAAAGCCATTTTTAATAAATCATCAATTAATACTTGTAATGTTTGTGCTGACGAATAAACTTGATTTAGTTTAAGGTTTTGCTTATCTTGAGGATAATTAGGATTTTTCAAAAGTTCTAAGCCAAACAAGACAATAGTCAAAGGATTTCGTAAATCGTGAACGACCATTTTTACCATGTCTTCCCGTAATTTGAGCATAGTTTGTAGGTTATCATACTGGTACTTAATTCGTAGCATGGAGCTAACTCTTGCCCTCAGTTCAATTGCATTAACCGGTTTACTAATGAAATCGTCAGCTCCAGCATTTAGACAATTTGCCAGGTCTGACTTTGCACTTAATGCCGTTATCATAATAATTGGAACAGCTTGCCATACTGATGTAGCTTTAATTTGCCGACAAACTTCAATACCATCAATTCCCGGCATCATCACATCAAGTAAAATCAGGTCTGGGTTGTAGGTTTCTAGGTTAGCGATCCCCTCTTCACCACTGGCAGCATAATACAATTCATAGTCTTGGTCGCTCAAAAGAGCTTCAATCACATCAAAATTGTTGGGTTCATCATCAATAACTAAAATAGACGGTAAATTCATTTATTTTGTTTTTAAAAGTTTTTGAATCGTGTTTGCCAACTGTTTTAGTTTAACAGGTTTGCTGAGATAATCATTAGCTCCAGCAGCCAGACAACGTTCTCGATCGCCTACCATCGCTAGAGCAGTCAGTGCAACTATCGGCACATCGACCAGGTCAGGAATACGGCGAATCTGCTCTATAGCCTTAAGGCCATCTATCTTTGGCATTGAAATGTCCATCAGAATCAGATCGGGGTTTTTCAACTGGGCGAGGGTAATTGCTTCCTCTCCATTCTTAGCCAGGAGAATTCGATAACCTTTAGCTCTCAGATAGCTCGAAACTGTACTAATAATTACTTTGTTATCTTCTGCCACCATAATTAATGGTGATATTTGCTCTTGAGGCTGAGTCAGTTCAATGCTAGGTTCAGGCTGTAGTTCCAATTGGTTGGAGGTTTCTATTGTCAAAGTGTAAGGAAGGTCAATGGTGAAGCAACTACCAACCCCTATTTCACTGGTGACTCCCACTTGCCCGCCGTGATGCTCAACAATACGTTTCACCAAGCCAAGTCCTAAGCCTGTCCCTTGATAGTGGCGATTTAGAGAACTATCAATTTGGACAAAAGGCTGAAATAGTTTTTTGAAGTTTTCTGGAGCAATGCCAATGCCAGTGTCAATCACAGCAATTCTTAGGAATTTTTGGAATTTATTGGCCTCTGGGTTGAACTGCTGGCGATTGACTTGGACTTCCAAGGAAATACGGCCCCCATCTGGGGTAAATTTGACAGCATTATTGAGTAGGTTGATTAAGACTTGGCGGATGCGTCGTTCATCCACGAATAACTCAGGCAGGTTTGGGGGCAGTTTCATTTCTAGTTGAATGCATTTCTTTTCAGCAAGTTGTTTGATGAAGGCTAGACTAGCTTGACAGAGAGAAGAAACTGTAGTGAGTGTAAAGTTAAACTCTAGCTTACCCGATTCAATTCTGGCAACATCCAGAATGTCGTTAATGAGTTCTAATAGATCGTTTCCACTGCTCTCAATTTTTTGTAGAGCTTTCATTTGTTGCTCATTAACGCTGCCAAATATCTTCTCTTGCAGCCCTTCTGTGATGCCCAAAATTACGTTTAGGGGAGAACGGAGTTCATGACTCATGTTGGCGAGAAATTGGTTCTTCGCCATGTTTGCTGTTTCGGCAGTTTGCTTTGCTTGCTCTAACGAAAAGACCTTTAGTGCAACTTCTTGTTCTAAGTTTTGAGTCAGCCTTCTTAACTGTAAATGAGTTTTAACTCTGGCGAGGACTTCTTGCTCTTGAAATGGCTTAGTAATATAATCTACTGCCCCTAGCTCAAAACCTTTAATTTTGCTTTCTGTATCTGATAAAGCTGTGATAAAAATTACAGGGATATTGCAAGTCCTATGATTGGATTTGAGTTTTTTACAGATTTCAAAGCCATCCATGTCAGGCATTGTGATGTCTAATAAAATTAAATCTGGTAATTTTCGCTCTAGTTGTTTAAGCGCTCGTTTTCCACTGTTGGCAATCGCCACATCATATCCTACTGCACTGAGTGTTTCAGAAAGGATATCTAAATTGGCTATTATATCATCAACGATTAAAATAATCCCTGTTTGTTTTGCTAATTCTTGATTCATGGCTTGGGAGAGTTTAGATACTGCTTATAATTAAGGTGCTTTTGAATTAATATTTCAATTTTTTCTGTTTGAAATTGCTTTGCCAGTTGTGAAATTTGCTGGGTAAAGGGCAGATAGCGATCGCTCTTTTGCCCAATTTTTTCAGCCATTTTTACTAGCTTGAGCAGTAAGCCATCCTGGGCCAACTCAAATAGAATTTGTAAATCCTCTAGTGGCGGTGCAACTATTTCAGGACTATCACTCAAGATGATAGCAGAAGTTGAGACTGACTTAATTGTTTGATATTTCCAAGTCACTTGTAGATGGTTAGTAAGTAGAGAGAATATCTCCTCAGCATTTACAGGTTTGGGTAAAAAATCATTACCTCCGGCATCTAAGCTCATTTGTCGATCCATATCTGATACAGAAGCAGATGAAATAATTACTGTTATATGTTTCAGGGCATTATCGTTGCGTAACTGTTTGAGCATCTCAAAGCCATTCATTACAGGCATCTGTATATCAGTTATAATCAGATCGAATGTTTGTTGTTTAGCTTTGGTTAATGCTTCTTGACCATTTTCTGCCTCAGTTAGCTTAAACCCAAGTGGCTCTAGCAATTCTACCAAAACTGAGCGATTTTCCCATCGGTCATCTACAACAAGCAGATGGCGAAGCACTCCTTCATAGCCAATAATTTGCTGCCCATTGCTCGCCGAAATCTGTTGTGTCCAGTTATCAGCAATCTGCAAATCTACCTCAAAATTGAAAATACTACCTACCCCCAGTTGGCTCAAGACTTTAATCTTGCCACCCATCAGCTCAACAATTCTTTTGCTAATTGTCAAACCTAAGCCTGTACCTTCTGATTGACGTTTTTTGTCTCCAACTTGCTCGAAGGATTGGAATATATTTTCCAGATTGGAAGTAGCAATACCAACTCCTGTATCTTCAACTTGAAACCCAATCCTGACAATACCATTTTCTATAGTTTGGTCTGATAATTTTACAGTTTTAACTTTGAAAGTAATACTCCCTTTTTCTGTAAACTTAATAGCATTACCAAGGAGGTTAATCAGCACTTGTAGCAGTCGTTTTTCATCCGCGATCGCCCCTGTGGGCAGATTGGCATCAGGCTGATAAATCAAGTTAAGTCCTTTTTTGTCAGACTGGACACGACAGATTTCTACAATTCCTTGCAAGAAAGAAGGAAAGTGAATCTCTTTGAGATGAAGTTCCAGTTTGCCAGCTTCTATCTTGGACAAGTCTAATATGTCATTAATCAAGGTTAGCAAATGAGAGCCACATTGATGAATGATTTGAACGCCATGGCGCTCTTTTTCCCCTAATTCTTTAGAACGATCGAGGATCTGAGCATAGCCCAAAATTCCATTGAGTGGTGTACGAAGTTCATGGCTCATATTAGCCAGAAATTGACTCTTAGCATGGTTAGCAGCTTCAGCAGTTTCCTTTGCCTGCTCAAGTTCAGCAGTACGGGTTTTAACTCGCTGCTCCAGAGTTTCGTTGAGTTGCTTGAGGTTAGCTTCAGTTTGCCACTGGGAAATTGCGCCACCAATACTTCCAGCGATCGCCATTAGTGCTGCTTTTGTACTATCATCCCATTGACGCTCTTGGTGACAGTCATCAAACCCGGTAAATCCCCAGAAGTAGTCCCGAATAAAAATAGGCACTACCAGGATGGATAGAATTCCTTGGGGTTGTAGCAGCAATCTTTCTACTTCTGGAAAATCTCTTATTATACCTAAAATTGGCTGTTCTTGGGAAAGAGTATAATACCAACGGGGCAGAATTTCTGGATAGAGAAGGTTTTGCAGCTTGGGATTGTCAATTTCTGGCTGTACACCCTTAGCTACCCACTCCCAACGTTGACTACTAGCAGGTTCCCCAGTCTCAGGATGAAGATGATTTTGGAAAATATAGATCCGATCGACATCCATAACTGGCCCAAGGGCATTTAGGGATTCCTGGACTGACTCATGGTAGTCTTTGACAGTCAATAGGCGATTAGTGGCAATTGCAATTCCCTGTAAAAGGCGATCGCTAGGCGATAAGTGATTGGGCTGATGAGTGACAGACATGAATATTTAATTTAGTAGAATTTATACCTTTCATCAAGATATAATGATTAACAATTAAGATTAGTCTTATTAGTTTTATTAATTTGGTAGTAGTAAACAAGTAATGATTTTCATATAGTATCCAAATAATTAGTTATCCTATTGATTGAGGAGTCAGGAGTCAGTAGAAAAGAGTCAGGAGTCAGTAGAAAGGAAGGATCAAAGTGGGAATTATAGCAATAGACAGGATTGTAGTTGAATTATTTGTGGTCTAGCTAAACAGGATTTGGTATGATATCAAATCCGTTTAATTAGGTTAGGACTTATATCATGTCCGCTTGAATACTTAATACTTTAGTGGAAGGAAGGCAGCGGGAGCTGAAGGGAAGAAAAGGTTAGAAGGGATAAAGTTTTTTGATCACTGATTATCGGGACATGATATTACGCACTAGAACGTATTTCCGTCCGAAGCGACCGATAGGGAAGCAATCTCAAGTCCTAGTTTTTCGTACCTCATGCGTAAGTCCTGTAGGTATAAAAATATTGTCCATCTTCACCATTGCCAAATCTTTATAACTGTTTTCTCTCCTGATCTCAAATCCGTTCGGGTTCGGTATAAAAAAATGTTCCATCTTCAACCATTACCAAATATTTCTTGATTTTCCCCTCCTGGGAGGGGGAGGGGCGAGGGGTGGGTCCCCATCTCCCCATCTCATGAAACCGATGCTACCGGACATGATATGAGGTCAGGTATTAGAATGATTATTGAGTGTGGTTTGATGTCTCTAGGGGTTAAAACACCCTAGATTCTAAGCGGATGTGCTACGCGGGCGCTATTGCCACGCTACGCACTGCTTACGATATTTTTTGGTTAGAGAATCCAGTTTATATCGTTGTGGAAGCATCAAAACTTCCCTACAGACCTTGGCTAGATTGATTTCTAGCTGTGTTGCTACTTTTTTGATGATATTAGCTGCACCGTTAGCATCTGCATTAATCAATTTACCTGTTGCCGAACGGTACAAGCCACGGTTAACGCGCTTTCCTGATGCTTCCCACCTTTTCCTACGGAATGCTACGCAAACGGGTTTTTCACCAAATTTCGGCAGAAAATCATCATCTAAAAACGATGCCTTAGAAGTATACGATTCCTCAGTCTCAACAAACTCAATCCCATACTGCTCAGATAATTCAGCTATCCGGGCTTTTAACTTTGCCGTAGGTATTTGAACGAACTGCTGGTTATTTATCTTGCCAATTTTAATACTATCTTTTTGGCCTTGATTCCAACCAAAAACTATCGCACCTATTTGATGCTCAATGCACCAGTTGATCACAAATCTGGCTGCTTTGTTCACATTGTCCCGCATCTGGCGGTTACGCTTTTCAGTAATAACAGCAAGTTGGTTATCCCAATAGTCACCAGGTTTGCCTGATTTTATTTGAGCTATTTGCTTGTTGTACCATTGATTTTGAGATTTAACTTTTTTTCCATCAACTATAAAAGCTTTCCCAACATTACTGACGCAGGTCAACCAATTACTCAAACCAGGGTCTATACCCAAAACATTTTCTGCTATTGGCTTGGCTTTTTCTAACTGTGGTTGCTGAGGCGCAAATTCTAGATAGAAACAGTTATTTCTTGGGACAAACCTAAATTCTTTAATTTGGTCGAAATCTAAGTTGCTAGGCATTGGCAACAAGAAATGATCAATGCCGAACCATACTTTTACTTGCTTGCCTAATGGGAACTTAAGCATACCATCAACCAACTTCACCCACCGTGCCGGATAACTGACAACGGCTAAACCATCTTTTTTACGGTATTTTGGTGGTTTTGGCTTTTGTGTTAGTTCGCCTGAGTTAAACATTTTGGCACTTCTTGCATAGGAATTAAAAGACTCAATTACTGAATGTAATGTCTGTTGGGCACAAGCTGACCTCATAGCTTTGAAATGTGGATTACTTTTTAACTCAAAGTCTAGTTCAGCTTTAGACAGAAAGCACCCTACTTTAAACAGCATTTGACGGCAATAATAAATCCCGCAGTTAGTAAGCTTATTGGCTTGTGTACAAAGGTATTCAAGAATAGCCATTACTTCTGGACTACTGTTGACCAGATGTTGTTGGCATCCGTACATTAACAATCACCTCCTGTAGATATAATAGCACTATTAAACATAATATGTCTACACTCATTATGTTTGCGCAGCATTCCGTAGGAAAAAAAAAGCCAGACGAATATAGAAGAAATCCTCACTCAGTAACACTGATTAATTACCACTTCGTATTTTGTCCAAAGCGTAGAAAATCAGTATTGGTAGGAGATGTAAAACAACGGTTGCAACAGATTATTTTTGAGTTATGTACGCTCGCATGATTGGAGGTTAATAGCATTAGAAATAATGCCAGACCATGTACACTTATTTTTAGAAGTTGACCCAACTTTTGCCCCTTCTGTAATAATTAAGCGTGTCAAAGGCAGAGCTTCACATCATTTGAGGAAATTCTTTCCGCTTATTGCTAAAATTACCTACACTTTGGACTCAAGCGCTTTTTCTGTGCTACAACAGGAAATGCTTCAACGGAGACTGTTAGAAAATACATTGAAAACCAAACCGGAAAGTAACGCCGCTTTATTACCCGCGTGTCGTTATTCAACCAGCCGTTAAAACGGGCACTGCGTACTTCCTCCCGAAGCTTTTTAGGTTTTTTTTCGGGTGAGTGGCTTTGATTGACTATGGATGGTTTCTTCATCAGTTATCCTCTTTTTTTTTTGGCATTTAACAGTTCTTGAATAGTATTTGCTAATTTTTTCATTTTAATGGGTTTGCTTAAGTAATTATTGGCTCCTGCAGCTAGGCAATCTTCGCGATCGCCTTCCATGGCTAAAGCAGTAAGGGCAACTATCGGAATATCTACCAAGTTTGGATCGTGACGGATATGTTTTATGGCTTCTAACCCATCCATTCCAGGCATTTGAATGTCCATTAGAATCAACTCAGGGTTTTCTGACTGGGCAAGGGCAATTGCCTCCTCTCCACTTTTTGCCACAATCAGGCGATAATTTTTGGCTCTCAAGTAGCTTGAAACCGTAATGATATTTGCTTCATTGTCTTCTGCTAGTAGTATTAACGGGGATATATTCTCTTCTGACTGACTAGGTTTGATCGTAGCTTCAGGATGAGTTTCTGATTCTACAAAGCCAGGTACAGTAGTAGAGTAAGGAATATCCATGGTAAAGCAACTGCCAACCCCGACTTCACTGGTAACTCCAACTTGCCCACCATGAAGATCGACAATACGCTTCACCAAGGCCAACCCTAAACCTGTCCCATTATATTCACGATTTAGAGCACTATCAATTTGAATAAAGGGCTGAAATAATTTTTTGAGATTCTCTAGAGTGATGCCGATACCTGTATCAATGACGGCAATTTGGATATAGTTTGGCCAGGGAAAATCGGAAACACCTGGGTTCAACGGGCGCTGTTTCAGGTTAACACTGAGAGTGATACGTCCCCCATTTGGAGTAAATTTGACGGCATTATTGAGTAGATTAATCAAGGCTTGGCGGATACGTCGCTCATCGACTAATAGAACGGGCAAATTTTGTGGTAGTCTAGTTTCTAGCTGGATACGTTTTTTCAGTGCTAGTTGTTTAACAAAGGTTATACTAGATTGACAAAGATGATAGATTGAAACTTGGGTATAGTCAAGTTCTATACGACCTGATTCAATTTTGGCGACATCGAGAATATCATTAATTAACTCTAGCAAATGAGAGCCACTGTCTTCAATAGTTTGTAATGCTTTGAGTTGTTGCTCATTGATCGTGCCAAACACTTCTTCTTGGAGCGCCTCGCTCATACCTAAGATGGCGTTGAGGGGGGTACGGAGTTCGTGGCTCATACTGGCCAGGAATTCGTCCTTGAGGCGAGTGGCGCGGGCAAGTTCCTCGTTGGTTTGTTTTAGTGTTGCTTCTGCTTGTTTCTGTTCGGTGATGTCATAGTTAATCCCGATCATCCTTTGAGCTTCTCCTTGGAGGTTACGTTGCACTAGAGCACTAGCTTTAATGAAATGGATAGAACCGTCGGGATGAATGACTCGAAATTCTGTATTATAGTCTTTCTCACCACGCCAAGCTTGCATAGAAGCAGTTTCTACCATGGCGCGATCGTCAGGATGTAATGTGTTAAGCCACGCTTCACGAACATTAGTAAAACTACTTGGGGTTATGCCATATAGTTCATACATTCGTTTATCCCAGATCAGAATGTTTTGTATAATATCAAAATCCCAAATGCCGATACCGGCAGACTCTACTGCCAGATTTAGGCGAGTAGACAACTCCCGTAGATGATCTTCTGCTTGCTTGCGCTCGGTAATATCTAAGGCTGTGCCAAATAGGCGAATTACTTGTCCCTTAGCATTTCGTTCAATTTCTGCACGTCCCTCATGGTAGCGAGTGGAGCCATCAGCATAGACAATTCGATAGTCAATTGTGTAAGGAGTTCCATTAGCTATTGCTGATTCTACCTGCTGTTCGAGTAGATTGAGGTCATCAGGATGAATGATTTGGAGATATTCTGCATAAGGAGGTTCTGGTTGATTTGGGTCGAGTCCAAACATCCGAAAAAGTTCTTTTGACCAGGTAAGTTTTTGAGTTTTGACATCAAACTCCCAATTCCCAATATGAGCAACTCGTTGTGCCTCAACTAATGCTGCCTCACTTTTAGACAGTTGTTCTTCAGCTCGTTTGCGTTCTGTAATGTCGCGACATACACAGATTAATAGCCCATCCTCTGTCAGGGTTAGTGATAGACCTTCGGTAAAGGTAGAGCCATCTTTGCGAGTACCGATAGCTTCTCCTTGCCAGGAACGACCGCGCTCTAGTAGTGGAAAAATTTCCTGCTCAAACCTTTGCTTCTCTTCTGGAGAATAAAAAACGCTCCAGGGTTGGCCTACAATTTCGGCCGCGCTTTGGTAGCCAAACAAATTCACATGAGCTTGGTTAACATAGAGGTAACTGTTTTCTTGGAGAATACCGATGCCATCAATTGCCGCTTCAATGGCAGCAAGTTGTTGTTTTAGGGCTGATTCTGCTTGTTTGCGAGTAGTAATATCCAAATACACTCCTAAAACGCCGATAATTTCCCCATCAAGGCTATATAGAGGAACTTTGTGAGTTTCGATACATTTTTGACTACCATCAGCTTGTAACTGGGATTCGATAATCCCCAGTTTTGCCACACCAGACTCCATGACCTCCAGGTCGTCAGCACAATAAGCGGTTGCCTCTGTATTCTTCCAGGGTAGGTCATAATCAGTTTTGCCAATAATTGCTTCTGGGTTAGACCACCCTGCTACTTCAGCAAAATTTTGATTACAGCCTAAATATACTGATTGTCTATCTTTCCAAAAGACGTAAAGTGGTAATACATTGAGAACAGCTTGTAAGAATTCTTGAGATTGACGTAGGGCGTTCTCTGCCTGCTTACGCTCGCTGATATCTCTGACAAAAGTAAAGCTGTATTCTTCACTATCAAATTTTAGGTAATTAAGACTAACTTCTACAGGATAGACGCGACCATCTTTGTTTTGATGTCGAGATTCTATTGTGAAGTTCTTTCTTTCCTTAACATTTTGCCAATGTTCAATCCAACAGTCAGGGGATATATTGAGGTTAATGTCAAACACTGATAGATTCAGTAGTTCTTCTCGACTATATCCCAGCATGGAACAAGCTGCTTGATTAACAGAATAGAAGCTACCATCTGAACGCATAAAAAATACTCCATCCGCAGCAAAGTCTACTGCTGACTGGGTCATCATTACGGCTTTTTCTGCTGCTTTGCGATTGCTGATATCTCGCAAAATATTCTGGATGATTTTTTCACCGTTAATATCAATGACAGAAGCTGAAACATCAACAGGAACTATATTACCATCTTTGCGGAGAAAATTAATATCCAAAATTTTGGAACTCTTTTGGTTAGTTACACACTCAAATTCTGCGATTATTTGTGGTAATTCTTCTGGTCGATGTAGCTGAGTGAAGTGCATAGAGGTTATTTCTGTAGAAGTGTAGCCCAACAATTCTTCAAATTTATGGTTAGCTTCCAGTAAATTTCCTTGCCGATCTGCCAACAAAATAGCATCGCTTGCTCCATCCATTAGGGCTCGATAGCGGGTTTCTCGCTCCTGTAGTTTGGCTGTGCGCTCTTTGACTTTAGTTTCTAGTTTTTGATTAAGTTCTTCTAGTAATGTTGTTGCCCGTTGACGTTCCAACTCTGCGGAAGCACGAGATGCAAAAACCCGCAGAATTTGTTCGGCTCGCTCTGGGTCTGAAATAGGCTGCTCATTGAGGAGACACAAATCGCCAATTGCCTTGCCATTACTATCTCGTAAGGCAATGCCGAGATAACTTTCTGCTGCCATTTCTACCAAATCTAAATCTTCAGGAAACTCTTGTTGCACGAAGTATTTGCAATAATATTTTCCGTCTCGCAATGTTCGTTCACATGGAGTTTTTGCTGGATGATAGGAAAAGCTTGGTTGCAAGGAACCATTTGCCCAAAAAGCTAAGGCATGAAGCATATCGTCAACCCGTTCAGTTACGATGACATAGGAGACATTCAGAGCTTCTGCAATGTGTCTTGCTAAGGCTGGGAAAAAGTCCTTACCAGTGGTAGCAGCAGTACCCTCTATCAAGTTTTGTAGAGCAATTTCCGCTTTTTTGCGCTCGCTAATGTCAATATCCACACAATACATTTCTGGCTCGCCTTCAGAATTAGTCATGATGATGTGGTTAGAGAAGACTGTAACTCTAGAAGCATCTTTGCATATAAAGTTTAATTCCCCTGCTGATATTGGCTCTCCTTTGGCAAAAAAACCATCTATAAGATTGATCGCCCACTCCCTCATTTCTGGAGGAATAATCAAATCTTCAAGTTTATGACCGATCGCCTCTGTTTTTGTATATCCATAAAGGTCCTCACTAGCATTATTCCAGTAAATTATCTGGCGGTGGCGGTCGTATACTTGGACTGCAATTTTAGGAGTTAATTCAAAAAGGTTGCGGAATCGCTGCTCGCTATTCCTTAAAGCAGTTTCAGCTTTTTTGCGCTCGCTAATATCTGTGATAGTCCCCACATATCCGACTACTGTTCCATCAGCATTTCGTTCAGCAACTGCCTTTGCGTAGACCCAATTTATCGTACCATCTGGTTGCATAAGGCGACATTCAAGCCGGAATTGACTAATCTCTAAAACAAATTTATGCCATTCACTAACAACCCAGTCACGATCTTCGGGGTGTATGATTTTTCGCCATCCATCTTTCATCGCCATTTCTATAGATAGTCCACTGATTTGAGAGTAGCGGTCGTTGATGTATGTGCAGTTTCCCATAGCATCAGTGCGAAAAATTCCAACCGGAGCTGCCATTGCCAGAGAGGCGTAGCGTTGTTCGCTCTCTTGCAGACGAATTTCAGCTTGCTTGCGGGCGCTAATATCTGCAATCATGCTGAGTGCTCCAACATAATTTCCCAATTCATCTAAAATTGGGTTCGTAGAAACTATTGTCCATACATCGCTTCCATTTTTGTGCTGAAATTTAAAGTCGTGTTGTTCGGCAATTCCTTGACGGCGAGACTCTAAATTTTGGGTAGCAATAGCAATGCCCGAGCTATCCATGAAATTCAAAAGAGATTTTCCGAGCATTTCATCTATATTATAGCCTAACATTTCAGCCATTTTGAGATTAACAAAGCTGGTTTTGTTCTCGGCATCTATGATCCATATTCCTTCATTTGCTGTCTCTATTAGCTTGCGGTATCGTGCTTCACTTTTTTGCAGAGCTAGTTCAATTTTCTTGCGATCGCTAATATCAGTAATTGTGCCCACATAGCCAATTCTTTGGCCTTTGGTATCCCGTTGCACAACTGACTGTGCATAAACATAAACTGTCTCACCATCGGGACGTTGCAAAGAATATTCAATCTTAACTTGACGGTTTTCTTGGACACATTGCTCCCATTCTGCCACTACTCGGTTGCGGTCATCAGGGTGTAGACCTTCTTGCCATCCCTTTCCCATCGCTGCCTCTCTAGAAATTCCAGCAATTTCACACCAGCGCTCATTGACATAGATGCAGTTGCCTAAGGTGTCAGTATGAAAAATTCCCACGGGAGATGCTTTAACTAGACTAGAGTAGCGTTGCTCGCTCTCTTGCAGACGGGCTTGTGATTGCTTTTGTTCTTGAAGTTTTACCTGCAATTGCTCGTATGTAACTGCTTGCTGAATAGCAACTGCTAGTTGTATTGATAATGCTTGCAGTAGCTCTACATCTTCCGGTTGCCACTCACGAGGATAATGACTTTCGGTGACATTAAGCCAGCCCCACAACTCATTCCCACACAGCAGTGGCACCCAGATTTTAGCTCGTGTCTGTAAGCGGATGAGCATTTCTCTCTCAGAGTCTGACATTGGTGTGGTATAAATATCTGACACTATGCTAACCCAGTCCATGGAATAGATATGACTTGGCTGTTGCTTGAACCAGTTGTTATCTATCCGTTCGCCTACAAGGGATAGTGACGATTCAGTAGATTCTGCCACAACAATGCTTTGCCAGTCATCTTCAAACTGCCAAATATTAACGCGGTCGCAATCTAGCAGCAGTCGCACTTGCTCCACAGTTGTATCTAACATCTTTTGTAAGCTCAGAGACGATCTGATTTGCATAGCTAGTTCTAAAACTAACTTTTCCCGTTGAGCTTTAGCTTGGAGAGCTGCATATCTGGTTTCCACTTGTTGCTCTAGTTCAATGATGCGACTTTTTAGCAAAGCCACTTTCTCTGCTTCTAAGCGTTTTACCTTTTTTTCCAGAATCTTTGCTAAATTGTATAGTTCTCGGGGGTTAAGTGTTGCGAGCAGATTGCTCTGGGAGACAAGACCTAATAGCTCTCCTTGCTCTCCCACCACTACTAGCTGATGGATTAAATGCCGATCCATTATCTGCTGCACTTTAGAGAGTGTCTCTTCTTGTTTAACTGCAAAAACTGGCTTACTCATTACTGTTTCAGCAGTGCAGGATTCTAGATTTAAGCCTAATGCCTGAAACTGTACCAGATCCCGATAGGTTATTATCCCTACCGGAATTTTCCAGGGTATCTGAGGACTTTCTCTTGCTTCTACAATCACGATGTAACTAACGCAGCGATCTATCATCTGTTGAGCAATCTCCAGCATTGAGTGATCTGGGGTAGCACAAATCACATCACGGCTCATCACATCAGCTACCTGACGTAACCGCAACAAATCCATTGGTTGGCAGATTTCTTTTAGTGTTTCCTTGGTGACAATTCCCACCAGGTGTTTCTGATCGTCCAAGATCGGTAAATGACGAATATGATTTTGCTGGAGGAAGTTCATAGCAAAAAACAAATCGGTGAATTCAGACTCGCGCATAGTGACGACAGGAGGTAACATCACTTGTCGTGCCTCTAAACAATCGAAGGATTGCGGCTGGAGACTTAGACGTACTATATCTCTCTCTGAGATCGTACCTATTACCTGGCCATCTTCCACCACTATCACACAGCTTGACAGTGCTTCTAAGTAGAGTTTATCTAGTTTACTGTTCAGTGTTCTTGTCGTGTTAAAGCGCAATCGCACACCACTCATTTTTACAATGACATCTATGACCAGAGTATCAGGTGATACAATCAATGGTTCTCTAATAATGGCAGACTTTAGCTCCAGTGGGGTAATAGCATTAACGTTAGCAGTCACTTCTAGAAACTTTTGGGAATTTAAATTATGTATAATTAAATCAATATCTATCTGCATTTGTGATGCATATAGATGGGATTAACATTATACCTCATAATTCATTTTTTGTCAAAAGAAATTAAAATTTTTTGCTCTTAACATCAGTTAACAGTTAATGTTTTGGTGGTTGTTTATTGTCATTAATGGTTGTGCATTGTCATTAGACATCTCCAGAAAAGAGGGAGTAGGGAGCAGGGGGTAGGGGGGAAATAATGGATGATTTATGTACAATAATTGATTTTATATGAAATATCAAATTTTTGCTACAAATACGCACTGCTGTTTTAAGAAGTCAGTCCTCAGGAGTCAGTAGGAATAGCTTATGTTATCATTTATTAGAGTAAAACTCTGTTTTTAGTCAAATCGATATTTCTGGGTAAAGTTTTTTAACCAGCTAAATTATCCGTAGCATTCTTTTTTATATTTCATATTATTTTTGATTTTTGGAGATGTCTATTATTAATGATCAAGTACCGCTATTAAATTTCCTCTAGATATTCACCCTTAGGTTTACACAAACGATCAAGTGTGGATACGACTCAAACCATCATAGCTAAAATCACCAACGCTAGCAGTCTTCTCAAAATACTTTTAATAATTGATGGCGATCGGCAACTTAATGATAAACTCTGTATTCTTTCCCTCTTCAGATGAACATATTAAATAACCTCCATGTTTTTCTCTAACAATTTGATAACTAATTGAAAGTCCTAATCCTGTTCCTTTACCAACTGGTTTAGTTGTAAAAAATGGATCGAATAAGCGAGTTTGAACATCTGGTGCAATGCCAGGACCGTTATCGGCAATTTTGATCGTAATCCAGCCGGTATCAACTTGAGCTGTTTGAATGAAAATCATGGGTGATCGCTCTTTGAACTTGCCTACTGCCATGGAATCTTCTAAGGCATCAATTGCATTGCTCAAGATATTCATAAATACCTGATTCAATTGACCTGCATGACATATAATCAGAGGTATATTACCGTAGTCTTTCTTGAGCTGAATTTCGGGGCGTTCGAAGTGAGCTTTGAGCCGATGATCTAAGATCATCAATGTACTTTCAATACCCGTGTGAATATCTACATCTTTAACTACTGATTGATCTAACCGGGAAAATTTACGCAGAGATAAGACAATTTCGTGTATACGTTCACCCCCAACTTTCATAGAATTCAATAAATTGGGTAAATCTTGGGCAATAAAATCTAGCTCAATTTCTTCAATTACTGCTTCAATATCTGGAGTAGGTATAGGATATTGGGTTTGATAGAGGTCAAGCAAATACAACAACTCTTGGCAATATTTGCTGGCATATTCAACATTTCCTGTAATAAAATTGACCGGATTATTAATTTCATGGGCAACACCCGCTACCAACCGCCCTAAACTAGACATTTTTTCAGTTTGTATCAATTGTAATTGGGTCTGTTTTAGCTGTTGCAATAATTGCTTTAACTTGCGATTTTTATTCTCAACTTTCAACATTGTTTGCTTGGAGATTAATAAATACATCATTAAAGATCCGGTCGCTAATAACCCAAATGCTAGAACTGTTGCAGGTCGCCAACTATAAATATAACGTTTGGAAGAAGGTAAGACTAGCAGGGAAAGTTCCTGTTGCGCCAGATTAAGAGAACGGATGCAGAATTGCCATTCATTAGTATAATGACAGGGGTTTGGTGATTGAATTATGGGGCGTTCAAGAAAATCCAATTTTGCAACTTGAGCGGATTTTGTGAAAGTTTCGGTATCAGCTTTGTAAGCAATTAGGAAAAATTCAGTGGCTGTGATTGCTGTTTTGTTTAAGGCTGAGTCTAACTGATCTTCTGGCAAACCATATAGATAGAAATCAAGTCCATTGAGATCGAGATGAGCTACTGCTTTTTCTATGAAAGTCTGAAGTTCAAAAATACCAAATACTACTCCTTGAAATTTTGTCTGGGAATTAAGTTGTTTTTTGTCAAGAGAATTTTTTACATTGATGTTATTAGAAGTAAATACAGGAGAGTAAAGCACAAATCCTGGTTTGCCATTTTCCAACTGCACTAAAGGGGTACTCACACTCACACCAAGACGTTCTGCTTTTTTTATAGTCCGCAAACGTTTCGGATCGGATACTGCGTCCCAACTAATATAATTTTGCCATCGATCCAAGGGTTCAAAGTAGGTTGTGGGGAAGTAAACAGGTCTATCGCCTGCCACAACTTGTTTTCCTGTTGAATCATACTCGCGAATCCGAAAATTAATTATTCCTTGGATTTGTAACTTTTGCTCATAAATCTGGCGTTCCTGAGCATCTACTTTTTTAGTCCAACCTAATCCCAACAAACCTTTGTAATATGGTAATAGAGAACTAGAAAATTCTTGAAATTCTTGCCTAGTGATTATTTTGGCGGTATTAAATAATGCTCCAACCGATCTGGTGATTTGGATATAGCTATCTAATTCCCTTTGCAACTCACCGACTAATACCGTAGATTTTTGTTCAAACCGCTGTCTATCTTTAGCAACTTCCCAGCGGTGAACCATGAAGGTAGCAACGATCGAAAGGCTGATGCCAACAAATCCTACTATTCCAGTGGCTGTGTACCGTTTGAATAAATACATAAGTTTTATAATCACTATTAATAATTATTTGCAATAAGATTATATCGCAATATTATAATTTCAGTAATTTTAATAAACTTTTAAAAAATATTTTATTCAAATCTGCACTATAGTGGTCTGTCAACTTTGAAATGATGGATAGATTTTTGTAACTGTGATTTTTGGGTAATGCTAACTCTCAAAACTATCTTGACAGACCAATAGTATAATACCATTTCTGAAAAACTTTTCTATATTTTCGCATAGTAGGAGAGTAGGGAAGTGGGGAAGTAAACCCACCCCTAACCCCTCCCAGGAGGGGAAGTAAACCCACCCCTAACCCCTCCCAGGAGGGGAAGTAAACCCACCCCTAACCCCTCCCAGGAGGGGAAGTAAACCCACCCCTAACCCCTCCCAGGAGGGGAAGTAAACCCACCCCTAACCCCTCCCAGGAGGGGAAGTAAACATAAGAATAATTAACATTAACTTACCTCAGAGTAGCAAAAAAGTTTTTCGACATAAGTTAATTACTTAATAACTGAAATGCCAATGAAGTATGGCATTATTTTTGGGAATTGGTATAAGATCAGGTGCGATCAATATTTGTTATAAATATTCTAGTAGTTAGGAGGGGGTTTGCTGCGTTGGCGGAGCCTAGCGGCAGCTATATCGCAACTTTTATGCAACAAAGCCATTATTAATGGTTAATTATTAATTATTAATTGTTGAATACTCTCCTACTGCCCCGCTCAATAAAATGTAGCAAACATTTATCAAATTACTATAAGACACGAAGTGGCAGGTCGTTGACTATCCCCATCCACTTCTTGCTTCTTGCTTCTTCCTTCTTGCTTCTTCAATCTGGTTTTTGATTTAACCATTCATTAATTTCCTGAGCTAACCGCGTGCTATCTTTTGCATTCATCGCTCGTTCGAGTTGAGATTTATCTATTTGAGATTGAATTGTAACTTGATAACCAGATTCAAATTTAGATGATAATACTTGTAAAATATCTCTAGTATTTCCCTGACATTTCCCGTAAACAAAATCAAATAAATGTCGTTCTACCTGAAAATTATTACGGTCAATATAAATATAATTCTTTTCTCCAAATAGTATATATATTCCCACAAAAATAATGATAAAAAATAATATTCCATAAATTGGATTAGTTAACAGTAAACCAAAAAATATACAAAGCGCTCCACCAACAATTCCAGAATTTTTTAGCTCTCTCAAACTAGGAGCATGAGTATATATTTCTATTAGGTCTGAAGATTTATTAATACTAATAATACTGCTCAAAATTGCAGATTTTTTGGAGGAGATAAGTCTCGGTTGTGATTTTGATTGAGATTTAGCTTGTGATTCGAGGTTTAATAATGCTTCACGGGCACTTTTAAAACGTCTTTCCAAATCCATTTCTGTGATTTTACTAATCCATGTTCCTAAACTAGGACTAATATCAACTTTGTCAGTAAATTGAATCTGATAATTTTTTTGTGGTAAATCTGCGGGGATAATTCCAGTTAGTAAATGAATTAAAGTTGTTCCTAAAGCATATAAATCTGAAGCTGGAACTGCTCTACCCCAAAATTGTTCTAGGGGTGCATAACCTATAGTTCCTACAATAGTAAAAGTTGCTCCATTAGCATTACCTTGAGATTGGACTCCGCCAAAATCTACCAGATAAACTTGTTGGTCTGCACCCATAATTAAGTTACTTGGTTTAATATCTCGATGCAAAACAGGAGGCTCTAGTTCGTGGAGATAAATCAGAATTTCTAATACTTCTTTGGCAATTTTATTGACATCTGCTTCTGTAAATTTTTTCTCTCTATCTAATAATTCTTGGAGGGAAAAACCGGGAATATAATCTTGTACTAATGCAAACCATGATAAACCTGCATCAGCTTCTTTATATAATAAAAAATAATCGCGATAATTAGGGATGCGAGGATGATTTAGGGCTTGTAAAATTTGGGCTTCTGCCTCAAATAAATTTAATTCTTGCCCTAACATTTCTGGGCTATAAGCTAACATTTTGATGGTTACTTGTTCTTGTGACTGGGAATCAAATGCTAGCCAAGTTTTACGACCTGCTACAACATGACCTAATTGTTTTTGTAGTTGGTAACGTTCTTTTAAAATTTTTCCTGGAGTTAACATAATAAGTCAAAATTCAAAAATCAAAAGTCAAAAGTTAAGAGTTAAAAGTAATCTTAATATTATTGAGTCATAATACCGTAGGTTGGCAAGTGAGGCAAAACTGATATCAATCATCACAATAGACATTTCCATAAAAGAGGGAACAGGGAACAGGGAACAGGGAACAGGGAACAGGGAACAGGGAACAGGGAACAGGGAACAGGGAACAGGGAAGAATAATTGATAATTTCTGGGTAATAATTGATTTTATTTTTGATTTTTGGAGATGTCTAATACTGAATAATTAGGCGATCGCTACTTTGTGAGTTTCCTCCCTTAACTATTGGACAATAGTTAAATTAATAATTGAGATTGAATAATTAGGCGATCGCTACTTTGTGAGTTTCCTCCCTTAACTATTGGACAATAGTTAAATTAATAATTGAGACTGAATAATCAGGCGATCGCTACTTTGTGAGTTTGCTCCCTTAACTATTGGACAATAGTTAAATTAATGCTCGATACTGAATAATTAGGCGATCGCTACTTTGTGAGTTTCCTCCCTTAACTATTGGACAATAGTTAAATTAATGCTTGAGACTGAGTAATCAAGCGATCGCTACTTTGTGAGTTTGCTCCCTTAACTATTGGACAATAGTTAAATTAATGCTCGATACTGAATAATTAGGCGATCGCTACTTTGTGAGTTTGCTCCCTTAACTATTGGACAATAGTTAAATTAATAATTGAGACTGAATAATCAGGCGATCGCTACTTTGTGAGTTTGCTCCCTTAACTATTGGACAATAGTTAAATTAATAATTGAGACTGAATAATTAGGCGATCGCTACTTTGTGAGTTTGCTCCCTTAACTATTGGACAATAGTTAAATTAATAATTGAGACTGAATAATTAGGCGATCGCTACCTTGCCAGTTTCCTCTGTTACAGCGGATTCCACTTTGGTGAGGTACACCCGCGCGAGCAAGATGCTCGCACTAAGAACATTTAATTATTAATATCTGTACTTCATATACTTGGAATCTGCTGTAACTGTTGGACAATAGTTAAATTAATAATTGAGACTGAATAATCAGGCGATCGCTACCTTGTCAGTTTCCTTTACTATTGGACAATAGTTAAATGAATTATTCAGTATGGATAATCAGGCGATCGCTACTTTGTGAGTTTGCTCCCTTAACTATTGGACAATAGTTAAATTAATCAGTACTTACGCAGAACCGCCATATCTAGTAGGGGCGAATGGCATTCGCCCCATACCGATAGCGTATTGTCTAAGAATTTGCGTAAGTCCTGTTAATTATCAAAACTGAGTAATCAAGCGATCGCTACTTTGTGAGTTTGCTTCCTTAACTATTGGACAATAGTTAAATGAATTATCAAAACTAAATAATACTGTACCTTATTAATTCATGCTATAACAACTAAAAACTGACAACTCAAAAAACGGTTATGACAGCAAATAATCTCAGACAGAAAATATTAGAACACCTGGAGCAACTACCGTGAGAGCAAGTAAAAAATCTGCTCCGAAAATGGCTAGTAAATTCATCTGGTAATTTAGAATATTTTGAGGAGTTACTGATAAATGAATCCCATCAAAAAACAGAAGAATTACTAGATTACGGAGAGATAGATTCAACATTAAATTTTATATCTTTGACAGAAGAGGAAATGATTGAGAAAAGTAAATTAGCCCTTGAGGATTATCGTCGTCAAATAGAAAAAATTAAACCGCAGCTAAATCAAGACTGGTTAGATTCTTTGGTAACTGAGGACGATATTCTCAATGCTGCGGTTAAGCTAACTCAAGATGAATGAGACTTTAAAATAGAGAGTTTTCTAGAAAACTAGAGACTTAAAAAACTTTTTCATTATCAATTATCCATTATTATTTAGCCAGTTTTCCAAATCTACCACTGTTGCTAAATCAAAAATTTCTTCACCTAAAATATCTAATTTTTCCAAAGATAATTTCTCTATCTGAGTCTGGACTTCTGGAGATATTTCCCCAAATTTTCGGCGAATTTGACGTAAGATTTGTTTCACTACTCCAATTCCAATTCCTTCTTCCCTTCCAATTTCAATTCCTTCGTTTCTCGCGAAACTAATTTGTCCTTGTTGATCTCTCATCAACTTTTCTTGTTGCTCTACTTCCTCTAATTCTTTATTGTTTAAGTTGGCTCGATTTGCTATCTTTAATGCTGCTTCTATTTCTGATACTTCTTCCAATGATTCTGGTATTACTTCTAAATTTGGAGCGGATTTAATAAAGTATATCCATTTATCGCTGAGGCTTTCTAATTCTAATAATTTCTTGTTAAATTTGGGTAATTCTACAAACATTAATGTTAATTCATCTTCGTAATAAATCGATTTTTTCTCTTCTTGAAGTCTGAATTTAGTAATCATTCTCTCAGTATCTTCAAACAAAACAAAATCGACGATTGTTAAAGCTATAAAAGGTTGCAACATCATATAACCCTGCGTTTTATCTAATTGATTTCCATAAGCTTTAGCTAAGTTATAAATTTGTGGTTTTTCAAAATCATCTATCTTCAATGCTTGCATTTTAATAACGACGGTATAATTATTATCTAAAAGTGCTTTGAAATCAAAATAAGTATCTTTGATATTGTTAGTAACTCCAGGGTTATAGGGGTTAATTATTTTGAGAGATTGAATAACATTTTGATTGTTATAAACTATGGCATTGAGAAAGCTAATGAGGATTTTTTGACTGTGAACAGAACCAAAGATTTTTTTAAAGGCAAAGTCGATTTTAGGGCTGATAAATGTCATGGTTATATATTTCCTATAATTTCTATGATTTATGGTAGACTATAAATTATAATTTAATCTGGATATTTATGAAAGCAAATAATCTCAGACAAAAAATATGAGAACGCCTGGAGCCACTACCGGGAGAGCAAGTTAAAAATCTGCTCCAAAAATGGCTGGTAAATTCATCTGGTAATTTAGAATATTTTGAGGAATTACTGATAAATGAATTCGATAAAAAAACAGAATAATTACTAGATTACGGAGAGATAGATTCAACGTTAAATTTTATATCTTTGACGGAAGAGGAAATGGTTGAGCAAAGTAAATTATCCCTTGAGGATTATCGTTGTCAGGGGGTTTCAGTAGCCCATAGTCGGGTGCGCGAATGGGCTGATTATTTAATGGATAATTGATAATGGATAATTGATAATTAACGCCGAAAGGTTTAAAGTCTCTCCTTGACTATTTCAGTTATTAGTTATTAGTTATCAGTTGCTATTGATGGTTTGGTTGAAGTAAAGATCGTTTTTGGGAAGTGTTGAACTCGATAAAAGTAGGTTGGGTAGAACGACAGTGAAACCCAACAACACCTTGGCGTTTTGGGCTGATGTTGGGTTTATCCTACGGATAAGCTGGCGCTAACGTTACCTGAACCCAACCTACAAATACTAATTTCCTCGTAATTCTTTGAGTTGATCTAGAGAGTTTTGATACCACTTTTGATTTCCTTGTTGTTTGTATAAGTCGGCAGCTTTTTCAAAGTCTGATATGGCTTTTTCAATAGAGTTGTTACCCTTGTAAACATTACCTCTGTTATAGTAAGCATCAGCATATTTGGGATTAATTTGAATAGCTTGGTTATAGTCAGCGAGCGCCTGTTCATACTTTCCCTGTTCTTTGTAAACAATACCTCTACCATTGTAAGCATTGGCATATTTGGGATTGAGTTGAATAGCTCGGTTATAGTCAGCGAGCGCCTGTTCATATTTTCCCTGTTTCTCGTAAACAATACCTCTGCCGTTGTAAGCTTCAGCATATTTGGGATTAATTTGAATAGCTCGGTTATAGTCAGCGAGCGCCTGTTCATATTTTCCCTGTTTCTCGTAAACAATACCCCTGTTATTGTAAGGGAACCAAAGTTCAGAATTGTTTAGCCTGATGGATTCCCCGTAATCAGCAAGTGCCTTTTCATACTTTCCTTGTTTCTCGTAAACAATACCCCTGTTATTGTAAGCTTCAGCATATTTGGGATTGAGTTGAATAGCTTGGTTATAGTCAGCGATCGCCTGTTCATAATTTCCCTGGTTATAGTAAACAATACCTCTGCCGTTGTAAGCATCAGCATATTTGGGATTGAGTTGAATAGCTCGGTTATAGTCAGCGAGCGCCTGTTCATAATTTCCCTGGTTATAGTAAACAATACCTCTGCCGTTGTAAGCATCAGCATATTTGGGATTAATTTGAATAGCTCGGTTATAGTCAGCGAGCGCCTGTTCATATTTTCCCTGCTTACCGTAAGCAACACCTCTGTTATTGTAAGCATAAGCATCTTTGGGATTAAGTTGAATAGCTCGGTTATAGTCAGCGATAGCCTGTTCATAATTTCCCTGGTAATAGTAAACAAGACCTCTGTAAATGTAAGCTATAGCATATTTGGGATTAAGTTGAATAGTTCGGTTAAAGTCAGCGATCGCCTGTTCATAATTTCTCAGATCGTAATGCTCTTTACCGCGATTATAGTAAGTTTTAGCATCCTGGGTTTGAGATGCGGTGACATTATCATAATTTCTAGGTGTCTGATTTTCTCTAGTCGGAGAAGGGGGGGCAACAAGAGTAACATTATCATTATCTGTTTTTGTTGGAGATGATCCTTTAAACCAGTTAAAAATAGTGCCTCCATCAGCAATAATACCAACAATAGCAGCAACCGTAGCTATTGCTGTCGTTATTACTAACCAGTTAACATTTACAGCTCCTAGAGAATTATTGTGAGAATGGTTTGGGGACGATCTAGTCATTGGTAATTTTGATTTGGTTAATTAAAAGATAATTTGATTATAGAGCGATCGCTTTTCTTTATAGACCACAAAAGCATCTTTTTAGATTCCGTATTAAACCAAAAGTTCTTAACTATTAATCTGCTTCCCAGTCTTCAATTTTTAATCCTTCTACTCTGCTAAATTCTCTGACATTATGAGTCACTAATATTAGATTATTAGCTAAAGCAATAGCAGCAATTTGTAAATCATCATTCTATTATTTCTCTAACTTCATAATTGCCTTGTTGCGGTCTTTGTAAATTTTCATCAGCCAAAGAACCGTAAGTTTCGTCAATAAATTTCTGCCATTCTAATCGAGATTTTTGCTCTTCAGTAATTATCGGTACAATTTCATCTTCCCCTACTTGGGAAGGAAATTTAAGAGTTGTCATTATTTCTCCTTAAAAGACTAAAAATTATGGGATTAAAATTCTGGAAAAAATAAGTAATACACCAAGTAATTCGCCAAGAAATAAATTTCTTGGCTCACAGCAGAAGCCATCTCAAGATGACCAAAGATAACTAATTTATTATGGCTCATTAATGATAATTAACATTACTGCACAAGTTTTCCTATTAACGAATAAAATCAATCTGACAAATATTTAAAGGAATAATTGGTTCAAACTCTTTGCGGTCAGAAGTCACCAATATTGCACTTTCTCGATTAGCTAAAGTCAAAGCAAAACAATCAGCTATAGAAATCCTTTTAATTGTTCCCTTATATTTTCCCACTTGTTGCCAAAAATCAACTTTTAAATCATCTCGAATAATGACATTTATACTTTGCAAATCTTGAACAATTTCCTCCGAACTTCTTCTCCCTCGCTACGCCAAAAATCATAATAAACTTCACACATATTAATTGCATGAATTAAAGAATTATATTGACTATCAGATAAATATTTTTCTACTTTTTCTGCTCCCGACTCATCTCTAAAGAAAGCAATAACAGCACAAGCGTCTAAAACAATATTCATCTGGCCTTATCCTCTAGATCGATTTCTTTCTGTTTTCTCCGAGCAAAGTCATAACTACTGGTTGCAACATGAGCATATTTTCCCCGTAATGATCGGACTAGAAAATCCTTCTTTTCTTGGTTTTGTCTTTCCCGTAAAATCTCAAATAAAACAGACTGTTCCTTTTGAGATAAAGTTTCTAGTGAATTGATAATTTCCTGTAAATTCATAATTGAGCATTCCCTTAACGAAGTAGCTGGTAGCTGGTAGTAGACCGACATAGCTAAAATGGTGCGTTAGAATTGTCATTGCGAACGATAGTGAAGCAATCTCTAGTGGATTTTCTATTGCATCATTTAAGATGAAACAGTCCACTAGGATACAATTTTACAACCTAATTTGAAAATCGCTATAGTTATCAGTTGTCAGAAATTACTTTTGACTTTTGACTTTTGACTTTTAACTTGTTTTGACTTACCCATAACCCTATTCCCATTACCACCATTCCTAATACCATACCAGGTTCGGGTACACTTACATTTTCTAATGGGTTATTGGGGTCAGTTAACTGCTCCTTGCCATCCTCAACTTTGCGGTTAAAACGGTCTGCTGCTGCTTCTGCGCGTCTGAGTGCTTCCCGTTGTTCGTCGTTAACTAAAACTATCATGGAAGAATAAGGAGTGACTATTTTATAGGTTTTGGCGATCGCGTGAATAGTATCTAATTCATCAAGAGTTTCTAAGTTCATTTGTTTACTCAACCCCAAAACTAACTGTTGAGCTGCCAGAGGTGCAAAATTATCTTCTGTCGTTTCCCCACGAGATTTTTTCTCCAGAAACCAAGCATAACCATCGGCAACGCTGACAACAGATTCTCCGAAATTTGATTTTGCGGTCACTTGTTGGAAGACTTGGGCAAGTTTTGTTGCTGCTCCACCCCCACTTTGTTGAATCAATTTTAATGTGGCATCATCATAAGCAGGCGGCATCGTACCTAAATGCAACATCCACAAAGGTGCAGATAAATTTGGCATCTCTTTGTTGTTTCTAGATAATTCATAACTACCTTCATCGCTGACCAATATTACTCCTTTGTAGCGAGTGTCACCTCGTAACTGGAGATACTGTTCCAGCATTTCTTTGTATTGGAGTGTACCGAAAAATGTTACTTTCTCTACATCAAACTGACTAATATCGTCAATGCGTTCGGGTGGCAGTGTAACATTAGTCAGATATAAGTCAGCATCACCATTGCCAAAACTCAGGTCTCCAAAACCATTTTCCAGCAAGGAGTTAATTGTTTTTTTGAGTTCTTTGGTTTGAGCTTTCATGCTATAGGAAGTATCAAGTACCACTGCAAAACGTCCGCTTTCTACTAAAAATTCCTCTGGTGTTTCTAGGGGTTGAGCAGAAATACTGTAGTTGTTAGGGAAATTTATCTGATGTTGTCGGGGAGTTTGTTCGGCGATCGCTGATACCGTGGGTGGCAACCATGTTTCTTGATAATTTCTGACAAACTCGGCGTTGTACATTCGTTGAGTGTCTTTATTCCAATATATGTTGCGTTTTTCTGTCAACTGCGGTAATGCCCAACTATTGTTTTGTGCCATTACTTGATAAGTCAACCACAGGTGCATTTGAGTGGGTTGTTCGGGGTTTTCTTCTTGTTGGGTTGCGGACAATTTTGCTGGTACGGGAAATGCTCGTAAACGATATTGCCTGGGTCCGACTTTTTCTAGGAGTGCGGGGTCAACGGGTCGCTCTCGTCGTACTTGGGAAGTGTAAACTTTTTGAGCTGCACCACGGGGCGAAACTTTGAAAGGAAAACGTTTTTCTAAGTTGTCAGTATCACCTAACCAAATACCTGTAATAACTGCACTTTCTGGAAGGGTAAAATAATAGAGTATTTCTTGGGGTTCAAAGGTTTGATTTTCATAAATTTCATATAGTTCTATATCTGCCCAGTCTCCATGTTCTGTCACTGTAATTTCTTGTTCTTTTAGCCAGACTTTTTGTTGACCAATATTTAATAATCCCGCCTTAACTTCATCTCGATTTGCTGTTGATTGGATAGCCTGAAGAATTGTTTTTTGTTCTCCTTTTTGGATGGGAGTATCGAAAAATTGACTATATAGTTTTCCTGCTTTTTCTTTGTCTTTAGAAGAGCCTTGATATAAGAATGGTGAAATTAGATGATTGAAGTAATTTTGTAATGATTGATTTATCGATTCTGGTAAGCCAAGTGTGCTTCTATACATAATCCGAATTTGGTTACTTTGGGCGGCTGTACCGAGATAACGATATGAGGATAAATAGGCATTGACTAATCCATCTTTAATTAAATTAGAATTAGCTAAAAGTTCTTGGCGATCGCCTTCATTTCTGACTGGTAAATCTAACATTTGAAAAGCTACAACTTGGGGTTGTTGTTGAAATGAAACAAACAAAATCATCCAGGCAGTTATTACCGCAATAATTCCCTGAAATGTACGTTGATGACTATATTGATTAGCAAATATTCTGAGTATTTTTTGTCCAGAATGAACGTATAAACTGGCTAATGCTGAGGGCATAAACACAAATAAAGTTGTTGTTAAAGCCAATATAAATAACAAGAAGAGGTATAGAAATACATCGCTAGGAGAGTAAGTTAAAGCAGCAATAATTCCTAGAAGCCAGTAAAATGAGAAAAATTCTCGTACTAACATTACGGATACTGGCACGGCATAGAATAGTAGTAATGCTCCCACATATAAACCTGTTAATAACATTAGAGTGTGGGCAAACATTTGTAGCCATGATAATAACCGATTTTGATTAGCATAACCATTTAACATTTCCAGACCAAAAGCGATAATACTAATGAATATTGTGGCTAAAATTAAAGTGCTAGCTTGAGTAAGTTCTCGCAGTACGAATAAACGTAAAAGACAGAGTAAAAATAAGGGAGCTTCAACCCCATAAAATAAACGAATTAATTGCAGAGGTTGTTTCCGAAACCGCCATCCACCAATGATAGTAAAAACAGTAGGAATTACTACTATTCCAATGAAAGTAATTAAAAATTGACTGGGAATTAAACCAGAGAAAGTATCTTCAATTAAAGACCATCCAATAGTTGGCAAAATCCAGAAATATACAGCTCCCAAAAATGTCACATTCCAGACCCAAAAGATACTGTAAAAAGTCAGATTCAGAAATTTTTTAATTTTCATAAAATTTACTCCTACAAATTATTTAGCGATACTGCTGACGCAACGCTCCGCGAACGCCTATTTTCTCTCAAAATTCAACCTATCCATTGCTTTCTGGATCGATACCCGCTTCTCGTAATAATTGTTCTAACCGTTTAGCGCGCTCTTGAACAATTTCCTTCTCTTGACGTTCCTGTTGAAGTTCTTCTTCAGCAACAGTGGCACGACTTTCTGCTTCTAAAGCACGATTTTCTGACACCTCAAGTTGTTGCTGCACTTCAATGTAATCTGTAAATGGTTGTTCATCAGGACGGTACAAAATTAGTGTTTCTGTTGTTAACTCAAACCTAATTCCTAACCTAGGCGAAACAACACCATTTATTTCATCAATTCTTTCTAGGAAAAGTTCAGAACGTAACCATCCCGTTAAACTATTTTTTTGCGGGTCATATAAATAATATTCTTCCACTCCATAGCGGTCATAAAATAATAATTTACGCTCCATTTCTTTAGGTGTATTTCCTGGAGAAAGAATTTCAAATACTACTTGTGGAGCAATATTATTTTCTTTCCATTGTTGATAAGAACCTCGGTCTTCTTTTGGCACTCCAAAAACCACCATGACATCTGGCGCTTGTCGTAATTTACGATTATTTTCTACCGGATACCAAAGTAAATCTCCTGCCACAAAAACTTCAGTATTATCTGCAAATAACCAAGCTAAATTATAATGAATAACTGTAATCCAACGAAATTGAATTGTATTATCTGCTATGGGTTGTCCATCGCTATCTGGATAAACTATTTCTGAGTTAGTTTGGGATAAGGGAAGTTGTATTGTCATATTTTATTTCCTCAGGCACCTCAGTATTTTTAGTATATAATATTGTAAGTATTCAGCTATTAGCGGTCAGCTCTTCCTACGGAATGCTGCGCAAACAGCTTTTTAATGAATGAAACAAGCATTTATTTAACTTCTATTACATTTTCAACTATATGGAGGGAAATTGTAGATGTGGTTCGATAGACTGCTAAGGTTAAGTGATGGACTTTTTCCATACTTTTAATTCTATAAAGCTGATAACTGAAGTCCGCAGTTCTGCGCTTATGAGGTTAGCTGACTGCTGAATGCTTACACAGTATTTAATTAATTCAGCCACAATGGGTATATATAGATATTTTGAAATACTCATTTTTTTTGCTTATAAATAAATATAGTTGTTCAATAGTCTTTGTTTTTGTTTAAAAATATTGGCGAATCTTAGCATCAATTAAATGATTATATTTTGTCAATTTTAACTACATTAAACTGTTAATAAATTTCGGAAAAATTAATTCGATCAAGACTTACGCACAAGGCACGAAACTAAGCTGATATAGAAGTCGAAGGAAAAGTTAGGACAGCTCAAGAGCTTAAAACTCAGACAACGCAATATTTTTCCTTCTTCCTTCTTCTGCTATAAAATTTGAGTTTTGACTTTTGAGTTATAACTTCCGTGAAATGGTATTCCTTTTTCTGCTATAAAATCTTATTTTTGACTTTTGACTTTTGAGTTATAACTTCCGTGAAATGGTATTCCTTTTTCTGCTATAAAATCTTATTTTTGAGTTTTGAGTTTTGAGTTATAACTTCCGTGAAACGGTATTCCTTCTTCCCTCTTCTTTTAATAGAGACTCTAAATTTTGAAACCAGAAAGACCTAACAGTAACCACAATAATTCCTATAGGCAAAAATAAAAATAATCCAAGCATCTGTAATGCTAATATTCCTTTACTCATTACTACTATCAATAAACCGTCGCTCGCTCGCTGATACAATACCCCGAAAAAAGCCAACAATAATAACCCTAATAAACCAATTTGTTTCTGGGAAATATTACTCACTCCAGTGAAAACAAACGGACGACGTAACCATTTCACACTCCCCACTAAAATTTGCTCCACTATTAGCAAAGTTATCCCAGACCACATCAACTCTAACAACACTAATAATACAAATAACCAACTAACCTGTAACTCTAAAGTATAAGTAGGAATCAAAATTAGTTTAGCTGCTATGGTGTAGTTATAGAAGGCAAAAAACGGCCACTGGAGCAAAAATTGAGGTAAATTTACCAGATAATTTGGCGTAGTTAAAATTTCATTGACTCCACATAATAATGTCGGCAATAAAAACGCCACTATCAAAAGCAAAACATATAAACAGACAACTCGCAAAATAGAAGTCAACTTGTCAGAACGACGTAAAGCATAATTACTACACAGTTGCAAAACATAACAAAACACCAGCATATTACTCGCGCTTCTGGTCAGTGCCAGACCTCTTATTGCCATCAACCAAATAACGGTCATTTGTATTGCCAATAACCAGGTAACGCAACGTCGCCATAATAACTGTACTTTTAACGTTGCTGCTTTTTTGATCTGACGAAAATATATTTCTTCTACCAAACTTTCTCCTCTCGTTTCTGTAGTCTGCATTCTGATTTTTTCATCAGGTCGGAGCAATACACAAACACCAGAAGCAATACCACCTGCAAATGTTAATAACATAGAAATGATTAAACCGGGTGCAGCTAATTTTACCTCCTTAGCAGAATTAACATCTAAACTACGTTGCACCCACTTGATAACTTCCGTCATTAACTGTGGGTCGTAGGTGGCAATGATATGGTCAGCAGTGCCAGAAATTATTAACAGTCGAGCAGTACCATTACTGAAACTACCGCAAATATTATTACTGTCGTTGATGCAAACAGAGTTTTTGCTATCCGTTGCTTGCTGCAACATAATTCGTAAATCTTCAGGAGGGTTAATTTGTTCGTATACACCAGCGCCCAAAAATAGATTTCGAGGAGTAGTGATAGTAGCGCTGCCACTCATACCTAAAATAATTGTCGAGCGCAATAGTTCTTCTGTTTGCCCCAACTTTAATGCTGTTGCACCACCCATAGAATGACCAAGAATACCAATGCGGTCTTGGTCAAAAATTTCTGGGCGATCGCGAATGTATGCGAGAACTGCTTTAGCATCTGCTTTGGTGTTTTTGTCTAAGTTTTCTATAGACTTTTCTCTATTTTTCAGTGAATAAGACTCGCCATAACCGCCAAAGTCAAAAGCGATCGCTGCTATTCCATGTCTTGCCAATTCTACTGCTAAAGGTGTCATCATTTCTTTGCTATTGTTGACACCATGACACAACAATATTACTGGATGAGGTTTTGCTGTGGTGGGGGTATAGATACGACTGACTAAATTTCGTTGAGAGTCTATTTCAATATTTATAGATGTTACTTCAATACCGATAGTAGGATTAAATATAATTGATAATATTAAGCCTGTTCCTAATAATAGTAAACTTAGTAAAAATCCATAACGATGCCTATTCATAAATATTTGCCTCAATTTCAGCTGATAATAATTATTGTTCCCTATTTTTGTGGTTTTCTCAAAAAGTTAACTTTTAGATATAAATAATGGGAAATACTCAAGCCTCTAGTACCTGAACAAAAGGGATTTGGTCATCCTACAGAAGTGAATTTCCGATAAATTTTTAACGGCATATTTTAGAGTTAATTTACCTTCCTCCTTGCTGATTACTTTTATAGAGTGTTTATAGTGATTAGGACAAATATAAATTATCTAGCTTAAGATGAATTCCTATTGGCAGTAAGAATTCATCTGATCGACAATTCTATCGATTTTCTAAAGATCGAATTGCTAAAGATTTACTAGACGTATTAACGTCTATTATTACTTCGTTAGGTTTAACCTGTAATTGGATACCATTTGGTTGAACCTGCAAAGTTATGCTAGATGAGATTAAAGAGACAATTAAAACCTCAACCAGTCTGTTTAAGCTTAATAGGCTGGTTATTTTTTGATATTTTTTTGTAGTAGTGGGTGTAGGTCTAGTCATAGATTAATTTTGTTTAATTTTGTAAGTTCCTAATAAACTCTAATTTTGTCAAACTAAAACAGTATTAGCAATATTAAATCAGGTTATTAGACTTGTAATCAAACTATCTATATATTTTGAAAAAATCCGGTTAATTTGTATATTATTTATATAATTAAATTTTGATAATTACGAATTACTCAATCTATTGCTTTTTGATAATTACGAATTGCTTAATCTATTGCTTTTTGATAATTACGAATCGCTTAATTTATTACTTTTTGATAATTACGAATTGCTCAATCTATTGCTTTTTGATAATTACATATTGCTTTTTTTATGATGACCGGGTGCTTTATCTGGCTTTCAAAATTATTAACTGTATATCTGATATACCTGAATGCTTACAAGCAAACGAAAAAACTTCTAACTGATGTTGATTGAGACGAGTGATTTTAGGTATCATTTATTTGGTTCCTAGCGTGTTTAGAACTGAATTTGTAAACTTAGTTTACACCTCTTTCTCGACTAGGCTTGTTGGAAATTATGCCCAAAGGCTTATATATGACCAAACCTTTGCACTGTAGAGCATCCAGCCTCTTAATGTTTACTTTATAAATCAGCTATAAGGAAAGGCAATTATTAATTGTTCATTGTCAATATTGAGGTACAGTTGTAAGATTATTGTTATACTTCCTGTTCCCTATTCCCTGGGGCAATAAAACTTTGTACCTCCAAGACTCGAAAACTGCTGTAAGTTATGAATCAAGATTTACAAAATCAAGTATGTATTGTTACGGGTGGTAATTCTGGTGTTGGTTTAATGACTGCTGTTGGTTTGGCCAAAGCTGGATGTCATGTATTTATTGCCTGTCGTTCTATTAGTAAAGCCACGAAAGCTGTAGATTATATTCGTCAAGTTAGTGGCAATAAAAACGTTGAGTTTTTACCTTTAAATCTAGCTTCTTTAGATTCAGTTCGTCAATTTGTTGATTTGTTTGTAGCTAGGCAACTTCCTCTACATATTTTAGTTAACAATGCTGGAATTTTTAATCAAAGAGGTATTACTCAAGAAGGATTTGAACTAATTTGGGGTACCAACTATTTAGGTCATTTTTTACTGACATATCTTTTGTTAGAAAAACTCAAGAGTTCTGCTTTTAGTAAAATTATTATGGTGGCTTCCGATTTGGCATTAAAACCAAAAACTATTCCTTGGAATTTATTAGTCAAAAAAACATCTCTCAACTTTTTAGAACTTTATTCTGTCTCTAAATTATGTTTATTGCTGTTGACAACTGAACTTACCAGAAAATTAGAAAATACAAATGTAACTGTTAATCCTGTTCATCCAGGATTTGTACAATCTAATATTACAATTTGGCATAGTCTGAGCAAATATTTAGGTTTAGGAATTTCTCCAGAAAAATGTGCAAATAGTACATTATTCTGTGCCCAGTCTAGTCAACTAAAAGAGATAAGTGGTAAGTTTTTTGATTCCCAAACCCAGGAAATTCATTTGCCAAAAATAGCAACAGATATTGATCTAGCAAAACAACTTTGGGAAAGAAGTTTACTCTGGAGTGGATGCCAGAATACAACAATTAACGAAACAATTAATTATGATAATTATTCTGGAATCTCCGGTCCCTACACTCTCAAACTAGACAGTCAAGAAATTGGTCAAATTACCAAAACAATTTTTGCAGAAATCTTACCAAAACCTCCAGGAAAATTATTATTTTTACGCTTTTTAAATTTTTTATGGAAATTGAAACTTGGTTCAGCATTTCTATTATTAGTTAAAATTTGGAAACAAGAATTTCACATGGAAAGACATCTTGATTCCCCTAAAATTTGGAAAATATGTCAGGATGAAAAATTATTAGCAAAATTGCAAGAATATTTAGGAGAAAAATTAGTATTATGGCGTTCTGAACTCTGGGTAAATTATCCCGCAAAACAATTAATCCCCTTGTGGCACAGAGACTCTTATCCAAAATTGCTTTCTGGTGTAGGTAAAACAATTAATGTTTATATTGCTCTGACTGAAGTCAATAAATTTAATGGCTTTGAATTTATACCAAATGCTAAAAAAGACCACAATTTATCTGTAAAAATTACAGACCCTTTTAGTGGCAATAATTTCTTTGAAGTTACAGAAAAATTGGCAGAAAATTCAGTACCCGTCATTCTCAAACCAGGTCAATTTGTGATGTTTACAGATGAACTTATTCATCGCTCTGTATGTAATACTAGCGGTAAAGTTAGACTATCCTTAACTTTACGAGTTACTCAACCTAGCGTAGAAGTTTTACCTAATTATAATCCTAATTATCAACAGTCAGTATTGTTATCGTAGAAGGAATAAGGAAGAAGTAAGAAGCAAGAAGCAAGAGGGAAGAAGCCTTATTACTTCTAACTTCTGACTTCTGGCTTGCTAATACGCATTTAAAATGCGTATTAGTTTACCCCTTTTCCTTAAATTCAAAAATATTTTTTTCATAACTGAAATAGGATGGCTATAACAAAGTAGTTTTCTAGTCAAACACAAATTTTTTTTACAAATAGGCTGAATAGAAACTAATTTGCCAGAATATAAATAGACCAAGAGGCTATTAAAAATTATGAAGGACAACCTATGGAATCAGCTTATTTTTTCTGTCTAATTATTGGTGGAGCATTTGTGGCACTCTCCGCCTTTGCGGGTCTAGATGGTGTAGATTTTGACCAAGACTTTGACCCAGACTTAGAAATTACAGACCAATCAAGTAGACAAGTTAATACTTCAATATATCAGCGTCGCAGAAGATTATGGCTACCATTGTTCAGCCTCAAATTTTGGACTTTTGGCAGTTGTTTCTTTGGGCTAACTGGAATTTTGTTATCCTATATTTCTTCCACTCTTTCACCAACAATAATTGCCATTATTTCTATAATTGTTGGTATTTTATGTGGCACAATTATGGCATGGGTATTATATACCTTAAAAAACCGTCAAGCTGATAGCTTGGTGCGTAGTGGCGACCTTGTAGGTCTTTCTGGAATTGTGGAGATTCCTTTTGATAAAAATAGTAGAGGAAAAATTAGATTAAATGTGAAAAATTCTGTTATAGAATTGATGGCTTTTACTGAAGAATCTAGGGAATTTACTAGAGGAGAAAAAGCATTTATCGTGGGAATAGAAAATCATAGAGTATGGGTAGTATCAGAAGATTATATAGATAGAACATCAGAGGATGAATCTTAATATTTTTAAGCTATCCTCTATTACTATTTCCCAATTCCCCAATTTCAAGAGGTTTTCTGCACAACTTATACCAAATTGATAAATGTTTGCTACAAATAACTTTCTAGGTGGCGTGTTCAATAATTGATAATGGATAATGGATAATTGATAATTGATAATTACCTCTCCCCAAAAGGAAGAGGATTGAATAAAAGGAAAATTTTTTCTCTCTTGGTCGATTAGATATGGTGAGGAAACCCATCCATCCCATCCTAACGGAATGCTCCGCAAACGACCGCTTGTTTCTCCACAGCGAGTGAGAGGCTTTAAACCTTAATTATTCGGTAAATTATTAATTATTAATTATTTACTAGCCAGTTTATTTGTAACATTCTTTTTTCACGCTTGGTATTAAATATAGTTGCGATATGAATAAATCAGCATGAAAAATCAACTTTTAATGTTAGCCTATATTTCAGTGGGAGTAGGAATATTTGGTGGGATGTTAATAGTATTATTGTTGTCGATTTTTCGACAAAACCAAGTCATAAATAGTCTTGTCAGTCCTCAAGATTTTTTAGGTCTACCCTGCACTGTGGAAATTCCATTTGATACTCATAGTAAAGGTAAAGTTAGTCTAAATGTTAAAGGAACTAGCATAGGATTAATTGCCCGTACAACAGAAGAATCTAAAGAATTTACTAAGGGAGAAGAAGTATTTATTATTGGCACAGAAAATAATCAGGTGTGGGTAATTTCCAAATCATCTTTTCAACACCAGGAATAATCATAAATGAAGAAGGCAGAAGGCTTAACGAAGTCAGAAGTCAGAAGGCAGAAGGCAGAAGGCAGAAGGGAAAATTGCTTATGGATAGTCTTCGACACGCCACTCCGTGTCTACAAACCCCAAACAATTTTAAGCACCCCCCTTGACGGTGGGGTATTAAACCCACCACAGACAAAGATAATGAATAACCACAAATATTTTTAGGTAAAAAAACGATTTGTAGGCCAGTTAACTCGAACTTCCATACTACTACATGAAAAATACTATATTTCACAAAAATAAATGAGGAAACTTAACTAATGAAAAGTAAAAATTTAGAATCAAATCAAGCAGAATTAACCACTGTAGAAATAGCACAAATTCCTCCTGTAATACAAAAGCAGCCAATTCAGAATTTTACAGGAAAAATTTCTACAAGTTTACCCATCGCTCTATCTATATTTGGAGTAATAGTTTTAATCTGGTTTATCAACACATTCATACAAATTTGTAAACCCAATGAAATACTAATTTTATCCGGTCGAAAACGGCGGACAAAAGAAGGAGAAACAGTTGGTTATCGCGTAATCTTCGGTGGTAGAGCAATTCCCATCCCAATTCTAGAAACAACCAAAACAATGGACCTACGCACCATGCCAGTACCTGTGGAAGTGCGGAATGCTTACTCCAAAGGCGGTACTCCACTAAATATTCAAGCGATCGCCAATATCAAAGTTTCCAATGACCCCAAAATAGTAGGCAATGCCATAGAAAGATTTCTCGACCGCGACCGCTCAGAAATTACCCGTGTAGCAAGAGAAACCCTAGAAGGAAACCTGCGGGGTGTAGTCGCCACCCTGACCCCTGAACAACTCAACGAAGACCGCCTTCAATTTGCCGAACGCATTGCCGAAGACGTGAGTCGCGACTTAGCAAAATTGGGTCTACAACTCGACATCCTGAAAATTCAAAGCGTTTCCGATGACGTAGACTACCTAAACTCCATCGGCCGTCAACAAATTGCCATGATTCGCCGAGATGCAGAAATAGCTGAGTCTAACGCCAAAGCAGAAGCAGAACAAATAGAAGCTGACTGCCAACGACAGTCAGAAATTGCCAAAACTCAGTCAGAAACATTGATCGTCCAGAAAGAAAACGAACTCCGCAAAATTCGAGCAGAATGGGATCAGAAAGCTCGTTCGGAAGAAGAACGAACCAAAGCAGCAGCTAAAGAAGCAAGGGCAAGAGCAGAACAACTATTGCAAACAGTCCGCGCTGAGTTAGAGAGATTGCGTTTAGAAGCAGATGAAGTATTGCCAGCAGAAGCACAACGGCAAGCAAAAGAACTCATAGCAAAAGGAAATGCTGCTTCTGTTTCAGAAAATGCTCAAGCTGAAGCTTTAGTTAACGATATGCTTTCCCAGGTTTGGCACGAAACTGGCAACGATGCTGCGGAGTTGTTCTACTTACAGCAAATTAGTATGATTTTGCGTGAGTCCGCGAAAGTGACAGAACAAGTTAAATTGGAAAATGTCAAAGTTATTGATAGTGGAGATGGCAAGTCGATCGCTAGTTTGGTGAATGCTTATCCTGAAATCTTCCGCCAGTTTCTCAACAATGTTAATCAAACCCTTGGCGTTGATGTGACAGGTAATTTCAGCAATGGGAATGGGAAAGAAATTAAGTCTCTGGAGGCTCAAAATTCATCCATGGGGACACGGGGACACGGGGACATGGAGACACGGAGACACGGGGACACGGAGACACGGGGATTATAGTTGATCCTCTCTGAATTAAATCATCCCGCAATTATGCAATGCCATAAGTTTCTAAGTTCAGCAGAATTCATCTTTAGTCATCTTCAAGATAGCTAATTTATTATGGCGTTCTTCATGAGACTTGATATGAGTTTTGACTTCTGACTGCCGTGAAATGGTATTAATTCTCCATCCAGTTCTTCCTTCTTCCTTCTTCCTTCTTCCCTCTTCCTTCTTACAATAACTAAAATAACGGAGTAAAAAAATCATGGAAATAGTATTAGCATTACTAGCAGTTTTCGGTCTTGGTACTGGTGCAGGTGTCTTTGTCATTCGCAACCTTTATTACATTTGTCAACCAAGTGAAGTCCTAATTTTTTCTGGAAGTCGTCACCGTGTGGGAGACAGCGATAAAAAAGTTGGATATCGTCTCGTCAAGGGAGGTAGTAGCATTCGCGTCCCCCTGTTGGAACAAGCTTTCCGCATGGACTTGAGTAATATGATTATTGAACTCAAGGTTAATAATTCTTATTCTAAAGGTGGTATTCCTCTCACAGTTGAGAGTGTGGCAAATATCAAAATTGCTGGCGAAGAACCTACTATTCACAATGCGATCGAGCGGCTGCTAGGCAAAACTCGCCAGGAAATTGAAAAATTAGCCCAGGAAACTCTAGAAGGAAATTTGCGTGGTGTGTTAGCTTCTCTGACACCAGAACAAGTAAATGAAGACAAAATTGCTTTTGCCAAAAGTTTACTGGAGGAAGCAGAAGACGACCTAGAAAAATTAGGTTTAGTTTTGGATACTCTACAAATTCAGAATATTGCTGATGATGTAGGATATCTTGATTCTATTGGTCGAAAACAACAAGCAGAATTGTTGCGAGATTCTCGTATTGCTGAAGCAAAAACCCAGGCAGAATCAATTATTCGAGAGGCAGAAAACCAAAAAAATACTTCTTTCAAACAGATTGAAACTAAAGTTGCTGTAGCTCGTGCAGAAGCTGAAAAACGTATTCAAGATGCGGTGACAAAACGGCAAGCCGTGGTAGCGGAAGCGGAGGCTGACATTGGGTCAGAAGTAGCGCGGACTCAAGCTGAAGTAGCAGTGCAGAATGAGCGTATTAAGCAAGTAGAACAACAGTTACAAGCAGATGTCGTTGCTCCCGCAGAAGCTGAATGTAAGCGAGCGATCGCTAGTGCTAAAGGAGATGCTGCTGCTATTGTCGAACCAGGAAAAGCACAAGCTGAAGGTATTAAGAAGTTGGCAGAATCTTGGAAAGCTGCTGGTACAAATGCACGAGAAGTTTTTCTGTACCAGAAGTTGGAAGAGTTGCTAAAGATTATGGTATCTACTGTGCCGGAGGTTGAAGTGGATAATGTGACTGTGATTAATACCCAAGGTGGGAGCAATGCCACAAAAATGGCTGCCTTTATTGAGGAGTTCAAACAAACTACTGGTATTGATGTAGCTGCTACGGTAAATAGTTTAAGCGATCGGGGTATAGGGAGTAGGGGAGTAGAGGAGTAGGGAAGTGGGGGAGTTAGGGGAGCATTTTTCTACCTTCTGACTCCTGAGGACTCCGTCATTTATTTATAGAACCCATTTGGTATATTTTTAGTCAGTCCAGTAGGGTGTGTTAGCGGTAGCGTAACTGAGCGAAAAATTTGAGATAGGCGGTGCGTTAATGAAATGTAACGCACCCTACTGGACTGTTTCATCTTAAATAGTGCATTAGAATTGTCATTGCGAACGATAGTGAAGCAATCTCTAGCCAATTTCCTATTGCATCATTTTAGTTGAAACAGTCCACTACTAGACTGTTGCGAAACAAAAACCAACCTACGGTATGATCACGGTAGTGGGAGCATCTTGCTCCCATCCCTTCGAGCATCTTGCTCCCATCCCTTCGAGCATCTTGCTCCCATCCCTTCGAGCATCTTGCTCCCATCCCTTCGAGCATCTTGCTCCCATCCCTTCGAGCATCTTGCTCCCATCCCTTCGAGCATCTTGCTCCCATCCCTTCGAGCATCTTGCTCCCATCCCTTCGAGCATCTTGCTCCCTTCTCTGCTGCTTAACCCAACCTACGGTATTACAGCGGTTTTCATTTGCGTAGACTACAGTAGGGGCGATTCGCGTTTGCGGAGCATTCCGTAGGAAATCGCCCCTACTGGGTTGTGATTGTGAAGATGTGGTTCATCAATATGAAAAGCGCTGTATAGCTTATCCGATTTTTGTTGGGTTGCGCTGTCGCTTAACCCAACCTACGCTATTATAGCTTATCCGAACAAGTGATAACTCCTGAATTCTAACTCAAAACCCAATTCACCAGAGTCCGAACGCCATAACCAGTTGCACCAGCATTATTGTAACCATTCTCAGCATCTATCCATACAGGACCGGCAACATCCAAATGCGCCCAAGGTGTATCTTGAACAAACTGCTTCAAAAATAAAGCAGCAGTAATAGCACCACCAGGGCGAGGACCAGTATTTTTCATATCAGCGTGCATAGCTTTCAACCCGTCAAAATATTTCTCCTCCAAAGGCATCCGCCATAGTTTCTCACCAGCACTTTCTGCCGCTGTCGCCAGTTGCCCAGCTAAATCATCATCCGGACTCCATAAACCAGCAATATCATTACCCAATGCCACAACACAAGCACCTGTGAGAGTAGCCAAATCAACGATCGCATCTACTTCTAATTTATCGGCAAAGACTAAAGCATCGGCCAAAGTTAAACGCCCTTCAGCATCCGTATTGTTAACCTCAATAGTTTTGCCATTAGAAGCAGTGAGGAAGTCTCCAGGGTGCATAGCGTGGCCACTAACCATATTTTCAGTGACAGCGCTAATAAAATGAACTTCCACATCTGGTTTTAACTGAGCGATCGCCTTAACAGTACCAAAAGTTGTACCAGCTCCACCCATGTCGGTTTTCATCATTTCAATCCCACTACCAGAAGGCTTTAAGTTTAAGCCACCAGAGTCAAAAGTTAAGCCTTTTCCTACTATTGCTAACTTTTTACGAGGAGTACCTTCTGGTTTGTAGGTGATATGAATAAATTTTGGTGGAATATCGGAAGCTTTAGCAACTCCCAGGAAAGCTCCCATGCCTAATTTTTCACAATCTTCTTGTTCTAAAATTTCTATAGTTAACCCAAATTCTTGAGCCAAAGCTTCAGCAGTTTCAGCCATAGTTATTGGGGTACAGGAATTAGCAGGTGCAGCTACAAGTTCCCTGGCTAGAATCACCCCAGAACAGATTTTTCGGGCACGGGCAATGGCTTCATCAGAGCCAGCTAAACCAATTAACTCTACTTTTTCTACATCTGGCCCTTGGTCTTCCAGTTTAGATTTAAAGCGATGATCTTGATGGAGGACTAACTCAATGCCTTCTGTAATGGCTGCAGTTGTAGCTTCAGCATTGTCACATATTGGCAAGCTAATGCCTAGAGTTTTGCACCTCTCCTTTTTTGCCAAGCGTCCACAAGTTGCTGCTGCTTGGCGCAGAGTTTCTAATTTTAGCTCTTCCGATTTACCAAGGCCCACTATAATAATTTTGCGGATGGATTTTTTGCTGCCCACACGAGTCGAAGCACTGCTGTTGACTTTACCCTTAAATTCTGTTTCTTCAATTAGTTCAGATAAAGTGTCAGTCAGCTTTTCATTCAAATAGGCCATATCCCCGGTTAATATGCTATCGGTATCTTCAAATAAACCAATGGCTAGGGCATCTCCGGTCCATTCTAACAGAGGTGTATTGATTGCTCTAATTTCCATCTTGATTTCCTTTTAATTGTTTATTGGTAAATTATCTTAATCGTTTTTTTGAGTTCAAACTCGGATAATTACTTTTTTAATTATTTTTTTGATTAAGTTAATATGTAAGCATTCAGCCGTCACCCATCAGCTATAGAACCCATTTGAGAGCTATTTAAAAAGAGTTGGGGAGATGGGGAGATGGGAGTATTTTTCAACCTGCTTGGTGCACGTTCCCTCTGTTGGTCAGCATTCCCATGGCGAGGAAACCAGCTCTTGACAGAGCCGCTCCGCTAACGCCGGGGTCTGACCGCTTGCGCCGTGCGACGGTGAGTGCAGTGCGCCCTTGCGGGTCCCCCGACAGTCACGCAACTGCCAAACCCGAAGGGCGCGGGGTCGCATCCGTTTTTTCCCTTATGCCTTCCCTCCACCTCCTGACTTGTTGTTCCTGACTCCTGACTCCTCGCAAAAAACTGAATCGCCGAAAAATACCAAATGGGTTCTATAAGCTTCATTGTCTTTAAAGAAAGTATGGGTAATATCAAATTTGGGGGAATTGGACATCAAAAAATATCGAATTGTCATAACTACTCAATCTTTGTGATTCTCTCTCCTCCTGACTTGTTGTTCCTGACTCCTGACTCCTAAAGACTTAACCAATCTATAACTGTTTAACTGGATTTGATATAAAAGCAGATCAGCTAACCTTGCCAGTATATCGAGTAACATCATGTCCTGATAAGAGCATTGAAACTGGGAACGGCTTTTCAGGTATCAGCTTCTGAATACTAATTCCTTTTAAATAGGTATCATTTTAGCTATACATTAGGTATATTTCATTAATGGATAATTGATAATTACCTCGGGTTTTAACCGCTACGGAATTGAATATAAGGAATATTTTCTTTTCTTGGTCGATTGGAGGACAGCGCAGGTTTCGGAGCCATCCCTCGACCGCTGTCTTGGTCGATTGGAGGACAGCGCAGGTTTCGGAGCCATCCCACCCTGCGGGAAGCTACGAAGATCGACCGCTTTTTTTCCCTTTAAAAGGGTCGGCTTCAAGGCGCGAATTATTTAA